>NZ_CP142860.1:0-1200000 GCF_036287215.1 Caproiciproducens sp. CPB-2
ATGGAATCCTTCACCGAGGTCTGGAATCTGGTCTGCGATTATTGCAAAAACAAGATCACCGATATTGCCTATTCCACATGGATCAAGCGCATAGAACCGGTCAATCTTGACTTTGCGCAGGGAGTTGCGGTCATTAAAGTCCCGAACGAACTTCACCGGCAGACGATCAAACATTATTATATGGATATGCTCGATGAAGCATTCACACAGATTTTCGGTCAAAAAATCCAGATTCGCGTCTGTACCCCGGAAGAGGCTGGGGTCGAAAAACAGAGCGACGAAACGCCCGCCATCAACGACGACTACGAATTCACCTTCGACACCTACATCGTCGGTTCTTCCAATAAATTTGCGCACGCCGCCTCCATGGCGGTGGCGAACAAGCCCGCAACCCTTTATAATCCCCTGTTCATTTATGGAAATTCAGGATTGGGAAAAACCCATCTTTTATACGCGATCTGCAACGAGATCAGCCGGACCCATCCCGAAATGAACATTATTTACATAAAAGGCGACGAATTTACCAACGAGCTGATCGAAGCGATCCGCCGCGGCACCACCGCGGAATTTCACAGCCGTTACCGGAAAGCGGACGTGTTCCTGGTGGACGATATTCAGTTTATCGCCGGAAAAGATTCCACCCAGGAGGAATTTTTTCATACCTTCAACACGTTATATGAGGCAAAAAAACAGATCGTACTGACTTCCGACCGGCCGCCGAAGGATATCGCCACCCTGGAGGAGCGTCTGCTCACTCGTTTTGAGTGGGGACTGACCGCCGACATTCAGCCGCCGGATTTTGAAACGCGCATCGCCATTATTAAAAGGAAAGCGGAGCTTCTGGAAATCGATCTGCCCGACAACGTCGCGGAATACATAGCCAACCGGCTGAAAAACAACATCCGCCAGCTGGAGGGCGCGGTGAAAAAAATGAAAGCCTACTACCTGCTTGCCGGAGAGGACCCCAGCATCACCACGGCGCAGGCGGCGATCAGCGATATCATCAACAATGACCAGCCCACCCCGTTTACCGTAGAAAAAATTATCGACGAGGTTGCGCGCACGTTCGGTACGACCGGCGAGGACATCCGTTCCTCCAAGCGTTCCGCAAACATTTCGAGCGCGCGGCAGATGGCGATTTATGTGGTGAGGGAAATTACCCAGCTCCCGATGACCTCCATCGGCGAGGAATTCGGCGGACGCGACCACTCCACCGTCGTATACGCCATCCAGCAGGTAGAAAAGGGAATCAAGCGCGACCCGAAAATCAAGGCGACCGTCGAAGATATCATTAAGAATATCCGCGACCGCTGAAAAGTGGAAAAAAAGTTGACATTTCAACAATTTCTGTTCATCCGCGCTTTTAACGGGTTTTCAGACATCCCGGATTATTGAACTTGTTTTCAACATTCCCCACAGAGTTTTCAACATCCTGTTAAATACTTCAATTTTATACGAAAAGTTAACAAAACCTTAACATTGAAATCACACGCGGTGAACGGCGAAAAAACAAAGCCGCGCCTGTATTTCCGAAATCTTTCCACTTTTCCGCGCCGCCTACTACTCTTACTAAATTAAATCTATACTATCTATTATAAAAGGAAGCAGAGGGTGAGTTTATGAAAATAACCTGCCAGCGGCAGCAGCTGAACGAAGCTGTGTTGAATGTTCAGCGCGCCGTGTCCACAAAATCATCCGTTCCCGCTCTGGAAGGCATCCTGCTCAAAACAGGCGAGAATGAAATTACACTGTGCGGATACGACCTTGAACTGGGAATGACCACAAAAATAGAAGCCCAGGTGGAAGAACCGGGAAGCATCGTCCTGAGCGCGCGGCTGTTCGGCGACATTGTCCGCCGTCTGCCGGCGGACACCGTGTACCTTGCCACCGACGAGAAAAAAATCACTTCCATCAAGAGCGGGCCGGCCGATTTCTCCATTGTGGGAATCCCCGCGGAGGAATACCCGGAGCTTCCGGCCATTACAGGGGAAACCTCGATCAAGATCGCGAACTGCATTCTGAAAAGCATGATCCGGCAGACGATTTTCGCCGTCGCGGAAAGCGACGCGAAGCCGATCCACACCGGTACCCTGTTTGAACTGAGCAAAAATAAGATCCGCCTGATCTCCGTGGACGGCTACCGTCTTGCTCTGAGGGAAGAAACCGCCGCCTGCGGCGAGGAAACCAGCTTTGTCGTCCCGGGCAAAACGCTCGGCGAAGTGCTCAAGCTTCTGAGCGACGACGACACCGAGCTGGAGGTCCAGATCGGCCGGCGCCATATTTTATTCCAGATCGGAAACTACTGCGTGATTTCCCGCCTTCTCGAAGGGGAATTCCTCGACTATAAGGCCGCCATCCCCGGCGCCAGCTCAACGGAGATCATCGTTTCCACCCGTTCGTTCATCGACAGCGTGGAGCGCGTTTCCCTTCTGATCACCGACAGGCTGAAAAGCCCCGTGCGCTGCGTGTTTGAGGACGGGGAGATCAAGGTTTCCTGCTCGACCTCCATCGGTCACGCCAACGACCAGCTTTCCGCGAAAATCGACGGCGCGGGCGTGGAAATGGGCTTTAACAACCGCTATCTGCTCGACGCCCTGCGCAACACCGAGGGCGACGAAGTGAAAATACAGCTCAACGGCGCTTTGAGCCCGATGAAGATCCTTCCGCGCGAAGGGGACTCCTTCCTTTTCCTGGTGCTGCCGGTCCGTTTGAAGAGCGAGGCGTAGAAATGAAAACGGAAAAAATCGTCATTGATACCGAGTTTATCCGGCTGGACGCCCTTTTGAAGCTTGGCGGCGCGGTGGACACCGGCGGCCGGGCAAAATTTATCGTGCAGTCCGGCGAAGTGAAGGTCAACGGAGAAATCTGCACCATGCGCGGCAAAAAAATGAGAAGCGGCGACAAGGCCGAATACAACGATGTGACATATGAGGTGTGTAACGGGTGATTATCCAGCACCTGGAGGCTGAAAATTACAGAAATATCCGGCGCTGCGTGATAATTCCGCAGAATGGGATCAATATAATATATGGGAAAAATGCACAGGGAAAGACCAATCTGCTGGAAGCGGTCTGGCTTTTTACGGGCGGCCGTTCCTTTCGGGGAGCGAAGGACGCCGACCTTGTTCTGCAGGGAGAAGCCGGCGCAAAGCTCAAGCTGAAATTTTTCAGCGGCGAACGTGAGCAGACGGCGGAAATCACGATTGAAAACGGGCGCAGAAATGCCGTTTTGAACGGGATTCCCCAAAAAAACGCTTCCGGGCTGGTCGGAAAGTTCTTTTCCGTGATTTTTTCCCCGGAGCATATCGCGCTTGTGCGCGAAGGCCCATCCCAGCGCCGCGACTTTATGGACGCCGCCCTCTGCCAGATCAAACCCGGGTACGCCGCGCTTCTTTCGCGGTACCACCACACGCTGATCCAGCGCAACACCCTTTTAAAAGATATCCCCCGCCATGCCGAGCTGATGGATACGCTCGAAATCTGGGATGAAAAGCTTGCTTCCTACGGCGAAGCGATCGTCCTCGGCAGGATGGATTATATCCGTAAAATCAAGGAACCGGTCAAAGAGATTTACGCCGGCATTTCCCAACATACCGAAATCATTGATTTAACCTATCAGAAAAGCACCGAAGACCTGAAAAAGGCGCTGAAAGCGGCCCGCCGGGAGGATGTGGCGCTGGGCCATACCAGCGTCGGCCCGCACCGCGACGATATTGATATTGCCATAGACCTCCGCCCTGCGCGGACGTTCGGCTCACAGGGCCAGAAACGCTCCGCCGTCCTTGCTTTAAAGCTTGCGGAGGCCGAGATGCTTTACCGCCAGACCGGAGAAAGACCCGTTGTCCTGCTCGACGACGTGATGAGCGAGCTGGACTCCGGCAGGCAGGATTATTTACTCAATCATTTGGATCGCTGTCAGGTTTTCATAACCTGCTGTGAACCCGGCGCAATTCAGCAGCTCCGGGAGGGCGCCCTGTTTGAAATGGACGGCGGCACCCTGATAAAAAAATGAGAAAGGTTTTATTTTATGTATCTTCATCTCGGGCAGGACACGGTGATTAAAGTCAGTGATATTGTGGGCATATTCGATATGGAAACCTCTACCATCTCCAAATCGACCAGAAACTATCTTTCCGCGGCCCAGAAAGAGGGCCAGGTCGTCAACGTTTCCATGGAAATGCCGAAGTCCTTTGTGCTTTGCTGTGATAAAAGCCGCCGGATTACCGTTTATATCACGCAAATCTCCTCTTCCACCCTTCTGAAAAGGACAGGGTTTATCGACGAGATATCAAATGTTTAAGGTGAAAAAATGAAAAAATTCAGAAAAGCACGATGTCCGCACTGCGGAAATAAACTGACGCTGCTGCGCGCCTGGGCGATCAAGACACAGGGCGAGTACAAATGCCCCAAGTGCGGCGGCTACTCCAATATTGAACTCGACCCCGCCGTTCACTTTTTTGCCATCGGCGCAATCGTACTCAGCGGGCTGATTTACCTTGTCTGGATGATTTCCGTAAAAATGCTCAGTCTTGCTTCCATTTTTTTCATTATGCTGCCGTATTTTATATTTTATTTGCTTTGTTTTTTCCTGGTCAGGCTCAGAAAACCGGCAGTCCGCAGGAAACAGCCTCCCGCCGGCCGGCCGCATCAGCCGTCCCCCCAGCAGCAGACACAGAAAATTTACGATAGAAGAGACAGAAGATTCTGAACAGAACGTTTCGGTTTAACGAGAGTATACGATACGTATTATAATTGGAGGGTTAAACTTGGAGTTTAGCGAAATTACGCAAACAAAACAAAAATACGACGAAAATCAGATACAGGTACTGGAAGGCCTGGCCGCGGTCAGAAAGCGCCCCGGCATGTATATCGGTTCCACCGGGCCGCGCGGGCTGCATCACCTCGTCTATGAAATCGTGGACAATGCGATCGACGAAGCGCTCGCGGGCTTCTGCGACAGAATCGAAGTCAAAATCCTGCCCGGGGACATCATCAGCGTACTGGACAACGGGCGCGGAATCCCGGTCGGCATCCAGCATCAGATGGGAATCCCGGCGGTCACGGTTGTTTTCACCGAGCTGCACGCGGGCGGAAAATTCGGCGGCGGCGGCTACAAGGTAGCCGGCGGCCTGCACGGCGTCGGCGCGTCGGTCGTCAACGCGCTGTCCGAATGGCTGGAGGTCGAGGTTTACAACGAGGGTAAGATTTACTACCAGCGTTTTGAGCGCGGAAAAACCATCACCCAGCTGGAAGTGCGCGGCGAAACGGAAAAAACCGGAACGTTCGTCACCTTTAAGCCGGACGCGGAAATTTTCAGGGAGACCACCGCCTACGACTACGAAACCCTGCAGACGAGGCTGCGCGAGCAGGCGTTTCTGAACGCCGGCATCCATATCGCTCTGTCCGACCTGCGCGACGAAAGCAATCCCGTACACGACAACTACTGCTACCACGGCGGCATCAGCAGCTTTGTGGAATTCATCAATAAAAAGAAAGCGGTCGAGATCATCCATCCCGACATCATCCACTTTAGTTCCGTCGCCCCAGATAATTCGGCAACGGCGGAAGTTGCCATGCAGTATAATGATTCCTATAACGAGCTGATGCTGTCCTTTGCCAACAATATTCATACCACCGACGGCGGCACGCACGAGGACGGGTTCAAACGCGCCCTGACCCGTGTGATGAACGATTACGCCAGAAAATACAACATTCTCAAAGAAAGCGATAAAAACCTTTCGGGTGACGACGTGCGCGAGGGCCTGACCGTCATTATCAGCGTGAAGATGAAGGACGCCCAGTTTGAGGGCCAGACAAAGGCCCGCCTGGGAAATACCGAAATCGGCACGCTGGTCAGCAACCTCATTACCGATAAAATGGCCGCCTATCTCGAAGAAAATCCGGCGACGGCAAGGGCGATTTTCGACAAGGCGCTGGCCGCTTCCCGCGCGCGCGACGCCGCGAGGAAGGCCCGCGACCTGGTCCGCCGCAAATCCGCGCTGGAAAACGCCGCGCTTCCGGGCAAGCTTGCCGACTGTCAGAGCCGTAATCCCGACGAGACGGAAATTTATATCGTCGAGGGTGATTCCGCCGGCGGTTCCGCAAAAGGCGGACGCGACCGCAAATATCAGGCGATTCTGCCGCTCTGGGGCAAAATGCTCAACGTGGAAAAGGCAAGGCTCGACAAGGTGTACGGCAATGAAAAGCTGATGCCCGTCGTCACCGCGCTCGGCTGCGGGATCGGCGAAGAATTCGATATGAATAAGCTGCGCTACGGGAAAATCATCATCATGGCCGATGCCGATGTCGACGGTTCGCACATCCGCACCCTGCTTCTGACTTTCTTCTTCCGGTTTATGAAGCCGCTTGTGGAGGAAGGCCACGTTTACCTTGCGCAGCCGCCGCTGTTCCGGCTGAGCAAGGGAAAAAATCATTACTACGCATTCAGCGACGAGGAACGCGATCAGAAAATGGCGGAGCTCGCCAGCAATTACGAGATCCAGCGCTACAAAGGCCTTGGTGAAATGGACGCCGAGCAGCTTTGGGAAACGACCATGAATCCGGAGACCCGCACCATGCTGCGCGTGGAGGTGGAAGACGCCGCCGCCGCGGACGAAGCCTTCACCATTCTGATGGGCGACAAGGTCGAGCCGCGCCGCGCTTTTATTGAAAGCAACGCGAAGTACGCAAAGAACCTTGATGTCTGACGCTGCGGCTTTTCGTACTTTGCGCGGGCATCCTTCGGTATAAACAGGCAAAATTCAGCCTGAATTTTTGCAGAATGTATTTTTTAGTATGAAAATTACAGTTCGTACTACATAAGCGAAAAGGAGAATTTCTCATGAAACAATTTGTAAAGGAACAGGAAACCGCCTCAAAACCTCCTGAACCCCGGGGGGAACAGACCCCCGACGAGGACCAACCTGAGGAAGACAAAGTGGAATGGGACGGTTCCGAAGCCGAGCTGGTCGCCGACGAAACGGCGCTGGCGTTTGAGGAACAGAATACGGGGATCAAGCTGACATACACGCTGACCTCCGGCGAAATTTTCAAAGTTCTCTGGAAAAGCCAGTACACCGGCACAAGGTTAGGGCTTTCAGCCGTTGCGGTCGTGCTGAGCACCGCGATGGCGGTCGTCTTTCTGATGCAGTTCCGCTCGACGGGCGACAGCCGTTACGCGTCTTTGGCGGTGGTGTGCATTCTGCTGGTTCTGGTGGTCGCGGTTTTCCCGACGGCCGTCATCCGGGCGCATTCGTCAAAAATCGCCGACGGCAGGGAGATCCGCATGAAGATTTACCCCGACCATATCGAAATGGGCTTGCCCGGCAAAAGATGGGAAATCCCGCTCGACGGGACCAGCGAATGTGTTCAGATCGAAAATCTGATCGTGCTGTACATAGACGACCGGAATATGGTGATTCTTCCGCTGCGCTGTGTGGAACCGGGCGTTTTGCCGGAGGTTCAGGCGATGCTTTTGGCGGGGACGCACCCCAAAAGCTGAAAAAGGAAAGGAGACGGAAAGATGCCGACGTTTTACGAGGGAGGGCCGGTCGATACGGTGGAACAGACGGTTGGCCCCGACGAATACGCCGCGGCGTACTACACCGCGCAGAGTGCGGTTTCCCCCATCCACACAAAATGGGTGCGTGCGGGGATCTGTCTTTCCGCGGCCATCGTCATCGCTTCCTTTATTCCGTTTTACCGCGCAAGATTCTTTACCTGCTGGGGGCCCGCGTGCGGAATTGTCCTGGCTCTTGCGCTCGCCTTTCTGTTCTTTTTTATCCAGCCGGACGATACCCGGAAATGGGCGGCGGAGCTGTACCGCTCCAACCGGCTGCTGGCCCTGCCGCAGAAAATCGAGATTTTCCGGGACAGCGTGGTGATTCAAAGCAGCTGTGAAAAAATGCTGGAGTACTGGACCGATTTCAGCAAGTGCATAGAGACCCCGTCCGCCTTTGTCGTGACCGGCGGGCGGGAACGGGACTTGCTGATCATCAAAAAGCAGGGACTTACGAACGAACAGATTGAAAAAATTTCCGCACACCTTGCCGGCGCGTTTGCTTCGCGCTATTTGAAAAGCGGGCGTTAAGGAGGGATTTATTTGCCTGAAAGCCCAATTTCGGTAAGCTGCCTTACCACAAAATTCGATTATGCCGATTTCAAGGCCGCGGCGGCGAAAGCCGCCATGAGGAAAAGCGAAAAAATCATTCTGAAAGCTACGGGAACCGTTCTGATTCTGGCCGCGTTTCTTTTAAGGGCCTTTGTTTACGGGAATTTCTATCAGAATTTCATTTATGCGGCCATGGCCGCGGTCGGCGTGATCATCGGATGCTTTTACGATACGATCGTCCTGTACGCCGTGCGGCGGCACGCCCTGAGCTACTTTACGGCGAACAGTGAAAAATTTATCGCGCAGACCACGGAATTTTCAGAGGAAACCATAACCTTTCAAACCGAACGGTATACGGCTGCAATTCCCTATGAGATGCTGTATAAAGCGTATGAGGACGCGAGGGTTTTTATTATATACACAGGAATCAACGAGATGAGGTTCATCCCCAAAAGGGCGATGAACGAAAGCGAATGTGCCAGGATTCACAACATTCTTGAGACAAAGCTTCAGGAAAAATATCAGCAGGAAGGTGCCCGCTAATGGACGAATTTCAGGAAAATCAAAAAATCATCAATGTCGACCTTGAAAAGGAAATGAAACAGTCGTTTCTTGCCTATTCCATGTCGGTCATTGTGTCCCGCGCGCTGCCGGACGTGCGCGACGGGTTAAAACCGGTTCACAGAAGGATTCTGTATACCATGTTTGAAAACGGCCTGTCCCCGGAAAAGGCTTACCGAAAATGCGCGGACACCGTCGGTTCCGTGCTGGGCCGCTACCATCCGCACGGCGACGCTTCGGTCTACGACGCGCTGGTGCGCCTGGCGCAGGATTTTTCCATGCGCTATATGCTGGTGGACGGACACGGCAACTTCGGTTCCGTGGACGGCGACCCCCCGGCCGCCTACCGTTATACCGAGGCCCGCATGAGCAAGATCGCCGTGGAAATGCTGGAGGATATCGACAAGGATACCGTCGATTTCCAGCCGAACTACGACGACCGTCTGAAGGAACCCATCGTTCTGCCCAGCCATTTTCCGAACCTTCTGGTCAACGGTTCGACCGGGATCGCGGTCGGCATGGCCACGAATATTCCCCCGCACAACATGGGCGAGGTCATCGACGGCATGTGCACGCTGATTGACAATCCCGACGCTTCTCTGGACGATTTGATGCAGAGCATCAAGGGGCCGGACTTCCCCACCGGCGGCATCATTATGGGCCGGGCGGGCATCCGCGCCGCCTACGCCACCGGCCGGGGCCGCATCACGGTGCGCGCCCGCGCGGAGATCGAGGAAGAGAAAAACGGCCGCTTCAATATCGTCGTTACGGAGCTGCCCTATCAGGTCAATAAGGCGAGGCTGGTCGAAAGCATCGCCGAGCTGGTCAAGGACAAGCGCATCGAAGGGATTTCCAACGTGGAGGACCACTCCGACCGCGAGGGCATGCACCTGCTCATCAGCGTGAAGCGCGACGCTTCCCCGCAGATCGTCCTGAATCAGCTTTATTCCTATACCCAGATGCAGACGACGTTCGGCGTCATCATGATCGCCATCGTCAACGGCGAGCCAAAAACGCTGACGCTCAAGGAAATGCTGCAGGAATACATTCAGTTTCAGGAAAGCGTCGTAAGGCGCCGCACCCTGTACGACCTGAAAAAGGCCGAGGAGCGCGCTCATCTTCTGGAAGGCCTGAAAATCGCCGTCGACAACATCGACGAAGTGATTTCCATTATCCGCGGTTCCAAGGACAGGGCGACGGCAAGGGCCCGCCTGACGGAACGCTTCGGGCTGGACGACCCGCAGACACAGGCGATCGTACAGATGCCGCTCGGCGCGCTCACCGGTCTGGAGCGCCAGAAGCTGCTGGACGAAATCGCCGCGCTGGAAGCGAAAATCGCGGATTACAAAGATATTTTGAGCAGTGAAACGCGTCTGCTCGGCATCGTCAAGGACGAAGCGCTCGCGGTGAAGAATAAATTCAGCGACGAACGCCGTACGGAGATTGCGGCCGTCAGCGGCGAGGTCGATATTGAAGACCTGATTCCGCAGGAGGAATGCGTGCTGACCCTGACCAACTTCGGCTACGTCAAGCGTCAGAAAACCGATACTTACCATATTCAGCGCAGGGGCGGCCGCGGCGTCAGCGGCATGACAAGGCGCGAAGAGGATGTCGCGAGCGACATGTTCGTCATCAACAGCCACGACTATGTCATGTTCTTTACCAACCTGGGCCGCGTGTACCGGCTGAAATGCTACGAAATCCCGGAGGGCTCCCGCACGAGCAAAGGGATGAATATTGCGAACCTGCTGCCGATTGCGCAGGATGAAAAGGTTACCTCCATGATCCGCGTGCCGGAATTCGACGACGAAAGCTATCTGTGCATGGTGACGCGCAACGGCATCATCAAGCGCACCAGCCTTTCGGCTTACAACACCGCGCGCAAGGGCGGCGTGATCGCGATCGATCTGGACGACGGTGACGAGCTTTCCTGGGTGCGCCTGACCACCGGCGATACGCAGCTTCTGGTCGCGACCCGTCTGGGCATGGCGATCCGTTTTGACGAAAGGGACGTCCGCCCCATGGGCAGGACCGCCCGCGGGGTGAAAGCGATTACCCTGAAAGAAAGCGATTATGTTATCGGAATGAGCTCGCTGCGCGCGGACGGCCTTGTGCTGACCGTTTCCGCAACCGGCTACGGGCGCCTTTCCAGTATGAATGACTACCGTATCCAGTCGAGGGGCGGCAAGGGCCTTACCAACTATCATATTCAGAAATACGGGGAGGTCGCCGCCATCAAGGTGGTCGATCTGGACGACGACGTGATTTTGATTTCCTCCGACGGTATCATTATCCGCATTCCGGCCAACTCCATCCGCGAATGCGCAAGGCCCGCCAAGGGCGTGCGTGTGATGCGCCTGAACGAAAACAGCGAGGTCGTCACGCTGGCCCGCACGGCGCACGAGGAGGACGCGGTGGATGCCCTGCCCGCGGACGAGGGCGACGCGGACGCCGGTTCCGAAGACGAACCGGAGGACATGGAAGAGAATCTTTCAACGGACACGGAACAGGAAAACACCGAGGAATAAGAAAGGGTGCAGTCAATGAATCACTGGAAAAAGCTTTGTATTCCCCTGGCGGCTGCCGTGACGATCGCGGCGTTCGCGGGCTGCGGGGCGGTGAAAGGCGGGGAAAGCTCCGTCCCGGCAAGCGGGCTCGGCGAATCCTCTCAGGCGGAGTCCCGGCCGGCAAGCAGCGCGCAGAGCGAACCGGCCGGCAGCGTTCCCGTGGTAACGCCGAACGAACCGTCCGAATCCCAGCCCGGCCCGGTCATTGATATAGAGACCGACAGCCCCGAATTTAACGCGCTGTTTAAGAAAAATCCGATTGACAAGCAATATATCGCGGAGTCCAACAAAGCCTTCTCCAATGTGGAGATGGTCAACCTTTCCAACAAATACGCCGGTATCTGGGAAAAAGAAGCCGCCTCCGCCTATGACAAGGTCACGAAGCTGGCCACGGGCGACGCCCTTTCCAAGATCAAAGCGGAGCAGGCCGCCTGGGTGAATGGCAAGACCGAAGCGCTGAAAAAAATCAGCGACGAGGCCCAGGCCGCGGGCGGAACCATGGCTCAGGTCAACGCCGCGAGCGCAACCATGGATTATTACCGCAGCCGCGCCGCGCAGATTTACCGCCAGCTTTACTCTTTCGATCAAAACTACACCTACGCGTTCAAATAAGAGGGATAAGTCCTTCGTCGGACCTGCCGGTCGGCACGCGTCTACGGCGATGTTCCCAGTAAGCTTACACGAAATCGTGAGCGAGGTGCTCCGAAACTCCTTCTGTCGCGCCGGGCGCGGCACCTCCCTCAAAGAGGGAGGTAAGGGTTCTTCTAAGGCTCCCTCTTTGAGGGAGCAGGCAGGCGCAGCCTGACTGAGGGAGTTCGCTCTAAGCTTCCGTATCCCCCGTCAATGAAAACCATACAAGTCCCGTATTTCCTAAAGACACTTTGGGGATACCTTGGGGGTGCAGGGGGATTTTATGGAACCATCCCGCCGGGAATTAAAAATCCCCCTGCGCGTACTTTGCCTACTTTCGTACAAGAACCGAAAGTAGGGGCCTGCCCGGCCTGAGGGCAGACCATGCGGTCGGCAAACGCCTACGGCGACTCTTTCAGAAAATATTTCAATACTATTTGTTATATTAATTATAATCTATACTTAAAGCAAATAACCGTTTGTTTTACAGACGGAAAAGCATGGGTATATTCATGATCAGAATAATTGAGAACAGGGAGAAAACGATGGAATTCAACGAAAAAACCCTGAGCAGGAACGATATCTATGAAGGAAGAATCCTCAAATTTCACGTGGATAAGGTGGAGCTGATTAACGGCAGAACCTCTACCCGGGAGTGCGTCGACCACCCGGGCGGGGTCAGCGTCGCCGTGCTGACGGAAAAGAACGAAATTCTGTTTGTGCGCCAGTTCCGTTATCCCTATAAAGAGGTCGTTCTGGAAACGCCGGCGGGCAAGCTGGAACCCGGCGAGGACCCGTTTGAGGCGATGAAGCGCGAGCAGCTTGAGGAAACCGGAACCACCGGCTCCCGCTATATCGACATGGGAAAGCTTTATCCCTCCCCCGGTTACTCCAACGAGATCATTTATCTGTACGCCTGCCGTCTGGAAACCTCCGGCAAGACGCAGTTTGACGAGGACGAGTTTCTGGAGACGGAAAAAATCCCGGTGGACGAAGCGGTGCGCATGGTGATGAACGGGGAAATCCCCGATTCTAAAACGCAGGTGCTGGTTTTAAAAACCGCGCGGCTTTTGAAGGACGGAAAAATCTGAGGGGTGCGCCATGAAAAAGAAAAAAACCGCTGAGCTGAGCGAGCCGAAAAAACGTCTTATGATGTATCTGGGCCTTTGGGCCGCCTCCCTGTTTTTCGCCATCGAAAACCCACAGGGAAGCTGGCTGCCCATCGGCCTTGGGATCGGGCTGATCGTGGCGTACGCGCCCGAAGCCCTGCGCCGGCTGAAAAGCAGGAGAAGCGGTGCGGAAGCCGGCGCCGCAAAGCCGGACGGGACAAAAAGCGAGGAAGAACAGGAAAAATGAATTGCCGTCCGGGAGCTGCGGTCCCCGGGGCGGCTCTTTTCTTTTATTTCCCGACTCTTTTCACATAGTCATCACATAAAGTTTATAAAATAGAATGGAAACATTCAAAAAAAGTTTACATTCCCGCCGCGCCGAATTGCTACAATAAAATGGCGTTACAGCGGGCTTTGTCCGCTGCAGATTGACGGCAAAGCCGCGCAGCCGCGAAATTGCAAAACCAGTTTGCTTTCTGCGCTGGCTGCTCTTGCAAATTTCGGTCACATACAGAGAGTTTGCTCCCTTATTTGCTGCGCTTGCCGCCTTGACTTGCACGATTTGTCGCAATCTGCAGTTTGTCTACAACCTGCATCGGTCATGAAAATAATGGAAACATCAGGAGGGATCTGCATGATTGAGGTGAAAAACCTCTCGAAGCGCTACGGTCAGAACGTCGCTTTGAACAACATCAGCTTCTTGGTCGAAGAAGGAACCGTCGTCGGTTTTTTGGGGCCGAACGGCGCGGGGAAGTCAACCACCATGAACATTATTACCGGCTATCTGTCGGCCAGCTCCGGCTCGGTCACGGTCGGCGGGTACAACACGCTTGACAATCCCAACGAAGTGAAAAAGCTGATCGGCTATATGCCCGAAATGCCGCCGCTTTACCCGGATATGACGGTGAAGGAATATCTTGATTTCCTTTTTGACCTGAAAAAAGTCACGCTCCCGCGCGAAAAGCACATCAGGGAAATCTGTACGCTGGTGAAAATCAACGAGGTGTACCACCGCCTGATCAACAACCTGAGCAAGGGCTACAAACAGCGCGTCGGTTTTGCGCAGGCGCTTTTGGGCAATCCCCCTGTTCTGATCTTGGACGAGCCCACCGTCGGGCTTGACCCCAAGCAGATTATCGAAATCCGCAACCTGATTCACAATCTGGGCAAAAAACACACGATTATTTTAAGCTCCCACATCCTGCCGGAAATCCAGGCGGTCTGCGAGCGCATCATCATTATCAATAAGGGAACGCTGGTCGCGGACGGCACGCCGGAAAGCCTTTCCCAAAGCCTGAGCGCCGACCATAAGCTGATCGTCCGGATAGAGGGAAATGAGACCGACGTCAGAAACGCCCTGAAATCCGTCAAGTTTGTGGAAACCGTGCAGAGCTGCGGCGAAAAGGAGCCGGGCGTTTTCGAGTACGAGGTAGAGGCCCGCGACGGCCGCGATGTGCGCAGGGAGCTTTTCCGGGCGGCCGCGGCGAAAAATTACCCGATTCTGTCCATGTCCAACACCGGGCTCTCGCTGGAGGACGTGTTCCTGCGCCTGACCAGCGCGGCCTATACGAAGGACGTCGCCGCCGCTGAAACGATAACGGAAGGAGAGGAAGAAGAATGAGAGCGATTACAAAACGGGAGCTGAAGGCGTATTTCACCTCTCCGATCGGCTATGTCTGCGTCGCCATGATTCTGGCGCTGTACGGATACTATTTTTTCCAGGTGCTGATGTTGCGTTCCTCCTCCTATATTTCCAGCGTATACGCCACCATGTTTATCTGGAGCATGATGATTATTCCGATCATCACCATGCGCAGCTTCAGTGAGGAAATGCGCAACCGCACCGATCAGGCGCTTCTGACCGCGCCGGTGGGCGTCACCTCCATTGTGTCGGGCAAATTTCTGGCCGCGCTGGCCGTGTATGCCATCGCCATGGTCGGCACCCTGATTCCCGTGGCCGTGATCGGGCTGTTTTCCGCGCCGGAATGGGCGTTGATTTTCGGGAACTTTTTCGGGTCCCTGCTGTACGGCGCGGCCATGATCTCCATCGGCATCTTTATTTCTTCGCTGACGCAAAGCCAGATCGTCGCCGCCATCGGCACGTTCGGCATTTCCATCCTTCTTCTGGTCGTGGACCAGCTTACCGGCCTTGTCAGCAATCCGGCCGCGGTCAAGCTGATCGGCTGGCTGTCCTTCAACACACGGTACCAGCCGTTTACCAAAGGAATTTTTGATCTTTCAAGCATTGTCTTTTTCCTCAGCGTGATCGCGGTCTTTATTTTCCTGACCGCCCGCAAGCTTGAAAGCAGAAGATGGAGCTAAGGGGGGTATGAAAATGAACAGGGATAACAATCACGAAACAGAAAAGACCACTCCGGAAACCGAAGCCGCCGAAGAGGCCGCGGCGGAACAGACGGAGCCTGCCGCCGGGGAACCCGCCGGAAAGGAAAAAGCCGGGAATTTTTCGGAAGAGAACATTGGCCCCGAAACGGAAGAGCCGGAAGAAAAGAAGAAAAAAGGCAGATTGACTGAAAAGGTCGGCGCGTACACGAAAAGCACAAAATTCCGCCGCGGCGGAATTTCCACCGCATTTACCGCCGGGTTCCTGGTCGTCGTCATTCTCATCAATGTGATCGTAAGCGTGCTGGCGCAGCGGTACCCGTCCATGAATCTGGACCTGACAAAAAATAAAGTGAATACCCTCTCCGCTCAGGCGGCGGAAATCGTCTCCAAGGTGAACGTGCCGACCACCATCTATATTATGGCGACACAGGCGCAGACAAAGGGGGACCAGCTTCTGTCGGAATTCGGCATCAAGTACAGCCAGGTCGGGGAGCTCGCCGAAAAAATCGCCGAGAAAAATACCAATATCAAGGTGGAGTATATGGACCTTGATAAGAATCCGACCTTCGCAAGCACCTATAAAAACGACAATCTGACCGCGGGCGACGTGCTGGTAAAGACGGAAAAGCGTTACCGCGTGCTCGCCTACACCGACCTGTTCAACGTGCAGTACGGCGCGGACGGCGTGTCGACGGAAACCTATTCCATGGTGGACAGCGCGCTTGCTTCCGCCCTCAACTCCGTGATTGCGGACACCGTCGCGATCGCCTCGTTCGACACGGGCCACAGCGAGCAGATGGAAACGGCCACCTATCAAAAGCTGCTGGAAAACAACAGCTTTGAAACGAAGGATTTCAACCTGCTGACGGACGCGATTCCCGACAATACCCGTCTGGTGGTTCTGGGCTGCCCCGCCACCGACTATACCGACGCGGAGCTGAAAAAGCTGGATACCTTCCTGAGCAGCGCCGCAATCCCGGGCGACCGTTCCCTGCTGATTACCTTCCATCCCAGCCAGCAGGCCATGCCGAAGCTCGCCGCTTTCCTGAAGGAATGGGGCATCGAGGTGCCTCAGGCCGTGGTTGTGGAAAGCGACCAGAGCAAATACTATACCGACGACCCAAGCTATATTCTTTCCACCGTGCAGACGGGTCTGAGCCTGGGCGGACAGTCGGATTACGGTTACTTTACCACCCCGCAGTCCAACCCGGTCAACATTCTGTTTGAGACCAGGGGGACCAAAACGACTTACTCGCTGGCGAAGTCCAACGATTCCTGCTATTTAGTGGACAACAATACCAAGGCGGACGATACTCCGCAGAAAACCGCATATAATACGGCGGTGCTTTCACAGGATAAGGTGCAGGCCGGGGCGAAGGAATACAAGGCGAATGTGATCGCGCTGGGCAGCACCGCCATGTTTGCCGGGGAGATCCTGGGCGCAAGCACCTTTGGCAACGCGAAATACGTAGTCGACCTTTCCCGCTACGCGACCGGCACCACCAATTCCGCCACCGCCATTACGCAAACCTCCGTACAGACCAATGTTTCCGATATTACCCTGAGCGCCGAAATGAGCGTCCTGCTCGGCATCGGCGTGTTTACCCTGCTGATCCCATTGCTCGTAGCCATTGCCGGCGTTTGTGTGTACCGCAAGAGGAGGCGCCTGTAAGATGAAAACCAGCACAAGAAATCTGGCAATTGTCGCCGGCTGTATCGTGGTGCTCGGCGGAGTGGCCGCCGTCCTGCTGACGACGGGGGATAAACAGGAGACCGCTTCTTCCGGGACTTCCGCTTCGACCATCGAGCTTGTCTCCAAAACGAGCCAGGATATCGTTTCCATGTCCGTAAAAAATAAAAAGGGCGGCTATACGCTCGTCCCGGTTGAAAAATCGGAGACCGCTTCCGCCGCTTCTTCCGCCGCCTCCGGCACCGCGGCGGAAATCACCTATCTGGTCAAAGAGCTCGGCGGCGTGCCGATCAACAACACCGCCGCCTCTCAGGTTGTTCAGAACGGGTTCAGCCTTGTCGCCACTAAAAATCTGGGGATTGTCAGCGACCTGGGCGAATTCGGGCTGAAGGACCCCCAGGCAACCGTGGAAGTCGTTTTCAAGGATGGAAGCACCTATAATTATAAAATCGGGAATCCCTCCGCCACGGACAGCAGCGCGTACTATATGTGCGGCGAAAATTCCGACAATGTGTATATCGTCAGCATTGACGGCGGGATTCTGGAAAGCAGGATCTATTTCGTCAGTAAGACCGTGATGGCGGTTACCAGCAGCAGCGGCGTGAACGATTTTACAAAAATAACGCTGAGCGGCACGAATTTTCCGCAGCCCATCACCGTGGAAAAGAGCGGGACGGAGAGCGTGATTACCTCCCCGGTCAGCGCGCCCACGGACACCGAAAAGCTCAGCGCGGTCGAGTCGGCGCTGACGGACCTGACCGCGGACTCCGTCGAGGCCGTAAATCCCGACGCCGCGGCGCTGAAAAGCTACGAGCTTGACAAACCCTTCGCGATTGCCGATTTTACGGTAAACAAGGAAAGCTATCGGCTTCTGGTCGGCGCAAAGAAGGATTCCTCCTATTATGTAAAGCTCGACAAGGTGGACGCCGTGTATCTGGTCAAGGCGGAAAATCTTGACGCGTGGGTCAGCGCGAACGCGTTCGCGCTCCGCAGCAAGGACATCCTCAAGCCCGACATCACAGCGGTAAAATCGCTTTCCGTAACGGCTGGCGGCACGGTCCTGACCTTTGCCGTCGCCAGAACCAAGGATGAAACCAAATCCACCCAGGATAAAACCGAATACACCTATGCGGTCACCGGAACCGGCGGGAAAAAGCTGAACTATGAGAAAAACTATACCGCGTATTTCCAGCAGGCCACGGGAATCCAGCTTCTGGAAGCGGCGGACGCTGCGCCAGCCGGCACTCCGGAACTGAAGCTGGAATATACCTATTTTGACAAAAGCGGGACGGACACGGCCGCGTTTTACAAGACCGGAGACCGGCTTTACACCGCGGTGGTGAACGGCGCGGTGTACGGGATCGTAACGCAGGACGACGTTCAGAAGATCCTGACCGGCGCGAAAACGCTGCAGGACGAAGAATGACGGATACAGAAAGAGGCTTCTCCTCTTTTTGGCCCCCTCTCTGAGGGAGTTTTTAGATATTTTAAGGCGGGGAGCCATGCTCCCCGCCTTATTAATTGTCCAGCTTCTTTTTTAAGGTCTCCGGGTTCGCGGCGTAGATCAGCGCGTTTTCCCGGGAGATTTTTCTTTCCCGGTAAAGCCGGAGTAAGTCCAGATCCATGGCCACCATGCCCTCGCTGCCGGACGAATAAATAGTGTTGTCGATCTGATGCACCTTGGATTCGCGGATCAGGTTGCGGATGGCCGGATTGACCAGCATGATCTCAAACGCGGGGATCAGCCCGCCGTCCATCGTGGGAATCAGCTGCTGGGAAACCACCGCCTGCAGCACCATGGAAAGCTGCACGCGGATCTGCTGCTGCTGGTTGGACGGGAACACGTCGATGATCCGGTCGATGGTGTTGGCCGCACCCACCGTGTGCAGGGTGGAAAGCACCAGCTGGCCGGTTTCCGCCGCGGTCATCGCGGTGGTGATCGTTTCATAGTCGCGCATTTCCCCCAGCAGAATAACGTCGGGCGCCTGCCGCAGGGCGGCGCGCAGCGCCCGCACATAGCTCCGGGTGTCGTGGGCGAGCTCGCGCTGGCTCACGATGCTTTTATCGTGGCGGTGCAGGTATTCGATCGGGTCTTCTATGGTGATGATGTGGCTGTTTCGCGTATGGTTGATCTTATCGATTATACACGCAAGCGTGGTGGATTTTCCGCTGCCCGCCGAGCCGGTAATCAGCACAAGGCCTTTTTTGATTTTGTTTAAATCGATCACCGTATCGGGAATGTGCAGGACCTTGGGATCGGGCAGCCGGAAAGCGACCACCCTCAGCACCGCGGCCATGGACCCCCGCTGCAGATAGGTGTTGCAGCGGAAGCGGCACAGCCCTTCTATCGAAAAGGAAAAATCGTCGTCGCCGCTTCTCAGAAACGGCTGGATGTCCCGGCCGCTGCCGAGCGAATAGATTTCCTCAATGCATTTTCTCGTATCCTCCGGCTTCAGCCGGTAGGAGTTAAGGCCGTCGATGCCCACCGGATGGATGCGGTCGCTCGTCTTAAAGGAAAGGGGGCAGCCCGATATGATAAAAATATCCGATACGTTCTCCTCCACGGCCCTTTTCAGGATTTTAATAATATCAAATTCCATGCAATCACTCCGTTGCGCTTATTGGGCGCTGTTGCCCTGCCAAAGCTCCAGCGTATCGCCGCCGCCGCTTTCAAGCGCCTGGGGCGTCAGTTTTCTTTCCGTAATCCGGTACCGCTCCGCGTCGTCAAAGGCGCCGACGGCCAGCCGCGTTTCGATCTGCCTGCCCGCGCCCGCGCCGGCCAGAAAGCGAACGTTCAGCGAATCCCCGTCGGAAGGCTCCACCGTGACCCCGTCAAGGCGGGTGAGCAGCATCTGGGCAAAGCTGCGGTAACAAACGGCCTTTTTCTGCTCCGCAGACGCGTTGCCTGCCAGAATTTCCGTTACTGATCGTAATTCAGAACGACTTTTATACTGATTGTATTCACTTAACTGCGTAAGGGAGATTCCGTCCGCGGCCTTCGCGGCGTCCTCCCTTGCGCTCAGAAGCGCTTCGTCTATTTTCTGGAGCTTCTGCTCCGCAATAGCGGTTGCGGCGTAGTAGTTTTCAACCGTTTCCGCGTTTTTGGTGGAAATCTTGTTGTCCGCGTTCGCGGTCACGTAGGAAAGGACGCCAAAGGTGGTCAGGCAGAGCACGACAAAAATCATCAGGATGGAGGACGCGCCCACACCCAGATGAAAATTTCCTTTTCTTCTCACACGGGCACCTCCTCAGCTTTCGGGCAGATATTTTGCGGAGCTCAGCGAATAAATACGGTTGTCGCCGCCGTTCTGGCGGCGGCTGACGGAAACGCTCACGCTGACCATGGTCCCTCCGCCGGAGGGCGTTTTTTTCAGGGTGACGTCGGCAACGTAGCGCGGGTCGGTATCCGTCTGCTTCCAGTCGCGGTCGTAAAGGATGCGGTAGCTTCCGCCGTTTTCCTGCTTTGCGGTTTTCAGCGCCTCGGGCAGCTGATCGGGCGAAGAGAGGGAACGGACCTGCTCCGCGATATTTTCCGCCTGAATCACCGCGACGCTCAGGTCGCTGCTCTGCCGCGCGCGGTTGTCGGCCTGCACAAAAAGCTGCAGGGTGACCGTGACGGAAACGGCGAAAAACAGGATGACCAGAATGATCTCCACAAAAAAGCTGTTGACCTGTACCGCGTTCCGTTTCATTCCATCACCTGCTTTATGTAAGGGAAAGGCTGAGCGCGAGCGCGCGGCTGTTTTCGCCGCTGACCGAAAGGCTCAGCCGGTTCCCGTCTTTCTCCATGGAAAAGGAGGACACCGGCGTAATCCTGTCGCCACTGCCTACGCTGAAGCCGTTTTCAGCGCTTGTGAAATATTCCATCAGATAACCGTCGTGATAGTAAATGTAGGTCTTGTACTCCCGTCCGCTGAAATCGGAGCGGATCACCAGCGTCTGCCGCCCGTCCAGGGTTTCCACGGAAACGTCGCGGCTGTCCGCCGAGTGGACCTTATTGGTGACATAAGAAAGGGTGGCGCGCGTTTCGTTGTTGCTGTCCATTTTACCCACGATCCCGCGGTAAACATTTGCCCCGATCAGCACCAGAAACAGGGAACAGACCGCGAACAGGCAAAAAATCAGCAGGATGAAAACGGTATGGACGGAATGGGTATTTCTGCTGTTCAAGCTGGATCCCTCCCTGTTAAGATTCGGCGCCTTTCTCCAGCACCCTCACCGAGGGCATGATGTTGCTGCCCGCCGTTTCATACTGGACGACGTATTTGCCGTGGTCGATTTCAATTCCGTAGTGGTCCTCCAGATACTGAATATCCGGCGGGTAGAAGCCCTCCACCGCGTAGCAGTTGACAATGGCCTTCTGTACGGCCGCGCGGGTCACGCGCAGCTTTTCCTCACTGTTCGCGCGAAGGGCGCCGCTCAGGCCGGACCAGAAAAGGGACAGCAAAGCGCAGAAGAGAAGGACGGAAAGCAAAAGGTCCCTGTAAGCGAATTTCTTTTTGTAAAGCCGCAAGCGATCGCCCCCTTTCCCCTAACCGATCGACGACATGATTCCCATCAGCGGAAGCATGACGGAAAGCAGGATCGCGCCGATAATGATCGACAGCGCCGCGACCATGGCGGGCTCTATCACGGAAACCGCGCGGCTGACGGATTCGTCCGCGTCCTCGCTGTAAATCTCCGCCAGATGGCGCATCACGGAATCAAGGCTGCCGGTTTTGCAGCCGATGCGCACCATGCCCGAATAGATGCCGGGAAAAATATCCGCTTCGCTCAGCGCCTGTGTAAAGGAGGAGCCGGCGCTCATCAGCGCGCGGCAGCGGTCCACTTTTTCGGCGACCGCCCGGCTGCTCAGAATGCCGGGAACCAACCCCAGCGCCTGTTCGGTATCGTATCCGCTGGAAAGCAGCATGGAAACGGCCGACGCGAAGCGCGCCAGCGCGATTTTTTCCGAAAGTTGCCTTGTCAGCGGGAAATTGCTTAAGAAACCGGTCATCCACCGGTATCCCTTTTCCGTTTTATAAAGGATCAGCGCGGCCAGAAGAAATAGGGAAAGCAGGAAAATCAGGGCCAGCGCCCAGCTGCCGATCACGCTGCCCGCGCGCATCACGGCGGCGGCCGCGTCGGAAACGTCGCTGCCCATGTCCAGAAAAACCTCGTTGAAAACAGGAAGGACCTTGATGACCAGAACGGAAACGACCGCCGCCATCATCAGGACAAGGATCAGCGGATACAGAAGCGCGCCGCGCACGGAGCTGCGCAGCCTGTCGTCGCGCTCGTAGTAGAGGGCCAAAGCCTCCAGCACATTGTCGAGGTTGCCCGCCTTCTCGCCGATATTCACCATGTTGACCATGTATTTCGGAAAAGCGCCGGTGCTGTTCAGCGCAAGGTACAGCGAGCCGTTCTGCTCCACCGCCGCCTGGATCCGGTGGATCAGCTCCCGTCCCTTTTCATCCGCAATATTTTCGCTGATCGTGCCGATGCCCTCCCGCAGGGGGATTCCCGCCCGCAGCAGAAGAACCACCTGGGAACAGAAGAGAGAAACGTCGCCCGAGGAAAGAGGCTTTGTTTTACGCTGGCTGACAGCCGGGTTTTGATCCATGGTTCATCCTCCAAACCGCCGATTGGCTTTTTTGTTCCGATTCTCCGCCGTTAATAGTATTTTTCCGCCGTATAGGTTCCGGCGGACTGTCCGGCCGCGGCAAAAGTGGAATCGTAGCGCTTCCACCCGTCCAGATAAATCTCGTTCCAGGCGTGGTATCCTACGCTGGTGTTGCCGATGATCAGCCGCGTCGGGATTCCCTGCGCGCGGCACATGGCGGCCATCAGCGCCGCGTAGTCGAAGCAGATGCCCGTTCCGGCGGACAGCGTGCTGTCCACATTGGGCAGATAGCCCGCTTTTACGCTGCGCGCCTTCTGATAATCGTACTTGATGGCTGAGGTAATAAATTGATAAATGGCAGAGACCTTCTGCGCGTTATTGGTGGCCGAAGCGCAAAGGCTTTTCGCCTTGGCCACCGCCGCGGAGGAAGCGCCGTAACTGACGTACTGGTTGGGGTAAAGCGTATACCCCCAGCCCGAAACGGAAGCGCTCAGCTCCGTGGAGCAAAGCTCGGCGTAGCTGTTCCCCGAAACATTTTCCATAAACCGCACTTTATAGGTACCGCTGCCGCTCTGCAGGGGAAGGGCGGCATAAGCGCCGTTTCCCGCAAGGTTGTACTGGTAATAGGAGGAACCGCCGTTGAAATAGACCAATACCTTGATGACCGAGGAACCGCTGTAGCGTACCATGACATAGCCCTGCCCGGCGTTGCTGTAATCGACCGAAGCGCCGCTTTTGCTGAAAACCTCCGTGCCGGGGGCCTGCGGCATCTTCGCCGTGACGGCGGGCATCGGCTTTGCGGAGGGGGCCGGGGCCGCCTTGGGCGGCAGGGACGAACTCATTACGACCGTTTCGGAAGAGGGGTTCAGGACCTTGGAAACAAGACCCTGTTTGGAAGAGGACGCCGGTTCCGACGGTACGGAGGAGGATTCCGCGGCTGAAGAGGAACCGTCCCCGGCAGAGGAAGCTTCCCCGGAGGAAATGTCCCGTGAAGAAGACGGAACCGAAACGGCGCCGGACTCCGCGGGAAAACCTACGGAGGAGGAAACCGGCGCCGGAGCGCTGCCGGGGGATTGCCCGGCACAGGCGGACAGCAGAAACGCGAGAAAAAACACAAGGAATATGGATTTGTATTTCCGCATGTCGTCCCTCCCCTCAGCCCGGTTTCAAATCGCTTACTCCGCTGAATCGAGCGCGTTGATTCTGGTGGAAATTTTCACATTGTCCCTGCGGTACCGGAAACGGAATTTCTGCAGGATACGGTCTACCACCATTTCCGCGTTTTCGTAGCTGATGAGGGGCAGCATCACGATAAACTGTGTGGCGCTGTAGGAAGCGACCGTGTCCCCCTTGCGCAGGCTGTCCATAATCGTGGCTTTCAGCCGCTCGGAAGCCAGCTTGGCGACCCGCGGCTTCGGCAGCTCGCCGTCCAGGCCGCTGATGGTGAACAGAACAATAAAGACCGAGCTTCCGGTGCGCGCCACTGAGCGCGCCTGAATCCGGTAGATGGATTTGAATACGTCGTAATCGCAGTAGTATGCGCCTTCCACGGCGGAAGCTTCTTTCAGGTCGTTCTTAATGACGCCCAGGTCCATTTCCACGTTGTTGATGCTGTTGACCAGCTGCTTATACAGCGCGCGCATGGATTCGGAGATATCCACGCCCAGCTCCTTGTAAAACAGGTCGATCACATGGTTGTAATGGTCCAGCGCCTTGTTGCGCTGGCCGGTGGAAAGGTAGCCGAACAGAAGCATCTTGTGGATGGATTCCTCAAGCGGGGAATAAATCAGCGCGTTTTCACAGATCTGGGTCACCTCGTCGAAACGGCGAAGATCAATCAGCAGCCCGCAGCAGCGCAGCACGCACTGATTGTAAAGGTTCGCGTAGTACGCGCCGGCGGAAATCACCCAGTTGCTGTAGGCCGATTTGGGCAGGAACTCCCCGCAGTAAAGCTGAAGGGCGGCTTGAAACGCCCGTACCCGTTCGTCCTGCGTTTTGGAAACGTCGCTCCCCAGCCTGTAAAACTCCGTAAGCTGTTCCGTGTCGATCAGGCAGGAATAACTGTTGTTCCACGAATAGGTATTGTGGATATACTGAATGTACTCCGCCCTGTCGTTTCCCGAAAGTCCCTTTAAAAGTTCCCGGGCCCGGTAAACAAGGTTTTTCAGAGCGTTCAGCGGGTCGTTGCATTGATTGTCCGGCCACAGCACTTCCACCAGCTTTTCGGTGGAATTCTCCTTATGCCGGTTCGCGATCAGGTATTGAATCAGCATCCACACCCTTTTGGTGCGGCCTTTCAAGTTGGTAAGCTGATTGCCGTTGATGGTTATGGAAAATTCGCCCAGCATTTTGACCTGAATCTGTTCCTGTGCAACAACGTCGGGCCGCATAAGCGCTCATCCCCTTCCGAAAAGATCGACCGGAATATATATAATTATGGTAACACATGGAAATCAAATTGACAAGGAAAATTTGATACAGGAAAACCTATATTTTTACAAAAAAGAAGCATCCTCCGTCAGGAGGACGCTTCTTTTTCGACTTCATCCAGCACGATCGCGCCGGTTTCTCTCGTTCGGTTCATATCGATGACGCGCTGGTTCCGGCTCCCCCGGAACACAAGGGTCAGGTCCTTCTGCTCCTGCAGGAACGGCCCGTCGATCAGCACGTCGGTTTCCCGCAGCAGCGCGTCGGTGTCCGGGTCGTGCCGCGCGCAAAGCTGCTCATAGGTGTAGCCCGTAAAAACGGTCAGATCCAGCTTTCTTGCGTGGATCCGCCCGGCCAGCTCCGCCAGCGGCTTCGGCTGGGAAAAAGGCTCCCCTCCGCTGAAGGTCACGCCCTTCAGGAGCGGGTTTTCACAGATTTCGGCGAACAGGTCGTCAATGTCCGCCCATCTTCCGCCGTTAAAATCGTGGGACTGCGGGTTGTGGCAGCCGGGACAGCGGTGGGGGCAGCCCTGTGCAAACACCACATAGCGGAAGCCCCTTCCGTCCACGATCGACTCGGGCTCGATCCCGCAGATTTTCAGCTTAGAGCCCATGCTTCACTCTGTCCCTTTCCTCCGCGCGCTTCGCGTTGTTCCACCGGTCGGTGGTGCCGACCAGATACCCGGTGATCCGGCGGATCCGCTCAAATTTGGGGCCGCCGTCGTTTTCGGTGCGGTGGCACTTGGGGCATTCGTTGTCGATAATCCCGTTGAAGCCGCAGACCGGGTCGCGGTCGACCGGGTGGTTCACCGAACCGTAGCCGATGCCGTGTTCCTTCATGCAGCGGATCACCGCTTCAAACGCGTCGATATTTTTGCAGGTGTCGCCGTCCAGCTCCACATAGCTGATATGGCCCGCGTTGGTCAGCGCGTGGTAAGGCGCTTCCAGCTCGATTTTCCGAAACGCCCTGATCGGGAAATAGACGGGCACATGGAAGGAGTTCGTGTAGTATTCGCGGTCGGTGACGCCCGGAATCTTGCCGTATTTCTTCTGGTCAATGCGCACGAAGCGGCCGGAAAGCCCTTCCGCCGGAGTGGCGAGCAGGGTGAAGTTCAGGCCGGTTTTCGCCGATTCGTCGTCCATCCGCTTTCTCATATAGGAAACGATTTCAAGGCCGAGCTTCTGGCTTTCCGCGCTTTCCCCGTGATGCTTGCCGGTCAGCGCTTTCAGCGTCTCGGCAAGGCCGATAAAGCCCATGCTCAGGGTGCCGTGCTTCAGGACCTCCTCCACACTGTCCTGCGGGTCGAGCTTTTCGGAGTCGATCCAGACGCCCTGCCCCATCAGGAACGGATAGTTGTATACCTTTTTGGAGCACTGGATTTTGAAGCGGTGCATCAGCTGGCGGATGACAAGATCCATCCGTTTGTCCAGCATTTCATAGAAAGCCCTTAGGTCGCCCTTCGCCTCGATCGCGATGCGGGGAAGGTTCAGCGAGGTAAAGCTCAGGTTTCCGCGTCCGCAGGTGACTTCCTTCGTCCTGTCGTGAACGTTGCCCATGACGCGGGTGCGGCAGCCCATATAGGCCACTTCCGTGTTATAGTCGCCTTCTTTATAATACTGCAGGTTGAACGGCGCGTCGATAAAGCTGAAATTCGGGAACAGGCGCTTTGCGCTTACCTTGCAGGCCAGCTTGAACAGGTCGTAGTTGGGGTCGCCCTCGTTGTAGTTAACGCCCTCTTTTACCTTGAAAATCTGTACGGGGAAAATCGGCGTTTCGCCGTCGCCCAGCCCGGCGGAGGTGGCGTTCAGCAGGTTGCGGACGACCATGCGCGCTTCCGGCGAGGTGTCGGTGCCGTAGTTGATGGAAGAGAAGGGGACCTGTGCGCCCGCGCGGGAATTCATGGTGTTCAGGTTGTGGATCAGCGCCTCCATCGCCTGGTAGGTCGCCGACTCGGTGTTGCCGGTGCCGGTCTTTACGGCGTACCGGTGCGCGCGCGCGGCTTCCTCTTCGGAGATTTCTTCAAAGCCGTTTTTCTTCTGGTGCTCCGGAAGGTAGGCTTTCAAAGCCTCGCCGTACCGGCCGGCGGCGGAAAGCGTAATGTCCGTGCCCAAATCCGCCCGGACGGCTTTGACCAGCGCGTCGGCGTCCGCTTCCTTCATGCCGTTCGCAATCTGGAAAAACTGGGAAAGCGCTTTGAAATAAGCCTTCCGGAAGGTTTTGGCGACGCCCGGCGCCAGGGAATAATCGAAATTCGGAATGGACTGCCCGCCGTGCATCTCGTTCTGGTTGGCCTGAATCGCAATACAGGCCAGCGCGGCGTAGGAGCGGATATCGTTCGGCTCGCGCAGCGCGCCGTGGCCGGTACAGAAGCCGCCCTTGAACAGCTTGATCAGATCGATCTGGCAGCAGGTTTCCGTCAGCATATAGAAGTCCTCGTCGTGGATATGGATATCGCCGTCAATGTGCGCCGCGGCAATATCCTTCGGAAGGACGTAGTTGTTGATAAAATATTTGGAACCTTCGGAGCCGTATTTCAGCATGGTCCCCATGGCGGTGTCCGCGTCGATGTTCGCGTTTTCGCGCTTGATATCGGCGTCCTTCGCGTCGCGGAAGGTCAGCTCCTTGTAGATATCCATCAGGTCGCCCTCGGCCTGGCGGATTTTGGCGTGCTCCGCGCGGTAAAGGATGTAAGCCTTCGCGGTTTTGGCGTAGTCCGCGGCGATCAGGGTTTCCTCCACCGTATCCTGTACCTGCTCGACGGTGGGGACGCTGTCGCCCTGAAAAGATTTGACCACCTTGCCCGTCAGCCGGTCAAGGACGGGCGCGCCCATCTCTTCCTCCGCGACCGCCTGATTGGCTTTATAAATCGCATTGCGAATTTTTTCTTTATCGAACGCCACGACCACACCGTTGCGCTTCTGTATTTTGACAGCCATTTCGAACATTCCTTTCAAAGCAAATCAAAGCAAAAATTCCGTAATTTGCCCTTTTTTTTCAGTGGATACTTTGAATTTTACCGCAATATTGTGTGCTTGTCAACAATATATTGTGTTAAATTTTTAATTATTGGAATTATTACACTATATGTACCACTTTGATACAAATGTAGAAAAAAGTCGGAATCAGGCACAAAAAGCCCCCCTTCCGGGGGGCGGTATTTTTGAAACGGGAACTGCCGTTACCGCAGAATCGCGTTGATCTCGCGGATCTCCTCTTCCGAGAAATCAAGATTGTCCAGCGCGCCAATATTCTCTTCCAGCTGGGAAACGCGACTGGCGCCGATCAGCACGCTGGCCATCACCGGTTGGCGCAGCACCCACGAAAGGGCGAACTGCGCGGTGGTCTGGCCCCGGCGCGCTGCCAGCTTGCCGAGTGCGACGACCTTTTCGATGGTTTCAGTCGTAATGCGGTCCTTGTTCAAAAAGACGGAAGCTCCCGCAGCGCGGGAATCCTGCGGGATGCCGTTGTTGTATTTTCCGGTCAGAAGGCCCTGAGCCAGCGGGCTGAACGCGGTCGCGCCCATGCCGCAGCCGGAAAGCGCCCCAAACAGCCCGTCCTGTTCCACCTTTCTGTCCAGCAGGCTGTAGCGCGACTGGCAGATCAGGCAGGGAACGCCCATCTCCTTTAAAAGGGAAGCGGCTTCCTTTGCCTTATCGGGGCTGTAGTTGGAAATCCCGGCGTAAAGCGCCTTGCCGCTCTTAACCGCGTGCGCGAGCGCGCCCATGCTTTCTTCCAGCGGGGTCTCCGGGTCCATGCGGTGATGATAGAAAATATCCACATAGTCCAGCCCCATCCGTTTCAGGCTCTGGTCAAGGCTTGCGAGCAGGTACTTGCGGGAGCCGAAATCGCCGTACGGGCCGGGCCACATGGTATAGCCCGCTTTGGTGGTGATGACCATTTCGTCGCGGTAGGGGTGCATGTCCTCCTTCATCAGGCGGCCGAAGGTCTCCTCCGCGCTGCCCGCCGGGGGGCCGTAGTTGTTGGCAAGGTCAAAGACGGTGATGCCAAGGTCAAACGCGCGGCGGGTGACGGCGCGGGCGGTTTCGTACTGGTCGTAGGTGCCGAAATTGTGCCAGTAGCCGAGCGAAACGGCGCTCAGCTTCAGGCCGCTTTTGCCGCAGCGGCGGTACTGCATCTGCGTATAGCGCGTTTCCTCCGCGGTGTAGGGGGGAACCAGGGTGTATCGCTCCATCTTATTTCTCTCCTTTGATTTGTTTTGAGGCCCAGGCGCACAGAAGCTCCACCGCGGGAATCAGGTCGCCTCCTGCGGGGGTGATCCGGTACTCCACCTTCGGCGGAATCTGCTGGAACTGCTGGCGCACGATCAGCCCGGAGGCCGTCAGCTCGCGCAGGCTCTGGCTGAGCATCATGTCGGTGATCGGGGGAATCTGCTGCTTGATTTCGCCGTAGCGAAGGCTTGCGCCGCCGCGCAGCGCCCATAAAATCCGGAGCTTCCATTTGCCGCCCACCGCAGCCAGCGCATACGAAAGAGGATCCTCGGAAGATTCCTCCGCCGCGCCTTCCCGAATTTTTTCCGCAGACTCCAGCTTTGGCTCCGGGCGCTTTGCGCGCTTCTTTTTCTTTTCCTTGTCTTTTTTCATGTCCTGCCTCCGACGCTTCGGATCATCGGCACAGCCGCAATTTTACCACGCGGGTTCCAGACGCCCGATTTTCAAGACTGTCCCACTCAATAATATTGAGTATATCATGAATAATAAGCATATCATAGCACCGTCAAAGCGGATTGTAAACAAAAATGTGCTACCGGGTTCCCGCCCGCCGCCAGATTCCGTAGGACAAAAGCGCCGCAAGGCAAAAACCCGCGCCCAGCAGCATGGATGCCGCGACGCCCGCCTGCGCCGCTTTGCCGAACAGCAGGTTGGTGCCGGCGGAAACCACGTCCATGGCGACCGAGTAGGCGGAAAGGACGGCGGCGCGGTTCCCGGCGGAAACCGTGCGGTTTTCCGCCTCCATCTGAATGGGTACGAAAAGGGAGGCGGCGGTGCGCAGCAGAACGACGCACCCGACGGAAAGCACCGGGTTCCCGGAAAAAAACATTGCCAGGCACGCCACACCTCCGGTCAGGAACAGCAGCGCACAGGCTTTGCCTTCCCCCATCCGGCCGACCAGCCGGTGGGAACGCGCGGCGAAGAGCCCGGCGACAATCACGGGAAGATACAGCAGGCCCATGGTTTCCGGGCGGATTCCTCCGCGCTGGTATTGGAGCTGGTTAAGGAAAACCGTAATTGTCTGGCTGCACTCCGCAAACAGCGCCGCCGCCAGTAAAAACCATAAAAAAGTTTTCTGGTTTTTCAGGGTGACGAACATCCCGAAAACCTGTTTACGGAAATTTTTGGAGTTTTCAACATGGTTTTCCACTTCTGTTGAAAAGATTGTTAAAAGGAGCGAGAACCCGTAGCTGAAAACCGTAAAAAGCGCGGACAGGGAACTGTTTCCGTGCAGAAAAAGGGAAAATACTGTCGAAGCCAGCAGAGTTCCGGCGGAACCCATGGCGGAATAAATGCCGAATACCCGAAGGGAATCGGCCTTTCCTGCCGAAAGGTAGAGAAACGCGCTGTCGCAGCCGGAAAGGCCGCTGATCACCACGGCAAGGATCAGCCGCTCCAGCAGGAACATGCCGAAGCCGGCCGCCTGCCAGAAGACGATTTTTGATACAAAATAGAAAAAGTTACAAATCAGCAGGGTCCGGCGGTATCCGATGCGTTCCGCCAGAAAGCCCCATGGAAGCTCAAGCGCAAGGCTGACCACCATGCTGATGCTTTCGATCAGCGTGATCTCAAAAATCCCCAGCCCGCGCGCCTGCCGGTACAGTGTGGCAATGGGCGCGTAGAACACCATGCCCTGAAGCAGGGCGACGCCGTACAGCAGATAAACATTCCTTTTATTCAAAGAAAAAACCTCCTGTCTGAATCCGGAGACAAAAATCAGGCCCATTGAAAAATTTGGGTCGGATTTTCCTGCCGAAAATCAAATCGGAAGGTTTTCCACTGGCTGTCCTTTTTGTGTGGAAAAGTTTTGAACTTTTAAACGGCGGTCACGCTCCGCTTTGGAGAATACACAGCCGCAGTAATCCTGCCGGTACAGATTGTATTTTGTCGAAAGCGCGATGGAACGCTGGTAGCCGTTTTTCTTTTTGAAGTCGGAATACAGGTAGCGCACGCCGGATTCTTTTTCCAGCTGTGCGCCGATGGCGTTCAGTTTTTCCGCGTTTTTGTACGGGCTGATGGAAAGGGTGGTCGTAAAGCAGTCGAACCCGCCCTCTTTTGCCGCCTGAGCGGCTTCCCGCAGCCGCAGGGCATAGCAGGAAAAACAGCGTTCGCCGCCCTCCGGCTCGTCCTCGTGCCCCTTCGCAAGGGCGAAAAAGCGGCCGGTGTCATAGTTTCCCTCCAGGAAGGAAACGGGGTTCTTCGCCGGGAGCGCCGCGATCAGACGCTTCACTTCCTCCACGCGCTTGCGGTATTCGTCCTCCGGGGAAATGTTGGGGTTGTAATAAAACAGCGTAATCCGGAAATAGTCCGAAAGGTATTCCAGCACATAGCTGCTGCACGGCGCGCAGCAGGCATGCAGCAAAAGGGAGGGCGTTTCGCCGTGCAGGCCGGCAATCACAGCGTCCAGCTGCTTCTGATAATTGATTTTGACCATGGTGCCCTCCTTTTCTGTCTTTGGGTAAAGGTTTTGCTTTCCCGTACTGCCGTCAATGAAAACCATAGTAGTGGTCAGCCGACGGGTTTGGACTCCTTCAGTCAGGACCTGCCGGTCCGGGAAGCGCCTACGGCGGACTCGACTGCAAGCAAGAAGATGAATTGATCGCTAATTCCGTCGTTCTAAGTAACGCCGGCAGGGTCCCATAAAATCCCCCTGCACCCCCGGGGTATCCCCAAAGTACCTTTATATGACACGGTATCGTTATGGTTTTCATTGACGGGAGATACGGAAACGGGGATGAAACTCCCTCAGTCAGGCTTCGCCTGCCAGCTCCCTCACAGAGGGAGCCTTAGACGAACCCCTGCCTCCCTCTGTGAGGGAGGCGGCACGCCCGGCGCGACGGAAGGAGTCAATCACGCATAACTGTCTGAGAGCGTCGCCGTAGGCGCGTGCCGACCGCATGGTCCGCTTTGCTTCATTATAACAGGTTATAGGATTTGCTACAATCTTTCCATTATGATAAAAACCAAAAACTTTGCCGTAAATGGAAAACGGCGCTCCGCTGTTTTGCGGAGCGCCGGATAGTTATTCCTTCGGAAGGAGGCCTATGCCCAGCTCGGTAAGCTGTTTTTCGTCCACGTCCGTCGGCGCGCCCGACATCAGTTCGGAGGAAGAGGCGACCTTCGGGAACGCAATCACGTCGCGGATGCTGTCGCAGCCGAGCATCAGCATCACCAGACGGTCCAGGCCGAACGCCATGCCGCCGTGCGGCGGGGCGCCGTAGCGGAACGCGTCGGTCAGGAAGCCGAAGCGCTTCTGCGCTTCCTCGGGGGTGAAGCCCAGCGCCCGGAACATGCGCTGCTGCAGCTCGGGGTCATTGATACGGATGGAACCGCCGCCCAGCTCGTTGCCGTTTAAGACCATGTCGTACGCAATGGCGCAGACATTGCCGGGGTCGCTTTCAAGCTTGTCGATGTCCTCTGCGCGCGGCGCGGTGAACGGGTGGTGCATCGCCATATAGCGGTTTTCTTCCTTGCTGAACTCAAACAGCGGGAAGTCCGTGACCCACAGCAGGCAGGGCTTGCTTTTGTCGATCAGGCCAAACCGCGCGGCAAGCTCGCAGCGCAGCGCGCCAAGGGAAGCATACACCACGGCGTCCTCGTCGCTCGCGACAATCAGCAGCACGTCGCCGGTTTCGGCGCCCATGGTTTTGCGCACCGCGGCGGTTTCCTCCGGAGCAAGGAATTTTTCAAAGGAAGAGGTCTCCCCGCCTTCGGTCAGCCTTGTCCACGCGATGCCTTTTGCGCCGTAGGCCTTCACCCATTCGGTCAGCTTGTCGATTTCCTTGCGGCTGAGCTTGTCGGCAAGGCCCTTCAGGTTGATGCCGCGCACGCTTCCGCCGCCCTCGACCGCGCCCTTGAACACGCGGAATTCGGTCTGCTTCAAGTCCTCCGTCAGGTCGATCAGCTCAAGGCCGAAACGCAGGTCGGGCTTGTCCGAACCGAAGCGGCGCATCGCCTCGTGCCAGGTCATGCGGCGGAACGGCGTCTGGATATCGATATCCAGAACCTGCTTGTAGACCTGCTTCATAAAGCCCTCGCCGACCGCCATCACGTCGTCCTGATCCACAAAGGACATTTCCAGGTCGATCTGCGTGAATTCCGGCTGGCGGTCCGCGCGCAGGTCCTCGTCGCGGAAGCAGCGGGCGATCTGCATGTAGCGGTCAAAGCCCGAAAGCATCAAAAGCTGCTTGTAAAGCTGGGGCGACTGCGGCAGCGCGAAAAAGCTGCCCGGGAACACGCGGGAAGGCACGAGGTAGTCGCGCGCGCCCTCCGGCGTGGATTTAATCAGGACCGGCGTTTCGACCTCGATAAATCCGTTGCTGTCGAAGTAGTCGTGGGCAACCTTCACGATTTTATGGCGGCCGATGATTTTATTCTGAACGTTGGGACGGCGCAGGTCCAGGTAGCGGTATTTCAGCCGCAGGTCTTCCTTTACGTTGGAATCCGCCGCGATTTCAAACGGCGGGGTCTCGCTCTTCGCCAGAACGCGCAGCTCCCGCACTTCGATCTCAATTTCGCCGGTCGGGAGCTCGGCGTTCTTGGACGAACGCTCGCGCACCGCGCCGGTCGCCGCCAGCACATATTCCGCACGGGCGGAGAACGCCTTGTCGAAAACCGCGCGGTCGGTCGCGTCGTTGAACGCAAGCTGAAGGATGCCCGTACGGTCACGCAGGTCGATAAAGATCAGCTGGCCCAGGTCGCGCTGGCGCTGCACCCAGCCGCAAACCGTCACGGTTTTGCCGATATCGGCGGCGCGCAGCTCGCCGCAGTAGTGGGTCCGTTTCATTCCTGTCATGAATTCTGCCATTAAAATAGCCTCCAATTAATGATATTCAATCTCAGACTGCCGATAAAATCGCTGGGTCGCTTTTGCCCCCTCGGCGAGGGGGCAAAAGAAGTCGAACTGTGCTTTCGTATCCCCGTCAATGAAAACCACCAAGATGCCGTGCCACATAAAGACACTTTGGGGATACCTGGGGGTGCAGGGGGATTTTATGGAACCCTCCCGCCGGGAATTAAAAATCCCCACTGCGCGCACTTTGCCTACTTTCGGGCAAGAACCGAAAGTAGGGGCCTGCCCGGCCTGAGGGCAAAGCTGACGATCAACTCCTGCTTGCGGTGATGCACTAATGGGGGTAATATGGGGAGACTCCCTCAGTCAGGCTTCGCCTGCCAGCCCCCTCTGGGAGGGGGCCGAACTCCTGCCGCCCTCTTAGAGGGGATTGTGTTAAAACGCGATCGAATCCTCGTCCTTCGTCTGCAGCGTGACAAACTGCTCGACAAAGTCTTTGCTCAGATCGATTTTCGACTTCTCGCCGGTTTTCATATTCTTGATGACGGCCTTTTTGGCTGCAAGCTCGTCGTCGCCCAGGACCAGGGAGTATTTCGCGGAGATCTTGTCCGCGTATTTCATCTGCGCCTTCAGCCCGCGGTCGTTGATGTCGCACGCGGCGCTGATGGAATATTCCCGTAAGCTGTGCGTCAGCTTAAACGCTTCCAGCCTGGCCGCGTCGCCGAGCGCCCCGATGAACAGGTCGCAGGTCTCCGGCTCTGGGAATTCGACCTTCTGCGCGTCCAGAATCATCATCAGGCGCTCCATGCCCAGACCGAAGCCCAGCGCGGGCATGGGCTGCCCGCCCATTTCCTCCACCAGCCCGTCGTAGCGCCCGCCGCCGCAGACGGTGCTCTGCGCGCCGAGGTCGTCTGAAACAAACTCAAACACCGTTTTGGTGTAGTAGTCCAGCCCGCGGACAATGGAGGGATTGACAGTATATTCGATAGAAATCGCGTCAAGGTAGGATTTCACGCTCTCAAAGTGCGTGCGGCAGTCGTCGCACAGATAGTCCAGCATCCGCGGCGCGCCCGCGGCGATTTTGGAGCAGACCGGGCTTTTGCAGTCCAGAATCCGCATCGGGTTGCGCTCCAGACGGCCCTGGCAGGTTTCACAGAGCTGGTCCCTGTAGTCGCTGAAATACGCCCGCAAAGCCTCGTAGTATTTCGCGCGGCAGCCGGGGCAGCCGATGGAGTTGATCTCCAGCTTGAGGTTTTGTACGCCGAGCCGACCGAAAATGCTTTTCGCCGTGCCGATCAGCTCGGCGTCCGCCATGGGGGACTGGGTGCCGAACACCTCGAGCCCGAACTGGTGGAATTCGCGCAGACGGCCCGCCTGGGTATTTTCATAGCGGTAACAGGAGGTAAAGTAGGAAAGGCGCAGCGGCAGCCCGTCGTTGTACATGCCGTGCTCCAGCATGGCGCGCACCGCGCCCGCGGTCCCTTCCGGCCGGAGGGTAACGGAGCGGCCGCCCTTGTCGTTGAAGGTATACATCTCTTTCTGTACCACATCGGTGGTTTCCCCCACCGAGCGCTGAAAAAGCCGGGTATCCTCAAAAACCGGGGTGCGGATTTCCCCGAAGCCGTGGGTTTTGGCCTCGCTGCGCATCACGTCCTCCACAACCTGCCATTTTTCCGTCTGGGCGGGCAGTAAATCCTGCGTCCCTTTTTGTGCCTTGATCAGTTCCATAGCGTTTCTCCTTACCTTAAAATAATCTGTAAAAACGGTTAAAAATGCAAAAAGCCCCCGTCCCAGCCAAAGGGACGAGGGAAAATGATCCTCGCGGTGCCACCCTTTTTCAAGAGCCGAAGCTCTCCTCGAAAAGCCCCGAAACGCGGGGCGGCGTGCCGGCTCGCGGATGTCTTCCACAAAGCTCTTCTGCAGGCGCGCTTACAGTCCGGGACGCGCCCTCCCTGTGGCTAAGCTTTTGGGTACTCCTTCCGGTCGTTGCCGAAATCAAAAATCAGGCTTTCGGATTCAAAATGTTGCGCCAGTCAAGATCGCCGCGCTCCAGACCGTGGATCAGAACCTCCGCGGTGGCGATGTTGGTCGCGACGGGGATATTGTGCATGTCGCACAGGCGCAGCAGGTTCATGTCGTTCGGCTCGTGCGGCTTCGGGTTCAGCGGGTCGCGGAAAAACAGGAGCAGGTCGACCTCGTTGCAGGCAATGCGCGCGGCGATCTGCTGGTCGCCGCCCTGCGAGCCGCCCAGAAAGCGCTGTATTTCAAGCCCGGTCGCTTCGGAAACCATCTTGCCCGTGGTGCCGGTCGCACAGAGCAGGTGACGGCTCAAAACGCCGCAGTAGGCGATGCAGAATTGAACCATCAGTTCCTTCTTTGCGTCATGGGCGATTAAAGCAATATTCATATTTATTTCCTCCCTAATAATCAGGAATATGTAAAATCAGAATTTCTGCAGCGCGGCCAAGGGCACATGTTCGCCTTCCAGCCTTGCGGCAAGCCGGCCGAAAGCCATCGCGCCGGCCGATTTCTGCGGGGCCGGTTCGCAGTTGGAAGCGGCGGCCGCCAGAAGCATGTCCTCCGGAATCACGGCGATGAGCCGCACCCCGGCGGAATCAATCACGGAATCAAGATCCGGGTAAAATCCCTGCGTGTAGAAATTATGCCCGCTGAAACGGTTGATAATCAGCCGCTGCTGCTTTATCCCGGCCTGTTCCAGTAAAAAATGCGCTTTATTTGCGTTTCGCACACAGATGGGATCGGGTGTTGTGACAATCAGCGCGCGCCGGGCCGAAGCCGCCGCGCTCGCAAAGCCGCCGCCCACGCCGGCGGGGCTGTCGATCAGTACGTGGTCGTAATACCGGGAAAGTACCGATACGAGCTGCTTCATAATATCCGGGCTGATCAAATCGTCCTCCCTCGCGGGGGCGGGCAGCAAAAACAGCCTTTCCGAAAAGGGACACGGATAAACGGCTTTTACCGGTTCGGCACGGCCCGAAACCACGTCCGCAATATCAAAGACCTGCTGCTCCGAAACGCCGAGCATATGGTCCAGACATCCCAGACCGGCGTCGCCGTCAATCAGCAAAACACGTCTGCCCCTGGCTGCCAAAGCAAAACCAAGGCCGGCTGTTACGGTGGATTTCCCTACACCGCCCTTACCCGATGTGATGACTGTTGCGACACCCATATAAAAACCTCGCTCTCATATTACCACAAACATTCCCGGTAGTCAAAGCGTTTTTATTGTCGTAAATACACAAAACAAAACATTTAATATTTTGTTAACAATTTAACTCTGCTGCGCTCAGCCCGCGGAGGAGCCGGTGGAAGACGAAGACGGGTTCCCAGACGCCGTGCCGGAAGCCGTCCCCGAAGAGGCCCCGGAGGAAGCGGTGCCGGAAGCGGACGGCATCACGAGGCTGCCGTCGGCGTCGACGGTTTTCCCGTAAAAGTACGCGTCGAAGATATCCTTGGCCACGGCGTTGCAGTACATGCTGGTCGCGCCGCGCTCCAGAACGACCGCCACGGCGATCTCCGGATTGTCGTACGGCGCGAAAGCCACGAAGGTAACGTTGTCGGAGTGCGGGGTCTGTACCGCGGTACCGGTTTTGGCGGCGATGGCGATCCCGTAGTTTTTGAAGGTGGAGCTCGCCGTACCGGCGGTCGCCACGCTGCGCATGGCCGACTTGACGTAATCGAGGTAGGATTGGGAGACCCCGATATTGTCCACCGCTTCGGCGGCGTTCTGTGAAAGTACGTTTTTGCGGGAGTAGTCGGTCACCTTGCCGACCAGATGGGGCTTTAACCGCACGCCGTTGTTCGCGACGGTCGCGACGTAGGTGGCAAGCTGCAGCGGGGTGAACTGGTTGTCGCTCTGTCCCACCGCGGCTTCCACGGTGTCGGCGTCGTACCAGGAACCGCCGGAGGCGACGCGCTCCTCCCTGCCCGCCAGGATTCCCGCGCTTTCGTGCAGCTCGATCCCGGTTTTCACGCCCAGCCCGAAGCGCTTGGCGTACAGGTTCATATTGGTAATTCCCAGCCGGTACCCCACTTCATAGAAGAAGGAGTTGCTGGACTTCTGAATCGCGTAATTCGCGGTGATCATCCCGTAGTTGCCGATACTGCCCAGAATCAGGCCGGTGTCCGCAAAGCGGGTGTACTTGCTGTTGCCTTCCAGCCGGGTGGAGGTCGTGATGGCCTTTTCCTGCAAAGCGGCCAGCGCAACATACGGTTTCACGACGGAGCCGGGGGTGAACACGCCGTTGAAGGCGCGGTCGATCAGTGGCTTATCCTTGTTGTTGATCAGGGACGTGTAATAGTTGGTGTCGTTCAGATATTCCGTCAGGTCGTAGGTAGGATAAGTGGACGCCGCCAGCACGGAGAAATCCTTTACCCGCAGCACCACTGCGGCGCCCGCGACGCAGTCCTCGCCGTGGCCGCTCGACATCCCCTTGTATCGCTGGGCGGAAAGCTTGCGCCCGTTGGCCTGGGTCGCCTTTACGTTGTTGGCCAGGGAAACGTTGAGGACGCTCTGGATTTTGCTGTCCACAGTCAGGTAAACGGTGTCGCCGGAAACCGGCGCGGTCTTTACCGTTTCCGAGGCAAGCGCGCCGGTGTTTGTGGTCTCCACCACTTTTTTCCCGGCCTTGCCGCGGAGCATGCTTTCAAAGGCCTGCTCGATGCCGCTCTTTCCCAGCCGGTCGTTAAACGCGTAGCCCTTGTCCTTCAGCTCGTCGTATTCCTCCCGGGAAATGGAACCGATGGTTCCCAGGATATGGGGCATCAGGCTGCCGTTCGGGTATTGGCGCACGGTGGTGACCTTCCCGGCCGCGCCGGGCAGCAGGGAGGAATTTTCACTGATGATGGCGATGGTGTCGCGGCTGACGTCTTCGGCAAAGGTGTACGGCGCCGAAATGCCGAAGGCGGATTTTGTCATATTGTAGCGCACGGAAACAATGTCGCGCGCCTGTGCGGCTTCGTACCCTGTCACCTCGTATTTTTCGATCAGGTGGGCCATACACAGGTCCGCCGTAGCGTAAGAATTCACATTCGCGTAATCCGCCGATTTGAGCGTTGCGATTTCCTTGTCCATGCCGGAAACAAACTCATACTGCCCTTTGGCGTTCAGCTTGACCGGCAAAATGTCCGTCCATTTTTCCCCCCGCTGGTTCAGAAGCTGAATCAGCTGGTGAATGGTGTTGTTCTGGGTCTCGGACTTCATATAGACGCGGTCGAACACAATGGCGTAGCCCGTTTTGTTTACGGCAAGGCCCACGCCGTTTACGTCGAGGATTTCGCCGCGGGCGGCGTCCATGACGACGGTAGAGGGACTGAGTTTGTCCGCTTCCTTCAGAAAGGAGGAGCCGTTGAGAATCTGCCAGTCCACAAGGCGCAGGGTATAGACGGCCATGATGGCGAAAATAATCAGCCCCATAGCCCAGTAACGGGAATGTCCTTTCAGCTTGTCCAAGGCGGAACCTCCTTTTCATTCTTCTTTTGCCCGTATCTGCAGGGCGAGCGCCCTGTTGAAGTAGTACGCGACCGGCATAAACGCGGTCGTATAGAAAAACCGCGGAATGTAATGCGCGGTCAGCGCGTAGGCCGCGTGAGAGTAGCTGAACAGCAGGTAAAAGAAAACCCATTGCAGCAAAACGACGCAGCCGGTGGAAATCACCGCGGTAATCATGGCGGTCAGAAAATTTGTCTGGATCAGGTTGGCGGCGATCAGCCCCACGCTGTAGCAGATGACGGAGAGCAGAAGGCCGTGAAAGCCCAGCACGCCGCCCGCGCCGAAATCGATCAGCAACCCGCACAGCAGGCCGAAGGCCATGGCGGCGGTCTCTTTCTCAAACATGGCGATGGAAAGCGCGATGGGTATCAAAAGCACCGGCCGTGCGCCGAACAGGTCGGGAACAAGGCCGGGTGTCTCCTGGACCATATAAAACACCAGTATTTCAATGGTATAGGCAAAATAACGGAGAACCTTGAGCTTTTCCATTTTATTTCCCCCCGGAAGAAACGGCGGAAGAGGGAGACGAAGAGGCGGTCGAGGAAGCGGAAGAGCCGCCGTCGGAAAGCGCCTGGCCCTGTCCCTCAAAGGCGGTAATGACCATGACGTCGCGCACGGTTTTTACATCCACAAAGGGCTTGACCTCCGCATAAAGAGAAACGTCGTAGGGATCGTTCTTCACCTCGTTGACCGTGCCGATGGCAAGGTTGCGCGGGAATACGCCGCCCAAACCGCTCGTCACAATGATGTCGCCGGCCTTTACCGTCGTGTCTGCGGTCAGGTAGCCGAGCTTCAGAACGCCCTTGTCGGCGAATTTGATGTCGCTGCTGATGACCCCGGAATCGCGGTTGACCTTGTCGAGGGCGCTGATTTTCGTGTCCGCGGAAAGAATCGTGGTCACCCGGCTGTAGCTGGCGTTTACGCTGGAAATCCAGCCGACCACGCCGCCTTCGGTGATGACGGGGTCGTTCACGGCAATACCGGCAAGGGACCCCTTGTCGATCTGAAAATTATAAAACAGGTCGTTCGGGTCGCGGCCGATGACCGCGGCGGAGACCGGTTTGAAATCCTTGTTTTCGTTTTTCAGCTCCAGAAATTTGCGCAGCTGGGCGTTTTCCTGCTGGTAGCTGTAATAGTTGATCAGCTTTTTGTTCAGCTCTTCGATCTGTTTTCTCAGCGCCGCGTTTTCCGCCGCCAGCTCTTCGTTGGTGCGCGCGGCGTTCTGCGCCGCGACGGCGGCGTTGTTGGTGACGACGGTGCTGACCCTCTGCATCGGGGTGGAAATCAGGCTGAGCAGGTTCGCGGTAAGGGAACTGCCGGTGCTCGCCGTATAAAGCATCAGAGCGAACATAATGAACACAACGGTGATGAGAAGCTTAAATCCCCTCGAATGAAAAAAATCTTTCAACGCAGCACCTCCTTTTCAAGTCTTTGGCGCGATTTCCTGAAAGTGCAAAAAGCGGAGAGCTTTCACCCTCCGCTGAAGTGATCCCCTTATTTTCTGTTGTTTTTGTAATACGAGGAGGGCATGGTGATTTCAAGCAGCTTGCCTGTTCCGTCAACAACACAGTCCAGCGGGCTATCGGCAATATGGACGGGCATGCCGGTCTCCTGTTCGACCAGTCTGTCCAGGCCGCGCAGCAGGGCGCCGCCGCCCGTCAGCATGATACCGTGGTCTATAATATCCGCGGAAAGCTCCGGCGGGGTCTTTTCCAGGGTCGATTTCACCGCGTCGATAATCAGCGCCAGCGGGTCGCTCAGCGCTTCCCTCACCTCTTCGGCGGAAATGGTCACGTTCTTCGGCAGGCCGTCCACCAGGTTGCGGCCCTTGATTTCCACCGTGGCGTCCTCGTTGTCCTCGGTCGGGAAAGCGGAGCCGATCCTGATTTTGATTTCCTCGGCGGTGCGCTCGCCGATCAGCAGGTTGTACTTCTTTTTTACGTAGGAAATAATGGACTCGTCAAATTTATCGCCCGCGACGCGGACCGAGACCGAGGTCACGATGTCGCCCAGCGAGATCACGGCGACCTCCGCCGTGCCGCCGCCGATGTCGACGACCATGCTGCCGGTCGGCTCGCTCACGGGAAGCCCCGCGCCGATGGCCGCGGCCATGGGTTCCTCGATCAGCTCGACATTGTTGGCGCCCGCCTGACGGGCGGCGTCCTCCACCGCGCGGCGTTCCACTTCCGTTACGCCCGACGGGATACAGACGATGATGTGCGGGCGGGAAAACGCGTTGGATTTCACGGCCTTGCGGATAAAGTGCTTGAGCATCGTGGCGGTGATGTCGAAGTCGGCGATGACGCCGTCCTTCAGCGGGCGGACCGCGACGATGGAGCCCGGGGTGCGCCCGATCATTTCCTTGGCCTGCGCGCCCACGGCCAGAACGGTATCGGTACGGACGTCAACGGCGACCACCGAAGGCTCGCGCATGACGATTCCTTTTCCCTTCATAAAAACCAGAGTATTTGCGGTGCCCAAATCTATTCCTATATCTTTTGAAAACATGAATCATTTTCCCCTTTCAAACCTGGCAAAAAAATAAAAATCGTTTCATCGCTTCAGATAGTATTTATTATAACCTCAAAAGAGTCATTTCTCAACTATTAATTCAGAAAGCGCGCAATATTTATGAATTTTCTTTCGATGAATTTTTAAGCCCGGTCAGAATACGGTTGATTTTGCCGATCGGCAGGCCCATTACATTGTAAAAGTCCCCGTCGATCCGCTTGATAAACAGTGCGCCGCGCCCCTGGATAGCGTATGCGCCCGCTTTGTCCATCGGCTCCTCTGTTTCGCAGTAGGCGCTGATTTCGGTTTCGCTCAGCGGGTAAAATTCCACCGAGGTGCACTCGTGCCCGCGGATCAGCTCCTTGCCGCTGATGACGCAGTAGCCGGTGTAAACCTGATGGACGTTTCCGGACAGTAGCCGGAGCATCGCTTTGGCTTCCTCCGCGTCCTTCGGTTTGCCCAGCACGCGGCCCTTGAAAACAACGACGGTGTCCGCCCCGAGGACGGTGTCCTGCGGGTTCTGCTTTGCCACCGCTTCCGCTTTCCGGGCGGCGAGCAGCTCGACAATCTGCATGGGAGGGGTTCCGCGCAGATATCCCTCGCTGACATCCGAGGGCGCGGCGGTGAATTCGTAGCCGGCCATTTTCAGCAGCTCGCTGCGGCGCGGCGAAGTAGATGCAAGCAGCAACATGGGTATCCTCCTATTCCTTCACTTTGATGAGAATCACGGCGATGACCGCGGCCAGCGCCAGAATCGACTGCGCCGCGTTGATTCCAAGCCGGATGCCGAAGGTGATTTTTATGATGGAGAGGTTCAGCTCGGTGGTGGACAGTCCGAAGTCCGCCGCGGCGCCCAGCCAGGAAAGAAAATGGATTCCGGCGCAGGCCGTACCAATAATCTGCCCCAAAACCACCGCCAATACAAGCAGAACAATCAACAAAATTGTTTTCAAAACGCCTTTTTTCATTTTTGCAGCCCTCTCTTTCCCGTAGAACCGAAGGCGCCCGTGCCCCGCGAGGTCTCGCCAAGATCGTCGGTCTCTTTTAGAATGGGCAGCAGCACCGGCGTCACCACAAGCTGCGCGCAGCGTTCGCCCGGCTGGAGCGTGTAGGGCTTGTCGCTGCAGTTGGTCATTCCGACCAGGATTTCGCCGCGGTAGTCGCTGTCGATCACACCGACCGCGTTGGGAAGGGAAACGCCGTGGTTGACGCCCAGCCCGCTGCGGGCGAAGATCAGCCCGACCGTGTTTTCGTCCGGCAGCGCGATGGCGATTCCCGTGGGAATTTTGTAAAGCCCGCGCGGCTCGATGGTGATCGGCGCGTCCAGACAGGCGTACAGGTCGAATCCGGCCGCGCCCTCGCTTGCGCGGGTCGGCGTGACGGCGTTTTGCCTCAGTTTTTTCATTTTTAAAACATGGTCAGTCATAAATTACCCCTATTCTATTCCCCTGTAGTAAAGCCCGCGGGTGTGTTCCCCTTCGTCCGGGGAACCGGCCAGATACCGGCCGATGATTTCCTCCGCCTCCCGTGCGGATTCGGTGGTAAAGCGCAGCACCCCGAAATCCTGATTGCGCACTTCCCCGAGCCGGTCGGCCATGTAGAGAGGAACGGAGTTCAGGACCTCGCTGCACGCGCCGTAACACTGGACGGGGAACCGGATTCCCTTCCGGTCGGTCAGAAACGGCGCGGTTTCACAGTTTTTGCAGCCGCCCGCGTTCGCCGCGGGGCAGTTGCGCGTCAGCATCAGCGGCAGCCGCCCGTAGAGCAGAAGGCCCCTCGGCAGCTCCCCGCCGACGGCGGCGGCCTGCGCGAGTGTCAGCTCAAAGGAAAGCTCCGTATCCGCAAGCCCGAATTCACTGTGCCAGAGAAGCGCCGCCGTATTGGTGATGTTGAGCGAAAAGCCGCCGTGTACGGTCAGCCCCAGCTCCCGGCCGAGCGCCGCCGCGCCGAGGTTCCCCGCCCAGACGTCGGCAAAGCCGGCTTCTTTCGCGGCGGAAAGCCGCGCCCGGACGGCTTTTTCCATCCCGAACATGCCGCGCGGGATTTCCAGCGCGACGGGATAGCCGTCTGCTTTTAATTTTTGAAGAATATCCAAATCCGTATCGTACGGAAGATAAACGAGTTCACACTGCTTTGCCGCGGGCGGAAGACCGGTGTTTGCGAACCGCGCGCGCAGCCGAAGCTTTTTCGCCGTATGGGTGCCCGCTTCGGGTATCCGGCACATTTGGAACGGAATCTCCGCGCGGCACATGCGCATCTGCTCCAGCTTTTCCAGCGCTTCCCGGCGCAGCCTGTTCAGGGAAGAAACCGGGACGGAAAGCCCCTCCCCGATCTCACAGACGATCTCGTCGGCGTAAAACGGCGTGCCGCCCGTCTTTTTGAGCTGTTCGGCGCAGCGCTCTTCGTCGATCGCGCGGCTGAGCGCGGGCTGGGGCGTTTCGCCCAGAGAAACGCGGGCCGTCCGGCCGTCGCGGTCGGCGGCGAAAAGCACCACCGGCTGCTCCTTTTGAACGGTCAGGCGGAAAGAGACCGGAATCCTCTGGTATTCATGGTTGTAAAGGCTGTGCAGCTCGGCGAAAACCGCGCCGGTCGCGCCGGTCACGTCCTCCCTGGAGCGCACGCCGAACATGTCGCGGCCCAGCTTCCCGTCCAGATATCCGGTGGTAAAGCCCGAGCGGGAAAAGACCGCGCCCAGGTTTTTCACCAGCTCCGGGGGAACCGGTTCGCCGTCCGCCGCCAGCCGGCTCGCGCGCGCTGCCGCGGCGACATATTCCGGCCGCTTCATGCGGCCCTCTATTTTCGCGCTGGCAATGCCCGCGCGGCTCAGCTCGTCCATACGGCTGATCATGGAAAGGTCCTTTAAGCTCAAATCGTGCCCCGTTCCGCCGGTAACGGAAAACGGCAGCCGGCAGGGCTGGGCGCAAAGGCCGCGGTTCCCGCTGCGGGAGCCGAGCACGGAGCTGAAGTAGCACTGCCCGCTGACGGACATGCACAGCGCGCCGTGGACAAAGGCTTCCAGCTCCACGGGGGCCGCTTTATGGATTTCCTCAATTTCCCGGAGTGACAGCTCGCGGGAAAGCACCACGCGCCTGATTCCCGCCTCGGAAAGCGCCAAAGCGCCCAGCGGGGTGTGGATGCTCATCTGGGTGGAGGCGTGCAGCCGCAGGCCGGGCGCGCATTTTTGCAGAAGCCGGATCAGGCCCGTGTCCTGTACGATCAGCGCGTCCACCGGCAGGGTGCAGGCGTAGGAAACAAAATCGAGCGCTTTTTGCAGCTCGTCCTGCAAAAGCAGGGTGTTGACCGCAAGGTAGACCTTTACCCCGCGGGCATGGCAGTACTCCACGGCGGATTTCAACTCGCCGCTGTCAAAGTTCCTGGCGCCGGCCCTCGCGCTGAACGCGCTTCCGCCCAGATACACCGCGTCCGCCCCCGCGCGCACCGCGGCGGTCAGGCTTTCCGGCGACCCGGCGGGGGCCAAAACCTCTATGTTACTGTTCGTCATTTTTCTTTTCAAAGAAGCTCATAAAGCCTTCCTGCTCGGCGGTGATGTCCGGATTCACGCGGGAATAGCTTCCCGCCTGCGGCCTTTGCACGGGGGAGCCGGGAACGGCCGGCTTCTGCGCGCGGACCTCCTGCGCGGGCTTGTCCGCGGCGGGCTCTCCGCCCTCCGACAGGCGTGCCCGAAGGGTCTGGATTTCCCGTTTCAGGCGCTCAATTTCCCGCCGGGCTTCCTCGGCCTCCATGCGCGCGTGGGAGGAATCCTCCAGATAATCCTTGATCTGGGAGCGAAGGTTGTCCGCCCCGTTCGCGGATTTGTGGGCTTCGTCACAGTAGCGGAGCGCCGTGATGACGGCCGCCATGGTGATGGAAACACGCTCGTTTTTGCCCGTGATATCGTCCATGGCCTTCTCCACTTCGTCGCCGATCGAGCGTACATAGCTCTCGCTGTCGTCCGAGCTGATGACGCACTCACAGCCGCAAATATTCAATTTCACTCTGTTTTTACTCATGAAGTCATACCCTTTCACACAACAGCGAATTCAGAATTATTTACATTATAATATATTATAACATAATATGAAAGAGCTTTCATTATTTTTTACGGACCTCCCGGCCGGGAAGCGGACCGGCAGGTCCCCGCCGCGTTTGTGCGCAAATGGAATTGTGGTTTCTTACGGAAAAAGCGGCGGAACCGCTTTTCTTTGCTTTACGGTTTTGTGAATATTGTACAATTTTCGGCAAAAAATACGTTGTAATAACAAAAGAAAGATTTCACTGGGGAAAACAGAAAAAACCCGCTCTGCGTCTTTTGTTTCCCGGTTTCTTCCGTGAGATCCGTTCTTCCGGACGCTGTTGTTGAAAAACTGCGGATATTGGTATATAATAGACACAAATTCGATATTGGTATATTGGAATCCCAAACGGGAAAATCATCGGCATTACCATCCGGAAGCGCCGGAATTTTCGCGGCGTTTCCCTGATTATGGAGGACATCATTATGAATTACAGACAGCCGGTCGGAAAAATCAAGGAAACGATCCTGTCTACGCTCGACCGTGTTTTCGGCGTCAGCCTTGAAAACGCGACCGACGAGCAGTGTTACAAGGCGGTCGCGCTCACCGTGCGCGATTTGATGGCCGCGGGCCGGAGTGAATATATGGCGGAGGCGGAAAAAACCCATACCAAGCAGGTTTACTACCTTTGTATGGAATTCCTGCTGGGCCGTTCGCTGAAAAACAGTCTGTTCAACCTCGGGATCGAGGAGGATTTCCGCAAAGCGCTGGCCGAGCTGGGGCTGAAGCTGGACTGTCTTTACGAGCAGGAGCCGGACGCCGGGCTGGGCAACGGCGGGCTGGGCAGGCTTGCCGCCTGCTTTCTGGACGCCCTCGCCACACAGGGCTACCCCGCCACGGGGTATTCCCTGCGCTATGAGTACGGCATCTTCCGCCAGAAGCTGGTGGACGGCTGGCAGACGGAGCTGCCCGATTTCTGGCTTCCGGGCGGGAAAATCTGGATGCAGGCGGTACCGGAAAAAAGCGTGGAGGTCCATTTTAACGGACATATCGAGGAATTCTGGAACAACCAGTACCATGTTGTAAATCATAAGGATTTTACAAAGGTGACCGCGGTGCCGTACGATATGTACGTCGCCGGGATGGACGGGCGCGGCATCAGCCGCCTGCGCGTCTGGGCGGCAAGCTCCACCGAATTCGACATGAAGCTGTTCAACAGCGGCGACTATCTTCGCGCCATGGAGCAGAACGCCATGGCGGAGGTCATCACCAAGGTGCTTTACCCCGAGGACAACCACATGGAGGGAAAGAGCCTGCGCCTTTCGCAGCAGTATTTCCTGGTTTCCGCGACCATTCAGGATATCATCCGCCGCCACCTGTTCAAATACAGCACGCTCGACAACCTGCCTGATCTGGTGGCCATCCACCTGAACGACACCCATCCCGTGCTCGCCATCCCGGAAATGATGCGCGTGATGCTGGACGAGTGCGGCTACGGCTGGGACGCGGCCTGGGATATCGTCACCCGCACCGTCGCCTATACGAACCATACGGTCATGAAGGAGGCGCTGGAGTGCTGGGGGGTCGACCTGTTCAAATCACGCCTGCCCCGCATCTACCAGCTTGTGGAGGAGATCAACCGCCGTTTCTGCGCGCAGATGCACGAAAAGGGCGTGGACGGCTACAAGGTGGGCCGCATGGCCCCGCTGAACGACGGCTACGTCAAAATGGCGAACCTCGCGGTCGTCAGCAGCCACAGTGTCAACGGGGTGTCCCAGCTCCACAGCGACATTCTGAAAAATACCGTGTTCAACGATTTTTATACCGAGATGCCGGAAAAATTCACGAACGTGACCAACGGCATCGCCCATCGGCGCTGGCTGAACCAGGCGAACCCCGGGCTTGCGAAGCTGATTACCGGGCTGATCGGCGGCGGGTACCTTCACGACGCCGCGCAGCTGCAGAAGCTTGCGCGCTACGCGGACGACGCTTCCGTTCTGGAACAGATGGCGAAGGTCAAGCGGGAAAACAAGCTCCGCCTCGCGGAGTATATCAAAAGGGAGAACTGTCTGGAGGTGGACCCAGACTCCATTTTCGACGTGCAGGTCAAGCGCATGCACGAATATAAGCGCCAGCATCTGAACGCCCTGCATATCCTGTCGGTCTACCAGTGGCTGCGGGAGAATCCCGACGCGGAATTCACCCCCCACACCTATATTTTCGGCGCGAAGGCCGCGCCGGGCTACTACTTTGCAAAACAGATGATCCGCCTGATCGTCGACCTGGGCAACACCATCAACAACGATCCGCGCGTAAACAAGAAAATGAGGGTCGTTTATCTGGAGGACTACCGCGTGACGCTCGCGGAGCTGCTGACCCCCGCCGCCGACCTGAGCGAACAGATTTCGCTCGCGGGGACCGAGGCCTCCGGCACCAGCAACATGAAATTCATGATCAACGGGGCGGTCACCATCGGCACCCTGGACGGGGCGAATGTTGAAATCCACGACGCGGTCGGCGACGACAACATTATTCTGTTCGGCATGACGGCGTCGGAGGTCGAAGCGCTCAAGCCGAACTATGACCCAAGGAAGTACTTCAACGGCAGCTCGGTGATCAAACAGGCAGTCGAGGAGCTGAACACCGGCTTCTGCTGCGTAAAATTCAACGATATCGCCGATTCCCTGCTGAATCACGACCCCTATATGGTGCTGGCGGATTTCGAGTCCTACGCAAAGGCGCAGAAAAAGGCGGAGGCCCTTTACGGCGACGCGAAAGCCTGGCAGCGCATGTGCCTGATCAATACCGCGAACGCGGGCCGTTTCGCGGCGGACCGCGCGATCCGCGAGTACGCGGAAAAAATCTGGCACGCCCGGCCCCTGCCGGAAGAAGCTGTAAAGCAGGAAGTTCCGGTCAGACGCGTACGTCCGGGCAGAAAGAGCAAATAACTGGAAAGCTTCCTGGGAGGAATATCCATGTTTGATTCCCGCAATCCGGTGTTCCGCGACCCCGTTGGGGCGGTGGCGGACGGCACGCCGGTGCATTTTAAGATTACCCTGCCGCGTGCGCTGCACTGCAGCGCTGCGCGGCTGATGATAAAGGACGGCTTTACCGGACGGGAGATTACCCGCGGCATGTTCTGGTGCGGTATGAACGGCGGCGACGGCGAGTGGTGGGAGTGCCACTTTACGCCGGAAAAACCGGGACTTTTCTTTTACCGGTTCCAGACCGATACCGAACGCGGGATCCTGCAGATCACGCGCGGCCGCGGCGGGGAGGGCGTTTTCAGCGACGCGGCCCGCTTCTGGCAGCTGACGGTCTATGACCGGGAGTTTGCCACTCCGGACTGGCTTGCCGGCGGCATCCTGTACCAGATTTTTCCGGACCGGTTCGCCCGCTCGGCGCAGCCGAAAACCGGCGTTCCCGCCGACCGGAGGCTGCACGAAAGCTGGGAGGAACAGCCCGACTGGCGGCCCAATGAGGACGGCAGGATCACCAATACCGACTATTTCGGCGGCGACCTGCGCGGAATCGAGGAAAAGCTCCCCTACCTTCAGTCGCTGGGCGTCACCTGCCTGTACCTGAACCCGATTTTTGAATCCCACTCCAACCACCGGTACGACACGGCGGACTATTCCAAAATAGACCCCCTGCTGGGAAATGAGCAGGATTTTACGAGCCTGTGCGCCGCCGCCGAAAAAGCGGGCATCCGGGTGGTGCTCGACGGCGTTTTCAACCACACGGGCAGCGACAGCGTCTACTTTAACCGGCAGGACCGCTACGCCGCCCCCGGCGCGTACCATTCCAAAAATTCGCCGTACTATCCCTGGTACACCTTCCGGCACTGGCCGAAGGAATACGACTGCTGGTGGAATTTCATTACCCTGCCCAGCGTGAACGAGAGCGAGCCCTCCTACCGGGAATATGTCAACGGCGAAAACGGCATCATCCGGAAATGGCTTTCTGCGGACGCGGCGGGCTGGCGGCTGGACGTTGCCGACGAGCTGCCGGACTTCTTTCTGGACGAACTCCGCGCGGCGGCAAAGGCGCAAAAGCGCGATGCGCTGATTCTGGGCGAGGTCTGGGAGGATGCCTCCAATAAGACGGCCTATGGACAAAGGCGCCGGTACCTCTTGGGCAAACAGCTCGACAGCGTGATGAACTACCCGTTCCGCAGCGCGATCCTGGGCTTTCTGACCGCGGCGGACGCCGGGGATATGATGGAAATCATCCTCGGTATTCTGGAAAATTACCCGCCGCAGGTCATCCGCCTGCTGATGAACCATATCGGCACGCACGACACCGAACGCGCGCTCACTGTGCTTGCGGGCGAGCCTCTGGACGGGCGCGGCCGCGAGTGGCAGAGCACCGCGCGCCTGACAAGGGAGCGCCGCCGCCGCGGCCTGCGCCTGATGCGGCTCGCTTCGCTGATGCAGTTCACCCTGCCCGGCGTACCCTGCATTTACTACGGCGACGAAGCCGGGATGGAGGGCTACCGCGACCCGTTCAACCGGGCCTGTTACCCGTGGGGGCAGGAAGAGAAGGAGCTGGTGGAGTGGTACCGTCTGCTGGGCAGGCTGCGCCGCAACTGTTCCGCGCTCAGGGAAGGAGATTTTCTTCCGTTTCTTGCCGACGGCTCCTGCATGGGGTATCTCCGCCGGGACGAAGCGGTCAGCCTGCTCTGCGTCGTCAATGCGGGGGCGGAAAGCCGCAGCGTGCGGGTTCCCGGAGAATGGCGGCAGTCCCGCGCGGTGATCGGCGTGGTGCCGGACGGGAACAATACGCTGTACCTGAATCCGGAGGACTGCGCCGTTTTGCTGAAAAAGGAAACGGCAAAGGCGGCCGGGCCGGAGTGCGGGCAATTCCAGAAGGAATCAGTTGAATTGAAAAAATAAGTTGCAAATCCCCGCTAAATGTGATATGATACTTAGGCGGCTTAAAACAAAGCCGCAAAATGCGCTCGTAGCTCAGCTGGATAGAGTGCTTGACTACGAATCAAGAGGTCGCGGGTTCGAGTCCCTCCGGGCGCGCCAATATTATAGGCCGGAACAGATGCAAAGCTGCGTCTGTTCCGGCCTGATTTTTATTATTCATAATTTAAAAACATGGATATTGTTAGTAAGGCAAAGGAACTGAAAAAAACATTTGTGGGGAGTAAAAAGTTATGAGAATATTAATTGTTGGTCTTGGCGTCATAGGGAGCACATACGGATACTTATTTCAAAGCGCCGGACACCAAGTGGAGCATCTGATCCAAAATAGCAGCAGAAATGCTTCCACCACTGAATTGAGTGTCTCTCTTCTGGATGGACGAATCAATTCAAAGGGAGAAAGAAAATACGGAATATATTCTGTAAATCACGCAGCTCCAAATGAAAACTATGATTTGATTTTTGTCAGTGTGCCGGCAGGTAAGCTGTCTGGCGTTATAGCTACCCTAAAAGAGTGGAATATGCATGGGACCGTTCTGCTATCATGTGGTATATGGGAGGAGCGCTCCTGTCTTGAAAAAACAATGGACGGCTGGAAATATGTCCTTGGTTATCCGGTCGCAGGCGGAAGCATTTCAGAATCAGGACTACGCTGCTGTGTTTTTGACCATTTTATGCTTGAATCCCGAAGTAAAACTAATATTCTAAATTATGAAAAGTTAGTTCAGCTCTTTTCAGATTGTGAGGTTAAGCCTGAAGTCCCATTTGATATGCTGGAATGGATATGGCTTCACATGGCAATCAATGCCGGGGTCATCACCACGGCCGGGAAATATGGTAATGTTCAGGAAACCTCTGCCGCGGCCGAAAAGATTATGCGTTCATCAAAAGCTCTGTCGGAAGTAGTTTTATCCATTCGAGACACAGCAAACATTATTGCTTCCAGAGGTGTATGCCTGAAAAATTACAGAAATGAGCTTCTACCTTATAAAATACCATCGAAGCTGGCGGGCCTCATTATGAAAAAAATGTTTGCCAGCAATCTTTTAACAAGGGAAATTATGACACTCCACAGTAATTTGGACGATTTGTTGTTTGTCTGTCAAAGTGTGTATAAATGCGGAATAAAAAACAAGGTCCAGGCACCAACTTTTTATGCAAATTACAGCGCGGTTCAAAAGCAGATTGAGCATCTGTTTTGACCGAATGACACGAGGCGAAAACCCCGGTGCAGAGGGAAAAACCCTAAGCGGCAATTCATTTTCTGCAACAGTCCCTGTATGAAAGTTTTTTCACGACGGTTTAGGCGACCGCCGCCGTAGGCGCGAAAGACGCGCCGCGTCCGGAACGCGGGTGAAGCGTTCCGCACCCGAGTCCCTCCGGGCGCCTAAAAGACATACTTTCCCGTCAGGAGGATAGTATGTCTTTTTTTATATATATAAATGTGATATTATGGATTTCAAAGATATTGCATCATGCCGATAAACAGGCAGTTGTAGTGTAGATTATTATAGGAGGGATTAGCGTTATGGATGATGAATTGAAAATAAAATTGTACTCATTTACAGTGGATTGCAAGGACCCGCATGAATTAGCAGAATTTTATGCGGCGTTGCTCAAGTGGGAGACCATGTTTATCGATGAAGATTGGGCGTGTGTATACGCTCCGGGAACCAATCAGGGGACATATCCTGGTATAATGTTTCAACGGAATCCGGAGTATAAACCGCCTGTATGGCCGGCAGAGCCTGAAGCCCAACAGCAAATGGCACATATAGACTTCGCTGTTAATGATTTAGAAGAAGCAGTTCAATATGCAATCCATTGTGGAGCAACCATCGCAGATGAGCAATTTTCTGATCATTGGAGAGTTATGCTTGATCCCGCCGGACACCCTTTTTGCTTATGTCAAATGAAATCGATTATCGAGAGTGCCCAGTTTGCGTTGTTATAGAAAATCACGAAATTGAGAGGAAATTCACGATATTCCTGTAAATACGGGTTTAATTGGTAAGATGATTTACGGGATCTACAAAATCTTTTTTCCACTATTACTCCAAAAATAAGGACAGGCTTTGCCCCTGTCCTTGTTTTTTGTCTGCCACGAGGCGAAAACCCCGGTGCAGGTTTGGGCGACCGCCGCCGCAGGTGCAAAGGCCGCACTGCGTCCGGAACGCGGGTTAAGCGTGCAGCACCTGTATTCCGTTCCAATATAGAAATTTATGACTGTTTAAATTGCCTTTCTGCTGATACCTTGTATCACATTTTTTAAAATTACAACTAAAAATTTCATTTCATGTAAAAATATATTATTGACTTTTGCATAATCCCATGTTATTATTGACATATAATAAAACTTAGTTTTACTCAATAAAATTTAAATACAATAAATTTTGATTAAGGGGACAATTTGAAATATTATGTATAGGGGAAATAAACCTGAGGGAAACGGCAGATATGCAATTACCAGCGTTCAGAACGCGCTAAAGGTTTTAAAATTATTTGATGCGCAGAATGTGCAGCTTTCTTTGATTGAAATCAGCAAATTAAGTGGAATCAGTAAAAGCACTACCCTTCGCATTGTGTTTACCTTAGTGCAGGAAGGCTTTTTAAAACAAGATGAGACATCAAAAAAATATGAGCTCGGAATTGAAATTGTCAGAATGGGCTTGTCTGCTTTTGACTCTTTAGATTTAAATAGAATCGCATCTGCGAGACTGAAGAAATTAGCAGATGAAACCGGGCTGATCGTACAAATGGCGATTTTAAATAAAAATGAGCTGATCTTAACTTTGAAAATCCTGCCGAAGGTAGGATTCAGCCGGGCTTTAAGCTCTCATATCGGCGGTTCCATGCCAATATGGTGCACCGGGATCGGCCGCTTGTTTCTTGCCAATATGAAAGAGGAAAAGGCAAGAGAAATTTTGAATTCCTGTGAGTTAAAACAGTATACGCCCAATACTATTTTAGACAGAGACGAAATCATGCGCCTGGTAAAAACAGCTGCGAAAGAGAAATCAATTATCACCAGTTCCGAACATGAAAACGGAATCATCAGTATTTGCTACCCGATTTATGACCATACAAATAAAATGATTGCCGGTTTCAGCGCTTCGGGAATTCGCGAAGTGATAGCAGATATGGATATCAATAAAATTAAAGATGCTGCGAAGAAGGCTTCGGAAGACATTTCAAATGAGCTAGGCCATAATATAGTAAGCTAAGGCGGAAACGGCAGACAGAAACATTGCGGAGGGCAGGAAGACAGGCCAAGTCAATTTGATTTTTATAATCTTGCAAATTAATGAACCTTAGTTTTACTCAGTAAAACTAAAACAAACCTAAATTATGTAATTTTTAATGAAAGGAATTATAGAAGAATGGAAAAATTAAAGGTTGTAATAACGGATTACGCTTATCAGAATCTTGATGCGGAAAAGGAGGAGATATCGAAAGTCAATGCCGAAGTTTTCGATTATCAGTGTAAAACGGAAGACGAAGTAATCGCGGTCGCCAAAAATTGCGACGCTTTGATCGTCCAGTTCTGCCCCATCACCAGAAAAGTCATCAATAATTTGGAACATTGCAGGCTGATCGTGCGGTATGCTATTGGTGTTGATAATATAGATATAGATGCCGCAACGGAAAAGGGCATCTATGTTGCAAATGTACCGGATTATTCTATTGATGAGGTTTCAACCCACGCGGTGATGCTGATTTTGGCCATGAACCGCAAGCTGAACCAAACCGTTTCTATGGTGAGAGGAGGAAGATGGAATTACTCCCTGCTGAAGCCAATGTACAGAGCAAGCAATGCCTGCCTTGGCCTCGACGGCTTTGGAGCAATTCCTAAAATGGTCGCAGGCAAGATGAAAAACTTCGGAATGAAGATCATTTCCTATGATCCGTATGTGACAAAAGAACAGATGCAGCAGTGCGGCGTCCGGAAAGTGGACTTTGAAGAGTTGGTCGAAACCAGTGATTATCTGTCCGTCCATTGTCCTCTTACAGAGCAGACCAGAGCGACCATCAACGCGGATGTGTTCAGAAAAATGAAAAACACAGCGGCGCTTATCAATACGGCCAGAGGCAGCATCGTGGATGAAAAGGCTTTGATCGAAGCGATTCGGAAAAAGGAGATCGGCGGGGCGGCAATCGACGTGCTGGAAACGGAACCGATTGCCATGGACAACCCTCTGCTTCATTTTGATAACGTTATCGTCACCCCGCACATTGCGTGGTATACGGAAGAATCCATTCATGCGCTTCAACAGAAGGTGGGCGAAGAGGTGGCGCGGGTGCTTTCGGGAAATGCGCCCAAGAACCTGGTAAACAAGTCATTACGCTGATGGAAAGGGGCTGAAAAGATCATGTATGCAGTCATTGATTGCGGCACGACCAATACAAGAGTCTACATATTAAATAACGAAAACCAGATGGTAGGTCAGGCCGCCCGTAAGGTGGGCGTTCGGGACACCTCTATGACGGGGTCGAAGGACGCGCTGAGAAACGGCCTTCGGGAAGCTATTCTGGAGGCAATCGAAAAATCCGGAGCAAAAACAAAAGATATAAAATACGCGATTGCTTCGGGAATGATCACGTCGGAGATCGGACTGATGGAAATCCCGCATTTGGTGGCGCCCGCGGGAATCCGGGAGCTCGCCGAAAATGTGAAAATCGTTTCCGGCAGGGAAATTATTTCTCTCGACATCCCCATCATGTTTATACGGGGAATCCGAAACAACTACGGCGACAACGCCACGCTGACGGAAATCGACGATGTGGATTTTATGCGCGGCGAAGAGGCGCAGGTCATTGGGATCCTCGACGAATACCGGATTAAGGAACCGGTGAATATCCTGGTGCTCAGCTCCCACTCAAAGATGATTCATGTGAACGGGGACGGAAAAGTGGAAGCAAGCATGACGACTCTCAGCGGGCAGCTGTTCGAAGCGGTCATCAACCAGACCAACGTGGGGAAAAGTCTGGTTCCGTGCGACGGAGAAGAGAGCGGAGGATACACCTTTGAGGAGATCGTGACGTTTGCGGGGCGCTGCGTCCGTACGAAAGGGCTTGTCCGGTGTTTCATGATCCCCAGATTCATGCAGGTATTGCTGAAATCGGACTATATGGAAAGGCGCGGTTTTGTCGACGCTTCCATTGCGGTTGATGATATGAATGCCATCAGAAGCTTCGATTTGAAATATAATGGAGGTGCTTATATTCTTTTCGGGCCGGAATCCCGCTGTAAATTATACTCCTATTTGTTGAAGAAGGAATATGGGGAGAATGCGAAGATCGTTTCCGTTTTCGACAAAGAGAAGCTTGCCGAACTGACGGTTCGGGGCGGAGTCAAAATCGCAGATCTGTACAGGCAATTAAGTGAAAAGGGAGGAATCGATCATGTTTAAGATGAGAGGGGTAGTTCCGCCGGTAATTACGCCCTTTTTGGAAAACGGCGGGGTGGATTACGAAGGGGTAAAAACATTAGCCCATTTTCTCAAAAACAATGTGCATGGAATGTTTATAACGGGCTCTTACGGGAGCGGCGTACTGCTCACCGAAGAAGAAAGAAAGAAAATCATCGACGTTACGGTGAAAGAGGTTGATGGAAAAATTCCCGTGATCGTTCACACGGGCACGGCCGACACCGCAAGCGCGGCGCGGCTGTCCAAGTACGCGAAAGAGGCCGGCGCACAGGCGGTCGCGGCGGTGGGGCCTTATTACTACAAACATAACGACGACAGCATCTGTGCGTTTTACGACGGAATTATGGAGGCGGTCGGACCGGATTACCCGGTATATGTTTATAACAATACCCAGTTTCAGGGCTATACGATCAGCCTGGAGTTGCTGAAGAGGCTGAAAGGCATGGGCATCCACGGCGTGAAGGACGCTACCTTCGACATTCTGGCCCACGCAAGCTATATGCGCGTTCTGAAGGACGGCAATTTCGACGTTGCGCTGGGGACGGAAGCCATGTGGCTTTCCGCCTGTGTCCTGGGCTGTGAGGCTTTCATTCCGGGAATCGGAAACGCGCTCCCCGAGATTTGCTGTAAGATGTTCGATCAGGGAATGAACAAAGAATATGACGCCCTGCGTGAAACCCAATTCGAAGTGAATCAGATTCGGGATATCATGTATCTTGCGAAATCGACTCAGCTTGCGATCTATGCGATGCTGGAGATCCGCGGAATCCTCAAAGCGTTTCCCCGTTCTCCTTTTCTGCCGCCCACACAGCTTGAAAAGGATGAAATCAAAGCAAAGCTTCTCGCGCTTGGCGTCATAAAACTTTAGTCAACTTTAGGGCTAAAACTACAAAACTGCTAAATTTCAGTATGCGAACCAATAACTTTTTGTAAAAGATTATCCTTTTCTTAGCGGTCAGCAGAATACATTTCCAAACATGTCGGAAATAAAGGAATAACACTGTTAGTAAAAGAAAGGAAGATTGAAAAATGAACGGTAAGTCCAGAAAAACTTCGAAAATTCTTGCAATGCTTCTCGCCCTGTCGATGATTGTTCCGCTGTCGGCCTGCGGCGGCAGCCCTTCGGCGGCCTCCGGCGCGTCGGCGGGCACAGGCTCCGCAGCGGGTTCTGACGCGTCGCCGAAAGGAGACATCCTTTTTGGGGTTTCGACGGCAATCACAGGCGCCGCGCCTCTGGAAGGCGAGCGGACAAAGCAGGGGATCGATATGGCCGTTGAGGAAATCAACGCGGCGGGGGGAGTATTGGGCAAGAATCTGAAAGCGGAATATGAAGACGATGCAAATACGGCGGGAACCGCTGTCAATGTTGTGAACAAGCTGGGCTCGAACCCGGACGTCGTCTGCCTGTTCGGGCCGCACAGAAGCACCAACGCGATCGCGGTGCTCGGCAGCGTCGCAAAAAACAAGATCCCGTTTTTAACAGGCGGCTCGTCGCCTTCCCTGATTAACTCCGGCAATCCTTACCTTTTCAGGATCAGGGCGTCGGATTCCTTTGTCGCGAAGATCATTTCAAAATATGCGGTGGAAAAGCTGCATGGTACAAAGATCGCTCTTCTGTACAATAACGACGATTACGGCGTAGGCGGCAAGGATGTCATCCTCGCGGACCTGAAGAGCAGAAACATAACCCCCGTGGTATGCGAAGGCCACAATACCGGCGATAAGGATATGACCAGCGTCATTGAGAAAGCAAAGAACGCGGGCGCGGATTGCCTGATTGTCTACACGCATGATCCGGAAGCCGCTATTTTAGCGCGCCAGGTCGTTGAACTCGGTCTGGATGTTCCGAAAATTGGCCCGACGACGTATGTCAACGAGACGTGGCTGTCTCTTGTCGATGAGAAAACGGCGGAAAACTGGTACAGCGTAACGGACTTTATTCCCAGCAACACGGATGAAAAGGTTGCCACATTTGTAAAGAAGTTTAAAGAGAAATACAATGTGGAACCGGATCTGTTCGCGTCGTCCTATTACAATGCGACCTACCTGCTGGCTGACGCGCTGAAACGCGCCGGTACGGCTGACAGAGAAAAACTGCAGCAGGAGCTGCTTAAGACGAAAGATTTCCCAAGCATCTACGGAAATATGAGCGCCAACGAACACGGAGAATTGATCCACGATGCGGTAGTCGCCCAAATTCATGATAAAAAAGCCGTTTATGTGGAAAAAGTTACGGAATAAGATTGAGCACTGTCCCCGGTAAATTTCTGTTGCTGTTTCAGAGACCTGTGAAATGATCCTGCAAGACAGCAATTTCATGGGTCTCTAAATATCTTGAATCGTTTTAGGATGGTTACTGAAAGAACAGGATACCCCTGTTTTTCCGGATGTATTTTTGGAGCTGCATTTCTTTTTCGTGTATTTTGCTGCCTTAGAACTGCCGTAATGACCGTGTGCAGTAGAGAGTATGGGAATTGTATTGATTTGGACGGGATATAAAATTGGGAATCCGTGACCGTTGATTAAAATGATGGTACTGCGTATCGGATGTACTGTTATAGAATATTCTTTTTATGAAATTAGGATTGAATCGGGTGTATTGCTCTATTAAGTTTGATTGAAAGGGAGAAGTTTATGGAATCGTTTTTACAGCTTGTTGTAAGCGGAATCTCGATGGGCTGCATTTATTGTCTTGTAGCTATAGAGTTCTCGCTCATTTGGAACGCAAGCGGACTTATAAACTTCGGGCACGATAGTTTCATTATGTTCGGAGCATATATTTTTGCTGGTTCCATGATTCTAAGAGGAAATTTAAGCGTTCCGGCGGCAATTATCAGTTCCCTTATTTTCATGGCGGCTTTCGGGGTACTGGTGGCTGTAACTATTTTTATTCCGCTGAGCCGGTTGGGTTCTGATATATTTGCCGTTATGGGAACCATTATGCTTGCAAAAATTATCAGTGAAGGCGTCAGGCTGTTTTACGGCGCGTCGCCTTTTTCTCTTCCCGGATTTCTGGGAGGAACCGTAAAATTTGGAAATGTTGTTATGGGAAGGGTAAGCTTCTATATCATTTTCATTACCATTGTTACCTTGATTTGCATCCATCTGCTGTTCTCAAAAACGAAAATCGGCCGTGCGATGCGCTGTGTGGCGCAGGATAAGGACGCGGCTTCGCTGATGGGGATAAACGTACAGCGCAACATTATGGCGACCGTAGCGCTGAGTTCGGCGATATGCGGGATCATTGGCGTTTTGATTATCCCGCTTTTCAGCGTCGATCTTAATATGGCGTCCATGATCGGGCTGAAAGGATTCGCCTCGGGAATCATCGGCGGCTTCGGATCGATGCCGGGCGCGATGGTTGGCGGACTTTTAATCGGCTTGATCGAAAACCTTTATACCGGAATCGGCCCTGCGATTTACAAAGATGTTGTTGCGTTTTTGCTGATGATCATATTCCTGATGATAAAGCCTAAGGGAATTATGGCCAAGAAAAATCTGTAACATCATCTGAAAAGGAAAGCGAGGGAATGAATTTTTATGAAAAAAAAGGGGATTGTCCAACTGGCGGCGGTTTTTTTGCTGTTGATCTTATTCCTGTTGGTTCCTGTGTTTGTGAAACAGACATATCTGATCATATTGTTTGACAATACGTTTATCAATATTATTATTTTAGTGGGTTTAAACTTCATAACCGGCCTGATGGGAGAAACCAATTTAGGAACGGCCGGAATCATGGCGCTGGGCGCGTACACCTTTTCCCTGTTTTGTACGCGGCTGTCTTTCTCCCCGTGGATTGGGCTGCTCTGCGCAGTCGTGATGGGGATCCTGATCGGCTTCGGGCTCGGCTGGCCGAGTCTGCGGATGAAGGGAATTTACCTTTCGCTGACCACGCTTGGCTTTGGGGAAATCGTAAGGCTGGTCCTGAACAATCTCGCCAATGTGACAGGCGGTTCGACGGGTGTCACCAATATCCCCTCTTTAAACATTTTCGGACATGTGCTGACCTCCGCCATGGATTTCTATTATTTTATCCTTGTCTGCGTAATCATTATTTTGGCGGTCACCTATAAAATCATTCATTCAAAATGGGGACGGGCGATCAAGGCGATCAAGGACAACGACGTTGCCGTGGAAGCCTGCGGTATCGAAATTTCCAAAATAAAAATTTTAGCCTTTACTCTCTGCAGCGTTTACGGCTGCATCGGCGGCGCCCTGTACGCGCAGCTTATGGGTTATATCAGCCCTTCGGACTTTACTCTGAATTCGTCCGTTACCTATCTCATGATGCTGATGATCGGAGGGATCGGTTCCGTTCCGGGCAATATCATCGGGGCGTTTATTGTAACCATGCTTCCGGAGCTTCTGAGATTCCTCAAGGATTACTACTGGATCACCTTCAGCGTTATCATTTTGATATTCTCCGTTTTGCTTCCGAACGGCCTCGTCTCTATCTTTAAGAAATTCGCCGGCAGGATCGGTTCCGTGCTGACCAGGAAGGAGGAATAAAGGATGCCCGAAATCTTAGAAATCAGCAACCTGACAAAAAAATTCGGCGGGTTGACCGCCGTAAATGATTTCACCATGCAGATGGAAAAAAGAAAGATCCATGCGTTGATCGGACCAAACGGCTCCGGAAAAACGACCACGATCAATATGATCAGCGGCGTGCTGCAGGCAAACTCCGGCACCATATTGTTTGACGGGCAGGATATTACCAAAAACACGACGAATAAGATTGCCAATCTCGGCGTTATCAGAACTTTTCAAAATATCAAGCTGTTCAAATCCCTTTCGGTCGTGGAGAATGTCATGGTCGGCGGGCACAAGGATACCCATATGGGCCTGCTTCATTCCCTGGTAGACGTCAGGGGTTCCCTGAAAGAAGAAAGCGCTTTAAAGGAAAGGGCGGAAGAAGTATTGAACTTCATTTCGCTTTACAATGTAAAAGATGAAAATGTAAACAATCTTCCCTACGGGCAGCAAAAAATGGTCGAGCTGGCAAGGGCCATGATGGGCCAGCCAAAGCTGCTGCTTTTGGACGAGCCCGCGGCCGGGCTGAATCCGACGGAAAGGGTCCAGCTCATGGAACTCCTTCAGAAAATATATGACGAGGGAGTGGAATTGTTTCTTGTAGAGCACAATATGGATGTGGTCATGAATTTCTGCCAGAAAATCACCGTCTTGTCCTTTGGAGTTAAAATCGCGGAGGGAACGCCAAATGAGGTGCAGAATAACGATGAGGTAATCAAGGCGTATCTGGGCAAGAAATATAAAAAGCAAGGAGTGGATGAGGTACAATGAATGCCGTTCTGAGCGTCGAAGACATGGATGTTTACTATGGGAAAGTAAAAGCACTGAACAGTATAACGGTTTCAATCAACGAGGGAGAAATCGTTTCAATCATTGGATCCAACGGAGCCGGTAAGACGACGCTGATGAAATCCATTATGGGACTTGTGAAGCTGGCAAAAGGCCAGATTACATTTATGGGCAAAACGGTCAGTAATTTCAAAACCCATAATATTGTCAACGAAGGGATTGTTTACGTACCGGAAGGAAGAAGGATTTTTCCGGAGCTGACAGTATTTGAAAATTTGCAAATGGGAGCTTATTCCAAAAAATACAGTCCGGCCGAATATAGAAATAAAGTCGAAGAAGTGTATGAAATTTTTCCGAAGCTCAAGCAAAGATCCGCGCAGATGGGGGGCTCGCTGAGCGGAGGGGAACAGCAGATGCTTGCTATCGGCAGGGCGCTGATGGCTTCTCCAAAGCTGCTGCTGTTGGACGAACCGTCCCTGGGACTCGCCCCGATTATCATTGACGATATTTTTAACGTCATTATTGAAATCAACAAGCAAAAGCATATTCCCATCATACTTGTGGAACAAAACGCCTATATGGCGTTGAGCATCTCCACGAGAGCCTACATTTTGGAGATCGGCGATATTAAATATCAGGGCGACGCCAAAGAACTCTCCGAAAGCTCCGTCATCAAAAAAGCGTATCTTGGGGGATAGTGATCCAATTGTTATAGGGAATTTTTCAATTAAAGGGTGAGCTTCTGTGTATATCGATTTTCCTCCGGCAGACGTCCTCGTGCGCGGCATGGATCAAATCAGGATTCCCTCTATGGTTACCGTTGAACAAAAATATGATCCGGCGAATATCCGGGATATTTCTTCTCATATCCGCCGCCAAATGGAAGACAATCTGAAAAACAAAGGACAGTATTGGAATAAAAGACTCTGCCTGACGGTTGGAAGCCGGGGAATTCCCCATCTTGACCGGATCGTCCGTACCGTATGCGACATCCTGAAAGAATGGGGAGCAAAACCGTTTATTATCCCCGCGATGGGCAGCCACGGCGGCGCTACGGCCGACGGGCAAAAGGAAGTGCTGGCCGGCTACAACATTACGGAGGACAGTATGGGGGTCCCCGTCCTGTCCTCCATGGATGTTGTGGAATATGCGCGATTGGATGACGGTACAAAGCTGTACTGTGACAAATACGCCAGCGAATCAGACGGCATTATCCTGCTGAACAAGGTAAAGCCCCATACGGATTTTCGCGGCGCGCACGAGAGCGGGCTGGCAAAAATGATCGCGATCGGCCTTGCCAAGCATATCGGCGCTTCTTCCTTCCACCGGGTGGGCCTGGACCGATTTGCCGGGCTGATCCCAAAGGCCGCCGGGAAATTTCTAAAGCTGATGCCGGTTGCCTTCGGCATTGGGATCGTTCAGAACGCCTATGATGAGCTTTGCGCGATCGAAGTCATGGAAAAAGAAAAGATTATGGAGAAAGACAGGGAATTGCTTGTCCTTGCCAAAGAAAAAATCGCAAAGTTCAAGTTTGACGAATTGGATGTGCTGATTATTGATGAAATCGGCAAAAACATAAGCGGAATGGGATTTGATCCCAACATTGTGGGAAGAAACAATTCCGGGACCCGTGATTTTTCAAAAATTCTCCGTTTGCAGAAGCTGTTTATCCGGGGCCTTTCCGAAGAATCCCATCATAACGGAGCCGGGATCGCTTCGGCGGACGTAACGACAAGGCAATGCCTTCGGAGCGTTGACTGGGGTACGACCTGGACGAATATGATCACCGCGACAACGCTGAACGGAGGAAGGATCCCCCTGTATATGAACAACGACAGGCAGGCGATATTGCTTGCCATCCGCACCTGCAACGGAATCGATTTTGAGGATGTAACGCTTGCGCGGATCAAGAACACGCTTTCCATGAACGAAATTGAAATTTCACAATCATTATATAATAAAATAAAAGATAGAAAGGATATTCATTTGATCCGGGGACCTCATGAAATGCGCTTTGACGAGCATGACAATTTAATATAACGCTATGCCCCCGTGATCCAAACTTGCGCTTCGCCTTTTTTTATTGTATGCTATCCTTAAAACAGCAAAGAATATTCAGATCGCCGCATTTTTATGATCTGTCAGATACAAGGTGGTGCGCCGCATGTCCCAGACAACCAAACGGGCTTTGGAAGCTTCCCTGAAAAACCTGCTGCTCCAAAAGCCGCTGGATAAGATAACGATCAATGATATTGCGGAGGACTGCGGCATCAGCCGCATGACCTTCTATTACCATTTCAGGGATATTTTCGATCTGGTGGAATGGTCGTGCGTAGAGGACGCGACCAAGGCTCTGGAGGGGAAAAAGACATACGATACCTGGCAGCAGGGATTTTTGCAGATCTTTGAAGCGGTGCTTGCCAACAAGCCGTTCATCATGAATGTCTATCATTCCGTCAGCCGGGAACAGGTGGAAATCTATCTGTACAGGCTGACCTACGACCTCCTGATCGGCGTCGTCGAAGAAAAGGCGGAGGGCATGTCCGTCCGTGACGAGGATAAAAAGTTCATTGCGGATTTCTACAAATACGGATTCGTTGGGCTGATGCTGGACTGGATCAAAAACGGCATGAAAGAGGAGCCCCAGACGATCATCGACCGGCTCAGCTCGCTGGTTCACGGCAATCTCACCTCTGCTTTGGACAACTACCGCACGGATATTCCTTTATCAAAACGCCCGGAATGATCAAACTTTTTACAATTTTCGCGCCGTGATGAAATTTTCATCACAGCGCGTTTTCTGTTTATGGAAACCCTCCGCCGGAATGGATACAATAGTTTCAGAAACCAAAACAAACGGAGGTAACTTTTATGTATTATTCCAGCGGGAATTATGAAGCGTTCGCGCGCCCGGTTAAGCCGGAAGGCGTCGATCACAAGTCCGCGTACCTTGTAGGCTCCGGCCTCGCCGCGCTGGCAGCCGCCTGTTTCCTTGTCCGCGACGGGCAGATGAAGGGCAGCCGTGTCCACATTCTGGAAAAGGACCCGATCCCGGGCGGCGCCTGCGACGGATATCTCTATGAGAATCTGGGCTATGTCATGCGCGGCGGACGGGAAATGGACAACCATTTCGAGTGCATGTGGGACCTGTTCCGCTCCATTCCGTCTATCGAGACGGAAGGAATCAGCGTGCTCGACGAGTACTACTGGCTGAACAAGAAGGACCCGAACTATTCGCTGATGCGCGCGACGGTCAACCGCGGGGAGGACGCGCACACCGACAAAAAATTCGGGCTTTCGGATCAGGGCGCGGAGGAGATCATGAAGCTGTTCTTCACTCCCGACGAAGAGCTTTACAATAAGCGCATCGACGAATATTTCAGCAGCGAGGTCCTGAACTCCAGTTTCTGGATGTACTGGCGCACGATGTTCGCCTTTGAAAACTGGCATTCCGCTCTGGAAATGAAGCTGTATATCAAACGCTTTATCCACCATGTGGGCGGCCTTCCCGATTTCACGGCGCTGCGTTTTACCAAATACAATCAGTACGAGTCGATGATCCAGCCCATGATCAAATACCTGGAATCCAACGGGGTGCAGTTCCACTACGGCACCAGGGTCGTCAATGTGGAGTTCGATATTCAGAAGGACAGAAAAACGGCGAAGCGCGTGATCGTCCTTCACGACGGCAAGACGGAGAATATCGATCTGACCGAGGACGATCTGATCTTTATCACCAACGGCGGCTGCGTGGAGAATTCCTCCCTCGGCGGCCAGAACGAGCCCGCTCCGTTCAACACGGAGATCAAAGCGGGCGGCGGCTGGGATATGTGGCGGAAGATCGCCGCACAGGATCCGGCCTTCGGCCATCCGGACAAATTCTGCCATAATCCGGAACAGAGCAACTGGATGAGCGCCACCGTCACCACCCTGGACGGCGAGCTGCCGCCGTATATTCAGAAAATCTGCAGGCGCGACCCGTTTTCCGGGAAGGTGGTCACCGGCGGGATCGTCACGGCAAAGGATTCCAACTGGCTTTTAAGCTGGACGTTCAACCGCCAGCCGCAGTTCCGCTCCCAGCCGAAGGGGCAGCTTGTGGGCTGGATTTACGGCCTGTTCAGCGACAAGCCCGGCAATTACGTCAAAAAAAGCATGCGGGAATGCACCGGTAAGGAAATCTGCATGGAGTGGCTGTATCATATGGGAGTACCGGAATCCGAAATCCCCGCGCTTGCCGAAAAGAGTGCCAACACGATTCCCTGCATGATGCCGTACATCACCGCGTTCTTCATGCCCAGGGCAAAAGGGGACCGTCCTCTGGTCGTTCCGAAGGGCGCCGTCAATTTCGCTTTCCTCGGTCAGTTCGCCGAGACCGCGCGCGACACCATTTTCACCACCGAATATTCCATCCGCACCGGCATGGAAGCGGTGTATACCCTGCTGAACGTCGACCGCGGCGTGCCGGAGGTCTGGGGCAGCGTGTATGACGTCCGGGACCTGCTGAATTCCACCGTATCCTTGCGCGACGGCAAGAAAATGACCGATATGGAGCTTGGGTTCAAAGAGAGGCTTGCCATGAAGCTGCTTCTGAAAAAAACCGAAGGCACCGACATTGAAAAGCTTCTGAAAGAGCATCACGTGGTTTAAGATATGATTGAAATCACGCCCCTGCGGTCCGACGGCCGCAGGGGCGTGATATATCCAAAGCCGCCGGTTATTCATCCAGGCTTTCAAACCGCGCGATATAGTGAAATTTCAGCAGAGACGTCATACTCGGGTTGACGACCTCGATTTGGTCGAGCTGACGGAATGCAATGCCCGCTTCCAGACGGATTTCTCTTTCCTCTCCTTTTTTCAGGTCATAATGCTCCGGCTGGCCGTTTTGCAGCGGGGCGGACCATGTGCCGCCGTCCGGGTCGTAGGCGCTGTGGTTCAGGCGCAGCTTTCCCTCCAGCACCGTGATGCTGTACACGCATTTTCCTGCCTGCACCGGAAGCAGGCAGGAACTGGGCCGGAAGCTCATCTGGCCGCTCAGCGTAACGATATCGTCCATATGCCGGCATTTCAGCACATTCCCCGGCGATTTTTCACTGGACACATTTTCCGGCACGATCATGACGATGCATTTCGCGTATTTTACGACATAGGCTGCAACCGAGCCGATTTTCTGGGACAGGCCGGTCTTTGTGGATTTTGTCATCACGATAATATCGATTTCATCCTGCTCTGCACATTCAAGGATCTGATCGCCGGCCCGCCCGAAAACGACCTGCTTTCGCACGGGATAGCCCGGCAGCTGTCCGGCTACCGCGTCCAAGGTGGATTTCAGCTGCGCTTTGGATTTTTGCAGTTCCTCTTCCGAATACATCGTTTCCGTGTCTTCCCGGACCATAAGCAGTACGATGCTCACATCCTCCGGCGTATAGAGCGATTTGATCAGATCGACCGCCTGCAGGCTCCGCGCTGTTCCGTCGATCGGAAGTAAAACCCTTCTCATAACAACACCTCCGTAAACTCAATGATTTCCGGGAAAACGGCGTCCCCCGGCTCGTTTTAAAAAAGCTTCCCCGTTGTGTAACCCATCGAAAAACAAAGAAGTCCGGCTGCCAGCGACAATACGATAAACAGGAGGGACTCCCTGACGGCGTCGTGCTGCATGAGCTGCACGCTTTCAACGGTAAAGGTGGAAAAGGTGGTAAAGGCGCCGCAAAAGCCGTCGCCCAGAAGCAGATAGGAATTTCCGCTGATGCCCAGCCCGCAAAAAATTCCCAGGAGGAATGCGCCCGACAGGTTGATAAAAAAGGTACCGAAGGGAAAGGTGTGATTTTTTCTTTTTGAAAAGGCGGCTCCGATCTGATAGCGGGCGATTGCGCCGCAGACGCCGCCGACGCTCAGTAGGACGAAATCCATCAGGCGCGCCTCCGTTCCATCCGCTTTGCGGTTCTGATCCCGAGCCACGCGGCGGCAAGGCCCGGCAGGACGGAAGCAAAAACGTAAACCGCCGAAAGAAGGACATTTCCGGAAAGGCCCAGCAAAACAGCTTCTTTGCAAAGGGTTGAAAACGTGGTATATCCTCCCAGCAGGCCCGTGGTGATACCCAGGCGCACTTCGGCGCTCACCGGGAATTTTTTTGCAAACAGGATGGTCAGAAAGCCTAATAAAAAGCTCCCGCTCACGTTAATCAGGATCGTGAGAATGGGACGGTAAAGTTCGTCAAAGGGCAGAGGAAGCTGATGGACCACGCACCTCAGGATGGTTCCGGCCGCCCCTCCGACCGCGACAGCGATATTTTTTTTCATAGATACCCCCAATTTGGCATTTCCATTGCTGCGACCAGGCCTTATTTGCATTCCTGTTTTTACAAACAGGGCCTGAACTGTAAATTTTTCTGTTTTGCGGAAGGGGAAAATAAAAAGCTGACCACTTCCTATGATTCCCATAGAAGTCATCAGCTGAAAAGCAATTTTAGCAGCGCTAAGGGAGAACTTCATTCCCGTTTCTGCATTATAGCAAATTATGACGGATTTTTCAACCTTTTCTCCGTTTGCGTACGGCTTATAAGGAAAAATGCAGGCAGGCGCCATCCACTGAACGGAATTTTATTGCCCATTGATTTTTATAAAAGCATGTTCTATAATAGCCTTGGGAATGAAGTACTCCCGCGGTAATACCGAAATGCGTGAAAGCTGATGACTTCTGTTTGGAAGCCATCGGCTTTTTTGTCGTTGTCAGGCTGTGGTGCCCGGAAAAGGCCGCGGCGGCAGCGCGGTGGCTTCCGCATCATAAAAAACAGGAAGAGGTGTGCAATGTGTTTTACAGTATCTTATTTCCGGCTGAGGAGCAGTGGAAAAAACCGAGGAAGGAAGCTGCGCCGGACTGCTTCAGGGACCTTTATCTTGACCAGATCTTCCGGCCGATCCTGAACAGCAGAAAAGAATACGGGCTCGAAGGCTTCTTCTACACTTCGCTTCGCGACAGCGATACCCTTATCTACCGGCAGAAAGTCATGCGGGAGCTGGAAGACGACGGGCTGCGCGGATTCTTTTCCGATTTTTCACAATCCATCTATCGCCTCAGCCAATCCATGGAAACCATCAAAAAATCGCTCACGTCCGAAAACAGCTATGAAAATCATTATCTGACCAAGGGACGTCTGCTCGACTGTGCGGACAGCTACTGTACGGAGCTTGCCGGGCTGACAGACGGGCTGCGGGACCGGACGCTTTGCTCGGACGGCCTGCGCGGCTTTATGAAGTACCTGGCCGCCTATACCGGGACGGAGGCGTTCACGGAGCTTCGGGGACAGATCGGCCGGCTGCGCGAACAGCTTTCTTCCGTGGAATACTGCATGCTGATCAAAAACGGGGTCCTCCGTGTCCGGAAATATGAGGGGCAGGAAGATCACAGTAAGGAAATTCTCAGGCTGTTCGACAAATTCCGCCAGGGGGACGGGACGGATTACCGCCGCAAGCTTTCCGAAGAACCGTACGCGCAGCATGTGGAGGCGGCCGTGCTGAATATGGTCGCCTCCTGGTACAGGGACATTTTTGAGAATCTGGACCATTTCTGTTTAAAATATCTTGATTTTATCGACCCGACCGTCGCGCGGTTTTCCCGTGAAATTCAGTTCTACCTCTCCTGGCTGGAATATATCCGGCCGCATCGCGGGAAAGGGCTCCCGTTCTGTTACCCGAAATTGTGCGAAAACGCGGAACACCTTTACGACAGGGACGGCTTTGATCTGGCTTTGGCTTCTTCCATGGGAGATGCCGGGCAGCCGGTGACGAATGATTTTGTGTTGAATACACCGGAGCGGATCATCGTCGTGACCGGGCCCAATCAGGGCGGAAAGACGACCTTTGCCCGTGCCTTCGGGCAGATCCATTATCTCTCCTGCCTGGGGCTGTGCGTGCCGGGAAGGGAGGCGGCGATCCTCCTTTTTGACAATATCCTCACCCATTTTGGGCGGGAGGAGGATTTGTCCACCCGGAACGGAAAGCTGCAGGACGATCTCGAGCGTCTTCACGAGCTTCTCGGGCGCGCTGCCTCCCGGAGCATCATCGTCATCAACGAGATTTTTTCCTCCACCACTTTGACGGACGCGCTGCTGCTGGGGGGCCGCATGATGGACGCCCTTGCGAAGCTGGGCGCTCCCGCCGTGTGCGTCACCTTTATCGACGAGCTGGCCGCACACGGGGAGGAAACGGTCAGCATGATGAGCTCGGTCCGGGAGGACGACCCGGCGGTAAGGACTTTTCGGATTACCCGCAGGCCGCCCGACGGCCTTGCCTATGCGATGCACATCGCGGGAAAATACGGGCTGACCTGTGAGCAGCTTTGCGAAAGGCTGAGCGGCGGACTCTGCGGCAGTCATAAGGGAGGCTGAAATTTTGAAAGTACACTTGATGGATCAGGATACGGATTTCAATCCGCAGGAGAAACCCTGTTTTGGGAAGGACACGCTGATCGCCGATCTTGAGTTTTCCCGCATCCTTTCGGCGATGGCGCGGGACGACACGATGATTCGGGAGGCGTGCGGCTCGGCCCTGTTTTGTCCTTTGCGGACCGACCGGGAAATCCGCTATCGTCAGGAGGTCCTGAAGGACTGCATCAACAACCCCGAAACAGTGAGAAAGCTTTATGATATTACGGTTGAGACAATGGAGCGGAAACACAAATCCTGGTCGTGGCTGTCCACACGGCAGAATTTATCCGGCAATTTTTCCAGCGCGGTCGATTTATTGAAAATATACACGGAAATGCTGCTGAAAATGCGCAACGCCACCGACGCGGATATGCGGAATTTCCATTCCGAAGGCTTTAAAAATTTTATCTCCATGCTGTGGCGGGAGCTCGGCGACGATTATTTTTTACAGATTCATTCGCTTCTGAATGAGATGAAGGATGAAAAGGGGATGCTGATCAGCGCCGGACTCGGCAATTACAATCAGGGAATCGATTATGTGATGCGGCGCAAAGAGAAAACGCATTTCTGGCGCCACTGGCATTTTGCCCCGTCCTTTACGCTGGCGCCCCGTGACGACTCGGGGGCCTCCGATTTCGGCAACCGCCGCGCCCGTGCGATGAATGAAAGCATCAATGTGCTGGCGCAGTCGGCGGAGCACGTGGAAAGCTTTTTCGTTATCCTTCAAAAGGAGCTTGCCTTTTACGTCGGCTGCCTGAATTTATACGACAGGCTCCGGGCCGCCGGCATGCCGGTCTGTATTCCCGAGCTGCTCCCGCTGGAAGCGGAGAGCCGGAAATACGATGAGCTGTACGACGTCAGCCTTGTCCTGCTAAAGGATTCGGGAGTAACGGGAAACGAACTGAATGCGGAAAATCAGCGGCTTTATATCATTACGGGAGCCAATCAGGGAGGAAAATCCACCTTTCTCAGAAGCGTCGGGCAGGCGCAGCTTATGATGCAGTGCGGGATGTTCGTCGGCGCGCAAAATTACCGGGCGCCGATACGGAACGGCGTATTTACGCACTTCAAAAAAGAGGAAGATACCACGATGACAAGCGGGAAGCTGGATGAGGAGCTTGCCCGCATGAGCGAGATTGCCGACCGCCTGACTCCCGGGGCTCTGGTTCTGTTCAATGAATCGTTCGCCGCCACCAATGAGCGGGAGGGCTCCGAAATCTGCCGCCAGATTACAAAGGCGCTCACGGACAACGGGATAGAAATCTTTTTCGTGACGCATCTTTACACTTTTGCGGCCGCCTTTTTCAGCCCGCGGTACCCGAAGGTCCGGTTTCTCAGCGCACAAAGGCTTGAAAACGGAGAACGTACTTTTAAAATCATGCCGGGGGAACCTCTTCAGACGGCTTACGGAGAAGACCTGTACCGGAAAATATTCGGACCGGAGGCGTAACGCCCCGCCGTCCGTCAGAAAAAGCTGACCTGCTCGAATTCGGGCGCTTTTTTCCGCTCAAAAGCGGTCCCCTCCGAAAGAAGGTCCGCGGGCAGGCCGGAAAGGAAGGGCGAGCGCGGGGAGGAAGTCAGAAGGACCAGCTCGTCCTGCGCCCTTGTCATGCCGACATAAAAGAGCCGGCGTTCCTCGTCCGGGTTACCGTCGCCCCGCCGGTTTTTCAGTGGGATCGTTCCGTCCTTTACGCCGCTGACAAACACAACGGGGAATTCGAGCCCCTTGGACGCGTGCAGGGTCATGAGCGAAACCGCGTCCGGCGAATAGCTTCTCCCGCCGCTGCGCACGATGTCGCCTTCCCGCCCGAGCAGAAGATTCTGCAGGAGGGAGGGCATTTTTTCGTGCAAAACGGCCATGTTGAGAAACAGCTCCATGCTCCGTACCTCCTGAAGCCCGTTATCGCCGATCCAGGCTTCTATCAGCTTCTGCGGTTTCCCGCTGCGGACGAGAGGCCCGTATTTGCGGAGCAGCCCGGAGAATGCTTGCGGATTTCCCGGGGAAGCGGGGAGCTTTTCCAAAAGCGCCGAAAGGGACGCGGCGCTTTTGTCCGTTCCGGCGTAGTCCTCCAGCACCCGCTGCGTCCGGCCGCCGGGGCAGACGCCCCATTCCTTCAGGCACAGCCGAAGGGAGATCAGGTCCGCGGGGTCGAGCAGAAAGCGGAAAAAGGCGACCGCTTTGCGCACCTCGCGGTCGGAAAGGAATTCATCCCGTCCGGCGACCAGGTACGGGATGCCCTCTTTCCGGAGGCATTGTTCTAAAAGCTCCGCCTGACGGTTGGTCCGGTACAGCACGGCGATGTCGGAAAAGCTCCTCGTCTGCTCCGAAACAGGTTTTTTCCCTTTGGGGCGGGAAGAAGCATGCGCGTCGAGCATATCGATGCCGCCGACCATGCGGTTGATCTCTTTGGCAATGAAAATCGCTTCCGGCAGCTCGACGTCCGCCTCCAGAAGACGTACGCGGGCGCCGCTGTCCCTTTGCGCCTCAAGAGGCGGTTCCGCGGTGTTTCTTTCCGGCAGAACGGACCGGGAGCATCCAATAATTTCGGGGGTGGAGCGGTAATTCTGCGTGAGCCGTACCCGGAGCGCCCCGGAAAAATTCCCGAAGAACCGGTCAAAGCAGCGGGAATCCGAGCCCCGGAATCCGTAAATGGACTGATCCGGGTCCCCGATTACGAAAATTCCCGCACTGTTTTTTCCCCACTCCTGTATCAGGCGGTACTGGACGGGATTGATATCCTGAAATTCATCCACCAGAAGATAGGAAAAAGCGTTCCTGAGTTTTTTCTCCTCCCTGTTTCCCAGCTCTCCGTTTTGGAACAGGTTCAGCGTGTTCAGGAGGATGTCGTCATAGTCCAGCACGCCGTACCGCGCAAGCTGTTCACAGTACCGGTCATAGACCCCCTCCGGGACTTCCTCAGCTTCTTCCGGCAGCCGCGCGCCGCTTTTGATCAGGGAGATCTCCCTGAAAACATCCCGCGGGGACGCTTTGAGCCCGAGGTCCTTTAAAAGGTCCGCGAGAATGGAGAGCGCGTCCTGCTCGCCGACGACGGTGGGCGCTGCCGCCCCCTTTCTTCCGGAGAGAATCTGCAGGCAGATGGAGTGGAACGTCCCGATGTGCATGCTTTTCACGGTCCGCCTGTCCCCGAAATACGCGGCAAGGCGGGACCGCATTTCCTCCGCCGCCCGGTTTGTGAACGTGACGGCGGTAATCTGTGCGGGGGATACGCCGCATTCCCGGACGAGGCGGACGATCCGGCTCACAAGCGTCCGTGTTTTGCCGGTGCCGGGTCCGGCGATCACCGCGACGGCGGAGTCGGAGGCGGAGACGGCCTCCCGCTGCTCCCGGTTCAATCCGCTGAAAGCGTCCGGAGCGGCGGCCGGAACCGCGCCCGCCTCTTTTTTCCGCGGCGGCGTGTTCTCTGCTTCCGATCCCGCCGGGGGGTTGTCCGTCCGGCCTTTTTGCTTTCCCGTATTCTCCGCAGCGGACGGATCGCTCCGCTTTTCCCTGAAAAGACTGGTCTGGCCGGAAAGCAGGCCGATCTCCTGCCGATCCAGAATTTTGATCTTCCCGTATTCCCCGTCGAATCCGGGCAGAACGGTTACCTTCCCGCCGCGGAGCCGGCGGATGCCCTCGGCGACCAGCGGGCCTGCCGCAAGCTCAATGTCGCCCAGCGGCGCCTCGCGCAGGATAAAAAGCTCCGGGCCAAGGCTGCGGATCAGGCCGCCGTACCTTTCCCCGACCTTCTTGCTTGCCGCGGTGAAGCCGGTCGACGCCGCAATCACCTCCCGCAGAGGGATCAGGCTTTCAAAACGCTTGGCCGAAGAGGGAACATAGCCTTCCTCCCGGTCCGCGAGCGATTCCACCCGATGCAGCACCCCCACCGTGATCCTGCCGCCGCACACGGGGCAGACGCCCGACGCGGCCAAGGTATCCGCGGGTTTCAGACACACCCCGCAGTTCCGGTGCCCGTCATAGTGGTACTTTCCTTCCTCGGGGAAAAACTCGATCGTGCCGGAAAACTCCTTCGTGTCACGGTTCTGAAGCGCCCGCGAGATATCCGGGTAGGAAAGGCCGGTGTCGAAAAGGTTTGCCTCCCGCGCGAGGTTCCCCGGCGAATGGGCGTCCGAATTGGAAACCAGCGTGAAGCGGTCCAGCGCGGAGACGCGCCAGTTCATGGGCGGGTCGGAGGAAAGCCCGGTTTCGAGCGCGTGGATGTGCCCCGTCAGGTCCCCGAAGCATTCCTCGATCTTGTCGAAACCGGAATAGGCGCCGAACAGGGAAAAATGCGGAGTCCAGATGTGGGCGGGAATAAAGATGGCGTCGGGGCACACGTCCAGCGTGATTTCCAGAAGGTCCCTGCTGTCGAGGCCGAGAATCGGCCTGCCGTCGGAGTGCAGGTTGCCAATGGCCTCAAGCCTGTGGGAAAGGGCTTCGGCGCTTTCCAGATTGGGAAGAAGAATGACATTATGTACCTTCCGGACCTTTCCGTTCTTTTTATAAATGGAGCTGATTTCGCCGGAGATCATGAAACGGGGCTTCCGGCTGCTTTCCCCGATATCGTCTTCCCGGCGAAAGCTGTCTTTGAGGGTATAGAGCCCCTCCTCGGCCGGGATGAGCTTTTCCCGGAGCTCCTCCCGCCAGGCCGGATGGGTGAAGTCCCCCGTTCCGATCAGGTCCAGACCCTTGCGCCGCGCCCACAGCTCCAGCATTTCGGGAACGCAGTCCTTGCTGGTGGCCCGGGAATATTTTGAATGGATATGAAAATCGGCAATAAACATCGTTAACACCTGCGCTTTATCCTGAATTTACACCTATTATAGCATAAAAGCGCGAAAAACCACACGCCGGACTTTGCATTGGGAAAAATCAGACAGCGGTATCAAACAAAAGCTCCTAAAACATGGAAGTCCCCCTGTCTGTCAGGGAATGCGGTTAACGGACCATACGGCGCTTTCAATATTCAAAGGAAGCGTCATGCCGTCCGCCGCATAATAAAGACCGACGGTATCCCCCGCGTTCAGCTGGGCCTCGCCGGCTAACGTTACCGTACCCGCCCCCAGGACGGCCCTTAAGGATAAAACCGTTACAGCGATATTCAGCAGGGGAAACAAGCCGCTGATCAGGTCTGCGGAGCTTGGCGCGAAGCGTCTGACTATGAACGAAGGGGTGATCCCCGCCCCCAGGGAAATTGTTATGGCCGCGTTCAGGGTGTAGCTGACGGTTGCGGCTATGGAGTATCTTCCGGTTGCCGGAACGGTATAATTTCCCGCAGCCGCATCGAGATTTCCGCTGTTGAAATAAGGGGACGCTGCGGTCCAGGGCTTCAGCTGAGCGTCCGCGGACAGGGAAAGCGAAGAGAGAAGGGCCGAAAAGCCTTCCTGCGCGGCGTTCGGGATTGCCAATGGCCAGATATTCAACATAGCGATTTTGTCAGCTCCTGTGTCAATCGTAAAAGGGCCCCGCGGCAGACGCGGAAAGCTCCTTTTTCTGCATATCTGATACAGTATATTCATTGTCCGCCCGATTTGCCCGGTTTTCCCCGCCGCTCTAAAATCCTGTTAATCGAAACCTAAAAATATTTCCATAAAAGCATGATTCTGGTTTGACAAGCATTTTTCAATGCTTTATAATTGTTTCAATAATTTTTTTTGTTGTTACAAAAGAATAGGATGGGAAAAATGAAGCAGCGGAGAGAACAGATTGTGGAACTTGTCAACAGCGAGGGCGCTGTCAGCTTTGCGAAATTGAAGGTTGCGTTTCCGGAGGTTTCGGAAATGACCCTGCGCAACGATCTGAAGTTTCTGGATCAGGCCCGCCAGATTGTCCGCGTGCACGGCGGAGCGAAATCGGTGGAGGTCGTGATCGGAACGGACGATCTGTTTTATAAGCGTAGTACGCGAAATATGGAAAAGAAGCGTCAAATTACCGAAAAAGCGGTGAAACTCCTGCGCCCCGGAACGTCCGTCTTCCTCGATTCCGGAACGACGGCTACGGAACTGGCCCGTGTTTTCCCCGATGAATCCTACCTGATTTTTACCGGGGGAATCAGCTGCGCGCTGGAGCTGGCGCATCTGACACAGTCGCAGGTCCATGTTCTCGGCGGGCAGATGAACCGTTTCAGCCTGAGCGTGAACGGGATCAGCAGCGTGAAAGCGATTGAGAATGTCAATTTCAGCATCGCGTTTCTGGGCGTGACCGGTTACAGCCAGGAAACGGGGTTCAACTGCGGCGTAGAGGACGAGAACGAACTGAAAAAGGCGGTTGTCCGCAAGTCCGAAAGGGTAGTCGCTTTAATGGATTCCGGGAAGGTAGGCATTGTCAACACCTTTACTTTTGCAGTGCTCAAGGATATCGACATTGTGGTTTCCGACGATGAGCTGGACCCCGAAACGAAGGATTTTTTTCAATCCCACGGAATAGAAGTTCTTTAGGATCTTTGTCTGTTCCTGCCGATTTGGCTGGCGAGAGCTTTTTGCGCGCCCGGTAAAAACCGGCCGGGAAAAAGAATTGTGAAGGAAAGAGCGAGCATACTAAACCCGAATGGATTTCACATAGAGAGCGGAACAGTTTAAGATACGGCGCCAGACAGCAAAACGCAGACACGACCGTTCCCCCGGCGCCGGCGGAGGGAGGACATATGAAAAAAAACACCGGAGGACTGCGCATCGTGATGATGCTCGGCCTGTGCGGGGCTTTCGCGGTTTTCAGCTCCACCATATCGAAATCGCCGGTTTTGCCGATCTTTGCGAAGAACCTTGGCGCGACCGGCACCCAGATCGGCTGGATCGCTTCGGCGTCCACCCTGCCCGGAATCCTGATAAGCTATCTGGCAGGGGATCTGGCCGACCGGTTCGGATATAAAAAAATTCTGATCGGTTCCCTGCTCGTTTTTGCGAGCGCGCCGTTCGTTTACTTTCTGGTAATCAATCCGATGGGGCTGGCGGCGGTGCGTTTTTACCACGGCTTTGCGACCGCGGCGTTCGACCCGGTGGCGATGGCGGCTATCGCGGCTTTCAGCCGGAACAACACCGGACAGAACCTGTCCCTTTACACCTCCGCCACGCTGATCGGCCGGGCTCTTGCGCCGACCGTGGGCGGCGCGGCCTACGAGTACGGAGGAATCCCCACGGTGTACGGGATTGCAGGCGGCGCGGGCATTCTGGCTTTGGCCTTTGCAATCTGGTTCTTCCGGAAAAGCAGAAATATGCAGCGGGCGGAAGAGACGGCCAAAAGCCGGAAGGAAGAGGCCGAAAGGACTTCCTCCCTGAAAAAGCTGCGGGGCATGCTGCGCTACCGGCCCCTGCTTCTGGTCGGGGTGCTGAACGCCTGCGCGTATTTTTCCTACGGCGCGTTTGAAATGATCTTTCCTCTTTACGCGAAACAGCTCGGAATGTCCACCGGGCAGATCGGGTATGTGCTCGGCGCCCAGCTGATCGGAATGATTTTGCTGAAACCGGTGTTCGGCCGGGTGTCCGACCGCGTGGGCCGCCTGCCGCTGATGGTCGTCGGGCTGTTCGTCTGCTCGGGCACTTTTTTTCTGCTGACTTTTCTCAAAGCGGTCATGCTTGTGATCCCCCTCATTGTGGTCTACGGCCTGGGGTTCGCCCTGATTACCTCCGGAACAAACGCGCTGGCGGCGGACGTTGCGCAGAAGGGGCAGCTCGGCGGGTCGCTGGGCGTGATGAGCACCATGATGGACGTCGGCCAGACCTTCGGCCCGCCGGCGATCGGCGCGGTGAGCGACCTGTTCAGCTACACGGCTGGAATCGCCGCGCTGGGGGGAATCCTGCTGCTCGCGGCGGCGGGATGTGTTTTCGCGCTCATCAGGCAGCGGAAAACGCCCCGCCCGGATTAAGCTTTCCTTGACGGTCACGGCAGGTTACGGTATCATATCATAAGAATGACCGGCGGACCGGGCCGGAACGCTTAACGGGAGGAAACGGGAATATCCTATGCAGCAAAACTGGAAAAAGAATACGGTTCTGTTTCTGACAAGTCAGACGGTTTCTCTGTTCGGTTCGTCCCTGGTTCAGTATGCCATCATGTGGTATATTACCCTGCAGACCAAGTCGGGCGTGATGATGATGATCTCCATCCTCTGCGGCTTTATCCCTACCTTTCTGCTTTCGCCCTTTGCGGGCGTCTGGGCGGACCGCTACGACCGGAAAATCCTGATTGCCCTGTCGGATTCCGTGATCGCGCTGTCGACGCTGGCCATGGCGGTTCTGTTCCTTCTGGGGTACAAGGCCATGTGGCTGCTTTTTGTCATATCGGCCGTGCGCGCGCTGGGCTCCGCGGTGCAGACGCCGTGTGTGGGCGCGTTTCTGCCGCAGCTGGTGCCGGTGGAAAAGCTTACCGCGGTCAACGGGATCAACTCGAGCATTCAGTCCGCCATCCTGCTGCTTTCCCCCATCGCCAGCGGCGCGCTGATGTCGGCGGCGCCGATCGAGACCATCTTTTTTATCGATGTGGGGACCGCCGCAATCGGTGTTTTTACGCTGCTTTTCTTCCTTCGCGTCCCTGCCCGGGCGGGCGGCGCGGCGCCGGAAAGCTCCGGCTATTTCGAGGGGCTGAGGCTGGGATTTTCCTATATCGGCACACACCCGTACCTGAAACGGTTCTTTCTGTTCTTTGCCCTCTTCACCTTTCTGGCGGCCCCGGCGGCTTTTCTGACCCCGCTGCAGGTCACGCGCAGCTTCGGCGAAGAGGTCTGGTACCTGACCGCGATCGAAATCGCCTTTTCCCTCGGGATGATGCTGGGCGGACTCCTGATGGCCTGCTGGGGCGGTTTTCAAAACCGCGTGCACACCATGGCGCTTTCCAGCTTTCTGATCGGCGTCGGGGTGTTTCTGCTGGGCGTTGTCGCCGATTTTTGGGTCTATCTGGCGCTGATGGGGCTTGTCGGATTCGTCATGCCCGTTTTCAACACGCCCTCCACCGTCCTGCTTCAGGAAAAGGTGGAGCCGGATTACCTTGGCCGCGTGTTCGGCGTGCTGACCATGATTACCAGCATGAGCATGCCTTTGGGAATGCTTTTGTTCGGCCCCATGTCCGACTGGATTAAAATCGAATGGATGCTGGTTGCGACCGGGGTGCTGATTTTTGTGGAAGGACTGTTCCTGATTTTCAGCAAAAAGCTTGTGGAGGCCGGGAAAAAGCCGGTCTGAACGGACAACAGGACACCATTATAAAAGCGCATATCCTCAAACGGGATATGCGCTTTTTCCTGCCCCGAACGGGTGAAAATTGCTGATTTTCCGGGGCCTGGGAAGCACGTGAATGAATATTTTTACCAAAAAACCGCCGTATGCATTTGACAAAATTAATGATTTTATGATATTATAGAAATCTAAGAAACAATCTATAAAAAATATGAAGTTGTTTCTTGTCGGATTATGGGCAGAAAAGGAGGGCATTTATGATTGAATATAAAAATGTCAGTAAGTCTTATGGAAAACAAAAAGTTGTGAAAGAGTTGAATTTAAAAATACCCGACGGTGAGTTTGTCGTGCTGATCGGCCCTTCCGGCTGCGGAAAAACGACAACGCTGAAAATGCTGAACCGCCTGATCGAGATGGACTCGGGCAGCATCAGCATCGACGGAAAGAATATTATGGAGATGAATCCCGAAAAGCTGCGCAGCCGCATCGGGTACGTCATCCAGCAGATCGGGCTTTTCCCGAACATGACGGTGGAGGAGAACATCTGCGTGGTGCCGCGCCTGCTGAAATGGGACAAGGAAAAAAGCCGCCAAAGGGCGAAAGAGCTTCTGGAGATGGTCAATATGCCGTATGAAACCTATGCTCATAAATATCCGAATGAAATGAGCGGCGGCCAGCAGCAGAGAATCGGCGTGCTTCGCGCGCTGGCGGCGGAGCCGCCCATTATCCTGATGGATGAGCCTTTCGGCGCGTTGGACCCGATTACGAGGGATTCCCTTCAGGATGAGGTCAAGTCCCTGCAGCAGCGTCTGGGAAAGACCGTCATCTTTGTTACGCACGACATGGACGAGGCGCTGAAAATGGCGGACACGGTCGTGTTTATGAGCGAGGGCCGGATTTTACAGACGGATTCCCCCGAGGGAATTCTCCGCGCGCCCGCCAACGACACCGTGCGGGAATTTATGGGCAAGCATGTACATAATTTCTCGCAGAACCAGCTGGCGTGCTCCGACCTGATGAAAACCAACGTGGCAAAGGTCACGCAGGACAAAAAGACGCTGGAATGCGTCAATATCATGAGCCGCAGGGAGATCGACTCCCTTGTTGTGGTGGACCGGGAGGAACGCTATATCGGCGTTCTGCTGATTGAAACCGTCAACGAGCGCGGCAAAGCGGGCGACACCATCAGGGACCTGATTACGGCGGACTTCCCGACCGTTGCGCCGGACACCCCCGCGAAAACCGCTTTCGATATCATCAGCAGCCAGCGGGCGGAATATGTCGTCGTGCTGACGGAGGACAAAAAAGTGGCCGGCATCATTACAAAAACCAGCATGTCAAAAGCTTTGGCAAGCGTTGTTTGGGGGGATGGGCAATGAGTGATTTCTTCCGTCTTTACGGGGATAAACTGCTTGGCGCTATCACGACCCATCTGGTCTATGTCCTGATTTCCGTTTTCATCGGATTTGTCATCGCCCTGTTTCTGGGAATCCTGCTTTCCAGAGCCCCGAAAATATCCAAATTTGTTCTGCCGGTCCTTTCCGTGGTGCAGACGATCCCCGGCATCGTGTTTATCGGCATCCTGTTCCTGTATCTCGGGATGGTGCCCGCCACCGTGCTGGCCGCGCTCTCCATTTACGCGATCTTCCCGGTGCTGAAAAACACCTATACCGGACTGATCGGCGTTTCGGAGCAGTATAAGGAAGCGGCAAGGGGCTGCGGGATGTCCCCGCTGCAGTCGCTGCTGTGGGTGGAGCTGCCGCTGGCGCTTCCCGCCATCATCGGCGGGCTGCGGATGTCCACCGTCTATATTGTAAGCTGGGCGGTGCTGGCCTCCATGATCGGCCTGGGCGGCCTGGGAGACTTCATCTATATCGGCGTCAGCACGAACAACAACACGCTGATTATCGCGGGCGCGATTCCGGCCGCCATCCTCGCGGTGGGGCTGGGCCTTTTGATCGACTATTTCCAGAAGAAAGCCGTGCCGAAAGGATTAAGGGGGGATGTCAAGTGAGCGCGACGATGATTTTTGAACATCTTTACATTGTGCTGCTTTCGGTGCTTTTCACCGTTCTTCTCGGCCTGCCGCTCGGCGTGCTGGCCTATATGAAAAAGCCGGTGCGCTCCGTGGTGCTGTGGGCCGTGGATATCCTGCAGACCATCCCGGCGCTGGCGCTGCTCGGAATCATTATGGTTTTTCTGGGCGCGGGCAAGCCGACGGTCATCATCGGCCTGGTGCTGTATTCCCTGCTGCCGGTCGTGCACAACACCTACCTCGGCCTCAGCAATATTGAGCCCGCCATCAAAGAGGCCGCCGACGGCATGGGCATGAGCCGGACTTACCGGCTGCTCCATGTGGAAATCCCCATCGCCTTCCCGGTCATCTTCACGGGGATCCGGATCGCCACCGTCACCTCCATCGGCGTGGCCGTGTTCGCTACGTTCGTGGGAGGCGGCGGGCTCGGCTCCGTCATCTACCGCGGCATCCATATTCAGAACATGCAGCTGATCCTGTTTGGGACGCTGTCGCTGATGGGGATGGCCGTGCTGTTCGACGGCGTGATGGCCTACATTGAAAAACGGCTGTACCGCCACAGGACCGTAAAAAGCGACACACAGTAATCGTGTGTTTTCGTCGACAGTAATATCAATAATAGAAAAGAGGGAGAAAGTTATGAAAAAAGTGATTGCCGTTATAATGTGCCTGGTTTTGGCGCTTTCCGCCGCGGGATGCGGCTCGGGCAAGAGCAGCGGGGACGAAATCGTCATTATGGACGGTCAGTTTTCCGAAATGAAGCTGATTCACCAGATGGTGAAAATGCTGGTGGAGCAGGACACCGGCGCCAAGGTCGTCATTAAGGACGAGGTCTCCCCCGTCAACGGCTTCAACGAGCTGGTCAAGGGCAACTGCGACCTGATGAACAGCTACGACGGCACCTTGCTGACCACCTATCTGAAGCTGGACACAAAGGATATCCCCGAGGGGAAGACCCTGTACGATTTTGTCAACGAAACCGCGCTGAAGGAGAAGAAGGTCTATCTTTTGGATAAGCTCGGAATCAACAACACCTACGCGATCGCCGTTCCGCAGAAGATCGCGGACCAGTACAAGCTGGAAACCATCAGCGACCTTGTGCCGGTGGCCGGCAAGCTGGTGTTCGGTGCGGAGCATGAGTTTTTCAGCGAAGAGGGCAGCATGAAATTCAACCCGTTCGTCAAATTCTACGGGCTGAATTTTAAGGAAAGCAAGCCGGTCGACCTGGGGCTGAAGTATTCCGCGGTGGAAAACGGGAACATCGACGTGACCGAGGTTTACGCCACCGACGGCCTGAACAAAAAGGCTCAGCTGAAAGTGCTGAAGGACGACAGAAGCTTCTTCCCGGAATACAACGGCGCGCTGCTCGTCCGCTCGGACCTGTTCGAGCGCTTCGAGAAAACGGCGCCCAACCTCAAAGAGACCCTGAACAAGCTCGGCGGAATCTTTGACAACGAGACCATGGTCAACCTGACCTACGCGGTCGACGTGGAAGGCAGGACCGTACCGGAGGTCGCAAAACAGTTCCTTCAGGAAAAGGGGCTGCTCAAGTAATTCAGACGGTATCCCCAATCACAAGAGGATAAAAAGAGACCCGGACCGGCGCTGTGAAACGCTTTTCCGGGTCTTTGTATTTTGTTTTGTCATTCCTCGTCCGGGTAAAGAAAGCTTTTCACCCGGTCCTGGCAGTTGTCTTCGCCGCAGTAATACAGCACGTCGTGCTTCTGCAGAATCGCGTAGGGGCCGGGGGACATCATCAGCGTGCTGTTGCGCTTGATGGCGATGATGGTCGCCGCCGTGTGGTGCCAGAAATTCAGTTCGGACAGGGACTTGTCGAGCAGGGGCGTTTTGTCCGTAATTTCGATTTCAAACGGAATAAACGGATTGATGGACTGGAAGCGCTCCGTCCGGTCTATGATGCTGGAAATGGATTTCAGCAGAAATTTCGTCTCTTTTCTCTGCCGCTCGACGCTGCTTAGAATATCCTTTTTCAGGTCGTTCAGCGACTGGATGTCATTGTACTGGTGAACAAATTTTACGGCGTTGTCATACGATTTGATAATCACGCCGCTGCCCTTGGTCACGTCTACGATTTCCAGGTCGGACAGTACGCAGATGGCGCGCCGTGCGGTTTCGGAAGAAACGTTGTACTGGCTTGCAAGGTACGATCTCGCGTATATTTTTTCTCCTATGCGGTAACGGTTGTCCACAATCTTTGCCGCAATGTCGGCGGCAATCTTCTGGTAAACCGGTGCCGCCACTTTAATGGTGTCCTCCATAAACCTCACCTATCCTGTGAAAATACCTTTCTGTTTTTACGTTCAAAAGCACTTCCGCATTAACAACGGAGGTGCTTTTTTCTTTATTTCTATCATATCACAATCGCGCGGCGCCGACAACTGGAAAAATCAAAGGGAACTGAACCGGATTCCGGCCTGACGGCGGCCCTGCTCCAGCAGCCCGGTACAGCAGCGCATGCGTTCGCAGGCGCATGCGTACGCGGCCTCGTCCCGCTCCGTAAGAATGCGGGCGAGCGCCTTCTGCTGACAGAACATGGAGGATTTGCGCTCCGTGGAAAGCAGCTCCTCTCCGCCGCCGCGGGTGTAAAGCCGGATCCTGTCCAGAGAGGTGGGCCCCTCCAGCGTCACGGTGCCGTTTTCGCCCTGAATCTCGCTTGCCGACCGGCTGGCGGAGATTTTGGAGGCGCTGAGCACGGCGCAAAAGCCGTCGTACTTTAGAATCTGGGTGCAGACTCCGTCCACCCCGCTTTCGAGCAGACTGGCGGTGCAGGTGCTGCTTTTCGGCGCGCCGAAAAGGGCGGCGCAGAGGTAAAGATTGTAGATGCCGAGGTCGGCCAGCGCGCCGCCGTCGTATTCCGCGCTGAAAACAGGCGGGTCCTTTCCTTCTTTATACGCGTCGTACTTGGAGGAATATTTCATATAGTTGAAATAGACGTAGTGAACGGGGGCGATTTTTTTGACCGCTTCCTTCAGGACGTCCAGATCGGGGTTGTAGATCGGGCGGATCGCTTCCAGCAGGTACACATTGTTTTTTTTCGCGATGTCCAGCAGCTCTTCGAGCTGCGCCGAGGTCGCCACCGCCGGCTTTTCCACAATCACATGCTTTCCGGCGGAAAGGCAGAGCTTTGCCTGCGGGAAATGCAGGCTGTTCGGGGACGCGATATAGACGGCGTCCAGCCCGGGGCAGCTTGCCAGGATTTCCAGTTCAGTAAATACATGGGGGATTTGGTACAGGGCCGCGTACTGAGCGCCGGTCTCCGCTTTGCGGGAATAGACCGCGTAAGGCTCGTAGCTTCCCGTTTCCACCGCGGCCTGTACGAACAGGCGGGAAATTTCCGAAGTGCCGATGATTCCTAATTTCATAAAGCAGTTCCTTTCCTGAGTATCCGGAATGTTGTTTAAGCTTAGTGTAGCATGGAACCGGCGGCTTTTCAAGCGGGACCGGGCGCATTTCAAAGCGGCGCCCGGCTTACCCGGAGGGAGAGAAGGACTCCCCCACGGCCCGGGCTATGTTAAACTCCCCCGCCATAAGCGGCGGCTCCTTCAAAAATGGGCCGGATACTTGTTTTTTCTTGAACGGGGCCGTGCCGGGTGCTATAATGCAGGTATAATGAACCGGCGGAAAAGCCGGACGACGGGAGTGGTTGCAGTGACGGTGATCGGCAGGTATTTTACCCAGCTGGATTTGGCGATGGAGGACGAAGGGGCCTTTTCCGGACTGGAAGGGCTGTTTTCGGAAAACGCTTCCCTGCGGCTGAAAGGGTACGACGAAATACGCGGGTGCGGAAAAATCAGGGAGTTTTTTCAGGCTCTCCTGGGCAAAAACAGGGAAATGAAGCATGTCTGGGAAATCGTCCCCGAACAGGGCGGGTTCCGGGTGCCGTGGGCTGCGGCCTGCGTCAGCAAAACCGGCGGCGTTTTCACCATGGAAGGGACGGACCACATTGTGCTGGATGCCGACGGGAAAATCCAAAGCCTTTTCCTTGGAATCGGCACGGAGGCTTAGAAGAGGGCGGCCGGGGGACTCTTTCCCGCCGCCCTTTCGCCGCCGCAGGGCACAAAAAAACGCCGTACACGGATATTGAATCCATATACAACGTCGTCAAGCGCCCGCGGGTACAAAATCCCCTCTGTACAAAAAGGTAAAGAGGCGGTATAATAATATCCGCAGCGTGCCGATTTTCGGTTGTTTATGGAGCTTGCTCTCCGTATGCAGGGGGCGGGGTGTTCCAGCACCCCGTTCCTGCGCTGCACTTTTATTTGTGCCTTGCAACTGAATTATAGCGCGTTTTCTTTTCCAGTGCAATAGAATTTGCTAAATTATATCATTTTATGGAAAATAAAGGGGTCGAACCCTTGCCTCCCTCTTAGAGGGATTTGTTTCGGGGTCCTCTAAAACCGATTTAACGGTAAGCTGACTGGAAGTGCCGCCGCAGGCGCGTCCCGACCGCATGGTCCGGGCCTCAGAACCCGACCAGCAGGCCGCCGTTCTCCGTGTAATAGCTGGTCAGCCCCCGCGTCTGCTGAATCGTGATCTTGGTGGTCAGGCAGACGTGTGCAATCAGCTCCTTCAGGCGCTGTGCGCCCTTGGGATTGTTGCAGTGGCTGATAACGACGGGCCTGCCCGCCATGTCTTTCAGCTTGTTCATGGTTTCCACGATCTGCAGGATCGCGCGTTCCTCGCCGCGCGGCTTGTGCAGCACCTTGATCTCGCCCTCCGGCGTGTTGGAGGCCACCGCGCGGATGCCGAGCGAGTTGGCCAGAATCCCCGCCACACGGGACATGCGCCCCGACTTGATCAGGTTGTCGTAGGAACCGAGCGCGAACAGCAGAAACAGGCTGCGGGAGTACGCTTCCGCCTGTTTGACGACTTCGTCGAAGCCCAGCCCGGAGGAAATCAGCTCCGCCGCTTTTCTCAGAATCAGCACCAGCCCCCCGGCGGTGGAACGGGAATCGATCACGTGGATTTTCTTCCAGGGAAATTCCTCCAGAACCATGTCCCTTGCGACAAGGGCGCTGTTGTAGGTGCCGCTCAGCGCGCTGGTCATCGTCACCGCCAGGGTGCAGTCGCTTTTCCGGAATTCGGTCGCCCACTCTTCCGGCGACGGGCACGCCGACGAGGACGGCCCCTTGTAATTTTTCATCTGGGCCAGCATGATGTTTACATTCAGCGAATCATCGTCAGTGTACTCGGTGCCGCCCACGATGAGCTTCAGGGGTACGGTCGCAAAGTGCAGGCCGTAATCCTGGAACGCGTTTTGGGGCAAGTCGCAGGAGCTGTCTGAAAGGATACTCCAGGTCATAAAAGCACTCCTATAATTTCAAATTATCATATAGTTTTCAAAACTATATATTTTAGTCTATAATATCATAGTACATAGCAAGCATTAATTCTTGTTTAGAAGATTAAATAATTTCTCCCGCCTGCGGAAAAACGCGGCCGCCGCGGGCAAAACCGCGCAGAGTTGCAAAATCTCTCCGATAAGCTTATAATATCTGTCGAACCTACAAATATGATAACCGGAGTTGAGTTCTATGTACGATGAAATTGCGGCGCAGGCGAAAACAGCCGTCTGCGAATTGATAAAAGCCGCGGGACTGACCGCGGGAAATATCCTGGTCGTGGGCTGTTCCTCCAGCGAAATCGGCGGGCACGATATCGGCTCGTCCTCCAGCGTGGAAATCGCCAACGCGGTGTTTCACGCCGTTTACCCCGTTTTGAAGGAAAAGGGGATTTATCTGGCCGCCCAGTGCTGCGAGCATCTGAACCGCGCGATCATTATTGAAAAAGAGGCGGCGGTCAGGGACCGGCTGGAAATCGTCAACGCCGTTCCGCGCCCGAAGGCCGGCGGTTCCTTTGCCACGGCGGCTTACTCGAACTTTGAGCATCCGGTGGCGGTGGAGGAAGTCACCGCGCAGGCGGGAATCGATATCGGCGGCACGCTGATCGGCATGCACCTTGCCAGAGTGGCGGTGCCGGTGCGCCTTTCCGTGCGCAGAATCGGCGAAGCCAACGTGACCAGCGCGCGCACCCGGCCGAAATATATCGGCGGCGAACGCGCGAATTACGACGAAAGCCTGAAATAAGGAAAGTATTTCCTCACGTAAAAACAGCGCCTTCCGTAAAAACTAAGGGTAAATTCTTTATTTACTGACGTTTGGGGAGGCGTTTTGCTTTGGGGACCTTTTATGAGAACAACCCGGATTTACGGGGATATTTTGAGAATCTGCCCATCGACGTGAAAAACAGGATTCTAAAATCGGGCGTGGAGATTTCCACACTGGGCGAGCTGATGCAGGCCGCGGAGCATATTCGGGAAACAAATGGATAATCCTGTAAATCCTGCGAAAACTATTCCCGGAGGTGAGTCCGATGAAAGGCAAGTACAGCGGTTTATACGAGCTGATCGAAGAGGACAGCGAAGCCGGTGAATACTTTGACAACCTGCCCGAATATGTGCAGGAATCCATCAGCGCGCGGGAGGAGAACATCAATTCCTTCGCAAGCCTTCGCGATTACGCTGAAAATCTGATGCGGGACGATGAATAACAGCGGCGGGGTGAAGAAACACCCCGCCCTTTTCCTTTTTGTTCCGTTTGACAACCGTGCTTTTCTATGCTACAATAGTAAAAATATATTTTTACACGCAGGGACGGAGAAAGTAACCCTTCCGAAGGCATACAGAGAAGCTTTTGCGGTTTTGCCGCGCTGAAAGAAAGCGGGCGGGAGGCCGGGCGAAAATGGCTCCTGAGCGGCGCACCGAGACCGGATTTCCGGTTTAGGCTGCGACGGGATTTCCCGTTACAGAAAGCGGGTATAGGCGGTGTCCGACACTGTAATACCCTGAGAGGCCCGTTTCGCAAGGGACGGGTGAATTTGAAGTGGTAACACGGGATCTGGAATCTCGTCTTCATCGGGCACGGCGCCTGTGAAGGCGGGTTTTTTTATTTTCCGGGGCACTGAAAGGAAATAGCCATGAAAATCAGCGAAATTCTGAACAGCGGCAGGGTCACGGTTTCCTGCGAGCTGTTCCCACCGAAAAAAGACGACGATATCGCCCGGGTGAAGGAGGTTGTGCGCGACATCTCCGCGCTCAGGCCCGATTTCATGAGCGTTACCTACGGCGCGGGCGGCGGCACGTCCCGGAACACGGCCCGCATCGCATCGGAAATCCAGAACTGCGGCGTGACCGCGCTGGCACACCTGACCTGCGTTTCCTCCACCAGGGAAGAGGTCGGGCAGATATTATCCGGGTTAAAAGAACAACATATTGAAAATGTCCTGGCCCTGCGCGGCGATATTCCGCAGAATTCCGATTTCCCGTCCCCCGGCCAGTACCGCTACGCCGGCGAGCTGGTCAGGCAGATCAGGGAATACGGCGGATTCTGCATCGGCGCGGCCTGCTACCCCGAGGGACACGTCGAGTGCGCCCACCGGGAGGACGACATCGGCTACCTGAAAGAAAAGGTGGACAGCGGCTGCGACTTTCTGACTACGCAGATGTTTTTTGACAACAATATTCTCTACCAGTTCCTGTACCGGATTCTGGCGAAGGGGATTCATATCCCGGTGGTGGCGGGCATCATGCCGGTGACCAACAGCGGCCAGATCAGGCGGATCTGCGCGCTTTCCGGCACGGAGCTGCCGCCGCGCTTTCGGGCGATCGTGGATAAATTCGCCGACAAGCCCGCCGCCATGAAACAGGCCGGCATCGCCTACGCGACGGAGCAGATCATCGACCTGATCTCCAACGGCGTCAGCGCGATCCATATCTACACGATGAACAAGCCGGATATCGCGGCAAAAATCATGGATAATTTATCGGAGATCATCAGGGAATGAAAGAGACGGAAGAAGTGCTGCGCTATCTGGGCTACCGCGGCAAGCCTGCGGATGAGCGCACCCTGCTTACAATCGAATCCTGCATCAGCGAGCTGCGGGCCGCGGTCACTCCCCGCAGCCTCAGCCTGCTTCTGCCGGTGAAATTTGACGGGGACGCCGTTCTGCTCGGAAACCTGAGGGTGGAAAGCAGGGACTTGAGGAATCATCTTTCCGGCTGCGGGGAAGCGTACCTGTTCGCGGCCACGCTCGGCACGAAAGCGGATTTCCTTTTGGAGCGCGCCTCCAAAATCGACATAAGCCGCGCCGTGGTGCTGCAGGCCTGCGCCGCCGCGCTGACAGAGAGCGTCTGCGACGAAGCGGAACGGGAGCTTTCCGCCGAGGCGGCAAAGCGCGGGCTGTTTCTGCGGCCCCGGTACAGCCCCGGCTACGGGGACTTTTCCATCCTGCATCAGCGCGATCTTCTGGGGATTTTACAGGCGCAGAAAAAAATCGGCCTTGCCATGACGCAGGACAGCATGCTGGTGCCGACAAAATCCGTTACCGCGGTCATTGGCCTGACCGCGGAGCAGACGACCTGCCATATTGCGAAATGCATGGGCTGCAAGTCTTTGAATTGTCCGTTCAGAAAGGACTGATATCATGGGAATACTGGAAGACCTGGGAAAACGCATGGTCTTTTTTGACGGCGGCATGGGAACTCTTTTACAGGAAAACGGCCTCGGCCCCGGCGAGCTGCCGGAGCTGTGGAACCTGACCCGCCCCGAGCTGATCAAAGAAATTCATAGCAGGTACCGCGCGGCGGGCGCGGATATCCTGACCACCAATACCTTCGGCGCAAACCCGATCAAGCTGCACGGCTGCGGCCGTTCCACGGAGGAAATCGTAGCCGCCGCGGTGGCCCTTGCCAGAGAAGCCGCCCATGGCGCGCTGGTCGCCATGGACATCGGCCCGACCGGGAAGCTGCTCAGGCCGCTCGGCGACCTCGATTTCGAGGACGCCGTTTCCGCCTTTTCCCGGGCCGCCGCCGCGGGGGAAAAAGCCGGGGCCGACCTGATCCTGATTGAGACCATGAGCGATACCTACGAGTGCAAGGCCGCCGTGCTCGCCGCAAAGGAGAGCACCCGGCTGCCCGTTTTCGTCACCATGGTCGTGGATGAGCAGGGCAAGCTGCTGACCGGCGGCGACATCCCGGCGGCGGCCGCGCTGCTGGAGGGCCTCGGGGTGGACGCCGTGGGGCTCAACTGCGGGTTCGGCCCCGGGCAGATGAAAAAATTCCTCCCGCAGATGACACAGGCGTGTTCCCTGCCCGTGATCGTGACCCCCAACGCCGGGCTGCCCCGCACCGAAGGGGACAAAACCGTGTTTGACGTAAAGCCGGAGGAATTCGCCGCCGTGATGGAGGAAATCGCGAAGGAGGGCGCCTGGATTCTGGGCGGCTGCTGCGGCACGACCCCGGAGCATATCGCGGCGGTGGTGCGGCGGTGCAAAGACCTTTCCCCGCGTCCCATCGTCCCGAAAAACCGCACGGTGGTTTCCTCGTTCGCCCGGGCGGTCGTGTTCGGCGAAAAGCCGGTGCTGATCGGCGAGCGCATCAACCCCACGGGCAAATCCCGGCTGAAACAGGCGCTGCGCGACAACGATATGGATTACCTGCTGCGGGAGGCGATTACCCAGCAGGAAAACGGCGCCCATATTCTCGATGTGAACGTCGGCCTGCCGGAAATCGACGAACCCGCGCTCCTTCGCCGCGCGGTCATGGAGATTCAGGGGATTTCCGACCTTCCCCTTCAGCTCGACACCTCCGACCCGAAGGCGATGGAAGGGGCCATGCGCATTTACAACGGCAAGCCTCTGATCAATTCGGTCAACGGGAAAGCCGAATCGATGGAGGCGATCTTCCCGCTCGTGAAAAAGTACGGCGGCGCCGTGATCGCGCTGACGCTGGACGAAAACGGGATTCCGGCCACGGCGCAGGGCCGATTTGAAATCGCGGAAAAGATTGTGAGGACGGCCCGGGAATACGGGATTGACAAAAAAGACATTGTTTTCGACACGCTGGCCATGACCATCAGCGCCGGGCAGGAAAACGCCGCCATTACGCTGGAAGCCCTGCGGCTGATCCGCGACCGGCTGGACATCCACACCTCGCTCGGCGTTTCCAATATTTCGTTCGGTCTGCCCCAGCGGGAACACATCAACGCCGCGTTTTTCACCATGGCGCTGCAGAACGGGCTGGGAGCCGCGATCGTCAACCCCAATTCCGCCGCGATGATGGACGCGTACCATGCGTACTGCGCGCTCAGCGGCAGCGACGAGCAGTGCATGGACTATATCGCCCGCTATTCCGCGCAGAAAGCGGAAGCCGCGCCTCCGCCCGCCGCGGGGGAAATCTCTTTGCTGGACGCGGTGGTGCGCGGTTTGAAGGAAAGCGCGCACGCGGCGGCGCTCCGGCTGGTGGAAACGGAGGAACCGCTCGCTATCATCAATACCCAGATGATTCCCGCGCTTGACCGGGTGGGGAAGGATTTCGAGCAGGGCGTGCTGTTCCTGCCCCAGCTCCTGATGAGCGCGGAGGCCGCCAAGTCGGCGTTTGAGGTGATCCGGGTGAAAATGACTGTCAACGGGGAGCAGACGAAGAAGGAAAAAATCATCCTCGCGACCGTCAAGGGCGATATCCACGATATCGGCAAAAATATCGTCAAGGTCCTGCTGGAAAATTACAGCTACGACGTGATCGACCTCGGAAAGGACGTTCCCCCCGAAACGGTGGTGGACGCGGCGGAGGAGGGCGGCGTGAAGCTGGTCGGGCTCAGCGCGCTGATGACGACCACCGTTTCCAATATGGCGGAGACCATCCGCCAGCTGCACGAAAGGGTGCCGGACTGCCGGGTGATGGTCGGCGGCGCGGTGCTCACGCCCGAATACGCGCAGCAGATTCACGCGGACGCCTATTCCCGGGACGCGATGGGTTCGGTGCATTACGCGCAGAAGCTGTTCGGCGGGGAGTGACCCGCGGTTCCGATACAAAAAAGCTGCCGGAGGATTTTTCCCCGGCAGCTTTTTTAGCTATCCCCGAAAATCTCTTTTTTCAGGCGTTTTCCGGTCGGTGTGGCGGCAAGCCCGCCTTCGGAGGTCTCCTTCAGGCTGCGGGGCATCGCGTCGCCGATCCGCTTCATCGCGACGATCACCTCGTCGGCGGGAATCGCGCTCTGGATTCCGGCCAGCGCCAGCTCCGCGCCCACAAACGCGTTGGCCACGCCCATGGCGTTGCGCTTGATGCACGGGATTTCCACCAGCCCCGCCACCGGGTCGCACACAAGGCCCAGAATATTTTTCATCGCGATGGCGCAGGCGTGCCCCGCCATCTGCGGGGTCCCGCCCGCCAGCTCCGTCAGCGCCGCCGCTGCCATGGCGGAGGCCGCGCCGCATTCCGCCTGGCAGCCGCCCTGCGCGCCGGAAATGCTCGCGTTGTTGGCGATCACCATGCCGAACGCGGAGGCGGTGAACAGCGCCATCACCACGTCGCGCTCCGGAAGCTCCCGGTCCTCCATCACCGTCAGCAGCGCCGCTGGGATGATCCCGCAGGAGCCGGCGGTCGGCGCGGCGACGATCTTGCCCATGCAGGCGTTGCTTTCCGAGACCGCGAGCGCGCGCACCAGCGCGGTGCCGAACACTTTGCCGCAAAGGGTGCGGCCCTTGTCCACCGCCTGCTTCATTTTGTACGCGCCGCCGCCCGAAAGTCCGCTCACCGAGCGCATGTCCGGGTCAATGCCGTCCTCGACGGACTGCTGCATCACCCGGAAGCTTTCCAGCATCGTCCGGTACAGTTCCGGCTCCGGTTTTTCCAGCTCGCGCGCCTGGTCCTCCAGAACGATCTCCGATATTTTTTTATTTTCCCTTGCGGCCGCGCCCACAAGGTCTTCCACCGAATAATAAATTCCCATCTTCCACCAGGCCTTTCCGATTCTTGGTTCTTTAGCCGCGTCAGTCCGGCCGCAGCATGGTCGAGCGGAGGACGTCCGGCAGCTTTTCGATCCCGGCGTTGCTTTCCCGGCTGAATTCGCCGTCGACCTCGATGGTCATCAGCGCCGTTTCGCCCTTGTGCCCGCGGGTCAGCTTGAAGTTGCCGATGTTGACCCCCTGCGAGGCGATGTAGTTCGTCACGTGCGCGATTACCCCGGGGACGTCCCGGTGCAGGATCAGAAGCGTGGTCTGCTGCCCGGTGACGTCCACCTTCATCCCGTTGATTTCGCTGATGACGATGTTTCCGCCGCCCACGGAAGCGCCCTGCAGGGTCGCGGTATGCCCCTGCCCGTCCGTCAGGGTAATCACCGCCGTGTTGGGGTGAGCCCCCTCGATTTCGCCCTTTTCAAAGACGACGGAAAGGTTCCGTTCCTTCGCGAGCGCAAGGCTGTCGCGGATGCGGGGGTCGCTTGGGGACATGCCCATGATTCCGGCGACAAGGGCCTTGTCCGTTCCGTGCCCGCGGTATGTTTTCGCAAAGGAGCCGTGCAGCAGAATGTGCGCGCTCACGGGTTTGCCGTCCAGCAGCGCGCCGGCGATCCGTCCGATTCTTACGGCGCCCGCCGTGTGGGAGCTTGACGGGCCGATCATCACCGGCCCGATAATATCAAAAACATTCATAAGAAGCCTCCGCTGCCACATTCTAAAGGGAATGGATTTCAATTTACGCTGCTATTATAGCATAATGCACAGGTGTTTGAAACGGTCTTTTTCCGGCGAAGCCCCTGCGGGCTTCCTTTTCTTTTTTCGGTGAATTGTATATTATCATGCCCGGAACACAAGATAATATTTGTAAAAAAATTCCAATATTTATTTTGAACTTCAAAACTTTCTTGACAAAACGATTCTTTTTTGATATAATTAACAAATATTTTGAACTTCAAAATAAATGGCGAAAGGAGGGAACTGCATTGAATAACGAATACTCCCAGATCAATAATTTCCTTGTAAAAGTATTTAACGAGGTCCTGAGAACGGAAGAAGCAAGCCTGAAAACCAAGGAATCCCACAACCTTTCCATGCGGGAAATGCATGTGATCGAGGCGGTGTGCGACGGCACGCAGGAGGGCAAAAACACGGCTTCGGATATCGCGTGCTCCCAAGGGATTACCGCGGGCACGCTGACGACGACCATCAACACGCTGGTGAAAAAGGGCTTTGTCCAGCGGCAGCAGGACCAGCGCGACAAAAGGGTCGTCCGTATCCTCCCGACCGAAAAGGGAAAAAGCGTAAATGAGGTTCATTCCTCCTTTCACCACAAAATGGTTTCCGCGATCATGTCCGCCATGACGGAGGACGAACTGGCCATGTTTGTAAAGGGGCTGGCCGCGGTGAAAAACTTTTTTGAAAGCAACAAAAAATAGTGGAGGACTTCTATGGCTATTAAGATTATAACGGACAGCACGTCGGATATTGCCCTTGACCGTCAGGCCGAGCTCGGGATCGAAATCGTTTCCCTGAGCGTGCATTTCGGCGACAGGGAATATGTGGACGGTGTTGACCTTACCAAACCGCAGTTTTTTCAGATGCTTCACGACAGCGCGGAGCTTCCCACCACGGCGCAGGTCAACCCCGAACGGTTTGAAAAATTATTTGAAAAATACAGGAATAGCGGCGACGAGGTCATCGGTATTTTCATTTCAGGCAAGCTCAGCGGGACCTATCAGTCCGCGGTGATCGCCAAACAGGCGCTGGGAGCGGAAAATATCCATCTGATCGATTCGCTGACCGTCAGCTTCGGGCTGGCGCTTCTGGTTTATGAGATGCTCAGGCTGAGGGACGCCGGAAAAACCGCGGCGGAAATCTGCTCCGCGGTGGAAGAGCTGAAAAAGAGGCAGAGGTTTTACGCCATTATCGATACGCTGAAATATCTGAAAATGGGCGGCAGGCTGTCGGCCTCCTCCGCTTTTATCGGTTCCATGCTCCACATCAAGCCGATCGTCTCGATCGAAAACGGCGAAATCAAGGCGTTTGACAAAAAGAAGGGGCACAAGGCGGCCGCCCTGCGCATTGCGGAGATGATGGAGAAGGAAAAACCGGACCCCGCTCACCGCGTCTTTTTCGGCGACACCGATTCCCCGCAGTTTCTGAACCTTCTGAAGGACGCGGCGGGGTCCGTCGCGGACATTTCGGACAGCGAGATGATCGCCCTCGGGTCGGTCGTCGGTACTCACGGCGGGCCGGGCTGCGTGGGCGTATCCTATATTGCGCAGGGGGATTCCTGACGCGGAACACGGAGGAAAGAATGAGCTTTACGATCATCGGTACGGGAAGCGCGTTTCCGGCGTGCACAAAGACCAACGGGGAACTGTCGCTCCTGATGGATACTTCGGATGAATGGATCTCCACGCGCACAGGGATCAAAAGCAGGCACATTTCCACTTCGGAAACCCTGTGCGACTATGCCGCCGAAGCGGCGGCGCGCGCACTGAAGGACGCTTCCACGGCGCCGGAGGAGCTGGACCTGATCATCTGCTCCACCGCGCGGGGCGATCATATTACGCCGTCTCTTGCATGCGAAATCCAGCAAAGGCTGGGTGCGGTCTGTCCGGCGTTCGACCTGAACGCGGCCTGTACCGGCTTTGTCTATGCGCTGGATGTCGCTTTTTCTTATTTTTCGGCAAACAGGGCAAAAAGAATCCTGATTGTGTCGGCGGAGGCCATGTCCAGGCTGCTGGACTGGAAGGACCGCTCCACCTGCGTGCTTTTCGGCGACGGGGCCGGCGCGGCGGTGCTGGCGCCGGGGAACAGCCTGCTTTCCATCAAAATCGGGGCGAAGGGCGACACCGCCCCGCTCTACGCGGAAAATACGCGGGGCAACTGCCCGTATTCTCAGGTGAAACAGGTGGACCCGTACCTGAAAATGAACGGCAAGGATGTCTATAAATTCGCCGTGGCCGCCATGTGCGGTGACCTTGTACAGGTCATCCGCGAAGCGGGGCTGACGGAAGCGGACGTGGATTTTGTCCTGCCCCATCAGGCAAACCTGCGGATTATCGACGCGGCGATCGGAAAGCTTTCCATTGCGCCGGAAAAATACCGGCACAATATTGAACGGTTCGGCAACACCTCCTCGGCGAGCATCCCCATCCTGCTGGATGAGCTCCACCGGGCGGGGGAGCTGCACGCCGGAAATATCCTGGCGCTGACCGCCTTTGGCGGCGGCATGACCACCGGGGCCTGCATCCTCCGCTGGGGGCGAAAGGACGGTTCCGGTCAAAAAGAAGGTGAGGACTGCAGATGATCAAGACACCATTGTGTGAGCTGCTCGGGATCGAATATCCCATTCTACAGGGAGGAATGGCCTGGATCGCGGACGCTTCCCTTGCCGCCGCGGTTTCCAACGGCGGCGGGCTGGGCCTGATTTCCGCCATGAACGCGAACGCGGAATGGGTGAAGGGCGAAATCCGCAGGGCGAAAACGCTGACGGACAAACCGTTCGGCGTCAATATCATGCTGATGAGCCCTTACGCGCAGGAGGTCGCCCGGCTCGTCATTGACGAGGGGGTGCCGGTGGTAACGACCGGCGCGGGAAACCCTTCGCAGTATATGGCCGCATGGCTGGAAGCGGGCGTCAAGGTGCTGCCCGTGGTGGCCTCCACCGGCATCGCGAAGCGCGTCGCCCGGTGCGGCGCGGTCGCCGTCATCGCGGAGGGCTGCGAATCGGGCGGCCACATCGGCGAGCTGACCACCATGACGCTGGTGCCGCAGGTGTGCGACGCGGTGGATATCCCCGTCGTTGCGGCGGGCGGCATTGCGGACGGCCGGGGAATCGCGGCGGCGTTTTTGCTCGGCGCGGCCGGCGTGCAGGTAGGAACCCGGTTTTTGGTGGCAAACGAATGCGGGGTCCATCAGAATTATAAGAATAAAATCCTTCACGCGAAGGATATCGATACCCTGACGACCGGCAAGCGTACCGGGCATCCGGTGCGGGCGCTGAAAACCGCCTTTACCCGTGAATTCGCCAAAAAAGAATACGACGCCGATGTTTCCGTAAAGGATCTGGAGGCGTTCGGTTCCGGCGCGCTGCGCCGCGCCGCCGTGGAGGGCGACGAGAAAAACGGATGCTTTATGGCGGGCCAGATCGCGGCCATTGTCGATAAAGAGCAGCCCGCGGCGGAGATCATCCGGGAAATGTTCGGGGAAGCGGAAACTGTGTTAGGTGGTGCCGGAAAATGGGTAAAATAGCGTTTGTTTTTTCCGGGCAGGGCGCCCAGTATAGCGGCATGGGCAAAGACCTTTGTGAAAACAGCCCCGCTGCGAAAGAGGTGTTTGACCGCGCCGACGCGCTGCGGCCCGGGACCTGTGTGCAGTGCTTCGGCGGTACGCAGGAGGAGCTGAACCGGACCATCAACACGCAGCCCTGCGTGTTCTGCGTGGACTTGGCGGCGGCACAGTGCCTGAAGGCCGAAGGGGTCATCCCCGACGCGGTCGCGGGCTTTTCGCTGGGCGAGGTCGCGGCGCTGACCTTTGCCGGGGCTTTCGGCCCGGACGAGGGAATCCGGCTGGTGTGCCGGCGGGCGGCGCTGATGCAGGCCGCCGCGGAAAAGCACCCGAGCGGCATGGCCGCGGTGCTGAAGCTCCCGGTGGAAACCGTAAGGGAGCTTTGCGGCAGATATGAAAACGCTTATCCGGTCAATTACAACTGCAAGGGGCAGACCGTCGCCGCGGTTTCCAAAAGCGCGATGGACGCTTTCTGCCGGGACGTGCAGAAAGCGGGCGGCAGGGCCGTCCCTCTGGCGGTCAGCGGCGGGTTCCACTCCCCGTTTATGGACGAAGCGGCAAAAAAGCTGCTCCTGGAGCTGGAAACGGTGGGGATGAAAGCTCCTTCCCTGCCGGTTTACTCCAACGTGGACGCGAAGCCTTACGGGGAAAACGGGAAAGTCACGCTGTCGGAGCAGATCAACCACCCCGTTTACTGGCAGAAGTCCGTGGAAAACATGATCGCGGACGGAATCGATACCTTTGTGGAAACCGGCCCCGGGAAAACCCTGTGCGGCCTGATTAAAAAAATTTCTTCACAGGTGCGTATCCTCAATGTGGAAAACTTTGCGGACGCGCGGGCCGCTGCGGAAGAATTAAGGAGGAACCCATGCTGAAAGGGAAAACGGCCGTCGTAACCGGCGGCTCCAGAGGAATCGGCAAAGCCATCGCGCTGAAGCTGGCGCAGGAAGGCGCGGACATCGCCATCCTTTACGCCGGAAACGAGGCGGCGGCACAGGAGACCTGTTCTCTGATCGGGCAGTCCGGCGCAAAGGCGAAAGCCTACCGGTGCGACGTTGCGGACGACCGGCAGACCAAAGAAACAGTCGACGCGATTCTTGCCGACTTCGGCGGAATCGATATTCTGGTCAACAACGCGGGCATCGTGCGGGACGGGCTGATTCTCTCGATGAAGGAAGAGGACTTTGACACCGTGATCGATACGAACCTCAAGGGCGCGTTCCATATGATCAAGCATACCTACCGCCACTTCATGAAAAAAAGAAGCGGAAGGATCATCAATATCACCTCCGTTTCCGGCGTGACGGGAAACGCCGGCCAGGCCAACTATTCTTCCGCGAAGGCCGGGCTGATCGGTCTGACCAAATCCACGGCGAAGGAGCTTGCCGGACGGAACGTGACCTGCAACGCGATTGCCCCCGGCTTTATCGACACCGATATGACCGCCGCGCTGGCGGATAAGGTCAGGGAAGCCGCTATAGAGGCCATTCCGTTAAAGCGCATGGGCACCCCCGGCGACATTGCCGCGCTGGCGGCGTTTCTGGCGGGGGACGAGGCGGGCTATCTTACCGGCGAGGTCATTAAAATGGACGGCGGCCTCTGTATGTGATAACGTCAACCGCGCTGTATGCGGAGAATCGAGGATACAATGGCTTATTTTGATCAGAAACCACTCGTCATCGGTGACCTTGTGGCTCAGACCCCTGTTGTGCAGGGGGGAATGGGCGTCGGGATCTCCCTTTCCGGGCTTGCCTCCGCCGTGGCGAACGAGGGCGGAATCGGCGTGCTTTCCGCCGCGGTCGTCGGCATGATGCATCAGACCGGCCCCAGCGCCCGGGACAACATTGCCGCGCTCCGGGAGGAAATCCGCCGGGCGCGCGCAAAGACCAAGGGCGTGCTGGGCGTCAACGTGATGGTTGCGCTGAGCGACTTCGGCGAAATGGTGAAAACCTCCGTCGAAGAGGGCATCGACGTCATTTTCGCGGGCGCGGGCCTGCCGCTGAATCTGCCCTCCTTTGTGGGAAAGGGCTGTAAAACCAAGCTGGTGCCGATTATTTCTTCCGCCCGCGCGGTCAGGACGATCGCGAAATGGTGGAAGGAAAAATACAATTACACCCCCGACGCGTTTGTCGTCGAAGGGCCCATGGCCGGCGGGCATCTGGGCTTTCATAAGGAACAGATCGACGATCCGGAGTACCGGCTGGAAAAGCTGGTGCCGCAGGTTATTGAGGCGGTCCGCCCGCTTGAGGAGCAGGCGGGGCGCAAAATCCCCGTGATCGCCGCGGGCGGGATTTTCAGCGGCGCGGATATCCGGCGGTTTTTCAAGCTGGGCGCTTCCGCGGTGCAGATGGCGACCCGCTTTGTGGCCACCGAGGAATGCGACGCGGACATCGCCTTTAAAAACGCCTATGTCGCCTGTAAAAAGGAGGATATCGGCATTATCCAAAGCCCCGTGGGCATGCCGGGCCGCGCCATTGTGAACGGGTTCCTTCAGCAGGCCGCACGGGGGGAGAAGCACCCTACCAGCTGCCCGTTCCACTGCATTATTACCTGCAAGCAGAAGGAAAGCCCCTACTGTATCTCCATGGCGCTGATCAACGCCGGCAGGGGCAGGATGGAAAACGGTTTTGCGTTTATCGGGGCGAACGGTTATAAGGTGAAAGAGATCGTATCGGTCAAAAAGCTGTTCGAGACCCTTTCAGAGGAGTACCGGCAGAGTAAAGACGGCGCGCTTGCCGCAGTAAGAGAGGATTCAATATGAGAAGAGTGGTTGTTACCGGGATGGGCGTGATTTCGCCCGTTGGAAATACCGTGAAGGCGTTCTGGGACAGTCTGGTGGAAGGCCGGAGCGGAATCGATTTTATCACAAAATTCGATACTGCCGATTATAAGGTAAAAATCGCGGCGGAGGTCAAAGGCTTTGACCCGCATGACTATATGGAAAAGGGCGAAATCCGCAAAACGGACCTGTTCTCGCAGTATGCCATTGCCGCCGCCGCGCAGGCGGTGGAGGACAGCGAAATCCTCGGCAAGGTCGAACCCGAGCGGTTCGGCGTTTACGTCGGTTCCGGAATCGGCGGCATGAGCACCTTCATCAATGAGTGCGATAAGCTGCTCAAGGGCGGGCCGAGGAAGGTTTCCCCCCTCTTTGTCCCGATGATGATTTCCAACATGGCGTCGGGCAATATCGCCATCAAATACAACGCGCAGGGCCCCAGCCTTCCGGTCGTGACCGCCTGCGCGACCTCCACCAACGCGGTGGGCGAAGCGTTCCGCTCCATCCGTTTCGGGTACGCGGACGTCATCCTTGCGGGCGGAGCGGAGGCGACCGTCAATCCGCTCGCCATCGCGGGCTTTACCAACTGCATGGCGCTCTCCACCAAAAATATCCCCGAAGAATCCTCCATCCCGTTCGACAAGCGCCGCGACGGCTTTGTCATGGGCGAGGGCGCGGGAATTCTGGTGCTGGAGGAATATGAGCACGCAAAGGCCCGCGGCGCGAAGATTTACGCGGAAGTCAGCGGCTACGGCAACACCTGCGACGCGCACCATATTACGGCTCCCCATCCGGAGGCCGTCGGCGGCGCGAGGGCGATTTCCCTCGCCATGGAGGAAGCCGGGCTGCAGGAGGAGACGGAAATCTATATCAACGCGCACGGTACGGGGACTCCCCTGAACGACAAATCCGAAACCATTGCGATCAAAAAGGCGCTGGGCGACAGGGCGTACCATGTCTGTATCAGCTCCACCAAGTCCATGACCGGCCACATGCTCGGCGCGGCGGGCGCGATCGAGGCGATCGCCTCCGTGCTTGCCCTGAAAAACGGGGTGATCCCCCCGACCGTCGGCTACCGCGAAAAGGACGAGGACTGCGACCTTGACTATGTGCCGAACACCGCAAGGGAGAAGGACGTCAGCGCCGCGCTTTCCGTTTCGCTGGGCTTCGGCGGTCACAACGCCTGTATCGCCCTGCGAAAATACCGCGGCGAATAGGACTTGAATGTGGAAAGGACTGGTTTTGGTTTGGATATTCAGCAAATCAAGGAAATCGCGGAGACCATGCGCGAAAACGGGCTGACTTTGGTCGATATCACGCAGGACGGGGCCTCCCTCCGGCTGGAGCGGAAACCCGCCAGCGCCGGGGCTCTCCCCGTTCCAACCGCCGCTCCGCCGCAGATCGCGGCCGAGGCGGCGCCCGCCCCCGCAAAGGAATGCGGCGGCGTGGAAGTGAAATCGCCGATCGTCGGCGTGTTTTACGCTTCCGCTTCCCCCGATTCGGAGCCGTACGTACAGGTCGGCAGCCGCGTGAAAAAGGGCGACACGCTCTGTATCATTGAAGCCATGAAGCTGCTCAACGAAATCAGCGCGGAGTGCGACGGGGAAATCACCGAAATCTGCGCGGCGAGCGGCCAGGTCGTGGAGTACGCGCAGGTACTGTTCCGGATCAGGTAGGAGGTTTTATGAACAGAGAAGAAATCATGAAAATGATCCCCCACCGGGAACCCATGCTGCTGGTTGACCGGGTGGAGAAAACCGGGGAAACAACGGCGCAGGGAAGTTATACCGTCAGGGGGGACGAATGGTTTTTAAAGGGGCATTTTCCCGGAAACCCCGTCGTTCCCGGCGTGATTCTGTGCGAAATCATGGCGCAGGCATGCTGCATCCTGATCGGGGATAAAATCAACGGCCGTACGCCGTACTATACGGGGCTGGATAAGGTGCGCTTCAAGCACACGGTCCTGCCGGGGGATACGCTCACGGTCGAGTGCAGCCTGACAAAGGAAAGAGGCCCTTTCTGCTTTGCAAGCGCCAAAGGCTATGTGGGTGAGCAGCTGGCGGTTTCCGGCGAGCTTTCCTTCGCGCTGGTCGGCGGCTGACAGGAAAGGAAGGCTGAAGCTTGTTTTCTAAAATATTGATTGCCAACCGCGGCGAAATCGCCGTCCGCATCATCCGCGCCTGTAAGGAGATGGGGATTTCGAGCGTAGCGGTTTTTTCGGAGGCGGACAGGGACTCCCTGCACGTCAGCCTTGCGGACGAAAGCATCTGCATCGGCCCCGCGCAGGCGAAGGACAGCTACCTGAACATGAGCGCCATCCTCTCCGCCGCCGTGGTAACGGGCGCGCAGGCCATCCATCCCGGTTACGGGCTGCTGTCCGAAAACGCGGACTTCGCGTCGCTCTGTGAAAAATGCGGCATCGCGTTCATCGGGCCGACCGCCGACCTCATCCGCAAAATGGGCGACAAGGACGCGGCGCGCAAAACGATGCGCGCGGCCGGGGTCCCCGTTGTGCCGGGCTGCGATCTTCTTGACGACCCCGCTTTGATTCAGCGGGAAGCAGACAAAATCGGGTATCCCCTTCTGGTCAAGGCCCGCGCGGGCGGCGGCGGCCGGGGAATCCGCACGGTCAACAGCGCCAGGGAGCTGAAAAACGCCTTTGCAGCGGCTTCCGCGGAAGCGCAGAGCGCGTTCGGCGACGGCGCGGTCTACATGGAAAAATATCTGTTCCCGGTAAAGCATATTGAAATGCAGATTTTATGCGACGGCTACGGGAACGTCGTCTGCCTGGGCGAGCGGGAATGCTCCGTCCAGCGCAAACGCCAGAAGCTGCTGGAGGAAAGCCCCTCCCCCTCCGTCGGCGCCGAAACGCGCAGGAAGATGATGGAGGCGGCGGTAAAGGCGGCCCGGGCGGTCAAATATGTCAACGCCGGTACCATCGAGTTTTTGATGGATAAGACCGGGAACTTTTATTTTATGGAAATGAATACGAGGCTTCAGGTGGAGCATCCCGTAACGGAGATGGTGACCGGAATCGACCTTGTCAAGTGGCAGATCCGTATCGCGTCCGGCGTGCCTCTTTCCTATCAACAGGAAGATATCAAAATCGAGGGCACCGCGATCGAGTGCCGCATCAACGCGGAAAATCCGCGCGACGGGTTCCGTCCCAGCTGCGGCACCATTTCCTTTCTGCATATTCCGGGCGGGCCGTGGGTCCGTTTTGACACGGCCCTGTATCAGGACTATACCGTTCCGCCGTTTTACGACTCCATGATCGGCAAGCTGATCGTGCACGCCAAAACGCGCGAGGAGGCCATCCGCAAAATGCAGGCGGCCCTGTGCGAGCTGGTGATCGAGGGCGTGGAGCACAACGCGGAGCAGCAGATGGATATCCTGAGCGACAGCGAATTTATCGCCGGCGACTATTATACCGATTTGATCGAGAAACGGGGGAACGTTCCGTGCTGAAAAAAGAATTTTTTCGCAAGCCGAAAAACGAGCTTGAAAATTACAACAGGTATATCAAGACGGTTTCGCCCGATGTTCCGGGCGAAATGTGCGTTTTGTGCCCCTCGTGCAAACAGACGCTTTTTACGGGCGCGCTGAATGAAAACAGCAATGTCTGCCCGAAATGCGGGTATCATTTCCGTATGAACGCCCGCCAGCGCATCAGTATGCTGACGGATGAGAATACCTTCGAGGAGCTTTACGGCGGCATCCTTCCCAAAAATCCGATCGATTTTCCCAACTACCCGGAAAAGATCAAGCACGCAAGGCTGGAAAGCGCCGAAAAGGAGGCCGTCGTCTGCGGCACCGCCAGAATCGGCGGAAACGGCTGCGCGCTGTTCGTCATGGAGCCCCGCTTTATGATGGGCAGCATGGGTACGGTGGTAGGCGAAAAAATCACGCGGATTTTCGAGTACGCCCGCGATCATTCCCTGCCGGTCGTCGGCTGCACCGTTTCCGGCGGGGCCAGAATGCAGGAGGGAATCCTATCGCTGATGCAGATGGCAAAGACCAGCGGCGCCGTCAAGCTGCACAGCGACGCCGGGAACCTGTACATCGCCGTTCTGACCGACCCGACCACCGGCGGCGTAACCGCCAGCTTTGCCATGGAGGCCGACATCATCCTTGCCGAGCCGAACGCGCTGATCGGCTTTGCCGGGCCGCGCGTGATTGAGCAGACCATCCGCCAGAAGCTGCCCCCGGGCTTTCAGCGGGCGGAATTTCTGCTGGAAAAAGGTTTTGTCGACGCGATTGTCGACCGGAAGAACCAGAGAAAGCAGATCGCCAGGCTCCTTTCCCTGCACGCGGGGAGGGAATGCGGATGAGCGCTTACGACAAGGTGGCCGCCGCCCGGGCCAAGGGCAGGCCGACGGGGACGGATTTTATCGCCAATATTTTCGAGGACTTTGTCGAGCTGCACGGCGACCGCCGTTTCGGCGACGACAGGGCCGTCGTGGCGGGCATCGCCCGGCTGAACACCATGCCGGTGACGGTGGTGGCTCTGGAACGGGGGCACGATACCAAGGAAAAGGTTTTCCGCAATTTCGGTTCCGCCCATCCGGAGGGATACCGCAAGGCTTTGCGCCAAATGAAGCTCGCGGAAAAATTCGGCCGCCCCGTGGTGTGCTTTGTGGACACCTCCGGCGCGTTCTGCGGCATTGCCGCGGAGGAACGCGGGCAGGGGCAGGCGATTGCCGAAAACCTGATGGAAATGATGACGCTGAGGGTCCCGGTCGTCTCCGTGCTGATCGGTGAGGGCGGAAGCGGCGGGGCGCTTGCGCTCGCCGTTGCCGACGAGGTCTGGATGCTGGAAAACGCCGTCTACTCCGTCATTTCCCCCGAGGGGTGCGCCAGCATCCTGTGGAAGGATTCCTCCAGGGTGAAAGAGGCGTCCGAATGCCTGAAGCTCACCGCGCAGGACCTTCTGGAGCTGAAGGTGATCGAGCGCGTCGTCGGGGAGAGCGGCAGGAATTTCCACAGGACCTATCTGGAAATCAAACAGGGCCTGTGGGAAACGTTTGCAAGAAACAAAAAGCTTGACCCACAGGAGCTGATCCGGAAACGCTACGAGCGCTTTCGCGGCATCGGCTCCGGACCCGCAGGGAGACCTGCCGGCCGGGAAGCGCCTGCGGGACCATGCGGTCGGCAGGCGCCTACGGCGATGCTCTAAAGGAAGCAGGGAGCGATTCCATCAGTCAGGCTGTGCCTGCCAGCTCTCTCAAGGAGGGGGCCTCTCTTTGCCTCCCTCTGTGAGGGAGGTGCCGCGCCCGGCGCGGCGGAGGGAGTAGGCGGTGACAGATGCCCGATTGGAGGAGCCGAATAAAAACGCGTCCTGATGGGCTTTGAAAACCCGGTCAGGACGCGTTCTTTTATGATGATAGATGATTTTATTCGTACCGCAGGGCTTCGATCGGGTCGAGCTTTGCGGCCTTGTTCGCGGGGTAGTAGCCGAAGAAAATGCCGATGACCATGGAGAAGCCCACGGCGACCGCAATGGAAGAAAGGGTGGGATAAGCCGCCTGCTTCAGCAGCAGCCCGCCCGCGTAGCCGAGGCCGGCTCCCAGAATGATTCCGAACACGCCCCCGATCAGGCAGATAATCATGGACTCCACGATAAACTGGGTGCGGATGGCGCTGTCCGGAGCGCCGAGCGCCTTGCGCACGCCGATTTCCCTTGTGCGCTCCGTAACGGAAACCAGCATGATGTTCATGACCCCGATGCCGCCGACCAGCAGCGAAATGGCCGCGATAATGGAAATGGCAAGGGTAAGGGTGCCCATCACCGAATTCATTTCCGAAATCTGGGATTCCAGGCTCATAGCAAAGCATTGAAAGAATTTATTTTTGGCATAAAAAGTGTTGAAGTAATTCTGCGTATCGTCGGCGAACTTGGTATAATCGATTCCGCGTGCGGCCATGACCGTCAGGCTCTGGTATCCGTCGTTGTCGCCGGTCAGCTCCTTTGCGGCCGTTACCGGAATGTAAAAGGTGGTACGCGTGTCCTGCCGCATAAACATGGAAGAGGAAGCTTCCTGATAAACCCCGACGACCGTGTAGGTCTGGTATCCGTAATTGGTTTCCATGCGGATCTGCTTGCCGATCGGATTATCGGCGGGGCCGTACAGCTCGGAAACCAGCCGTTCGGAAATCACGGCGACCTTGCTGACGCGCTGCTCGTCTTTTTCGGCGATAAACCGGCCGCGGAGCACGGTGATGTTGTCGACCAGCATCGAGCCTGCGTTGACTCCGGAAAGGGAAACGTTGGACGTTTTGTGGCCATTCTTGATTTTGCCGGTCCCCGCGCTTGCGCTCAATCCGATCGCGGTGATCTTGTCGGCGTATTTCTTTTGGTATTTCGCGATCATATCCGTTGCAATATAATCGTCTTTCGTCATGGCGGAGCCGCCTCCGCCGCCTTCCTTGCTGGAGAGATAAACCGAAATGTTGGTAATACCGAAATTTGCAAGCGCGTCGTTGACGGAGGTGGTCATCGCGTTGCCGACGGAGGTGATGGCGATGACGGAGCCGATGCCGATGATAATGCCCAGCATGGTGAGCAGGGCGCGCATTTTATTGGAGATCAGCCCGTTGATGGCAAGAGAAATATTTTCAAGCAGATTCATGATTTCCCTCCTGAAAAACAGGCTGGTTGTCTTTATCGCTCTGGATTCTGCCGTCGTGGATCGTGATGATCCGTTCGGTTTCCATCGCCAGCTCGTTGTTATGGGTAATCAGGACGATCGTCTTGCCCTGCTCCCGGTGGAGCTTGTGGAACAGGTCCATGACCAGACGGCCCGTGGTGCTGTCCAGCGCGCCGGTCGGCTCGTCCGCGAGGATGATCGCGGGGTCGTTCGCCATGGCGCGGGCAATGGCGATCCGCTGCTTCTGCCCGCCGGAAAGCTCGTTGGGCATATGCTTTGCGCGGTCTTCCATTTCCACCATTCTTAAAAGCTCCATCGCCTGGGCGGCTCTTTTCCTGCCCGGTATCCCCGCGTAAAGCATGGGAAGCTCCACATTGCCCAGCGCGGTGGAACGCGGAATCAGGTTGAAGGTCTGGAAAACGAACCCGATTTTTTTGTTGCGGATTTCCGAAAGCTCGTTGCTGCTCATTTTGCTGATCGGCACGCCGTCCAGGCTGTAATCGCCGGCGGTCGGCCGGTCCAGCGCGCCGATGATATTCATCAGGGTGGATTTTCCCGAGCCGGACGCGCCGACAATGGAGACAAACTGCCCCTCGTAAATATTCAGGCTGATACCGTGCAGGATTTCCAGCTCGTTGGGCGTCCCTATGTAAAAGGTTTTGACGATATCGTGCATATCGATTACAGTATTCATGGTCTCATACCCGCCGCTCTGAATCCCGCGCCGCCGCCGGATTCGGTTCCTTCCGCCGCGCCGGCAAGCTTGACGGTTTCGCCCGGTTTGATCTCTTTGGCGTCGGAAATGATCTGCATGCCTTCCTTCAGGCCGTCCCCGGAAATTTCCTCCTCCGCGTCCGTCTCAATTCCCGTTGTGACGGTGACGGCCTGCACTTGAAAGGTTCCGTCCTTCTGCGGCACGGCGGCGTAGACAACGCTCTTTCCGGAAGCGTCGGCGGATACCGCGTCATAGGGCACCGCGAAAACGTCCTTCTTCTGTTCTAAAATGATGTCCGCGCTTCCGTTCATGCCGATTCTCAGGGGAGTATCCTTTGAGGTGATCAGAACGTCGGCCTCAAATTCGGCGTCGTTGCTGCTGGCGGCTTTGCCGTCGGCTCCCTTGACGGAAGCGGGAGAAATCTTTTCAAGCACGCCCTCAAATTCCTTATCGGCGATCGCGTCGGCCTTTACAGCCACCTTCATGCCTTCTTTTACGCTGGCAATGTCGTACTCCTTGATTTTCACGGCTATTTTCAGCGCGCCGGTGTCCTCTATCACAAACATCAGACCGTTGGCGGGGGCGTTCTGCACCGCGTAAACGGCGGTCACCGTGCCGGAAGCCGGGGCGGCCACCGTGCACTTGTCGAGCTTGGTCTGCAATGCCTGCAGCTCCTTTACCGACGCCGTGTCGTCGGCGGAAAGCTTCGAGGTAATAATGTCGTCCTGCGCGGTTTTCAGGTCCTGATTGACAGAGGTCTGCGTCGCCGTGAGCGACTTGACCGCGCTGTCATACGCGGCCTGCGCCGCCGCGGTCGATTTGACGTACTGGTCGAGCTCCTCGTCCGCGGAGGCCGCCACGGCGTTCAGGTTTTTCTGCGCGTTGTCATAGGCAAGCTGGGCAGATTCCATAGCGTCTCTATATTTATGCAGATCGTTTTTGTATTCGTCTGAACCTTCTATATCTTCATTTTGTTTTTTATAGTCATTATAATCCCGAGTCGCGCTGTCAAGATTTAATTTCGCGCTGCTCAAATTGTTTTTTGCGGTTATCAGCGACGTGTTCAGGTTTTCCTGAATGTGCTTTTCCGCGTCGCTCTGCTTCTGCTGCGCGTTTTCCAGATCTCGCCTGGCGGAGTCCACTTTGTCCTGCGCGGTGTTGATCTGCGCGTTCAGCCCGGCGTTCAGGGTGCTGGAGGTATCGTTGTATTTTTTCTGGCTCGCCTGTATCTTCTGATAAGCCAGCTTCGCGTTGCTGCTCAAAGCGGCCTGCTTTTGCGCGATGGTATCTTCCAGGTCCTGGGAATCCAGCTTACAGAGCACGTCTCCGGCGCTGACGCGGTCGCCGACTTCCACGGGCAGCGTTTTGACGGAATAGTTCAGGTCCGTATATACCTTTACGGAGTCGGTGCTTTCCACCACTCCGGTAGTGCTGACGGTGTTGCGCAGCTCGGTTTTGCTCAGGGGGGTGCACTGCACCGTTGGTACCGTGGAACTTTTTGGCAGAAAAGCGTTGACCGCAACCGCGGCGACAACAATCACAGCGACGGCGATCAGAATGATCTTTTTCCTCTTTTTCTTCACAGTGGTAGTCACTCCTTCGTTTGTGGGACAAAAAGCACGACAATTCTATCCGCTATGTACTATTTGATTAATACAATCATACAGCCGAGGGGTAAAAATGTCAATATTAAGACTATAGGAATTCCGCGAAAAAGAGTTTAAATAATTGTGAAAAGAAATGGTGTATTCTGTGAACAATTACAAGCCGGAACCGTTCAGAAGCTTCGGCCCCCCGGGCAGCTCCTGCTTTTTTCCGGTGCTTCTCTCCGCGCCGAATTCCGTCATGCAGCTCCAGTAGCGCTTTGGCATATGGCTCATCCGGCACTTCGGGTTGTGGCGGCCCTGAACCTCGATGGTGCTGTAGAAAAGACGCCAGAACTCCCGGAAGGAACGCTCTTCCTCGTCCGGTTCGGGCATCCGGAAATCGTCCGCGGAAATGATTTTGGAGCGGTAGGGCTGATAGATCAGCGCCATGGAGTGCGTGCGGTCGTAAATCAAAAAGCGTTCCTCCGGGTACCGCTCCCGGAAATGCGGGGCCAGAAGGGGCAGCACGAGGTTTTTGGGTTCAATCTCGGCGGCAAGCGCGCCGTCAAAGACGGAAAAGCGCAGGAAGCCTTTCAGCAGGTGCGCTTCGTTTGTCAGGTGTTTAACCGCTTTAAAAAGCGTGTTTACCACATCGTCCGCCAGCATATTCATCACCCGGGGACCGCAGGAAAAGCCCATGCGAAGAAACAGCAGGATAAAAAGTTCTTTCCGGGGCAGGCACGTCAGATAGGCATGGCGCACGAAGTCCAGCGCGTCATTCCCCATTTTCCCCGGGATGGAAGCCAGCACCCGGGCCGATTTTTTGGGGTCGGTCACGATCTCCCTCTGCGGCAGCAGAACGGTCTGCTCCGTGTCGGGCGAAAAAATATCCGCGGGGATTTCACGCTTTTCGTAACTTTCAAAGACGCAGCATAAAAGCCCGTCAAAGCTTCCGTCGTAGCAGTAAATCAGATTTGACCGGTCAGGCATTTTCGCACATCCTCCTGTGTCAGGCGCGGCTGCTCGAACAGGGAAAGCTGCTCCGGCTCAAAGCCCGCGCCCCGCTGGTACATGCCCAGCGCGGTGTCGGACATCAGCGAGCGCAGCGCGGCGTCCTGCGTGATTTTCAGCCCGTCCGCGATTTTTCCGCCGCAGGTAATGAAGTACTGTGCCCGTTTCAGCACGACGCCCAGTTTTTTCAGCCCGTCAAAATTCAGCGGCCCGGTCCGCCGGGCGGCAACGATGCGTTTGGCGCCGGTCACGCCGATTCCCGGCACGCGCAGCAGCTCCGCGTACGGCGCGCGGTTGATTTCCATGGGGAAGCGCTCCATATGATTGAGCGCCCAGTTGCATTTCGGGTCGATATAAGGGTTAAAGCTCTGATGGCCGGCGTCCAGGATTTCATTGGCGGAAAAGCCGTAGAACCGCAAAAGCCAGTCCGCCTGGTACAGGCGGTGCTCCCGCAGAAGCGGGGGCTTTGTGTCCGTGGAGGGCAGCAGGGCGCTGTCGGAAACAGGCATGTAGGCGGAAAAGAAAACGCGTTTCAGCTTGTATTTTTTATAAAGGCCCTCGGTCAGGTTCAGAATCTGAAAATCCGTCTCCGGCGTGGCGCCCACGATCATCTGCGTGCTCTGTCCGGCGGGGGCGAATCTGGGGGCGTGCCGGTACCGGACAAGGTCGGTGGTGTTTTCCTGAATCCGGTTCTGAATATATCCCATGGGTGCCAGAATGGAATGCTTCGATTTGTCCGGGGCCAGCAGCTTCAGGCTGCTCTGGGACGGCAGCTCAATGTTGACGCTCATGCGGTCGGCCAGCATCCCTAAACGGGAAATCAGCACGCTGTCCGCGCCGGGGATGGCCTTTGCGTGGATATAGCCCGAAAACCGGTATTCCTCCCGCAGAATCCGCAGCGCCTCGATCATCTGCTCGCAGGTGTAGTCCGGGTTCCGCTGAATGCCCGAGCTGAGGAAAAGACCTTCTATATAATTGCGGCGGTAAAAGTTGATAGTCAGCTCCGCCAGCTCGCGCGGGGTAAAGGCGGCGCGGGGCGTGTCGTTGGAGCGGCGGTTCACGCAGTACTGGCAGTCGTAGGTGCAGGCGTTGGTCATCAGCACCTTCAAAAGCGAGATGCACCGCCCGTCCGCGGCGAAGCTGTGGCAGATGCCGCAGGCGGTGGCGTTCCCGATCCCGCCGCGCGAAGCCTTTTTGTCCACTCCGCTGGAGGTGCAGGCCACGTCGTACTTTGCCGCGTCAGTCAGAATTTTCAGTTTATCAAAGACGTCCATGTCTTTCAGCTCCTTATGATGGGGTCCCGTTCTTTTTCGATTCCTCTTTGAGGGAGCCTGTATTCTCTCCCTCTGGTTTTCATTAGAGCATCGCCGCAAGTGGGAGTTCGCTCTCTTTAGGCGCCCTCTGTGAGGGAGCTGGCAGGCGCAGCCTGACTGAAGGGAGTTTACATTTTCTCCCTTTGGTTTTCATTAGAGCATCGCCGTAGGCACTTGCCGACCGCATGGTCTGCCCTCAGGCCGGGCGGGCCCCTACTTTCGGTTCTTGTACGAAAGTAGGCAAAGTACGCGCAGGGGGATTTTTAATTCCCGGCGGGAGGGTTCCATAAAATCCCCCTGCACCCCCGAGGTATCCCCAAAGTGTCTTTATGAAATACGATACACTGCGCTTTTCATTGACGGAGGTACGGAAAAGCAGAATTTGGCCCCCTCCTCGAGGGGGACTGGCAGGCGAAGCCTGACTGGGGGAGTCCCCTCTTACCCTCATTAGCGCCTACGGCGATGCTTCCAGTCAGCCTACGTTGAATCGAAGTCTGATTGCCGCGCCGCTTCCCTTACGGAGGAAAGCAAGGGTTCGGCTCCCTCCCATGGTCTTTGTTCTATCATAACACAGAACATATGTTCTTGTAAAGACAGGGAGAAAAATTTTGAGTGGGCGAAGCGTTTCAAACCCATTTTCAGTTTTTGTAAGTTTGGGAAATCAGCACTCTTAACCGTAATGTTTCGAAAGTTATCGGTCCTGTTTTTGATTTTGAAGAATTGATATTTACACAGAAGAAAAAATAAAAATCCTGCGCAAGAGGAAATCCTTTGACTAATATTCCTATATATTATATAATAAATGCAGATTTTATAAGGAAATCAGGCGAAATTGGACAAGCTTTGAAGAGAGAAAACAAAAAGTTTCACAAATTTATTTTTTTATAAAATCTATTGACTTTTGAAAGTTAATGATATAATATTAAAACACAACGAAAGGGAGAGCGTTATGCTTACTGTAGAAAAAAAGAACCTGATCCTTTCCATGCTGCAAGAAAAACCGGTCGTAACCGTGCCGGAGCTGAGCCAGGCGCTGGAAACCTCTGAGGTGACCGTGCGCAAGATCCTGAATGAACTGGACGAGCAGGGCCTTTTAAGACGTACCCGCGGGGGTGCGGTCAACATCTCCACCATTCGTGAATTTGAAGAAAAAGAAAAAGAGAAGAAGAACACGGGCGAAAAACGGGCGATCGCAAAAAAAGCCTATGAGTACATCGATCCCACGGACACCGTTTTTATCGACGCCGGTTCCACCACGCTGGAGCTTGTCAAGCTGATTAAAAACGGCAGCAAGCGCGATATTGTGGTGATTACCAACGCGCTGAACATCGCTTTTGAGCTTTTAGACGCCGACGACATCGAGCTGGTGTTCATCGGCGGGAGCGTCCGCCACAAAATCATGTCCTGTGTCGGCGGATTCGCGGAAAACACAATTAACAGCCTCTGTATGGATAAAGCGTTTATCGGGTGCAATAGTATTACCGTGGAAACGGGAATTACAACCCCGAATCTTTATGAAGCACAGGTCAAACAGTGCGTGCTCAGAGCCGCGCGCGAAACCATCCTGATCTCCGATTCCACCAAATTCGGGCATACTTCCATGGCGCGGATCAGCCCGATTAAAAATATCACGCGGCTGATTACGGACAGCCGGATTCCCCAGCAGCTGAGAAGCCAGATCGAAGGTACGGGAGTCGATCTTGTCGTGGTCAATCCGGAGGAAAACAATGAAACGCGAAAGGACAATGGATTTTGAATAAGATCATCAACCAGCCCGAACAGATGATAGAGCAGATGCTCGAAGGCTATATCGCCACCTGCCCGGACCTGCTGGAAGCGCTGCCCCGGTCCAAGGGTATTCTGACAAAGCGGAAAAAGGACAAAGTGTCCATCGTGACGGGCGGCGGCTCGGGAAACGAGCCGTGGATCATCGGTTACGTGGGTGAAGGACTCGCGGACGGCGCGGCACTGGGCAATGTGTATATTGCGCCCCCCGCGCGGGCAATTTTAAATGTGACGAAAGCGGTCAGCCACGAAAAGGGCGTTATCTATATCTGTACGAATCACGCGGGCGACGTGCTGAATTTCGAGCTGGTCGGCGAGCTCGCCGAAATGGACGGCATCCGTACGCGCTGTGTGTTTGTCGCGGACGATATCACCAGCGCCCCGCGGGAGCGGCAGAGCGAACGCCGCGGCGTGGCGGGGATCGCGATGGTGATGAAGGTCGCCGGCGCGGCGTGCGACGCCGGGCTGGAGCTGGACGACGCGGTGCGGGTCATTCAGAAGGCGAACCGCAATACGTTCACGTTCAGCGTGACGACCTCTCCGGGCTATCTTCCCAGCGGCAAAGCCATGTGCGAGCTGCCGGACGGCTTCATCGAGTACGGCATGGGCTTTAACGGAGAACCCGGCGTTTTGCGCACGGAGCTGAAGCCCGCGGATGAAATCGCGGACACCATGCTGAAATACCTGCTGGACGACAGCGGGATTTCCGGCGGAGACGAGATTGCCGTCATGGTGAACGGGTTCGGCTTTACCAGCCTGCTGGAGCTGAGCATTGTCACCCGCAGGGTGGCCGAAAGCCTCAGGGAAAAAGGAATTGTTCTGCACGATATTTTTATCGGCACGCTTTTCCAGCCGCAGGGGACCGGCGGGTTTTCCATTTCGATCCTGAAGCTGGACGAGGAGCTGAAGCCGTATTACGACGCGCCCGCCTATTCGCCGTTTTTTAAAAAGTACAGATAAATACGGGCGCGTTCTGCAAGCGCCGGACGTTTAGGAGATAAGTATGGAGAATACCATGAATACGCGCCAGCTGCGGGACATGTTCCTTTCGGTCGCGCGCAGGGTTGTGGAAAGTGAAGACTTTTTGACGGATATCGATCTGAAAATAGGGGACGGCGACCACGGCTTCGGTATGGCGCTCGGCTTCAAGGCCGTGAAAACGGCTCTGGAAGGAAAGGAGTTCCCCACGGTGGAAGCCCTTTTCCAGGAAGTGGGCATGACCCTGCTGGACACGATGGGCGGCGCTTCGGGCGTGCTCTTCGGCACCATGTTCATCAGCGGCGTCGCCCGGCAGGAACCCCATGAGCGGGCCGATCTGGCGCTGCTGGCCGGAATTTTCCGCCGCGCGCTGGAAGCGCTGAAAAAAAGGGGCAAGGCGCGGGTCGGCGACAAAACCATGGTGGACGCGTTTGAACCGGCGGCCGCCGGGCTGGAGGAAGGCGCGGCACAGGGCGTTTCCCTGAAAGAGGGCCTCGCCCTGTGCGCGGCGGGCGCAAAAAAAGGGATGGAATACACCCGGGAATGCGTGGCCCGGTTCGGCCGCGCAAAATCCTATGGGACCAAGGCGATCGGCCTTCAGGACGCCGGAGCGACTTCTGTGTGGATCATTTTTCAGGCAATGTCGGACTGGGCTTCAGAAAACATCTAACTACTTGAACCAATAACATTAATAAGGTGGGTACAAAGAATGATAACCACACTTACGTTGAACCCGTGCATCGACAGAACCGTAACCGTTGACGGCTTTACCTACGGGGGAACCAATCATGTGGAAAATTTCCGGTGCGATGTTTCCGGCAAGGGAATCAATGTCAGCATCGCGCTGAACAATATAGGGGAAGAAACCCGCTGCCTGGGCTTCAATTATATGGACGGCGGATCGCTTCTGACAGATTTTTTAAACAGCGAAAAAATCAGCAGCGATTTTTTAAATGTAAAAGGACAGCTCCGCACCAATATTAAGATTTTTGACAGAAAAGCCAGTGTGATGAGCGAGCTGAACGAAAGCGGCAGTTTCGTAAACGGGGACTGCGTCGCGGACCTTGTGAAGAAAGTGGAAGGATACCTTCCCAAAACCTCGCTGCTCGTGCTGGACGGCAGCGTCCCGCCGGGCGTTTCCAAGGATATCTATAAAACCCTGACGGACAAGGCGAGGGAATACGGCGTGAGAACCGTGATCGACGCCTACGGTGAGCTGCTTCTGGAAGGGATCAAAGCCGGCCCGTACCTGATCAAGCCCAACAAGGATGAGCTTGAGGAAGCGTTCGGCGAAAAGCTTTCGTCAAAGGAAGACGCCATCCGTGTTGCCCGGAAAATCATCGGCCAGGGCGTCGCCATGGTCTGCGTATCCATGGGCAAGGGCGGCGCGATGCTGATTACCGAAGAGAAAGCTTACTTCTGCGCGGGGACGGATATCGAGGTAAAGGGCGTGCAGGGCGCCGGGGATTCTCTGGTGGCCGGCATGTGCTGCGCGATTGTGCATGGGCTTTCCTGCGCGGAGATGCTCCGTTACGGCGTAGCCGTGGCGCACGGCTCCCTGACGCTGGAGGGCACCCAGATGTGTACGCTGGAAAGCTTCCAAAAGATGCTTCCGCTGATTCATACCGAGGAAATAGGATAAGATAGGAGTCTTGATTATGCCATTAGTAACAACCCGGGACCTTTTGCTGGACGCAAGGCGCGGCGGCTACGCGGTTGCCGCGTTCAATATCGAAAACATGGAAATGGCTCAGTCCGTCATCCGGACGGCCGACGAAATGAGGAGCCCCGTGATCATACAGACCACGCCGGGAACGGTGAACTACGCGGGCTTTGACATGCTGCGCGCAATGGTCGCCGTCGAAGCGGCAAAGACGGATATGCCGGTGGCTATTCATCTTGACCACGGCGACAGCTACGAGCGGTGCGCCGCGGCGATCGATTCCGGCTACACCTCCGTCATGATCGACGGTTCCAAGCTTCCCTATGAGGAAAATATCGCCGTCACCAAAGCGGTCGTCGACCTCGCGGCGAAAAAGAACATCGATGTGGAAGGCGAGCTCGGCAGGGTCGGCGGCAAGGAGGATACCCACGAGGTAAAAGCCGGAGAGGATATCTACACCGATCCGCAGCAGGCGAAGGACTTCGCCGAAAGGACGGGCGTCCGTTCGCTGGCGGTCGCCATCGGCACCGCGCACGGCTTCTATAAAGGGGAGCCGAAGCTCGACTTCGGCCGCCTGGAAAAAATCATCGGGCTCGTCAATATTCCGATCGTGCTCCACGGCGCTTCCGGCGTGCCGGACGAAGCGGTCCGCCGTGCGGTCGGGCTGGGCATCTGCAAGGTGAATTTCGCGACGGAGCTGCGCGCCGCACTGACCAAAGGCGTGCGCGAGGCCCTCAGGGACGAAGCCGTCTATGACCCGAAGGTGTTTATGAAGCTGGGCAAAAAACAGGTCGAGGAAATCGTAAGGCACAAAATCCAGGTGTGCGGGTGCGACAACAGAGCCTGAAAAATATTTAAAAAAGACGAATTTGGAGTAAATCCATTTTCATAAATTTTTAGGAGGATTAAGAATGAAAAGGTTTGGCAAATTATTAAGTATCGTTTTAGCAGCGACAGCCCTTATTTCCACTCTTGCGGCCTGTTCCGGCCCGGGTACCGCCGCCAGCAGCGCGGCCGCGAGCGCGCCCGCTTCCACGGCGGACGGCGCCAAGAAGGAGATCACCGTCGGTGTCAGCCTTCTGACCAGAGAGCACGTTTTCTACAACAACATTGAGACAGCGTTAAACAGCAAGGCAAAGGAACTCGGCGTAAAGCTCGTTGTTCAGGACGCCAATCAGGACGCCAGCAAACAGCTCAGCCAGGTTCAGGACTTCATCACGCAGAAGGTCGACGCGATCATCCTCTGCCCAACCAACTCCGCCGGCAGCAAATCCATGGTTGAGCTTGCGGAAAAAGCAAACATCCCGGTTCTGACGATGGACGTTCCGTCCGACGGCAACACCGTGTGCCACGTTTCCACCGATAACTACAAGGGCGGCGAGCTGGCTGCCGAATATCTGGTAAACAACGTGCTTGCCGACAAAAAGGGCAACGCAGCGGTCATTACCTACTCTGAAATCGAAGGCTGCGTAAACCGTGAAAAGGGCTTTACCGAGTGGATCGCAAAGAATGCTCCGGACGTGAAGGTCGTAGACGTCCAGAACTACTCCGGCGACCAGGCGAAGGCCGCCGACGTGATGCAGAACATGCTCCAGAAGCACGCCGACCTCGACGCGGTCTTCTGTGTGGGCGACCCGGCCGCGATGGGCGCTCTTTCCTCCATCAAATCGGCCAACAAGCAGGTCAAAATCATCGGCTTTGACGGAAATCCGGAAGGCATTGCCGAAATCAAAAAGGACGGCAGCCTCTGGGTAGCAGACGTTGCGCAGGACCCCGCGAAGATCGGCGAAACCGCTCTTCAGTCCGCTGTTGACACCATCAACGGAAAAACTGTCGAAAAACTGATCGCGATTTCTCCGTATATCATTGATAAATCCAACGCCAAATAAGCCTACCTGATTTTTCCGCGGGGATGGGTGAGCCATTGCCTGTCCCCGCCATTTCATTTTGTATGGAAAGGAAGCATACAAATGGGGCAGAAACCGATTGTAGAGTTGTCCAATATCAATAAGTCCTTTCCCGGGGTTAAAGCGCTGTCCGATATTTCGGTGGATTTTTATCCGGGCGAAGTCCATGTCCTTTTGGGCGAGAACGGAGCCGGGAAATCCACGCTGATCAAGATCATCTCCGGAGTATACCAGACCGACAGCGGAAGCCTGAAAGTCAATGGTGAAGAGGTGCGCTTTATGAACACCCGCGAGGGGCTGGCGCACGGGATCAGCGTAATCCATCAGGAATTGAGCGTAATTCCCGATTTAACCGTAGCGGAAAACATATTTCTCGGGCGCGAGCCGAAGATCAGGGGGACCAATCTGATCGACAAAAAGACCATGAATCAGAAAACACAGGAAATTCTGGATTCCATCGGAGTTAAAATCAACGCAAAGGCCATGATACGCCGCCTGAACAACGCCGACAGGCAGATGGTGGAAATCGCCAGGGCGGTCTCACAGGACAGTTCGCTGGTCATTATGGACGAACCGACCTCCTCTCTTTCCAACAAAGAGGTGGACGCGCTGTTCACCGTCATCAATAAATTGAAAACAAACAATGTCGCAGTTATTTATATATCGCACAGACTGAAAGAAATTACGGCCATCGGCGACCGCATCAGCATCCTGCGCGACGGGCAGCTGATTAAGACGGCCCTGTTATCCGAAATTTCGGAGGACGACATGATCACCCTGATGGTCGGACGGCAGATGACCCAGTTTTACTACCGGCCGGAAAAAGACGCGGTCAAGGGCGAAGTCGTGCTGAAGGCGGAGCACCTGACGCGCAGCGGCGTATTTGAGGACGTGTCCTTCGAGCTCAGAAAGGGCGAGATCCTGGGCGTCGCCGGGCTGATCGGCGCGGGCAGAACCGAAGTGATGCGCGCGATTTTCGGGGCGGATAAGCTGGACGGCGGAAAATGCTATGTTTTCGGAAAAGAGGTCCGGTTTGAGTCCCCGCGCCAGGCGATCAAGGCGGGAATCGGGCTGATTCCCGAGGACAGAAGGGGCCAGGGCCTGCTGCTGCAGAAATCCGTGAAGGAAAACACCTCGCTCGCCAGCCTTTACGCAAACTCCACCCGCGGCGTGATCGACCGGAAATGGGAAACGGACGTCGCCCGCGACTACATTCAGCGGCTCCACACCAAAACCCCGGACGAAAACGCTCGGACCAAGAACCTTTCCGGCGGAAACCAGCAAAAGGTGGTTATCGCCAAATGGCTGGTCGCGAAATCGAAAATCCTGATTATGGATGAGCCGACCAGAGGCATCGACGTCAACGCGAAAGCCGAAATCTACGCTTTGATGAAGGAATTTGTGGAAAACGGCGGAAGCATCATCATGGTATCGTCCGAAATGCCGGAGGTCATCGGCGTTTCCACCCGCATCATGATCATGCGCGAGGGGCGCGTCTCGGGCACGCTCGACAATACCGATGTCGCTGAAAAAGATATCATGAAGCTTGCCAGCCTGAACGCTGGCTGAGCCGGGAGGCATAAAAATGAAAAATGAAATTGCTATGAAAAAGCTCAGGCATATTACCCAGGATTACACCATGGTGCTCTTTTTGGCGGCGCTGTTTCTTGTTTCCCTGATCTTTGTACCGCGTTTCTCCGAAGTGGGCAACCTGATTAACGTACTGATGCAGATCACCATCAACGCGCTGATCGCGACGGGCATGACCTTTGTCATCCTGACCGGCGGCATCGACCTTTCCGTCGGCTCGGTCGCGGCGCTTTCCGGCATTGTGTCCACTTCCCTGATCCAGCTTGTGCCAAACGCCGGAATCCCGATGAGCCTGCTGGTGATCTTCGGAACCTCCCTTGTGGTCGGGGGCGTCTGCGGCACGATCACGGCGTTTAACATCGCGAAGCTGCGCGTGCCGCCCTTTGTGGCCACGCTGGCCATGATGAGCATCGCGAGGGGCCTTGCCTATGTCTATACCAACGCGAAGCCGGTTTTCGGGCTTCCGGACGCTTACGCGTGGCTCGGCCTCGGCTATATCGGGCCGATCCCGGTCATGGTCATCATTATGATCATCATCCTCGCGGTCGCTTTCCTGGTCCTGCGCAGGACCTGCTTCGGCCGCTATGTCTTTGCCGTAGGCAGCAGCGAGGACGTTTCCCAGCTGAGCGGCATCAATGTAAAACGGGTCAAATTTTACGTATACATCATCTGCGCCGTTCTGGCGGCCCTTGCCGGCGCGGTGCTTTCCTCCCGGCTGCAGGCGGGCCAGCCCGCGGCGGCCAACGGCTACGAGCTGAACGCGATCGCGGCGGTCGCCATGGGCGGCACCAGCATGAGCGGCGGGCGCGGCGGCATCAGCCAGACCGTCCTCGGCCTGTGCGTCATCGGGATCATCAACAACGCGCTCAGCCTTCTGGGCGTTTCCTCCTACTGGCAGACCATTGCCATGGGCGCGATTATCCTGATCGCGGTTATTTTCGATCAGAATAAAAAAGACCTGTAAAACAGGCGGGGCCCCTGCGCTCCGCTGAGATTCATACGGAAACCGGTCAGGAAAGGATGTTGCTGCAATGGCGGAAAAAACAGTTCGATGGGGAGTCCTCGGCTGTGCGGGAATCGCACAGCGGAAAGTGCTCCCGGGAATGCTGCAGGCGGAAAACGCGGTCCTGCAGGCGCTTTCCAGCAGGGGAAGCAGCGAGAAGCTGAAGCGGTTCGCGGAAAAGTTCCACCCGCAAAAGACCTATGAAAGCTACGAAGCGCTGCTGGACGACCCCGACGTGGACGCGGTTTATATTCCCCTTCCGAACGGGCTGCACTGCGAATGGGTGCTGCGCGCCGCGGAGAAGAAAAAGCATGTGCTCTGTGAAAAGCCTCTCGGCGTGTCCGTCGAAGAGGTCAGGCGGATGAAGGCGGCGTGCGACGAAAACGGCGTGCTCCTGATGGAGGCGTTCGCTTACCGGCAAAGCCCCCTGACCATAAAGGCGAAAAGCATTGTGGAGTCGGGCGCTTTGGGTACGGTAAAATATATCGAGTCCTGTTACGGCTACAATCTGGAAAACGAGGCGGACGTCCGCCTGTCCGCGGCGCTGCACGGAGGGGCGACCTACGACGTCGGCTGCTACAACCTGAACCTGATCCGTTACCTTGCCGGCGCCGAGCCCCTCCGGGTCAGCGCGTTTGGAAAAATTTCCGAAAAACACGCGGTGGATACGGAAAGCTGCATCATGATGGAATTCCCCAACGGCATCCGCGCCGTTTCTTACTGCAGCCTGACGATTTTCCGTTCTCACCGGTATCTGGTCATCGGCGATAAAGGGTCGCTGACCGTGCCGACCGAGTTCAATACCGAGGGCGAGGGCAAAATCCTTCTGGCTTCGGAAGGGAAAACCGAAGAGCTCACCATAGACTGCCCGGACAACTACCGGCTCGAAATCGAGCAGTTCGGCAGGGCGGTGCTGGGGCAGGAACCCGGGCTGATCTCTTTCGGGGATTCTCTGGGCAATGCGGAGGTCATAGAGAAAGCGCTAAAACAAATTCAGAATTAAGTTTCCAATCTTTTTCTTTCAATAAAATCCCTGTTTCTCAGAAGGGGACCGTTTCGGCAATCGGCCGGGACGGTCCCCGCTTTGCGCTCTATTCCTTTACGTGTTCGATGATATCGGAGACTTCACAGTCTAAAACAAAACACAGCGTGTCAAGTGTTTTCATGGTAATGGCTTTTCCATGCTTCATTCTGTGCAGGATGTTGGAGGAAAAGCCATATTTGAAAATCAGTTGATATTCCGTCATGTTTTTTTGAAACAGGGTTCTGTAAAATGGTTGATAACTGATCATTACTATCACCTCAACAGTAGAGTAACATACTTAAAGTATTGACTATACTCAAAATATTGACTATAATGTACATTGAGGTGAAAAGAATATGCCGGATTATAAGAAAATGTACTGTTCTCTATTTAATGATGTTACACAGGTAATCAGACAGCTGCAGGCAGCTCAGCAAAAAACCGAAGAGCTTTATGTACATACGGATGAAACACCCGTCAATTTTCTCCGCGAAGAGGATCGCTGCCGCTATGGAAAACAGCAGAAAAATTAACATTCCCATGTTATAATGTTAAAAAAACGAAGGGAATGAGGCTATGTGTCAATAGAGTACCGGCATGAAATTACGGTGGAGGATTACAACGCGCTGCGCAGGGCGGTGGGGTGGGACCCGATCGAACCCGCTCAGGCAAAGGAAGGACTGCGCAATTCCGCGTACATCATCTGCGCGGCGGACGGGGATAAAATCGTCGGACATGCCCGCGCCGTCAGCGACGGCGGGTACGTCGTGCTGATTTCAGATGTGATCGTCCGTCCGGACTATCAGAAAAACGGCATTGCAAAGACGATGGTACAGGAATTGATGGACTATTTTACCTCCCGGCTGAAGAGCGGCCAGGCGATCCTCTTTAATCTGATGGCCGCCAAGGGCAGGGAGTCGTTTTATAAACAGCTCGGCTTCGCGGAGCGCCCCAATGACGAAGTGGGCGCCGGGATGTCGCAGTGGTTCAGAAAGGAATAATATACATATAGTATTATTTATGTGAAATATAAACACCGCATGCTCACGGCGAACCCGTGAGCATGCGGTGTTCTGATGTCTTCTGATTTGTCCCCAATCAATGCTTTTCGCCGGCGGCCGTAATGATTTTGATCAGCAGGTCGGCAACGCCCACGTTGTAGCCGCTGCAGGCGTAAATGCCCCGTCCGTCCCGCGCGACAATGGTGAGCGGCAGCTTTTCCGGGTCCACAAAGGTTCTGCGCGCCAGCGGGGCGGCGGTCTCCGCAAAGTCCGAATAATAGGCGCGTGCGCCGGGAATGGCTTTGCACGCTTTCGCAAAGGTTTCGTTTTCCCACGCGGAGCGGCCGCGGAGGATGAAAATCAGTTCACAGCCGAGGGCGTTCAGCTTTTCCCGCGCCCCGATCAATTCATTGAGGATATGCTCCGTAGGCTCGCGGCCCTCTTCCAGCCAGATCATCACGGCGGTTTTTCCGTCCGTGACGGCGGCGGACAAAACGGGCTCGCCCGCGTCGCCGGTAAGCTGGAAGGGCGGCAGCGGGATATCCACGAACAGGTCGGAAATCTGCGTTTGGAACAGGGAAACGGCAAGCTCCTTCGACTCCCCGTCTGCAAGGCGGAAGCAGTACTTTTTGGCAAACTGGTTGCCGTTGGGCGTGCGGCTGGAGGTAATCAGCCGGTAGTGGCCCGGAAGCAGGGAAAGCGTCAGCATTCCGTCCGTCCAGACGGAGTCCGTCAGCTCCAGAGTCCGGTACGCGCCGTCCTTCAGCATGGCGATGGTCCAGTTGTGCAGATACGACCAGTTTTCCTCGCCGCCCAAAAGGGTCAGCACGGCCTTGCCGCGGGACTCCCCGGAAGCCTCTTCCACGTTTTTGAACCCGCCGTTTTGGTAATACTGCGGGTATAAATTAACAGAATTGATACGCGCTGGAATTCCCAGCGCGCGGCAGACAGCGGTAAACAGCACGCCGCGACCCATTTCGTTTGCCTGTCCGCTGGAAAGGATCCCCGCCGGGGTGCCGGGCAGCCGTTCGCTGTCGCGCTCCGCCGGGCCCTCAAAGCGGGAAATGGATTCCCACACCCGCCCGGGCTGTTTGCGGAACGCCGCCGCATCCTGTTCGTCCAGCAGGTTGGAAAGCAGCCTGCTGTAAGGCGTCAGCTGCTCAAAATGCGCCCGGGGGCAAAGGATGTAGGGAACAAAGATTTCCTCGGGATAATCCGCCTGATACTGGAGCGAATGCGTGAAGTGCTCCGCCAAAAGGGCGGCTCCGACATCCCGCCAGTCCTTTTTCGGAAGGGACTGGAGCATTTTCAGCTGAAGCTCCCGGTTTTCTCCGCCGAAATCCATGGAAAGGAAGCGGTACAGCTCCTCAAAATTGCCTTCGGCGGCTTTCAGGACGGCCAGAACCTCCCGCGGGCGGGCAAAATTCGCGGCGAGCTTCTCGGCTTTTTCCTTCTGATAGAAGCTTTTGGCGTACTGCTGGCGTTTCCGTTCGGCGCCGTCGACAATCTGCTTTCGCCGTTCCTTCTGTTCCGGGGAAAGCAGCGAAAGATTCCGGGTGCTGTCCTTCGGTGCGCGGAAGCAGAAATCCTCCCGCGCGTCCGGTTCGGCCCGCACCGCGCCGGAAAAGTCGACGGTGATGCCGTCGGTTTCCTCCGTATCGGCAAAGGCTTCCGTAAATCTTCCGCCCTTTTCCGCGTGAATGTGAACGCTGCCGAAGCCAAGCGTAACCCCGGCCCGTCCCGCTTCGTCGGTGACGACGGCGGCCACCGGGAAAAACTCGGCGCCGTTGAGCAGCTCGAACCCCACGGTCACGCCGGAAACCGGCCCCGAAGCGTCCGTAACCGTGACGGTGAAGCGGCGCGCGTCCGCGTATCTCCGGATTTCGTTCAGAACGATGGTCTGTCCGTCCGTGCAGATGGCTTCCTCCCCCTCGATCGGCAGGAAGGATTTGCTGTCCATCAGCATGGAGCGCGCGGCGGCCTCCGTGAACCAGCCGCGGTTGAGCACCGGCTCCGGTTCGCACGCGCCGAGGAAATACCATTCCCCGTCGCACCAGACCTCCACCCACGCGTGATTGTCGTCGCAGTGCGCCCAGCGGGGCGTATAGACCTGCCGTGCGGGGATGCCCACGCTGCGCAGGGCGGTGACGGCAAAGGTGGATTCCTCGCCGCAGCGGCCGTAAGAGGACCTCAGCGCGGTAAGGGGGGACACGGTCCTTTCGTCGGTGGCCTGATAGGTGACGTGCTCGGCGCACCAGACGTTTATCTCCAGCGCGGCCTCCTTCATACCCATGCCCCGGATTCTTTTGTTCAGGGCGTCATAAAAGAAATTGCGGCAGTCTTCTATCTTCTCATTGTTGATCCGGTAGTATAAAACGTAATTCAGAAAAATATTCTCAGGAATCCGGCCGCCCCACGGGGAGTGCTCCCTCAGGAACAGGCCGAAATCCACATAGCTCAGGTAAAGGGAAAAATCGTAGTCCCCCAGGTCGGCGGACGGCATGGTGCTGTAAAAAAACTCCATGGCGGTCCGCCGGCCGCCCTCGCAGCCGTCCAGCCGCGAAAGGATTTCCCCGCCGCGCAGCCCTAAAGTGGACTGCGTTTTGAGGAACTGCCGGTGAACGGAGTCCTGTAACTCCTGTGAAAATATCATTTACATGATCCTCCTAACATACGCCCGGACCGCTCATTCGCCGGGGGCCTGAATCAGATGGCAGGCCACCCAGTGGCCCGGTTCCGCCTCCACCATTTCCGGAGCCCGCTTTTTGCAGAGCTCCGTGGCTTTCGGACAGCGGGAACAGAAGTGACAGCACTCCGGCAGATTGATCGGACTGGGGATGCTCCCCTGCAGCACGACGCGGCTGCGGGACTGCTCCAGGTCCGGGTCGGGCAGGGGGATGGCGGACAGAAGCGCCTGCGTGTAGGGATGCAGGGGATTTTCAAACAGCTCCCGGCTGGAAGCCAGCTCCGCCATGCTGCCAAGGTACATCACGCCCACGCGGTCGCTGATGTGCTTGACCATGGAAAGGTCGTGCGCAATGAACAGATAAGTCAGCCGGCGCTGCTCCTGCAGTTTTTTCAGCAGGTTGATGACCTGCGCCTGGATGGAGACGTCCAGCGCGGAAATCGGTTCGTCCGCGATGATGAAGTCCGGGTTGACCGCCAGCGCGCGGGCAATGCCGATGCGCTGGCGCTGGCCGCCGGAAAATTCGTGCGGGAAGCGGTTGGCGTGCTCCTCCTGCAGGCCGACGACCTCCAGAAGGTCGACGACCATCTGGGCGCGCTCCTGCGCGGACTTCGCCAGCCCGTGCGCGTCGATTCCTTCCGCGACGATGTCCATGACCTTCATGCGCGGGTTCAGGGAGGCGTACGGGTCCTGAAAAATCATCTGCATCCGGCGCGAAAGCTCATGGCTCTGCGCGCCGCTCAGCTTTCCGTGGACGTTGACCCCGTCGAACAGGACTTCGCCCCCGGTCGCGCCGTAAAGCCGGATGATGGTGCGGCCCAGCGTGGATTTTCCGCAGCCGGACTCGCCGACCAGGCCGAAGGTTTCCCCTTTGTAGACCGTAAAGCTGACGTTGTCCACCGCTTTCAGGGTCTGGTTTTTTCCTACGTTAAAATATCTTTTCAGGTTTTTCACCTGCAAAATCACTTTGTTATCAGTCATGATCTTCACCGTCCTTTGCGTCATCCTGCTGCGCCCGGCTGTCCAGCAGCCAGCAGGCGGCGCGGTGCGTGTCGGAAAGTCGGGTGTATTCCGGCATGAATTCCTGGCACACCTTCATGGTGTGCGGGCAGCGCGCGGCGAACGGACAGCCCTTCGGCGGGTCCATCAGGTCGGGCGGCGTGCCGGGGATGGAGAAAAGCTGCTGGTCGTCCTCGTGCAGCTTGGGGATGGAGGCCAGAAGCCCCTTCGTATAGGGATGGGCGGTGCGGTAGAACAGGTCGCGCACGCTGCCGGTTTCGACCAGCTTGCCGCCGTACATGACGGCTACGCGGTTCGCGATGTTGGCGACCACGCCCAGGTTGTGGGTGATAAGGATAATCGAGGTATCGATTTTTCCCTGCAGATCCTTCATCAGGTCCAGAATCTGCGCCTGAATGGTAACGTCCAGCGCGGTGGTGGGTTCATCCGCGATCAGCACCTTCGGGCTGCACGCGAGCGCAATCGCAATGACCACGCGCTGGCGCATGCCGCCGGAGAGCTGGTGGGGGTACTGGGAAAAGCGCGTTTCCGGGTTGGACAGGCCGACCAGCCGGATCTGCTCGAGCGCCTTTTCCCTCAGCTGTTCCTTTGTCAGGTCGCGGCGGTGCTCGTGCAGGACCTCCATGATCTGTTTGCCCACCGTCATGGTCGGGTTCAGGGAGGTCATCGGGTCCTGAAAGATCATCGAGATGTCGCAGCCCCTGATTTTCTGCATCTCATGCTCGCTCAGCGCGGCAAGGTCCCTGCCCTCCAGATGGACGGAGCCCTCCGCGATTCTGCCGTTTGTGGGCAGCAGGCCCATCACGCCCTTGACCGTGATGGATTTTCCGGAGCCGGACTCCCCCACGATGGCGAGGGTCTCTCCTTTTTCCAGCGAAAAGCTCACGCCGCGCACCGCCTGCACAGTCCCGTGCTGTGTATGAATATGAACGTTCAGATTTTCAACTTCCAGAAGCTTACTCATAGCGCGCCCTCCTCACTGTCTCATTCTCGGGTCAAGCGCGTCGCGCAGCCCGTCGCCCAAAATGCTGAAGCAGACCATGATTAAAACGATGACCACGGCCGGGAAAATCAGCAGGAACGGGAAATTCTGAAGCACCTGGTACCCGTTGTTGATCAGAACACCGAGCGAGGCCTGCGGTTCCGCCAGCCCGATTCCGATAAAGCTCAGAAACGCTTCGGTGAAAATCGCCGATGGAATGGTGAACATGGCGTTGATGACGATGACGCCCACGGTATTCGGAATCAAATGCTTGGTAATAATTTCTCTGTTGCCGGTGCCCAGAACGCGGGCGGCCAGAACAAATTCCTGATTTTTCAGCTTTAAAATCTGCGCGCGCACCAATCGCGCCATGTTGACCCATCCGGTGATGGAAAGGGCTACGACAATGGTCCAGATGCCGGCGGGCATGACCATCATCAACAGGATGACGATAATCAGCTGCGGGATTCCGACCAGAATTTCAATGATTCTCTGCATCACCGCGTCCACCCTGCCGCCGAACAGCGCGGAAACCGCGCCGAAGGTAACGCCGATGAACAGGTCGATAAACGCCGCGGCGACCGCGATCAGCAGGGAAATGCGCGTGCCCTGCCAGATGCGCGCCCACTGGTCGCGCCCGAACTGGTCGGTGCCGAACAGGTGCGCCGCGCCGGGCCCGTTGTAGGTGTGCAGATAATCGGTGTCATAAAAGGTGTATTTTGAGAAAACCGGCCCGAATACGGCCAGAAGAATAATCACAACCAGAATCGCCAGACTGACGACAGCCGCCTTGTTCTTCCTCAGCCGCAGCCAGCCGTCCTGAAACGCGGTCAGGTTGGGGCGGGCAATATGTTCTCTTTCGTCCTTGTCCACCACGGCTTTTGCGAAAAGCTCCTGCGGAATCTCCATTTTCTGCGCCATACCGTCACTCCCCTTTCCCGCCGGAGGCCAGGCGGATTCTCGGGTCGATTACCGAATAAAGGATATCGACCACCATCACCACAAAGATGTAGAACGCGCTGTAGAAAATGGTGATGCCCATAATGGTGGAATAGTCGTTCGTCTTGATGGAATCGACAAACAGGCTGCCGATGCCCGGAATGCTGTAGATGTTTTCCACCGCCAGCGAGCCGGTCAGCAGATTGACCACGATCGGCCCCAGGATGGTGACGACGGGGATGATGGAGTTGCGCACCGCGTGGCGCATCAGCACCTTGAACTGGTTCAGCCCCTTCGCTTTCGCGGTGATAATATAGTCCTGCTCCAGTACGTCCAGCATTTCGGTCCGCATAAACCGCGCGATCATCGCCGTCACGCCGAACGACAGTGCGATGGACGGCAGAACGGAGCTTTTCCAGCTTTGCCAGAAGGCGACGGGCAGCACGCCCCATTTTAAGCCCACATAGTATTGCAGAAGCGCCGCGGCGACGAAGTTCGGCACGGAAACGCCCAGCACGGCCACCACCATGGTAAAGTAGTCGATGCCGCTGTTGTGCCGCCACGCGGCGATGATCCCCAGGATCAGCCCGATGGAAAGGCCGATCAGGATCGCCTGGACGCCGATCAGCGCGGACGGGCCGATACGCCCCAGAATGACCCCGGAAACCGGCTGGCCCGTGTAGAAAAAGGAGGTCCCGAAATCCCCCCTGAACACATTGCCGATATATTTCCCGTACTGCACGATTACCGGATCGTTCAGGCCGTATTTTTCAAGGAACTGTGCCTGCTGCGCCGCCGACAGCAAAGAGAATCGCTCCGCGTCGAACGGGGTGCCCGGCAGCTTCTTCATCAGAAAGAAGGTCGTGGTGACGATGATCAGCAGCGTAATCAGCAGATACACAATCCGTTTACAGATATATTTGAACATTCCGTATGCCCTCCTTTATCTTATCAGCATTTCCAGTTGATTCTGCAACAAGTTTGCGTTTCTCCCCGCCTTTGGCGGGGAGAAAGGTGTTTTGTCCCGCAGACTGAAATGGAATTACTGCAGTGATGACAAAGAGGAGGTCATTGACGATCCTCCTCTTTGTCTTTATAGAATATAAGGTAAATTTATTTTAAGGAAGCATATTTGAATTCGATCGGCGGCCCAAACGGATGGGTGACCAGATTCTCTACGCTCGGTTTTGTCAGGTAGGCAAAGCCTCTGTAGAACAGCGGGGAAACAACCGCGTCTTCGGAAACCAGCGTCTTTTCGGCGGAGAGCATATCCTGCAGGCGTTTCGCGTCGTCGGTCTGTTTCTTCGCGTCGGCAATCAGGGAGTTGTAGGTGTCGCTCTTGTAGTTTCCGCGGTACGGCGTGCCGTTGGTCCACAGGTCCATATAGGTCATGGCGTCGTCATAGTCGGCGCCCCACGCGGTGACGGCCATCTGGTAGTTGTTGTCGTCCATCAGCTGATTCTTTGCTTTCTTTGTTTTGGAGTCGATCTTGACGTCGATTCCCAGATTCTTCTTGAATTCGCCCTGAATATAGGTGGCGACTGTCTTTGTCACGGAATCGTCTTCCGTCAGAAGGGTCAGGGAAGGCGCGCTGCCCAGCTCCTTTACGCCCTTCTCCCAGTATTCCTTGGCTTTTGCGGCGTCAAAGGTGGTGATGTCGCCGTTCAGCCCACGGAAGGATTTGGTGCCGTCGCCGTACATGCCGTTGGCGATCAGGCCGGTAGCCGGAGCGGAGCCGTCCGCCAGAACAACGTCCGCCAGGGTCGCGCGGTCCACGGCGTAGCCGAGGGCAAGGCGGATGTTCTTGTTGGAAACCGCTTTATTGGCAAGGTTGAACTGGAGGTAGTTGGTCCTGAATTCGCTGGTGGAGCTGAATTCGGCGCTGGACTTCATTGCCGGCACATCGGAAGAGGAAAGCGTTACCCGGGAGAGCTCGCCGGACTTGTAAGCGTTGAGCGCGGTGGCCTGCTCCTTGATAATGCGGACATTGACGTTGGAAACCTTGACGTTTGCCGCATCCCAGTAGCTGTCGTTCTTCTTGAGGGTGCTGCCGCTTGCCGGGTCATAGGTGGCAAGGGTGTACGGGCCGCAGTAAATCATATTTTCCGCTTTCAAGCCATAGTTTGCGCCCTGTGACTTGACATATTCCTCGTTGAGCGGGAAGAACATGGGCAGAACGGTCAGTCTGACAAAATAAGGGGTGGGCTGCTTGAGCTTTACTTCTAAAGTCTTGTCGTCGAGCGCCTTTACTCCGACGTCCTCCGCCTTGGCCTTGTTGTCAAGGTACTCGGCGCCGTTTACTATGTAATCCGTCATAATGAAGGAATAGCCGTTGGTGGCGTCCGTGCTCATCTGCTTGAGCCAGGAGAACACAAAGTCCTTTGCGGTGAGCGCGGTGCCGTTGCTCCATTTCAGGCCGTCCCTCAGGGTAAAGGTGTAGGTCAGCTTGTCGTCGGATACCTTGTAGCTTTCCGCCAGCGCCGGTTCCGGCTCATGCTTTTCGTTCAGGCGGTAAAGACCCTCGGATACGTTGTTCAGGATGGTAAACGAGTTGTTGTCGGACGCGGCCCACTGCACCATGGTCCTGATTTCATTGGTGTCGTAGACGGTGATGGTGCCGTCCGAGGTTTTTGCGGTACCTTCGGACTGGGCCGGGCCGGATGCCGCGGCGCTGCTCGCTGTGCCGGTAAAGCCGCAGCCGCTGGTTGCCAGTACCATGGAAGCCGCAAGAATCAGCGCAAGCAGTTTGCTCTTTTTCATAAAAGGAATCACTTCTTTCTTTATGTAGTTGATATTGTTGAATTCTGTACAAAGTAAACAGTTTCTTTCTACAGAATACCGCTGATGGGGAACACGGCAGGTGAATGATCGCCGTGTGAAAGATGCAAAATCATTAGTTTGTTTTGTTTCCGAACTATTAACAGATTTGATATTACCACCAACTCAGTAAAATGTCAATCGAAATAACTGTTTTTTATTTAAAATCCAGGTATTGTAATTAATATTCTCCCGTGATATGATTAATGAAAAAGTTCGTATAGAGTACGAACTATAACCTTTTTGAACGGATCGTGATGAACATCAAACAGACTGTGGACCAAACACATATCAGGTCAATCAACCAAAGGGTGATTCTGGACAAAATCTATAGCGACGAGCCGATTTCCAGGGCCGAACTGGCGCGTGAGCTGTTCATCAGCAAGTCCGCTATGACGGAAAATATTGCAGCTTTGCTGAACATGGGCATCATACAGGAGTTCGGCGAGGGGGTTTCCATGTCCTCCGGAGGCAGAAAACCGATTTTGTTGAAATTTAACAAAACATACCAGTATATGATTGCGATTGAGCTGAATTTCGAGGACCCGATTTTCGTGCTTGCCAATCTGGGTGGGGAGATCATCAATAAATTTACGGTAAACATTTCCAATGATTCCCCTTACGCCACCAGACTGGAGCTGGTGCTGAATGCGGTCAGGCTTCTGCTTTCCTCCAACAACCTGACCAGCGGGGACCTGGCCATCATCGCCATTTCGTGCCCCGGCATCTATGACCCGGTCAACAGGACCTTTTTTGCCAACTCCAATTTTGCCAACTGGAACATGGGCGATTTTTCGCGGCAGATGGAGGAGTGCTTCGGCACCTCGGTGCTGGTGGTCAACGACGTGAACGCGGCGGCGGTGGGAGAGTTCACCAGCGGCGCGGGAAAAAATTCCAGGGACCTCGTATACGTCAGCGGCGGCCTCGGGCTGGGCGCGGGCATTATCCTGAACGGAGAGCTTTACGGGGGGAGCGCCAACTGCGCCGGTGAGATCGCGAACGAGATCACCATTCAAAACGAGACGGCCCGCGCGCGCGGGATGTCCTTCAACAATCTGGGCGGCTCGGCCAACATCCACGGACTGACGGACAAAATCCGCAGGGAAGCGCCGCAGAGCACGCGGGACGCTTTTGCCGCCCTCGGGAAAAGCCCCGAAAAGATCGGATTCAAGGATATTATCCGGGTGTGGCGGGACGGCGACCCGTTCCTGAAAGCATGTGTGGACGACATTGCGGTCATTATCGGCGGAAGCATTTCCAACATTGTCTGTCTGCTGAACTGCGATCTGGTGATATTCGGCGGGGAATATACCGTTTTTCACGCGCAGATGCTTCCGATCATCAACCGGATCGTGCGGGAAAACGCGTTTGCCCCGGTACAGGTGGTTCCCGCCCTGCTGGAAAAGAATTCGGGAATATACGGCCTTTTTGCGCTGTCCAAAGAGGTGATCTTCGACAGGCTGTGCAACCAGGGCCACGAACGTACATAATGTATTTTTTAACGGCGTACCGCAAAATCCGATCATTGCAGGATAGGACCCGCTTATTCAACGTTTATGCTGTGTCCGCCGTGAAATTGCCGAAACAGAAACAATTGTCGTTTCAATAGCCGAGGGTTTCATTTACAAGGATGATTTTGAATCGGTTTTTGTCAAAGTTGCCGGTAATAAGGACAAAATCGTTGCAGATCCGCTGCTCGTGGCGGCAGTCGACACACCGGCCGAGCTTTGCGCAGGGGGTGTTTTTGCCAAGCCTTTTCGCGTCCAGGGGCGCCGCGACCTGTCGGGCGCGCTCCACCGCTTCCTGCACGGAGCCGACGATTTTATTTACCCCGATGACAACGATCACCTGTTTCGGGCCGTACACCATAGGGGCCACCCGGCTGCCGTTTCCGTCGATGTTGAACAGCCTGCCGTCCCGGGTCACCGCGTTTGTGCCGGTAAGGAACGTGTCCGCGGAAAAGTTTTTAATGTAGAGCTCCCGCTTTTCTTCCGGGGAGAGCCCTTCGCGGTATTTGTCGAGGAAAACAAAATCCCCGTTCCGCAGAAAATCATACACGCCGAGCTGCTCCAGCGTGACGGAATCCCCGCATCCGACCGTTTCTCCGGGACGGAGGAGCTTTGAAAGCAGTCCGGTTACCTCCTCGCGGCTTTCCGCGAAATAACCCGTCATTCGGTTTCTTTGCAGCTGACGGAGGGTCTGTTCGATTTTATCGTCCATTCGTTTCACCCGCATTCGATAGAATAACAGTATTATACCACAGGCGCAGCGCGCCGTCGCGGGTCATTTATAAATCGGAACGGCAAAGCTCCATGAGCGACCGGTTCATTTCATCAAATCCCTGCTCGGAGGAAAGGACCACCAGATAGTCGCCGGGCAGAATCTGTGTTTCCCCGTTGGGGACCAGCTCCTTTTTTCCCCTGTGCAGGGATACGATCAGCGCGCCCTCCGGCCAGCCGACGTCTTTCACCTTTTTTCTGGCAACCTTAGAGCCAAGCTCCACCGGAATTTCAATGATGGCGCCCGCCTTTTTCCCGCCGGCGCTATCCTTTTCCTCATCGGTCAGCCGTTCCAGCAGCACCTCGTAAACCGGGGAGATTTTCAGCACATCGGAGGTAAGCAGCGCAATAAAAGCGACTGCCGCGACCGGCAGCAGGTGTACCAGCGAACCCGTCATTTCCGCCATCAGCAGGATGCTGGTGACGGGCGCTTTTACGGAGCCGGACATGGCTCCCGCCATTGCGCAGACGCAGAACGCGGGAATATAGTCCGCCGACAGGCCCCATACGGTAATCATTTTCCCGAAAATACACCCGGTCATGGCCCCCAGGGAGAGGATGGGCATAAAAATACCGCCGGGAATCCCGCTTCCGAAACAGACACAGGTAAAGGCGAGCTTCATAACCAGATAGATCCCCAGCAGGGAAATGCTGATCTGGGCGCTTTCGGACAGCTTGATCAGATTCTGGCCGCCGCCCAGCACCTGGGGAATCAGCAGCCCGCAGGGCAGGGCAAGAAGCAGCGCGGCGCCGGGACGCAGAAAAGCGGGCAGCTTCGCGTAGAGCAGGCTAATGTCCAGCAGGCCCTTGTTGGCAGCGGCCCCCACAATTCCGGAGAGAATCCCAAGAGGCAGCAGCAGGCCGTAATATCGGATGGGCAACTGTGGGATGTCTGTATAATTCAGCACCGGCTTCAGCCCGAAAAAATATTTTGATACCAGATCGGCCGTCAGCGCGGCCGTGGTTGCGCCAATCAGGATATTGGGGGAAAAAGTCCGGTGAATTTCCTCCAGCGCAAACATAATCCCGGACAGCGGCGCGTTAAACGCTGCCGAAAGACCGGCCGAAGCGCCCGCGGTAATCAGACAGTTTTCCTCCAGCTTGTTTTTTCCGGCCTTCTTTGCGAACGCCTGGCTGCCGGCGGCCCCGATCTGGATGGACGGACCTTCCCTGCCCAGAGAAACGCCGAAAAAAGACGTCAGGATTCCCGCCAGATAACGCACAAGCAGTACGGTGTGCCATTTGATTTTCATTCCGAACAGGACGATTCCCGCAACCTGCGGAATTCCGCTCCCCTTCGCGTACGGCTCCAGCTTTACCAGCCGGTAGGTAAGGTATCCTGCAATCGCGATAAAGAGCATCCACGGAACGATATAGATCGGATGCAGCCGTAAAAACTGATACGCCTCCAGCGATTTTTCGGTGCCGAATTCAATCCCCAGGCGGTAAAGCGTCACCAGAAGCCCCGCGATCATTCCGGCAATGATTCCCTTATAGGTAACGCTCCATTTCAGTCTGTTCAGATCGGACAGTATTTGATACATTCTCGATTTTTCCATTTGTCTGCGCGCCTCCACTTTCTTTGCAAATTATACCATAAATTCCGGTGAAGGGAATCCTTTCAAAAGAATGTAAGGTCAAGTTGACATAAATGCATTCCTATGCTACTATATATGTAAGGTAAACTTTACTTTGGAGGGCTGAATGTGAGAAACAGAGTCAAAGAGCTTCGGGAGCTGTTTGGGCTGACCCAGGAGCAGCTGGGCGAGCTGGTGGGCGCGTCCAGACAGGCGATCAATGCGGTTGAAACCGGAAAGAATGAGCCTTCCGTCTGGCTTGCGTACGATATCGCAAGGGTATTCGGTGAGCCGATTGAGAGCGTGTTTTTGTTTGAAGACAGTGAGAGGAAATCGAGGGCGGAATCGAGCAGGAGGGTGACAGATGGCGTTGCGGCAAATCAGAACGTTTGATGATGAAATTCTTCGTAAGGTCTGCAAACCCGTTGCCGAGGTGGACGGCCATATCCGCCAGCTTCTCGACGATATGGCGGAGACAATGTACCATGCCCCGAACGGCGGCGGTCTGGCCGCAAATCAGGTCGGGATCCTAAGGCGTTTAGTCGTCGCCGATATGGGGGAAGGGCTCTTTAAGCTGGTGAATCCTGAAATCGTGGAAGAAAGCGGCGAGCAGACGGTGATCGAGGGATGCCTGAGCTTCCCCGGTATCTGGGGCCGGTTGAAAAGACCGTCCCATGTCGTGGTAAAGGCTTTGGATGAAAACGGAAAGCCAATCGTTTTGGATGTCACGGGAGAGATGGCAAAATGCCTCTGTCACGAAATCGACCATCTGAACGGGATTGTCTTTACGGAAAAAATTCTGGAGTATGTCAATATTGAAGAAATTGAAGAACAGGAATAAGATCCTGAAAACAGTTTGAGGCCGCCATGCTTTGGCGGCCTCTTTTATAACAGGGGCCGTCCTCCGGAGGACGGCCCCTGAATCCGATCACGCGCTGCGCTTTCCTTCCACATTCTTAAATCCGTACTCGCAGTCCCTATTCGGCCAGCCAGTGCCGGACGGCTCCGACGGGGACATCCATCCGTGCGGCCACCTGTTCCGGAGTCATACCGCTCGCGGCAAAGCGGCGCGCCACCGTCGTCATTTCCTCTCCCACTTCGATAATGTTGCGGTCGGGGTCATAAAAGCGTACCACCCGCTGCCCCCAGGCGTGTTCTTTCGGCGGGTGAACGTATTCGATTCCCGGGTGGGACGCGAGCTTCTCCAGAAAACGGTCCATGTCGGATTCCTCAAAGTACAGCTCGGCGGCGTTGTGCCCCAGGGTGATTTCCGTTTCCTCCCTGTGCAGGAACGTCTTCCAGGTATCCAGCGTCTGTAAAGCGACGCAGTCGGACAGCGTAACGTTCGCGCCGAAGTCGGCGGTTACTTCCATTTCCAGCAGTCCGCAGTAAAATTGTTTGGAACGCGCCATATCGCGCACGGCAATGAGCGCACAATTGTATCTCATAATCAGTCCTCCGGCAAATCAATCAGGTATTCCTTAGTTTAGCATGTTTGAAGGGCTTTGTACAATTGAAATCATTTTTCGGAAAGCCGTGCAAGCTCCTCCAGAATCCCCATAAATTCCGGTTTCCCCTTCAGAAAATCAAACGCGGGGTTTTCCTTCACCATCCGGCAGGCACAGCGGTTCAGATAGCTTTCGGAATAGGGCGTTTCACGCATCTCGATGCTGTCGAAAAAGGGACTTGCTTTCACCGCTTCCAAATCGAGCGGCGTGCGTGCGCACGTCACAAAGTCATGCAGCGCGTCCAGTGTTTCCCGTACTTTCCCCTCCTCCGCACAGCACTGTGCGATCATCAGATAATGGTTCAGGTTCTGTCCGTAAAGCTTATCCCGGTCAAACATCCGGAAAAGCCGAAGGCTCAGGTCCTCCATTTTCAGGGCAAGAGGATAGTCCTTCTCTTTTTTCGCAAGGTTTGAAAGGGTCCCCAGCGCAATGTCGCAGGCGGTCAGGTGGTTTGCCAGTAAATATTGCGCCGTCTGTTTGGATTTTTTTAGATCGCCCATCGCGTAATACACGGAAACCTTCATCGCCGCGGGGTCCGTGACCGGCTGGTGGATCTGCTCCAGCGCCTTCAGCGCATCCCCGTAGCGTTCCTTCTGCATCAGCAGGGCGCACAGACTTTGCCAGGCTGCCTCCCGGGTGGAAACGTCCTCGCTTTTTGCCGCGTCCCGCATCAGTGCCTCCGCCTGTTTCAGCAGACCTTCGGCTTCTTCTTCCGTCCGGGCGCAGGGGGTGTGCATCATGCAGACGCTGCCCAGGCGCAGCTTCAAAAGCGCACTGTTGGGATATTCCTTTCGGTATTTTTCAGCCAATGCCACCGCGTGCTCAAAGGAACCCCGTTCAAATTCCCGGGAGCACTGCCCGCAGAGGTCCATGACCTGCTCCTCCGACAGCTGCGGCTCAAACCCGAGCAGGCCGTCCACCGTGACGTCCAGCAGGCGGGCAAGGGGAGCGAGCAGCGTGATATCCGGATAGGCGCCGCCGGTTTCCCATTTGGAAACCGCCGCGATGGAGACCCCAAGGGCGGACGCCAGCTGTTCCTGGGTCAGACCCAGGGACTTTCGTTTGTCCTGAATGTTCTTTCCGATGGATAATTCCATATCGTTTTCCTCGCTTTCCGGAACGGGTTCTTCCTGTTATCAGTATAACCGCCTGTCGGGAAAGCCGCAATGGAATCGCAGTTGAATTTTTTCTCTGATTTTTAACCGGCGGTTAAAAAATTCAACCGGCGGTGACAGAAAATCATATTTTTTACTTTTGATGGATATCACTTAGTATCCTCCTCTTCGTTTGTCATTCTGACGGATGAACTTTCTTGCTTTTTTCATCCCGCCCACGTCCTCAAACATGCCGTTTAACTTTTCATTTTCAATCTGCCTTGAGGAAAGTCCGTCGTAACGGGCTTCCCGCTTCAGCTTCCGGTAGCTTTCCAGCCGCCTGGCGTCCAGCGTTCCCGCCTCCAGCGCCTTCAAAACCGCGCAGCCGGGTTCCGCGGTGTGGGTGCAGTCCCGGAAACGGCATTGGGAAGATAAGTCGTCGATGTCGGAAAAGGACCGGGACAGGTCGACGGTTTCCACCCCAAGCTCGCGCATGCCGGGGGTGTCGATGACAATACCGCCCTGCGGCAGAACCAGAAGGTCCCTTCGGGTGGTGGTGTGCCGCCCCTTGTCGTCCTGACGGATACCGGAGGTACGGAGCAGATCTTCCCCGGCGAGCCGGTTGATCAGGGTGGATTTGCCGACGCCGGACGACCCGATGAAGGACGCCGTCATGCCCGGCTGCAGATAGGGCAGCAGCCTGTCGCAGGAGCTCTGATCGCAGCGGGAGGTGACGACCACGTCGGTACCCGGAGCGGCCGACGTGATTTCAGCCACTGCGCTTTGTAAATCCGCGCAAAGGTCGGCTTTCGTCAGCACGACGACGGGAACCGCCCCGCCGCTCCATGCCACGGACAAATAGCGTTCCAGGCGGCTCGGGTTGCAGTCGTGGTTCAGAGACATGCAGATCAATACGGTGTCGATGTTGGCGGCCACCACCTGCGCTTGCTGCCCGCCGCCCGCGGCCTTCCGTTCAAAAACGCTGCTGCGCGGCAGCACCCGATGGACGACCGCGTCGCCGGAGCCGCCGCCGGTGCGGTCCGCCATGACAAAGTCGCCTACCGCCGGATACCGGGACGGTTCGGCCGCCTCATAACGGAACCTGCCGGAAACCCCGGCAAAGCATTCGCCGTCCTCCGTGATGATTTTATATCGGTCTTTATATTGGGATACGACTCTCGCCAGATGCAGGCCGGGATAGAGAGCCGCCTCTGCAAACCGGCGCTCCTTCGCGCCGTAACGGATCAGCTGATTCAATGGATTGCACCTCGTCATTCAAATTTTTTCTTTTTTTAGACAAGATGGAACACGAATTGCGGCAAAACAAAAGGGCATAGTTTCAAAACTATGCCCAAGCAGTGCTTTATCAAATAAAAAAGCCCGTTTGTCACAGTTCTGCATAAAACCTGATTGCACAGCAAACAAAGCGATTGATGATATCGCCTTTTCAGCCTTTGCGCAATTCGTGTTCCTTACAGAACAGTCTCCAAACAGACACCCCTTTTCCTATTTTCTTTAAATTATCATAACCGTTTTTATTTGTCAAGACGTTGGGCGGAATAAAAACAGAAGAACGCGTTTCTGTGTTCCAAAGCCCTTGCGCAATACATATGCTGGTGTCGGAAAACAATAAAAAACCTGATACAGGGGGTTGACATATTATTAGGTATATTATAATATAAAATATAGGATAACCTAAATATCACATTCAAGGTTTTAACTGACGATAAAGTGAAAGGATTGGAGGGATAGGAAGTGAAGCAAACGATACCGTTAACACAGATACGCCCGGGCCGGCGGGCGATCGTCTCGGGCCTTTCGGCCGAAGGGGGGCTGCGCAGGCGGCTGCAGGATCTGGGTCTGGTGGAAGGCCGGGAAGTGACCTGTGTGGAATTGAGCCCTCTGGGGGACCCGACCGCCTATGAAATCTGCGGGGCGGTCATTGCCCTGCGCCGTGAGGATTCCGATACGGTCCTTGTTTTGGAGGAGGCCGCCGATGCCAGCGCTTAAAGCCGCCGCTGAGCTCAACTCCTCCTGCGCGGGGCTTGTAATTCATAAAAAAGAGGCCGGCGACCGGGTCGTTGCGCTGGCCGGGAATCCCAATGTGGGGAAATCCACCGTGTTCAACGCGCTGACCGGTATGCGCCAGCACACGGGCAACTGGCCCGGAAAGACCGTGGCAAATGCCCAGGGGTACTGTTCCCGGAACGGACACGGGTACGTTCTTGTCGATATTCCGGGCAGCTATTCGCTGATGGCCCGCTCGACCGAGGAGGAAGTGGCCCGCGATTTTATCTGTTTCGGTTCGCCGGACGCCGTCGTGGTGGTCTGTGACGCCACCTGTCTGGAGCGCAACCTCAATCTGGTGATGCAGGTGATGGAGGCTTGTCCGCGGACCGTGGTCTGCGTCAACCTTCTGGATGAGGCGAAGAAGAAACAGATCGATATCGACCTTCCCCTGCTTTCCCGGCGGCTGGGAGTCCCCGTAATCGGTACGGCCGCCCGTTCCGGAGAAGGGCTGGAGGACGTCATGAACGCTGTGGAGCAATTGCTCGGCGAGCCTCCGGAGGAAAAGCAGGCGCTTGTTCCCTATCCCGGCTATGTGGAGCAGGGCATTCAGGCGCTGCTGCCTCAGGCGGAAAAGGCCGCTCACGGCAAAGCCGATGCCCGGTGGTTTGCCGCCCGGCTGCTGGACGGGGACGAAAGCCTTCGTTCCTCACTGGCGGATTGTCTCGGCTTTGACCCGGAGCAGGCTCCTGAGCTTTCGGAAACACTGGCGGATGTGCGGGCCGGCATGGAGGAAGCGGGCGTTTCCCGGACGCGGCTTCGGGACGATATGGCGGGTGCCTTCGTGCGGTGCGCGGCGGAAATCAGCCGGGGGGTTGTTTCAGTGACCGCAAACGGAAGCAGCCGGCGGGACCGCCGTCTGGATAAGCTGTTTACCAGCAGGCTTACCGGTTTTCCCATCATGCTGCTTCTCCTGCTGGCGGTGTTCTGGATCACCATATCCGGCGCGAACGTTCCCTCGGCTCTGCTGGCCGACGGACTGTTCCGGGTGGAGGAGCGGCTGGCGGCCGCGGCATTTTCCGCCGGTGTGCCGGCATTATTGACCGATCTGCTGATTCACGGGGTTTACAAGGTCATGGCTTGGGTCATCAGCGTCATGCTTCCGCCGATGGCTATTTTCTTTCCGTTGTTTACTCTGCTGGAGGACTTCGGATATCTGCCCCGCGTAGCGTTTAATCTGGACCGCTGCTTCAAAGGCTGCGCCGCCTGCGGCAAACAGGCGCTCACCATGTGCATGGGGTTCGGGTGCAACGCGGCGGGCGTTACCGGCTGCCGCATCATCGATTCCCCCCGGGAGCGGCTCATCGCCATCATTACCAACAATTTTGTTCCCTGCAACGGGCGTTTCCCCACGATTATTTCCATTATTACCATGTTCCTGATCGGCGGGGCGACCGGGCTGCTTGGTTCGTTCTTGGGGGCGCTGATTCTGGTCGGGGTTATCTTGTTCGGGATGGGAATGACCCTGCTGGTTTCCAGGCTGCTTTCCAGGACGATTTTGAAGGGAGTCCCGTCCTCCTTTACGCTGGAGCTTCCGCCCTACCGGTGGCCGCAGATCGGCAAGGTCATCGTCCGCAGCATTGTGGACCGCACCCTCAAGGTACTGGGCCGAGCGGTCACAGCCGCCGCCCCGGCCGGGGTGCTGATCTGGGCGCTCGCCAATGTTACGGTCGGCGGCGCGACCCTGCTGGCGCGCCTGACGGGGTTTCTGGATCCCCTCGGCCGCGCGCTGGGCATGGACGGCGTGATTCTGACCGGCTTTCTGCTGGGGCTGCCTGCCAATGAAATCGTGGTACCCATCATTATCATGACATACATGGCGCAGGGAAGCCTGCTGGAACTGGAAGGGCCCGCGCTGATGCAGCTCTTCGTTCAAAACGGCTGGACGTGGGTGACCGCCGTCAGCACCATCCTGTTTTCCCTGATGCACTGGCCCTGTGCCACTACATGCCTCACCATCCGCAAGGAAACCCAAAGCCTCCGGTGGACCGCCGTGTCTTTTCTGGTTCCCACCGCATGCGGCATCGCCGTCTGCTTTTTATTCAGCACCATTGTCCGTTTGTTTATCTGACACAGAAAGAAGGCGCAACCGATATGGATGAATACGCAAAACAAATTCTCCTCCGCAAGCTCCCGGCGCTGGCGGTCACAGCGCTGATTCTGCTGTACGGATGGCTCCTCGGCTGAATAAAAAACGGAGCATCGCTCCCAAGTCAATTCACATCCCTGTATGAATCGGCCCGGCGCCTGCGCGGGGATTCCTCCGTACTTCAGCGGAAGAAAATGAAAAACTTCGCAAAAGCATGGAATATGCGCATAAAAACGGCCCTCCTTTTTGTTGGAAGGAGGGCTGTTATGTTATAATCGAAAGTCTGTCCGCAGATATCCCCTAACTGCGGGACCGTTCAGGCCGTTTTCAGCGGGTCATGCTTCCGGTTCGACCCGGATTTTTTCGGCGGCCTTTCGGCTGATTTGCACCGGATGCCCGTCCAGAAGGATTTCCAGCGGGCCGTCGTACGCTCCGAACGAAAGGACGGTTGCGTATGAGCCGATTTTCATGCCCAGCCCCTCCAGATAATCCAGCAGCTCCTTTTCTTCCTCAACCTGACGGATTACGGCGGCCTTTCCGACCGGCTGGAAGGCAAGCGGGCTCAATTTCCGCTCCTCCGGGATACTTTCCGGGCGCGGAATGACCGCGCCGTGGGGACAGACCTCGGGGTGCTGCAGAAAGTGGTCCAGCCGCTCCGCCAGCCGTTCCGTTGTCGCGTGCTCAAGAAATTCCGCGTCCTCGTGCGCTTCGCTCCAGCTGTAATCCAGATAGCGGACGAGAAACACCTCCCACAGCTCATGACTGCGGACAATGCCGATACAGGCCCTCAGCCCCTTTTCCGTCAGCTGAGAACCCTTATACGGTTCATAAAGGATCAGCCCTTCCCGCGCCAGCCGCGCCAGCATTTCCGTTACGGAAGCGGAGGCGATTCCCAGCTGTTCCGCGATTGCCTTTGTTGTAGCGCGTTCGTTCAGCCCGCCGCTGTGATAAATTGCTTTCAGATAATCTTCTTTGTTTGTGGTCATAATGCCCCTACCTGTCCGGACTTGTTGATACGTCCCGTTTTTCCGGCCGATGTACTGCTGCGTGAATGCAGCACCTTATTTCTGATTACAGTGTAACACGAAATAAACCGGAATGGCAAGAGGCTTCAAAAGGGATTGCGCAAATCGAGCGGTGTGGGGAATCTTTAACAGTATTTGAATTTACCAGATCAATAATTTCAGAACAGCAAAATCGATCCCGGAAAAAATCAGGGCGAACAGCGTCATGTAAACACAGCCCTTTAGAAAACCGATGAAGTGGAAGCGGTAGTCCTTATAGCCTTTGCAGCTTTCGGTGCCGGGCAGGATAAAGCTTTTGGGCGTGATCGTGCAGAATACCAGCCAGTCCAGAACCAGCAGGTCCACCACATTCCAGGTCATGCAGATAATCCACAGATGCAGAAAGACGGCGCCGAACGGGACCGGACCGGAACCGTAGGGAACAAGCCCCGCCGCCGTCAGCGTGCCAAGCAGAATCACATACCAGAACACGGTAAAAAGAATTCCGTTCCGGCGCTGCACGGGGGTGGGTTCGGGAAGTCGTGGACCAGCAGCCAAGGAAAGCGGAAAAACATGGGCATCAGCATGGCAACCCACAGGGCGGACCAGACCAGTCCTTCCAAAAGCGCAGACAGTACGGGTGTCATCGTTCATTCCTCCATTAACAGTTTTGCAAATTTCTGCGGTTCCCGCATCAGGAAACCGCAGTGTCCGAAGCCTGCTTCTACCGCCAGCGACACGTCTGTCCGCCCGGCCAGAGATGCAGGGCCGCCCTGCCTTTCCATAGGTTTCGATACGCATCGGGTTCCTTCTTTCTTAGCATTCCCAGTTGATTCTGCAGCAAGGTTACGTTCCTCCCCCGCCCAAGGCGGGGGAGGAACGTGTTTTGTCTCGCGAACTGAAATGGAATTGCTGTAGTTAGTTTTAAGCATGGTTATGCTGTTTGCCCTTTGCTTTTCCGGCTGCGGCAGCCCGGAGGGAAGCAGCGCCGCGTCGGCTTGTTCGGATGCGTGGCCGGTGAAAACGGGTCCGTGACCGATCTGGTGGCCGAAAACGTCAAAGTCTCCGGCAATATGCTGGTCGGCGGCGTCATCGGCTACGGAGTTTCCAAGAAACCGGTGGAAAACATTACGCTTCAGGGCACAAACAGCGTGGCCGGCAACTTTCTGGTCGGCGGGATCGTGGGGGGCGGCTTCTGCGATATCAAAAACTGTAAGGCAAACGCCGATGTCACGCTGAACGGGGACAACGCGCAGGGAATCGGCGTGCTTGCCGGCGGGATGGAGGAGAGCTCCATCGTCTCCTGCTCCGCGACAGGTTCGGTCACGCGGGAAATGATGCCAAGACGCCGACGGCGATCAGCGGATGTACGGTAAAAGAGGACATCACCGCGCCGGCCAGCACAGAAAGAATCGGCGGCATCGTCGAAAGCGGGTTCTTCATGCAGGCGTACAAGGAACAGCGCCCCGAGCCGAACGCGTTTGTGGTCAGCGACTGCACAAGCACGGGAAGTATCAGCGCGGGTTCTCTGACCGGTACCGTCGCCGGGTACGGTTACAGCAATTCCAAGGTAGAGGACAGCTGCACCAGCGACATGACGGTCGGCGGCAAAAAGGGCGCTCCTCTGGTTGGGGGCGACAAAAATACCGTTGGTCTGGACGGCCTGAAATAATTTTATAGCTTGGGCGGCTGCTCTGCTGAACAGCGGAGCGGCCGTTTTTTTCGTAAGCTGGCCATGCGGGGCCTTGACAAAAAATTTTTTTAGCTTTATGATAACAGCGTTATTGAATAACGAAGTTATCTTATGGGAGCCTGTCATGAAACGGATGAATCAAAAGCTCGCGGACGATCTGCTTGAGGCCGGGAAGAAGGAATTTCTTTCCAAAGGCTTTCAGGGCGCTTCGCTGCGCGATATTTCCGCTTCCCTGGGCGTTACCACCGGGGCGATCTACCGCTACTATTTGGACAAGGAAGCCCTGTTTGAAGCCCTGGTGGAGGAACCGGCCCGTCAGCTGGTGGCCCGCTACCGCGAGATTCAGCAGTCCTTTTCAGAGCTGCCGCTCGAACGTCAGCTTGCCGGTCTGCCGGAGGTTTCGGACGACGGGCAGATGTGGATGATCCGGCATATCTACAGCCATTTCGACGCGTTCAAGCTGATCGGTTCCTGTGCCGCGGGGACAAAATACGAGCATTATATCGACACGCTGATCGAAATCGAAGTCAACGCGAGCCGTACCCTGATCGACCGGATGACAGCGGCGGGGCTTCCGGTCTATCCCCTTGACGACGGGCTGATCCACATTCTTGCCAGCGCCCTGTTTTCGGGGATGTTTGAAACGGTGCGCCACGACATGCCTTTTGAAAAGGCCGTCGTCTACATGAACAGTCTGCGGGAATTCTATTCCGCCGGCTGGTTCAAAATTCTGGGGCTGCCGAAATCGTAAGCCCCTGATTTTTTGCTATTTAGTTAGCTATAGCTAACTAAAGGAGATGTTTGTTATGAAAGAAGAAAAAGAGAAAAAAGGACCCGGTGCCGCCGCCAGACTGTGGGGCTGGGCCGCGCCCTATCGCGGAAGCTTCGTCGGCTCCGTGGTTCTGGCGGTTCTGGGGGTAGCCGGCGGGATGGTCCCCTATTTTTGCGCGGCTGCCGTGATCCGGCTGCTGCTGTCGGGGCGCGCGGATTGGAATTCCTGCCTGACGTGGTGCGGGGTCGCCCTCGCCGGGTATCTCGGCAAGGTGGTTTTCGGCAGCCTGTCCACCCTGATTTCCCATACCGCGACCTATCACACCCTGCGCGACCTGCGCAAGGCGCTGACCGCGAAGCTGGCAAGGGTTCCGATGGGAACGGTGCTGGACACCCCCTCCGGCCAGTACAAAACCACCATTGTGGACCGTGTGGAAGGGATGGAGCCCACCCTTGCCCATCTGATTCCGGAGCTGACCTCCAACGCGCTGGTGCCCGCCGCCATCTTTGTTTACCTGCTGGTCCTTGACTGGCGCATGGCGCTGATTTCCCTGATCACGCTGGTGATCGGCCTTTTCCTTGTGTCGCAGAGCGGAAAAACCTATGCCAAGCGCTGGGCCGGGGCGGTGGAAACCGGGCGGCGGATGAACAACGCCATTGTGGAATATGTCGGCGGGATTCAGGTGGTCAAGGCGTTCAGCCAGTCCGCCGGTTCCTACCGGAAATATGCCGACGCAGTCAGGGCGAACGGGCAGTATTATGTCGACTGGTTCGGCGACAACCTGAAGTACATGTGCGCGTGGGGAGCCGTGATTCCGGCCGTGCTAACGTCCGTGCTGCCGGCGGGCTTTGCCTTCTGGGCGGGCGGCAGCCTTTCCGCCGAAAGCTTTCTGACCATCATCGTGCTGTCTTTGGGCCTGACCGGGCCGATCATGGCTGCGATGACCTTTATAGACGATTTAGCGGTCGTCTCCTCCAATGTGGCGGAAATCTCCGCGATCCTGGAGTCCCCCGAGCTGGAGCGGCCGCAGACGCCGGTCAGGCTGAAAAATCCTGAGATTGCCCTGCGGGACGTTTCGTTCTCCTACGGCAAGGACAACGAAGAGGTGCTTCACGAAGTCAATCTCAAAATCCGTCCCGGCACGGTGACGGCGCTGGTCGGGCCCTCCGGTTCGGGAAAGTCCACCATTGCCAAGCTGATCGCGGGCTTCTGGGACGTGACGGGCGGCGGGATCAGCGCCAACGGGGTGGATTTGCGAAAAATTCCCCTGCGGCAGTGGACGGAGCAGATCGCCTATGTTTCACAGGATAACTATCTTTTCGACCGGTCGGTGCGCGAGAATATCCGCACGGGGCACAAAGGCGCGACGGACGCGGAGGTGGAAGCCGTGGCAGCGGCGGCCGGCTGCGGGGAATTTATCCGCCGGCTGGAAAACGGCTTTGACACGGTCGTCGGCAGCGGCGGCAGCCGCCTTTCGGGCGGGGAACGCCAGCGCGTCGCGATTGCCCGCGCAATGCTCAAGGACGCTCCGGTCGTGATTCTGGACGAAGCCACTTCCTCGATCGACCCCGAGAACGAAGCCGCTATCCAGAAGGCGATTTCCGCCCTGACAAAGGGAAAAACGCTGATCGTCATTGCGCACCGGCTGTCTACCATCACCGACGCCGACAACATCGTCGTGGTTCAGAAGGGACGGATCGCGGCGCAGGGCACACAGGAAGAGCTGCTCCGGGACTGTCCCCTATACGCCGGAATGTGGGCGGCGCATATAGGCGCCCGGGATCAGGGCTGAGGGAGGAGATAAAAAATGTTTCATGTATTTCAAAAAATAGCCGCTTTTTCCGGCGAACGCCGGGGGCAGATGTGGAGATCCATCGCGGTTTCCTTTGTCGGCTCGGCATTCTCCGCGCTGCAGTTTTATGCGCTGCTTTTGGTGCTGCAGGCGCTGACAACGGGAAATCGCGACGCCAAAACCGCTTGGACCGCGCTGATCGTCATGCTGGTCTCGATCGCCGGAAAAGCCGCCGCTTCCTTCTTCTCCAATATGCAGCAGACGCAGATCGGGTATTTTATGGTATCGGATAAACGCATCCATATCGGGGACCGCCTGCGCTATATCCCCATGGGGTATTTCAATCAAAACAGCCTTGGCAATATTACCGGGGTGGTCACCACAACGCTGGGGGATGTGGAAAACTCCGCCGCCCGGTGCATGGTGAGCGTTCTGGGCGGGCTTCTCACTTCCGCCGCGCTGGGCCTCGGCGTATGCGTGATCGACTGGCGCATCGGGCTGATTGTTTTAGCGGGTATGGCCGTCTATCTGCTGGCGACCGAGGCGGCGCAGCGCGGCGTTTCAAAAAGCTTTCCGAAACGCCAGAGGGCGCAGGAAAGCCTGGTTTCCGCCGTGATGGAATACCTGCAGGGCATGAGCGTGGTCAAAGCCTTTGGGCTGGAAAACGATGGCGATCAGGAAATCCGAAAATCCATTGATGAAAGCTGCGCCCGGAATCTGGCGGTTACCCGGAACGTCATTCCATGGGATATCCTGAAAGGGGCTGTGATCCGCGTCGCGAGCGTCGCCATCCTGACCGCTACGCTGGCTTTCTATCTGAACGGGGAGCTGCCGCTGGTAAACTGCCTGCTGCTGCTCATCGCCTCCTTTATGGTTTACGGCGAGCTGGAATCCGCCGGGAATATGGCTTCCGTGCTGCAGATGATGGACGCCTCCATGGAAAAGGCCAATTCCGTCGACGATACGCCGACGATGGATACCGAGGGCAGGGAGCTGGCCCCCAAAGCCTCCGGCATTGTATTCCGGGACGTTGGCTTTTCCTATGGGGACCGGAAGGTTCTGGACGGCGTCAGCCTGACCATTCCGGAAAAAACCACGACGGCGGTCGTCGGCCCGTCCGGCGGCGGAAAAACCACGCTGTGCAGCCTGATCGCCCGTTTCTGGGATGTGGACAGCGGCTCCATCACCGTCGGCGGACACGATGTGCGGGAATATAAGCTGGACAGCCTGATGAAAAATATCGCCATGGTTTTTCAGGACGTCTACCTTTTTAACGATACGATTGAAAATAATATCAAATTCGGAAAGCCGGACGCGACGCATGAACAGGTGGCCGCCGCGGCGAAAGCGGCCTGCTGCGACGAGTTCATTTCCGCTCTCCCGCAGGGCTACGGTTCCATGGTCGGCGAGGGCGGCTGCTCCCTTTCGGGCGGGGAGAAGCAGCGGATTTCCATCGCCAGGGCCATGCTGAAGAACGCGCCGATCGTCATTCTGGACGAGGCGACCGCGAATGTGGACCCGGAAAACGAGGCCGAGCTGCAGAAAGCGATCGACGCGCTGACGCACAACAAAACGATTATCATGATTGCGCACCGCCTGAAAACGGTGGAAAAGGCCGAACAGATTCTGGTTCTGGACGGCGGGAAAATCGTGCAGAGGGGTACCCATCAGGAACTGGCGGGGCAGCCCGGCATCTATTCCGAATTCCTCAATGCCCGCAGAGAGGCGATCGGCTGGAAGCTGGCCTGACGGAGTCACGGATTCTTTGGGCGTTATTCATGAGAACAGGGATATGGAGTCACTCCATATCCCTGTAGTATTTTAGATCAGGATTCCTTCGCAGTGGTCGATTTCATGCTGAATGATCTGTGCCGTCCATCCGGTGAAGGTCTGCTTTTGGGGCCGGAAGCTCCGGTCAAGGAACTCCACTTCAATGGACCGGTACCGGGTGGTTTTCCGCACGCCGGTCAGCGACAGGCAGCCCTCTTCCGTTTCATACGGTCCGGCGCGCTTTGCAATGACCGGATTGATCATCGGAATGTTCACGGGGCCAAGGCTGAACGCGAGGATGCGTTTGTTGACGCCGATCATATTTGCCGCCATGCCGACGCACTCCGCCGCGTTGGCCCTCAGGGTGTCCAGCAGATCGTTGACGACCGGCAGGTCGGCTTTCGTCGCCGGAACCGACTTCCGGCTCAGAAAAACAGGATCTTTACAAATTGGTTTTATCATATTGAACTCCGTTGGGTTTTCTTTTTGATAAATACGAAATGATCGTCCGTGGAAAGATTGTTATGATAAGTATATCCCAGACGGTCAAAATCCTTGACCCCGCCGGGGTCCGTTACCGCATTTTCCGCAAGCCAGCGGACCATCTCCCCGCGGGCCATCTTGCACAGGGTACCCTTTTCGACGACCTTGCCATCAATGAATTCCCCAAAGGTACAGGTGAGAAAGCGGACCGATTTCGGCAGATGGCTCGAAACCGCCTTGCTGTATTCCCGGGAGGCCAGATTCAGGATAAAGCCGGTCTCCGAACAAAGCCGGCGCGCCGGTTTTTCTCCCCAGAAGGCATAGAGGTCTTTCTTTCCGTCTACCGACAGCTTCGCCTGCATTTCCAGACGGTAGGGCGTTACCCCGTCGAAAGGGCGCAGGAGACCATAGAATCCCGACAGGATGCGCAGATGCTCATCGATGTATGCAAACTGTTTGTCCTCAAACACGCCGGGGGCCATGTACTGGTACTGGATGCCCTCGTAAGACAGAATAGCGGGAGTCAGGTTTTCATACAGGTCCATCGTCCGCACATGACTGTAGTTGAGCGCGGCGATCGAATCGTTGCAGCGCCACAGACGCCTTAACTCGGCGCGGTCCATGCCCCGCAGGGCGGAAAGCAGTGCTTCCGCCTCCGGTAAAAACTGCGGCAGGCTTTCACAGGGCAGGCTGTCGGTGTCCACATTCATTTTCTTTGCGGGAGAGATGATGATTCGCATAGGATTCCAACCTTGTCTTTGGAGTGGGGCACGGTGGTTTTCATATTTGAAAATAATGATATCAAAAAATCCGGAAGAATGCAAGATAAGACGTTCTTACAACCGGCTGTGTTTCTGCCCGGTTCAGGTGATTTTCCACCCTTCCGCCGACTGACGGATGGAGACAAAGTTCCGGTAAATCCCGTCCTGAGCCATCAGCTCGTCGTGTGTTCCGCGCTGGGCCACACGCCCGTCGTCGATCACCAGAAAAGAGAGCGCGACCCCGGCAGCGGCGATAGAGCCTGCCCATCCGATCTGAGCTGGAAATTTGGGATGCTTTATGATCTCCTGTCTGTAGTTTGCCATATTTGCATTCTCATTGTATAATAAAAAACATTATTACCCGACTGTGCAGAATTTACTTTGTTTTTCTGCTCTTGAGCGCATCCCGTTGTTTCCGTTTTATCATCTTAAGGAGAGTATGTATGACCGAAAAAATTACGCTGGACAAATTGCAGGCGAACTTAGACTTTTTTCACAAAATGTATGATGCGGTCCGTCTTGTGGACCCCGTGCGGAAAAGGGTTATGGAATACCGCAATAACGGTACGGCCGAAACGTGCGAGGCGTGTTACGCCTATTGGAGCAGCGGGCGCATCTGCGAAAACTGCGTGTCGATCCGGGCACACCGGGAGCAGAAGAGCTTTATGAAGCTGGAGCACAGCCCCGATGCGATTATGCTGGTCACGGCCCTGCCGATCGACTCCGAGGAGCGCCCCGTGGTATTGGAGATTCTGAAAAACGCGACGGATACCATGATGATCGGCACGGGCGAATACAATAAGGGTCAGGTGCTGTTTAACGCGGTCAGGGATATCAACGATATGGTCATCCGGGACGAGCTGACGTCTTTGTATAACCGCCGGTTTCTGGATGACCGTCTGCCCACCGATATTGTCGGTGCGATGGTGGGCCAGAAGCCGCTGTCGGTTATTTTCATCGATATTGACAATATGAAGACGGTCAACGACACCTTCGGTCATGCGGCCGGGGACCAGGTTCTGAAATTCGCGGCGGGGACGATCCGGAAATGCATCAGAAACGAGACGGACTGGGCGGCCCGCTACGGCGGCGACGAGTTCGTGATCTGCCTGAACAATACCGGCAGCGAAGAGGCGCACCGCGTTTCACAGCGGATTTATCAGGATTTTGATAAAGCGGCGTTCCCCATACAGGGCAGCGATATTGGCATTACGGTATCTCAGGGAGTAGTAACAATGCCGGACTCCGGCTTAACGGCGGAGGAGATCATCAAGCTGGCCGATAAAAAAATGTATGAGGCGAAAAAACGCCATAAAAGAACGGAAAGATAAATTTTAAGCCGCGGCGGGATAAATTGTAAAATACCTCTTGACTCTCCCATTATGGGATACTTTATACTGTAACTGAGCTCAAAAAAGCACACGCGCGTGAGGTGTCAGCCATGCTGAAAATAGGTGATTTTTCAAAACTGTCAAGGATCAGTATCCGGATGCTGCGGCATTACGACGAAATCGGTCTGCTGGTGCCCAAAAGCACCGATCCTTTTACAGGCTACCGCTATTACGGTGAGGATCAGCTTCCGGTGGCAGGCCAGATTGCCGCCCTCAAGGATATGGGCTTCGGCCTGTCCGCTGTCGGGGAAATCCTGAAAATCTACGATGATCCGCAAAAGCTGGCAGAGTTTCTGACGGTAAAGCGGGCCGAGGTGAAAGCGGAAGCCGAGGAAACCGGCCGCCGTTTACTGCTCCTTGAAACAGCCATCAAAAGGCTGAGAAAGGATGGAACCGCGATGAGTTACAATGTAATCTTAAAAACGCTGCCCGAACGCTACGTTGCCAGCGTTCGGCAGATCATTCCCGCTTACGATCAGGAGGGCATGCTCTGGCACATTCTGATGAAGGAAACCGCACCCCTGAACATTCAGGACGGCGATCCCTGCTATACGCTGGCGATTTTCCACGACGGCGAGTACAAGGAATCCAATGTGGATGTGGAGGTACAGAAATCCGTGCGGGGCAGCTACCCGGACACCGGGCATGTCGTGTTCAAAACCGAGCCCCCTGTTTTAATTGCTTCCGCCACCTACCAGGGCAGCTATGAAAAGGTGGATGAGGTCAACGAGGCCGTGGCAAACTGGGTTCAGGATAACGGCTATGACTTTAACGGCCTTTCCTTCAATATCTATCATGTCAGTCCCCATGAAACGCAAAATCCCGAAGAGTGGGTAACCGAGGTCTGTTATCCCGTAAGAAAGAAATAAGCGTCGTCAGCACAAAATACCGTCTGCAAAAAAAGCAGACGGTATTTTTTCGTCAGCAACCTCTCTTTTTAATATAGGCGGTATCCGTCCAATAAGAATGCAAGCCTGCCGCCTCATTTCCTCCCACAGATCAATCCCATTTCCCCGGCGACCAAAGGTGTCTTCAACAACTTCGGAACAAAGCTGTTCTTCCGGGTGTCCACGAAGCGGATTTCCGTTACCTCCTTGGACAGCGTTTCTAACAGCAGATTCAAATCCGGATAATTCTTCTGAGAGAAAAAGACATCCTCAAACGCGAAGGGCGCGCCGGGCTTCAGCACCCGCAGGGCCTCCCGGATCAGCGCCAGCTTATCCGGCTGGGTGCGTACCTCGTGAAAGACAAAATTACTTACCGCGGCATCGAAGTGCCCGTCGGGAAAATCCAGATGCGCTGCATCGCCCTTTTGAAAGGACGTGCGTTTTGCAACCCCTTCCAGCTCCGCGTTGGTTTCGCACTGATTCTTCGCGTAGTCCCACATTGCGCCCCAGTAGTCCATGCCGACGCAGCGTGCATCCGGATGTTTTTTTGCGGCCTTGATGGTCAGCGCGCCGCTGCCGCAGCCGATGTCCAGAAGCGTACCGTGCCCATCCCAATCGAGATAGCGCAGTACATTGTCCAGAATTTTGCCCTGCACGCCGCCGCCCTCATAAGAGAGCAGACGGCGGGCGCGGGCCATGTATCCGAAAAAGGCCAGCGTCAGAAGCGCGGCGGCAGCGAAAAAAATCCGAAGGATGATAACGGGAACGCTTGCTGCCGGCAGAAAACTGGCGGCAAACAGCAGGGCCAGCAGGAGGCCGGTCACGCCTAAGGTGGTCGGCAGCTTTGCCGGTATCCAATTTGCATAGTCGATTTTTGTCTGCTTTTTCATAAAAGTCCCTTTTCCGCTTTTTCGGCCAGCAGACCGATCCAGCCCTTTTTGTTCCGTAACAGGCGGACGGGTGCAAAACCCGTCTGTTCCAGCTGACCCTTCAGGTCCTCGCCGGCATAGACCGTCATCCCGTCAATGAGCCCGGTCCAGGTGGTGTTTGCCGGATCATCCATTTCGCATACGAGGAGAAACTGCCCTCCGGGTTTGAGCACGCGCAGGACCTCGGCAAAAGCTTTTTCGAGATCATGCCAGAAATAGACCGTTTCAAAAGCGGTCACCAGATCGAACGATGCGTCGGCATAGGGCAGTGCCCCTACGTCCCCCTGCCGGATCTCACACCGTTTGCCAAGGTCCGCGGCGTTTTTCTTCCGGCTGAAGGCGACGCTTTCCGCAGAATAGTCGATACCGTCCACAGACCCCAGGGGGCAGAGATTCATCAGCCTTGCGATGTTTGCGCCCCCGCCGCAGCCGATGTCCAGCACGCGGGCATCTGGCGCGGGATAAATCAGGGAAAGCCCCCAGGTGGACAGCGGCGTATGCCCTCCGTTCATGCCGCGGAGCATCATGCGCCCCAGAAAGCCTTCCGGCTTTCGCGTGTTTTGGAAAAAGCGTTTTATCATTTTCTTGATTCCCCCTTGCGGCAGCAAAAGCAGGCCATGGATTTTACCGTATCCAGGGTCACGTTTGCATAGAAATTTTCCAGCCGCTTTTTCAGGCTTGCCGCCGTTTCAAACGGTGGGGTAAAAAAGCCCTTGGGTTCGTAAAAATGCCGGATAAACCAATCGGTGCGCCGGGTTTCGCCCCGGATATAAAAGCAGCCGCAGAAAATGCCGCCGGGTTTCAGCACCCGGAAGGTCTCGCGATAGGCCGCGCCCTTGTCCGGAAAGGCGTGAAAGCCGTTCAGGGACAATACGACGTCGAAGCTGCCGTTTTCAAAGGGCAGGCCCCCCACGTCGCCCTGTACAAAGCGGACCTGCCGCAATCCGAACTTTTCCGCCCTTTTTTGCGCGGTGGCCATCATTTCCGTCGAGTAGTCCAGACAGGTCACGTCCGAATTTTTCAGCTTTTGGTATACCGGCATGGTAAGTACGCCCGTACCCACGGGAACTTCCAGAAGCTTTCCGGCAAAGTCCTCCCGGATTCCGGCAAGCGCCAGCTGCAGATACCGGTCATTATCCGCCTTGTCCATATCCCACACCAGTTTACAGATGGTTCTGCCAAAAAGAGTGGAGCAGGTGATCATACCGTCGTAGGCGGTAGCCTCCTGTCCCAGCATCTGATAAGCCTGCCGGATTTCTTCATGTGCCATGCCTGTCGTCACTCCTTCTGATTTTCTTTCCGCTGGCGTTTTCGTGTGCCCCTCCGCCATGGCGGTGAGGGAGACGGGCGGCCTCCTGGTCGCCCACCAATGGTTAGCTACCGCTAACTCAAGCCGGTTAAAAAAGCCGTCCTTGCGGGACAACTTTTCAGAACAGCTCCCGGACACGCACTTCACCGCTGTAATAGTGCCTTTTTTCATATTCCTCCGGCACCTTGTACAGGAGATAAGAAACATCCCGCTCCACAAAGGCCATCCTCTTGATAACGATAATCATATAATACACCCGCCCGGCTGCTTTGTCAATCTTTTCAGGCGCTATACATATCATTGCCGGAATCGGAAGTGCGAACGATTTCGTTATCGCGGGAAGACAAAAAGTGCACGGATGAGGAATAACTTTACAATTGCATATTGATTCAGTACAATAATACTGAAATGTCTTTCTATAGAATTATTTTGCCGTTTCATTTGAGTGAAAGAAAGATATTCTTAATGAGGTGAGTGCGCCCGTAAAGGAGGATGTGCCATGGAATTGGCCTGTTAATATCCATATTAAGGAGGGAAAATCATGGCGTTCGATTATAAGTAAAGAGTACAGGGAATTTTATTTGCCGCCGGAGCATCCCGGTATTGTGGAAATTCCGGCAATGAATTTCCTCGCCGTACGGGGAAAAGGCGACCCCAATGAAGAGGACGGGGAATACAAAAAGGCCATGGAACTGCTCTATGGTATGGCCTACACCATCAAGATGAGCTACAAGGGCACCCGTCAAATCGAAGGCTTCTTTGAATATGTCGTGCCGCCGCTGGAAGGGCTCTGGTGGCAGGAGGGCATCCGTGGCGTTGATTACTCCCGCAAGGACCGTTTTCAGTGGATTTCCCTGATTCGTCTGCCGGATTTCGTGAAGGAGCCTGATTTTAAATGGGCACAGGAAGAGGCAGCGAGGAAAAAGAAGACGGACTTTTCTGCGGTGGAATTCTTTTCCTATGACGAGGGGCTGTGCGTGCAGTGCATACATCTGGGCCCTTATAATGACGAACCCGCAACTGTCCTTGCAATGGAGCAGTACGTGAAACAAAACGGGTATGCTGTCGACATTACCGATAAACGGTATCACCACGAGATTTATTTGAGTGATCCCCGCAGGACGGAAGCGTCCAAACTGAAAACCGTCATCCGTCACCCGATACGAAAAATTTGAGCGCCATATTGCAAATAAAAAACAGACTGGCTATGCCAGTCTGTTTTTTATCGTTATGACCACCCGAGGGTCATTCATAATAGTGTGTTGATCAATTTAAATGCAGGGTTAAACGCGAGCTATAAGTCGTATAAAGGAAAAGAGTCCGAACGCGATTTGCGTCCAGACTCAGTCTGGTGTGGACACCGTGGAAAAAAGATTTCTTATCTTTCTCCAAAGAGAGCGCCAAATTCTCAAAATAAATCGGATTCTCCGCAGGCAATGACCAATTTTATGATGCCACAAATCCTCAACCTTTTCATGGCCGTGTTCAAATAATTATGCGGCTGTTTTGGTTTGGTATACTTTCCATTGATAATTCCTGCCCTGCTTTCTGATGAAAGGCGGCGGGAGCTTCTTCGGTTGAACCATATCGGGCGGCGGCTTCAAATAAATGATTTGTTCCTGCGCTGATGTTTTTGATGAAATGGGACGTTTCGGAAACGAATAATCCTGCCAGCATGAAATGGACTGTTTTCGCATATTTTTCATTCTTCTGCCGGTTGGAAGCATTGCGAGGATTTTGCTATAGCCGCTATCATTGTTTCGGTGCAGAGCATTCCCTTGGCGGGGAGGCTCACACGCTGTCACAAACGGCTCACACACCGTTCCAACGGACGCAGTAGTGTCTACTGCTTCATCGATGCGGCTATCGCTTACAGGGGCAAAGCTGGGTTCCATATTCGTGGCGTAATTTTCTGTATGCATAGCTTCAGCAAGGGCATCCTCCTGAATGGCTTTCATGAGCGCCAGCTTGGAAAGGTTCCGTTCTGCCGCAAGGTCAATATAAAACGAACGCTGCTCATCGGTTTCACAGCATTCCAGTATCACGGCGTTCTGTGTCCAGCCAAGGGACTGTGCCCTTTCCATAAGAACCGGGTTGTTTTCATAAGTGCGGTAAAAATCACGCATCCTGCGGAGATTACGAAGAGAGAAGCCTTTCAGCGATGGAAATTGGTCAGCAAGCATTTCAGCCAAATGTGGGATAAATGCTTTTTCTCCCTGACGGCAGATACATTGACCGATCCGTGTATAAAGCTCCAGCAGTGCCCGATTGCAGGGCTTCTCGTCTTTTTTATAGCATTCAGCTACCGCAGAGGCAACCTGTTCCAGATACAGGGCACTGTTCTTTTTCAATGCTTTCATAGACTTCTCCTTTCCGGCTCCGTGGGAGCCTGTTTTTTTATGTACCCGGCAGAGCAAGCTCCGCCGGTGAAATGCTTGGAATTGTTAGTAGCTTTGTTTCATTTCAAGGCCGCCGTCCTGTTGTGCAGTTGCTTCATCCATATGAACGCCCAGCCGGTTGGGAAGATAATCACTCAGCCAAGTGCCGCCGAAGGCACTGTGTGACTGCAAACGCCATATGGCGAGCTTTCCCATATGCAAATCCACATTTTCCACGGAAAACAGCAGATTGGTGCAGCCGTCATGCTCAAAAGCGAAAACCTCCTTGAAGGTATCGCCGTTTAGCAGGATACCTTCCTGTGTCAGCAGCTCGTTGATGCCGTTTACCCATTCTGAAAGCTCCCCGCCGCAGCCTTGAAGAATCAATCCTTCACGGTCTGTCATGGCGCGAAGCTCATCTGTCGTAATTCGTTTCACGGTATGGCCTCCCTTCATTCCATTTTCATGCCGAACTGCTGAGTAGGACTTTCCTCCGGCTCAGACGGTGCCGGACGTGAAAGCACTGAGAAGCCGTCCTCGCCGGGAACGACACCGAGGGTGCGTCCGTTGTCAAAGGTGCAGTGAAGCGTGCCGATGTCATCCACAAAATTTACCGTCCCTTCCGTACCCGGCGCAATGGGGGCGTATGGGTCCTCCATGCTGTTCAGGCGGATACGGGTTCCGCTGGGATACCGCTCCTTCATCCGCTGTGCTTTTTGGTAATCAAAAAACATTTTCATTCCTCCTGATTCAAATTTTCTGCCAGTTCCATGCAATATAGAAAATCAGGCGCAGGATATTTCCCCGCACCTGATTGCCGTGGCCCTTATATGATCTGCTCAAGCTCTGTTCCATCCTTGAAACGGATAAGCAGTTTTTCTTCGCCGAGTACCGTGATGGCACTGATCAGCTGCCGCACCGTGACCTCATCGAATGTGGTGATGCCGGTGTCCACTGCTTCCAGCTCGGCGGCCAGCTGCTCCGCCCGTTCATCCGCCTGTTCGGTATCCTGCCGGTTTTTCTCCAGCTCGCTCCGTTTGGCCACCAGTGCGGAGAATTCCATACTGACCTTTTTCAGTTCTTCATCGTATTGGGTGGAATCCGCTCCCACGGCGGCAGCAAGCTGGAGAATCCGGTACTGCTGTTCCCGCAGTTGGGACAGCCTGCTGTCGATGGCTGCGAGGCTGGTTTCGCCGTTTTCCGGCAAAAGGGCTGTTCGGATGCTGTCCTGCAGAATCGCTTTCAAGCTCTTTTGGCTGAACATTTCGTTCATGGCACTGATCACCGCAGTGTGAATCCGGCTTTCCTCCAGCGTAGGGGCATCCTTGCAGAACTTTTTGCCGTTCTCCAGACGGTTGATGCACCGCCAGACGATTTTCCTGCCTTCCGGTCTGGTCCATGTCACCCTGCGGTAGGGGCTGCCGCAGTTCCCGCAGGATAACAGCTCCGTCAGCACATATTTGCCGCTGTATTTGGCAAGCTCGGTTTTGGCGGCGGCGCTGACCTTTTTCAGGCTGGAGCGCCGTGCCATTTCTTCCTGCACCCGCTGAAAGGTCAGCCGGTCGATGATGGCAGGATGGCTGTTCTCCACATAATATTGGGGGAGTTCGCCGGTGTTTTTCTTGGTCTGTCGGGTGAAAAGGTCTGCGATGTAGGTTTTCTGGAGCAGAGCGTCCCCCATATATTTTTCGTTTCGAAGCATCCCCCGTATCACGCCGTCATTCCACTTTTTATGCCCCCGCGCCGTTTTGATGCCGTCCGCCTCAAGGTCTGCGATGATTTTGGCTACGCTGTGCCCAATCAGATACCGTGAAAAAATCCTGCGGACGATTTCCGCTTCCTCCGGGTCGATTTCAGGCAGATCGTTCTCGCCTCTGCGATATGGTTCCGCTACCGTTACTTCATGCGATATTGACGGAAAGCTTACGCTGGTTGCCTCCGATACGACGAAGACAAAGTCCAGCATGAGAACGCTGCCGCTTGTTCCGTTTGTGAAAACGCGGTTGCTGGCACTCAAGGAAGAGCAGGCGGAAAACCGCAGACTTTGTGGGCGGTCCTACATCAGGGAATATCAGGAATATGTCTGTATCAACGAGATTGGCGATCTGATCAAGCCCCATTATGTTACAGAGAGCTTCCGCAAGCTGCTTCGGGCAAATGAGCTTCGAGAGATCAGATTTCACGATTTGAGACATAGCTGCGCCTCGCTCATGCTTGCAAACGGCGTTCCCATGAAGCAGATTCAGGACTGGCTCGGACACAGCGATTTCTCGACCACGGCAAACATCTATGCGCATCTCGATTACAATTCAAAGATTTCTTCGGCTGACGCAATGCTTAATGGCTTGGGACTTGCAGTGCAGTAGCCGTTCTCTCCAGAAAAATGGAGAGAACAGCGAAAAAGTCCGCTCAGAACACCATTCCGGCATAAAGAAAAAGCCAGCAACCCCGCATGGTTACTGGCTTTTCGATGGCGGAGCGGGTGGGATTCGAACCCACGGAACCTTGCGGTTCAACTGATTTCGAGTGAACCTGCCACCTCCGAAATTGCCCACAGTTATTAGAAGTTATTGTACCATAAAACCCACATGGAATCAAGAATTTTTAGACAAAAACACGGACTTTCCGCACCACGCGGGCATAATTCGAATAAGGCTCAAAAAACGGGTTTTTGACCCATTTTGGATAGAACTCGGATAGAACTACTGAAATTCTATCCTCCACGAACACAAAATTTGTTTCGCCGCTTGCCTGTTGACAAATCTAAGAAAGCGAGTGAGGCAAATGAACTACAACGAATTTATCCGTTCCGAAAGTGAACGCTACCCGGAGTATATGACCCAAAAAGAGATGGCGGCAATGCTGACTATCTGCAAATCTAAAGTCTATGACCTTCAAAGATGTGGGCAAATCCCTTTTGAATATGACATCACAGCCAAGGGGCGGCAACAGCAAATCAAAACCACCGACATTCTGCGCTATCAATATGAGCTGATATGCTTCAATGAAATCGACAGTGACTTTACCGATATGTTACGCAGCTACTTTGAAAAGCGATTAAAAGAATACCCGAAACTGTTAATAACAGCCGATATTCAGCGGTTTACGGGTTATGTAAAAACCACGGTCAACAACTGGATAGAACGTAATTTGCTCAAAGCCCTTTGCTACCAAAATCAGCGAATTAAGTCGCCGCAGCTTGGCAAAGGAACTTTAATCACCAAAGAGGCGTTTATTGATTTTCTCACAAGCCCATATTATCGGAACATTTCCCGAAAATCCACCTTACATAAAGGGCAAGCACAGGACTACCAAAAGCTCTTTATGTCCTTCTTGGAAAAGCGGGGTGTTCCCAATGGCTGATTATAGTTTTCTGTTGAACAACTACCCCGAAACTGTAACCAAAGACCAATTTTATCGGATATGCCACATCAGCAAAAAGACGGCAAAGTATTATCTTGATAACGGATTTATCCCATGCATCTCTTCAAAGAAAAAGACACGCCGCTATAAAATCAGAACCCAAGACATCGTTTCGTTTTTGGAAAACAGGGATGCTAACCCCTCAAAATATTATTTGCCAAAGCATTTTGACAATCCGTTTTTGCCGGGGGAGCAACGGCAACATAAGAAAATGCCGCGCAATGGGCGCTATCAAGATTGCTATAAACTAAAGAGACTTGCTGAGGTTAAGGATTATCAACGCTATCTTGGACAACAATTCGCTGAGTATCCCGATATGATGACTGCGCAACAGCTACGGCAGATTACAGGACATTCTATTGCCGTAATCCTTTCATGGTGTAAGGATGAAAAGGTAAAGCACATCTATCACCGCAGTACATATCTCATACAGAAAAAAAGTGCCATTGATTATTTGTATGAGCGTGAATTGCAGAATTGAGGATATAGCCGTTTGCCACATAAAAGGCAGGCGGCTTTTTTCTTCACCTATCATTCGCACCTTTGCGGCTTTCTGCCTCCCAAAGTAAAATTGTAATATCTTAAACCGAAGGAGGTGCATAGCATGGACAAAGAGAAACTGTTGACGGCTTTGAATGCCATTCAAAACGGTGACAAAGAGGCGGGAGCGTATCACGATGAGCTTGAAACGCTCATTACCCTCGTCATCAACGCAAAGGACGCGGACATTGCTGCCGCATGGGAAGACTTTCATACGGACACCGATACGGAAGCCGCAGATAAAGCTGAATAGTACATATCCGCAGGGAGCCGATTGCTTTTGACGCTGTTCAAAGCAATCGGCTTTTTGTATTTCCTCCCGGAAATGCGTACATAGCCGTTTTCGCCCGCTTCAGGGCGAGGCGGCTAAATCCCATGAAAGGAGGAAAACCGCAATGTCAAACGGCAAAGTCATAGCGATATGCAACCAGAAAGGCGGCGTCACCAAGACCACGACCACGGCAAACCTCGGCATTGGGCTTGCCATGCAAGGGAAAAAGGTGCTTCTTGTGGACGCAGACCCACAGGGCGATTTAACTACCGCCCTCGGCTGGCCCGACAACGACAGCCTGCCTGTTACGCTCACCACAGTCATGGATAACATTATCCATGAAAGGGATTTTGACCCTTTTGAGGGGATTCTGCACCATGATGAGGGCGTTGACCTGCTGCCGTCCAATATCGAACTTTCCGGCATGGAAATGACCCTTGTAACCGCCATGAGCCGCGAAATCACTTTGCGAGAGTATCTGAACCGTGTCAGGCACCAGTACGACTATGTGATTATCGACTGTATGCCGAGCCTGGGTATGATTACGATCAATGCCTTAGCCGCCGCTAACAGTGTAATTGTTCCAGTGCAGGCGCAGTATCTCCCCGCCAAGGGCATGACGCAGCTTATGAAAACCATCGGCAAGGTGAAAAAGTTAAATCCCGCACTAAAAGTAGACGGGATTTTGCTCACCCTTGCCGATATGCGCACCAACCTTGCACGGCTGACGGCTGAAACCATACAGCGACAGTATGGAGGCGTTCTGAAAATCTATAAAACGCAGATTCCCATCGCTGTAAAGGCCGCCGAAACAAGCACCACGGGAAAGAGCATTTTCGCCTATGACAAAGGGAGCAAGGTGGCACAGGCGTATGCCGATTTCACAAAGGAGGTGCTTGCAGATGGCGCAAAAACTAAGTCTAAATCTGCCGTCCGCTGACGACCTCTTTTCTTCCCAAGAGGAACGGGAGGACGCACAGAGAGAAAAAGTGGTAGACCTGCCCATTTCTGAAATCGACGATTTCCCCGACCACCCATATCCCGTTGAAATGGACGAGGAAATGCAGAATACCGTTGAGAGCGTGAAAGCCTATGGCGTTCACACCCCGGCGCTTGTCCGGCCAAAAGAGGACGGGCGGTATGAGATGGTCAGCGGACACCGCCGTAAAATGGCAAGTACGCTTGCAGGACTTGACACTATGCCCTGTATTGTGCGTCAGATGAGCCATGATGAAGCTACCATCATCATGGTAGACAGCAATTTGCAGCGTGAAAAAATACCGCCAAGCTCAAAAGCAAAGGCGTATAAAATGAAGCTGGAAGCCATGAAACGGCAGGGACAGCGCACAGATTTAACTTCTACACCACTGGAGCAGAAGTTGGATAGGAAGTATTCTGTTGAGATTGTTGGTGAAAAAAGTGGCGATAGCCGTGAACAAGTACGCCGTTATATTCGCCTAACGGAGCTAATTCCTGAAATTCTCAAGATGGTGGATACTGGCAAAATCGCTATGCGCCCTGCCGTGGAGCTATCCTATTTACCCGCCGAACAACAAAAATCCCTGCTTGACACTATGGAAGCTGAGGACTGCACCCCTTCCCACGCTCAATCAATAAAGCTGCGGCAGTTTTCGCAGGAGGGGCGGCTCGATGAAAATGTTGTTCTTTCCATCATGCAGGAGGAAAAACCCAACCAAAAGGAACAATTCAAGATACCACGAGAAAAAATCAGCCGATTCTTTGCACCGGGGACGCCCACGCAGAAAATTGAGGATACCATCATCAAGGCTCTGGAGCTTTGGAAACAGCGTGAACGCAACCGCGACACACGATAGGCTGCTGTTGTCAAGGGGGCAGTCTGCCCTTTTCCCATGCCATCTGCGGGTTTTGCGCTGTTCCCCCTCTCACACTCTCCCCCTTAAAACCTGCTGTACCAGCCGAAAAAGAAAGATACTGTCCACAGGAGCTGAAAAGTACAGGGATGGAGCATGAAAAAAGCAAGTGCTTTTGCGAATCACGACATGGCTGTTTGCCGACTGGCTGTTTACAGAAAAATGAGGGAATGGGTGTTGGTGAGCAGGCCACGCCCCTTTTTCTTTTTCGGCTGGTAACAAATATCGAATCAAATAAAGGAGTGTATTTTTATGGATAACAGAACATTTGCGAAGGATCTGTACAAATTCCTAAAGGACAATGATTCTCTCGGCCATTTTGGGGACATCCCGGCGGAGGACGGTATTTCGGAGTTGGAGGAATACCTGTCCGACCTTGATATGGTTAAAGAAACCATCAAGGATATTGAGGAAATCGCAGACTCCTTTGACGATCATGATGTTTACGTTACCGAGGTCAAGCCGCTTCTGAAAGGGCTGCGAACGGTGCAGGAGAAGCTGGAGGCTGAACAAAGCAAGCGCATGGTGGCCGATACCGGCTATGAGGTCAAGCAGTCAATCCAAATCGGGAATCAGGAGATTCTGATGGCTGAGAACCTCAAAGCGGAGGACGGCAATTTCTATATGAAAGCCGAATACACCGAAAATGGCTTGATTGGCGAGTATTCTCAGGTCGCCGTTGACTCCGACTACCTTGAAATTATGCGGGAGTTTACCAAGAGCCTGCACGGGCAGATCGAAAAGGTCGCTTCCGAAATCGGCAAAGCGGCGTATCAGTCCGAGCCGATTACCGCCAAAGAGTGCCACCCCAACGATTACAGCCAGAGCATTGTCGGCAAGGTGGTGGCAATCAAAGCCGAGGCTCTGCGCCCGGAATACAGACGCGGGGATAGGCAGCTTATTTTGGTGGACGGCGGCAACGGCGCGAACGCAAATGCGCGCGGAAACGCCGTTTTCTGCACCCATCTGAACGATGGCAGCCGCACTCGCTTTGAACGCTATGATGTGCAGGGCGAAATGAAGGAGCTGCCCGCATGGGCGGCGGCGCGTCTGGATGCCATCAACGCTGAGCGTGAGGCAGCGAGGCACCCTATTCCCAAATCCGCGCCGCAGGAAACGGTCGCCGGATATACGATTACCGAGCGCGTAAATGTCGGCAAAAAGACTTTTGTGCTGGGCCATAATCCTAAAGCTGTTTCGCCCTTTGTCACCTGGCAGCAGCTTGAGGGGCGCTCCGGGTACGACTTAGGGCATTATTTTTCTGACCGCGACAGGGCGCTGGCCGATTTGCACACCCGCGCTGACAGCGAGCGAGAGGCCACATCGCCTGTCAAAGCCCGAAATCCGAAAAATCGGGATGACGCGAGATAAGGGGGAGAATGAAATGCCATACGAGTTATTACCCTCACAAGAGGATAATCTGCTGTTTTTCCATCTGGAGGGCGAGGCCGCCGAGCGTTACGGCTCTGTCGGCTATCTCCGGGCAGATTTCGGCAGGAATGGGCGTGAGTTTTGGACGACATGGTTTGACCAGCAGCCCCATTTGAAAACGCCTGCGTTCAAGAACGAGTTTGATGAGATTATCAATTCTCTGCGCGATGATGGGCAAAAACCGCCCTTTGCCAGCCGGGACAATTTGACGGCGTTCTGTGCCGCCACCCCCGGCAAGGAATTGACCACGCGCGGCAGCGGCTACATGGTACGAACGCTAGACTTTTCCTATTATGTCCGCTGCCTGCCCCGCCCCGGCGATTATGATATATACGCTTTTGTCTTCGACAATCGCTACCTCCTGCCCGAGCTGGCGGGCAAGCATGATTTACCCGATGCCTGTTACAGCGTCCTGCCCTCCACCGGGGAACTGATTTCCATATCCCGATATAAAAAGGGATATGCCCGCTGCGACGGATCAAAGCCCAACCCGGAGGAAAACCGCCTGTTCGCGGACACATCCAATAAAATCTTTGGCGTTACGCGGGCGCAGGAGGCAGCCATGCTTGCCGGGAGTATGTTCGGTTGGGACGTTCCCGCCGCAAAGCCGTGGAAATACGACAAGGACGGCAACCCCCGGCCTCTGCCGCCAAAGAAAAATGAGCCGGAGCGATGAGAAAAAACGATTTGCCGGAATACCGGCTATTTTATTCAACCTTAGAAAGTGAGGGAAATTCAATGACACAGGCAGACAGATTTACGAAGCTGGCCGCATTGACCAAGGGATCGCACAACAATGATCCCGCGTCTTATCATGCGGCCTTTTATTTGCTCTCCCATGACCCGGAGCTGTATGCGACAGCCTGCCGGTATATCTCGGTGGACGGTATCAACTTCATCGGGATGAAGCGGGCGATTCGTGATTTTGATGATCGCACCCGTCAGGTTGTGGACATTGCCCACAACCTCTTTTCGTGGCAAAGTCCGTGCAAGGTCACACCCTTTCATATCTCGCGGCTTGGCTATCCCTATATGGAGCTGGTCTGCAATGCCTGCTATATTGCAGCCGGGGAATATCGGGTGGTGGTTGAGCCAGGAAAGGCGGAAATCACGCTGGATGACCGCCATTATCAGGAGAGCAGACGTGTCTATCAGCAGTTTGAGCAGATGGAACACGCTGTTGCTGCGGATATAGCACAGGGCAGAACCGCCCCGCCGAAGGCAAGGCCGTCCAAAAGCTACGAGCGGTAAAACAATCGAAAGGAGGCGTGACCGATGGCGTCTAAATATCAGTTAATCACCGGCCTATATGAATCTACCGTACAAGCCGTAACGAATACCCCCGCCGCGTGGACGGCGTTCCTGCATTCGTCCTGCCGGAACTACAAATGCCGCTTTGACGAGCAAATCCTGATTTACGCCCAGCGCCCCGACGCCACCGCCGTCCTTGAAATTGAAAAGTGGAACAAGCAGTTTGGCAGATGGGTGAACAAAGGGGCAAAAGGCATTGCGGTTTTCGATGACGAACACAACGGCAGTTACAGACTCAAGCACTACTTTGATATTGCCGATACCCACGAAAGCCGCTTTGCCCGCCCCGTTCCCATTTGGCGTATGGAATCACGGTATGAAGCAGAGGTCATTGAGGGCTTGGAAAACTCCTTCGGCGAGTTGGCGGACAAATCCACCCTTGCCAACGCCCTCATTTCGGCGGCGCACAACGCCGTGGACGACAACCTTTCCGACTATCTGAATGAACTCATGGATTGCCGGGAGGACAGCTTTCTGGAAGAACTGGACGAGCTGAATGTCGAGGTGGAATACCGAACCGCCCTGCAAAACAGCGTGGCATATATGCTTCTTACCCGCTGCGGAATCGACGCGGAAGAATACCTTGATTTTGAGGATTTCCGATATATCTCCGACTTCAATACCCGTAGTGCCGTCAATGCCCTCGGCACGGCGGCGAGCGATATTTCGGAAACCTGCCTGCGGGAGATTTCGGCTACCGTAATCAGTCTGCAACGGATTGAACGTCAGAATAACACCCGGACACGGGCTTTACAGTCTGAAAATTTGCAGGATGTGGAGCGCGAATTGCCAGCGGGCGCTGCCCGCCAAAATCGCACAGTTGCAAACGAAAGGCAATCCGGCGAAAATAGAATTGAAAAATCAACCACGGAAAGGAGTTTTGAAGATGGAAGAACTGACATATCGGATGGAAGGAGATTATCAAGTACCCAATCTTCTGCCCCCGGAGGAAGACACTCCGATAGTCCTTGGCAAGTACGCATTGGCAAGAAAGAAATTTCTCAAACAGAACCGCAGAATCCTGTTCACGAACCTGCTGACGGCGGGAACGCTCAATCAGCATTTGATGGAGATCGAGCAGACGGCCAACGAGCGCATGGAGCTTCTGACCCGGCAGATGGCGCAGACCGAGGGCGTGACGGAGGAACTGAAAGCCAGCGACCAGATGAAATGGGTCGGCTTGATGAACAACATCCGGCAGGCAGCGGAGGAAACGATACTGAACGACCTGATATACGCATAAAGCCCCTGCCAGATGAATATCAGCAGCTTACCCTTATGTTTGGAGAAGCGGAGGAAACGGCGAAAGCCCCCTCCGCTTTTTCTATTTCCCAGCAGATGATCGACGAGGTGCTGACCAGCGGCGGCAACGAGGAAAATAGCCCTCTCCGTATTGTGTCCTATTTCAAGAAAGACCACAGCACAGCCGAAAACGCCGCTTTTTTGCGGAGCGAATACGGCAAGGGCGGCAAGGGCTTCATTTTCGGCGGGAATCATGTGTCCGTTTGGTGGCGTGAAAACGGCATCCGCATTGCCGTGGGCGATACAGCGCTGAACACCGCAGACACTTCCCTTATCACATGGGAGCAGGCCGTAGCCCGAATCCGCGAGCTTTTGGACATGGGGCGGTATATGTCCCAAAGCGAACTTGATAAAGCGGACGGTATCGAAATCAAGGCGATAGCCGACCACCTGTGGTATCTGCACCAAGACCTTGCCGACGGGCTTGAATTTTCCTTTATGGACAAGGAAATCTTCAAATGCGGTTTTCCAGACAGCACGGTGCGCATTGCGGAGATTTTGGCGCAGCCGACAGAACGGCAGGATATTATCGACGGACTGGCCGAGTTTGCCGCCGCCTATGAACAAGACCGCTCCCTGCTCCGCTTTCATCTTTCCGCTCATCATCCGCAAAGGATTTTAGGCTATCTTGAGGATTTGCAGCGGGAACCCCTCGTCTTTACTGCCGATGAATCCGTTTCCACGGCACGTCCGGGCTTTATCACTCAGGACGAGATTGACCGGGTGCTTTGCGGCGGCGGGAACGTACAGCACGGTAAATTCCGAATTTATTCCTATTTCCTGTACAGCCATACCGCCAAAGAAAAAGCTGATTTTCTAAAAAATGAATTTGGCACGGGTGGTTTTGGTCGCACAGGCTTTAACGAGTGGTACGACAGCAAGGGCATTGCGTACAGCCGTGAAAACAACCATATGCCCTACGACAAGGTGATTTTGCCGTGGCCGAAGGTGGCAAGGCGCATTGATGAGCTTATCGCAGACGGGCGGTATATGACCGAGCGTGAGCTTGCTTATCTGCCCGAATACGAGAAACAGGAATTGGCCAGGGGTATTGTCGGCTTCTATCCCTATCAGCCGGAGGATCTGCCCCGCCCGTTTCCTCACGGCACGGATTTTGCGGAAGCCGTAAAAATCGTCCGCCCTCAGCTTGACGAGCCGGAGCGTGTTGCGGAAATCCTCTCCCAGATGGCGGTGATACTGGACAACACCGCAGATTTTGACCGCCGCTATCCGTCCATGCAAAAAGCCTTTGGGGATTTGACCGCCTACCAAAACGGCACATTTACGCTGTTCCCAAAGGATAAACCAGCCGCAAAAGAAACGGCAAAGCCCACCCCTGCGTCTATCCCGAAAGAGCCTCCCGCCGTCCCTGCCGATGAAGCCGCCGAGTATGACCTTCAGCTTGGAGCAGCTGTCTGGCTTGGGCTTGACGAGTACGAGATTTTCTCCTTTGACGATGCCGCCGTGGTGCTGCGGGACATGAAGTTTCCGCTGTTCACAAGGGATATGCCGAGGGAGGAATTTGACCGCAAACTGCGGGAAAACCGCTTAAGCGACGGCCTTATCAAGACCGCTGCGGGTGTACAGGAACCGCAGCAGGAGCCGGATATTGACGCGAATGCGGAACTGAAAGACCAAATCCGCGACGCTCTGGACTGGCGCGGGTATATCGTATCCGACGAACTGATTGAAGCCGGTCTGGAGGAATACGGAAATCGGGGCGGCACAGGCGACTACAAAGAGGTTGCAGACTTTATCGAACGCGCCTACCTTACAGAAGAAGAAACGCCCGAATCCCTTGTGGGCAAGCGGTATGAAATCGACGGCAGGCAGTTTGTCGTTGAAAGCGTGGACGAGGATGCCGAAAAAATTGAGCTACGGGATGTTACTTTTCAAAACAGCGCGGGCTTTCCCATATTCCGCAGCGAACCCCTTGACTTTATCCGTATGTACGACCCTCTCCAGCCGGAGCCTGAACCGATTACGCCCAAGAAGAGCAAAGAGCCCATCAGCGGTCTAAGGGAAATTGTGATTGAGCTTGCGCCGCGTGACCGTGAGTTAGTGCAAAACCGTATTTCCCAGCCCGAAGAAGAACGCTTTACCCCCGCGTGGGAAAAACCAGCACCTCGAAGCCGCACACAGGTATTCGATCCCCATCCCGAAATCCCGCAGGCAGAGCGGCACAATTACCGCATTACGGATGATAACCTCGGCGTAGGCGGAGCAAAGGCCAAATTCAAGAATAATGTGGAAGCCATTAAAACCCTGCAAAATATTGAGCTTGAAAACCGCTTTGCCACGCCCGAGGAACAGGAGATTTTGGCGCAGTATGTGGGATGGGGCGGCTTACAGCAGGCGTTTGACCCCGACAACAAGCAATGGGAAAATGAATACCGCGAACTGAAAGACCTGCTTTCACCCGAAGAATACGACTCGGCCCGCTCAACCACCCTCAACGCCCACTATACCTCTCCCATCGTTATCAAAGTGATTTACAAGGCCGTGGAGAATATGGGCTTCAAGACGGGCAATGTGTTGGAGCCGTCCTGCGGTATCGGCAATTTCTTCGGCCTTGTGCCGGAGAGCATGGCGGGCAGTAAAATGTTCGGCGTGGAAATCGACAGCCTGACCGGGCGCATTGCCCGGCAGCTCTACCAACGGAACAACATCGCCGTGCAGGGCTTTGAGAAAACCGAGCTGCCCGACAGCTTTTTTGATTTGGCAATCGGCAACGTGCCGTTCGGCAGTTACGGTGTTACGGATAAGCGGTATGACAAGCACAAATTCCACATTCACGACTATTTCTTTGCCCGCACACTCGATAAGGTGCGCCCCGGCGGAATCATCGCCTTTGTAACCTCCAAGGGAACCCTCGATAAGCAAAATCCCTCTGTGAGGAAATATATTGCGCAGAGGGCCGACCTTTTAGGGGCGATCAGGCTCCCCATGACGGCGTTTAAAGCCAATGCTGGCACGGAAGTTACGACGGACATCATCTTCCTGCAAAAGCGTGACCGAATCATCGACATTGAGCCGGATTGGGTGCATTTGGGGCAGACCGAGGACGGAATCCCCGTCAACTCGTATTTCGTGGAACACCCCGATATGATACTGGGGACCATGAGCAACGACAGCGGCACACGGATGTATGGAAGCGAAAACAGCACATCCTGCATCCCCTTTCCTGACTGTGACCTTGGGGAGCAGCTTGCCGAAGCCATCGCCAATATCCATGCGGAAATCACCGAGTATGAGCGTGATGAGGACGAGCCAGAGGAAGAAAACACCATCCCCGCCGACCCGAATGTGCGCAATTATTCCTACACCGTAGTGGATGGCCAAATCTACTACCGCCAAGACAGTATCATGGTTCCCGTGGAAATGCCCGTCACGGCGCAAAACCGCATTAAGGGCTTGATTGAACTGCGGGAATGTGTTCGCACCCTCATTTTCTATCAGACCAGCGATTATCCCGACCGCGCCATCGAAGCGGAGCAGGCGAAGCTGAACCGCCTGTACGACAGCTTTACCCGAAAATACGGCCTCATCAATTCAAGGGGCAACAGTATGGCGTTCGCACAGGACAGCGCCTACTGCCTGCTTTGTTCTCTGGAAGTCCTTGACGAGAACGGCGAGCTTGAGCGCAAAGCCGATATGTTCCAAAAGCGCACCATCAGGCCCCATATCCCGATTACCCATGTGGACACGGCAAACGAGGTGCTGGCTGTTTCACTTGCCGAAAAAGCAAGGGTAGACATTCCTTTCATGGCGCAGCTTACGGGCATGAGCGAGGAAGCTGTCGTTAAGGAGCTTGAGGGGGTTATCTTCCTTAATATCGGGCAGGCCGAATCGCAGGATAAAACCTATGTGACCGCCGACGAGTATCTTTCCGGCAATATCCGTGAAAAGCTGACGCAGGCAAAGGCGGCGCAGACGGTTGTGGGCGACGGCTCTTTGGATGTAAATGTCCGCTCCCTTGAGGCGGCCATGCCGAAAGACCTCACTGCCGCCGAAATCTCCGTCCGTTTAGGCGCAACGTGGATACCGCCCGATGTGGTTCAGCAGTTTATGGTGGAGCTTCTGCAAACGCCCCGCTATGCGCAGGAACGGGTGCGGGTACTCTATACCCAGCACACGGGCGAGTGGAATATCACCGAAAAAAGCTATGACCGCTCCAATATCCATTCCTTCAACACCTACGGCACACAGCGGATCAACGCCTATAAAATCATCGAGGACAGCTTGAACCTGCGGGATGTGCGGGTTTTTGACAAGGTATATGAGCCGGACGGAACCGAGAAGCGTGTTCTCAATAAAAAAGAAACGGCCATAGCGCAGGCCAAACAGGAGCTTATCCGCTCCAAGTTTGAGGAATGGATATGGAAAGACCCCGCCCGACGTGAACGGCTCTGCTGGATTTACAATGACCGCTTCAACGCCATTCGTCCACGGGAATATGACGGTTCGCACCTCACATTCCCCGGTATGAACCCCGAAATCATTTTGAGGAAACACCAGATTGACGCCATTGCCCATATCCTCTACGGCGGGAACACCTTATTGGCGCATGAGGTCGGTGCGGGCAAGACCTTTGAGATGGTTGCGGCCGCTATGGAAAGCAAGCGGCTTGGACTGGCTCACAAAAGCCTTATCGTCGTCCCCAATCACATCACCGAGCAGTGGGCGGCTGAGTTTTTACAGCTTTATCCTTCTGCGAATATCCTTGTCGCCACGAAGAAGGACTTTGAAACCAAGAACCGCAAGAAGTTTTGCGCCCGAATTGCCACCGGCGACTACGACGCAGTAATTATCAGCCATAGTCAGTTTGAGAAAATCCCCATGTCGGTGGAACGGCAGGAAGCCATGCTGGAGCGGCAGATTGATGAACTGGTTGAGGGTATTGATGAGGTCAAGCGGAACCGGGGCGAAAAATTCACCATCAAACAGATGGAAAAGATGAAGAAAAATCTTGAAGTCCGCTTGCAGAAGCTCACCGACCAAAGCCGCAAGGATGATGTCGTTACCTTCGAGGAACTCGGCGTTGACCGCCTGTTCATCGACGAAGCCCACTATTTCAAAAATCTTTTCCTGATTACAAAAATGCGGAATGTGGGCGGCATCGCACAGGTGGAAGCTCAGAAATCCTCCGACCTGTTTATGAAAACGCAATATCTGGATGAACTCACCGGCGGGCGCGGCACGGTGTTTGCCACAGGTACACCTATCAGCAATTCGATGGTTGAACTCTACACCATGCAGCGGTATCTCCAGTACAAAGCCCTTGTGCAGAACGGCTTACAACATTTTGACGCATGGGCCTCCACCTTTGGCGAAACGGTGACAGCCATCGAGCTTGCGCCGGAGGGAACCGGATACCGTGCCAAGACCCGGTTCGCCAAATTTTTCAATCTCCCGGAACTCATGTCCATGTTCAAGGTGACTGCCGACATTCAGACCGCCGATATGCTCAGGCTGCCTGTGCCAAAGGCGAATTTCCACACCGAGGTCATCAAGCCGAGCACATGGCAGCAGGACATGGTGGCGGAACTGGCCGAGCGCGCCGAAGCCATCCGCAAAGGCGATGTTGACCCCACTGTTGACAATATGCTCAAGGTGACGAACGACGGGCGCAAGCTGGCACTCGACCAAAGGCTCATCAATGAAATGCTGCCCGACGACCCGGACGGTAAGGTTGCCGTTTGTGCGGACAATGTGTTCCGCATTTGGGAGGACACACGGGAAAAGCGGTCAGCACAGCTTGTTTTCTGCGACCTTTCCACGCCCCACGGCGACGGCAAATTTAATGTCTATGACGATTTGAAACAGAAACTCATCGCCAAAGGCATACCCGAGGAAGAAATCGCTTTTATCCATGACGCCAATACCGAAGTCAAGAAAAAGGAGCTTTTCGCAAAGGTACGCAAGGGGCAAATTCGTGTCCTGATGGGCAGTACGCAGAAAATGGGTGCGGGTACGAACGTGCAGGACAGGCTGATCGCTTTGCATGACCTTGATTGTCGTGCGACACGTTCCTAACTGAAAAGGTTAGGCGTGAAGCTGAAACTATATAACGGATTGAAAGGAGCCGCAGAAAAATGCTTCATAGAACTGATAATTCAATAGGTAGAATGAAGGGGTAACGCCCTGAAATGCCTTCCCTGATACTCCGACAGGCGGCAGAAATGCGGTCTGAAGCTCGGTAAAGTCGGCGGAAAGCTGCCGTAAGTGCGGCTGTGATACAACGCAAACGAAAGGTGTCCAGAGGTGGACGCCGCAGCCTATACGCCGGGGGTCTACAAAATATATATGGTGAGAATGGTGGAAACGCCTGACGAACTTGCGAATGTACGGGTCTAAACCGCGGAGCGCATAAAAATGTGCGCCGGTCTGAAAAATGGCAGTCAGTGAGGTTTAGTAGAAATGGCAGTTACGAACCACCTTACAGCGTTACAGGCGCTGTCAAGCTGACAGGCTCAGAGCAAGCACCTAAGTATATATGTACAGATAGAATTATTGGAACGTGGGAAACAGCATAACGCATTTTATGCGGTGGTGCGAAGAACAATAAGCACCTTTAATTGCTGCGAAAGTAGTGGCATGAGCTATGAAGCCCTTGTAATGTGGGCAGAGCAACAGCCACAAGTCATTATGAAAAATAGTTATAGGTAACGAAACTTCATAGCTTCGAGTAAGACAAAGAAAAACAGCCCGAAAGGGGTGTTGCCTATGACAAAGCAAAAGAAACTGAGACACAGCGAATATTATGATTTGCAGCTAACGTTTGACAAGCTGTATGCGGACAGTGGGCAGGGAAAAATCTTTACAAGGCTGATGGATATTATCAGCAGTGAAGAAAATATCCGGCTCGCATACCGAAACATCAAGAAAAACGGAGGCAGCAATACTGCCGGCACAGACGGAAAAACCATCGTGGACATTGAAAAGATGTCTGTGGATGACTATGTCTGTCTTGTGCGTAGAAAATTGTCCTACTACAAGCCAAAGCCTGTCAGGCGGGTCGAAATCCCGAAACCCAACGGGAAAATGCGTCCTCTTGGAATTCCAACGATGGTTGACCGGTTGGTACAGCAATGTATCATGCAGGTCATGGAGCCGATATGTGAAGCGAAATTCTTTGAACGCAGCAACGGCTTCCGTCCAAATCGCTCCGCTGAGAACGCAATCGCCCAGTGCTATAAAATGATACAGCTTCAAAATCTGCACTTTGTTGTAGATGTGGATATCAAGGGCTTCTTCGACCATGTAAACCATACGAAGCTGATACAGCAAATCTGGCATATGGGTATCAGGGATAAAAAGCTGGTGTGCATTATCCGCGAGATGCTGAAAGCGCCAATCGTCATGCCAAATGGTGATACGGTATATCCAATAGAGGGAACGCCGCAGGGTGGTATCCTCTCGCCGCTGCTTTCCAATATTGTGCTCAATGAACTGGACTGGTGGATTGCTTCCCAGTGGGAGAATATGCCGACCCGGCACGAGTATAAGTGCGAAATCAGACCAAATGGCACAAAGAACAAATCCTCTATTTACGGTGCTTTTCGCAATACTACAAAGCTCAAGGAAGTGTATATCGTCCGCTATGCTGACGATTTCAAGTTGTTTTGCCGGAAAAGAAGTGATGCCGAAAAGGTGTTTATCGCCACAAAGCATTGGCTGAAAGAACGGCTACGGCTTGACATCAGTGAAGAAAAGTCGAAAATCATCAATCTCAAAAGGCACTATTCCGAATTTCTTGGGTTTGAGCTAAAAGCGGTCAGAAAACGAAATGGCTATGTTGTTAAGTCGCATATGACGCCCAAAGCAATCTTCAAAGAAACAGACAAGCTCATTGCTCATGTGAAATGGATTGCCCACGCACAGGACAGGGATGATGAAGCAAAAGAAATCGCCTTGTACAACTCAATGGCAATCGGCATCCATAACTACTATCGCTTTGCAACAATGATAGCGTCCGATTGTGCACAAATCCACAGGAATGTGTCCACGGTGATGAAAAATCGGCTCTATGGCAGGTTCTCCAAAAAGGGGCAAATCAACGAAGTGTATATCCGCAAGCATTATGGGGACAGCAGACAAATCCGCTTTGTAAGCAGCAAAACCGTTGTTCCTGTCGGATATATCAAAACGCAGACTCCCATGTTCAAAAAGAAGAAGATATGCAATTACACGCCGGAAGGCAGAGAGGAAATCCATAAAAACCTGAAAATCAATACGACGGTCATGCTTATGCTGATGCGAATCAAGGAGCCGCGCCGAAGTGTTGAATATATGGATAACCGAATCTCCCTCTATGCGGCGCAGTACGGCAAGTGTGCAGTCACGGGCAAGGAGCTGTGGGTTGATGAAATCCACTGCCACCACAAGGTGCCGCTCTGTAAGGGTGGCATGGACAAATACGAGAATCTGGTGATACTCCACCGTAATGTTCATTTGTTGATACACGCTACTAACCCCGAAACGATAACTGCATATCTGAATCTGATTCAACCGGACAAAAAAGCACTCGAAAAAATCAACAGCTTGCGTTTGTTGGCAGGCAACGCGGGCATCTGAACCACAAACAGTTTCTTAGCTTTGAATTTCGTATCAATCTAACGATGTTTTCATAATGATGGAACGCCGTGTGCGGGAAAACTCGCATGCACGGTGTGAAGCGGGGGAAAAGGTGGAAAGCGGCGCTGTCGCGCCGCTCAGGCCTTACCTATCGCTATCGTGGAGGCCCAGCGACCTTGCTCAGCGCCTTGGGCGAATCGTCCGGCAGGGCAACAAAAATCCCGAAGTTGAGATTTTCCGCTATGTCACCGAGGGAACCTTCGACAGCTATCTCTATCAGCTTGTGGAAAACAAGCAGAAGTTTATCGCTCAGATTATGACCTCTAAAACCCCCGTCCGCATTGCCGAGGATGTGGACGAAACCGCCCTTTCCTATGCTGAGATTAAGGCGTTGGCGACGGGCAATCCGCTTATCATTGAAAAATGTCAGCTTGAAATGGATGTAAACAAGCTCAAAATCCTGCAAGCAAGCCATTTGAGCCAGCGATACGCTCTGGAGGATAAGATTTTGAAGGAGTATCCGCAGGCGATAAAAAGGCTCACCGAACGGATTAAGGGCTATAAGGCCGACATCGCAAATGTGGCGAAATACCCTGCCGACAAAGACCGCTTCCCGCCTATGACCGTAGGCGGGAAAATTTATGCCGAAAAAGCCGAGGCGGGCAAGGCCATCATCGAAGCCTGTAAAGTCATGACTTCCCCCGACCCCGTGGCGTTGGGCGAATATCGGGGCTTCCAAATGATACTGTCCTTTGACAGCTACGCAAAGGAATACCGCGTTACCCTTTCCGGCGCACTCTCCCATACGGTCAAATTGGGGACGGACATCCACGGCAACATCACCCGTCTGGACAACGCCTTTGAGGGCTTTGCCGCTTCGCTTCATAACTGCGAGGAAAGCCTTGCCGACACCAGAAAGCAAGTGGAAGCGGCGCAGGGAGAGGTCAGCCGTCCGTTCCCGCAGGAGCAGGAATATCAAACCAAATCCCTGCGGCTGAAAGAGGTTAATTCTTTGCTGAACATGGATGAGAAAGACCACACCGTTCTGGATGCTTCCCCTGATGAGGCGGACATGGCGCCTGTCCTGCAACTCGCAGGCCGGGAAAGATAAATCACACATTTGCGGCTACTTTCGGAGGTGAGTATAGTAAAATAAAAACCAAGGGGATGATGTTTTGAACCCAAAAGATTCTTTCTATAACCTGGCCGAGCGAATCGCAAACGCTTTTCCCGAAATCGACAGCGACATCGCCACCGACCTTTCTCAGATCGACGGCGAGTATGCTGATTTTCGGAAACAGGTTGACCAACTGCAACAGGCGCACCCTTTCATCGAGCAGATTTTGGAGGGCGCGGGTGCGATTACGCTTTCTGCCGCTGAGCATGAAATCCTGCTGCGGTATCTCAGTCTGACAAGGCAGCTTGAGGATATGGAACGGCGGCAAATCTACTTCCGGGGACACACGGACAATTTTGCCTACCTCAAGAAGATAGGCGCACTTTAACCGAATATATCAGTATCGTAAAAGCGGCGTTGGCTTAAAACCAACGCCGCTTTTGCATTTTTATGGACTTTCTAAGGGGCTGATGATATTATAAAGATAATAGTAACCTTCCTGATAGCTAGTTGAAGTTGAGGCTAGGATACCAGTTGCTAATTATAGCAATGAGCATTTCAATATACAAACTTGACACTATCAATCATTATTTCGTTAAATGGAGGGATTAATGTGGCTGACAAAAGCATTTGCTATTACCGGGGAAAAGAGAAGCAAGACATATCTATTGAAGCACTGCGTAACGAGGTAGCTCAGTTCCTTCAAATTGATAATCTAAGCTTCTTAATTGGTGCAGGATGTTCGAGCAATGTAATTGACGGACGGGAAACCGGAATACCAGGCATGGCTGCAATATATGATGGCTTCTTTTCTGAAAAGCCAGCCTTTGATATTGCAGGAGAAAAAATGAACGGACGCTTTGATAAGAATCTCGAAAAACTGATTGAGGCGTTAGGCGCAGTCCAAATAGCAAATCAGATCGTTGAAATGGATGCACAAGCCACGGAGAAAACTAAAGATGTGCGTAATTATCTTCGAAAGAGTATTATTTCGGGGTTGACCAGCGTAGAAGTGAAAGCTATATATAAGGATTTCTACGCTAAGATTACCCAGCGTACAAGGAAAAATCCTATCAGCATATTTACCACAAACTACGACCTTTTCAACGAAATGGCTCTCGATGAACTTGGTTTCCCATACAATAACGGTTTTGCAGGAACATACAAGCGCAAATTTTCACCTGCAAGTTATAACTACATGTATGTAGATAACATGAATCTCAGCCGCGATGTATGGGAACGAGTATCATCTTTTTTCAATCTTATGAAAATACACGGTTCGATTTCTTGGGTGCGAAAAGATGAGCAAGTATGGGAACAGGACTATGAATCTATATCAGATGATGATACCGTAATGATCTATCCAACACCGCTCAAAGACCGTACTACGCTAATGACACCGTACTCTGACTTGTTTAGAGCAATGGAAAATCGGCTGGTTCAAAAGAACGGAGTTCTCATTGTCATGGGATATAGTTTTGGCGACGATCATATTAATCGAATCATTTTGAACGCTCTGGCAGTCCCTTCTTTCCGGCTGGTAGTATTCGGGCAGGGCGCAAATATAGACAAGTTGATTGCACTAAACGATTCGCGTATTACAGTAATCAATTCAGAGGATAAAGTGCATTATTTTAAGAATGTTGTAGAATCCGTGCTTCCAACAATACACCCTGATGTGGTTGAAGAATTTCAAATGCAACCGGCAAACGAATTGATCAAGGAATTCGAAGCGGAGGCAAAAAATGAATAGTCGCAGCATTGGAAAATTAGTCTCCATAAGTCAACGCGGTATCGTTGCTGAGATGTATGAGTCTCTCGGAAACTATGTAAATACAATGGATGGAATCCGCTTTGTTGGTGAAGTGGGATCATATGTTTCTATCTATGACATTGGACGAACAATTATTGGAGAAATCACTGGTGTTGAAGAAAAACCCGTGCTAACCAGTAAGCCAATGAGCAAACCCAATAGTAGCCGTCAACTTAACATTAACCTGATCGGAGAAATTATATCGAATAAGTTCTTCTTTGGCGTTTCAAAAATGCCGCTTATTTTCTCAGAGGTTAATATCATCTCCGAAAATGACCTGATTACGATGCTTGAAGTCTCAGACGAGGAAGAAACTATAAAGGAGACAGAAGGTTCGACAAGAGCTAAACTGCTACCCATTGGTTCGTCTGTGATTTTTCCAGATTATTCAGTCAAGCTAAACATAGATAAATTCTTTGGCTTCCATTTTGCTGTCTTTGGCAACACAGGTGCCGGAAAATCAAATACCATAGCTACAATTATACAAAATATTTTCTTGAAAACGAACTACTCTGCACGTGGGGCGAAGTTAGTTATCATAGACTCAAACGGCGAATACGCTCAGGCATTTTCTTCAATCACTGCTGTTAATCCGCAAATAAAAGTAAAATGTCTTGTCGCTTCGGAAAGCACTGAGCAAGAAAATCGCTTGGAGATTCCTGTATGGGCATTGACTGCTGACGACTGGGCAATTCTGCTACATGCAACAGAAAAAACACAAGTTCCCATTTTGAAACGTGCTATTGATCTTGCAAGGAGTTTCTTCGACCCGGATAATCACGATGACGATGTAAAGAATCATATTTTGGCAAGCACTGTACTTGGGATTATCAATAGTTCGGACACTTCTGCATCTAAGTCTGATAAAGTGAAAGGGGTATTGACCACATTCAAAACTGAGGCAATAAACTTGGATGTCATGATTGATGAAGCAACAACCCTCAGAAATGCAATTACAATGCATTATGGAGCTTTCATAAATGAAGAGGCTGCTATTAATTTTGTGCAGGCCTTCATAAAAAATGATCTTGCCGATTCTCTTGTCGTGGCAAAACAAGTTACATATACAATGCAGCAATTCCTTGAAGCTGTTCAATTTGCTACTTTCTATGAGGGAAGCATAAGTTCTCAACGGATTCAAGAGTATACATCAACGCTTATCACAAGGCTTCAAGCATTGAATGACGGCATACAAGGGAAGATATTGACGAAAACAGAATTTGAGTCGATTGAAGCGTATGTAAATGATCTTCTTGGCGAACATCAGATAGTGAACATTGACATCAGCTTGCTTGATGATTCGTCTGCAGAAGTGGTTACTAAGGTTCTTGCGAAGCTTCTGCTTGATCATCTCAAGCGAATGGATAGCAAAGCTGATATGCCAATAAACTTCATAATAGAAGAAGCTCATAGGTTTGTTAGAAATGAAAGTAATTATGGGGTTCTAGGGTACAACATTTTTGAACGTATTGCAAAGGAAGGACGGAAATTTGGTCTGCTTATGGGCATCTCATCTCAACGTCCAAGCGAGTTGTCAAAAACTGTTGTTTCTCAGTGCAGCAATTTCATAATCCACCGTGTCCAAAATCCCGACGATCTTCAATATATTGCAAAAATGGTTCCCTATGTTAATCAAGGGATGATTGATAGACTTACCTACTTGCAAACTGGACACGCGCTTGTATTTGGAACCGCAATAAATCTTCCCACGCTTACTAAGTTCGAGCAGGCATCTCCAAAACCGGATAGTGATAATGCGAAAATATCCGAAAAATGGTATATTGAATGACAACAACGATTCATATTTTCAAAATCGGAGATTTATAATAAATCTCATTGTGTTTGTGTTAAAACTATTATTACCGGCAACATAGCGGAATTTTGGAGGAAATATTTTATGTTGATACTTGGAATTAATCGAATCTTGAATTGGCTTCAGATTACCACTGGTGGAAGAAGTTACACTTGCCCCACCAAAGAAATAAATGGTAATTTATTCTTTAAGTTTAAAAATGAGTGGCATAGAGCAACCGATTATGTATCTGAACATACTATGGAGTTGATTTCTGAAGGCGGGGAGAATATCTCTCGAAGATTTAAAAAGTAAGTTGCTATCTGCATTACATGCTATCTTATGGCAATATCACAATTCCGATTTGTAGCGATGATTGCAGGACATAACATTGAGTTCTGCATTATGTTTATGCGGTACAATTTGGAGTTTCCTCCCCATTATCGCATCAAATTTTGAAAATCCTTCTACATAGCCGATTGGTGTAAAAGCCAATCGGCTAATTTCATATCGGGAGGTGTTTTCATGCCATATATCGATCCTGAGGTGATTTTGGAAGCCAAGCAAATGGACTTGCTGACTTATCTCCAAAACTACGAGCCGAAGGAGCTTGTTCACTTTTCCGGCAACGTCTATTGCACCCGCACACACGACAGCTTGAAAATATCCAACGGCAAGTGGTGCTGGCACAGCCGGGGAATCGGCGGGCGCTCCGCGCTCGACTATCTCATCAAGGTAAACGGTATGAGCTTCACAGAAGCAGTGGAGCAGATCATGGGGCAGGCGGCAATCAAGCCGCCTGTTTTCATGCCCAAGGCACAAAAGCTATCAACCCCCTTTGCCCTCCCCCCGATGGACAAAAGCATTACGGAGGTCGAACGGTATCTAATGCAGCGCGGGATCAGCCGGGAGCTTATCCGCTATTGCGTCGACTCGCAGATTTTGTACCAAACCCGTAAGGGCGAATATTGTAATGCCGTCTTTGTGGGCTGCGATAAAGACAGAATCCCGCGCTATGCCAGTATTCGTGGAATTAGCGGCGACTTCAAGGGTGATGTAACCGGAAGCGACAAACGGTATTCTTTCGCCCTGCCAAACGGTGGTAAGAACCTGCACCTGTTTGAATCGGCCATTGATTTGCTTTCATTTGCAACACTTAAAGCAATTCAGCCTCAGCATGGTTATGACGGCGATTTGCTTTCCCTTTCCGGCGTATATAAGCCGAAGCAGAATATTGAGGACAGCGCCCTGCCGCCTGCACTCACGCAGTACCTCAAAGGCCACCCGGAAATATCCCACATTCATTTGCATCTGGATAACGACCTTGCGGGACGGCTTGCCACCAAAGCGATTGTGGCCGTTCTGCCAAATCGGTACGCTGTGACGGACGAGCCGCCCCCCTCCGGCAAGGACTATAACGACTACCTGTGTGACTGCTTGAATTTGCCCCGAACACATGTCAAAGAAAGGAACTATGCACGATGAAAGAGTATGAAGTTCAGATTAGAGAATCCCTTTCCATGACCGTGACGGTTGAAGCCGAAAGTGCATTACAGGCGCGGGAGCTTGTAGAGCGCCAATGGAAAAACGGCGAATATGTTTTAGACGCCGATCATTTTCAAGGCGTGGCTTTTACTGTTCCAGCAAGGCGCAGCCGTGAACGTTGACCGCTCCCTTTTCCGGCTGGTGAGCCTTTGGAAGATCGAGCTTTCGGAAATGCACTATACCAGCAAGCATCGCCTTTGGATAGCCATTCGGCTGCCAAACGCACTTGTTAGGGGCGGCCGCCCCTAATACCCCTCTGTGAAAGGATGAGTTTATGAGAAAACGAAACATTCAGATTATCACGCGCCTTAATAAAGACGAACACCAGCAATTCCAAAAGCGGGTTAAAAAATCAGGCTTGTCGCAGGAGGCGTATGTCCGTCATTTGATTAACGGCCTCGTCCCCACCGACGCGCCTCCCCCCGATTATTACTCCATGATGAGAGAGCTGCACGCCATCGGTACAAACCTCAATCAGATAGCGCAGAAAGCCCATGCGTTAGGTGCGATTGACACAAGGCGGTATGACGAGAACGCCGACCTGCTGCACAAAACCGTGGTTGAAATCACAAACGCCGTCATGCTTCCCCGGCGAATGGAATAATGGCCTACACCTCTATCTGGAGCGTTAAAGGCTGGCTTGGCAAGGTGGTGATTTACGCTGAAAATCCCGATAAGACCGAAAACCCCGCCTACTTTGAAAAACAGGGCATGACGGCGGAGCAGGCACAGGGGCTTTCGGATGTGATCGACTATGCCGCGCAGAGCCGAAAAACGGAGCTGACCGACGAGAGCGCCGAAATCCTCCGGCACTATGTCACAGGGATTAACTGTTCCCCCGAAACCGCCCGCGATGAGATGATGGCGGCAAAAAAGAAATTCGGCAAGGAGGACGGCGTTGTCGCCTATCACGGCATACAGTCCTTCGCTCCCGGCGAGATTGACCCGGATACCGCCCATGAAATCGGCGTAAAGCTGGCACGGCAGCTTTGGGGCGACAAATATCAGGTTCTCGTTACCACCCATTTGGATAAGGCCAGCCACCTCCACTCCCATTTTGTAGTCAACACCGTTTCGTGGGTGGACGGCATCCGCTATCACCGCACCGAACGGGATTACTACAATATGCAAATCGAATCCGACAAGCTCTGCCGGGAATACGGCCTTTCGGTGATTGAAGAACCAAAGCGCGGCAAATCCAAGCATTACGGCGAATGGCAGGCCGAAAAGAACAATAAGCCGACCTACCGCTCTTTGCTTAAAGCGGATGTTGACCTGGCGATTGCGCAGTCCATGACCGAACGGCAGTTTTGGGACGCCATCAAAAAGATGGGCTACCATGTGAAATACGGGCAGGACATCACCCTGCGCCCGGAGGGGAAGGATCGGGGCTTGAAGCTGCTGCGGAACTTTGGCGAGGATTACTCCATCGGCGGAATCCGCAAGCGGATATTGGCAAACACCCGCCCGCAGCGGCGAATTGTTCCGGCAGATCCGCCGCCGAAACAGCTTCGTTTTGTCGGAAAATTGAACAAGGCAAGACGGATTACAGGGCTTCGCGCCCTGTATTTTTCTTACCTGTATAAAATGGGCGTTCTGCCTAAGCACAGAGAACCGAACCCCAAGCGGGTATATTTCCTCTTCCGGGAGGACATCCGCTTCATCCAAAACATCTCACGGGAAACACGGCTGTTGGTGAAGCACGGCATTGACACCGCCGAGCAACTGGCCGCCCATAAGGACAGTCTGACGCAGCAGGTCATTTCTCTATCCTCTGCCCGAAAGCATCTGCGCTATCAGACTCGTAGCATCGGAGATGAGGGTAAACTGGCGGAGGTCAAAACCGAGATTGCCAGCCTGTCACAGCAGATTGCAGGGTTACGAAAGGAGGTGAGGCTATGTGAGGATATAGATAGGCGGTCTGTGGATATGAAAGAAAAAATCCGCATTGCCGCAGAAGAAGAAAAATCCAACGGAAAGGAGAGCAAACAACATGAATCAGTCAGGGGACGCCGCTGAACAGATTGTGCGCATGAGTTTGGAGGGCGTTGAGGTTGCCGCCAAAATTACAGGCTCGGCGGCAAAGGAAATCGCCACTTTCCTTGTGGCGGCATTGAAAAGCAAAGACAGCAAGCTGAAGCTAAAGGGCAAGGCGCGTATGACCTCCATGCTGAAATCCGGCAAGGCTTTGGAGATTTTTTCGGTCAAGGACAGCGATTTACAGAAATTTGCCCAGGGCGCAAAGCAGTACGGCATTGTCTACTGTGTTTTGCGGAACAGGAAAAACTCGCCGGACGGCTTGTGCGACATCATGGTGAAAGCCGATGATGCGCCGAGAATCAGCCGTTTGGTGGAACGCTTCAAATTTGCCACGGTAGACAAGGCGAAAATCGAAAGCACACTTGTCAAATCTCAAGCTGAAAAAGCGCAGGCCGCAGGACAGCCCACGCTGGACAAAAACGACACCGAGAAATTGCTGGACGATTTACTCGGAACCCCGGAGGGCAAGCCTGCGCCCGACACACCGGAAACCGTCAAAGCGGAGCCGGATAAAACCGCCGCACAGGAGGCTCCGGCAAAGCAAAACCCCGATGCGGCAAAGGCGGAGAAACCCCTTCCGTCCGAGCCTACCTCCGAGAGCAGAAGAAACTCCGCAAAGGGTACTTTGAGTAAGCCGTCTGTGAAAGAGGAAATCCGGGAAATCAGGGCGGCGAGGGCGAAGCAGGAGGCGGATGCACCGAAGCGGGATGAAAAGGCGGCTGCGGACAGGCCGAAATCGCAGACGACCACCCACAAGCAGCCGCAGCCCGGCGGTAAATCCAAATCGAAAAAACCGAAAGAGAGGGCTTAATTATGGCAAATTTTGATGATTTATTGACCAGCATCCCCACCGAGGAACCTGCGCCGCAGCTTTCTAAAGAGGAATATGCGGCGAAGAAAAAGGCCGAACGGGAGGAAGTGTTTGCGCAGTCCGACCAGACCGCCCTTGAGGTGGCGGGCGACGGCGGTAAATTTGCGCAGTTTCTTGACCTTCAGGCCCGCCTTGACCGTTACAGCGCAGTCAACGCCCTGCTGACCTTTGCAAAAGATCCGGGCGCTTCACGGCTTGGGAGCTTCGACTACTGGAAACGGCAGAATTGCTCCGTCAAGCCGGGACAGACGGCCATCGCCATTTTAGAGCCGCAAGAGTACACCAAAGATGACGGAACGCCGGGAATGGGATACGCTGTGCGCAAGGTGTTCGACATCTCACAGGTGGACACCCGCAAACTGAGAAACGCCCCGCCTCACCACTATACCGAACGTCAGATTTTGGGGGCGCTCATTTCCAAGTATCCGATGAAAATTATCGGAGTGGACGACTTGCCCGACAACCTTGGAGCAATGACCAGCCCCGATGGTGATATTCTCGTTCGCAAAGGCATGGAGTTTTCCGATACTTTCCGCGCCGTGGCATATGAGATGGCTGGCGCTGAGTTGGCTACCGATCCCCAATTGTCGCCGGAACAAGAATTTTGCGCCTATTCCGCAACCTATCTGCTTTGCAGGAAATACGGCGTAGAAACACGAGAGTTCAATTTTGACAAGGTGGGCGGCGTATTCGACGGCATGGACGCACAGGAAATCAAAGGCGAGCTTGCACAAATCCGCGACGCCGCCGAGAATATCTCCGGGCGCATGGAACGGCAACTTGAAGCGCAGCAAAGGACGGCGAAAAATCAGAATGTGAGGTAATGACCTATGAAAGAGGAAAAGCGTATTGTTGCTCTCGACGATTACGAGGAGGGTGCGGTCATTACTGCTTTGAACGATATGCGTAACAAGGAAATTGCGGAAGAAAATCCTACCGATTTCGTGGATGAGCTCATGCTCAAAATCCTGCACGCTCCTCTGAAGAAAGCGAGGGGGCGTGATGAGGCGAGATAGTCCAAAACAAACCCTTATCCTGGCGGCGTTCGGCTTAGTCCCAGTGGTATGGGCGGCTCTCCTTACCGCCCCCTCCGTGGCGGGAGGTCTGCCCGAAATTTTGCAAAACCTGACGGCGGCGTTAAACAATCCATTCAAAATACAGTGGTGCGGGGACAGCATAAAAGCTGTCCTCTTTTTTATTGCCGCCTATGGTATGGCAATCGGCATTTACCTTTCCACCCGGCGCAATACCCGCCCACGGGAGGAACACGGCAGCGCCAAATGGGGCGAGGCTGCCGTCATAAACCGCAAATATGCCGACAAGCGATTTTGCGAAAATAAGATTTTAACCCAAAATGTCCGAATCGGCTTTGATACACGGAAGCACCGCCGCAATCTCAATGTCCTTGTGTGCGGCGGTTCCGGCGCAGGCAAGACCCGTTTCTACTGCAAGCCCAACGCCATGAACTGCAACAGCAGCATGGTGATTTTAGACCCCAAGGGGGAAATCACCCGCGATACGGGGCATTTGCTCAAGGCGAAAGGCATGGAGGTCAAGGTGCTTGACCTTATCAATATGTGGCGTTCCCATTGCTACAACCCCTTTGTCTATCTCAAAGAGGACAACGATGCGCAAAGGCTTGTCACCAACCTGTTCAAAAGCACCACGCCCAAAGGGGCGCAGACCCAAGACCCGTTTTGGGATACGGCGGCATCCATGCTTCTGCTTGCCCTCGTCTTCTATCTGAAATACGAGGCCCCGCCCGATGAGCAGAATTTTCCGATGGTGATGGAAATGCTCCGGGCGGGTGAGGTGCGGGAAGATGACGACAGCTATCAATCGCCTCTTGACGAACTCTTTGACCGCCTGGAAATGCGAAGCCCAGACCACATCGCAGTCAAGTATTACCGCGACTATCGTTCCGGCAGTGCCAAAACCCTTAAATCCATTCAAATCACTCTGGCGGCGCGTCTTGAAAAGTTTAATCTTGAAAGCCTTGCCGCCCTCACCGCAACCGACGAACTGGATTTAGGGAGCATTGGCGAGAAAAAGACGGCGTTGTTCATCATCATTCCCGATAACGACAGCAGCTTTAACTTTCTCGTTTCCATTCTCTACACGCAACTCTTTCAGCAGCTCTTTTATTCCGCCGACCACAAGCACGGCGGCTCATTGCCCGTTCACGTCCATTTTCTGATGGACGAATTTGCCAACGTGAGCTTACCAGACGATTTCGACAAAATTTTGTCCGTCATGAGGTCACGTTCGGTTTCGGTATCCATTGTCCTGCAAAATATGGCTCAGCTAAAGGCTTTGTTCGAGAAACAATGGGAGTCCATCGTGGGTAACTGCGACGAATTTCTCTACCTGGGCGGAAATGAACAATCGACGCACAAATATGTTTCCGAGCTTCTTGGAAAAGAAACTTTGGACACAAACACTTATGGAAAATCCACAGGGCGTAACGGAAATTACAGCACAAACTACCAAATCAGCGGACGGGAACTCCTGACCCCTGACGAGGTGCGGATGCTCGATAACCGCTACGCCCTGCTATTCATACGCGGCGAACGCCCGATTTTGGATGACAAGTTTGACATCCTGCGTCATCCGAACGTAGGCGGTACGACGGACGGCAAGGCCGAGGCATTCCGTCACGGCGAAGTTACGGAATCGGTTGCTACCCTTGTTTTTGACGAGGACATTGACCCGGTGAGGCTGTCGGAAATCCAAATTACGGACAACGAAGCATATGAGCTTCTGTCCGAAGAAGATGTAGAAAATCTGTTTAACTAATAAGGAGGATGTATTCCATGAAGAAAAACAACAAATACAATAAATCCACCTATAAGCTGCCCATGACGGGCGGTGTTAAGAAAGGCTTTCGTGCCTATGCCTGCGCTGTGCTTGCCCTTGCGGTCATGATGAGTTTTGCCGTTCCCGCATTTGCGGCAAGCGACGACCCGATTCAAGTGGTCAACAACCTATCCGATTTCATTTTCGGCTTGATAAGGGCGATCGGCTTAATCCTGCTCGGCTTTGGTATCGTGCAGGTGGGCCTGTCGCTCAAAAGCCACGACCCGAGCCAGAGGGCGAACGGCTTTATGACGTTGGCAGGGGGCGTAATTATAACTTTTGCCAAAGAGATTTTGAATCTCATTACGGGAGCGTGAGCGCCATGCAGGAGTATATCGAAAAATGCGAGTGCTTCATTCATTCGCTCAAACAGGGTGAGAAAAATGTGCTGGCCGAAGCCACCATCATCAAACGCCTGGGCGACAACGACTATCTTTCCGACTACAACGGCGTGAAGTGCCACGCCATATTCAATCCCTTTGTCGGGCGCTACTATGTGGACGACAAATATGGTGTCATCCGGGAACCGGCAGCGCGGGAACAAGCCCGATAACCACAGAGCAAAGCGGGGCAAGTCAAAAAAGGCTTGCCCCGCAATTTTTTTGGAAAGGTGGTGGTCACTTGAACTGGATTATTGAAAACTTGGAAAACGCCTTAAACACTTGGAATCAGAAAATGGCTGAAATCTTTCAGCTTCTCACCCAAAGCCCCGAAACTTTCAAGGGCGGCGGGATATGGTCGGTTATCCTGAACATTCACAGCGCGGTACAGGCTATCGGTTTAGGCTTGCTTGTGCTGTTTTTCGTGATTGGCGTTATGAAAACCTGCGGCAGTTTTGCCGAGCTAAAACGCCCCGAAGTGGCAGTCAAAATGTTCGTGCGCTTTGCTTTGGCAAAAGCGGCAGTCACTTACGGCTTAGAACTGATGATGGCGTTGTTCCGCATTGTGCAGGGCTTGATTGCCCGGATCATGGCGGCGTCGGGTTTCTCCGGCGCAGAGGACACCATTCTGCCTGACAGCATTAAAACGGCCATTGAAAATACAGGCTTTTTCGACAGCATTCCGTTATGGGCAGTAACGCTCCTGGGTGGCTTGTTCATCACGGTACTGTCATTCATTATGATAATGAGCGTGTACGGGCGTTTTCTGAAACTCTATATGTATACTGCCCTCGCTCCCATTCCTCTTGCGGCTTTCGCGGGCGAACCCACGCAAAGCATGGGCAAGGCTTTTATCAAATCTTATGCCGCCGTCTGCTTAGAAGGTGCGATTATTGTGCTGGCCTGCGTTATTTTCAGCCAGTTTGCTTCGTCGCCCCCAGTAGTTGACCCTAATGCGGCGGCGGTAACACAGGTTTGGAGCTACACGGGCGAACTCATCTTCAATATGCTTGTGTTGGTGGGCGCGGTAAAAATGGCGGACAGATTAGTCCGTGAAATGCTTGGACTGTAACGATAGAACGATTGGAGGAAATTACAATGTCATATTACAACTCAAAGCCGTCCGGAGCGCCGCAGTCTGCGGAAGCACTGGCCGGGGAACTGAATAAATGCGTGGAATTGCAGGAAACCATGAAAGCCGTCAATGCCTATTGGCGCAAAGCAGGAACCTGTGTGGGAGCGCCGGGAATTACGGAAGCGCAGGCAAAGAGGCTGGACGAAAAAATCGCCACGACCAGATATTCATGGGAAAAACAACCCTTTTCCACCTATGACCTCACAAACAACAACAGCAAAATCAAGAGTCTGGAGAGCAAGGTTAAGGAAGCCGGTAAGGGCTTTGAGGGATGGGAGTTTCACGGCGGCCGCGCCGAAGCGAACACTGAGATCAACAGGCTTCAGCTATTTTTCGACGAACGCCCTGGCGAAAAGCAGCGTGCTGTTCTGAAAGCGAACGGTTTCAAATGGGCACCGTCACAGGATGCGTGGCAGCGGCAGCTCACCGACAACGCAATCTATTCGGCTGGACGTATTGACTTCATCGAGCCGTCCGATGGCCGGAGCGTTCGTGACCATCAGCCCAAAGCCCCTGCCCGTGATGACGGGGCGAGGTAGAAAGGAGCGGTATATGGAAGTAAAAATCAATAAAGAAATCCGCAACTACACCGAGAGTATGTTTTTCGGTTTGAGTTTGCGGCAATGTATCTTTTCCGTTCTTGCCCTCGGTGTTGCCGTGGGTATTTTTTTCGGGCTGCGCAGCCACCTCGGAACGGAAACCGTGTCGTGGGTATGTGTCCTCGGTGCGGCTCCTTTTGCGATGATGGGCTTCGTCACCTACCACGGCATGACGGCGGAACAGTTTGTGTGGGCATGGATTAAGTCTGAAATCCTTATGCCGAAGCATTTGACATTTAGGCCCACAAACATCTATCACGAAGCGGTGCGCCCGCTTTTTGAAAACCCCAAAAAGGAGGCGATGAAACGTGCTTAAAACACTCAAGATATGGTTTAATGAAAACCGTGAACGGTTCAAAGTGCCGAAAGGCGTACAGGAGGCTATTCCCGTCCATTCGATTTACGAGGACGGGATTTTTCTTGTCCGCAGGGGCGGTCTGTTCGGTGAAAACAAGTACAGCAAGACATTCCAGTTTACGGATATTAACTATGCCGTGGCTTCCCGGTCGGATAAAGAGAAGATGTTTCTCGACTACTCCGAACTGCTGAACTCCCTTGATTCCGGCGCAACGGCAAAGCTGACCATCCGCGCCCGCAGGCTTTCCAAAGCGGATTATGAGGCCAATATCCTTATCCCTATGGCGGACGATAATCTGGATAAATACCGCAAGGAACTCAATGCCATGCTGCTGGAAAAGGTCACGGAAAGCAACGCCATTGTCCTCGATAAAATGATTACCATTTCGGTGTGCAAGAAAAACATTGAGGAAGCGCGGGCGTACTTTATCCGCATCGGTGCGGATTTGGCTTCTCACTTCTCCCATCTCGGCTCAAAATGTGCAGAACTGGATGTGAACGAGCGGCTAAAAATCTTCCACGACTTCTACCGCCCCGGTGAGGAATCGTCCTTTCATTTTGATATGAGCGCGGCTATGCGGCGCGGCCATAGTTTTAAGGACTATATCTGCCCCGACAGCATGGAGTTTGACAAAGGGTTTTTCAAGGTGGGCGAACGCTACGGGCGCACCCTGTTCCTCAAGGAGTACGCTTCCTATATCAAAGACACTATGATAGCGGAGCTGACCGAACTCAACCAGAACATGACCCTTTCCATCGACATTCGCCCGGTTACGATGGAAGAAGCCGTCCGTGAGGTGGAGCGGCGCGTCCTCGGCGTGGAAACCAATATTACCAACTGGCAGCGCAGGCAAAACAGCAACAACAACTTTTCCGCCATCATTCCCTATGACATGGAACAGCAGCGGAAAGAAAGCCGGGAATTTCTCGACGATATCACGAGCCGGGATCAGCGCATGATGTTTGCCACGGTGACAATCGTGCATACCGCCGTCACAAAGGAACAGCTTGACGCGGACACCGAATCCCTGCTGTCCACGGCCCGAAAAAACCTGTGCCAGATTGCGCCGCTTACCTTCCAGCAGCTTGACGGATTGAACACCGTCCTGCCCTTCGGACACACGAAAATCCAAGCCGTCCGCACGCTCACCACAGAAAGCCTCGCCGTGCTTATGCCATTCAAGGTGCAGGAGGTTATGGACAGGGGCGGGATTTACTACGGGCAAAACGCCATTTCCCACAACCTTATTATGTGCTTAAAGGAATATCTGTTGAACCCAAACGCTTTTCGTTTGGGTGTTCCCGGAAGCGGCAAATCCTTTGGAGCAAAGATGGAGCTTGTAATGATTGCGCTGCTGTTCCCCGACGATGATATTTTGGTGTGCGATCCTGAGAATGAGTATGCGGCGCTCATAAAAGCCCTCGGCGGCGAGGTCATCCGAATTGCGGCGGGAAGCGACGACCATATCAATGCAATGGATATGGTGGAAGGCTACGGCGAGGGCAGCGACCCGGTAATCGACAAGAGCGAATTTGTCTGCTCCCTCTTTGAACAGCTTGATAAGAACGGCCTGCTGCCGGAGGAAAAATCCATCATTGACCGCTGCGTCCGCAATGTGTACGAGAATTATCAATCAGGCGGCAAGCTGCCGACCCTTGCGGTTTTGCGGGAGGATTTACTGGAACAGCCGGAAGCGGAGGCAAAACGCCTTGCTCTAAAAATGGAGCTTTTCACAAGTGGATCGCTCAATGCCTTTGCCCACAAAACCAACGTGGATGTGCGTAACCGCCTGATTGACTACAACATCATGGACTTGGGGAGCCAGCTCAAAACGATGGGTTTACTGGTTATCACCGACGCCATGATTAACCGGGTGACCGACAACTGGCGGCACAGCAAGCGGACGCATATCTTTCTGGATGAGTTTCATGTCGTTTTTGAAAATGAGTACAGCGGAACTTTTTTCAATTCCGCTTGGCGCAGATTCAGAAAGCGCAACGCTTATCCTACGGGCATCACACAGAACGTCGAGTACCTGCTTGATTCCGTTTTGGCAAGCACCATGCTGTCCAACAGCGAGTTTATCGTCATGCACAATCAGGCTGCCAGCGACCGCGACAAGCTGGCGCAGCTTCTCAATATTTCAAGCGAGCAGATGAGCTATATCACCAACGCCCGGGAGGGCGAGGGCTTAATCCGTATCGGCAATGCGATTGTCCCGTTCGTCAACAGATTTCCCAAAGATACGGAACTCTACAAGCTGATGACGACAAAACCGAGGGAAACTCAAATCGGCTGATTTTCAAAGTAGGCAGACCGCCGCAAACGGTCTGCCTGCATCTTTTTTATCTGGGATTCAAATGAAGAAAAAGTTTGGAGGTGAATCAAGTGGCTAAAATCAAAACCCGCGATACGATGAAAGATATCAAGGTGTTTGACCGCTCCGCCAATATGGGCAAGCACATGAAAAATGCTTTTGTCGGATCCAAAAATGCGGTGGAATCCGCAGACAGGCAATCCGAGCAGACACAGGACACAGAACAGCACACCCCCTCTGAGTACGCTTCTGACAATATGACCTCCGGGGCGAGAAATGTTGCGGAGCGGACGGTGCGGGGATTATGGAAAAACCCCGTTAAAAGGGCTTCCGAGAATATGCATAAAACACAGGAAAACTTTGGGGGGGCCAAGCGGCAGGTTCAGAATATCAAAAATGCCGTTAAGAAATCTCCTGCGGATTTGCCGAAGAAAGAAATGGTGAAGCGGACGCAGGCCACCACGCAGCGTACCATTTTCCGTACCCGGCAGGCGGCTGATACTTCCATCAAGGCGGTAGGGTCATCGGGTAAGACTATCAAGCAGGCGGCCCACGATACGGAGAAGACTATAAAAACAGCTTCCAAAACCATCAAAAAAGCAACGAACTCGGTACAGAAAGGCATCAAGACCACCGAGCGCACCGCAAAAGTTACCGTAAAAACCGCACAGCAGACCGCAAAAGTTACGCAGAGAGCATCTCAAACCGCAGCAAAAGCGGCAAAGGCGGCGTCACAAGCCTCCAGAGCGGCGGCAAAAGCCGCAGTTCAAACAGCCAAAGTCGCCGTTAAGGTCACAATTTCCACCGTCAAGGCGATTATTGCCGCTACAAAGGCGCTCATCTCCGCGATTGCGGCGGGCGGTTGGATTGCCGTGGTGATTATCCTGGTAATTTGCATGATCGGCTTGCTTTTCGGCTCCGTTTTTGGGGTTTTCTTCTCCGGCGAAGACTCCGGCAACGGCTTTACCATGCCGATGGCGATACAGGAAATCAATCAAGAGTATGCCGACAGGATGGAGGAAATCCGAAACAGCAATCCCCATGACGATGTGAAATTATCCGATTCCCGTGCCGAGTGGAAAGGAATCTTGTCGGTTTACGCCGTCAAGGTGAACACCGACCTCGAAAGCGCCCAGGATGTCGCTACGATGGATGATGAGAAAAAGGAGCTTTTGCGTTCTGTCTTTTGGGATATGAATATCCTTGACTACTGCACCGAAACAGAAGAAGTTACGGAAGTAATAGTTGAGGGCGACGGCGAGGACTTGATTTCCACCGAGCATACCGTCACCAAAACCATTTTATATATTACCGTTTCCTCCAAGAACGCAGCGGAAATGGCGGAGCAATACGGATTTTCGGTACAGCAAAAAGCGCAGCTTGCCGAATTGCTCTCCGATGAATACGCCGACCTGTGGAGCGCCGTTCTCTATGGAATCCACAACGGCAGCGATGATATTGTGGCGGTTGCCGTGTCGCAGATAGGGAATGTGAACGGAGAACCCTATTGGAGTTGGTATGGATTCGATGACCGTGTGGAATGGTGCGCAGCTTTTGTTTCGTGGTGCGTCAATGAGTGCGGCTATATCGACGCGGGGCTTATTCCAAGGTTTGCAGGCTGCCAGTCGCAGGGTATCCCGTGGTTCCAAGAACGGGGACTGTGGCAGGAGCCGGGTTATATACCTGCTCCCGGTGACATCATATTCTTTGATTGGGAACAGGACGGCATCTCCGACCATGTGGGGATCGTCGAGTATGTTGATGGCGAGATCGTCCACACCGTTGAGGGCAATACGAATAACTCTGTTGCCCGCCGCAGTTACAGACTCGATAACAGTGATATTTGCGGCTACGGAACTCCTATGTATTAAGATAGATGCAAGAAAACAGCGGAAGAAATAATGAAAAACTTCTTCCGCTGCCGTTACTGTGCTTTAGCATGTTTCAAGCGCCTTGCCGGTTGAAACAAAAAACCACCCGCTCTGTGAAGTAATAACCTGTAAGTAGACAGGAAAACCACTGTTTATTTATGGCTTATACTTTTAACAGGGAACGTAACCGCATTTTAACGGATACCGGTTGGTACATCTGTTTAGAGTACGGTGGTAAATGAGGGAAAATAGGCGCGTCGCGTTGATCCCCACCAGCCAGTCGGCCTTGGAGCGGCAAAGTGCGGACTGATGCAACCTGTCGAGTCGTATCCCGATTTCAGATCGGCAAAGCCTTGCCGGATGGCTTCATCCTCCATGAAGAAAATCCAGAGCCGTTTCATCGGCTTAGAACAGCTTCGCCCTCACCGGAATGAGTTACATAGGATGACGGCATGTCGTAACTAGAGCGAATGGCCTTTTTCTGTTTCCAAATCTTCATGGAATTCAGGTCCATGATTTTCCGATTCACCGCCTTAATGGCGTTCACCTAGTCGATGAGTCGTAGGTTCCCCGTAGCAGGGCGCTGATTTCTTTGGCATGAGTGGTTCGGCTGTCCACCATCGTCAGCAAGATGCCGTCTCATGCCCTTGTCTTGGCCCTTCCTGAAAAGCTGATATCTCATGTATTCTTTTACTGAAGTTGCCATCTGTCAGCTGATATGAATCCACTGTGTTTAGTTAACACTAAAAATATTATTGTAACATTACTATAACAAAATCTCAGGATCAAGGAATAAATAGGTTAAAGTAAGTAAAATAATTGAGAATATTGTTTAATTATTGTTGAATAGTGTTAAAATTTTGATAAACTAAAGTATCAGCTTAATAAATCTCTATAATAAATGTAAAGGGTGAAAGATATGAATGAGACGCAAAAAAACATACTGGATTATGTGGCGAAAATAACCATGAAATATAATGAAAATAATTTTTGCATGTCGAATTATTCGGCTGATGCAATCAGTAAAATACTGTTGATCAGTAGGAGCTTGGTTAGCAAATATCTGAATGATTTTTTTAAAGAAGGGATATTAATTAAAATCAGTTCCAGGCCTGTACTGTTTTTATTCAAGAAGATGTTGGAAGAAAATTTTAAAATATCTTTTAATGAAAATGAGTTTTTAAGTCTCGATAATTTTAATCGATATCTTCAAGAAAACAGCCGAAGTAAAAAGGATTTTGAAAATGCCATTGGTTCTCAAGGATCTTTATTTTCTGTAATCAACCAATGTAAAGCATGTGCTGAATATTCCAGCAAAGGATTACCTGTTATCTTATACGGTGAACCCGGAGTAGGAAAAAAGTTTCTTGGCAGATGTTTTTACGAGTATCTAAAAAATAAGCATCTCACAAGTGAAGAAGCGTTATTTGAGGAATATATCTTTTTTGAAAATGGGAATTGGAAAGATACAGAAAAAAATATATTCGGATCTATTTCTGAAACAGAAGGTAAGAAGAAATATTTACCGGGGGCTTTATCGCGTATTAAGGACGGCGTCTTATGTATAGGTGATATTAAATTTCTTCCACCCGAATTGATATCCAAATTTAAACTGCTCTTGACTGATAATGTATTTTATCCGTATGGAGAACGAAATACTTCATTTAAATCACATGCAAGACTTGTTTTTTTCACAGAAAAAGAAACTGATGCCAGAAAGATAGAGGAATTATTGCAATACATTCCATCAATTTGTAAAATACCAAATCTAAAAGGGAGATATCCAGATGAAAAAGAGGAGCTAATTATTCATGCTTTACTTGAACAGGAGATTCTTTCCGAAAGAAAGATCTTTATTAGCAGTAAAGCATTGCAAGTACTAAACCTATTGGAATATCCTCAAAATATTATTAGTATCCAAAGTACGATCAGAAAAATATGTATGATGGCTAATGTGATTAAAGGCCAGGATCATATTGAAATATATACTTATAATATTCCCGAGGAATTACAATTGCAGTCGAATATAACTGAAAACAGCGGCAAAGTAAATGATTCCCTAATTGCCGTTGACAATTATCAGAATGGCAAGGATACGAAGCGTTTATTTTGGGCCTTTGGATTAGTTTTTGAAGTGTTTGAAAAATTAAAAATAGGCGTTTATTCAGATAAGGATTTTATTCATAAATTGATTCCAATCATCAAAGATTTTGAAAACTGTATTCCATATTCGAATTGCTCCTATCTCGGGGTTGACAAATATTTTAATGATCAACGCATTGTTATCGTCATCAACCGCGTACTTCAAATATATCATGTGAGTTTACCAGCCAATATATCTTTATTGGTTTCGAATATTATCTTCTCCAGATATAAAAGTGATCATGATTATACAAAATGGGAGCAAGAAAAACGCGGAATATTAGAGGAAATTCTTACTTATTTTGAATCGAATTATGTTAACTCAACCTTTATTATAGATAAAATTGACAGATATCTGAGGAATAATTTAGAGATCAAATTAGATAATGGATCAAAGATTATATTAAATATCGTATTAATGAAATATGAAAAAAGCAGTGAAGAAAGAAAGTATTTGAGCATTATTGTGGCACATGGATATGCAACGGCAAGCAGTATTGCTAAATTGGCAAACAGCTTATTAGGGGAATATTTTTTCGAAGCTGTTGATGTGGAATACGGAACTCCTGTAGATGAAACCATCAATCAAATTGAAGGGTATATTCAAAGATTTTCAATGAAAAGCGATGTATTGCTGATTGTTGATATGGGATCACTGGAGAAAATCGGAGAAGAATTGTCAAATCGTCTTAATCGGAACTTGGTTGTTATAAATAATCTTTCGGCAAAACTGGCTATTGACATAGGAACATCCATTCTGAATGGAAAAGATATTCCGGAAATTATTGAAAAAGACGCAAAGGATTTGACTCCCGAGTTTAAATTGTTCAAAAAGCAGAGCGTCCAAGATGCCGTTGTATTCACATCAGAAAATGGAACAGTTATGGCAGAGCGAATGATGAAGCTGTTTCGTGAAAGTCTTCCAAGAGAGATAGACGTAATATTTACTGTTCACGATTTCTCCTCTTTTATGAAAAGCAGCACAAAAGATAAAATATTTGAACAATATCATGTTCTATTCGTGGCAGGAACTTCTAATCCAAATCTTCCAGAAGAAAAATTTTTGACCCTGGACGATATGGTCGAAGTCGGTAATATCGGAAAGATCAGTCGTTTGCTGGGGGGATATTTAGAACCGAATCAGTTGGACGAATTAAAGCAGAATCTATTGAAGAATTTTACTTTAAACAATGTTATTAATTATTTAACCATCTTAGATCCGAAAAAAGTTTTGGATTCTGTTTTGGATGCATTGGGACAGATGCAAGAACATTTGGCAGTTCCATTCAATGGCGCCTCTATACTGGGGCTTACCGTTCACCTCTGTTGCATGATTGAAAGGCTGGTAAGAAAAGAAGCTATCGGAGCATCTGAGGATATCGATGAGTTCATTAAAGAAAAGAGTGATTTTATTGCTGTTGTAAATATCAGTTTTTCGGACATTTTAGATAACTACAATATTTCAATACCAACAAGCGAAATAAAGTATATCTACAATTATGTAGCCGAAGATTTAAAGAGAGCTAAACAAGGAAACCCGATTTCATAATGAGAATCATTTTTTTGAGTTCATAAACCTTTTCAAATACGCCAGTACTGGAAGAACAAAATACCATTTCAAAACGTTAAGTATATGAAGCTTGCTCCTCGATTCCCCCAAGCGAAGATTACTGGCCCAAAACGCAATCAAAGGAATACAAAATGCGAATGGCATGAAGAGTATGGTTGTACTTCATGAAGGAGGTATCTGCTTTGAAAAGGTGTCAAATCGCAGGTATGAATAAACATTATCGATTTTATACAATAGAGGATTTCTTTTTATCTCTCCAAAAAATTGGAATACATAATGTGGAATTGTGGAGCTGTGCTGCTCATTATTTTTTCGATTACAGAGAATTTCAGGATCCTAAGCCATTGCTGCGGAAAGCCAGCAGCTATGGGATTAAGATTATATGCTTTACGCCGGAACAGAGTAATCCGCGCCCTTACAATCTGGCTTCTAGGGAACCGGAGCTTCGAGAAAAAACCCTGAATTACTATAAAAATGCAATAAAGGTTTCCTGTGAATTGGAATGCAAACGTCTGGTGATAAACGGCGGATGGCATTTCTATTCTGAGTCCTTTGAGGACGGCTGGAAGCGTTCTGTGGAACTGTTGCGCCAAGTGGTGGAATTTGCGCAGCGAAACGGTGTCGTTCTGGATCTTGAGCCAGTCAGTACGGCCGGCCCACAGCTCATAAAGAGATTGACGGCGGTACAGAGAATATTAAAGGAAGTGAACAACCCCTGCTTGCACGTTGTAGCGGACACGACGAACTTGGAAATGGGAGGCGATTCCTTGCAGAAATACTATGAAGCCTTAGGAGAGCGACTGGATCATATCCATTTTGTGGATGGCAATCCCGACGGACATCTCGCCTGGGGTGATGGCACAAGAGACGCCAGTAAGCTGATTGCTCTTTTGGACAAATACCATTACACCGGATATTTGTCCCTTGAGATTGAGGGTCCGCAGTATCTTCAGCAACCGATAGACGCTGATTTGAGTTCCATGAAGGCTCTGGAACCATTCCTGCAATAATATGTAAAGGTGGAAAAAAATGAGAAAATTTTTACTAGCAAGCCATGGCACACTTGCGCAGGGTATGCTGGACGCGGTAACACTGATCCTTGGCAAGCTTCCAAATGTAGGCGTCATGTGCGCTTATTCCCAGCAGGGTTACGATCTGACAAAGGAAATAGAATCCGTGATTTCCAGTTTGGATGATGGGGACGAACTGATCGTTATCACCGATTTTTTCGGGGGAAGTGTAAACAATGAATGGATGCGGCACCTTTCGGGAGGCCACATATATCTTGTGGCTGGCATGAATCTATGTATGTTGCTCGAACTTTTCTGCAGTAAGGAAGGCGTCGAGCAGGCAATCGGACAGGCAATCACGCTTTCCACAACAAATATGCGCTATTGCAATCCTCTTATTTCCGCTACGGTCGAAAACGATAAGTTTTAAAAAGAAAAAGCGTTCCCTGTAACGGAAAAAGTCAGCTTTATGAAAAGAATATCCGTAAAATGATACACGCAGGATCTAATCCCGAACAAGCATCGGGATATCCAAAATAAATTAGGAGGCAGCTAATATGATTATTCCCATGGGAGATCTGCTGGCTAAGGCAAAAAAAGAAGGGTATGGTGTCCCGGCCCCAAATTGTTTCAACCGCGAGTCTATTGAAGCATGTTTTTTGGCAGCGAAGGAACTGCATGCGCCGGTTATTTTAGACGTGGCTTATGTCCACGGCCTAGAGGAATGCGGTGCCATCGCCCGTTTTTATGAGCATAAGTATCCTGAAATCCCCGTCGCACTCAACCTCGACCATGGACGTGATTTCAAAAGTGCGATTCTTGCAATTCGTTCCGGCTTTAGTTCAGTTATGGTAGATCGCTCTGAAAAGCCATATGCTGAAAACGTGTCTGAAGTCAAGGAAATTGTAAAAATTGCACATACACTTGGCGTATCAGTTGAGGCTGAACTCGGACATGTCGGGCAAGGTTACGAATATGAACAGACCAGGGACGCCGGACTGACGCACCCCGACGAAGCGGCGGGGTTTGTGGAGGAAACCGAGATCGATTGCTTAGCGGTAGCGGTCGGCACCTCCCATGGCCAATACAAGGGGACTCCCCATATTGATTTTGACAGACTCAGTCAAATTGCCAAACGGGTTTCGTTGCCGCTAGTTCTCCATGGCGGCTCTGGGACGGGTGACGAGAATCTTGCGAAAAGTATCCACAGTGGTATTCAAAAAGTAAATCTCTTCACAGATCTGAGTATGGCCGGAATGCGGGCCATGGACCAGGGGCTTCACGGTGCCACCAGCAATGTTGGTGACGGGGAATTTGCATGCAAAAATCTGAGTGACGCCATCAATGCCGGGATGATTGGGTATCGCGAAAAGCTAATGCATTATATGAAGCTTTTCGGCGCAGAAGGCCGCTGGTAACCGAAGCCGTACACAATACCTCAGAGAATTTCAAGAAAATAAAAAAGGAGTGGATAACTATGGATCAGACTGAAACGATGCGATTTGCTGTATTGGAGGGGGTGAAGAAGGCAACTGTACATACCCGACGACTACCCAAACCAGGCGCGGGAGAAGTCCTTTTAAAAAACAGCGCTTGCAACATTTGCACGACGGACTATGGCCAGTGGCTTGGCCTCCGCCAGCATCAACCCTTTCCAAAAGCCGTTGGCCATGAGACCAGTGGCGTCATTATCGCTAAGGGACCTGACGTAGGTGAGGAATTCCAAGTAGGTGACCACGTGGCCATCGGTAACGAGAGTTGTGGCGAATGCCGCGCCTGCAAAACAGGACGTACCAGCGAATGCACTGGGGGAAACTTTTCCGGAGCGGTTCCAAGCGAAGATGGCTATTATGGAATTTTTGGATGTTCGGATTACCTCGTAAAGCGGGCGCGTGCACTGTATAAGATGGAGCCGTCCATCGACCCCTCTGAGGCTGCTTTTCTTGAACCTCTAGCTACCGTTGCGGAAGGCTGTAACAGGCTTCGAATTCAGCCGAAAGAACGAATCGCCGTGATTGGCGCCGGTACTATGGGATTACTTAATGCGCAGGTCGCCCGAACCTATGGCTGCAGGGTTTTCATTACAGAGATGATGGATAAGAAACTGAATACCGCTGCTGACATGGGGTTTGACGTAATTGATGTTCGGGCGGCTGATCCGGTGGAACAAATTCTCGCACAGACTGACGGTGAAGGTGTTGACGCAGTAATAGTCGCTGTAGGTGCCACATCGGCCAATGAACAGGCCATCCGTATGCTGAAAAAATTGAGAGGCAGGGCCCTGTTTTTCGCTGCGGGTTATCCTGCACCAGAACTGCATGTTGACTCTAATCTTATTCACTATCGAAAGCTGGAATTGATTGGTACATATAGCGCAGATCGAGTAAGCTTTGTTGAGGCGGCGCGTCTGCTCAATGAGCGTGAAGTGGATGTATCTCATTTGATTGAAGCCCGTTTTCCCCTCGACGATCTGCAGCAGGCTTATGAAGCGGCGGCAACCCAGGGCGCTTATCGCGTCAGCGTCCTGTTGTAGGGAGGACTTGTTGCATTGGGCCATGGTGTAAAATCGGTATCCTCATTCGATGCGGATGTCATTTCTGCGATAAATATCGCAATGGTTGCCGGCATAAATAGTTCTGAGCTGCTGTCAGCCAAAACGTTCATGAAGAGGGTTCTTAAATAATTTCTGATTCTTTTTTAGGGAGGGTTGTCAAATGATACGGTGTGTTCGCGTAGATCATAGGCTGCTTCATGGGCAGGTAGTGTTTACTTGGATGCGCTCTGTCAATGCAGACTGTATTCTGATTGCGAATGATGATGTAGTAAACAACGATATGCGAAAGACAATGCTCAAGCTAACTAATCCCGCCGGGACCAAGTTGGTATTCAAGAGCATTGACGATTCAATCGAAGCGATCAACAGTGGCGTTACTGATAAATACAATTTATTCATTCTGCTGGAAAGCATACCAGATGCGGAACGTCTTACAAGAGGATGCCCGCAAATTCAATCCGTTAACCTGGGGGGAACAAAACCCAAAGAAAATGCGGTAACCATGGAGCGTGTCATTTTTTGCGGACCGGAAGACATGGAATGTCTCAAGGTAATGCTGTCCAGGGGAGTTACGCTTGAGTGTAGACAGGTACCGACGGACCCCACCGTTGTATTGACCGCCAAAATTTTAGCTGAGAAAGGGGAAAAAAGATGATTGCTCAGATTATAGGTGTTGCACTAGCGGCGTTTATTACCAAATTGGAGTTTTATTTTGGTCAGGTGAACTTGGGACGGCCTATTTTTGCCGGAGCGTTGGTGGGCGTTTTTTTAGGTGATATCCAGACAGGTGTTATACTAGGCTTTGCATTGGAATTAATATTTATTGGCTCTTTCTCTGTGGGGTCTGCGACTTCGCCTGATATGTCCACTGCCGCGGTGCTTTGTACCGGTTTCGCTATCACAACAGGACTAAGTACAGAAGCCGCGATTGCGCTGGCAGTGCCGCTAGCACTGCTTGGTGGCGCTATGAAAACGGTGTCTTGGGGTGTGATCACTCCTCTGTTGGAAAACCTGTGTGTGAAACGTGCCGAGCATGATGATATGCGAGGAATCGAAATTATTTTTAATCTCTGGGCAGTTGGCCTCTATGCCGGCGGGTTTGCGATCATTACGGCTCTGGTGTTCTTTGCAGGCCAGGGTGCAGTTAAGGCAATTGTCGGTGCCATTCCGGCAATTATTACCGAGGCTCTTCCTAAGGCTACGGGAATGTTGCCTGCCCTTGGATTTGCACTTCTGATTCGTATGCTTCGAAATAAGGCGGTTATGCCGTTTTTCTTCCTGGGATTCTTATTGGTGGCCTATCTTAAGATTCCGACAATGGGCATTGCTCTAATTGGCGTCATGCTCGCGCTTATTATGCTCACATTGCGTGGCTATTCAACTACTAATAACACAGTTGTATCGACACAGGCAGGAGGGAAAGATGATGATTTCTAATAGCAATGGGGAGAAGAAGCTGGATAAAAAAGATCTGAGAAAGATCTTTCTACGCAGTATTTCCTTCAGCGCTTTTTATAACTATCCTAAGCAGCAAAACGTGGGCTTTTGCTATGCCATATTGCCGGCAATCAAAAAGCTTTATAGCAAAAAAGAAGATCGAGTTTCCGCAATGAAGCGGCATTTAGAATACTTTCTCACTGCCCCCTATATGAGCGGATTCATTTTTGGAAGTACAGTAGCTATGGAAGAGGAAAATGTTAACAATCCCAACTTTGATGTCTCCTCCATCGGAGCCCTAAAGCTTGCACTGATGGGGCCTCTTGCTGGTATTGGCGACTCTATGTTTATGGGCACCCTGAGGATCATTGGCACCGGTATGGCAGCTGGACTTTGCATGTCCGGTAGCATTCTTGGTCCAATATTAATATTTCTCATTCTTAATATTCCTAACTTTCTGGTGCGGTATTATGGCTTCTACGGAAGCTATAGGATGGGCACAAAGGTCTTGAACGATGTAGAAAGTTCGAAAATCATGGAGAAAATTACATATGCATGCACTATTGTGGGCTTGATGGTAGTCGGAGGAATGATTGCTTCCAATGTTAATTTGAACTTGGCGATGTCGATTACAATAGGCAAAACACAGACAACCATCCAGAGTTTCATTGACAGCGTTATGCCTAAACTTCTTCCGTTGGGACTTACGGGTTTTGTCTACTGGCTTTTACAGAAAAAAGTTAGTGTTCTTGCAGTTATCATTGGAATTTTAATCTGTGGTACGGCGCTTGGTGCGTTTGGCATTATCTGAAGGCATAAAGAGTCGCCTATATAATATAGGCGACTCTTAACAAAAAATTTAGATAAACGAGGCTTATTATGAAAAAAATTTTAATTATAGGTGCGGGAAATATTGGCCGAGGTGTTGTTGCGAGCCTTTTCTATGAAGCCGGGTATAGTATCACATTTTATGACGCTGCAGCGGAACGGATGCGGAACCTTTCAAAACGCGGACACTACCTTGTTGTAAAATATACCGATAACGGTCAAGAACAGATGGAGATCAATCATTTCAGTGTGATTGATACAGAAGACCATCAAACACTTGAAAAATCGATAGCCGAGACTGATTTGATTGCATGCTGTGTTTATCCCGGCGCATTTGAATCTGTATGTCGGCATATTGCGTCGGCAATCTGTATGAAAGCAGCCAGCAAAAGCACTTCGGCATTTAATGTTCTTCTATGCACAAATACCCTCCACACTCCAAAAATATTCCATCAGTATCTGGAACGATCTCTTGACGGAAACGGGTCGGCGCTTGACTATCTTCGGAAACAGACCGGACTTTCCCAGGTGCTCGTATCCATAGGCGGGATGCCTTCTTCATCGGAAATTTTAGAAAGGGATCCGTTTGCCGTAGCTGCAAATTTTATAGGAGGGCGCCTAGAAATCAATCAGGACACATTCATTGGGAATATTGATGTACCGAAGGTATCTCTCCTGCCTAAAGCAGAGACATATCTTGTGCGGAAGCTATTTGTCGCTAATATGAAACACTGCATGACCGCCTATATGGGAGCAGCCTGCGGATGTGACTATCTGGACGAATGTTCAAAGATATCTGAAATCTCCTGGGCATCTGAAGCAGCTTTCTCTGAAGCAGAACGCGCTGTGTCACTAGAGTATGGATTCAATTCGGAGGAAGAGGACACTTGGCGATTGAATGCACTTAAACGAGCCCAGGTATTGACGCATGATCCGATTTCCCGTGTGGCTGCGAATGCAGTGGAGAAAGTTTCTCACCAAAATCGTTTCGTGGGCCCGGCGCTGCTATGTCTCAAACATCATATCTTGCCGTTCGAGATAGCCCGTGGAATTGCATATATATTCCTATGTGCCCATGAAGAGAAGGCCGACAGTGCGGAAATGAATGCTTTTCTTTCGAAAAACGGAATCGATGCGGCGATTGAAAAGTATTGTGAACTAACAGAAGATGATTATGTTTTGGCCGGATTGATAAAGGGACATTATCTTGCCCTTATACATGCTAAATTGAGCAAATAAGTGGAGGTTTCAAAAATGCGCTATAAGAAATTTCAAAAAGCAAATGTAGACATTTCAGTCATTTCTGTAGGTACTTGGGCAATCGGCGGTAAAAATTATGGCCCGGTGGATCGCAATGACTCTATCGCCGCTATTCATGCAATGATTGATGCCGGGGTCAATCATATTGATACCGCCCCTATTTACGGCGACGGAGCGTCTGAACGGTTGGTCGGTGAAGCCCTTAAAGGGATACGTGATAAGGTTTATGTCACCGCAAAGTTTGGTACATACCACAGCGGTTACACCGGAGAAGTTATTCGAGATGCTCACTATGATAGTGTACTGGCATTTTGTGAGAAATCTCTCGAGCGTCTTGGCCTCGACTACATCGATTTCTATTTTCTCCATTGGCCAGATCCCCAAACATCGGTAGAAGAGACTATGGCCGCGATGAAGAAGCTGAAGGAACAAGGAAAGATCCGTTTTATCGGAGTTTCGAACCACACCATTGAGCAGATGGAGGAAGTCCAGAAATATATTGATCTTGATGTAATACAGCCGCCCTTTTCAATGGTCAATCAATCAGCGCGTGAAGTTATCAATTGGGCCTATGAGCGTGGTATCTCCACCATGACCTATGGATCGCTGGGCGCCGGTATTTTGACAGGCACGATTCGTTCTCTTCCCCACTTTGATCCCAATGATACTCGTGTACGCTTTTACGATTTTTATCGAGAGCCAAAATTCTCTAAAGTTATGGAACTATTAAAATTGCTGGATAAAATTTCTTACAAATATAAGCGACCTCTTTCCCAGATTGTCATCAACTGGACTACACAACAGCCTTTTGTTGGGACGGCACTTGTTGGTGTAAGGAATCCAAAAGAAGCACAGGAAAATTGCGCTGCTTTTGATTGGCAGCTTGAAAACGGAGACATTGAACTCATTACAAAAGCTTTGAATGATCTGAAAATTGGATAAATTCATTTTGGATATAAAATAGCACCGTCAAAGGCGTCATTTCTTGGAGCCTTCATCCAAACTGTCGCCGGGATATCGGCCGGCATATTCTTATCGCACCGGCTTACCTTATTAAGTCCCTTATCATATTTCCGCATAACACACCATCCTGTTCTTCGGTTCTATTATCTTGTGTTTTTGGCTTTTCTATTTTGTTCTATAATGTCGTTTCAAAATGAAAAGGCCCACGAATGTGGATAGGACCGTGTTTTTTGAAAAATCGCTGCTATGGCGAAATTCTAAAGATAAGGAGAATTTGTAAAAAAATGATGTATAAAGGAAATCCCGTTTCGGAAGGCATTGCTGTGGGAGAAACTTTCCACTATATTCCTTTCGTTCCTACAATCGTTCCAGGAAAACTCGTTCATGGTAAGACGGATACCGCTCTGCAAAAATACGAAACCGCCCGGGCGGCAGCCAAAGCTGAACTGGAAACGGTTGTAGGCAATCTTTCCAGAAACGACTCGCAGAAAGCCAAGATTTTTCAGGCCCATCTGGATATATTGTTTGACGCCGTGATGGGCGGAGAAATCCGGGACGAAATTTGCACTCAGCACAGCGCCCCCGATTGGGCGATTGAAAAAACCTACGAAAAATACATCTGCTGTATTGGTCAATCTGGGGATCAGCTGATTCGAGAACGGACGGCGGATCTGCGGGACGTAAAAAACCGCCTCCTGCGCTGTATGCAGGGATTGCCGGAACAAAATCTTTCAACCTTGGAGCGCCCGATTATTTTGGTAACACACGATCTGCTACCTTCCGACACTGCGACGCTAGACCGCGAAAGGGTACTCGCCATTGTAACCGAAGTAGGGGGCTCCACCTCCCATAGTGCCATTATAGCTCGCAGCTACAAAATCCCTGCGTTGTTGGGAATGGAAAACGCCATGGCTCTGCTGCCTTCGGGGAAAACCATTATTGTTGACGCCGTGGAAGGACAGGTTATAACCTCGCCATCAGCAGAAGAGATTGCCTTCTACGAAAGGGAAAAGACAGAATTTGCAGTTAAAATTGAGAAGGTAAGGACTTATTTGACCGCACAGCCTGTTACTGCCGATGGGATTGCCGTGAAAGTTGAGCTGAACATCGAATCCGCCGATGCTCAGGAATTGGAGGGTGGCCGCTATACTGATGGTGTCGGTCTGTTCCGAACCGAGTTTCTTTATATGGGGAAGGATCGACTGCCAACCGAAGAAGAGCAATTGGCTGTCTATAAGAAGGTGCTTACCGAATTTGGCAGGCGTCCCGTGGTCATCCGCACTTTGGATATCGGTGGCGATAAAAAGCTTGAATGTTTAAATTTGCCGCAGGAAGAGAACCCATCTTTAGGCAATCGCGCTTTGCGTCTATGTCTGCAAAAGCCTGAAATTTTTTTGACCCAACTGCGGGCTTGCTTACGGGCCAGCGTCTATGGTAACCTATGGCTGATGTTTCCTATGATAAGCAGCATGGATGACATCCACAGAGCTAAGGATATGTTGGAAAGCGCTAAGGCCCGGCTGGATAAGCAGGGATTTGCCTACAGCCCAGATATTAAAATCGGAATTATGGTGGAAATCCCTTCTATTGCTTTGATAGCAGATATGGCAGCTAAGGAGGTCGATTTCGCCAGTATTGGCACCAACGATTTAACTCAGTATGCCACCGCCGTGGATCGGATGAATCCAGCTGTCCATGAATATTATCAGCCTTACCACCCGGCACTTTTCCGCTTGATCGGGTATGTGGCGGAGCAGTTTGAAAAGTATAACAAACCCGTGGGTGTCTGCGGCGAATTGGCAGGCGATAAGCTAGGAGCATCTGTACTTATCGGCTTGGGAATACGTCGTCTCTCTATGGGATCTGCCTCTATTGCTCAAACCAAAAAGCTGATCTGTCATTTGACATTGGAAAAGGCTCATATTCTGGCGGAAGCCGGACGTATGTTACCCAACTCTGAAGCGGTGAAATTTTATTTGCAAGAACAATTGAAAGATATCCTATAAGTTTTCAGCATTGACTATTTTTTTATTGCAGACCCGAGCAGGAGGTAAATAAAATGTATTATAAAAAAATCACTATCCAAAACAAAACTGGTCTCCATGCACGCCCCGCTTCCCAATTTATTAACTGTGCTAGTAAATTTAAATCCGAGATTGTTATAAAAAAGCTTTCAGATAAAAAAGAGGCTAACGCCAAATCCATCGTTATGCTTCTTTCCCTCAGCCTTGCCCAAGGGGAGAAAGTGGAAATTCATGCCGAGGGTGAAGATGAGACAGAAGCCGTGGAGGCCTTGGTGGCTTTGATCAATTCCAAATTTGGCGAATAATTGCACGACTTCTTCTCCCCAAAGGGGCAAATTCCATGTTTTCTGCGAGAAATACGACGATGTTCCCCCTGAAAAAATTCACATTGAGCCGCCACAAAAGACGACAAGTGAAAGACCGAGTGCATCCGCAATGTCATCCGGGAATTTACGCGTTTCAACATAATAAAAAGGTAATATGTTCATATGCACTTCACCGCTTCAGGGTGCTAGTCGATTTGGGAGATTGTGAAAACTTAAAGATACTTACTAGCAGCACAAAATTATTTTTATTCAATTCTTCTCCGGATTAAACCGTATTGGCAAGGCACAACAAGTAGGGAATAATAACAAAAATTCTTTATAATCAGATAAAATTATGTAGCTTTAACGCGGGTCCATTTTAGAGTAAGGTATAAAACGGCCGCTTTAATTGTGGTTGTTTTATACCTTGTTTTTTATATAAAAAGGAGGAAAAGGCTATAGTTGACCCAAGGCAATAACCGGAGACAAAATTTATTTTAGGAAGGGGTTTTGCAAAAATCTCCCACTGCCCTTATGGCGCTGCGCTTTCTGCCTTTTTCCTCGTCTTTTATGTGATTAACTCTGTCTCCATTAACTGCTCAATTAAAATGAACTCGGCAGGAAAAGATGGGTTAACATCGGTGTTCTTATAAAGACAATGATGCCCTTGCCGTGTCGGATATTTTTTCTTATTCCATCGGTTGCGTTATAGAGTGACTTATGTGGCACCCTATTTTGGAAAGCTCCAATCGCTCTGCTCTTATGCCGTTTCACTAACCGAAAATGTACGGAAGGCTGCTATATGAAAACATATATTGCACCTATTGCACCAAATACAGGAATATAGTATGGAGGTTTCTCATTCTTATACTGGCAACACATTGATTTACTATTTGAAAACTAAAATTAAACCGTTATTTAGGTAATAATTATAGGTATAAATTAAGATAACTAAACGGCGGTTCACAGCTCAAAGCCGCCGTTTCCTTTGTCGAAAAGTGACACTTTGCAGCAGGCTGGAAATTCCGTATGGTTACGAGTACAAATGGAAATAGCGGAATTTCGATTTCTGTTTAAACATTTTGGATCACCTGCCCAACAAAAAAACGTAAGTTTGGCGGGCCTTTCCCTATGTTCAAATATTGCATTTATCCCTCCAGACTTGCGAGGTTTGGAGGGCGTTTTTATGTCTGTTCAATATGCAAGTTCCGATTTGGCGACCGCTGTTAGAAAGCGGTCAAGCGTGATGAAGCGGACATCTATCTACATATCATCTTAATCGGTAGCTTGTTAAATAAAGTCTTTATCCACCAATGGGATATTTCAGCCATCATGGTATACACACATATCTATCGATAAGAGTTATAAAAACACAAGCCCTATTGGATTTCTTCCAATCGGGTTTTTTATTGTCGATTTTTTCTCTTTTGTGGAATAAGCCCGCTTTTGCCGTGGGTTGCCGCAGTCCACCCCTCCAATCTGAATTTCCAAAAAAATTCAGATTGGAGAAAGGACAATGTTTGATAATACAAATCCCTATACCCTGCGCACGGAGGTTGTCGGGGGTATTACACGTTACTATGTGGCCTTCATGGACGGACAAGCTGTTCTAAGAGAAACGGAGGTGCCCCGTCCAGTTTACCTGGAGTTTCTGCGCTTTGTCAAGGTGGAACGCAATTTTCGCCGCTCTGATGAGCGTCACATTGAGCAGTCCGAGTTGACAGACGAAACGCTCTATAACCGGGCGACGCACCCGCCAAAGAGCGTTGAAGAAACGGCTTTTGACAGCCTGCAAAACGAGCGTTTGCGAAAGGCCATCGCAGAGTTGTCCGAGGTCCAACGGCGGCGGTTTGTTCTGTACCATGAATTTGGGCTGACACACGAGCAGATCGCCAAAATGGAAGATTGCACATTCCAAGCAGTTGCGAAATCGGTGAAAGCCGCGGAAAGCGTAATCAAGATACTTTTCAAATAATCAGGGTTGAAAAATCGCTTCTGAGTGTGGAAACAGGTGAGAGGGTAATTTCCTTCTCACCTGTTTCCCGTTCAATGGACGGTGAACGGGTTGCAGCTTGAAAACTGAATACCCATTCATCAAGCACATCCCCATTGCTTTCGCCAAAAGCATAAGCCACATTAGCGGTTGCGCCATGATGCCGTTATGGAAAGGCAGGAAACAGGGCCATACATTTATTTTTTGCCTGCTTGTCCTTTCTTCCGTAACGGTGAGCGAGAACTTCCGGCTATCAATACCGGGTTGCCCCCGGTACGGCGACGACAGGCAATGGAATTAAAGGTACTCCCGTTCAGTCACAGCCCGAGCGTTGAAGCGGCCGTGAGGCCGTGAGCCGTCGCAGGCAATGAGAGCGGTTGCATGAAACCCATGCAAGGGTGGAACTCCCGTGGAGCGGTATAGCAAGCCGCCGTTTGATGACTTCCCACAGGCGTGAGGGGTGTCGAGGACAAATATCACGCTTTGAAAATACAGGAGCCGGACAGCAAGCAGATCGGCAGGGATTAAAGCTTATTCTATGCTTCCCATCTCTTAAAAGCTGCGCTGTCCGGCCTCCCTACATACCGATTTCGGTGTGAATTTTCAAGGGAGGTTACTCTACATGAACAAATTCATATTGCGGGGTGATTTATACTATGCCGACTTAAACCCCGTTGTCGGTAGCGAACAGGGCGGTATCCGCCCTGTTCTTATTATTCAGAACGATGTCGGAAACAAGCACAGTCCCACTACGATTGTGGCGGCAATCACCAGCAAACCCGGCAAGGCTATGTTGCCCACCCATTGCCCGCTTCCAACAGGAAACGGGCTTGACCGTGATTCCCTCATCCTGCTTGAACAAATCCGCACGATTGACAAGAGGCGGATCAAAGATTACATCGGCGCACTCAGGCAGGAGGATATGCTCAAGATTGACCGGGCCTTAGCGGTCAGCGTTGGGCTTGCGGGGAGGGTGTGACGATGGGTGAACGATTATCCCAGGAGAAAGCCTATCGCATTATGCTTAGACGCTATCCCGATGTTTTGGACATCAAGCAGATGTGCGAAATACTCGGTATCAGCACAAAAACAGGCTACGCTTTGATACAAGAGAATAAAATCGAAAGTTTGAAGGTTGGGAGGGCGTATCGAATCCCCAAGCCTTTTTTATTGAGCTATTTGCGGATTGGCGCAGATTAAAGCCAAAAAGAAAAATCGTACATTTTGAGGATGCTCATCGCTGTGCTAAAATTATGTTGTCAACGGCAAGCGGTGAGTATCCTTGAAAGGAGGAGCATAATGGAACTCACCAAAATGCTTAAAATGGTCAGATTGACCGAGGATGAATTGATCGGCGGCTTTGTGACCGTCAAAAAGAACCTCTATTACATTGTCCTTAACCGCAAGGATGAGGACGGCAAGCGCAGACCGCTTTGGATTTCTACCGAGCTTGAAGCCACCGAGGAAAATAAGGAGGAAGCGGAAAGCAAATGCCTGTCGGAAAGAATCCGATATTCGGTGGACTTAAAGAATGGCGTGGCTGAAATGCCCACCGCCAACTCCCAAAAAGCCACCGCAAAAAAAGCGGAGGACAACACCCCTGTGGAACAGCCCCGAAGTCCGTTGTTTGCGGATTTGCTAAATGAATGGCTTGCCTTTCGCCATCCAAGCAATATTGTGATTGGCGAGGATTTTAACTTTGATAAGCAAATCAAGCTCAACACATGGGCTGGCTATGCGGACAATATCAAGCACAACCTGTACCCGACCTTTATGGCCTACGGCTGCACAGTGCAGGAAGTCACGGTAGATTTGCTGAAAGGGTTTTACTCCAACCGTCTTAAAAACGGCTTGAAGAAAGCCTCTGTCGCAAAGGACTACACGCTCATTAATCAGGCGCTAAACTACGCTATCAGCCGGAAGATGATTGATGTAAACCCTAACAGCGCAATTACCCTGCACAAGATTGAGAAGTATAACGCAGCCACGCTGAACGCTGAGCAAATGCAGCATTACCTTGAGTTTATTCAGGGCGACATCATTGAAATAGCAATTCTGCTCGGCGGGTTTTACGGTATGCGTCGCAGCGAGTGTTTGGGAACGCGGGAATCACAGTTTGATTTTCAGCACGGATTTTTTCGGGCAAACCATACGGTTACGAAAGCAGTCATCGACGGCAAGAAGCTGTATATCCAGTCTGACAAGTTAAAAACCGATTTGAGTAACCGTACCTATCCCCTTATCCCGTATGTTGAAGAACGAGTGAAGGCGAAAATCGCGGAGAACAAAGAACTGAGAGAACTTTGCGGGAACTCCTATAACCGGGAATGGCTTGGCTATCTCTGCGTTCACCAGTTAGGGGAAATCATCGACCCGGACTATATCACAAGCAGACACAACATCTTGCTGAAGAATGCCGGATTGCCACATGTGAGGTTTCACGACCTCCGCCACTCCTGTGTCGGGCTGATGATGGCGAATGAAGTCCCGATGGAGCGGATCAGGGATTGGGTAGGTCATAGCGACATCCGCACCACCGTCAACACCTATGGCCACTTGGAGTATCACTCCAAGAAACAGACCGCCGAGATTATTGGCAACTCATTGACGGGAAAACTTTTGGCAAGAGAAACCGCATTGACAAACGGATAGAACTGACAGCTCAAAAAGCCCGTAAACAGACGGTTTTTTGAAAGTGGTGGATAGAACCATGAACGGAGCAAGAAGAAAAATAACACTGCACAAAAAGGGAGAAAGCCCACAATCCCTTGAGATTGCAGGCTTTCAAATGGCGGAGAGGATGGGATTCGAACCCATGTGACGTTGCCGTCAAACTGATTTCGAGTCAGCCCCGTTATGACCACTTCGATACCTCTCCATGTATAAAATTTTCAAACGCTCTCGGATAGAACTCAGATAGAACAGCCCCAAAACTTGAGGTTATTCGAACTCCGAAAGCGGGAAAAACGCTGATTTCATGCGGCTTTCGGGCTGTGATACTTCCACTCGACCTCCTTCATTTCGAGTCAGTCCCGTTATGACCACTTCGATACCGCTCCGTATATTTCTCACATCAGCTCACCTCAGAAATTGGGGAGAACAGATGGGGAGAACGAGTAAAATATGAAATTATAAAACCCCGAAAAACCCAGTCATATCAAGGCTTTCCGAGCAGAGGCTTACGAAAAACGGTTTTGATTTCGAGTGCGGCTCGTTACGACCACTTCGATACGCTTCCATATGAACGCTGATGATAAGAATTCCGGTGGCTACTGTAGAGCCACTTATACATTTTATCGATTCGGGACGTAAAAGTCAAGTGTTTTTCAAGTTTCATAAGACTGTAAAAAATTCCGGCACAGCATAGGATGTTGTGCCGGAAGAGCAGTAAAGAACATATTATGCCATTAGACAACTTCTAAAATCAGGTGATAATATGCCATTAACAACAAGAGAACTTTTAGCGAAACTAATCAAATGCGAAGCGGGCGGAGAAGGAGACAACGGGATGCGCGCAGTCGCCTCCGTGATTGTCAACCGCGCACAGGTCCCTAACGGGGAATTTGCCCGCGTAAGCAACGGCGGCGATATCCGCGCCATTATTGAACAGCAGGGCCAGTTTACCTGCATGAAAGAGGTAGTCGCCGGCGCTTACAATGCTCAGAACGTATGGAATATGGACCCTGAGGAAGTCCACTATGCAATAGCGGACTGGGCGATCGCGGGGAACATTTTTTCCGGTGTCGGAAACTCCCTCTTCTACTTCAACCCGTTTAATCCCCAATGCCCGCCTTACTTCCCGCCGGGAGGGGCCGGCGTGATTTTCAACAGAATTAATCAGCACTGTTACTATTCTCCTACCTCAGTATACGCGACTACATGATTCTAAGGAGGAATCAAAATGATGGACAATAATAATGCGGTCGGCGAATACAAAATGCCCCCATGCCAGGCCGCTCTTTATCCCACGGCGGAAACCATGAAAAATACGCCGTCTGTCATGGAAGCCGTTGCGAGCTACAATTATATGAATCCTATCCAACAGCAGAAGCAGCCTGCGCAATCAGCCCAGCAATTTCCCGTGGCTTCCCTTCCGCAGACGGGAATGCTGCAATCCGTGACAGGCACAGGGACCGGGCAGCAAACCGGCGCCGCTATGCCGCAGATGCCGTCGCCGCAATCGGGCATAGGGATCATGCGGCAGTCCGGAGACGGGGTACCGCAAACGGTAGGCGGTCAGCAGGCGACAACGTCGGCGACACAGGTTCAGACCGGAATGCCGCCGAGCGTGGTTACGCCGGACAGCCTGCAATATCTGAACGGTTTTTTAAGAACGCAGATCGGCCGGCCGGTACTCGTTACTTTTTTGGTGGGAACCAATACGCTGACAGACCGGACCGGTACCCTGCTGGGTGTCGGTATCAACTATATTCTGATCCGGGAGACCCGGACCGACGACATTCTTGCGTGCGATTTCTACAATATCAAATTTATCAGGTTCTACTATTAATTCGGAAGTGTTTTGTCTCCCTTCACGGGCCCGTGCAAGCCGCAGGGCCCGTAAAAGGGAGTGAAACCGGCGATTGCTCTAACCGGCGGCTTGCACCGTTCGGGCGGCCGAGGCGTCGGCGGGCAGCTCCACAGCGGGCGCCTTGCCGATTCCTTCGATATTTCCGCTGATCTCACATTTGGAGACGGTCACCGCGGTACCGCTTCCGTCTATATTCTGAAAAATCTTGTTGACCGCTTCGGTCGCGTCAAGCTCCACCCTCACAATCTGGCTGGAAGCCTCGTCAACGTAGCAGTAGCCGTAAATGGGGGGCGCGCTGTCCAGCAGGGTCTGCACCACCGTCTGGGAGCCCTGGGACATGCCCGTGGCGGTGACGATATTTTCAATCGTACTGCGCAGCACTTCCTTCTGGAAGGTTAGTTCTATTTTATGTACCTTCTGCGAATCCAATACCGTTTCCCGTACATATTTCTGACCGGAAACATTGCCGAGAAGCCGCAGAATGTCGATTTGTTCCAGCGGGGTGGAGGCGACGCCCTCTGCGGAGGTCTTCTGCCAGCCGCTGCCCGCGTTTGAATAGAACCATACGCCGTCGCTTTCGGTGACGGTGTAAGACACGCTGCTGCCCGTTACGCCGCCCAGAAGCGAGGTCTGGGTGGATTTCAGTGCGAACGGCTTCGCCCAGTAAACGCTGGTGCTGCCGGTTTGATAGGTGTACGGTTTGCTGTCCGCGGTGAATTCCAGCGTATTGTCAATGGCAGCGGTACAGTTCTGAATGGCGTTGGCGTTGGTTTTCGCTTCGCGCATCAGCACGCCGGCGTCCGCTTTTGTGCCGCAGGCGGACAGCCCCGGCAAAAGCGCCGCTGCCAGAAGGAAGCTTACAAATTTTGAAATCTTCATCCTTTACCTCTTTATTTCTCTTTCCCTACAGCATTTTCAGTCGATTTTACGACAAGATTGTGTTCCTCCCCCGCCTTCGGCGGGGGAGGAACACATTTTGTCTCGTAAACTGAAATAAAACTAATATATTATGAATATCATATCAAATTTTTACTGGAATCGCAACCCAATTGCATCCCATAACTTGACATAATACCCGCAACAAGGGTAAAATAACAGATATTAAGTTTATAAAGATTGAAAGGGAGTTTTGCATGAATGAAAGGAAGCTGGCCGCAGCGAAAATGGCGTCCCTTTCCGTTTATAAGGGCATTCTGAACCGCACGGTCCCCAAAGCATTTTATCGGCTTCTCTGGTCGGCGGACCGGTCCGAGGAGGAATTTCTGAACGCCTGGGGGGATTTTTTCGCCGTGCTTTGCGAGCGCGGGTACAGCGAAAACTTTGCCGGGTGCATGACCGGCACGGCGCTGTATGACGAAAACGCGTATTCCCTTGCCGCGGCGGCCGGAACCACCGGCTTTCCGCAGCCGCTGATGAACGCGGTGGAACGCGACCTGCGGATTATTCTGGATATTTCTTCGATCACCCCGGAGCAGCTTCTGAACGGCTGCGGGTTTGAACAGGACATTTCCCCGCTGCGTCTGCCCGGGTGGAAAACCGGCGAACCGGTGAGCGCGCTTCAGGGCGACCTGAAGGACAGCATCCGGAAGATGACGGAATATTACCGCGAAAACGGCTGCGGGATGTATGCCCGCTACCGCGCGTTTATCTGGCGGGATAAAAAAATCCAGCCGGTCGCGTATCCCGACAAAACGTCGCTTGCCGACCTGAAAGGGTACGAGCTGCAGCGCGGGCTGGCGACGGACAACACCCTTTCCTTTTTACAGGGGCTCCCCGCCAACAACTGCCTGCTGTACGGCGACCGCGGGACGGGAAAATCCTCCACGGTCAAGGCGCTGCTGAATGCCTATTACACAAGGGGCCTGCGGATGATTGAAATGCCGAAGGAATCCCTGATGGATTTTCCGCTTCTGGTCGATCAGATCGCCGCAATCCCGATGAAATTCATTATTTTTATCGACGATCTCTCTTTTTCGAAGCAGAACGATACTTATGCCGCGCTGAAGGCGGTGCTGGAGGGCGGTCTGGCGGCAAGGCCGGAAAACACGCTCATTTACGCCACCTCCAACCGCCGCCATCTGGTGCGGGAGACCTTTTCCGACCGGGAGGGCGACGAAGTCCACCGCGGCGACACCATGCAGGAAAGCCTTTCGCTGGCGGACCGCTTCGGACTTTCCATCAGCTTTACCCTGCCGGACAGGGAGCGCTATCTGGAGATTATCCGGCTGCTGGCAAGACAGCGGCGGCTGGAAGCGCACATGAGCGAGCTGGAAAAAGGGGCGGAGCGCTGGGCCACCGCGCGCGGCGGGCGTTCCCCGCGCTGCGCCAGGCAGTATATCGACGACGCGGAAGCGCGTATCAGGCGCGGACAGAAGATTTCATAAGAGACGGAAAGGAGCATACCATGCTGAAAAAAATAACGGCGGTATTTCTGTGTATCGCCATTGCCGCGGGGGCCCTTGCGGCCTGCGGGCCGAAAAACGATATCTCTTCCGGCGCCGGGACCAAGGATTTCCCGGTAACCATCGGGAACGTCACCATCAGTGAGGAACCGGCGGGGGTCGCGGTGCTTTCTCCGAACATTGCCGACGTGATTCTCGCGATCGGGTACGAAGCCCAGCTGAAGGCGAAGAGCGCGCAGTGCACCCAGAGCGACCTTTCCGTTTTGCCGGACGTGACTTTGGACGACGCGCAGAAAATCAAGGCCCTCGGGGCGCAGCTGGTATTTACCGACGCCAAGCCCACCGACGAACAGCTGTCCGCGCTGAACAAAGAAGGGATCGCGGTGCTCACCGTCGCGAAAGCGACCGGCAGGGAGGACCTGGACAGGCTTTATTCCCAGGTCGGCGCGGCCATGAAGGGCGCGAAAACCGGTTATGAAAAGGGCAGGAAAGTTTCTCAGGGGATTTTCCTTACCATTGACGATATCAGCCGCATTATCCCCTCCAGCGACACGCCGACCACCGTCGCGTATCTTTACGATACACAGGGCGGGGCCGTTACCGGCGACACTCTGGAGGGCAAGCTGATTGAATCCGCGGGGCTGGTCAACGCCGCTTCCGACGGTACGGGAAATCAGCTTTCCGCCGGCGCCCTGCTGCTGGCGGATCCGAAATACATATTCTGCCCGACCGGCTTAAAGGCAAAGCTGGCGGCGTCCGAGGAGTACAAAAAGCTCGGCGCGGTCAGGGAGGGCCGGGTTTACGAAATGGACCCGAACCGGATGCTCCTGCAGGGCAGGGGGATGATCGAGGCGGTCAGCTTCATGGCCGGAACCGTTTATCCGGAGCTTCTCGAAGGCACGGAGGCTTCCAGCGCGCCGTCCGTTTCGTCCAGCCCGTCTTCCTCCGGTACGGAATCCCAGCCTTCTGCCTCTACAGGCAATCAGAGCAGTTCCTCTTCCTCCGCTTCTTCCACGGCGGCGGGAAATACCAATCTTACGCTGAAAAAAGGCGATAAGAACGACGAGGTCCTGAAGATGCAGAACCGGCTGAAAGAGCTCGGCTATATGTTTGTGACCCCGACCGGCGAATTCGCCGAGGGCACCGAGCAGAGCGTGAAGGATTTCCAGCTGCTGAACGGACTTGTGGTCACCGGCGTTGCCGACCCGGAGATGCTGAAGCTGCTGTATTCGGCAAACCCGGTTCCGCGTAAGGATTGAGGAAAAACATAAAAGGCCTTGTACATTCTATATGTGAACCGCATCCCGTCAAGAGGACAATGAAAAACTATAAAAATTTTCTGGACAGTGGCGTAAGCTGCTGTCCACTTTTTATGCAGCAAGATAACGTTCGTATTTCTCCATCGGTGTGAGGACACCCAGATTACGTTGAACACGCCGGGTATTGTAATAGCGGATATAATCCTCAATCATCTGGATAAGAGCCTGTTTGCTGGTGAACCGTTTGCCGTAATAGCGTTCACGCTTCAGAATGCCCCAGAAGCCTTCCATTGGACCGTTGTCAATGCAGTGTGCCACGCGGGACATGCTTTGTGTCATACCGGCTTTGTCAATTTTGTGATGAAAAGTACGGTTCGTGTACTGGTATCCCCGGTCACTGTGAAACAGGGGATGTGCGTCCGGATTTTTCCCGACAGCTTTGTCAAAGGTCTTGAATACGAGAGGATTGTCATTACGCTCACTAATTACGAAAGCTACGATGCGCCTGTCATAGAGATCTAAAACAGCACTGAGGTAAACCTTGTGTACTTCAAGACCTTCGTACCACTTAAATTCAGTAACGTCGGTGAGCCACTTCTCATTCGGCTGAGAGGCGAAAAACTGGCGGTCAAGAAGGTTTTCGGCAAGATACTGCGGATTCTTTGCCTGCCTTGTGCAACCGTGGTTGTTGTACTTGATGGTGGATTTTATGTTCTTTGCCCGACAGATGCGAAGTACCCTCTTGTCATTGATGTGGATATCGTGGTCGTGTCGCAAATCATCGTTGATACGGCGGTAGCCTTTGTCTGGGCTTTCCATATGGATTTTCTCGATCTTTTCCGCAAGCCACTCGTTTTCGGCAATCCTGCGGCTTTGGTTCCCCGACGCCCATTTATTGTAGGCGGAACGGGCGACATGAAGTAGCTTACAGGCAGTCTCGATGGGATATCCCGCTTCCGCACGGCATTCTTTTATGGATGTGTAAATATGGCCTTGCCTTACTTGCGAGAGGCATCCCTCCTCTCCACCTCGTCCAATTTTTTTAGCAGGGCATTCTCCATTTCCGCCAGATACAGCTTGTGTTTAAGTTGTTCGATCTCAATTTGTGCCTGCTCCAACTCTGTGCGTGGTGCCTGATCTTTTTTTCGCTGCCCACGCCTATCCTGCAGACCAGCTTCACCCATTTTCTCAAAGTTCAGCGTCCAGGTGCGTGCCTGCTGGTAGCTTACATTATATTTAAGCGCCATCTCGCCGTAATTTTTACCGGATGCAATACAATCTTTCACGATTCGAATACGTTCATCTGGCGTTGTGCTGCGTGCTTTTCTCATGTAGCTTCCTCCTCCGGAATGCTTGACGGAGTTGAATTCTCCATGATTATTATACTTCTTTATCCAACATCGAAGTTGTTTTCTTGACCGGATTTTGTATTTCTCGCATATGGCGTGCTGACTACATCCGCCTGATAAATATTCCAGCACCGCTTGCTTTTTGAGCTCTTGGCTGTAGACGTGATTCTTTTTTCCTGACGCAAAGCCCAGAACTCCCTCTTGGCGATAAATCCGTGCCCAATCTGTTATGACATCAGGTGCGACTTCCGCCCGTTTCGCGGCTTCTTCCCTTGAGATATTTCCAGTTATATATTCCCGGGTGATTCTTACCTTTTTCGCAATTGCTATTTTTGACTTACTTGACATCAAAATGCTCCCTTCATGATCAACAGTGTTTTTCTTTTTCACTGTCTCTCATAAAGGGAGCATATCAATGAATGGTACAGGGCCTTTATTCACGAATAGGACCGTTTCTTCCGAGATACGGAAAACCGCCCCGCTGCACAACACAGCGGGGCGGATATTTTTTCAGAAGATGCTGCCCGCGCAGAGCAGCCTTCCGGGCAGGTCGGCCCGGTAATCCGGGGCCTTGGGGTCAAGGCTGTTGACGACGACCCCGTGGCAGTTGTTGCCCGCGGTCGCGTGGATGTACCGGCTGTCGCCGAGGTACATGGCAACGTGCCCGGGGAAAAACAGCAGGTCGCCTTCTTTGATCTCCTGGAAGGGGATTTCATGCATTGGAAATTCCGGCAGAATGTGCGCGTCGCGGCAGATCAGCACCCCGTTCATCAGATACGCCATGGAGCACAGGCCGCTGCAGTCGATGCCGAGCGGCGTTTTCCCGCCCCAGCGGTACTGTGTGCCGAAATAGCCGAGCGCGGTGTTTACCAGCGCCTTCCGCAGAGCGGGCTCATCTTTCTTGTCCCATGACGTGAGATGTTCCCCAAGGAACGCGCCCCAGGTAAAGCCCTCCCGCCCGTCGCAGAAGCGGACGCGCTGCCAGCCGTCCTCCGGCTGTCCCACGGGGCTCAGCAGGCCGCCGCGGGTCACTGAGCCCACCAAACGCCCCTGCACCTTCGGCTCGTCGAGCACGTCGGCGTAAGCCTGCAGGACCGTTTTTTTCGGGGCGGCGTTCCAGTCCCGGACAAGGCCTTCCCCAAAGCAAAGCGACGCGTCAATCACCCAGCCCTCGTAGCGGTAGTGCGTGCGCACGCGCGCCCATCCGTCCCGCCGTTCTAAAATTTCCACCGTCATGCCGCAGAGCGCCTCGTCGGTCAGCTCGCTGCTGCGGTCCGGCAGCGCCATGAGCGGCGCAATCGCCTCTTTTATCAGTGCGTATTCCATGTCATCCCTCTTTATAATAGTCGTAGACTTTGCGGGAAAGCCTGCCGATCAGCTTTTTGGACAGCGGGTTTTCTTCCGTATCGTCCGTGGAGTCGGTGACAAAGCATCCGAAATAATATTCGTGGCCGGGCAAGGAAAAGATGCCTGTGTCGTGATTCAGATAATTCAGCCCGCCGGTTTTGTGCGCGGCGGAGAAGTCCCGGTCGGCGATGTACCGCAGCGCCATGCTGAAATCGCGCTGGCGTTCCAGAATCCCCAGCGCGCGGCGGCAAAGCTCCGGCGTCAGGATCGAAGCGCGGCGCAGGCTCTGAAACACGGTCAGCTGGTCCTGCGCGCTGGTGTAATTGTTGTGGCCCTGTCTGATCGCCTCCCAGTCGAGCATTTTCCGCTCGAGAACGGTGGCTTCCAGCCCCAGCTTCCGGCAGTAGGCGTTTACGGCGTCCATACCCAGAAATTCGATCAGCACGTTGGTGGCGGTATTGTCGCTGTTGATGATCATCCAGGTGAGAAGCTCTTCCAGCGGGTATTCCCGCACGCCGCGGTCGAACACTTCGGTGTCGTCCAGAATTTCTTCCCCGGGCAGGCGGAGCATCTGCCCGACGGACAGTTTTCCGCTTTGTACCATGTCCAGCGCCGTCAGGAGGATGGGCGTTTTGATGGTGCTGGCCGAGACCACCCGGTCTTTCTCATGAAAGGAGAGCAGCGTTTCGTCCTGATCGAAGTCGTATACCAGAAGCGAAACCTTCGCGTTGATGTCCTGAATTTCGTTTTCCGCGTAATCACGCAGTGCATCCCGTTTCATATCATCCCTCCAATACCGTGATTTTTCCGGAGATGGAATTCATTTCGATTTCCTTTCCCAGCGGCAGGCTCATGCTGGGAAGGCTGTGCCCGCAGGCCAGATCCATCAGAGCGGGCTTGTGCTCCGGCACGAGCAGTTCTTCAAAAACCTGCTGCAGCGTCAGCGATTTCTGCGGGTCCTCCGCCGCGCAGCCGGTGAAGGAGCCGAGAAGGATCCCGGCACAGTCGCGGAATTTACCGGCCATTTTCAGGTGGTTCAGCATCCCGTCTATCCGGTACGGCTCTTCGTCCACGTCCTCAAGGAACAGGATTTTATCTTTGGTGTCGATTTCATAGCAGGTCCCGAGCGACGACGACACAAGCGACAGGTTGCCGCCGGTCAGGATTCCCCTTGCGCATCCGCCGACCAGCGTTTGAACCGGCATATTGTCCGGATTGCGCAGCTCGCCGGTTTTTCCGCCGAACAGCACCTTTTTCAGGCTGTCCGCCGTGTACTCGTCCATGCCCCGGTACCATTCCGTGGCGGGCATGGGGGTGTGGTAGGTGACCATGCGGCACTGCTGGTTCAAAACGATATGAAGCGAAGTGACGTCGCTGTAGCCGCAGAAGAATTTGGGATGCCTGCGGATGCTGTTCCAGTCGATCCGGTTCATCAGGCGCTGTGCGCCGTAGCCGCCGCGGATGCAGAGGATGCCGTCGATTTCCCCGTCCGCGAACGCCGCGTTGACGTCGTTGGCGCGAAGCAGGTCGTCCCCGGCCAGGTAGCCGTGCGCCCTGCGGCAGCTTTCAAAGATGACGGGCTTTAAGGAGAGCTCTTCCACCGCCCGGACCGCCGGGCCGAAGCGCTCCGGGGGAACCGGGCCGGCCGGGGCGATCAGCGCGACGCGCGCGCCCGGGAACAGTGGTTTCGGCGTAAACATGTTATCCCTCCAATAGTTTCCGGTACTCTTGCAGCTCGGGCTCGTTTGCCAGTACAAAATGGCCGGGCTCAATTTCGCACCAAACCGGTTTGTCGACCGAGTAATCGTGCATTTCGGGGTCGTACACCAGAAGCTGCTTGTTCTTTTCCGCGGCCGGGTCGGGCAGCGGAATCGCGGAAAGCAGCGCGCGGGTGTAGGGGTGCAGCGGGCGGGCGAACAGCTGCTCCGTTTCGGCCAGCTCCACCAGCACGCCCTTGCGGATGACCGCGACGCGGTCGGAAATAAAGCGGACGACGGAAAGGTCGTGCGCGATAAACAGATAGGTCAGCCCGCGCTTTTTCCGCAGCTCGGCAAGCAGGTTCAGCACCTGCGCGCGGATGGAAACGTCGAGCGCGCTGATGGGTTCGTCGGCAATGATAAAATCCGGCTGCATGATCAGCGCGCGCGCAATGCCGATGCGCTGCCGCTGCCCGCCGGAAAATTCGTGCGGGAACCGGCTGGCGAATTCGGGCAGCAGGCCCACGTCGGTCAGCGCACGGTCGACCTCCTCCCGCCGCTCCTTTTCGCTCAGGTGCCTTCCGCAGTTGTAAAGGCCCTCCGAGACGATATAGTCCACCTTGGCGCGCTCGTTCAGGCTCGCCATCGGGTCCTGAAAAATCATCTGGATGCGGCGCGTCAGCTCGCGGTCGAGCTCACGTGAAATCGGGCCGTTTATTTTTTGGCCTTTATACAGGATTTCCCCGCCGGAGGTGGGGTTGATCCGGATGATCGAGCGGCCGATGGTCGTTTTTCCGGAACCGGATTCCCCGACCAGCCCGAAGGTTTCTCCTTCCTGAATCGAAAAGCTCACGCCGTCCACGGCGACAAATTTCTGTTTTCTGGTGCCAAAAGTGACGGTAAGGTCCTTTACTTCCAGCAGCGGCGTTTTTTTCTCAGGCATGGCCGCTCACCTCCCGGTGCAGATTCCGGACGATTTCCGGCGGGTCTACCTTGGGCGCCCGCGGGTCCAGCAGCCAGGTGCGCGCCTTGTGGGTGGGGCTTACGTCAAAATACGGCGGACGCTTGACAAAGTCGATTTTCAGCGCGCGCGGGTTGCGCGGCGCGAACGCGTCGCCCTCGATGTGCGTGAACAGGTTCGGCGGGGCGCCCTTGATGGAGTACAGGTTTTCACCCTTGACGCCGAGCTGCGGCAGGGAGGAGAGCAGCGCCCAGGTGTACGGGTGGCGGGGATTGTAGAACACTTCCTCGCATTTCCCGATTTCCACGATGTCGCCCGCGTACATGACCGCGATGCGGTCGGCCACGTTGGCGACCACGCCCAGGTCATGGGTAATATAAATCGTCGTCAGATCGTATTTATCCTTTAAATCCTTGAGCAGCTTCAGAATCTGCGCCTGAATGGTCACGTCCAGCGCGGTGGTCGGCTCGTCGCAGATCAGGATTTTCGGCTTGCACGCGACGGCGCTGGCGATGACCACGCGCTGGCGCATGCCGCCGGAAAATTCATGGGGATACTGGTGCATCCGGTTTTGGGCGTCGGAAATGCCGACGTCCTCCAGAATGGAAACCGCCGCCGCTTTCGCTTCGGCCCCTTTCAGCCCCTGATGCAGCTCGACCGCCTCGCAGACCTGGTAGCCGATGGTCTTGAGCGGGTTCAGGCTGGTCATCGGGTCCTGCAGCACCATGGCGATCTCTTTGCCGCGCACCGCGAGCCACTCCTTTTCGGTTTTCAGCTTGCTCAGGTCCTTGCCGTCATAAAGGATTTCTCCGTTTGTAATCGTGCCGTTCGCATCCAGAAGGCCCATAAAGGTTTTGACCAGGACGGACTTGCCGGAGCCGGATTCCCCGACGATCGCAAGGCTTTCCCTTTTATAAAGATCGAGCGATATTCCGCGGATTGCGTGAAGAATGCGCCCGCGAAGATTGAATTTTACTTCCAGGTCTTTTACGGAAAGAATGACTTCCTGTTCCATTCTTCAGCCTCCTTAAACATGGTTTTTCGGGTCGGACGCGTCCGCGAACGCATTGCCGATGATATAAAACGAAATCGTGACGACGGAAAGCGCGATTGCCGGGAAAAACAGCTGGTACCGCAGCGCGGGGGAGGTCATCAGCACGCGGCCCTCGTTGATGAGGTTGCCGAGCGACGGGATGCTGACCGGAAGCCCCAGCCCGATATAGGTGAGGAACACCTCGTTGCCGATGGCGGCGGGAATCGCCAGCGCCATGCGCAGCATAATGACGGATACGAGATACGGCAGCAGGTTTTTCAGGATAATGCGGCGCGTCGGCGTGCCGAGGCAGCGGGAGGCCAGATTGTAGTCCCGGTCGCGGATGATCAGGATCTGGTTGCGGATAAACCGCGCCATGTCGAGCCACCCGGTCAGGCACATGGCGAACACCAGCGTCGGGATGCTGGGCCGCATAATGTAGGAGAACAAGATCAGGACGACGGTCTGGGGAATATTGTCCAGCACATTGTAAATTTCGGTGAATAACCGGTCAAGCTTACGGACGTAGCCCCAGAGAACGCCCATCAGGATGCCGAGCACCGCCTCGCTGAGCGCGACGGCGAAACCGATCAGCAGCGAAGTGCGCGTGCCGCTCCAGACGCGGCTCCACAGATCCTGCCCGATGGAGTTGGTGCCGAACCAGAATTCCCCGCCGGGCTGCAGGTTCCTCAGCTGCAAACCGTCTGCGCCGTTGAAAATTTCCGTCGCGGAGCGCTGGCCGGGGATCATCGGCTGGATAAAGGTGAACAGGAGGATGGCTCCTATTAAAATCAGCAGGGACAGAGCGACCCTGTTTTTCAGAAAGACCTGAAAGGTGGAGCGCCAGTAGGAGTAGTCCGAGTAACCGGAGCGCTCCGCGGCGGCCTCGTCAAAGCCCGCAAAGGTGAACAGCTCGTCGTCGCTCAGCTCTTTGAGGGACCGGTTGATGCTGTCTTCCACAGCGGCGGATTTTCTGTGTCTCAGGGCCATTACCGTGCACCTCCCTTTTTCACAAAGCTGATGCGCGGGTCCATCAGGTTCATCAGGATATCGCCGAGCAGCAGGCCCACAATGCCCACCGCGGAGTAGATCAGCACCAGCGCCTGCACCATGTTGTTGTCCTGGCGCTGGATGACGTTGACCAGAAGGCCGCCCATGCCGGGGACCGAATACAGCGATTCAATATAGATGGAACCGGCGATGGTGTACAGCAGGGAGGTGGGAAGATACTGCACCATCGGCACGAACGCATTGCGGAACACGTGATTCTTCATGATGGATTTGCTGTCCACGCCCTTCGCGCGCGCAAGCCGTATGTAATCCTTGTTCAGCTCGTCGACCATGTACCGCCTGAGCCACATAGCGTAATAGGCGATGTTGCCGAGCGACAGCGACACGGTCGGAAGGATCCAGCTGACCGGGTTCGCGGCGCTGAACAGGATCGGCAGGCCGAGCCAGTCGGTAAAGTAGAGCTGTACCAGAAGGTAGTAAACGGCGGCGGGTACGGCGGTGATGAATACGATGAACGCGGTGCCGAATTTATCCCAGAAGCCGCTTTTGCTGCGCGCCATGGCGGTGCCGAGCGGAAGGCCCAGCAAAAGGGCGATCGCCATGGAGGCGAGACCCATATAGACGGATACCGGCGCTTTCGACGCAATGATCTCCATGACCGGCACGTTGGGGCGGTAGATCAGCGAATTGCCCAGGCTGCCGTGGAAAAGCCGGATGTAGAAGTTCTTGAGCTGGATCGGCAGCGGGTCGAGAAGCCCCATGCTCTGCAGGGCGGTGTGAATCTGGTTTTTATCCAGCTTGTCGAAATTCTGGAAGTAGCCCTCGATCGGCATCAGCCTCATCAGGGAAAACACAATGGTGATGATGATAAACAGGGTGATCAGGGACTGTGCCAGCCGTTTGGCTGTGTATTTTAACATGGCAATGCTCCTTTGCGGCAGGATATGAGAATGGCCGTTCCCCGGAATGCCCATTCTCATATCCTATCGATCAAAAATAGGAATAATGGCTCCGCCGCGCTTCAACGGAGCCATTATTCTTTCGTTTATCCTTTTAGGAATGCATTATTTCTTTGCTTTGGCAAGCGCGGCCGCGCGCTCTTCGTCCCATTTCTTTTCCGCGGCGTAGAATTCATCCATGCTCATGGGCTTTTCAAGCAGATGCTGTCCCTTGTAGCGAAGGATGGAAACACCGAACGGAGCGTACTGGTAATCGAATTCATTCCTCTTGGTGACCTGGTATCCGTCGGTGTTCAGGCCGTAGGGAATGACGAACGCGTTGTTGATAAGGAAGGCTTCCGCCTTGGCAAACGCGTTGTAGCGCTTGTCGAGGTCGGTGGATTCCGCAATCGCGGCGTTATACAGGTTGGTGTAGGTCTTATTGCCGTCGGCGTCGGTGTAACCCTGCGCCTTTTCGGGCCAGTTGTAGTTGCCGCCGCCCTCGCCGTTCGCGTCGTTCGGCTGGAACGGGTCGGTAAAGGTCTGCGGGTCGGCGTAGTCGGGGCCGAAGTTGACCTTCATCAGCGCGTATTTTCCGGCGCGGCGCGTAGCGGAAAGGAACCCGGTCGACGGGCCGGCCTCGGGGATAATATCGATGTAATCCTTGCCGAGCAGGCCCTCGAGCTGCTGCTCGACCACCTGGCACTCTTTATCCCAGTTGGCGGTGGTCGGATTGTACGGCATCAGAATCTTGACCGGCAGGGTCGCGCCCGCGGCCTTCAGCTCCGTTTTTGCCTTTTCGGCGTATTTTTTGGCTTCGTCCGCCTGGAAGGAATCGCGGGCGGTGATCGCTTTCAGGTCGCCGATATTGGTGTAGTCCGTACCGTCCAGATCGACCAGAGCGGGCGGGGTGACCGTGTTCAGAAGCTGTTTATCCGGATTGTACGGTTCCGCGACGGCAAGCGCCTTGATGCGGTCAAGGCCGTAGAAGATGGATTTGCGGAAATCCTCGTTGTTGACGGCCTTGGTCCAGTTGTCCGGCTCGTACTGCGCGTCGAACTTCGGATTGAAGTTGAAGGCGTAGAAGTAGGAGTAGCACTGGCTGCGGCTCGGGCTGACCAGATTCTTGGTGGAATCGTCTTTCATCCACTGGTCGAGAATATCGGAGGAAATATAGGCCTGATCGATTTCCCCGCGCTTATACATCTCCGGCGCGAGGGTGTTCTTTTCCTTGTTATAGGTTTCGGTAATGGTGCCGATGTAGACCTTGTCTTTATCCCAGTATTTGTCGTTCTTGGTATAGACGTGGGAGACCTGGGGCTCATAGGTGGTCAGAAGATACGCGCCGTTGTACAGAAGGCTGGTATTGTCGACTCCGAAACTGGCGCCTTTTTCCTTCAGAAAATCGCCGTTCGCCGGCAAAAAGCAGACGTAAACAAGCATGGAAAGGAAATACGGGGTCGGCTTTTTCAGCGTGTAAACCAGCGTGCTGTCGTCGGCAGCCTTGACGCCGACCTGTGAAAAGTCCGTGATCTTCTTATTATAGTAGTCCTCCGCGTTTTTGACCACGCTGTAAAAAATATTCGCGGTTTCCGATTGATAGGTGTCCGTCAGAAGATACTGGGCGGCGTCCACGAAGTCCTGCGCCTTCACGTCGGCGACCTCCTTGCCGGTGCTGTCCACCCATTTTACGCCCTTGCGCAGGTGGAAGGTCCAGGTGAGCTGGTCATCGCTGGTTTCCCATGTTTCCGCAAGGCCGGGCTGTACGACGCCGTACTTGTCGTACTCGATCAGGCCGTCCACACAGTTGGCCGCGACCGCCTGTTCGGTCTGGCTGCCGGAAATCAGATAATTCATGGTCGTGAATTCCTCGGAATAAAGCTTGCGGTAGTTTTCGGACGAGTCCCCGGCTTTCTGGCCGCATCCCGCCAGCGTGCCGAGCAGCATGGCCGCGCACAGCAGCATTGATAACAGCTTTTTCATCGTTTATCCTCTTTTCTCTCTTAATGATAGACCCTACAGTACTTCCGGTTGATTCTGCAACAAGCTTGCGTTTCACAGATTGAAATGGAATTGCTGTAGGCTGCCTGTTATGATAAAAGGACGGCCGGTGCCTTATTTACCGTCCTCTTTAAATGCGGGAACGGTCTGAATCCCAATACCGGGAAGGTCATTCATGACGATCCGGTTTTCCAGAAAATCCGGGCCGCCCTCAAACGGGTCGGTTCTGCACAGGGACGGTCCGTCCAGGTCGGCGCGGGTGATAATGCCCTTCGCCGCGGCAAGGTGCGCCGCCGCGCTGACAGCCAGCTTGCTTTCCAGCATGCAGCCGATCATGCACTCCACGCCGTAGGTCTCCGCGATCGCGCAGATTTTCAGAGCGCCGTAAATGCCCCCGGTTTTCATCAGCTTGATATTGATCAGGTCCGCCGCGCCCGTGCGGATGATCTCCACCGCGTCCTCGGCGGAAAACACGCTTTCGTCCGCCAGAATGGGGGTGGAAACAGCCTGCGTCACGGCGCGCATTCCGTTGAGGTCGTGCGCCTTCACCGGCTGCTCGCACAGCTCGATGTCCAGCCCGCGGTCCTCCATCGCGGTCAGGATGCGGACGGCTTCCTTGGCGGTCCAGCCCTGGTTTGCGTCCACGCGGATTTTCACGTCCTTGCCCACCGCTTCGCGGATGGCAGCGATGCGTTCAATATCCTTTACGCCTTCCTTGCCGACCTTCGTCTTTAAAATGCGGTAGCCGCGCTTCACCGCGTCCACGCTGTCGCGCACCATCTCGCCGACCGGGTTGACGCTGATGGTCAGATCGGTCTCCAGCTCTTTGCGGTACCCGCCCAGAAGCCGGTAGAGCGGCGCTTTGTAGCGTTTTCCGTACAGGTCGTAAAGCGCCATGTCCACACAGGCCTTGGCGCTGGTGTTCTTCTGGATGCAGGAGTGCAGCTTCTCCATGATTCCGTCCATATTTTCGATTTCCATGCCCAGAATGGCCGGGCGGATAAAATCGCGGACGGCGCAGACGACGGAGCCCTTCGTGTCGCCGGTAATCACCGCGGTCGGCGGCGCTTCGCCGTATCCGACTTCCCCGGTGTCGGCGGTAATTCTGACCACGATGTCCTCCACGTTTTCCACTGTGCGAAGAGCGGTTTTGAAGGGAGTTGCCAGCGGGATAAAAATCTCGCCGATCTCTATTTCCTTTATTTTCAAGAAAGGGCCTCCTCCGGCATTCCATCATTTATTCTGAATAATGCAATTTTTCAATTATGAAAATTCATACATCGGTAATTATATCACTGTAAGGCATTTTTGTAAAGGTGAGAAAGGGAAAAAATGACGCCTGTAACGGGAGGAAATTCATTACAGCTTTGTTATCAAATCCGCCCGAAAACCCGTTTCCGGCCTGAAGATCAGCATTCCGGCTGCAGGTCGTACAGCAGCTTGGTGATGTCCTGGATTGCCCTTTCAAAGAGCGGAACGTCCGTTTCGTTCGAACAGAAGCACGCCACAAAGGGCTGGGGCGCGAACACGATTCCGACGTCGTGGGTAATGCCGCCGTCCTCGCCGGTCTTGTGCGCAATTTTGACTTTTCCCTTGAAATGAAACGGCATTTTTCCATTTAAGCGCTGGTTCGTCAATATGGAAATCATTTCCTGAGAGGCCTTCGGCGAAATCAGCTCCCCGCGGAACATCTTCTCGAGCAAAAGGCCGATTTCCTTTGCGCAGATCCTGTTTTCCCTGCCCGCCGCGGATGCTTCGGCGTCAAAAAGCAGGCGGTTGACGGTGGTGACGTTCAGGCCGAGGCCCCGCATGCGCCGGTTGATGTTTTTCATGCCGAATTTTTTGATCAGCAGGTTGGTGGCGGTGTTGTCGCTCAGAATGATCATTAAGGTATATAGGTCCTCCAGCGTCACTTCCAGGCCGGTGTGCATGTAGTTCAGCGCGCCGCAGGAGGGCAGCTTGTCTTCCTCCCGAATCCGGTAAAGCTCGTTTTTGTCGGCCGCGCCGGCTTCCAGCCGCGCGAAGACCTCCGCCAGCACGGGGATTTTGATGACGCTCGCGGCGATCATCGGCTCTTCGGAGCGAACCTCCCATTCCACGCCGGTCGTCAGATTTTTATAATAGAATCCGGTTTTGCCCGGGATCCCGTTCAGAATTTCAAGGATCTGTCCGTTCATGTTTTCCGCTTCCCAACCCGTATTTTTTCCTCCCTATTATAGCTGTTTTCTCCGCCCGGCACAACAAAAATTTCGTCGGGAGGTATGCTTGGGCCGCGGAAAGGAGACGCGTTCCTGTTCAGGTCACAAAAACCGTCGCTTTCTTTGAATTTTCTTCCAGTTTTTATAAAAAATAACCAATATATTTTAGGGAATCGCCTGCGGTTTGGAGAAATCTGTGAAGAAATTTAATAGAAGAGAAAAGAAAATCATATGGATTTTTTCGGTTACGGCAGTTATACTATCCAATAGAACGATGCAAACGTCTTGAAATTTGTGCAATAGCACAAGAAATAAAGACTTTGCGAACAGAACAATCAAAAAGAAAGTAGGGGATTTTTCAATGAAGAAAATTGTTGCATTGATTCTGGCCACATTGATGATGGCCTCAGCAGCAGCAGGCTGCGCAAATGCACCGGCGGAAAGCAAAGCGGCGGAGAGCAAAGCAGCGGAGAGCGCGGCGGAAAGCAAAGCGGATGCGTCCGATGTGAACGTCGGCGTCTGCATCTACAAATTCGACGATACTTTCATGACGGGCGTCCGCAATAACATGACTGCTCAGTCAGATTCGTTAGGTGCGAAGCTCGACATCGTGGATTCCCAGAACAAACAGCCGACCCAGAACGAGCAGGTCGATACCTTTATCACCAAGGGCGTTACGGCGCTCGCCGTCAACCCGGTTGACCGCACCGCGGCCGCCCCGCTGGTAGAAAAAGCAAAAGCGGCAAGCCTTCCGATCGTGTTCCTGAATCGTGAGCCGGAAGCGGACGTCATGAAGAGCTACGACAAGGTTTGGTACGTAGGCGCAAAGGCGGAGCAGTCCGGCACAATGTCCGGCGAACTGATCGCCGATTACTTCAAGGCGAATAAAGACGCCGACAAGAACGGCGACGGCAAAGTCCAGTATGTGATGCTGCAGGGCGAGCCGGGCCATCAGGACGCCACGCTGCGCACACAGTATTCCGTACAGGCGATTAAAGACGCGGGCTTCGAGCCGGTAAAACTGGCTGCCGATACCGCAATGTGGGATAAAGTAAAAGCGACCGATCTGATGAACACCTTCATTTCCTCCCAGGGCCTTGACAAGATCGAAGCCGTTCTCGCCAACAACGACGACATGGCTCTCGGCGCAATCGAAGCTCTGAAAGCACAGGGCTACAACAAGGGCGACAAATCCAAGTATATTCCGGTCGTCGGTGTTGACGCTACCGCTCCCGCACTGGAAGCAATGGCGGACGGCTCTCTGCTCGGCACCGTGCTGAACGACGGCGAGAACCAGGGCAAAGCGACCGTGAACATCGCAGTTGCAGCCGCTCAGGGCAAAGAGATCAACAAAGAAACAGCCGGCTACGAAGTAACGGACGGCAAATATGTATGGATTCCTTATGTTAAGGTAACGGCTGAGAACTACAAAGATTTCCAGAAATAATTTCAACTAATTCTCGGCTGAATTAGTAGTTTCAGGGGTTACTGTTCAACGGGGAATGACGAAGCGGACGCTTTGCGTTCCCCGTTGATTTTAGCAAAAAGGAGGAATGGTGTATGGGCGAATATGTGTTGGAGATGAAGAACATTACCAAAGTGTTTCCCGGCGTAAAGGCGCTGGACAACGTCAGTCTGAACGTGCGGCCGGGCAGCGTGCACGCGCTGATGGGCGAAAACGGTGCCGGGAAGTCCACCCTGATGAAATGCCTTTTCGGAATCTACCAGGAAGACGACGGAGAGATCGTTTTGGACGGGAAAAGGGAAAATATTACAAGCTCAAAGCAGGCGCTCGATCTGGGCGTATCCATGATTCACCAGGAGCTGCACCCCATTCGTTTCAGGCCGGTTATGGAAAACATCTGGCTGGGGCGTTTCCCGATGAGAGGAATTGCGGTCGACCGCAGGGCCATGATCCGCAAAACCAGGGATCTTTTTAAGGAGATTGACCTGGACGTCAATCCGGAGGTACTCGCCGGCAGCCTTTCCGCTTCCAACCTGCAGCTGGTTGAGATTGCGAAAGCTGTCAGCTACAATTCGAAGATAATTATCATGGATGAACCGACATCATCCTTGACGGATAATGAAACGGAACATCTTTTTAAAATTATACGTCAGCTGAAGGCCAAGGGCTGCGCCATCATCTACATATCGCATAAGATGGAGGAAATCCTGAAAATTGCGGACGAGGTCACCATCATGCGTGACGGACAGGGTGTCGGCACATGGCCCTCCAGCGAGCTGACCACCGACCTGATCATCAGCAGAATGGTCGGCCGGGATATGACAAACCGCTTCCCCCCCAGGACCCATACCCCGGGATCCGAGGTCGTATTCAAGGTCAGCGATCTGTGCTCCCCTCTTCCCAAATCGTTCCAGCATGTCAGCTTTGAGCTGCACAGGGGCGAAATCCTCGGAATCGGCGGTCTGGTCGGCGCGCAGCGCACCGAGCTGGTGGAGGCGCTGTTCGGGCTGAGAGCCATTGAATCCGGTACGGTGGAAAAGGACGGCCAGGGATTCAAAGTAAAATCCGTGGCGGACGCGAAAAAACACGGAATCGCACTTTTAACGGAGGAACGCCGCGCAACGGGCGTGTTTGGAATCCTTTCCGTTCTGGACAATACGGTCATCGCCAGCCAGAAGGATTACGCGAAAAGCGGCGTGCTCCAGCAGGGCCGGCGGCAGAAAGCGGCGAAGGAAGCCAACCAGCAGCTGAACGTCAAGACCCCCACGCTGGAAACCCTGATGCAGAACCTGTCGGGCGGCAATCAGCAAAAGGTTCTGATCGCGCGCTGGCTGCTCACGCATCCGGATATCCTGATTCTGGACGAACCGACCCGCGGGATCGACGTCGGCGCAAAATATGAAATCTATACGATTATGCTGGATTTGATCCGGCAGGGAAAATCAATCATCATGATTTCTTCCGAAATGCCCGAGCTGTTGGGCATGTCTGACAGGGTTATGGTCATGTGCGAAGGCAGGGTTTCAGGAATGCTGAACCGTGACGAAGCCAATCAGATCGAGGTTATGCGCCTGGCGACAAAATTCGTCCAGTAGTGTTAAAATTGAAAGTGAGGTTGCGTATGATGCAAGGAGAGAAAGTCATCCCCCGGCAAAAATTTGCCATCATTTACATAGTTGTCGGCCTTGTGGTTGCGGCTATCGGCGCCGTCCTGAAGCTTGCGGTCTATAACAAGAAAATGTATGATATGCCTCTGATCCTGATCGGCATCGGCGTCATCCTGTGTATTTACGCGGGAATGCAGATGCTCAGCTCAGAGCGTCTGGGAGAGGTCGTGCTTTCGGGAAAAGCGGCAAAGACCTTCCTGACAAACAACGCGATTATCCTCGCGCTGCTGGCGCTGGTGGTCGTCATCATCTTTATTGAGCCCCGTTTCATGCAGATCAAGGTTCTGCTCGATATCATGACGCAGTCGTCCACAAGGCTGATTATCGCCCTGGGCATCTGCTTTACCCTGCTGATTGCGGGCACCGACCTTTCCGCAGGCCGTATGGTCGGGCTTGCGGCGGTCATTTCCACATCGCTGATGCAGACGGAAACCTACGCGAACCGGTTTTATCCCAATCTTCCGCAGATCCCGGTGATCGTTTCCATTGTCGCGGCAGTGGTGGCGTGTCTGCTGTTCGGCGTTTTAAACGGCTATCTGGTCGCCCGGTTCGACATGCATCCGTTTATCGCGACCCTGGCCGTACAGGTTATCATTTACGGCGCGTGTTCCCTGTACTTCGATTTGCCCCCGAACAATTCCCAGCCGATCGGCGGCATCCGCCCGGATTTTGCGGCGCTTGGCCAGACAAAGCTGTTCAAATCCTTTTTCGGCGGGTTCTCCGTGCTGATTCCGATTGCGCTTTTGACCACCTGTATTATCTGGTTCGTACTCAATAAAACGGTGTTCGGCAAAAATGTCTATGCCATCGGCGGCAACCGCGAGGCGGCCATCGTTTCGGGCGTCAACGTATTTGCCACCATCATGTGTATCTTTATTCTTGCCAGCGGCCTTTACGGCGTTGGCGGCGTACTGGAAGCGGCGAGAACCGCGGGAGCTACGAATAACTACGGCAACGGCTATGAGCTGGACGCCATCGCGGCCTGTGTGGTCGGCGGCGTTTCGCTCAACGGCGGTGTCGGCAAGATCCGCGGGATTGTAACCGGCGTTTTGATCTTTACCGTTATTCAGTATGGCCTTCAGTTCATCAACGTAAGCCCGATGTGGCAGCAGATCATCAAGGGCATCATTATTGCCGTCGCTGTCGCAATCGATCTTTCCAAGTACAGAAAGAAATGATTTCTCCGTTTTTACGTCTCATACTATTCCCGCGAACGGCCCGTGCAGAAAAACTGCGCGGGCCGTTCGCGCTCAGTTATCGATTGCACATCCGGCAAAAAAATGGTACAATAGTCACAGTTACAGTACCGATTGGAGTGAAAATTTTATGGCACTTTACCGTGTTCTTCTTGTGGATGACGAAGAAGAAATACGAGAAGGCATTATTCGCAAGATAGATTGGGCCCGCTTGGGGTACACCATTGTCGGCGACGCGGAAAACGGCCTGGAAGCCCTGGAGAAGGCGGAGCATCTTCACCCGGACGTCGTCATGACGGACATTAAAATGCCGTTTATGGACGGGCTTGAGCTGGGGGAACGCCTGCGGGTGGTCCTGCCGTCGGCAAAGCTGATCATCTTTTCCGGGTTCGACGATTTCGAATACGCCCAGAAGGCGATCAAGATCAATGTGGCGGAATACGTCCTCAAACCGATCAATTCCAATGAGCTGACGGAAACGCTGAAAAAGCTGAAGCAGCAGCTTGACCGGGAGTTCGCGGAAAAGCGCGACGTGGAAACGCTGCGCAGAAATTATATGGACAGCCTCCCCGTCATGCGGGAGCAGTTTTTGGTCGGCCTGATCGAGGGCCGGATTTCCGAGGAGCGGCTGCGCGCGCAGGTACCGCTTCTGCAGATCGACCTGACGGTGGCCGACCAGTGGGCGGTTGCGCTTGTCCGGGCGGATTCCGCGCCGAAGGCCGACGCGGCCCTTCACGGGGAAGAGGAGCTGATCCCGATCTCCCTGAAATGCACCGTGGATGAAATTCTGGGGAATTACTGTGGATTTACGGGCTTTCTTTACTCCGACTGCGTTGCGGTCATTGCGGAGCTGAAGCCGGAAAGCGGCATCGATTCCCTGATTAACGGAATGAACCAGGTGTGCAAGTCCGCTGAGCGGGTTCTCGGCGTGAAGGTCATGGCCGGGGTGGGCACGGTGTGTTCCACTTTGACGGAAATCCGCCATTCCTACCGGGAAGCGCAGAACGCGCTGGACTACAGCGCGGCCATGGGCTCCGGAAAGGCCATTTATATTGCGGATGTCGAGCCGGAAACCTCCGTCCGGCTCCAGTTCGACGAGCACGACGAGCGGGAAATCACCAACGCGATCAAGATGGGCTCCGAGCAGGAAATCGCCGACCGGATCAACGCGCTTTTCACGCGCTTTGAAACGCTGCTGCTTCCGCTCAGCCAGTATCAGATCTATGTCATGGAGATGATGACCTCCCTGCTGAAGGTCATGCACGCGTACGAACTGAGCACGGAAGAAATTTTCGGCGTGGATTTCAATTACGTCAACACCATCGCGTCCCTGCATTCGCCGGCTGAGATGAAGCAGTGGTGCACGGATTCCTGTACCAAAATCAGCACGCTGATCAAGCGCGAGCGCGTGGATTCCACCAAGCTGCTTGCGCAGAACGCAAAGCAGTATATTGCGGGGCATTATCAGAACAGCGATCTTTCCGTGGAAAGCCTCTGCTCGTTTCTGCACGTCAGCCCCGCCTACTTTTCGACGGTCTTTAAGCGGGAGACCGGCATGAGCTTTGTCGCTTATCTGACGGAGGTGCGCCTGCAGGAGGCGGTCAACCTTCTGAATACCACCGGAGACAAAACTTATGTCATTGCGGGCAAGGTGGGTTATACCGAGCCGAACTATTTCAGCTATGTCTTTAAAAAGAAATTTGGTGTGTCGCCATCAAAATACAGAAGCAACTGAAGCGTAGGCGAAATGCCGCGCCGTTTTACGGCGGCGGGCCTGGAGTTGATACGATGCGGAAAAAAGCAAGGGACTTTATCGATAAAATAACCCAGCTTCTGCAGAAAAAAAGTCTGCAGTTTACTATTTCCATCACTTTTACCGCTGTTTCGGTGGTGGGGATGCTGATTGTCGGCGGTTCCCTCTCCATGCGTTTTATCAGCTCCAGCGAAGAAATGGTCTCGGACGACAGCACGCGTATGGTCGACCAGGTCAACCTGAATCTGGACAACTATCTGCGCAACATGATGCGCATTTCCGACTCCATGTATTACCGCGTGATCAAAAATGCCGATCTGGCTACGGACAATATCAGCAACGATATGAGCCTGCTCTATGAGACAAACCGGGACCTGCTCATCAGCATCGGCGTGTTCTCCAATTCCGGCGAGGTCATTGCCGCCGAGCCGCTGACGCAGCTGAAGCCCTCCGCCAACGTGAGCGGGGAAAACTGGTTTAAAAACGCCGCGCGCAAGATTGAAAACTGCCATTTTTCCACGCCGCATGTGCAGAACCTGTTTGTGGACCCGGACAACAAGTACCGGTGGGTCGTTTCGCTCAGCCGTTCGGTGGAGCTGACCAGCGCCGGTTCGATCACCCACGGCGTTCTGCTGGTCGACATGAACTTCAGCGGGATCGAACAGATCTGCAAAAATGTCGATCTGGGCGAATCGGGCTATATCTATCTGATTGACGGGAACGGGGAGATCATCTACCACCCCCGCCAGCAGCTGATCTATTCCAATCTGATTCATGAAAACAACTACGCCGCCGCCAGGTACGACGACGGAAACCATAACGAGACCTTTGAGGGGCAGCAGCGGCTGGTCACGGTCAAAACCGCGGGGTATACCGGCTGGAAAATCATTGCCGTCACCCCCACCCAGGACATTACCTCCGATTATCAGCAGTTCCGGCTCTTTACGCTCTTCTTTATCTTCTTTGCGATCTTTCTGATGATCTTCGTCAACATGTTCCTGTCGTCCCGCATCGCCAACCCGCTCAAGGAGCTGGAGCTTTCCGTCAAGGAGCTTGACCGGGGAAATCTGAGCGGGGTGGATATCTCCGTCTCCGGCTCCTACGAGGTGCAGCATCTGGGCAAGACGATCCGCTCCATGGTCGATCAGATGCGCCGGCTGATGGACGACATTGTGGCGGAGCAGGAATCCAAGCGAAGGAGCGAGCTGGACGCGCTGCAGTCCCAGATCAACCCCCACTTCCTCTACAATACGCTGGATTCCATCATCTGGATGATTGAAAACGAGCGGTACGACGGCGCGGTCACCATGGTAACCGCGCTGGCAAGGCTTTTCCGTATCAGCCTTTCCAAGGGGAAGAATATCATCACCGTTTCGGACGAGCTGGAACACGTGCGCAACTACCTGACCATTCAGAAAATGCGGTATAAAAACAAATTCAGCTACGAGATTTCAGCCGAGCCGGAAACGCTGAAATGCGCCACCATCAAGCTGATCGTCCAGCCTCTGGTGGAAAACGCCATCTATCACGGCATGGAATTTATGAGCGGTGACGGCGAAATCCGCATTAAAGCTTACCGGGAGGGAAATGATCTCTATATCGATATTATCGACAACGGCCTCGGCATGCCGCAGGAACAGGCGGACGCGCTGCTGACGCAGGAAACCACAAAGGTGCGCGGGAAGGGTTCGGGCATCGGGCTGAAAAACGTGAAGGAACGCATTCAGCTCTATTTCGGCAGCGAATACGGGCTTGCCATTTACAGCGAACCGGACGAGGGAACCACCGCCAGAATCCATCTGCCGCTGAAAACGATGGAGGAAGCCGAAGAAAACGAAGGGGGCGGGAGCAAATGACCAGAAACAAAATAAAGGTGTTTATCCTGATTCTGCTCGCGTTTGCGGGTTCCTTTCTGATTTTGAACCGGGATCGGTTTTTTGAAAAGAAAAGCAGCGACCCTTACGAGATATCCGTCATCTGGCGCAGCAAAAGCACGGAGAGCAGCACCACCATCAAGCAGGGGATCGATCAGGCGGCAAGGGATTTTAACGCGGAGGTCAGCTTTATCACCCTGTCGGGGGAAAACAACGCGGGGGAACAGATTTCCCTGCTCCAGCGCGAAATCAAGAACGGTGCGGACGCCATTGTGATCGCTCCCGTCAATTCCACGGATCTGAAGGAGCCGATTGAAAAGGCCCAGAAAGGCATTCCGGTGGTCGCCATGCAGTCCACGGTGACGACCATCAAGGATCTGCCCACCATTTCGTGCGACAATCAGAAGCTGGGCAGCGCTCTGGCGGAGGCGATCCTGAAAAACGGGGGTGGACACGGCCGTATCGCCATTCTGCGCAACAGCATGGATTCCAGCAATATCCAGCAGCGCTACCTCGGCGTGCTGCAGACGCTCAAATCCTCCAAAGACAATATGGAATACTGGGAAATCCCCAACGATTCCCAGGAAGCGTACGATACGGTCAAAGGAATGCTGCAGACCAGCAGCGCCGATACGCTGGTCGCGCTGGACGCGTCCGCGCTGGAAGCAGCCGCGAAAGCGGAAAAGGACCTTCTGAAGACGGGGAGCGCCCAGGTGCAGATTTATGGGATAGGCCGGACGAATACGGTGGTTTCCCTTCTGGAGGAAAAGATTATCAATTCCCTCGGGGTGGAAAACGAGTACAATTTAGGGTACATCAGCATCCGTACGGCGGTGGAAAAAATCGGCAACAAGCAGGCGGCCGGTCAGGCCGGCATTAATTTCGCGATCGTGAATCACGAGAATATGTATAATTCCGACAACCAAAGGCTGCTTTTTCCGTTTGTAAGATGATGGGGGAGAAATATGAAAAGCTTTATCAGAATCATGGCTTTTACGCTGGCGGCCGCGATGCTGCTTCCTCTGGCCGCCTGTGATTCGGGCAGGGGCGGGGGAAAGGTGGAAACGGTGAAAATCGGGATTTCCCTTTACCGCAAGGACGACACTTTTGTCGCGAGCCTTTGCACCTGCCTGGAAAGGGTGGCGAAGCAGAAGGAGACCGAGTCGGGCAAGAAAATCGTGGTCAATATGGTGGACGGACAGTCCAGCCAGGCGCTGCAGAACGATCAGGTGGACAGCTTTATTTCCCAGAATTACGACGTGATCTGTGTCAATATGGTCGACCGTACCGCGGCTGCGGTGATCGTGGACAAGGCAAAGGCCGCCAACATCCCGGTGATCTTTTTCAACAGGGAGCCGGTGGAAGAGGATATCCGCCTGTGGGAGCGGGCGTATTACGTGGGAGCGGACGCGGCCCAGTCCGGGCGGCTGCAGGGAGAAATCATTGCGGAAGCCTTTCAGAAAAACCGCGCCGGGATCGACAAAAACGGCGACGGGAAGATTCAGTATGTCATGCTGGAGGGCGAGCAGGGGCATCAGGACGCGCTTTTGAGAACGGAATATTCCATTAAGGCCGTTACCAGCGCGGGAATTCAGGTGGAGAAGCTGGCGAACGACACCGCCAACTGGCAGCGTGCGCAGGGGTCGGCGAAAATGACCCAGTGGCTCGCGAAATTCGGCGACCGGATCGAAGTCGTTTTCTGCAACAACGACGATATGGCGCTCGGCGCGATCGACACGATCAGGGACAGCAAATCGAAGGTGCATCCTGTGATCGTGGGGGTCGACGCGACGGAAAGCGGCCTGAACGCCATTAAGGACGGCAGCATGTTCGGCACGGTCTTCAACGACGCACAGGGGCAGGCCAAAGCGATCTTCGATCTGTCCTACGCCCTGGCCACCGGAGAAAGCCCGTCCACGAAGCTGAATATCCAGAACGAGCATTATATCCGCATCCCCTACCGCGCGGTCACAATGAGCAACGCCGACGAAATTCTGAGCATTCTGAAGGAGTAGGCCCTGCCGGTCGGGAAGCGGACCATGCGGTCGGCATGCGCCTACGGCGATGTTCTCAGCAGTTACGCGTGATTGACTCCCTCCGTCGCGCCGGGCGCGCCACCTCCCTCAAAGAGGGAGGCTGGGGATCGGTTTAAGGCTCCCTCTGTGAGGGAGCTGGCAGGCGCAGCCTGACTGAGGGAGTTTTATAAAAAAACAGCGCCGGAGAGGTTTCTTCCCCCGGCGCTGTTGAATTCGGTACCTATTTGTTTTTGATGAAGTTCCAGCTGTCGCGGCACATCTCGTCAAGGCCGTATTGGGCTTCCCAGCCAAGCTCGTTTTTCGCTTTGGACACGTCTGCGTAGCACTCGGCGATATCTCCCGCTCTGCGCGGGGCAATTTTATAAGCGACCTTTTTGCCGCTTGCCTTTTCAAACGCGTGGACCACGTCGAGTACGCTGCTGCCCTTGCCGGTGCCGAGGTTGTAAGCCTGCGCCCCGTCGATCTGCGGCAGCTTCTCCAGCGCCTTCAGATGTCCGACGGCAAGGTCGCAGACGTGGATGTAGTCGCGCACGCCGGTGCCGTCCGGCGTCGGGTAGTCGTCGCCGTAAACGCTCAGGCAGGGAAGCTGGCCGACCGCCACCTTCATGATGTATGGCATCAGGTTGTTCGGGATTCCGTTCGGGTTTTCGCCGATCAGGCCGCTTTGGTGCGCGCCGATCGGGTTGAAGTAGCGCAGAAGCGCGACCTTCCAGTTCTGCTCCGCCGCGCAGAGATCCCTCAGCATGGTTTCGATCATCAGCTTGGTCGTGCCGTAGGGGTTGGTGGTGGAAAGCGGCATATCCTCCTTGAACGGCGCGGTGTTGTTCATACCGTATACCGTGGCGGAAGAGCTGAACACCAGATGATAAACCCCGTACCGCTTCATCAGGCGGAGCAGGTTGATGGTGCCCACCAGATTGTTGTGGTAATATTCCAGCGGCTTGCCGACCGATTCGCCGACCGCCTTGAGTCCGGCAAAATGGATGACCGCGTCTATTTTGTTTTCCTGAAAGATTTTTTCAAACCCGTCATAGTCGAGCATGTCGCATTCGTAGATGGGAAAGGTCTTGCTGGTAAGCTTTTCCACGATCTTTAAAACGTCGGGGGAGGAGTTGCAGTAATTATCCATTACCACGATTTCATATCCGCTGTTTAAAAGCTCAATGCAGGTGTGGGAACCGATGTACCCTGCGCCGCCGGTAACCAATACTCTCATTTTTGATTCTCCTTATAACGTTTGTATGCCTCGCGGAGCTCCTGTGCGGTCTCCTCGGGGCAGGTCGGGTTGCAGCAGGCCCAGGCGCCTGTTTCGCTGGAGGCGTTGAATTTCTGCTTTTCCGCGCTCCTCATCGGCGGGAAGAACTCAATGTGGAAATGGAAGTCCTTTGAATAATCGCCCATGTTGACGGGAGCGTTGTGCATACACATCATATACGGGAACCGGTAATGGAACAGGGCGTCCAGCATCCCGACGGTGTCGCGGATGGTCAGGCCGAGGGACGCTTTTTCTTCTTCGGTAAAATTCGTCATATATTCCGTATGACGGTTCGATATAATGTATACGCCGTAGGGATACTCGCTGTAGAACGGAAGGAAAACCGTAAAATGCTCGTTGTGGAAAATGATCCGCCGGTCCTCTTTCCGCTCGTTTTTGAGCATGTCGCAGAACAGACACTCGTGCCTTTCTTCATAATACTCTTTTGCCGCGTTGGTTTCAAGTTCCAGCTTTTTTGGCAGGAACGGGTAGCCGTAAATCTGGCCGTGGGGATGCGGCATGGTTACGCCCACCACTTCCCCGCGGTTTTCAAACGGGAACACATATTTGATTTTTTCGTCGGCGCGCAGCGCGTTGAAGCGCTCGCACCACAAATCCACCAGCTTCTTCATATGGCTGTCGGAAAGCTCCGGCAGGGTTGCCGTATGGTTGGGAGAGTATAAGATCACTTCGCATTTGCCGTAGCTTGGCCGGACTTTAAAGAAACCGGTCGCAACGTCGTCCGGCTCCGGCGGGTTCTGCGAAAGAGCGGGGAAATCGTTGTCGTATTTCATTACTTCGTAGTCCGGCACATTGCCGAAGCTCGGGCAGAACGGGCAGTAATCCCTGGGCATCTGCGGGCGGCCCTGCCTGTTGGAAGCGATCATAATCCAGTCCTTGATCAAAGGATGCCATCTTAACTCAGCCATGAAAAAGTCCTCCTGAAATTTTTATATCATCTTCGTGCCGCCGACCGGGCGGATGGACAGGGTGTGGCAGCTGCCTTTCCCGAGCACCGCTTCCATTTTCTCCACGAATTCACCGAGGAAATCCTGCGGGACAAACGTCTGCACCGTTCCCGCGAAGCCGCCGCCGTGCACGCGGTACGCGCCGCCTTTTCCGGCTAAAAACTTCTGGCAGAGCGCCAGCGTCAGGGACATGCCCTGTTCCTGCACGTGCGCCGGGGAAAAGACGTTCTGCAGGTACATATAGGAAGAATAGCCGCTTTCAATGATCTGCCGCTTGAACGTTTCAAAGTCGTTGTCCTTCAAAGCCGCGACCTCTTTCAAAACCCTCGCGTTGTCCGCAAAGAAATGGATGGCGCGCAGCACGGCCCGGTCGCCTGTCTTTTCCCGCAGCGCGGGAATGTTCTGATAAAACATTTCTTCGTCCACCTCGGACAGCACTTCTTTGCCGAAAAACGCCGCCACCTTCCGCATTTCGGCGGGAACGGCCGCGTAGTCCGGCGTCAGGTCGGAGTGGCTGCCTTTGGTGTCGATGATGCACAGGGTGTAGCCGCATTTTGCAAAGTCAAAATGGACCTGTTCGACCCTGGGCGCCTCAGCGTCCCTGAAATCGATGGTGACGAACCCGCCGACCGAGCTGGCCGCCTGGTCCATCAGCCCGCAGGGCTTTCCGAAATATCTGTTTTCCGCGTACTGGCCGATCTGCGCGATTTTCAGCGCGCTTTCCCTGCCGCCGCAGAAAAGGTCGTTGACGACGGTGCCGATCAGCACCTCAAAAGCCGCCGAGGAAGAAAGCCCGGAACCGGCGAGCACGTTGGAGGTGGTGTAGGCGTCGAATCCGCCGACGGTGTGGCCGAGCTGGGAGAAGCGGCTCAAAATTCCGCGGATGAGGGAAACGGACTGGTTGCGCTCGCTTTCTTTGATCTCCGGTTCTTTTGCGCTTAAATCATCCATGGGATAACCTTCGGATTTTACCCGCACCCGGCCGCTGCTGCCGGCGGCAGCCACCGCGATCACGTCGAGGTTTACGCTTGCGGCAAGCACGCGGCCCCCTTGATGGTCGGTGTGGTTGCCGCCCACCTCCGTTCTGCCGGGCGCGCTGAAAATATGGATATCCCGCCCCTCGCCGAACAGCTTTTCAAAATTTTCGACCGCAAGCAGCAGCCTTTTCCGATAATCCGCCACTTTTTCGTAACCGCAGACATATAAATAGGACAGGTTTTCATCCAGTTTTCCCTGAGTAATCCATTCTTTTACTTTTGCAGACAGCATTTTGTTACCCCCTGTATCTTTTTGATGAGGACGAAAATGATTATTATGCAATATCCGACTATATTCTATTCCAATCATCGCCTGTTTGCAAGGACAATATACTCAATTTTATAGATTTATGTTGCATGGACGGGGCTTGCTTCCAAGCGCCTGAGCCGGCGCTGAAAAATATTTTTTTGATGTCCCGGCAATGTGCAAGCCGGGAGTTTTTTGAATCGTATTATATTTGAAGGAGGCGAAAAGGTGAAAACAGTAATCGACGCGGACAGCAGGATTCAGTCGTGCCTTGCCCGCTATTCCGACATGGTCGTGCGCATCGCGTTCCAGAATGTCAAAAGCAGGGCGGAAGCGGAGGATATCGCGCAGGAGGTCTTTCTGCGGCTCTTTACGCTCGGCCCGGACTTTACAAGCGACGAGCATGAAAAGGCGTGGATCATCCGGGTGACAATCAACCTGTGCAAGGATTATCTGAAATCCTCGTGGTTCCGGAAAAGGGCCGTTCTGGAGGATAACCTCCCGTCCCGCGACGGGAACGGGGAGGTCCTGGATGCGGTCATGCGGCTGGAGCCGAAGTTCAGGAATGTGATTTATCTGCATTATTACGAGGACATGAGCGTGACTGAAATCGCGTCCGCTTTGCAGCAGAAGGAAAATACGGTTTCCTCTTGGCTGCACCGGGCAAGAAAGCAACTGAAAAAATCGCTGACGGGAGGTTTTGACAATGAATAGAGACAAATATATTTCCGAACTGAATGAAATCAAGGCGTCAAAAGATTTTCAACAAAAAACGACGGAGCTGTTGAAAAATCTTCCGACAGACAGAGAGCCGGAAAAGAAAAGAAAGCCGCTGCGGCTGGTGCTGGTTCCCGCGCTTGCGGTGGTGCTGGTCTGCGGGCTGCTGCTGAGCGGCGTGCTGTTTCCGCTCAGCATGGTCAGCGCTTCCGAAAACCTGATGAACGGTGTTTCGGCGAATAAGATCGATGTGCAGGGCAATATGAGCGAAGACTTTATCCGCGGCCAGCAGGATTTTTCCGTGCGCCTGTTCCAGAAATCTCTGAGAAAGGATCAGAATTCCCTCGTGTCGCCGGTTTCGGTCTCCCTTGCGCTCGGCATGACGGCCAACGGCGCGGGCGGCGAAACGCTGACCCAGTTCGAAAAGCTGCTGGGCGGGGGGATGGACGTCACGGAGCTCAACCGGAACGAATACCTTCTCGCAAACCAGCTGAAATCCATTACGGACGGCAAGCTGCAGATTGCCAATTCCATCTGGTACCGCGACAAAAACCTAAAAGTGGAAAAGGGCTTCCTTCAGAAAAACGCCGATTATTTCGGTGCGGGCGCGTTTCAGCTTGATTTTGGAAAGCAGTCGACCGTCAATAAAATCAACGGCTGGGTGAAGGAAAACACCGGCGGAAAAATCGATAAAATGGTGAGCCAAATCGACGATACGACCATGATGTATCTGATCAACGCGCTTTATTTCGAGTCGGACTGGCGGATAGCCTACAAAGACTATCAGGTCAAAGACAGGGAATTCCAGGCCCCGGGCGGGAAAGTAACCGTACCGTTCATGAATTCCCAGGAAGTTTATCTGCACGACGGCAAATCCGACGGGATTCTGAAACCCTTTCAGGACGACCGCTTTGCCCTCATGGCGGTTCTGCCGAAGGAAGGCGTCGGGCTGGACGAATATATCGCGCAGATGACGGGGGAATCGTTCGCTGCCCTGCTCGATTCCGCCGGAGAAGAATGGGCGGACTCCTTCCTGCCGAAATTCAAATATGAATTTTCCATCGGCCTGAACGACCCGCTGAAAGCGCTGGGGCTGACGGACGCCTTTGACGCCGACCGGGCCGATTTCCGCTCCATGGGCAGTTCCCCGGAAGGGCCGCTGTTTATCAGCGAGGTGCTGCACAAGACCTTTATAGAGGTGGATGAGCTGGGAGCGAAGGCCGGCGCCGCCACTTCGATTTCCATGGCTGCGGGAAGCGCGGCCCCTGCGCAGGACAGGAAGGAGGTCGTGTTCGACCGCCCGTTCCTCTATGCGATTGTGGATACGCAGGCAAAGCTGCCCGTCTTTATCGGCACGGTCAGCAATCCGAAAGAATAATATACTGGATACTGGCAAAACCAGAAGGGGCGACGGCTGTTCAAAGCCGCCGTCCCTCTTTTATTGATGCAGATCGGTTTTTTCCGAAGCTTCACGGATTTTAAATTCCGTTATCGTTGGTTTCCCTTCCATATAATCCTCCTCCCCTTTTTGCTGCGCCTTTACAAGCAGTTCGACAGCATCCTCCACCTTCGCCGCGAGTTCAAAATACATTTTTCGATAGTCCGGCATTGTAACCTCCCCTATATTAACTATATATAGTTAATATAGCACAGCACTTCAAAAAGTCAACTATAAATGGGTAATCTTTTAGAGAAAGATTGAGTAAACTAAAACTAACTATTTATAGTTAGGATGATGATATGAGAATCGGGGAAGCGGTAGCGGAACGAATCGAGCAATTATGCAGGGAAAAAGAAATTACCCTTAACAAATTGGGAACGATTTCCGGAGTCACCCAATCGACTTTAAACAATATCGTCAGCGGGGTGAGCAAGAATCCGACGATCTCCACCATTAAAAAAATTTGTGACGGCCTTAACATCAGTATCGTCCAATTTTTCGACACGCCCGAGTTTCGTAATTTAGAGCAGGAGATGAAATGAACGCTGAGAGGATTATTATGACCGTTGGGGAAGCGGTAGCGGAACGAATCGAGGAATTATGTAAATTTTCCGCCGGAGGAAACGATATATAAAATAGAACTTAAAAACGGCGGCGAAAGGACTCGCCGCTTTCGGATTTCAGGGAGTAATCAAAATGGTGATTCAGCATAATCTCAGCGCGCTTTTCGTGCTGCGCCAGCTTTCCATCAATCAGGCGCTGTGCGATAAAAGTATCATGAGACTTTCGTCCGGATACCGCATCAATTCCGCTGCGGATGACCCGGCGGGCCTTGCTGTGTCTGAAAAAATGCGGGCGCAGATCCGCGGTCTGCAGGCCGCGCAGCAGAACACGCAGGACGGTGTCAGCATGATTCAGACCGCGGAAGGAAACCTGAACGAGACCCAGTCCATCCTGAACAGGATGATGGAGCTTGCGGTGCAGTCCTCCAACGGGACCTATCAGAACGACATGGACAGAAAAAATTCCAGTAAGGAATTTGAGGCGCTGAAAAAAGAAATTGACCGGATCGCAAATACCACCGATTTTAACGGGACCAAGCTGCTTAACGGCGACCTGGCCGAAATAACGGACCCCTCCGACCCCGGGTTCGGGAAGGACGGCGTCACGCTGCAGATCGGGGCGGACAGTTCAGAGGACAGCCATTACACCGTCCATATCCCCAATATGGGGGCAAAAGGGCTGGGGCTGGACGGGGCCTCCATTGCCACGCAGGAGGACGCGCGGAAAGCCATCGGCCTGATCAAAAAGGCGGCCGACACGGTCGCCGGAGCGCGCGGCAGTCTGGGCGCCGCCCAGAACGGGCTGGAGCGTCATCTGAGCTGCCTTTCCACCATGGAGGACAATCTGACGGCGGCGGAAAGCCGTATCCGCGACGTGGATATGGCGCGGGAAATGATGGAGCTGGCGCGGCACAATATTCTGGTGCAGGCGGGCATGGCGATGCTGGCGCAGGCAAACCTGCAGCCGCAGCGGATTTTAAAGCTGCTGGAAGACAGCCTGCCGAAAAACAATCAATAGGAACCCATAAAGAAAGCATCGGGGCGGGAATTTCCGTTCCGATGCTTTTTCTGTATCATATTACGGCCTTTGGCTTTGATCCCAGTAGATATCCACACAGTCCCCGTCCGCGAGCACCTGCAAATAGGCCGCGTCCTGCCCGTTGACGTGCAGAATAATGTTCCCCTGCGGCTTGGACAGATCGAAATCCACCAGATTGAGCATGTCAATCAGGCGGTAGGGCGTTTTGTCCTGCTTTGTTTTCAGGGCAAGGGGCGCGCCGTTCAGGGTAATATGAGTGACCGTTTGGACCGGCTGCTCTTCGTCTTCCCGCGGTTCACCGCTTTGCGGCGGTTCGGCGTCGGGCGGTGGCGTGCCGGCGCGCGCGGCGACGGGAGCGTATTCGATCCGGTCCTCCGCGGAAAGCGGGCTGTCGGGATCGGCGGGCTGTCCGTTGATCAGGTACGGGCGGGTTTCGTCCTCCCCCGCAAAGACGAGAAGCTCCCGCAGCGTGTTGATCGGGAAGGTCTGGATCCGGTCCCGCATGCTGAGCGGATAGTCCGGACCGGCGGGCTGCCCGTTGACCATGGCGCGGGTCCCCACGGTCATTTCCGAGCCATTGAAAAATACCCTGCGCGTTTCCTGCGGACCGGCCACCTCGCCGAGCAGCGGGTGCGCGTCTTCACCCGCCACGGCGGGCTCGAAGCCGATGCTGTCCCCGGCTTTGATCATGGCGGCGATGTTGCTTTCCGCGCCGTTCAGAAGGATGCGCGCCGCGGTCGGATGCCCGCCGTAGACGACTTTCTTTTCCCCGTTCAGCTCCACGATCATGCTCTGCCCGGAACGGCTGATGAGCTGATTGTAGCTGAACCCGTTCATCAGAAGCACGTCCAGGACGGAAAGCCTGCCGCTGCGGAAGAGCTTTGCGCGGCTGCCGTTCAGGGTGATGGAAAAGCTGTCGTTGATGAGGTTGAGCGCCGCGGAAACGGCGATGCCCAGCGGGGTCGCGTATTCCGGCCCGGTTACGTCCTCTTCCGAAGCGGCCACATGCACCATAAAGTTGCTTCCGCCGATGGCCACGCGGGTCAGGGGCAGGTCGAGGTATTCCGCCACGCATTCGCACATGCCGGGCAGCTTGCTGCCGCCGCCCACCAGAAAGACCGCCGACGGGGGGCCGCCGTTGGCCTGTACGATCCGCTGGGAGATTTCCTCGCAGAGCGCGCGCTTGACCGGTTCGGTTTTCTTGCGGATTTCCTCCGGCGTGACCGTATGCTCAAATCCAAGAATATCCGTAAAGACGATATTCCGTTCCCCGTTCATTTTCAGCTTGATTTCTTCCGCGGCGTTAAAGTCCACCAGATACATCTTCATGATCGCCTCGGTGACCTCGTCGCCCGCCACGGTCGCCATGGTGTAGCCCACGACGCCGCCGTCGCGGGACACGGCGATGTCCGAGGTGCCCGCGCCGATGTCCACCAGCGCAAGGTTCAGCAGGCGCAGCTTCTGCGGGATGGCCGCGTTCATGGCCGCGATCGGCTCCAGCGTCAGGCTCGAAACCTCCAGCCCGGTTTTGTGCATGGTGGTATACAGGCTGTCCACTACCTCGCGGGGCAGGAAGGTGGCGATGACTTCCACGCCGATGCTCTGCCCGCGGTGCTCCAGAAGGTTGGAAATAGGGTAGCGGTCCAGCGTGTACTGAATCACGGAATAGCCGACAAGGTAAAAGACGGGCTGGTTTTCGTCGGCGGTTTCGGGGTTGAACTGCCGCTCGGCCGCTTCGATCGCCCCCGCCTCCAGACGGCAGATCAGCTCCTCGTCGATCACCTGCGACTGCTTGAGCGCCAGCTCATAGGAGGCTTTCTGCGTTTTCAGCGCGCGTCCGGCCGCCGCGACACAGACGTGCCGCAGCGGATAGCCGATCCGCTTTTCCAGCCGGTCCTTGACCTGCTTTGCCACCCGGCTTACCTGTTCGATATCTTCGATCTGGCCGTCGATCATGGCGCGTTTCGGATGTTCGACCTGCTCCACGGCGGAGATGCGCAGCTTTTCCTTCTCCAAGGTCCCTACAATGCCGATCACGCTCCTTGTCCCGATGTCGAGCGCGAACACATAATCTTCCGCCGCCGCGTCGTCCGCGGGCTTTTTCAGAGAATCGGGCTGTTTTTTAGTTTGCATAGGTATGGCCTCCGCTTCGCAGAAATTCGTCTGTTTATGACATTGTTTTCCATTTGATTTTACTACAGATCGCCGGCAATTGCAATCGGGAGGGTCATTTGTCAAACTGGAGAAGCCTTTCCAGTTTTTTCGGGTCGGTAATGGTGATGCCGCCGCGGGAGAGGGAAACCATTCCCTCGCTCTGGAAATATTTCAGCATGCGGGTCACGACCTCGCGCGCGGAGCCCATGTTTTTCGCAATGGCCTCGTGCGTGATGCTGAACGTGCTGCTGCCGGCAATCGCGGACTGCTCCAGCAGGAAGTTGGCCAGGCGGCGGTCAAAGCTCATGAAAAGCACCTGCTCCATCACCCACATCACGTCGGAAAAGCGGGAGGAAATCAGCTGGCTCGTAAAGTTCGAAACCGCCAGACAGGTCTGATTCAGTTCGTTGTATACCGCCGTGGGAATCAGCAGGATCCGGGAGTCCTCCGCCGCCTCAATATAGATGTCGAAGCTGATGTTTTTCAGCATGCAGGAGGCCGAAAAAATACAGATGTCCCGTTCAAAAAGACGGTAAATGGTGATTTCCTTTCCCGCGTCGGAAAGGATAAAAGCGCGCAGATGCCCGCTGAGCACCAGAATCAGCCCCATGCAGTCCTGTGCGCCGTCGTGCAGCCGCCGGCCCTTCCCGTAGGAAGAACCGGAAACCGACTGCTCCAGAAGGGTTTGCTGCCTTTGCGTCAGCTGATGCCAAAAGGGAAGCGCCTCCCTCATAAATACAAGCTCTTTCTGTGTAACGGCCATCCCGGCTGCCTCCCCGAATCAGCCGCACCGGGCGGCCGATATTTCTTTTTGGGTTTATTATACTACAGAAAAACAAAAGAAAAAAGCCCCGCATCCGTGATGCGGGGCTCAGGCTGTCGATAAAGTCGCGCAACCGCAAAATTGTTTTACAATTTTGCTTACTGCGTTGGCTGCACTTGCAAATTCCGGTTACATACAACAAGTATGCTCCTTCATTTGCGGCGCTTGCCGCCTTGGCTTGCACGATTTTTCGACGCCTGACAAGTTTTTAAAATGTGTTTTATTGGACCATGCTCAGGATGGATTCCTTGCTTTTGGTGCCGACGGAGGAAGTCACGACTTTTCCGTCCTTCATCACCACCAGAGTGGGGATGCTCATGACGCCGAACTGAGAGGCAAGCTCAGGCTCCTCGTCCACATTTACCTTGCCTACCTTTAAGGTGGCGGAAGCCTCTTCGGCAATCTCATCCACGATGGGCGACACCATGCGGCAGGGGCCGCACCACGGGGCCCAGAAATCAATAAGTACGGTCTTGTCGGCGTTGACCGCCTCCTGCGTAAAATTGTCTTTTGTCAAAGTTACCACTGCCATTATTCATTCTCCTTTGTCCATGTTTAAGAATAGTTTTCTCCGTTTGTACCCCTATTATATACCGGAAATCGAAATTTTTCCGTGACTACATCACGTTTTGACGAAAAAAGTTATTTTTTGCGGCTGCGCAGATATTGAATGGCGCTGGTCGCGGCTCTGGCGCCGTCGTAGACCGCTTTGGAAATCTGGTACATCCCGCCGGTGCAGTCGCCCGCCGCGTAAAGGCCGGGAATACTCGTCTGCATGCGGTCGTTTACCACGATGCGGCCGTTTTCGGTTTCGGCGCCCATGGTGCGGGCGAAATCCGCGCTGGACGCCACGCCCAGAGCGATGAACAGCCCGCTGAGCGGCTGGGTGGAGCCGTCGCGGAAAGCGATGGATTCCAAAACGCTGTCGCCTCTGAGAGCCTCTATTTCCTTTTTATTCACGGCAATCTGTTCGGGAAATTCCGCGGAGGGTTCACGTCCGTTGGTCAGTACCGTGACCGAACCGACGACCGGCAGAAGCTCGGCCGCCTCGTGCAGGGCGTAGTCGCCGTCCCCCAGAACGGCAACGGCTTTTCCGCGGTAGAAAAACGCGTCGCAGACGGCGCAGTAGCTGACGCCTTTTCCCTCAAATCTGCTCAGGCCCTCGATCCCGGGCGATTTTCTGGAAGCGCCGGTCGCGAGGATGACCACAGGGGCTTTGTAGGCGCCCTGTTTTGACTGGACGGTAAACTCGCCGTCGTAGCTGATGCCCAGAACCTCGTCGCTGACGATGGAAACGCCGAGCCTTTCGGCCTGGTCGATTCCGTTGCGGACCAGCTGTTCTCCGGAAATAGGGGTGGGAAAGCCGTAATAATTTTCGATTTCCCCCGCTTTTGATAAAGCTCCGCTGTCGCGCCCGATTACCATGGTGTCCAGCCCGGCGCGTGCCGTATAGGCTGCTGAAGAGATTCCGGCGGGACCGTTTCCCAAGATGATTATATCGGCCATCGTTTCACCCTCTCTGGTTGATTGTTTTATTATATGCCGTAAAGGAGATTTATTCTGTGACATGGTCACATCCGGGCCTTCTTCCGCTGTGTGATTTAGTCACGGAATCCTATCTTCCCTCATGATATCATAAAACCGTAAAAGATTACACTACAATATTTGCAATTTTTCAAATTGAATTCCGATTTTATAGCAATTCCATTTCAGCTTGCGAGACAAAACACGTTCCTCCCCCGCCGAAGGCGGGAGAGGAACGCAACCTTGTTGCAGAATTAACTGGAAATGCTGTAAGTTTCCTCTTTGAGGGAGCCGGAAGGCAAAGCCCGACTGAAGGGTTTTATGGAAGCCGGACAGGGGCGGCGCACGAAAAAAATTCATTTTTGAAAACTTGCATCCATAAGCTTTATATGATTGGAAAGGTGGAAATACAATGAAGGTACTGATTGTCGGCGGTGTTGCGGGCGGCGCGGGCGCGGCTACCAGGCTGCGCAGGCAGAGCGAGGAAGCCAAAATCATCCTGTTTGAAAAGGGAGAGTACATTTCCTACGCAAACTGCGGTCTTCCCTACTATATCGGGGGAACGATCCGGGACAGGGAAAAGCTGATCGTCACGCAGCCGGAGCTGCTTCGCAGGCGCTTTGGCATCGATGTGCGTACGAAGAGCGAGGTCGTGAAAATTGACCGTGAAAAAAAGACGGTGACCGTACAAAATCACGCGGACGGCAGCACTTACGAGGAAAGCTATGATAAACTGATCCTTTCGCCCGGCGCGGTGCCGAAGCGCCCCAATCTGCCCGGAATCGACAGCGAGGGGATCTTTACGCTGCGCACGGTGCCGGATACGCTTCAGATCGACGCCTATATTAAGGAAAAGCACGCGAAGTCGGCCGTTGTGGTCGGCGCGGGCTTTATCGGGGTGGAAATGGCGGAAAATCTGAAGGAACGCGGCCTTGACGTCACGATTGTCGAATTTCTGGATCAGGCCGTTGCCTCCCTTGACCCGGAAATGGCGGCAATCCTGCACCGCCATATGAGAGAAAACGGAGTCAAATTACTATTCGGCACAGGGGTGCAGGGCTTTGAAAAATCCGACGGCCTGAAAGTGAAGCTGACCGGAGACAGGGAAATGGAGGCCGATCTGGTCATCCTGAGCGTCGGCGTCGCGCCGGACAGCCGCCTTGCCAAAAAGGCCGGACTGGAGCTGGGCGTCGGCGGAAGCATCCTGACCGACGATACCTTCGCCACCTCCGACCCGGATATTTTCGCGGTCGGCGACGCCGTTTCCGTCCGCCAGATCGTGACCGGGGACAGGACGCTGGTTCCCCTTGCCGGGCCCGCCAACAAGCAGGGGCGGCTCGCCGGGGACAATGTTCTGGGGCGGAGGATCACGAGGGACAGCGGCGTACAGGGCAGCGCGGTGCTGAAGGTGTTCGACATGACCGCCGCTTCCACCGGGCTGAACGAGAAACAGCTGAAAGCACAGGGGATTCCGTATCAGAAGACTTATATCCATCCGTCGAGCCACGCGGGCTACTACCCCGGATCCTCACAGATCAGCATGAAGCTGCTGTTCGCGCCGGACGGCAAAATCCTCGGCGCGCAGGCGGTCGGCTATGAGGGAGTGGATAAACGCATCGACGTGATTGCCACCGCGCTTCGGCTGGGCGGAACGGTCTACGACCTTGAAAAGCTGGAGCTCTGCTACGCGCCGCCTTATTCCTCCGCGAAGGACCCGGTGAACATGCTGGGCTTTACGGCGGCCAATATCCTGCGCGGCGACGTAAAAGTGTTCCACTATGACGAGGTGGATTCGCTGGACCGTGAAAAGATCACTTTGCTGGACGTCAGGACGCCCGACGAAATGAAAATGGGTACGCTCGACGGCGCAATCGGAATTCCTCTGGACAGCCTGCGCGGGCGGATGGGCGAGCTGCCGAAAGACAAACCGGTGTACGCGTTCTGTCAGGTGGGCCTGCGCGGATACCTTGCCGCAAGGATTCTGGCGCAGAACGGCTACGACGTCTACAACCTCAGCGGCGGATACAAGACCTACGTCACCGCCAAAGGGGACAGGGAAAGTCCGACGGGAACCGACTGTGTCGGCGTAAAAAAAAAACAGTAACGGCGGGGAAGAGATAAAATCGGCGTGCTGCCGGGACGCGGAAATGCTGGAGGTGGACGCCAGCGGCCTGCAGTGCCCCGGCCCGATCATGAAAGCCTCGGAAGGAATCAAAAGGATTCAGGACGGGGATTGCCTGACCATCCGCGCGACCGACCCGGCGTTTGCCTCGGACATCAGCGTCTGGTGCGAAAGGACGGGGAACCTGCTGCTCGGCGTGCAGCGCGAGGGTGCGGCCTACACCGTCAGAATCCAGAAGGGCGCGCAGGCCCCCGCCGTCCCGGCCCGGAGCGGGAACGACAAGAGCATGGTGGTGTTCAGCGGCGACCTCGACAAGGCCCTGGCGGCGCTGATCATCGCCAACGGCGCGGCCTCCATGGGCCGGAAGGTCACGATGTTCTTCACCTTCTGGGGATTGAATATCCTGCGTAGAAGCGAAAAGGTACCTGTGAAGAAGAATTTCATAGAGAGCATGTTCGGCAGGATGATGCCGCGCGGAAGCAAAAAGCTGGGCCTTTCCAAAATGAACATGATGGGCATGGGCTCCAAAATGATCCGCGGGGTCATGAAGAGCAAAAACGTTTCTTCGCCGGAGGAGCTTCTTCGCTCCGCCATGGACGGCGGGGTGAGGATCGTGGCCTGCCAGATGTCCATGGACATTATGGGGATCAAGCCGGAAGAGCTGATCGACGGGGTGGAAATCGCGGGCGTCGCCACCTTCCTCGGCTCCGCCGAGCAGTCGGACACCAATCTGTTTATCTGACAAAAATCCGGGCTTCGGAGCAGTTTTTCCGGCGGTTCGGTCATATTGCACAGGAAACGGCGCTTTGAGTTGGGCTAATCAGCCTGATTCAAAGCGCATTTTATGCAGATTGCTGAAATCCGCTTTACAAAAAGTGGCATTCCGTTTCAGGCTTTATCCATTGACAAAGCCGGTCGAACGGTGTAAAATATACACAGAAAATTGAATACAAAAGCATGGAGATTTTTGAGTAATGCTGAATTAACGATACCGTTGATTCACATTGCTCTTTTTTATTGCTTTTATGGAAAAATGAAGGTATGGAAAGGGTGTCTCTTATGTATGATGTAGCAATTATCGGCTGCGGTGTCATCGGAGCGGCAACAGCGTACGAGCTTTCGCGCTACGACCTGAAAATCGCTGTTCTGGAAAAGGAAAACGACGTTGCCGACGGCACAACCAAGGCGAACAGCGCCATTGTCCACGCGGGGTATGATCCGGAGCCCGGCACGGCGATGGCCCGGCTCAATGTTCTGGGCAACGCCATGATTGAAGAGATTGCGAAAAAACTGAAGGTTCCCTATCAGAAATGCGGGTCGCTGGTGCTGGGATTCAACGAGGACGACCTGCATGTGATTTACCGGCTGTACAGGCAGGGCATGGTAAACGGCGTGCCGGGCATCCGGGTCCTGAACGCAAGGGAGACCCTTGAAATGGAACCGAATTTAAGCAAGGAGATCAAAGGCGCCCTGTACGCGCCGTCCGGCGCGATCGTCAGCCCGTGGGAGCTGTGCATCGCCATGGCGGACACCGCGAAGCGCAACGGCGCGGATTTCTTCCTCAACAGCAAGGTCGACCGGATCGAACGCACGGGGACGGCGTACCGCCTGTTCTGCGGCGACCAGGTGGTTGAAGCGGCCCGCGTGGTCAACGCGGCGGGCCTCCATTCCGACGACGTCCACAATCTGGTGGCGGAGAAGCCGGAATTCAGAATTATCCCGAGCAAGGGCCAGTATTATCTGCTGGATAAAAGTCAGGGAAATCTGGTCAGTAAGGTGATTTTCCAGTGCCCCAGCAAGGTGGGAAAAGGCGTTCTGGTTTCCCCGACGGTGCACGGCAATCTGATTGTCGGGCCGGACGCGGTCGGCGTTGAGAACGACGACGATGTTTCCACCACCCAGAGCGGGCTTGATTTTGTCCGTGAAACGGCGGTCAGGTCCGTGCCGGGCATCAATTTCAGGGAGTCCATCCGCAATTTTGCGGGCGTCCGCGCACAGAGCGAACGTTCGGACTTTATCATTGAGGAATCCAAATCCGCCAGAGGCTTCATCAACCTGGCCGGAATCAAATCGCCGGGTCTGACCAGCGCCCCCGCCATTGCGCTCGACTGTATCAAGCTTTTGGAAAGAACGGGCGTTTTTCTGAAGGAAAAGGAAGACTTTATAGACGAAAGGCGGAAGGTGAGCTTCAAGTCCCTGTCCCCGGAGGAGAAAGCGGCGCTGATTGAGAAAAATCCGCTTTACGGCCGGGTGATCTGCCGCTGCGAGACGATCACGGAGGGCGAGATTGTGGACGCCATCCACAGCCCGATCACCCCGCGCACCGTCGACGCGGTCAAAAAGAGATGCAACGCCGGCATGGGGCGCTGTCAGGGCGGCTTCTGTGGCCCGCGCGTGCAGGAGATTCTCGCAAGGGAGCTGGGCCTTCCGCTGGAAGAGGTGCTTCTGAATAAAAAGGGTACTTATATTCTGACCGGAGAGACCAAAAAGGGAGGAGTACAGCAATGATAACGGAAGCTTATGATTTGGTTGTCGTCGGCGGAGGCCCCGCGGGGCTCGCGGCTGCTCTGGAGGGCTACCACAACGGCGCGGAAAGCGTCCTGATCCTGGAGCGCGACAAGGAGCTGGGTGGGATTCTCAACCAGTGTATCCACAACGGGTTCGGGCTCCATTACTTTAAAGAGGAGCTGACGGGTCCCGAATACGCCCAGCGGTTTGTTGAAATGCTGCGGGACACCAACGTACAGGTCAAGCTGGACACGATGGTGCTGGAAATTACGCGCGGCAAGCAGATTCACTGTGTGAACAGCAAAGACGGCTACATGATTATTCAGGCGAAGGCGATCGTGCTGGCGATGGGCTGCAGGGAAAGGACTCGCGGAGCCATTGCGATTCCGGGCGACCGCCCGGCGGGTATTTTCACCGCCGGGACCGCGCAGCGCTACGTCAATATGGAAGGCTATATGGTCGGCAAAAGGGTGATCATCCTCGGCTCCGGCGACATCGGCCTGATTATGGCGCGCCGCATGACGCTGGAGGGCGCGAAGGTGCTTGCGTGTGTGGAACTGATGCCCTACTCCAACGGGCTGAACCGCAACATTGTGCAGTGCCTGAAGGATTACGACATTCCGCTTTACCTCTCCCATACCATTACGGATATTCAGGGGGACGGAAGAGTGGAAAAGGTCGTCGTGTCCAAGGTGGACGAAAACAGAAAGCCGATTCCGGGAACGGAAATGACCTTCGACTGCGACACGGTCCTGCTTTCCGTCGGACTGATCCCGGAAAACGAACTGTCCAAGTCGGCGGGGCTGGCCATGGACCGGCGCACCAGCGGCCCGGTGGTGTTTGAAAACATGGAAACCTCCATGCAGGGGATTTTCGCCTGCGGCAACGTCGTGCACGTGCATGACCTGGTGGACTTCGTAACGGCGGAAAGCCAGCGGGCTGGCCGCGCCGCGGGAAAATATATCGCAAACGGGGAGCCGAAGTCCGAAAGCTTCCTCGAGGTGCAGAACGGCAGCTGTGTCAACTACACGGTCCCGCAGAAAATCCGCACGGAAAATCTGGACAAGGCGGCGGAAATTTTCTTCCGCGTCAACAATGTTTATAAGGACGTAGTGATTCAGGTGACCGACGGCGAAAAGGAAATCGCGCGGTTTAAAAGGGAGCACATGGCGCCGGGCGAAATGGAAAAAATCACGGTTCCGAAGGCGCTCCTGGAAAATGCCGCGGGTGTGCTGACCGTAGCGGTCGGGAAGGAGGAAACAGCATGACTGAACTGATTTGTATCGTATGCCCCAAGGGCTGCCATTTGAAGGTGGATGAGCAGAACGGCTACGCGGTGACCGGCAACGGCTGCAAAAGGGGCGAGGTCTACGGCAAAAAAGAACTGACCAATCCGACAAGGGTGGTTCCTTCCACGGTGAAGATCAGCGGCGGTTCCCACCGCCGCCTGCCTGTAAAGACCAGCGAGCCGATTCCCAAGGCGATGATCTTCGACGCGGTGAAGCTGCTGGACACCGTAGAGGTGACCGCTCCCGTCAAGCGCGGCGATGTGGTTTATAAGGATATTTTAGGAACGGGAATCGATTTTGTCGCCACAAGAGATATGTAAAAGAAAACAGAAAATACGCCCTGAAACGGACCAACAGGCCGTTTCAGGGCGTATTTTTATGCATTTTTATATCTGGTCCCAGACCCTTGTGCTGGTGGAAGAGATCGCGTCCGCGCCGGCCCCGAGGGCGGCAACCACGTCCTCCTTGTCCACCACCAGACCTCCGGCAATGATCGGGACGTTTACGATTTTCTGAATGGAGCGAAGCACCTTCGGAATGCACCCCGGCATAATTTCAATGCAGTCCGGGCTGCACAGGCTCACCTGCTTGGAAACATTGTGAAAGGACATGGAATCGATCAGGAAAAAGCGATGGATGGTGTACAGGCCCCTTGAGTTCCCCGCCTTTATCATAGACGCCCGGGTGCTGATAATGCCGTCGGCGCCCGTCGTTTCCTTGATAAAATCGATCACGACGTCTTTGGTCGACGTGCCTTCGATCAGATCGACGTGGACAAAGGCGTATTTGCCCTCCTGCTTGACCCGGTGGACAATATTCGCAATGCTGCACAGGCTTCCGTACAGAATAAACACAACTTTACACCGGGAATGAAGAACGTTTTCCAGCCCCTCGTCGCTGTTGATCGCCGCGATGATCGGGTTGTCGCTGAGCAGATTCAAAATGTCCTCTTTCATGGCAGCCTCCAATACAGGCGAAATCAATATTTTATGACTACAGTATATCGCATTGATTCATAAAAGCAAAGATATTTTTTCAGACAGTCTGTAAAGTCGCGCAACCGCAAAATTATTTTAAAATTTTATTTCCTTTTTTCCGCTTGTGCGACCGCCTGTTTGTAAACCGTGTCATAGGGAACGCCGTGCTTTTCCGCGGCGGCGCGTACGTCGGCGTATTCGGGCTTGTATTTGACGATGTCTCCGCCGACGCTCACCTTGATTCGTACGGGGCCGCAGGCGGTCTCCGCCGTACGGAAGGAGGAGGTCAGGACGGTGCGCGCGCAGCCGGTTTCGCGGACCCCCAGCGTGGTGGTGTGCAAAAGCATCAGGCGCGTCATTCTTTCCCTGTCGTCCGGCCTGCACAGGCAGGTCAGCAGGGTGGACGGGCGGTTTTTCTTCATGAAGACCGGCGCGGTAAAAACGTCCAGAGCGCCCGCGGAAAGCAGCAGCTCCGTCGCGAACCCGACTGCCTCCGGCGTCATATCGTCCAGATTGCAGCTCAGCTGTGCGATTTCGTCGCGGTTAGCTTCGCTTTCGGCCCAGAAGGCGCGCACGCAGTTTGCCGCCGCAAAGTCCTTAACGCCCATCCCGCAGCCGATTCTGTCCGCCGCCATCGGCGGCATCGGGCCGAACCGGGAAACAAAATGCTTCAGCAGCGCGGCGCCGGTCGGGGTGCAGAGCTCCCCGCGGATTTCTCCGCTGTAAATGGGAACCCCGCGTAAAATCGCCGCGGTGGCCGGCGCGGGAACGGGCAGAATCCCGTGCGCGCAGCGCACAAAGCCGCTGCCGACGTGAACCGGCGACGCCGTAACCGAATCCGGCCCCAGCAGATGGAACAGCAGACAGCAGCCGACGACATCCACAACAGCGTCCAGAGAGCCGACCTCGTGGAAATGGATCTGCTCAACCGGAACGCCGTGTACGCTGGACTCCGCCTCTCCGAGCAGGGAATAAACGGCGAGGGCATCCTTTTTGACCGGTTCCGGAACCGGCATCTTAGAAATCATGCTTTTCAGCGTTTCATAGCTGATATGGCCGTGGGTGTGCGCCTGCGCGTCCTCATGGCTGTGCTCATCATGATCGTGCGTGTGGCTGTGTCCGTGATCATGCTCATGGCCGTCATGGTTATGGTGGCCGTCCCCGCCGCTGTGGGAACGCAGCTCATCGGGACTTACGTCCTGTGCGGTTTCTTCTTCACCGCGGATGATTACGTCGATGTGGCTTCCATGGATGCCGCATTTCTGCGAAGGGACGCACCGGACCGAAACGCCGTCCAGCCCGAGTGAGTTCATCTGCCTGAGGAAGCCTTCCTTATCCGGATAAAGCTCCAGCAGGGCCGCCGTCAGCATATCTCCGGCGGCGCCCATATTGCATTCGAGATACAGCTTTTTCATTGGGCAGTCCCTCCCATATGGTTGATCATGCTGGCGAGGTACCCCGCGCCGAAGCCGTTGTCGATATTTACCACGCTTACGCCGCTGGCACAGGAGTTCAGCATGGAAAGCAGGGCGGAAAGGCCGTTGAAGTTTGCCCCGTAACCGATGCTGGTCGGTACGGCGATGACCGGGCAGTCCACAAGCCCGCCGATTACGCTTGCGAGCGCCCCTTCCATTCCGGCGATGGCAACAACGACGTTCGCGTCCATCAGGATATCCAGCTTGGAAAGCAGGCGGTGCAGGCCCGCCACGCCCACGTCGTACAGACGGGCGACCTTGTTGCCCAGCACCTCCGCGGTCAGGGCCGCTTCTTCGGCGACGGGCATGTCGCTGGTGCCGCCGGTCGCCACCGCGATCGTGCCGGAAGCGGTGATTTCGCTTTTTCGTCCCACAATTCCGATTTTAGACATGGGGTCGTAGGTGAGGGTGATTTTTTTACCCACCTTTTCCGCGGATTCGGGGGAAAGACGGGTAATCAGAATGTTTTCCCCGCCGCGCTTCCGCATGGCCGAGGCGATGCCGAGAATCTGCTCCGGCGTTTTCCCGCTGCCGTAGATCACTTCCGGGATGCCCTGGCGCAGCCCCCGGTGCAGGTCGATTTTGGCGTATCCCAAATCCTCGTAGGGACTCATTTTCAGCTTTAGAACGGCCTCCTGTGGGGAAAGCTCCCCATCCTTTACTTTTTGCAGCAGTTCCAGCGTTTTTTGCTGTTCCATATGTGACTCTCCTTTATACTCTGGGCGTCAGGTCGAGCAATACCCCGTCAAAATACGGGGAAAGAGCCTGATTCAGTTCGTTTTTCTTTTCAATTGCCAATGAAAACTGGTTTTCCGGAAGCTGGATTTTTGCCGCGCCGTGGAAAAGCCGGATTCTGAAATCGGTAAAGCCCATGGCGAACATGGCGTTTTCTCCCTGCTCCACTTTTTTCAGCATGTCCTCCGTAATGGCCGTGCCGGTGGGGATTCTGGTGGCAAGGCAGGCGTAAGAGGGTTTTTCGGAAGTGAACAGCCCCGCTTCCCGGGAAAGGCGGCGGATATCGTCCTTGGTCAGACCGCATTCGCGCAGGGGCGAGCGTACGCCCAGCTCCTGCAGGGCGCGCATGCCCGGCCGCCCTTCAAAGCTGTCGGAGGCATTGGTGCCGTCCATCAGAAGGGTGCAGCCGTCCCGCGCCGCCAGCTTCCTGAGCTGCGTGAACAGGGTGGTCTTGCAGTAATAGCAGCGCAGGGCGTCGTTGGCGGCCACCTGCGGATTTTCAAGAGCGTCGAATTCCGCCACGGTAAAAGGGACGTTTAACTGCTCCGCCAGACGGCGCGCGTCATCCAGCTCAAACTGGGGCTGAAAGGCCGATTTGATAAAATAGGCGTGGACGTCGCAGCCATACTGTTTTGCCGCGTACAGCAGATAAGAGGAATCCACCCCTCCGGAAAAAGCGAGCGCGGCGCGCGGATTCTGTGTAAAGAATGTTTTTAAGTCCATCGATCATAACTCCCGATCATAAAGAATAAAGGCTCACAGTACTGTGAGCCTTCTGGCAAAGCGCACAGCTGCTGCCGCGCGCTGGTATTTCATGATCCTGATCCTGTTTTCGTTCATCCGTACGACATGCTTCTGCATATCGGTATTAATAAATATTTTACAATAGGAACAGGCTTTTGTCAATGCCCGATCCCTCTCTGAAGCCTTTACGATTCCTTCTTTCCCAGAAAAATTTTTAATGAGGGAGGATACCTGTTTCCGGGACTGATTGACGGGAAAAGATACTTGTGTTATCATCTTCGTTATGGAAAGGTATTGTTGATTTTATAACATTTAAATAAGACCTGGGGATGGAGGATTTCGATGAAGATTATCGTGATTGACGGCCAGGGCGGCGGGATCGGCCGCAGCATCGTGGAAAGGCTGAAAGCGGAGCTTCCGGGCGCCGAACTCGTCGCGGTGGGGACCAACGCCCTTGCAACCTCGGCGATGCTGAAAGCGGGAGCCGACGCCGGCGCTACCGGAGAGAATGCGGCCGTATACAACTGCGCGCACGCGGATATTATCGCCGGGCCGATGGGGATTATTCTCGCGAACGCGATGCTGGGGGAAATTTCGCCCGCAATCGCACAGGCTGTTTCCGGCAGCAGAGCGGAAAAGGTGCTGATACCCGTGTCCGCCTGCCATGTGTACGTGGCGGGGGTGGAAGAAAAGCCCATGTCCAAATATATCGAGCTCGCGGTGGCCTCGATCCGAAAAATCTGCGAGGCATGACCCGTGCAATTTCTGACTGTTTCCATTGACTTTGGCACGAATTATGTTATAATAACCTTTGGCTAAACATCCGCCCGTAGCGAAGCTGGATATCGCAGCAGATTCCGATTCTGAAGGCCGGGGGTTCGAATCCCTCCGGGCGGGCCAAAATCAAACAGGGCAGAGTAAATCTGGTGGTGTTCCCGGCCCGGAGGGTGAGAACCCCCCGGCGCAGGCAGGGGAGCAGCACCGGAAATCTTTATCCCGAAGGAAAACGAAGGGACTCGCGGAACGCGGGCTGAACATGTACCACCTTCGAATCCCTCCGGGCGGGCCAAAATCAAACAGGGCAGAGTAAATCTGGTGGTGTTCCCGGCCCGGAGGGTGAGGCCCCCCCCGGCGCAGGCAGGGGAGCAGCACCGGTTCCTTTCATCAGTGAAATTTTATCATGTTGTATACGGTGTTATGCAGAGGAGAGGTTATTGTGAATGTTCTTGTAGTGGGTTGCGGCAGGCTGGGAACCCGTCTGGCGGGACTGCTCGATGAGCACGGCCATGACGTCGCCGTGATTGATTCCAATCCGGATACGTTCCGGAATTTGAGCGAGAACTTCAGCGGGATCACGGTCACCGGCATGCCGATGGATATGACGGTGCTGCAAAACGCCGGAGTGGAAAGCTGCGACGCAGTTGCCGTAGTCACTCCCGACGATAATCTGAACATTACGGTGTCACAGATTGTGCGTGAATTTTTCGGCGTACAGAACGTGGTTGCGCGTATTTCCGACCCGGCCCGTGAAAATGTATTTGAACGGTTCGGTCTGAAAACCGTCTGCCCGACCAATCTGGCGGGCGATTCTATTTTCACCGCGCTGACGCAGCCGCTCGCTTCCAAAAATATGTCCTTCGAGAGTGCGACGGCGACTTTTCACTGCCGCGCCGTGGATAAGGCGCATGAAGGCATTTCCGTTGCCGCGGCTCCAAAGGATATTGGAGAGACCGTTTTCGGGGTTCTTCATCGTAACGGTACGCTGGAGCTGTATTCTTCTGACCGCAGAATCATTCTTACCGAAGGGGACAAGGTCATTTTTGCAAAGGTGATCGACTGATTGATTTCGGTCGTGCCGAATTTGGAGGATATTGGGAAGATATGAGGATTGTAATTGTGGGCGGCGGCAAGCTGGGGCATCAGATTGCCAGAAATATGCTCGAAAGAAAATACAGCGTGAAGCTGATTGAAAAAGATAAGCTCAAATGTATGCGCCTCGCCAATGAGCTGGATGTGGAAGTGATTTGCGGCGACGGCACGGAAATTGAGGTGCTGGACGAAGCCGGCACAAAAAACGCTGACTGCGTGATCGCGGTTACAGGCAGCGATCAGGACAATCTCGTTGCCTCCCAGCTGGCAAGAAAAGAGTTTAAGGCGGCAAAAGTCATTGCACGGGCGAACGACCCCCGCAATCTGGCGGCCCTGCGCAAACTGGGCGCGGATATTGCCGTCAGCAGCACGGAAATTATCACCAACCTGATTGAGCAGGAAGTGGACGTCTCAAAGATGCATCTGCTTGCAACGCTGAATAAGGGAAAGGCCGGAATCTGTGCCATTACCCTTCCGCGCGACACCGCGCTGGACGGCGTGCAGCTGAAGGACATCACCCTCCCGCAGGGTTCGCTGATTATCTCCGTAGTGCGCGGCGACACCATGATGATTCCAAACGGGTTTACGGTCATTCGTGCCAACGATGAGATCGTTGCCGTCTGTGAAAATAAAAGCCAGAAGGAACTGATGGAAATTCTGGGCGCCCAAAGAGAATAAACACAAAAATCCCACCGCGGGAAACGCGGTGGGATTTTATTATTCCCGGCCCCGGCTCTGCCGGGGCCGCTGCTGTCGCTAAAGCATCAGCCCACAATGACTTTCCCTTCCGGCAAAATCGCGCCTGCGCTGCGGTGTCCTCTGTGAAGAGTCAGCGCAAGCCCAAGGGAAACGGGGCCGACACGGCCGATATACATGGTCAGACTGACCGTCAGCTTGGAAATCCAGCTTAAAGTCTGTGTGACACCCGCGGTAAGCCCCACGGTGCCAAAACCGGAGGTTGCCTCAAAAAGAGCGTCGACGCCGTTGACATCCGGGTCCGCGGTCAAAATAACGCCCGTGGCTACAAACAGGACTACAGCTGCGCCGGAAAGAATCGACAGCGCGCGGTAAACCGTAAACTGGTCTATCCGGCGTTTGAGCAGGGTGGTTTCTTCATTTCCGCGCATGACACTGACCACCGTAGCCAGCAGCACGATAAAGGTGGTTGTCTTGATACCGCCGCCGGTCCCTGCCGGCGAGGCGCCGATAAACATCAGGATAACCGTAATGATTTTTGTAAAATCGTGTTCCTTTGCAATGTCAACCGTACAGAAGCCCGCGGTGCGCGCGCTGATGGACTGAAAGAGGGAAGCGTTCAGCTTTGTTCCGAAATCCATGCCTGCAAGCGTGTTGTTGTATTCGCAGACCAGAAAGAGCACGGTACCGGATACGATCAGAATCGCCGTCATGATCAGTACCAGAATGGAATGGAAATGCAGATGGACCGGTTTTTCCTTATGAATCCGCGGAAGAAGCTGCGCGTTGTAGATATCGCTGATCACCACAAAGCCCAGCCCGCCGATCACGATCAGCCCGCCGACTGTCAGGCAGACCAGAGGGTCCCCGACATAGGGAATCAGGTTGCCGTCCTTCATCAAAAAGCCCAGAATATCGAATCCGGCGTTGCAGTAGGCGGAAATCGCCGTAAACGCCGCAATCCAGATCCCTTTTGCCCCGAACTGGGGAACGAAACGGAACGTCAGCAGCACCGTTCCGGTCATCTCGCAGAAAAATGTAAAGAAAAGAATGATCTTGATCAGATATTTTATGTTAATCGTGTCGCCGCTCGTATTTTCTGTTGCCAGCTGCAGGTCCCGCAGCCCGATTTTTCGGCGGACCAGCATGGAAAAGCCGGTGGTGAAGGTGATAACGCCCAGCCCGCCGATCTGAATTAGCAGGATGATGATGATCTGGCCAAGCAGATTCCAGTGTGTCCATGTGTCAAATACGACCAGACCGGTGACACAGGTCGCCGAGGTCGCGGTAAACAGCGAGTCGATAAATCCGGTCGGCAGCCCGCTGCGTGAAACGATCGGCAGCGTGAGCAGAACCGCGCCCACAAGAATGACAACCGCGAAGCTTACCACAATCAGCCTGACCGGCGGCACGCTCCTCAACCGCTTTTTCACACAGAACTGTTCTTCCCCCATTACAATTACACCCCAAAATCAGAATATTTTTCTCCTTTTCCCTACCTTCTGCAAGGCTGCAGCCAAGGGCAGTCCCAGACCGTAGCAGATCACCAGTTCCCCGGCGCCTACCGAAAGGGCCGCGGCCCAGAATCCGACCCACGAAAAGCCTTCCGTGGACAGAACGGCTATTTCAAGCCCGATAATCACCGCGTTGAACAAAACCGGCGGAAGCGGGGCCAGAACCGGAAGGTTTTTAATCCGGATGTTTCGGACCATCCTGGTGCAGACCGCCGCCAAAAGAGTCGCCAGGGTTCCAAACACCATATCCGCCGCGCCGTAACCGCTCCATATATTGGCAAGCAGGCAGCCGACCGCAAGTCCCGGAACGGCCGCCGGGGTAAAGGCCGGCAGAATGGTGAGCGCTTCCGAAAAGCGGAACTGCACCGGGCCGTAAGCTAAGTTCGCCAGGGCCGCAAGAAGGGTCAGAACCATGTAGATGGCGCCGATCATGGCGCCCTGCGCAAGATACTGCGCGCGCTGAGACTGATTTTTCATTTCTTAGATTCCTCCGTAGTTTTATTTAAGGTCAGGATTTTGCGACTGACCATACCGGACAGGCTGTGTCCGGTAATTACAATACCATACTACAAAATTGCGGTAAAAGCAACTCATTTCCATAAATATCCGGCATAAAACGACGCAATGGAAGAGAGCCTGATGCCGAAGCAGCAGACCCTCTGTTTTTTCTGTTATTCGTCTTTCGCCGGACTGTCGCCGTCGTCCGGCTCCGGCAGCACCTCGATCAGGATTTTGGAAATGCGGCGGTCCTCAACCTCCTGAACGGTCAGCGTCAGGTTTTGGACCTGTACGACAGGGTGTTCGCCCGGCTTCGGAATCCTTCCCAGCATCTCCACCACCAGGCCGGCAATGGTGTCGTAGTCCCCCTCTGGAAGCTCAATCCCCACCAGATCGGAAATTTCATCGATGTCGGTCCCGCCGTCCACGGTAAACTTGTGATCGTCCACCCTATGTATTTCCTCTTCCTCGTGGTCGTATTCGTCCTGAATGTCGCCGACAATGGATTCCAGCAGGTCCTCCATGGTGATAATCCCCTCGGTCCCGCCGTATTCGTCGACAATAATCGCGATCTGGGTCCTGCGCTCGGCCATCTCCGTAAACAGCTCGCTGCAGCGTTTGCTCTCCGGTACAAAGTACGCGGGGCGCATCAGATCGGTAATTTTGATATTTTTATCCAGCTCGCTGCCGACATACTGGAGCAGGTCCTTGACATAGATCACGCCGAGCACATTGTCCAGGTCCTCGTGGTAAACGGGGATGCGGGAGTGCCCGTCCGAAATGGAAAGGTTCACGACGTCCTGTATGGCGGCGGTGTCCTCCACGGCGTCCACCTCGGTGCGGTGGGTCATGACCTCGCTTGCGGTGATATCGCTGAAGTCGAAAATATTGGAAATCATATCCTTGGCGGTTTCGCCGATGACGCCCTTTTCCTCGCCGGCGTCGACCATCATCAGAATTTCCTCCTCCGTGACGGTTTCCTCCGAGGCGTTGGGATCAAAGCCCAGCATCTTCAGGACGACGTTGGTGGAAAAGGACAGGAAGGAAATAAACGGCCGGAAAACGGCGGAAGTGCCATTCAGAATGCCGATGAATTTGAAAGACAGCTCTTCCGCGCGCTGCATGGCGATTTTTTTCGGAACCAGCTCGCCCAGCACAAGCGAAAAATAGGACAGCAGCACGGTAATCAATACCGTGGATACGCCGTGGACGACGCTGGTGGGCACGGGCAAAAAGGCAAGCTGTTTTGCAAGCTTGCCGGCAAAGCTTTGGGAAGCCGAGGCGGAGGTCAGAAATCCGCTCAGCGTTACGCCGACCTGGATGGTCGCGAGAAAGCGGCTGGAATTCTCCGTCAGCTTCAGTACCTTGGCGGCTTTTTTATTGCCGTCCTCCGCCATTTTTTTCAGCTTGTTGTCGTTGAGGGTAATCACTGCGATTTCACTCGCGGCAAAGAAAGCATTTACCAAAATCAGGGCAAACAGAAGCAGAATGGATAAAAATTCATTTGGCTCCTGTTCAGCGGCGGCGGGCAGCACGCTCAGCAAATGAAAAAATGAGCCGTCAGGTTCGGGTGACATGAATTGTTTTTCCCCTTTCGGAAATAAAATATAATAATATTATTGTATATTATTATTCATACTAATGTCAAACAGTTTATGGAGTATCTGCGCATCTATGCGCGCGAGCAAAGCAGAGAGGCGGCGGTGTGGCTTGGCAAAGCCGCTTAACAGGGTGGAATCGCCGCCAAAATGAACGAATTCAGGATAAATTTTTTCGATTTTTATTAGAGATGTAAATTCTATGGCCAATCCTGCAAAATTTCTTTACATATCTTATAAAAGATGATAAAATTTAGACAAGGTGCAGTATGTTGGCGCCTATAGCAAATAGATTATCCTTAAAAGGAGGAAAATAATAATAATGGATTCAAGAAAGATGAAAACTATGGATGGCAATAACGCTGCCGCACATGTGTCTTATGCGTTTACAGACGTTGCCGCCATCTACCCCATCACCCCGTCGTCCGTTATGGCAGATGAAACAGACAAATATGCCGCGGCCGGCAGAAAAAATCTTTTCGGCAGGGAAGTCAGGGTTACCGAGATGCAGTCCGAAGCGGGCGCCGCGGGCGCAGTGCACGGTTCGCTGGCGGCAGGCGCGCTGACCACTACCTACACTGCTTCTCAGGGCCTTCTCCTGATGATCCCGAACATGTACAAGATGGCCGGCGAATTCCTTCCGAGCGTCATCCATTGTTCGGCGCGTTCCCTGTCGACCCACGCACTCTGCATTTTTGGCGATCATTCCGACATTTATGCATGCCGTCAGACCGGTTACGCAATGCTCTGCTCCAACAGCCCGCAGGAGGTTATGGATCTGGGCGCAGTCGCCCATCTTTCCGCCATTAAGGGCCGCGTACCGTTTCTGCATTTCTTCGACGGCTTCCGTACTTCCCATGAAGTACAGAAGATCCACATGTGGGATTACGCCGATCTGGGCGAGATGCTCGACTGGGACTCTGTGGAGTCCTTCCGCCGCAACGCGATGAATCCGGAGCATCCGGTCACGCGCGGCACGGCTCAGAACGACGACTTCTTCTTCCAGGCAAGTGAAGCCGGCAACAAATTCTATGATGATCTTCCGGATGTTGTTGTCGACTATATGAATAAAGTCAACGCGAAAATCGGCACCGATTACAAGCCGTTCAACTACTACGGCGCACCGGATGCCGAAAGGGTCATCATTGCAATGGGTTCCGTCTGCGAAGCGGCGGAGGAAGTTGTGGATTACCTGAACGCAGCCGGCGACAAGGTCGGTCTGGTCAAGGTCAGACTGTACAGGCCGTTTGTTGCGAAATATCTGCTCGACGTCCTGCCGAAGACGGTCAGGAAGATTTCCGTACTCGACAGAACAAGAGAGCCGGGCTCCATCGGCGAGCCGCTGTTCCTGGATGTTCTCGCCGCGATCAACGGCACGGAATTCGGCGCTGTTCCGGTTTACACCGGCCGCTACGGCCTCGGCTCCAAGGACACCACCCCGGGCCAGATCGTCGCCGTATACCGCAACATGGAAACCGACACCCCGAAGAAGCGTTTCACCATCGGCATTATCGATGATGTCACCCATCTTTCCCTCGATATTAAGGAAAATCCGGACACAACCCCGAAGGGCACGCATTCCTGCAAATTCTGGGGCCTTGGCGCGGACGGCACCGTCGGCGCGAACAAGAACTCCATTAAGATTATCGGTGACCACACCGACATGTACGCTCAGGGCTACTTCGCCTACGACTCCAAGAAGTCCGGCGGCCTGACCGTTTCCCACCTGCGTTTCGGCAGCAAGCCGATCAAGTCCACCTACTATATCAGCCAGGCCGACTTCGTCGCCTGCCATAAGCCCTCCTATGTCGACGAGTACGACATGGTGCAGGACCTGAAGCCGGGCGGAAGCTTCCTTCTGAACTGCCAGTGGGATCTGGAAGAGCTTGACAAGAGACTGCCGGGCAAAATGAAGAAATATATCGCCGACAACAACATCAACTTCTACACTATCGACGGTATCAGGCTCGGTAAAGAGATCGGCCTCGGCGGCCGCATCAACACCATCCTCCAGTCCGCATTCTTCAAGATCGCAAATATCATTCCTTCCGAAAAGGCGATTCAGTATATGAAGGACGCCGCCCTGCATTCCTACGCGAAGAAGGGCCAGAAGATCGTCGATATGAACTATGCCGCTATTGAGCGCGGCGCGACCGATTTTGTCAAGGTCGAAGTTCCGGAATCCTGGAAGAACTGCAAGGACGATACCCAGGTGCATGTCTTTACAGACGGCAGACCGGAAACGCTGGAGTATGTCAACAACGTCATGGTTCCCGCAAACAAATACAAGGGCAATCAGCTTCCCGTATCCGCCTTTGTCAAAATGGCCGACGGCACTGTGCCGGCAGGCTCCGCCGCTTACGAGAAGCGCGGCATCGCGATTGATATTCCCGAGTGGCATCCGGAAAACTGTATCCAGTGTACCTTCTGCTCCTATGTCTGCCCGCACGGCGTTATCCGCCCGGTCGCTATGACCGCGCAGGAGGCCGCCGCGGCGCCTGCAAGCCAGAAGACCAAGGATATGACCGGTATGCCCGGCATGAAATACGCGATCACCATTTCTTCCTACGACTGCACCGGCTGCGGTTCCTGCGCATCCGTCTGCCCGGGTATGAAGGGTGAAAAGGCGCTGGTCATGAAGCCGATGGAAACACAGCTTGAAAGCCAGAAGGGCTTTGATTACGGCCTTACCCTTGGCGAGAAGCCGGAAGTCATCGAGAAATTCAAGCCTACCTCCATCAAGGGCAGCCAGTTCAAGCAGCCGCTGCTTGAGTTCTCCGGCGCGTGCGCGGGCTGCGGTGAAACACCGTATGCAAAGCTCGTCACACAGCTCTTCGGCGACAGAATGTATATTGCCAACGCGACAGGCTGCTCCTCCATCTGGGGCGGTTCCGCACCGGCCACACCGTACACCGTCAACAAGAAGGGATACGGCCCCGCGTGGAACAACTCCCTGTTCGAGGACAACGCGGAGTTCGGCTTCGGCATGACTCTTGCCCAGAACGCGATCCGCGGCAGACTCGCCGAGTATGTTGAAAATATCGAAGCTTCCGAAGCGGCTTCCGCTTCCCTGAAGGAAGCCTGCAAGAACTACCTTGCGACCAAGGAAGACAGCAACCTGAACCGCGCAGCAGCAGACGCTCTGATTGCGGAGCTCGGGAAAGCTGCAAACGGCAGCGACGATGTTGCAAAGCTTGCGAAGAAAACGCTTGTTGACAAAGACTACCTCGCCAAGAAATCCATGTGGATCTTCGGCGGCGACGGCTGGGCTTATGATATCGGCTTCGGCGGCGTTGACCATGTTCTCGCCTCCGGTGAGAATGTCAACATTCTCGTATTCGACACCGAGGTTTACTCCAATACGGGCGGCCAGGCTTCCAAGTCCACCCCGATCGGTTCCGTCGCTCAGTTCGCGGCAACCGGTAAATCGACAAAGAAGAAGGACCTTGCCGCGATCGCAATGACCTATGGTTATGTTTACGTGGCCCGCGTCGCAATGGGCGCAGACTACAACCAGACCATCAAGGCGATTTCGGAAGCCGAAAGCTACAACGGACCTTCCATCGTCATTGCTTACGCTCCCTGTATCAACCATGGTATCAAGGGCGGCATGAGCATCTCCCAGCTGGAAGAGAAGAAGGCGGTTGAAGCCGGCTACTGGACCAACTTCCGGTACGACCCGCGTCTTGCGGAGCAGGGCAAGAATCCGTTCCACCTCGACAGCAAGGCTCCTACAACCAGCTATCGTGACTTTATTATGGGCGAGGTTCGTTACAACTCCCTGACCCGTGCGTTCCCGGAGCGCGCAGAGGTTCTGTTCCAGAAGGCCGAAAAGGTTGCTGCTGAAAACTACGAGCACCTTGTGAAACTCTCCAAAATGGAATAATCTTTCTTGAATCAGTTGGCCCCGCGCGGGTTTCCGCGCGGGGCCTTCTTTGTGTGTTTTCCGTACTGGGAAATAGCTGTTTATCGGGGCAGATTGGCGGAAAAGACATATTTTTCCCCGATATAATAACTCAGGACATAATATAGCGGAGTTCCGCTTTCCAGCATTACCGTACAGCTCATTTTCAGAAGGGGTGAATTGCTTCTTAGTTTCAGGACCTTCTGAACATAAGGGGAGGGAAGTTCAGCTTCCAGCTGAATCTCTCCGTGATTCAGGTGGAGCCCGTAAACGTGCTCATACACATCGTAAAGGGAAGTGGTTTCCAGCAGATGAGTGTGCAGGTTCGGACATACCGTTTGCGGGATATAAGCGATTTCGTATGCCATCGGTTCCCCATTCGCCTTACGGATTCGGCAAATTTTATATACTTTTTCCCCTTGGGAAAGGGAAAGCCGGGCCAGAACATCCTTGTCGGCGTCCTCAAGCATTTCGATGGAGAGAATCTCTGAAGAAGGGGCCAATCCTCTTTTATGCATCAGCTCTGAAAAACTTTCCATTCTGGAAAGGGCGTAATCCGCTTTTTTAAATTTGACATAGGTTCCTGTTGCCGCTTTGCGAGTGATATAGCCCTCCTGCTCCAGCTTCGCAAGCGCCTTGCGGAGCGTATCCCTGCTGACCTGATATTGCTTCTGGTACTCCTGTTCGGTAGGAAGGTGCTCTCCGGCCTTCAATTCACCGCTGTCGATCTTGTGTTTAATATCGAGATACAGTTTCATGTATATAAAATTCTTTTTCTCTACCATTGGTCCGCCGCCCTTCCTTGATTTATTGTTATTATAGCATATTTTAAAAAATACAAAAAGGCAAAGTATGCCATACTTTGCCTTTTTGCGTAAACAGTGAACAGCTTATTTAAGAAATGCTTTGACAGCGTCTTGAGCCGCTTTTTCCACCATGTTGTCGAAAGAAGTTCCGATCACCAGAATGTTTACTTTTGTCTTCTTAAATGCTTCGAAGTTGTGCAGGTTAATCCCGCCTTCAGCAAGCGTTGGTACTTTAACAGCCTCAACCATTGCCGTTAAACGCTCCTGCATTTCCGGATGGATCTGATCGGCTGCGACCCCTTCATAGCTCATGCCCGACATCATTCCGATCATATCGGTCCCAACGCTTTCCATTTGTTTTGCTACCTTGTAGACCTCTTCCGGGGTTTCCGCCGGAAGGCCGAAGGTGTGCAGGTCACTTTCTTTGCCAATATAAGCATCTACCAGCAGCCCGTATTTGTGTGCTTTTTGAATCAGCTCTTCAAGATCTTTTAAAGAAGACTTGTGGGTATGCAGCCCGTCCGCACCGCTAAGCGCCATCATGATGAAATCGTCGTCAGTCAGAATTTTTGGAACGATTTCCGTAAATCCGCCGGGAATTCCAACGGTGATGTAAACATCCTTTGGTACGACGCTTCGCACGCCCTTTGTGACCTCGGCCATCTGCGCCACCGTGATCTCATGACGAATCTGTTCCGCGGCGTGCATGGTAACAACGCCGTTATGACCACGCGCAAGCGCTACCGCGGGATGGTTCGGCTCCAGCATTTTGATTCCTACGTCGGCCACTGCTTTGGCAATACGGGCGTCATCGCCGGTGATGCCGGTGCTGAGGATCGTGTGGCCTCCGCCCAATTTAATCGCATTGTAGACCTTTTCCATTCCCTGCTTCATTCTTTTGTCCATATCATTTTTAAACATATTCATACCTCTGTTTCATTATCGGGATTCATTACTTTGTTAACTTGTGCTTGTCCTGCTGATTGGCAATCGTAGTCAGAAGGAATGCAAGTCCGGCTGCCGACAGCATGCAGACAAGAAAGAAAATGCCTTTGTTTGGATTTGCGAGCATAGGGGCGATGACGGCTGGAACATATGCGGTTCCTTTTACCCCCAGCCAGCCGACCACGGCTCCGGCAATGGTCGAGGCGGCCAAAGCACCCCCAAAGACTTTTTTGCTTGAGAACATAAACGGATAGGACGCTTCCACAAAAGTGCCGAAGGCTATATTGATAATGAACCCGGGGAGCGCGACCGCACTTTCGCTTTTTTGTTTCGGGAAAAGGACATTTGCCAACGTAATACCGGCAGAAACCATTACCAGACAGGTCATGTCGATCGCGCCCAGGAAGCTGAAGCCATCCTTCTCCATTTCCAGTAGAATAATCGGAAGAATTGCGGCATGGTAGACGCCTCCGATAATAGCCGGCCAGATAAGCAGACCGGCGACCGCTCCCGCGAGAATGGGACTGTAGTTCAGCGCAAGGTCGATCAGCCAGCGAACCGTGTTGCCAAACCAGAGAGCAGCCGGTGCAATAAGGTACATACCCGTCAGCCCGGCTGTTAAACCGGATATGCCCCCGGAGGCGATATTGGCCGTTGTCCCCGGAACCTTATGCTTAAAGCAGAAGCTGCTTATGTAATACGTGAGAATGCCAGCGAGAATACCGGCGATCATTCCGCCGATGATCCCTCCGTCTTTTGCGAGGATTCCCGCAATGATACCGGCAACCAGGCCAACTTCGTCCATCCCGGAAACCTGCTTTGCGGCGATAGCCGCCAGAACGACGGGTAAGATTCCAATCAGGGTGTCAAATACGGTGCTCAGTCCGGCAAAAGCAGGAATTTTGCTCAGCGCCAGCACAAGCGCCATGGAAATAAAGCCCGGCATTGCCGCCATCATGATTCCTCTGAAGTTGATGCGCTTCCAGACGCTTCCGTCCTGCACGGAACCGCTCGAAGAGGACGCAAGAACCGGCATATATTTCAGCTTCCACTCTTTGGCCAGAGCGGAGACAAAGGCTACCGCTCTTGTACGGTTTGTCGTTCCGGTTGTGCCGGAGGCGGAGATGACTTTTCCTCCGAGAGACTGGGTGTTGGCAATGGATGTGCCCCCTGTTCCCACCAGTGGGATTTTTTTCTCGGCTGCTGCCGTAATCGCCAGATTGTTTACGCCTTTCGGGTCACAACTGAGAAGCATCATTGCATCGATCTCGCCGTCCATTATTTTATCTGCGAGCTGTTTATCAGACGCTTTTGCTGTTTCGTTTATTTTATCAAGAGGGGCTTCGCTGCTTTCTGTTATTTCACCGTTTTCCAAGGTGTACAGTTTGGCGTTTGTACCCTTATTGATATTGTCCATGGAACTGGTTGCGCCAATAAACTGAATGTAGGAAATGTCAATTCCCGCTGACTGGGCCTGCGTGAAGATTTCCTTTATCATGAGCCTGGGATTGTTTCCGCCCTGATTGTACAGATTCCCTCCACTGCTGCCTATAATTGCAACTTGTTTGTTCATAATAATGACCTCCTGTTTTTAACTCCTCTTTCCTCCGTATCCTGATCAAATAATCATTTTTTACGTTTGCCTCCTTTTTGCCCTGAAAGCTTTCAGCTGTAAGTAAATTATATATTATTATACGTATAATTAATATTGGTATTATAACCGAATATTTATTTATATTGTGTAATATTTAAATAAATATAAAGATAAATTATAGATATAATATACAATAACAATGCTTAGTATGTTTCCGAAAACCTATATATTGTATGGTTCTGAATGTTTTATTATACGTATAAATAAAAAGGCAGTCTGCTGGTAGAGGAAAATGGGTTCCGGAACAAAAATAAAAGTTCTATGAATAACATTGGATAAAATATTCACAATATATTGACTTATATATATGAAGTGATACAATATATGGTATCTTAAATGAATAGGGAAGGAATTGTGGCCATGACCATATCACAGAACGCGCTGACGGTATTGCAAAAGCGGTACCTGATCAAAAACGAAAAGGGAGAAACCACGGAAACCGTGGAGGGCCTGTTCCGCCGCGTAGCCGCCGCCATTGCTGCGCCGGACAGGCTGCACGACGGGAAAGCGGACGTTAAAGAAACGGAGGAAACCTTTTTCCATATGATGCGGGAGCTGGAGTTCCTGCCGAATTCTCCCACGCTGATGAACGCCGGGCGCCCGCTCGGGCAGCTTTCGGCGTGCTTTGTGCTGCCGGTCGCGGACAGCATGGAGGATATTTTTGAAGCGATCAAGCAGGCGGCGCTGATCCACAAATCGGGCGGCGGAACGGGCTTTTCTTTTTCGCGCCTGCGCCCGCAGGGCAGCACCGTCAACTCGACCGGCGGGGTCGCCTCCGGCCCGATCAGTTTCATGAAGGTGTTCAATATGGCGACGGAGGCCGTCAAGCAGGGCGGAACCCGCCGCGGCGCAAACATGGGCATCCTGCGCATTGATCACCCGGACATCCTCGATTTTATCGACTGCAAGGCCAACAACAACGAAATCAACAATTTCAATATCTCTGTGGGCCTGACGGAAAAATTCATGGAAGCGGTGGAGAAGGATACCGATTATGAGCTGATCGACCCCCACACGAAGAAAGCCGTTTCCGCTCTGCGCGCCCGCACGGTGTTTGACCGGATCGTGGACGCCGCGTGGCGCAACGGCGAGCCGGGCATTATTTTCCTCGACCGCCTGAACCGGGACAACATCGTGCCCTCGCAGGGCGAAATCGAGTCCACCAATCCGTGCGGAGAGCAGCCTTTGCTCCCGTATGAGTCCTGCAACCTCGGTTCCGTCAATCTGGTAAAGATGCTGAAGACGGCGGACGGAAAAACGGAGTTCGACTGGGACAAGCTTGGGCTGACGGTAAAAAACGCCGTGCATTTTCTGGACAACGTCATTGACGCCAACCGGTATCCGCTGGAAAATATCGACCGGGTGACCAAACAGACGCGGAAAATCGGCCTGGGCGTCATGGGCTGGGCCGACAGCCTGCTGCGGATGGGAATTCCGTACAATTCCGACGAAGCGATCGCGCTCGGAGAAAAGGTCATGAAATTCATTACCGGACGCGGGCGTGAGGAAAGCGCGGTCCTTGCCGAAAAACGCGGCGCGTTTCCGCTCTTCGGCGAAAGCATCCTGCCGCAGGACAGACCGATGCGCAACGGGACCATCACGACCATTGCGCCGACCGGGACCCTGTCCATCATCGCGAACTGCTCCAGCGGCGTAGAACCGGTTTTCGGCTATGTTTACATCCGCAACATCATGGACGGCACGGAAATGATCGAGGTCAACCCGATTCTGAAGGCGGAGCTGGAAAAGCGCGGGCTTTACTCGGACGAGCTGATGAAGCGCATTGCCAAAGAGGGGACGGTCGCCCACATTGAGGAGCTGCCGGAGGATTTGCGCCGGGTGTTCGTTTCCGCGCACGACATCAGCCCGGAGTACCATATCCGGATGCAGGCGGCGTTCCAGAAGGGAACGGACAACGCGGTTTCCAAGACGGTGAACTTCTCCAACGGCGCCGCAAGGGAGGATGTGGCCAGCGTGTATACGCTCGCGTTCCGTCTCGGCTGCAAGGGCGTGACCATTTACCGCGACGGCAGCCGCGCGGAACAGGTGCTCAACATCGGGCAGGTAAAAAAAGAAGGCCTGCCCGCGGCTGGGACGCCGGAGCATGGCCGGATTGTGCCGCGCCCGCGTCCCGACACGGTAACCGGAGTGACGGAGCGGGTGAAAATCGGCTGCGGCAACCTGTATATTACCGTCAACTACGACGACCAGGGAATCTGCGAGGTGTTTACCAATACCGGCAAGGCCGGGGGATGCCCGTCCCAGTCGGAGGCGACCGCGCGCCTTGCGTCCATCGCCCTGCGCAGCGGGATGGAGGTCGAAAGCATTGTCGACCAGCTCAGGGGAATCCGTTGCCCGTCGACCATCCGTCAGCCGGGGCTGAAATGCACCTCCTGCCCGGACGCGATTGCAAAGACGATTGAACGCGTTTACAAAGAGCAGGTCCAGCGGGGAAAGTGGCCCGCTCCCGCACCGCAAACCTCCAAACCGGAGAGGGAAGCCGCGGATTCCGCCCCGGGCAAGATGCGTTTCTGCCCGGAGTGCGGGGCAAAGCTGGAGCATGAGGGCGGATGCGTGACGTGCCGCCAGTGCGGGTACTCCCGCTGCGGCTAATGCGGTTTAGAATTCAATTCCCTTCCGGGCGGGGATGTTCCTGTCGTAGGGGTGCTTTCCCTTCCTGATTTCGGAAACATAATCGGCGAGCTCCAGAACCTCCGGTTTTGGGCCGCGCCCCGTCAGAACAAGCTCCAGCTTCCGGGGCTTGTTTTTTATAAAGTTGGTCAGCATTCCGCCCTCGAGCAGGCCGCGGTTGACCGCGGCAAATACCTCGTCCAGAATCAGCAGGTCGCACTCGTCCGCTTTGGCGGCGGCAACCGCCTTGCAGAACAGGTTGGCGCACAGGACGGCGGTTTCCTCCAGCTCCTTTTTGGTCATCTGAAAGGTGAACTTTACGGTCGGTACCGTGGGGAGCACGCGGAAATTTTCCAGCCGTTTCAGGGCGGCCAGCTCGCCGGAGCCGTTTCCCTTGAGGAACTGCGCCATCAGCACCCGCTTCCCGCTTCCGCAGGCGCGCACCCCCAGCCCGACGGCGGCGGTGGTTTTGCCTTTTCCGTCCCCGCAGTAAACATGAGTCAGTCCGTTCATCGCACATTCTCCATCCGTATAAAATTTATTTCCAATCCTATCATAGCACATTTTGGCGCAAATCCGCCGGGAAAAGAAAGACTTTCAGGAGGGTTTTGCGGCGGAATGGAAAGAACAGAGGAATCTTCCCTTTTTGTGTTCATAATTTCGTTAAATTCAGGTTACATATTTTTCTAAAAAATATCATAAAAATATAAACCAATCATCACATCCTTTTCACATAACACAGGCATAATCATAATCACAGAAAGCAAATCACCGCAGAAAGGAATGATTTCGATGTTTAATCCATTTGCAGACGATGACAAAAAAAGGAACCTGGCAAATCGTGGTTTAAACAGTAACGATACGGAACACAGAAGCACGGGACAGACGGAGTGGCAGGGGGATTTTTACCATTACAGCAAGCCGGCCGAACCCCCGGTTTACAGCTGGGAGCGGCCTTCCGTTCCCCGGCAGCCTGTTTTCGATTTTCAGGAGCCGCTTAAAAAGAAGCGCGGCGGCAAAAGAACTTTCGTCAAGGCGCTGGCGGGGGTCCTGTGCTGCCTGATGATTTCGGCCGGTTCCATCGCAGGGTTCGCGGCGCTGGTCAACAACGGGTATGTCAAGCTGGGAAACGCAAGCACCAGCGATCCGGCGTTTACCGTGACGAAGCTGGTCAACAGCGGCACCACCAATACCGCCGCGGTGACCGGGGAGCTGACCAAGCAGCAGATCGCCGAAAAGGTGGTCCCGTCGGTCGTCTGTATCCAAAACTACCAGATCGGCCAGAGCGCCCGCTATACCATGGGCGGGAACGGCGCGGGCAACGCGGGAAACAGCGACGAGGACAGTTCCGTCACCCCGACCAGCGAGGGCTCCGGCATTATCGCGACCAGCGACGGGTACATCATTACCAACGCGCACGTGGTCGAGGGCGCGTCTTCGCTCAAAGTCATCTTGTCCAACGGAACAAAATATGAAGCGAAGCTGATCGGCAGCGACAGCGTCACCGATCTGGCCGTTATTAAAATCGACGCAAAGGGCCTGACCGCGGCGGAATTCGGCTCCTCCGACGACCTTAAAGTCGCGGATACCGTCATGGCGATCGGCAACCCGGGCGGCATGGAGTTCAACTCCAGCGTCACCATCGGTTATGTTTCCGCGCTGAACCGCGAAATCACCAATTCCGATACCGGCTATACCATGAAATGCATCCAGACCGACGCCGCGATCAATCCGGGCAACTCCGGCGGCGCGCTGGTCAACATGTACGGCCAGGTCGTGGGCATCAACTCCTCCAAAATCGTAGCCACCGGCTATGAAGGCCTCGGCTTCTCCATCCCCATCAATGTGGCGCAGCCGATCATCAGCGACCTGAAGCAGTACGGCTACGTCAAGGACAGGGCGGTGCTCGGCATCTCCGGCCAATTTATCGATACCATGACTTCCCGTTTCTACAACCTGCCCGTCGGCATGTACGTCGGCTCCGTCACGAATCCGGAGGTTACCTCCGCCGGGATTAAAAAGGGCGACGTGATCACCAAAATCGACGGCAAGGATGTGACCGGCCAGAATGTGATTACCGGGGTGATTACGGGGAAGAAACCGGGGGACACGGTCACGCTGAGCGTTACCAGTTCCCTGACGGGGGAAAGCTTCACCGCCAAAGTGAAGCTGGCCCAGTCAACAGGAAAATAAGTTTCCTGCAAAACTTTTTCATAATACTCCCTTCTTTCATAAAAGCGGCGGAACCGAACCGGTCCCGCCGCTTTTATGTTTTATCGAATAGAGTGCCCTTCGCGCGGGGCATCATGATATTGTCCACCCGGGCGGCCATGCGTTCCTGCGAAATGGCGTCGATCAGCATCTTATCGATGGAATTTCCGCTTCCCCCGACCAGACCGAACAGCATTTTTGTCGCGGCCTCCACGGTGGGGTGCTCGTAAAAGCGGATGAGCAGCTTTTCTCCGTAGAAAATGAATTTCATCACGCGCAGACAAGGCGTTTCAATATAGGAGAGGTAAAGGATCATGACGGTGCGGTCCTCTTCGTCCGTCGTCAGTTTTGCCGTCGCCCCCACCGTGTAAACGTCGCCGTTCAGCGTTACGTCGCTGCGGCGGGGAACGCCGTCCAGCCCGGCCGTAATTACGTTTTCGTCGGTCCCGTCGTACATCGTGATCCTGCACAGGCCGGGCTCAAAGGAAAAGGAAACGCGGGTGATCCCCCCGGAAAAATTGTTGGTCACGCACTGCAGAATGAGCGGGAGCAGCGTTCCGTAGCTGCTGCCCAGCCGGTACTCCTGCTTGTCGATTCCCGCGGCGAGCAAGGGCGGTTCTTCGGCTTTCGGGGGGAAAAATCGCTGCAGAAACGTGTGGAGCGGATTGGATTTCCGGGGCCGGGGCGCTGTTTCGGGGACTGCGTACAGGCTGTCCAGTCTGCTTTTCAGCGAGCGGAGCGCGCGGATGTTCCGGGGCAAAGGATGGTCGAAGATCTTTTCCGCGCCGTCGCCGAAATAGGTTTCCACCAGCTCGATGGAAACGTCGGAAAACAGGTTCTGGCTTCCGCTTGTGATAGCCACCACCATGTCGCGTTTCGGAAGGACGATGACGTACTGGCCGAATACGCCGTTGTACTGGTACGCGTCCGCCGCGCGGAAATCCCATACCTGATACCCGTAGCCGACCGGATGGCCGTTTTCGCGGGGCGGGGCCTGCACTTTGGTCGATTCCCGAATCCATTCCTCCGGGATCAGCTGCCGTGTTTCGCCGCCGACGTCCCAGCGGCCGCCCTGCAGATAAAGCTGGCCGAGCTTTGCCATATCCGCGATATGCAGGGAAAGCCCCCAGCCGCCCTTTTCGATTCCCAGCGGGCAGGTTTCCCAGTCCGCATCCTCAATCCCCAGCGGAGCGAAAAGCCGCGGGGTCAGGTACTCCACCAGCCCCATGCCGGTTTTTTTGCGCACGATGGCGCTGAGCAGGTAGGAATTCATGCTGTTGTAGCTGAATTCGCTTCCGGGCTCGAAAATGCAGTCCGATGTCAGGAAAGCCCTCACCCAGTCCCTTTCCATAAAGGAACCGGCCTCGTTGAATTTGATGCCGCTGGTCATGTTCAGCAGGTGCCGAACGGTGATGCTGTTGATTCTGGGGCTGCGGAACATGACGCCCTTTTCGGGGAAGATGTCGATGACCTTTTCGTCAAAGGAGAGCAGGCCCTCCTCCATGGCGATCCCCACCGCCATGCCGGTAACGCTTTTGGAAAGGGAAAACATCATGTGCGGATACGCGGGGGAATAGGGCTTGAAGCTGCCCTGCGCAATCAGCTTTCCGTGCCGCAGAAGCATCACGCTGTGCGGACGGACGGCGGGGGAAGCGGCAAGCTCCTCAAAAAACCGCTCGATATATTCGCTGGGAATCCCCTCGTCCTCCGGTGTGGAGGCGGGAATCCCGCCGAGATCGGTTTTCGGGATATTCTTTTTCTTCTGCGGCTGAAACGGATACGGCGTGATGCGCCGCATATCGCCGCGGACAAATTTGATGACCAGATCAACGGTTTTCATCTGGGACAGCAGATCCAACATGGATTTAAACCCCCGGCTTAAAAGTCTTCATGGAATTCTCGATCATTTCTTCAAACGGCTCCCGTTCATCGGAAGGAAACTCCCCCGTCAGCCCGAATTTCAGCGCAAGCCGTTCACAGGCGGCCGGAAGCATTTGCGAAAGCTCCTCCGGCACGTCCGGCAGTACGACGATCGCCTGATTGAGGCTTTCGATCAGGTAGCCGGTTTTATCCGTACCGTTCAGGCGCAGAACGCCTTTCGGCTCCCCGGACCTGCCGACGGGAATATGCAGGATTTTGAAAAGCGGCGGCGCGCAGTCCGGCATGCTTTCGGGCGAGTCGCCGACCACAAAGACAGCGGGAAGCGTCCGCAGAAGGCGCGCCATAGTGGAGCTGAGGTCCGTCTTCTTGGCGCAGATCTTCACCTCAGCGATACCCGAACCGTAAAAACGGAGCGCTTCCCCTATTTTATTCTGACAGCGCAGGGTCCTGTGCGCGAAATAAAAGATCAGTCCCGCGTTCATATTCCTTCCCCCCACGATAAAAGATTCTTTTTGACGGCCTCTTCATAGGTTTCCGGCCAAACCGGCTTTTTCCCGCCGTGCTTTGCGTACCAGCAGTCCGGGTACACGGCCCTGCCGTTGTACGCCGCCCCGGAAACGTCCACCTCGCCGCTTTCGCCGCCGCGGACTTTGCGGGCGACCACGACTTCCCTGAAATCCTTGAACTCATAGGAGCAGGTGGAAAGCAGAACGATGCTGTCGTCCTTGTTGAAGCCGACGCCGGTGTTGTAAAGGGACCGTATCCGCATCTGATAAACGAAATTCAGAAAATCGCTGTCGTCCTGAAAATCCGTTTTCATGTAATTGAACGGCTTTCCCTGTTCCGGCAGGGTGTTGGTCAGGAAGACGGAAATGACCTTCCACTGCGACTGGCTGTCGACCGTATCAAAGGTAAATACCGGGTTCTTTTTGTAAAAATCCAGCGATTTGTACCGGTCCAGCTGCGTGAACATCCGTCCCGAATTGAGCGAGTGCCCGTAAAGGACGATGCTGCGGGATTTCCCCTTTTCTACGGAGCAGCGCGCGTCCACAAAGACGCTTCCGTATCCGGAGTACCGGCCGCGGTAGTCGTGGGTCAGGTAAAACTCCGGGTCCTTTGCGTCGGCCTGCAAAACCGGCAGGTCGATGACGGTGTCGGGGACCTTGATCCAGCCCACAATGGACGGGTTGATTTTCTGCAGCTCAAGGAACCGGACCAGCCGCCCCTGTTCGTCGCGTTCCGGGGTGCCGGATGCGGGCGAATCGTCCCCCGCGTCCGGCGTTTCGGAGCTTTCGGCGTAATAGACGCTTTTGATATCCTGCTGCTCCGTGTCCGCGGCGGCGGGCAGAACGACAAGGTCCCAGACCAGATAGAGGGCGCAGCCGAAGAAAACGCAGACGGCGATCAGGCTGACGGTCTTGTAAAGAATCAGCTTTTTGCCGTCACCCTTTTGGGGCAGCAGAACGCGGTAAAAAGAAAACCTTTTTTTCGCGCGTTTTCCGTTTTGCGGTTTCATGGCGCACCCCCTTGTCGATATCGTTATACCTTTTTCGCGTAGGCGGCTTCTTCCAGCCCTCCGCAGCCCGTCAGATAGCGGCGCACCATGTCCAGCGCGTTGGAAGCGGCGAGCCAGCGAAGGTATTCGCGCCCTTTGGAAGCGCCGTGCTGCATTTTGCGCACCCAGGTATGTTCCCCGTCGCAGAAAGCAATGTAAATCAGGCCGACGGGCTTTTCCGGCGTTCCGCCGTCCGGCCCCGCGATCCCGGTGATGCCAATGCCCAGCTCGCTGCCGGATTTCGCCCGGACCCCCTCGGCCATCGCGCGCGCGGTCTGCTCGCTGACGGCGCCGTACTGCTTCAGGGTGGACTCCGGTACGCCGAGCAGGAGCGTCTTGATTTCGTTCGCGTAAGTGACGGCGCCCATCTGAAAGACTTTGCTCGCGCCCGCGATATCGGTGATCCGCTTGGAGAGCAGGCCGCCGGTGCAGGACTCCGCGGTGGTAAGGTGAAGGCCGCGCTTGCCGAGCTCCGTGACGACGACTTCTTCCAGGCTTTCCACGTCGATTCCGTAAATAAACTCGTGAAAACGCCTTTTCAGTTCTTCCACAACGGGGGCGCACATGGCCTGTGCTGTTTCCTGATTTTCCGCACGGGCGGTGACGCGCACGAACATTTCGCCGTCCTTGGCGTAGGTTGCCGCCGTCGGATTGGCGCAGTCCGTCAGGTCGGGGATTTTTTCCGCGACAAACCCTTCCCCCAGTCCGAACACGCGGACGATTCTGGAAACGATCACCGCCCGTCCGTTCTTTGCCAGGTAGGGGATCGCGTAGTTTTTCAGCATGGGGATCAGCTCGGACGGCGGCCCGGGCAGCATGATGATGATTTTGCCCGCGTCGGTTTCAAACCCGCAGCCCGGCGCGGTGCCGTGGTCGTTGGGGAACACGGTGCAGCCCTCGGGAAGCAGCGCCTGCTTCTTCTGTGTCTCGCCCAGCACCCTTCCTTTGAAATAGCGGACGATCCTGTCCAGGCTTTCCTGATGCAGCACCAGCTTTTTGCCCGCGGTTTCCGCGATGGTTTCTTTGGTCAGGTCGTCGCCGGTGGGCCCCAGGCCCCCGGTGGTGATGACAAGGTCGCTGCGGCGAAGCGCGCTTTTCAGCGCTTCCTTCAGCCTTGGGACATTGTCGCCCACGGTTCCCGCGAACAGAAGGTTGACGCCGATGGTGGAAAGCTCCCTCGCGACAAAGGAGGCGTCGGTGTTGATCGTATGGCCGAGCAGAAGCTCGGTTCCTACGGAAATAATTTCAGCGTTCATTCTTTTTCCCCCGCTATTGATTTGGATAGATTTTTGTAAGTACGGCGTTCCGGACGCATTCCCCGGTCAGGTTTTCGCAGTCCAGCGCCCGTTCCGCCTCTAAAAGCTCCGGAAGCCTGGGCTGTGTGCGCGGATGCTTCGGCGTGAACACGGTGCAGCAGTCCTCAAACGGTTCTATGGAGATGTCAAAGGTGTTGATCCTGCGCGAAATTTCAATGATTTCCAACTTGTCCATTCCGATCAGCGGACGCAGGACCGGCATTTCGGCGGCCTGATCGGTACAGACAATGGCCTGCAGGGTCTGGCTCGCCACCTGGCCCAGGCTTTCGCCGGTAATCAGCGCGGAACAGCTTTCCCTGCGGGCGATTTTTTCGCCGACCCGCATCATAAACCGCCGCATGATCAGGGTGAACAGGTCCTCCGGGCATTTGGCCATGATTTCCTCCTGCACCTTTGCGAACGGAACGGTAAACAGGTTCATCCTGCCGGAGTATTCGCCGACGCGGGCCAGCAGCCGGTGCACCTTCTGCTCCGCGCGCTCGCTGGTGTACGGCGGGCTGGCAAAGTGGACGGCGGTCAGCTCCAGGCCGCGCTTTGCCATCGTCCACGCGGCGACGGGGCTGTCGATTCCGCCGCTGATCAGGACGGCGGCGTTTCCGCCGGTGCCCACCGGGATTCCGCCCGCGCCCTTCAGCGCCTGTCCGTGAACGTAGGCCCCGAAATCGCGTACCTCCACCCGCACGGTGATGTCGGGATCGTGTACGTCGACGCACAGGTGCGGGTACCGCTCCAGCAGGTATTCGCCCACCTGCGCGGAAATCTCCGGCGATTTCAGCGGGAAAATCTTATCGGCGCGCTTCGTCTCCACCTTGAAGCTTTTCGCGGCCAGCAGCTCCGGCTTCAGGTATTGGGCGGACGCTTCCAGAATGGCGCTCATCTCTTTTTTTACCACACAGGCGCGTGAAAACGCGGCAATCCCGAATATTTTGGAAACCCGCGCCACAGCCGCGTCTAAATCGGCCCCCTCGCGGGGGGTGACGTAAACGGCCGACTGGGCGGCTTTTACGTCAAAACCGCCCAGAGGATTCAACCGGCGCTTGATATTCCGGATCAGGGCGGCCTCGAACACATTCCGGTTCAGCCCCTTGAGAACCATTTCTCCCAGTTTGATTAAGATGATTTCTTCCATTTATATTCTCCTGTTACGGTTTTTTCGTCAGTGAGGAAAGTCCCTCTCTCAAAGCGTCCGCCAGTTCGTCAACGTCCTCGCGGGTGTTGTAGCGGGAAAAGCTGAGCCGCAGGGAGGAGGCGATCCGGTCGCGGGGCAGCCCCATGGCGGTCAGCACATGGCTCGCCTTTCCCTTGGAGCAGGCGGAGCCGGAGGAAACGTAAATTTCTTTGGCGGAGAGATAGTGCAGCATGGTTTCCGCGCGCACGCCGCCGGCGGAGAGGTTCACAATATAGGGCAGGGCGTCTTCGGGGGAATTCAGCGTGACGCCGTCGATTTCCAGCAGCCTTCGCCGGCAGTACGAGCTGAGCCTCGCCATGGCTTCCAGCTGGGCGCCGGGTTCCGGCAGCGCCCGGACCGCCGCGCCGAAACCAGCGATCAGCGGGGCGCTTTCCGTTCCGGGGCGGATATTTTTTTCCTGCCCGCCGCCGTAGGCGCGCGGAACGATGTGCACGCCCTTTCGCAGGTACAGCGCGCCCACGCCCTTCGGCCCGTGGATTTTATGCGCGCTCACGCTCATCAGGTCGATTTTTAGTCTGCCCGGTTTTAAAGGGATTTTGCCAAATGCCTGTACCGCGTCGACGTGAAAAAGCGCCGGGGCCTTCGCGGCGGCAATCGCAGCGGGGACCGCTTCCAGCGGAAGAAAGGTGCCGACCTCGTTGTTCACGCACATCATGCTGACCAGGACGGTATGCGGCGTCACCGCGCGGAACACCTGCTCCGGCCTGATTTTTCCGCTGCCGTCCGGTTTCAGATAGGTGACGGCAAACCCCTCTTTTTCAAGCTGCTTCATCGTGTTGAGCACCGACGGATGCTCTATCATCGTGGTTACAATGTGGTTTCCGCGGCGGCGCATCGCGTGTGCCGCGCCGAAAACCGCAAGGTTGTTGCTCTCCGTCCCGCCGGAGGTAAAGTAGATTTCTTCCTGTAAAACACCGAGAAGATCGGCGATTTCCTGTCTTGCCGCGGAAAGCTCCTGTTCGGCGTAAAAGCCTTTCGTGTGAAGGCTGGAGGGGTTTCCGTAATTGTCCGTCATCATCTCCATCACTTTGTCGGCGGCCTCTCTGCAAACCATGGTGGTGGAGGAATTGTCAAGATATATTTCACCCAATGGGGATACCTCCAAGTCATTAATTGATACTACTATATTATACACCTTACGTGTATTTTGAGCAATGAAAACACCCCGGTAGCGATTTGCATTTTTATGAATTTGTATTATAATAAACGAAAACGGAATGCCGGCACGGAACCCGTATCTGGTACAGAGAGGAAAGGGAAAAACGTTGAAAAACACAAAACAGCGGTGCGCCATTATGCAGATTTTAAAGCAGAGCAGCGACCCTGTGAGCGCAGAGGATATTTTTGCGGCGCTGAAGGCCGAATATCCAAGCCTGGCCCTCTCCACCGTTTACCGCAATCTGGAGCGCTTCGCCGGGGACGGGCTGATTAAAAAAGACGTGTGGAGAGACGGGATCGTGCGGTACTCCGTTGCGCAGGAGCATCACGGGCATTATCTGATCTGCACCGAATGCAGCGCCAAAATCAGGATAGAGGACTGTCCCCTGACCGGAATCGAGCAGGGGCTGGCCCGCGACACGGGCTATGAAATAGAGGGGCACACGCTGACCATTTACGGGAAATGCCCCAAATGCGTCCGGCGCGAAAAAGCACGGGATGCGCAGGACAGGTAAAAAAGGAAGCGGACAATTTGTCCGCTTCCTTTTTTACTGTTAAGAAAACCCTGCGATTTTTCGCCTTTTATGAATTGCGCTCCGACAGCTCGTTGATCAGGGAAAAAATATTTTTCCCTGACTGGGACGTGTCGAAAGTCTTCAGAGACGCCCGCATCTCCTCCAGCCGCCTGTTGTCAGCCAGCAGAGAAAGGATGGTTTCGCCCGGATCGACGCCCTTTTCCAGCTTGACCGCCATGTTGTGGGAAAGCAGGAAGTTTGCGTTGTCCTCCTCCTGGCCGGGAATCGCGTCAAACACTGCCAGAGGGATGTTGCACGCAAGCGCTTCCGAAACGGTCAGCCCGCCGGGCTTTGTGATAATCAGGTCGGACGCGTGCATATAGTTTTCCACTTCGTCGGTGAAAAAGACCAGCTTGGTCTTTTTGGGGCTCTGCGCGATCACCGGGGCGAAAGCCTCGTACAGCTTCTGGTTGCGGCCTGTGATGACGATCGCCTGAAACTCGATGGGAAGCTGCGTCAGGTGCTTATAGATTTTCATGATGTTGGTGACGCCGAAGCTGCCCGCCATAATCAGGATGGTCGGCAGGTCCTCGTCCAGACCGAATTTTTTCAGCAGGGCGGGCCTGTCGCCCTTGCTGTAGAAAACATCCCCCACGGGAATGCCGAACGGATAAATCTTTTCGGTGGGGACGCCCATCGCGTTCATTTCCGGAATCATATCCTTTGTGGAAACGATATACGCGTCCACATGCTCCGCAATCCACGCCCGGTGCGGGCCGTAGTCCGTCATCAGGCAGATCAGCGGGGCCTTTACGACCCCCCTGCCCTTTAAGTGGGAAACCATTTCCGTTGCAAACGGATGAGTGGAGATAATCACGTCGGGCTTCTGCTCCTCCATCAGCGGAATCAGCTTCTGGCTGAACGCGCTGGAAAAACGGGTCACCAGATTGGCGAGCAGGCTTTCCTGATTGGTTTTCCGGTAAAGCTGCCCAAACACCTTCGGCGTTTTGGTTGCCAGAAAATGGTACCCCTCGCAGACCGTCTTGTCCAATATGGCGTTGATGCTCTTCAGCGCGTCGACCACGGTCACCTCGTTGCCCGTGGAATTTTCTGCAATATATTTTTCAATGGCATGGGAGGCCCTCAGATGTCCTCCGCCCGTTGCAGCCGAAAGAATTAAGATCTTCACACCAATCCTCCTTTAGTCAGGGACCGTATATCCCATCATACTGCGGCTGATCTGAAAAGAAACGGGAAACCTGTAACCGTTTTTTCCGGATTGCCATATCTTTGGTAATTATATCATATATTTATAAAAGTTGCCAATGAAATTCCCTCAAAGTCCCGCCCGCGGCCCGCGGCCGGTTATAAAGCTGTAACTTTACTTTTACCGGGCTGCGTTATATAATGATACCAGCTTTTGAGGAGATATCAGAAACTTGAGAATCTACTGTTATTTGGGAGGCCCGATATGATCGATGCAAACATGATTGACATTTCTTCCGGGGCGCCGAGCTCCGGCGGAAAAAAGCGTGCAAGGATTGCGGCTGTCATTGCCGGGGTGGTTTTGCTTGCTGCGGTCGGCGGCCTGTTTGGCAAACAGCTGTATGAGGCTTATCGGCACCGCCAGGAGGTTGCTTCGGTAATTGACGTGGATACTTTTTATAAGGGAATCGTCGTTGCCGGCGTCGATCTGGGCGGAAAGACCATGGAGCAGGCCAAAGCTGCCGTTGCCGCGGTCGAACCGGGCCTGCGCGACAAATACGATATCAGGATCGTTTATCAGGATAAAACATGGCAGCTGACCGAGGATGACCTCAACTTCCAGTTCAATACGGACGACGTGCTGAAAGAGGCGTATGCCTATGCGCGCACGGGGGACAGGGAGGAGCGCTATCAGCAGGTGCTGGCGCTGCAGACTGCTCCTAAAACATACAATGTCACCAATACGATGAATTACGATGATCTGGATGCCAAGCTGAAAGAGACGGTCAAGGAAATTGCCTATGACCCGGTCGACGCGACGGTGGCCTCCTTTGACACGAAAACCGCGACTTTTCGCTATGCCGACGGGAAGAACGGCCTCGCGGTCGATGGGAACAGGCTTTACGCACAGGTGGAAGCGCTGATCAACGGACCCCGCACCGGAACGGTGGAAGTACCGACGACGGTGGTCCCGTTCAGCAAAACCATTGCTGAGGTAAAAAGCCACCTGCAGAAGCTGGGGACCTACAGCACCACGTCCACCAACAACGCGAACGGCACTCATAACATGGCGCTGGCCCTCTCCAAAATCAACGGGACCTGTATCCCGGCGGGCGGCACGTTTTCCTTCAACGGGATCGTCGGCGACTCCACCAGCAAGGCGAGCGGCTTCCGCGAGGCGGGAGCGATTCTGAACGGCAGGCTGATCCAGTCCTACGGCGGCGGAATCTGCCAGGCGTCCACCACCGTTTACGGCGCGGCGCTCCGTTCCAGCATGAAGATCACACAGCGCTCCAACCATACGCTTCAGTCCACCTACTGCCCGATCGGCCAGGACGCCGCGGTCAGTTACCCGGATCTGGACTTCAAATTCCAGAATCCCACGGAATATCCCCTCTACATTGTCTCCGGCATCAAGGGAAAGGTGCTTACCGTAACTTTTTACGGGTACCAGTCGCCGGATTATGACAGCATTACCGTCACCTCGCAGAAGACGGAGATGATCCCCGCGCCGACCACCCCGAAATACATTGTTGACAAAACGCTGGCGAAAGGGGTCGTCAAGCTGGACTCCAAAGCGCGAACGGGGGCAAGGGCGACCGCGCAGCGTGTTTTTTATAAAAACGGTGTCGTGGTAAAAACGGAAAACCTGTCCTCCTCCTATTATCGTGCGCAGCCCGCGTATTATTCCATGGGTCCCGGAACAACGGTGAGCGGCAATCCCGCATCCACCGCTTCCTCCAAACCGGCGAGTTCTTCCAAACCGCCCGCCAGTTCCTCTAAACCGGCAGTTTCTTCCTCTTCGCCGGGTGCGGGCAGTTCATCCCCCGCGTCCTCACAGGCGGATCAGAACAACGGCGGGCAGTCCGGTGATACCGAGTCCGACACGGTTCCGGCGAACATCATCATTCCCGAATAACCGGCTTTTCAGGGTGTGGCTCAGGCTGCACCCTGGTTTTAAATTGGACTTGACTTTTTGTCTCATTTCTGCAAAAATGAGAAAGACGAACAGGATATTTTTTCATTACGCAAACAAAATAAACAACATACTGTTTAAAACGATACAATTCCAAAAGGGCGGCTGTTCTGCCGCAGGCCAAGAAAGGATGAGCTGATGTTGTCTGAAAAGGTAGCTGCACCGAAGATTAGCATTATCATACCGGTCTACAACGTTGAAAAATATATCGGCAAATGCCTGTCTTCTTTGGTCAGCCAGACATTTAGCGATTTTGAAATTATCACCGTCAATGACGGTTCCAAAGACGATTCCCTCGATATCCTCCGCCGCTTTGAGGAGAGATACGATTTTGTGAAGGTGATCGACCAGAAAAACGGCGGCATCGCCAATGCGCGCAACAACGGCCTTGCGGCCGCGCGCGGCGAATACGTCTGTTTTGTGGACAGCGACGACTATGTTTCCCCCACCTATCTGGAAGAACTGTACAACGCCTGTGTGGACACGGGCAGCGATATCGCCTGCTGCTATTACTATTTCCATTTTGTAGAAAATGATTTCCTGTTTGAATATCCGTTCCGCTGCCGCGGGATTCTGAAACCCGCCGAGGCGATGAAAAAGCTTCTGCGCGATGTGGAAATTCAGAGCCTTGTCTGGAACAAGATGTATAAACGCGCTCTTTTTACAGATTATGATATCAAGTTCCCGACCATGTGCTTTGAGGATATGGCCGTCGCGAACAAAATTTTTGTGCATGCAAACCAGGTGGTCGTCATCGACCGCCCGCTCTACTACTACAATCAGCATCCGGCCAGCACCCTGGCGACCATGAATGCGGACAAGATCAACGACTTCATCCGCGCGATCGCCATGGTCCGTATTTCGCTGGAAAAAAACGGGCTTTACGAAAAATATAAGAAGAGCTATCTGGCGCTCACCAGAAAAACGTGCGCCTGCTGTTATTTGTATGTATTAAAGCTGCATAATGAGAAAAAATGTATGCGTGGGTGCATGGCCAACATGCGCCGGATATCGCGTGCCATCAGGCATTATTCCGCGGATGAGTTCAGTCCTACGACCATGTTCAGCGAGCTGCCGGATGTGGTGGATGCTCCCGAAAAGCTGGAAAAGGACTACTCCACCCGCTGAAAAAAGTGGGAGTAAACGGAGAATATGAGCGAGAGCAGGAACAGGCCGTCTAAAATATTTCGGATTGCGCTTTTTGCGCTGACTTTGGGAATGCTGGCCTATTTCTGTCTTACGGACAATCATCTGCTTACTCTGCTGTACAGCTTTCACACGCTTGACCCGTACTGGCTTTTAGGTGCTTTTGGCTGTGTGGTGCTCAGCTGGATGATGGAAGGCCTTGTCACCCAAAACCTGGTCGCCGCTTCCTGTCACGGGGAGTACGGCTTCCGGCACGCTTTTAAGGTGACGATGGTCGGACAGTATTTCAACTCCGTGTCGCCGTTCGCGGCGGCCGGCCAGCCGATGCAGGTGCTTGCTCTGACAAGGCAGGGCGTTGCCTCCGGGATCGCTCTGTCCGCTTTGGTGCGCAAATTTTTGGTTTATCAGATTTCCATCACCGTTTATTCCATGGCGGTCATCCTGATCAAATATTCGTTTTTCCGCAGTAAATTTCAGAGCTTTATGGCGCTGGCGGTCGTCGGCTTTCTCTGTCAGTCCGCGGTGGTGATCCTGCTTCTTTTATTTACCCACAGCCCGGCTTTTACCACAAGGCTGATCCATAGCTGCGTGTGGGTTCTGACAAAGCTCCATATTGTGAAAAATCCGAAGCAGGCCGACGAGAAGGTAAAAAGCCAGCTGGAATTTTACATGAAAAACAACAGGGCCATGCTGGGGAACCGGCGGATGAAAGGAAAAGTGTACGCGTACACCGCGGTTCAGCTTACTGCCGTTTTCGCGGTGCCTTTTTTTATCTATAAGGCTTTTCACAGCCCCGGCGCACCGTTTGTGGATATGGTGGCGGCGCAGAGCTTTGTCACCATGATTTCCACCTATACGCCGCTGCCGGGTGCCGCGGGGGCGGCGGAAGGCAGTTTTCTGGTTATTTTTCAGATCTTTTTCGGGCAGGACATTCTTCATCAGGCCATGCTGCTTTGGCGGTTTACCGCTTATTATTCCTGTATCATCGTCGGGGCGTTTTTTGCCGGGATGGACCGGAAAAGCGGTCGGCAAAGCCCGCATGGAAAATCTTCATAATATCAATTTTATCGTGGGAGGGGGCAGGCATCGGAGTTTCCCGTACGCTGCGGCGCAGGAAACGGGACAGGTCCGGTGCCGTGTTGAATGAAGGACGGCTTTTTCAGGGTGGCGGCGGCAACGCCGTCGATTAAGGTTGCCGACTGTGAATATAATAAAAACCAGATTCTCGATCAGATGCGCGAATGCGAAGAGCGCGGGGTGACCGCGGTGGTTTTCCCGGAGCTTTGCCTGACCGGGTACACCTGCGGCGACCTGTTCCGCGACCGCACGCTGATTTCCGCCGCGCAGAAGGCGCTCGGCGATCTTCTGGAGCAGACCCGCGGGATGAACCTGCTCGCGGTGATCGGGCTTCCCGTTCCGGTCGGGGCGGACCTTTACAACTGCGCGGCGGTCATCTGCCGCGGAAAGCTGCTGGGGCTGCCAGCCAAGAGCAGCATTCCGAATTACAGCGAATTTTATGAAGCGAGGCATTTCACGCCCGCGCCCGCGTACGCGGAAACCCGCTTCTGCGGCGAGACCGTTCCGCTGGGAAACAGCCTGATCTTCCGGTGCGAAAGCGCGCCGGAGCTGGTGGTCGGCGTGGAAATCTGCGAGGACCTGTGGACCTGCTGCCCGCCGTCCGCGCGGCTGGCGCAGTGCGGGGCCACCCTGCTGCTCAACCCGTCCGCGAGCGACGAGATCATCGGCAAGGCGCCCTACCGCCGCAATCTGGTCAACGGGCAGTCCGCGCGGCTGCTCGCGGCCTACGCTTACGCCGACGCCGGGGAAGGGGAGTCCTCCACCGACCTGGTGTACTCGGGGCACAACGTGATTGCCGAAAACGGGACGGTCCTTGCCGAATCGAAGCTGTTTACGACGGGGCTGACCGTGGCGGATGTCGACCTGCAGCGCATGATGCAGGAACGCCTGCGCACCACCACATGGTCAAACATGGGAGAGGCCTGTGAGGTCGGCTTTGACATGGACATGCCCGATCCCATACTGGAGCGGAAATTCCCGGCGCTTCCCTTTGTGCCGGACGATACCAGAGATTTGAGCGAGCGCTGTGAAATGATCCTGAACATGCAGGCCGCGGGCCTCAAAACAAGGCTGAAGCACACCGGCTCCAAATGCGCGGTGATCGGCGTTTCGGGCGGGCTGGATTCCACGCTTGCCCTGCTCGTCATTGTGCGCGCGTTCGACCTTCTGAAGCTGGACCGCAAGGGGATTCTGGCGGTCACGATGCCGGGCTTCGGCACGACGAAGCGTACCAAAAGCAACGCCCAGCGCCTTTCCGAAATGCTGGGGGTCACCCTGAGGGAGATTCCCATTGGGGAGTCGGTGTCCCGGCATTTCGAGGATATCGGCCACGACCCGAATGTGCGCGACGTCACCTATGAGAACGCGCAGGCGCGCGAACGCACGCAGGTCCTGATGGACCTGGCGAACCAGTGTGGCGGGCTGGTCATCGGCACGGGCGACCTTTCGGAGGTCGCGCTCGGCTGGGCCACCTATAACGGCGACATTATGTCCATGTACAGCGTGAACTGCTCCATCCCCAAAACGCTGGTGCGGCATCTTGTGCATCACGCCGCCGTCAACAGCGGCGAAGAGCTGTGCGCGCTGCTGAAGGACGTGCTGGACACTCCGGTCAGCCCGGAGCTTCTGCCGCCGGAAAACGGGGTCATCGCCCAGAAGACGGAAAATATCGTCGGCCCTTACGAGCTGCATGATTTCTTCCTGTACTACATGCTCCGCTTCGGGTTCACGCCCGCGAAGATTTACCATATGGCGCAGAGCGCGTTTGCCGGAATCTACGACGGCGCGACGATCAAAAAATGGCTGACGACCTTTTACCAGCGATTTTTCACGCACCAGTTCAAGCGTTCCTGCCTGCCGGACGGCCCGAAGGTCGGCAGTGTCACGCTGTCCCCCCGCGGGGACTGGCGGATGCCCAGCGACGCCTCTTCGGCTCTCTGGCTCAAAGAAATCGAATCGCTGTGATCAGACCCCTGCCTCCCTCTTTGAGGGAGCTGGCAGGCGGAGCCCGGACCGGCGAGGTCCTGACTGAGGGAGTTCCTCAACACAAAACAAATCCCCTTTCCAATGCCGTTAGCCGGTTGGAAAGGGGATTCTTGCTTACTTAATTAAAAATATTTCAATTTTTTCTCATAAAAGTGTAACAAAAGGGCCCTCTTTATCGTTGTATTTATAGAAGCAAAAATTCATAATAGTAATTATAGAAAGAAGATAATTCCATTGGACATATCAGTAGGGTAAAATTTTTGTTATTTTTTAGATAAATTAAAAATTGAAAAATAAAGGATTTCGGTCATATTTATGATGAGTTGGAAGGATCTGGCGATTAATTAGCAATCCTAATTTTCAGTGTAGACTTTTGGAGGGAATTTATATGCAAAGAAAAGAAATAATGGCATTTTCAGTTTTTGGATTTCTATTTACCTTTTCACAACTCGTTGAGCATTATTTTCAAATGAAAGTTTCCGTTCTGGCAAAACCTTTCGGAAATCACAGCATTCCGGAGAATATATCTCAACAAATACATGTTTTTCTCAAATATGGAAATATAGCAGGAGTCACGTTCCGTATTTTAACTGTTTTTTTTCTTTTATACGTTGGCTGGAAAGTTGCATATGGATTTCTTGACCTCCGATATGTCATCATCTGGACAATAGGTGTATTTGTTTTTTCAGCGCTACTCAGTTATCTTTTTCGACCGGATGCCTGGGCGATATGGCGTGATCTTGCCCAAAATCTGATTTTTTCTGCTGCATGGATTGGAATTATGAAAATCTATCATGTGGCAGCACAAAAAATGCAATTAAAAAAATAAGGAGACATTAACATGAAAAAAATATTATCTATATTCATATGTGGAGTTATGTTATTTACAACAATGTCAGTAACGCCTGTTTATGCAACAACAAAGAAAACTGTTGATGCAGCAAACAACAGCGAAAACTCTTATCGCATATCTAAAAAATTCACAAGCGTAATTGAGGACTATTTTAAAAATCAGACTGCCTATACTGTCTTAGATGAAACGGGGAATGAAATAAGTAATGCGTTCTATAAAGATAATATTGAAAACTATAATTCCTCCGATTTTGCTGCAATCGAAAAATATATTTCAAATAAGAAAATTTCCTGCTTATCTAAATTTACAGTGACAAAAGAACCTTTAAATATGTCCGGTTCTGGTTTAAACGGAGAGATGACTCCTTATGCGTTTGAGAGACAATATATATCAAAAGAAGATAATTATGTAGCATATGCTAATTCTTCTGCTTATGGGACAATTGGGATTAATTGTACAGCAACGCTAAGTGGATCGTTCATTTATAATGCAAATACAGGAATAATCACAGGATATTCAGGGCCGACTCTTTCTTTTGACTACGAACCTCTGAATTTCGATGATACAAGTTCTCTGAATGTATCTCCTGATAATGTTTCTACGAGTGCAAAGATTCCTTCAAGCAAATACAGCATTACTTTTACAGCGAATTATGATGTGCTTGGTACGTACAATGTAGCATTTCCTCTTACCTTTGCCAAAAATAAAAGAATTACGATGACAGGGGTACCGGAATAACTCAGATGTAAAACAGGGCTTTCTTTTTAGAAACTAAAATCTTAAATCAAAACAGCCGCCATACCGTATGGCGGCTGTAATTTATATTAGGGACATCGAGCTGTCCGTATCGGAGGATGGGAAGCCCGAAAGGTCGGAGGACATCATCTGGGTGGTGTTCATCTGCATCTGGGCGATAAAAAGCTGCAGAAACGCGAGGTAATCGTCATAGGTGAAAGCGGCGCCGGAAGCATCGATTCCGGGGGAAACCGCCGACGGGGAACCGGACGACGGGGAGCCGGTCAGCGCCGAAAGGCCCGTCAATCCCGTCCCGTTAACGGAAGCGTTCAGAAGCGAGCTCAGTTCGGAAAGCGCGTCGGCCGGCGCGGAAACATCCCCGCCCGCTTCGTTCAGCACTTTGGAAATATAAGCCTGCGTCTCTTTGAACGGAGGAATTCCGCCGTACTTGGCGACGTTGCCGCTGCCCGCATTGTAGGCCGCGAGCGCCAGCTTGGTGTCGCCGTCGTACCGGCCGAGCATCTGGCTCAGGTATTTTGCCCCGCCCATGATGTTCTGCTCCGCGTCAAGGGGATTTTCCACCCCCAGCGAGGCGGCGGTTCCCGGCATCAGCTGCATTACGCCCTGCGCGCCGCAGCTTGAAACGGCGTCCGCGTCAAATCCGGATTCCACCTTGGCGACCGCTTTGAGCAGGTTCACCGGGAGATTATATTTTTGGGCGGCGGTCTGGAAGATATCCTCCATGCTGCCCTTTTTCTGTTGGCTGTCCTCTGCGCCGATCGCGTTTTGCAGCAGATTGGAAAATACGGAGGCCGGCGCACTTTTGTTAACCGCTGTGTTTGTGCGGTTCAGAGCGGATATTTGATGATAGTAACCGGAAAGAATACGATTGTCCATGATCATGCTCCACAGTTTATTTTCCTGATATTGGAATCTTTATTTATCATAACGTATTTTGTCGAAAAATCCAACCTTTTTAACAAAAAAATAATTTTTTTCTGATAAAGCGGTTCCCGTGCGGGAAAAAAACCCTTTCCGGGCGCAAAACAGACGCCGAAAAATCGGGCCGGATTCGTATATTTTGCGGGCTGGATTGGCAGAATATTTTTGAAGGAGGTGCCGAAATGACAATATCAAAAGGGGAATACAAAAAGATGGCGGATAAAGCTTCGCCCGGTACGACATACGTGAAAAATACCATTCTCGCGTTTGTGGTCGGCGGCGGTATCTGCACACTCGGACAGGCGCTGGTTAACCTGTATAGGAACTACGGGCTGGAGCTCAAGGACGCGCGCGCGTGGGTTTCCATCAGCTTAATCGCGCTCAGCGCACTGCTGACCGCGCTGAAAATCTACGACAATATCGCAAAGCACGCCGGGGCCGGTACGCTGGTGCCGATTACGGGGTTCGCCAACTCGATCGTCGCCCCCGCCATGGAGTTTAAAAGCGAGGGCTATGTCATTGGAATGGGCGGAAAAATGTTCGTCATCGCGGGTCCGGTGCTGGTTTACGGAATCGCGGCCTCGATCTTATACGGCCTGATTGTATGGTTTTTCCATTTATACTAAGGATGAGGAGGAATGGCTATGCCTACCCGAATCGGCAAATATACGGTTGAACTGACCAGTAAGCCCGTGATTCTCGGTTCCGCCTCGGTTGTCGGCAAAAAAGAGGGCGAAGGGCCGCTCGGACAGTATTACGACCAGTGCCACAACGACACGACGCTGGGGGAGTCAAGCTGGGAAAAAGCGGAAAGCCGCCTGCAGAATGAGGCGGTCGTTCTTGCGGTGGAAAAGGCAAACCTGAAAAATTCGGATATCGACTGCATTCTGGCGGGGGACCTGCTGAATCAGTGCATTTCCTCCACCTTCGGCCTGCGCAGCCTGAACATCCCGTTTCTCGGGCAGTTCGGCGCCTGTTCCACCATGGCGCAGACGCTGGCGATCGCTTCTTTATTCACGGAATCCGGCGCGGCGCGGCGGGCGGTCGCGGTGACCTCGTCCCATTTCTGTTCCGCGGAGCGCCAGTTCCGGTTCCCGCTGGAATATGGCGGGCAGCGGACGCCCACGGCCCAGTGGACGGCTACGGCGGCCGGGGCGATTGTGATGGGTTCCCCGCAGCAGAAACAGGAGGGCCAGGTTGTCGTGGACTCCGTCACCTTTGGACGGATCACCGACTTCGGCATCAAGGACGCGGCAAACATGGGGGCCGCCATGGCCCCGGCCGCGGCGCAGACGCTGATCGATTATTTATCGGACACCGGCGCTTCGCCGAAGGATTTTGACCTGATCCTGACGGGGGACCTCGGAAGCATCGGCAGCGACCTGATGGAAAAGCTGCTGATGAAGGACGGAATCGATATCAGCGCCGTACACAATGACTGCGGGCTGATGATCTACGACATTGAAAAGCAGGACGTCCACGCGGGCGGTTCCGGCTGCGGATGCTCCGGCGCGGTGCTGTGCTCCTATATCATGCAGCAGATGCTGGCCGGAAAGCTGCACAAGGTGCTGTTTCTGGGGACGGGCGCGCTGATGTCGCCCACCTCGTCGCAGCAGGGGGAAAGCATCCCGGGCGTGGCGCATCTGGTCCTTTTGAAAGCGTGACGCAAAAACAAGGGCGGCTCATGGCCGCCCCTGTGTTATTTAACCGATGAATTTTTTCAGAGGGGAGATATCCAGACCGGAACAGGTGCGCAGGAAGCCGTAGAGCTGTTCCGCGATCAGCCTGTTCCCGCCCGGGGTGTCGCTTTCCACGTTCAGCGGCATCAGGGGGTCGTGCACGCTCAGGCGAAGCAGGAACCAGCCGTTTCCGTTCTCTTTGCCGAAGGAAATGCGGATGCCCTCGCGGTTGTCGGGCGCGATCTGCCAGCCCGTTTGCTGTTTGGCGTAAGCCTCCAGATCGGAAATGATCCGGTTGCCGCATTCCCGGAAATTTTCCTCCAGAATCGGGAAGCGCAGCTCGGCGGCCTCCGCCGGTTCCGCCAGCGGCAGGAGCAGGCTTTCCAGCGTCTTTCCCTGTGCGCGCAGCCGGGCCATTTTGATAATGATCTTTGTCACAAGATACGCGCCGTCGTCCAGAAAATAATTTTCGCGCAGGGCGGCGTGGCCGGAGGTCTCAATGGCCAGCGGGCAGTTGACGCCCGTTTCGTTCAGACGGATCGCCTCGTTGATGACGTTTTTATATCCTCTTTTGAAACGGTGGTGCTTCCCGCCCAGCGTTTTTTCAATATAGGTTTTCAGTCCGCTGGAAGTGATGGAATCCGTTACGATGGTGCCGCCCGGGTTGCCCTCGAGCGCAATCGCGGAGGCGATGGCCACCAGCCGGTTGCGGTTGATTTCATCCCCCTTTGCGTCCACCGCGCCGCCGCGGTCCACGTCGGTGTCGAAAATGACACCCATGTCCGCTTTCGCGGCAACGGTCGCCGCGCACACGGACTGCATGGCGGCCTCGTTTTCCGGGTTTGGGATATGGTTCGGGAAGGTGCCGTCCGGCTCCAGAAACTGGCTGCCGTCAGTATCCGCGCCGAGCGGGGCCAGCACGTCCCATGCGTAGAAGCCGCCCGCGCCGTTGCCCGCGTCCACCACGATTTTAAATCCCGCGAGCGGATGCTCGTAGTCCGCGGCGTTCACGCCGGATTTGATTTTTTCTCTCAGGTTCGCGCAGTACCGCGCCATATAATCGACTTTTTCCACTGTTCCGGAGCCGGGCAGGGGCCTTCCTCCCTCCTGCGCGTGCAGCAGAATCTGCTCGATATCCGGTGCGTCCAGGCCGCCGCTTCTGGTGAAAAATTTCAGCCCGTTGCGGTTGAAGGGATGATGGCTCGCCGTGATCTGTATGGAGCCGTCGCAGCCGAGGTCGACTGTGGTCATAAACATGGAGGGGGTGGAGGCCAGCCCGCAGTCCAGCACCCGCACGCCCGCGCCGGTAAGCGAGCGGGTCACCGCCGCCTGAATCCGATCGGCGGAAATGCGGGAATCGTGCCCCACGGCGACGGTCAGCGCGGAAGCGTCCTTTTGGGTAAAGGCTTCAAGCCACAGGACGAAGCCCGCCGCCATTTTTTCAATATTTTCATCGGTAAGGCTGATTTCCTGCCCCGGTACTCCTTCGCTGGCCACTCCGCGGATATCGGTGCCGCTCTTAAATTGTTTCCAATACTTTGTAAGCATCAATCTGTCCCCTTTATGCTGTTATTTGGTCTTATTATAAGCGATTCAGGGATATTTGTAAACGAGGTGTTCACGATCGGAAATTTGATTACAATCAGTAATATTTATAAGATATACAACAAAGGGGAGAACGAAGTGCGCGCGCTGAACGGCGTTTCCCTGTCCATCGACGAGGGTGAATTCGTCGCCATCGTCGGCCAGTCCGGCTCGGGAAAGTCGACCCTGATGAATATTCTGGGCTGTCTGGACACGCCGACCATGGGCGAGTATTATCTGGACGGGGAAAACGTGGCGGGTCTGAGCGAAAAGCGGCTGACGCAGATCCGCAACTGCGAGCTCGGGTTTGTCTTTCAGGGGTTCAATCTGATCGGCGGGCTGGACGCGCTTGAAAACGTGGAGCTCCCCCTGCTTTACCGCGGGATTCCAAAATCCGGGCGCCGCGCCCTTGCGCAGGAGGCCCTTTCGAAGGTCGGGCTGACGAACCGCGAGCACCACAGGCCCGACCAGATGAGCGGCGGGCAGCAGCAAAGGGTGGCCATTGCGCGCGCGATCGCGGCAAAGCCACCCATTATTCTGGCCGATGAACCGACCGGAAACCTGGACTCAAAGTCCGGCGCGGCGGTCATGCGGATATTGAATTCTTTAAATGAAGAAGGGAAAACGGTTGTTTTGATTACGCACGACGAAAAAATTGCCGCTTCTGCGGGCCGCGTGGTACAAATACAGGACGGCCGGATCGTCAGTCAGTAAATTTTTCATCGACAATGGTGTCCCTGAATTTGGGAAGCAGCTCCCGGATATGCTTCAGGTAAAAGAAGCAGTAGTCGTACATCTGGCTGACCGCCTGCATCTGCACGGAGCGGCTGATGGTAATATATCCGCAGCGCGGTTTGAAATACAGGTGCATCGGAAAGCCCCCGTCCTCGCAGGGCTGAAGAAATTTCGCGTGGAGGCGGCGCGCGCCCAGCTTTTCGTAGAACCGGATGCGCCGCTTCTGCCGCTCGGCAAGCTCCGTGTCGGTTTCGGAGACATACTCCACGGAAAACAGGATGCCGTCGAACGGGCCGCAGTATTTCTGCCAGAGTGCGCGAAACAGCGCGCTGCCGTATCCGCAGGCATGGTATTTTTTCAGGACGGCCAGGTAATCCAGCCAGAGAATATTGCTGTCCTCCATCGCATACACCAAAGCGTAGCCGATCAGCTCGTTGTCGGAAAGCCGCCGGAACAGCAGGATTTTATACCGGTCGCCGTTCAGAAGCTGCAAAAACCTTGGATACGGATACAGCTCGCAGGGCGGGAACTGCTGCTTCATGTCCTCGTAAATCATGGGCAGGTCCGTTTTGTCACCCAATACGATGGCGGACCCGGGTGCGAAAGCCATTTTAACAATCTCCTGTCTTGATAGCAAAGTTCCGGATGCGGACTCTGCTAAAGTAATCAATAGGCATTATAGCACATCTGGCCGGAAAACTGCAAGCCGTCCCGGCAGACGGAAGGCATGCCCGCTCATTGACAATCAGGAAGAAAATGTTATAATGGCCTTGGAAGATATTCGTATCACTGACCGGTGAAATTCACCGCCGAAGGAGGTTTATTATGACGTCATCTACGCTTCAACTGCATGATGTGGATGTTCCCGCGTTTTTAAAGGTGCTTGACCAGTGCGAGGGAAACGTCTTTCTGGTAACGCGCGAGGGCGACCATCTCAATTTAAAGAGCAAGCTCAGCCAATTAGTATTGTCTGTGAAAAGCCGGAGGACGAATCCAAGCTTTTCCGCTTCAATCTTTTCGGAACGGAAAAAGCGTAATCGGCAGGAACGAATCTACCGCCTTGGCACGATTCCACCTGGCAAGTTTTTCGACACTCTCGCCGCCCGTGAGGGCGGTTTTTTTAGTACACGGGAACATAAGGAGGAACATTATTGGCACACAGAAAAAATCAGAGAACACCTTTCTGGGTCTCTCTGTTGATTTTTGCCGCAATTTCGGCGGCTATGGCGTTCGGGTCCCGCGGCGGGACGGGGATGGTCGCCGGTCCGGCGCCGCAGAGCTCCTCGGGTGGTGCACAGCCGTCCGGGGCGGAGCAGGACGCCACAAGCGTCTACTTTCTTGACGTAGGGCAGGGGGACAGCGAGCTGATCCGCCTGAAAACAGGCGAAAATATCCTGATCGACACGGGCACCCCGGAAACGGCGCAGGAGCTTGCCGATTACCTGACAGATCTGGGGGTTTCAAAAATCGACTGCCTGATTGCGACGCACCCCCACGCCGACCACATCGGCGGGATGGAGCAGATCGTCGACCGCTTTTCCATCGGGAAGGTCTATATGCCCAGAATCCCCGACAGCCAGATTCCCACCACGGCAACCTATGAAAAGCTGCTGACCGCCATCGACCGGAAGGGGCTGAAAATCACCGCCGCGAAAGCGGGCACGGTGATTTTTGACACCGGGGAGGAAAAACTGGAAATACTGGCTCCGAATTCCGAAAAATACGGCGATCTGAACAGCTATTCCATCGTGACGATGCTTACAAGCGGCGAAAAGCGCTTTCTGTTTACCGGGGACGCGGAATCGGACAGCGAAAAGGAGATGGTGGAAAAGGGGTACGACCTGCGGTGCGACGTTCTGAAATGCGGGCATCACGGAAGTTCCACCTCCACCAGCGCCGCCTTCTTAAAGGCGGCGGACCCGAGCGCGGCGGTGATCTCCTGCGGCCTGAACAACGATTACGGCCACCCGCATAAGGAAGTGGTGGACCGGCTGAAGAAAGCCGGAGTAACTATTTACCGCACCGACCGGCAGAAAACCATTCTGGCGCAATGTGACGGGAAGACGATCCGGTTTACCACGGGGCTGAAATCGGTCGCCGCCGAATAAAGCGGAATCAATCATTTCAAAGGATCATAAAAAAGCGCCTTGAACGGAAAAAACCCGGTTCAAAGCGCTTTTATTTTTTCTGTTTTTAAAAGAGCATTCGCTTACTTTTCTTCGTTGAAAAACTTCTCCCAGTCAAAGTTGCTGTCCTGTACCGGCTGCGCCTGTGATTTCGGGAGAGAATCGCGGTCGGGGGAAGAAACGGACGGATTGCTCCGGTTTAAAAGATCCTGCGGAATGGGCGCGGTTTCTTCCCGATCGGGCTTCACCGGCCTTTTATCCGGCTGCGGCTTCGCGGCGGGCCGGTGTTTTGCGATGGCCCAGGATTTCGCAGCGGGCGCCGGCTCTGCGGCGGCGGGGGCTGCGGCTTCGGCCGAGCTGGACTGAATGTCGGTAAAGGACTGCGTATCGTCGGAAACGGTATCGGTTTGATGCTGCGCCTCGTCGCTGTAGGAGCTGATGTCCTCAAAAGCTACGGGCTCATCGGCTTCCTGAACGCCGCCCGCGGGGGCGAATTTCAGGTTTTGACGGCGTCCCTGAAAAAAAAACTGAAGGTAGATGAACAGGCCGATCCCGCACAATGCAAGAACAATCAGCACAACACCCAAAATCAGAAGCCAGGATACGCCGCCGATCCCCGACGGGGGTTCGGCTTCACTGCTGACGGTACCGGCGGCCGCCACCGTCTCGCTGGAAGAAGAATCTCCGCTGGAAAGAAGCTCGCCCCAATCCTGGGAAGAAAGCACGTCCGGGTCGCTGATGGTCTGCGCCGCCTGAGAAGCTCTTTTTTCCACCTCGTTGGCGTGGGTATCGACATAGTGGTTTACCACCGGCTCCTTGCTGGAAACCGCGGCCGGCTCGGAACTTTCCGGATTACTCACGACGGACTCGGCCTGGCTGTTTTGATCGGGCTGAGAAGATTCCCCCTGTGAATTACCGTCGGGCTGGGACGTCTCTCCCGGCTGGGAAGAAACGTCCCCCTGCGAAGCACCTCCGGGATGGGAAGAACCGCCGCCCGTGGAAACGGAGCTTGTGGTCTCCTGCCCGGGCGGGTCGACCGGAACGGTAGCATTGCTCTCTGCAAAAGCAGTCAGCGTAAACACCGTGACCGCAAAAATCAGTGTCAGAAACACTGTCAGAAATTTCTTCGATTTTATATTCATTATCACAAATCCTCTCAATGCTGATAAGCTGACATAAACATATCATATCATATAATATGGTTCCCATACAACTGTGAATTTTCTGTAAAATTTCCATAGAAATACATTTGCGGCAGAGGAAGATTGAAAAAACGGTTTCAGGATGATATAATTAAAAAATTAGTATGCAAAATGATTTTGGGAGTGCGATTATGGGCGTAATTATCAGCACCGACAGTGCCTGCGACTTGTTTCCCGATTTATATAAGCAGTATCGGGTAGAGATTGTCCCGCTTTATATTACGGTGGAAGGCCGCACCCGCCGGGATGTTTTTGAAATCGGGCCGGACGACCTTTTTGTGGATTACGAGAAAACGCACCGGCTGCCGAAAACGTCGGCTCCTCCGCCCGCCGATTTTTTTGAACTGTTCAAAAAGCAGGTGGAGAACGGAAACGATGTGGTCCATATCGCGATGAATTCCAAATTTTCCTCGTCCTATCAGAACGCCGTGATCGCCGCGCAGGAATTCGACAACGTTTATGTGGTGGACACCTTTACGCTGAGCTCCGCTCAGGGCCTTTTGGTGCTCCGGGCCGCCGACATGCGCGACGCGGGGATGTCGGCGAAAGAGATTTTTGACAGGATCGAAACAGACAAAACCAAAATGCGAACCAACGTGCTTCTGGATACGCTGGAATTTGCCTACCGGGGCGGACGGGCCACCATGCTGCAGATGTTCGGGGCAAACCTGCTGAAGCTGCGCCCATGCCTTCTGCTGGACACCCACGGCGTGCTTTCCGTGCGGCGGAAATTCCGCGGAAATTTCGCGCAGGTCTGCAAGGAATATATCCGTTTTGTACTGGAGCAGCCGAATATGGACGACGAGCGCGCGTTTGTTTCCACCACGGGGATGGACCGGTCGCTTTTTGACAGCGTTGTCAGGATGGTGAAGGAAAGCGGGAAGTTCCGGCAGGTCCTCACCTCGCGCGCGGGATGCAGCATGACGGTCCACACGGGCCCCAACACGCTTGTTTTGTTTTACAAGGAAAAATAGGAGGAGCTATGCAGCGAAAGGTAAAAATTGTAGCCGACAGCACCTGCGACCTGAACGCACAGATGCTGGAGCGCTACCGGATTGAAGTCATTCCGCTCAACGTGAATCTGGGCGACAAGTCCTATCTGGACGGGGTAACCATCCATACGCCGGACCTGTTCGAATATTATAAAAAGACCGGACAGCTTCCCACCACCTCCGCGCCGACTCCCGCGTATTACGAGGAGTTCTACCGCAGGTGGACGGATGAAGGCTGGGAGGTCGTGCATTTCAGTATCAGCGCGGAGCTGACCGTGACGCCGAATATCGCGAAGATGGCCGCCGAAAAGTTTGACGGCGTTTATCCCGTGGACTCCCGCAACGTGTCCAGCGGCATGGGCATCCTTGCCGTGAAGGCGGCCGAACTGCGCGATCAGGGATATTCCGCGGCGGAGATCGCACAGCGGATCGGGGCGATGACCGGGAAGGTCCGCACCACCTGCGTGATCAGCACGCTGCTTTATATGTATAAGGGCGGGCGCTGCACCGGGGTGCAGGCGCTGGGCGCGAACCTGCTGAACCTGAAGCCCTGCATCGACGTGAAGGACGGCAAGATGGGCGTCGCCAAAAAGTACCGCGGAAGCCTGAAATCGGCAGTCTGCAAGCTGGCGGAGGACAGGCTGAAGGGCGCGGAAAACATCGATCTTTCCCGTCTGATCATCGCCCACTACGACGTGGACAATGAAACCATTGAAGCGGTCAGACAGAAGATCATGGAATACCAGAATTTTGAGGAAATCGTGGTCGGGGACTGCGGCTGTTCCGTTTCGGTTCACTGCGGGCCGGGGACCTTCGCCATTGTTTATATGGAAAAGTAAGTGAAAAAATGACCGCCGGAGAAATGGTGTGCACCCCGTCAAGAGGACAATGAAAAAATAAAAAGATTTTTAGGACTGCTGTCCGCCGGAACCGGCGGGCAGCAATTTTTACGCAGCTTTTGCGTACTGTGCATGGAACTCCATGGGTGTCATAACAGACAATCGGCGCTGCAGTCGCCGGTAGTTGTAAAAGTAAATATACTCTGAAATGGCTTGCGTGATCTGTTTCCGGTCGGTGAATTTGCGTCCATAGTACATTTCCCGTTTGAGGATACCCCAAAAGCCTTCCATCGGCCCATTGTCAATACAGTGCGCCACTCTGGACATGCTTTGCTTCATCTTGGCGGCATGCAATTTCGAGTGAAAAGAACGGCTGGTATACTGGTACCCCCGGTCACTGTGAAATAGCGGGTGTGCGTCCGGATTAGCGGCCACGGCAGCATCCAGCGTATTGAATACCAACCTGTTGTCATTATGATCGCCTACGGCATAGGCAACGATGCGCCGGTCGTACAAGTCCAGAATAGCGCTCAGATAAACCTTGCGGATTTCCGGGCCGATGAAATACTTGAATTCCGTTACATCGGTCAACCATTTTCGGTTCGGAGCGTCCGCATAAAATTTGCGGTTCAAATAGTTTTTGGCAATGTATTCCGGCGATGCCGCACTTTTTGTGCACCCGTGCCGACGGTATTTGACGCTGGACTGAATATGAAGTGCACGGTCGATGCGGAGTACTCGCTTGTCGTTGACATGAATGCCATGATGCCTGTCCAACTCATCCCGTATTCTGCGGTATCCCATATCCGTATGCAGGCTATGGATTTTCTCGACCTCGCCTGCGATGAGTTCGTTTTCCAACTCGCGGCTGCTTTTCGGGTGCTTCAGCCATCTGTAATACGCCGAGCGCGTGATGTGCAGAAAGCCGCAGAGTTTCCAAACAGGGAATACCCGTTCCGCAGACAGCGTGCTTACCGCGCCGTAAGCCGCCGGATGCCTGATGAAGCTCAACGTCGCCTCCTCTCCAATTCCTTCACTTTTTTTAACAGAGCGTTCTCCATTTCCAGATCATAGTTTTTCCGTTCAAGCTGAGCAACCTTGTCTCTGAGTTCTTCTTCCGGCGTCCGGCTCGGAAGCGTCCCGGCCCGGTGTCCCCGCCGGTCCTCCAGCCCCGCCCTGCCCATATTTCGGTATTTCCTCGTCCAGGTGTAAACCTGCTGGTAAGAAACTCGATACTTAAGCGCTGTACCGCCGTAATCATTCCCGTTGACGATACACGCTTTTACGATCTCCATCCGTTCTTTCGCGGTTGTATCCCGGCCCTTCGTCATGCGACTCCCTCCCGTATGTATCCTGAAGTCTTCATGACAATTATATACCCTCAGCCAATCCCTGAGCTGCCGGGTATCACGGATTCCGTACTTTTCGCAGATTTCCTGAAGAGAACCTTTCCCAGCAAGATAATCCAAAACTGCCGATAGTTTCGTTTCCTTGCCGTATGCCCGGTCGTGTCCGTGGGTCAGAAACCCCGCAGGCCCTTCCGTCTTGTACCGACTGACCCAACGCGCAATCGTCTTGCAATCTACTCCCGCCTGTTTTCCTGCTTCGCTGTATCCAATTTTGCCTGACAAATACAATTCTACAATACGGATCTTTTCTTCGGCTGTTGTCTTCTTCCTATTCGGCATAATTTTACCCCCAGACTGAAGAACAGTGCTTTTTTATTTCACTGTCCTATCTGGGGGTAGCATATCAAAACCTCCGGCGGTTTTTCCGTTATAGAGGCTGTGTGGGTTCGCTGTTCGCCAGAAGGATATCCCGGGCCAGCTCCTCCAGCTGCTCCCAGCTTTCCAGAACTCCCGCCCGGCGGCGGAACGACGCGGCGTTTTTCATCCCTTTCAGGTACCAGCCCACATGCTTGCGCGCCTCGTTCATGGCGCGGCGCTCGCCCTTGTATCCGCACATCAGCCGGATATGCCGCAGCATGACCAGGATGCGCTCATGGATATCCGGCGGAGGGACGATCCGGCACGAATCGGTCAGGTAGGCGTTGATCTGTGAAAAAATCCACGGGTTGCCCAGCGCCCCGCGCCCGACCATCACCGCGTCGCAGCCGGTCTGCTCCAGCATCTGCGCGGCGGCCTTCGCGGAAACAACGTCGCCGTTTCCGATCACGGGGATGCCGACCGCCTGCTTGACCCGGCGGATGATTTCCCAGTCCGCGCCGGGGGCGTACATCTGCTCGCGCGTGCGGCCGTGGACGGTGACGGCGTCCGCACCCGCGGCCTCGCAGATTTTAGCGACTTCCACCGCGTTGACGCTGCCGCTGTCCCAGCCCTTGCGTATTTTCACCGTGACCGGTACGGGGACGGCGCTTTTGACCGCCGCGACGATTTCCCCGCAGAGTCCGGGGTTTTTCATCAGCGCGCTGCCGGAGCCGCTGCAGCTCACCTTCGGCGCGGGGCATCCCATGTTGATGTCGATCACATCCGGGCGGTACTCCATCGCCTTTTTTGCCGCCTGTGCCATCACGGCGGGCTCGCTCCCGAAAAGCTGGATGCCCGCCGGGCGCTCTGCGCCGCTCAGCTCCATCAGTTCGCCGGTCTTTTTGTCGTTGAACTGAAGCCCCTTCGAGCTGACCATTTCGCTGACCGCATAGGAGGCCCCGAACCGCACGCAGGTCTCGCGGAAAGCCCGGTCGGCCACGCCGGCCATCGGCGCGAGCACGGCGAAGCCATCTATCTGTAAATTGCCGATTTTCATGCAAAATTCCTTTCCGTTTTAAAATCCGCGTTCATTATAACACTTATTTTTTTCTTTGGAAAGTGCTATAATACCAATGTATATGTTTGAAAAGAGGCGGGGCTTTCCGGCCGGCGATGCTGCTTTCCGGTCCGCCCGCAGACGATACCGCTGAAAAAGGAGAACAACATGAAGCTGCTTGTACTTGACGGAAACAGCATATTGAACCGCGCGTTCTACGGCATCCGCCTTCTGACCACGAAGGAAGGCATTTTTACCAACGGAATTTACGGCTTTCTGACCATGCTGCAGAAACTGAAAAACGAAACCGACCCCGACGCGGTGGCCATCGCGTTCGATATGCGCGCGCCGACCTTCCGCCACAAGGAATACGCGGGTTACAAGGCGCAGCGCAAGGGGATGCCCGAAGAGCTGGCCCAGCAGCTTCCCAATCTCAAGGAATTGCTGCGGCTTTTAGGCTACCGTCTGGTGGAGTGCGAGGGCTTTGAGGCCGACGATATTCTGGGCACGCTGGCGCACCGTTGCAGCGAAACCGGGGACGAGTGCATTCTCGCCACCGGCGACCGCGACAGCCTTCAGCTGGTCGGGCCGCGTGTCAGCGTCCGGCTTGCCGCGACCAAATTCGGCCAGCCGCAGGTCACGGTTTACGACGAGGCCAAAATTATGGAGGACTACGGCGTGACCCCGAAGCAGCTGATCGACATCAAGGCGATTCAGGGGGATTCGTCGGACAATATTCCGGGCGTCGCGGGCATCGGCCCGAAGGGCGCGGGCGACCTGATTCAGAGATATCACGATCTGGATTCCATTTATCAGGAGATCGATACGCTCGATATCAAGGAGGGAATGCGCCAGAAGCTGATCAGGGACAAGGAGACCGCCTATCTGAGCCGCTACCTCGGGACCATCCGCACGGACGCGCCGGTCGATACGGAAATTTCCCACTATATTCCGCAGCCCTGCGACAATGACGCCGCCGCGCGCCTGATGGCAAAGCTCGAATTTTTCTCGCTGATCGACAAAATGGGCCTGCGCGAACCCGCTGCTTCTCCGGAGGCGGAGAAAGCGGAGGAAGCCGCGCCGGGCGTTGCGGAAAACACCGACCCGGCCGCGCTTTTGAAGGGACTGCAAAAGGCGGGCCGCGCCGACTTTATCGCGGAGGATGACGGTGGGAACCTGAAACTGTATCTCAACAGCGGCAGCCGGATTCATGTGATCGACGACGCCGGATGGATCAAACGGCTCTGTGAGGACGAAACCATCCGCAAGAATACGCATGACATCAAACCGCTTTACGCCGCGCTGCTGGCGCGGGACATCGTGCTGAAAAACCCCGGGATCGACACGATGCTGGCGGCTTACCTGCTCAATCCGTCGGCGTCCGGCTACGAGCCGTCCCGGCTGGCGCAGGAGTACGGCGTTGCCCTGACCCGGCAGGAGGACGCCCTGCTGACGGACGCTTGTGTGATGCCCGCGCTTGCGGACGTGCTGGCCGGTGAAATCGGGAAGAAAAACCAGACGGAGCTGTTAAATAACATCGAAATGCCCCTGGCGGAAGTGCTGGCCCGCATGGAAACCGTCGGCTTTGCCGTGGACAAGGACGGCATCCGCTCGTACGGAGAGGTTTTACAGGCACAGATCGACACGATCCAGACGCAGATTTATGAAACGGTCGGCTATGAATTCAATATCAATTCCCCCAAACAGCTGGGCGAGGCGCTGTTTGAAAAGCTGGGGCTGAACCACGGGAAAAAGACGAAAACCGGCTATTCCACAGCGGTGGAAATTCTGGAAAACCTGCGCTATGAGCACCCGGCGGTGGAGCTGGTGCTGAATTACCGCAGCTTGGCAAAGCTGAAATCCACCTACTGCGAGGGCCTTTTAAAGGTGATCGCGCCCGACGGGAGAATCCATTCCAATTTCAACCAGACGGAAACGCGCACGGGCCGCATCAGTTCCACGGAGCCGAATCTGCAGAACATCCCCGTGCGCACCGACCTCGGCCGGGAAATGCGCCGTTTCTTTGTCGCGCGCGAGGACTGGGTGCTGGTGGACGCGGATTACTCCCAGATTGAGCTGCGCGTTCTGGCGCACGTTGCCAATGACAAAAATATGATACAGGCGTTTTTGAATAACGACGATATCCACCGCAGCACGGCGGCACAGGTGTTCCATATGCCGGAGCAGATGGTTACCCCGGTGATGCGCAGCCGCGCCAAGGCGGTCAATTTCGGCATTGTGTACGGGATCGGCGCGTTTTCCCTTGCGAAGAACATCCATGTTACGCGCAAGGAGGCCGACACCTATATCAAGGATTACCTTGCCCACTATTCCGGGATCGACCGGTATATGAAAGAGGTCGTGGCGCTGGCGAAGGAAACCGGCTACGCCGAGACCATGTTCGGCCGCCGGCGCTACCTGCCGGAGCTGACCTCCAGCAATTTCAACATGCGCTCGTTCGGCGAGCGGGTGGCGCGCAATATGCCGATCCAGGGCGCCGCCGCCGATATCATCAAAATCGCGATGGTGAAGGTGGAAAAGCGGCTGGAGAAAGAGGGCATGCGGTCGCAGCTGATTTTGCAGGTACACGACGAACTGATTGTGGAGTCCCCGAAGGATGAGGCGGAAAAGGCCGCGCGGATTCTGACGGAGGAAATGGAGAACGCCGTTTCGCTCTCCGTGCCGATGGTGGCCGAGGCGAAAATCGGAAAAACGTGGTACGAGGCGAAGGCATGACTATTTTCACCTGCCCCGTCTGCCGGGAAAAGCTGGACAGGCTTGCGAAAGCCTACGTCTGCAAAAACGGGCACAGCTACGATATTGCGGGGGAGGGCTATGTCCACCTCCTGCCGCCGAACAAAATGCACGCCAAAGTACCCGGCGACAATCAGGAAATGACCGCGTCGCGCCGCCGCTTTCTGGAATCCGGCGCCTACCGGCTTTTCAGCGATAAGCTCAACGAGCTGGTGCGCGCATATTCCCGGACAAAAAGTCCAATCCTCCTTGACGCGGGCTGCGGGGAGGGCTACTATACCGGGCGGCTGTGCGACGACCTGCTTTCCCACGGGTTTGCCCCGCGGGTCTTCGGGTTTGATATTTCCAAGTTTGCGGTAAAGGCCGCGGCGAAAAAATATAAATCGATTTCCTTCGCCGTCGCCAGCAGCTTCGCCATCCCGGTTTCGGACGGCGCGGCGGATTTTGCTCTGGACGTGTTCGCGCCGGTGGTGGAAAGCGAGCTGAACCGTGTGCTCAAACCGGGCGGAACTCTGATTTTAGCCGTGCCGGGTCCCCGCCATCTGTACGGGTTAAAGGAAATCCTGTACGACGAGCCCTATGAGAACGAGTCCTTTGAGGCGGATTACGGCGGATTTGCCTTTATCGGCCGCGTGCCGGCACAGACCGACGCCGCGATTTCCGGAGCGTTGATTCAGGACCTGTTCGCCATGACGCCCTATTTCTATAAAACCGGGGCGGAGGGCGTACGGCGGCTGAAACAGGTGCAGACGCTAAAAACGCATCTCGAATTTGATTTTCTAATCTATGAAAAGGTGGGAGAAAATTGCGCAGGCGCAAAGAGCTGACAAACGAACAGTTTGAAAACATGGGCTTCCTTGTTCTGATCACGGTGCTGGCCCTGCTGTGCCGTTTTCTGCTTTTCCCGTTTGAATCGGGGGATTACCACCAGTTTTTGCAGGGATGGTATACCTCGCTGAAGGGAAACGGCGGCTTTGCGGCGGTGGGGATGGATATCGGCGACTATATGCCGACCTATCTTTATCTGCTTGCCGGGTTTACCTATCTTCCCGTTTCCGGGCTGACCGCCATTAAGCTGGTTTCCAGCCTGGCGGACATTGTTCTGGCCGTTTACGTGATGAAAACGGTCCGGCTGAAGTATGAAGACCCCCTGTACGGAGGAATGGCTTACGCGGCTGTCCTGTTCCTGCCGAGCGTGGTGCTGAATTCGGCCGTCTGGGGACAGTGCGACGCAATTTTTACCGCCGCACTCGTCGCCTGTGTATACTATTTCATGCTGGATAAGGAATATCAGGCGGTCGCCGCCTTTGCCGTCGCGTTTATCTTTAAATTGCAGGCGGTGTTTCTGGCGCCGTTTTTGCTGCTCCTGCTCATCAAGCGCAGGGTGCGCCTCAGCACTTTTCTGATGATTCCGTTCGTGTACCTGCTGGCCATCCTTCCCGCCATGTTTCTGGGGCGCAGCATGCGGGAACTTCTGACGGTGTATTTTTCCCAGGCGGGGCAGTATAAGATGATTGCCATGTTCCTGCCGAACCTGTACACCTGGCTGCCGGAGGACACGCCGGAGTACATCAGCGCCGCCGCGGTGATCCTGGCCGGCGCGCTGACCATTGCCGCGCTTTTCTATCTGTATAAGAGGAAGTTTGTTTTTACGGACGAATTGTTTGTTTCGCTGGCGCTCTTTTTCGCGCTGTTTTTACCGTTCATCCTCCCGCATATGCACGAGCGGTATTTCTATCTGGCGGATATCCTGTCGGTCGTCTTCGCGTTTTATTTTCCGAAGATGCTCTATGTGCCGGTGGTCACGGTGCTGAGCTCCACCTACGCCGTCTGCCACAACCTGTTCAACACGGACTTTTTCAGCGTGCAGCTGCTGGCGGTCATGATGCTATTTATTCTGATACAGGTCGCAAGGCACGCGGTGCGTCAGATTGACCTGCAGTCGGAGCAGCCGGGGCAGGTGCCGGGGTGAGCGGGGCGCGGATCGTGCCGATGGGCGAGAAGCACCTTGGCGCGCTGGAGAAGATCGACGCCCTCTGCTTTTCGGACCCCTGGACGCGCGAAGGGCTCCGCGCGGAGCTCTCCAGCGATACGGCCCGGTTTGCCGCGGCGGAGTGCGGGGGGGAAACCGTGGGCTGCGCGGGCATGCACTGCGTCTGCGGGGAATGCTATATCGACAAGGTCTGCGTCCACCCCGGCTTTCGCCGGAGGGGGATCGCGCGGGCGCTGGTGCGGTATTTAATAGAGGACGCGGTCAGGAACCATGCGGAATTCATCACGCTGGAGGTGCGGCGGAGCAACGATGCCGCCGTCGCGCTTTACGCCGGGCTCGGCTTTGAGCCGGTCGGGGTCAGGAAGGATTTTTACACGTCACCGAAAGAGGACGCGCTGCTGATGACGAGATTTTTTCAGAATAAAGGATGAACGCTCCGGTTTTCCGTCGGACAGCGGGCCGGACGGTTTTATTTTAAAGAATAAGGGGAAAATAGAGAATGCGGATTTTAGCACTGGAAAGCTCCTGCGACGAGACCGCCGCCGCGGTGGTGGAGGACGGAAGAAAAGTTCTGTCTTCGGTGGTTGCCTCACAGGTGGAGGAACATAAGCTGTACGGCGGCGTCGTGCCGGAAATCGCGTCGCGCCGTCACTGCGAGGCGATTGTGGGCGTTACGCAGCAGGCCCTTGACGACGCGGGAATGACGCTGGGCGAGGCCGACGCCGTCGCCGTCACCTACGCGCCCGGACTGATCGGCGCGCTGCTGGTGGGCGTGAATTTTGCGAAGGGGCTGGCCCTGTCCTCCGGAAAGCCGATCGTGCCGGTGCACCACCTCCGCTCGCACATCGCCGCGAACTACATCACCTCACCGGAGCTGAAGCCGCCGTTTCTGTGCCTGATCGTCTCCGGCGGCCACAGCCATATTGTGGAGGTGAAGGATTACACGGACCTTCATGTTCTGGGCCGCACGCGCGACGACGCGGCCGGCGAAGCCTTTGATAAGGCCGCACGGGCCATGGGGATGCCTTACCCCGGCGGGGTGGAGATGGACAGGCGCGCCGAGGGCGGGAACCCCAAAGCCTTTCCGCTGCCGCACCCGACGGTGGACGGCTCTCCGTACGATTACAGCTTTTCCGGGCTGAAAACGGCGGTGATCAACCTGATCCACAACGCGCGGCAGAAGGGACAGGCTTTGCCGGTGGAGGACCTGGCGGCCTCGTTCCGCAAGGCGGTGGTCGACTGTCTGGTCAAAAATTTTGTAAAGGCCGCGCAGGATACCGGCAGCACCAAACTGGTGATCGCGGGCGGCGTTTCCGCCAATTCCCTTCTGCGCAGCCGCCTGCGGAAGGAATGCGGGGACCGCGGCTGGAAATTCTATATGCCGGAGCTGAAGCTTTGCGGGGACAACGCCGCCATGGTCGGCGCGCAGGGATACTATGAGTTTCTTGCAGGAAACATCGCAAAAATGGACCTGAATGCCCACGCGGCGATGCCGATTGAAGGAAGCTGATGAAAATCCTCCAAAAGTGGAGCAAAAGCTTTGTGCATTTTACTATGGTAAATTTTTAACGAATTCAATATTTCAAGATTGATTAAAACGCCTTAATGTATTATAATGAGAACCAATATCATCAATTTTGGAAGGTCATTGGACCGGAAGGAGAAATGAGTTATGACAAGCAACAAGTCTGTTTTGAACTGGATTGAGGAAATGAAAGCGCTTGTCGGTCCGGATAAATTAGTCTGGATTGACGGGTCAGAGGCTCAGCTTGAGGCATTGCGCGCCCAAGCCTGTGCTTCGGGGGAACTCATCAAGCTGAATCAGGAAAAACTCCCTGGCTGCTACCTGCACCGCACCGCGGTAAACGACGTTGCCCGCGTTGAGGACAGGACCTTTATCTGCTCCCGCAAAGAAGAGGACGCGGGCCCGACCAACCACTGGAAAGACCCTCAGGAAGCCTATAAAATGCTTTACGACATTGCCAGGGGCAGCTACAGGGGCCGCACCATGTATGTGATCCCCTATTCCATGGGTCCGATCGGCTCGCCGCTCGCAAAAATTGGCGTAGAGCTCACAGATTCCATTTATGTTGTATTAAATATGGCGATTATGACCCGTGTGGGCCAGAAGGTCTGGGATACGCTGGGCGACAGCGCCGACTGGGTAAAGGGCCTGCACTGCAAGTGCGACATCGACGCGGAGAAGAGATACATCTGCCACTTTCCGGAGGACAATACCATTATCTCCGTCAACTCCGGCTACGGCGGAAACGTTCTGCTGGGCAAAAAGTGCTTTGCGCTGCGCATCGCTTCCTACCTTGGAAAGACAGAGGGCTGGATGGCGGAGCATATGCTGATTCTCGGCATTGAAAACCCGAAGGGCGAAATCAAATACGTCGCCGCCGCGTTCCCGTCCGCCTGCGGCAAGACCAACCTGGCGATGCTGATTCCGCCGGAAGGCTACCGCAGGAAGGGCTACAAGGTTTGGACGGTCGGCGACGATATCGCCTGGATGCGTCAGGGCCCGGACGGCAGGCTGTACGCGATCAATCCTGAAAACGGATTCTTCGGCGTCGCTCCCGGCACAAACGCAAAGTCAAACCCGAACGCGCTTGCTTCCACACAGTCCGGCACCATCTTCACCAATGTCGTCCAGAATCTTGACGACAACACCGTCTGGTGGGAAGGCCTTGACAAGAATCCCCCGAAGAACGCGGTCAACTGGAAAGGCGAGCCCTGGGACGGCACCACTTCCGACCAGAAGGGCGCTCATCCGAACAGCCGCTTCACCGCTCCCGCAAAGAACTGCCCCTGCGTCAGCCCCGAGTTTGACAAGGGCGCGGGCGTTCCGATTTCCGCCATCATCTTCGGCGGCCGCCGCGCACAGACCACTCCGCTGGTCTATCAGTCCCGCGACTGGAACAACGGCGTGTTCGTCGGCTCCATCATGGCCTCTGAAACAACCGCCGCCGCGACCGGCGCAGTCGGCGTAGTCCGCCGCGACCCGATGGCGATGCTGCCCTTCTGCGGTTACCATATGGGCGACTACTTCAAGCACTGGATCGAAATGGGCGAAAAGCTCGGCGATAAGGCTCCGAAGATTTTCAACGTCAACTGGTTCCGCCTCGACGAGGAAGGCCACTTCATTTGGCCGGGCTTCGGCGACAACCTGCGCGTGCTGGAGTGGATCATCAACCGCTGCGACGGAAAGGCCGACGCCGTTAAGACCCCGATCGGCTTTGTTCCGAAGGCGGAGGATATCAACCTGGAAGGACTTGACTTCAGCGTAGACACCCTGAAGAGCATTCTTGAGGTCAGGAACGATCAGTGGGTCAAAGAGGCCGAGGGCATTGAGGAATTCTACAAGAAGTTCGGCGATAAGCTTCCGAAGGAGCTGAGGAGTCAGCTCGATATCCTGAAGAACAACCTGAAATAATTCTATTGATTTTCGGCGGCGGCTTTGTTGGGAAGCCGCCGCTTGTTTTATGCCTTTTGCAACTCGAAAGCGGTTTCATGCATCTTTTGGGATAGAGCACTATAAATTTGGCACAGAAGCCCATTTTTTTGCATTTTGCAGACGAAATTGTCTCAAAAAGTATGAATAAATTGTTTCTAATTCAAAAAGTTTGTGTAAATATCACATTGTCATATCCTGCCGGAAGCTCTATACTATAAATAAATCATGTTGATTACCCGGCAACGCTTTGTCGGGCACTTTTATTTATCAGGAGGAAAAATTATGGCAGGCAGTTCAGAAACAGCATACCATCCGAAGGGAGACTTCTTTAATTTAAAGGGCAATCATACGAATGTCCGTACAGAAGTCGGAGCAGGTCTGACCACTTTCTTCGCAATGGCGTACATCATCGTCGTGAACCCGACCATGCTGTCCCAGACAGGCATGAAGTGGGGCGCCGTATTCCTTGCGACCATCATTGCTTCCGTAATCGGCACTCTTATTATGGGCCTGTTCGCAAATGTTCCGTACGCGCAGGCTCCGGGCATGGGGCTTAACGCCTTCTTTGTGTTTACCGTATGCTTCGGCTTACAGTTCAAATGGCAGGAAGCGCTCGCAATGGTTTTCATCTGCGGCCTTGTCAACATTTTCATTACGGTAACCAAAATCCGCAAGCTCATCATCAAATCCATTCCGGAAAGCCTTCAGAATGCCATCGGCGGTGGTATCGGCATTTTCATCGCCTACATCGGCATTAAAAACGCGGGCCTGATCCAGTTTACCTCCGACCCGGGTACTTATGTCCTTCTGGACAGCAAAACGGTCATCGCCTCCAGCGCCGCGGTCCCGGCTATTGTAAAGCTGAACGCACCCGTCGTGCTGCTCGCACTGTTCGGACTTGCGCTGACCGTCGTTCTTCTGGTCAAAAACGTCAAGGGAGCTATTTTGATCAGCATCGCGGCAACCACGATTATCGGTATCCCGATGGGGATCACCACCGTCGGCCAGAGCATGGGCTTTGGGGAAGCCTGCTCCCAGCTGCCGGAAACCTTCGGCGCCGCTTTCGGTGACCCCGGCCTGGTTTCGCTCTTTGCAGACCCGGCGAAAATCCCGCTCGTATTGATGACCATTTTCGCTTTCAGCCTTTCCGATACCTTCGACACCATCGGTACCTTTATCGGCACCGGCCGCAAGACCGGCATCTTCACCGCAGAGGATCAGCTGGCGCTGGAAACCGGCAACGGCTTTAAGTCCAAGATGGACAAGGCCCTGTTTGCGGACGCGACGGCGACCTCCATCGGCGCGATCTTCGGTACCTCCAACACCACAACCTATGTGGAAAGCGCGGCGGGCATCGGCGCGGGCGGCCGTACCGGTCTGACCAGCGTCGTGACCGCGGCCATGTTTATCATCAGCGCGTTTTTCGCCCCGCTGATCAGCGCGGTTCCTTCCGCCGCTACGGCGCCCGCCCTGATCGTCGTCGGTATTATGATGCTCAGCGCCTTCAAGGAGATTGAGTGGACCAGCCTGGAAGAGGCGATTCCCGCTTTCTTCGCCGGTATCTTCATGGCGTTCTGCTACAGCATTTCCTACGGGATCGCGGCAGGCTTCATTTTCTACTGCCTCATCAAAATTTTCCGCGGCAAGGCCAAAGAGATTCACCCGATTCTCTGGGTTGCCACCGGCCTGTTCGTTCTGAACTTCGCGATTCTGGCGGTTATTTCCTGATTTGTTCATCCTATTTTTCATAGGGGCCCCGCACGGTACCGTGCGGGGCCTTTTTTCTTTATTCCTGCGGTTTCCTGTGGTATAATAGCCGCAGGAAGTTTGTATTTTATTATTGAAACCTGAGGTGGATTATGCCCAGATTTTTTATCAACTATGTTCCGGAGGAGCAGGTGGTGATCGCCGGGGAGGACGCCCGCCACATTTCGCGGTCCCTGCGTATGCAGTCCGGCGAAAGCCTGATTCTCTGCGACAGCATCGGGACGGACTACAACGGCAGAATCGAGAGCGTGGCGGACGACCGGGTCGTTGTGCGCGTCCTGAATTTCTGCAAAAGCGTGGCGGAGCCGGGCGTCCGTGTCACGGTGTACCAGGGCCTGCCCAAGGCGGATAAGATGGACTGCATTGTGCAGAAATCGGTGGAAACGGGCGCGGTGGGGATTGTGCCCGTCATGACCGCGCGCTGTGTCTCAAGGCCGGACGAAAAAACGGCGGCCAAAAAAATCATCCGCTGGCAGAAGATCGCACAGGAAGCGGCCAAGCAGAGCGGCAGGGGAATCATCCCGAGGGTCGCCCCGCTCACGGATTTCCGTCAGGCGGTGAAACAGGCGGCCCGAGCCGGGGAGATCATTCTCTTCTTTGAGGGCGGCGGGCGGAGCATTGCTAAGCTGGTGGACGGCGAAACCCGGGAACTGGCGATTTTTATCGGGCCGGAGGGCGGCTTTGAACAGTCGGAGGTCGATTTCGCGGCGGAAAACGGCGCGGCCGTCGGCACGCTCGGCGCGCGGATCCTCCGCGCGGAGACCGCCCCTATTGCGGCGCTTTCGGCGATTATGCTCGCAACGGGGAATATGTAGCCGGACAATGTGAGAGAGGAGAATGCATTTTGGGCCAATACGACTGGATCGACGGGTACTGCCTTGCTAAGAAAGGCGTAGGGAAGGACTATAAACCGGAATGGGACGCCGTGCGTTACCGCGTGGGGGAGAAAATGTTCGCCATGCAGGGAGGGGACAAGGAAGGCCGCCCCATTATTACCATCAAGCTGGAACCCGCGCTGGGCGCTTTGCTGCGTTCCCGGTATTCCGACATTGTGCCGGGCTATTATATGAATAAAGAGCACTGGAACTCCCTCTATCTGGAGGGAACGGTTCCGGACGAGACGGTCAGGGAAATGCTGGACAACGCGTACGCGGTTGTATTCGCCTCTCTGAGCGGAAAAGTGCGCCGGGAACTGGAAGAAGGGAATCGGGGAAAATGAAAACGGCTTTGATTACCGGGGCTTCCCGCGGAATCGGAAGGGCGGCCGCCCTCCGCCTTGCCGAGGACGGCTTCCGTGTCGTCATCAATTATCATACTTCCAAAGGGGAAGCGGAATCCCTTCTGAACGAGCTGAGCGCGCGGGATTTTCCCGGCTGCGCCGCGGTACAGGCCGATGTTTCCGACAGGGCGCAGGTGGAAAAGATGTTTGCTCTGGCCGGCGGCGTGGATGTGCTGGTCAACAATGCGGGCATCGCGCAGCAGAAGCTCTTTACGGACCTTACGGAACAGGACTGGGACAGAATGTTCGACGTGGACGTCAAGGGGATTTTCCACTGCTGCCAGTGCGCGCTTCCGTATATGATTCACCGCAAGCAGGGAAAAATCGTCAATATCTCCTCCATGTGGGGACAGGTCGGCGCTTCCTGTGAGGTGCATTATTCCGCGGCAAAGGCGGCGGTGATCGGGCTGACCAAAGCGTTGGCGAAGGAAGTCGGCCCGTCGGGAATCCAGGTCAACTGCGTGGCGCCGGGCGTCATAGCGACCGAAATGAACGCGCAGCTTGACGAAAGCACCCTTTGCGGGCTGAAAGAAGAGACCCCGCTCGGCATGCTTGGCGCGGCGGAGGATATTGCCGCCGCCGTCAGCTTCCTTGCGGGGGAAAATTCGCGCTTTATCACCGGTCAGGTACTGGGTGTCAACGGCGGAATGATTATCTGAAAGAAATACGGGCCGCCGGCTGCACCAATACAATTTTTTCATAACCGTTACAAAGCTGTCAGAAATATAGACATTCCATGATTTTCCATGATACTATAGTGATAAAGAATTTCAAATCGTTGACAATAGAGAAGTATGAAAAGGGGAATCGGGATGATCTACCGGGCAAAGCGCGCGGCGCTTCTGCTGCTGGCGGTTTGCGTCTTTTTGCAGGCGGGTTGCGCCGGGAAAGCGGAAGCGGAGACAAATTCCAGCAGGGTAAACGGTTTTTCACAAGGCAGCAATGTGGTCAACGCCAAAGAAGACGGGGTGCGGATTCAGACCGCGGTTCCGACATTCGTCGGCTTTTCCGCGGCGCAGGAGCTGAACGAAAAAATCAGGGAGATTTCCGATAACGGACTTGCCGAGGTAAAGCGGGCGGAAAAGGAGCTTGGCAATTCGGCGGCGAAGGGGAATCTTTTTTTCCAAAGCTGTTACGATCTCTTTTGGGATAGTGATATCCTTTCCGTGTGGATTATGAATGAAAATTACACGGGCGGCGCACACGGCTACCGGTGGGTAAAATCTTTCAATGTAAATATTCAGACGGGTGAATTCTATGAAATGCCGGGCGCTTTGTTTAAGGACGCACAGGCGGGAACAAAGAAAATCACGGATGCCATTCTGACGGATATCAAAAAACGTCCCGATTTTTATTTTCCCGAAGCGGCAAAAACGGTGGAGGAAAAGCACGGCGCGTATTCTTATTATCTGGACGGGCAGGATCTTGTCGTCTATTTCGACCTGTATGAGCTGATGCCTTACGCGGGAGGAATGCCGGAGTTCCGCTTTTCGCTGGATGACCTCGACCTGAAATTCCGCATGGGCAATAACCCGGACCGGCTGAACGTACGGCACAACGGGATGGATATGGAGTTTCAGAATCCGGTCGTTGTGAACGACGGCGGCGTGCTTTTGCCGCTGGAAGAAACCGCCGACACGCTGAATCATACTGTGGAAAAAACGGACGCGGGTTACAAGGTGGACGGGAAAAGCGTGAAACCGACTATGATCGACGGCGCGGCGTATATGCCGGTCGAAACTTTCAATACGCTGGGGGAAAACGGTCCGATTCCCGGCTTCGTCTTCTATGACCGAAAAACGCTCTGGATTTTCACCCAGACCGCGCAAAGTGAGGAAGAAAAAAAGCTGATGAGCAGCAGCATGGACAGCGGCGGAAGCGAGATTTATCTGAACAGCGCTCCGGGCGGCACCTCCTCCGAGGTTTCGTGGAAGAAAAGGATGTGCTATATCAAAAGCTACGATGAAAAAACCGGAACCGTTACACTGGACCCGATCGAATGGATCACCAGTGAAGATAAGAGCCGGATTCGGGAGCTGAAACTCGACGGTGATTTTCCGGACGGTTATTACATTTACAATCCTACCGTGGAAACGGAGAAAATAAAACTTTCTGAAAACGCGAAAATCAGTCTCATTCAGTGGAATGCGCAAAACGTGGCGGAATCCGACGTACAGACAGACGCCGCGGGACTGGGGAAGCGCCTTGCTGAGGACGGCGCTCTGAGCTTTCCCTATGAATACACCGTAAGCGACGGAAAAATTATCGCGCTGCGGGAGCAGTACGTACCGTAATTTGATTAACAGCAATTCCATTTCAACTTGTGAGACAAAACACGTTTCTCCCCCGCCGGAGGCGGGGGAGAAACGCAAACTTGTTGCAGAATCAACCGGAAATGCTATAGGATTGGATACAGGGAGGGAAAACGATGAGAAACAGGGGATTTTTGGCGCTTTCCGCCGCATTGCTGATGACGGCGTACATCCTTGGCGGCTGCGCTTCACAGGGGAGGGGCTCCGCCGCAGCGCCCGCGACGGAACAGCGGTCCGTCGCCATGCAGGACGCGCGGGCAGCGAACGAAGCGGCGGGAATCGACGGCGGACAGCAGAAATCAGTGGCCGCGAACGGTACCGCGAGTACGGCGGGCAGTAATCCGACCGCGGGTGAAATCGCGGCCGCTTCTTCCAGCCAGAAGATCATAGAGCGCCTGTCGTATCAGATAGAAACACTGAAATTCGACGATTCCGTCCGGAAGGTCCAGAGCCTCTGTACGGAGCTGAACGGCTATGTGCAGGATTCCAGCGTCACGGGCAGCGGGATAGAGAAGCAGGACCTGCGCTCCGCGAGCTTTGTCCTGCGGATTCCACAGGAAAAGCTCAGCCAGTTCAAAAGCGGCGCGGGCTCCATCGGGAGCATCCTGAATCTGACCAGCTCGAGCGAAAATATCAGCGAAAGCTATTATGATACCGAAGCACGGCTGAAAAGCCTGCGTACCCAGCAGGAAAGGCTGATGGCCCTGCTGCAGAAATCCGGTTCCCTGACCGATATCATCGCGCTGGAAAAGGCGCTTGCGGACGTCAATTACCAGATCGAGCAGTATACCGGCACTTTGCGTCAGTACGATTCCCTGATTAACTACAGTACCGTTTCCATTCAGCTCAATGAGGTCGTGAAGCCCACGGAGCTTGAAAAGACGCCGGTGACCCTCGGCGAAAAAATTTCAAGGCAGTTCAGGGATTCCCTGCGCGCGCTCGGCGGGTTCGGCGAAGGGCTGCTGGTCTTTGTGCTCGGCGGCGCGCCCGTGATCCTGCTTCTGGCGGTGATCGCTGCGGCGGTGGTGCTTGTCCTGCGCAAAAGGAGAAGAAGGTCTGGGAAGGCGGCGAAAAAGGCCGAAGCAACGTTTACACAGGAACAGAAAGAAGAGAGTTCCGGAGATAAATAGTTCGTATAGCCGAAAGCGGGCCGTTTCCCAGCTTGGGGAAACGGCCCGCTTTTGTATGCGTAATACCCATCTTCCATCAGAGAGCGGAAAAAAATAATGATCGCTTTTCTATTGGAGATCAGAATTCAATTTTTCTGCTGATATAGTTTACCAGCTCGGAAATGGCGATGCGCTCCTGCTGCATGGTGTCGCGGTCGCGCACGGTCACGCAGCCGTCCGTTTCGCTGTCGAAGTCGTAGGTAATGCAGAACGGGGTGCCGATTTCGTCCTGACGGCGGTAACGCTTGCCGATGGAACCGGCGTCGTCGTAGTCCACCATGAAGTGCTTGGAAAGGTCTGCGCTGATTTCCTGCGCCTTCTCGTTCAGCTTTTTGGAAAGCGGAAGAATGGCGGCCTTATAGGGAGCCAGCGCGGGATGCAGCCGCATGACGACTCTGGTGTCCTTTTCATCCAGCTTTTCCTCGTCGTAGGCGTCGCACAGGAAGGCGAGCGCAACGCGGTCGGCGCCGAGGGAAGGCTCGACAACGTACGGGACATACCGCTCGTTTGTCTCCGGGTCAAAGTACTCAAGGCTCTTGCCGGAATGGTTCTGATGCTGCGTCAGGTCGTAATTGGTGCGGTCGGCAATGCCCCAGAGCTCGCCCCAGCCGAACGGGAACAGGTATTCAATGTCGGTGGTCGCCTTGGAGTAGAAGGACAGCTCCTCCTGCTCGTGGTCGCGCAGGCGCATGTTTCTTTCCGTCATGCCCAGATTGAGCAGCCACTTTTTGCAGTAATCCTTCCAGTAGTAGAACCAGTCGAGGTCGGTGTCCGGCTTGCAGAAGAATTCAAGCTCCATCTGCTCAAATTCACGCGTGCGGAACGTAAAGTTGCCCGGCGTGATTTCGTTGCGGAAGCTTTTGCCGATCTGTGCGACGCCGAAGGGGACCTTGCGGCGGGTGGTGCGCTGAATGTTGGCAAAGTTGACAAAAATGCCCTGCGCGGTTTCCGGCCGGAGGAAGATTTCGTTTTTGGCGTCCTCCGTTACCCCCTGAAAGGTTTTGAACATCAGGTTGAACTTGCGGATGTCGGTGAAGTTGGAAGAGCCGCATTCCGGGCATTTGATATTGTTGTTTTTGATATAGTCGCTCATCTGGTCAAAGGTCATGCCGTTGGGGTCGCCGCCCGCGTCCTCAATCAGTTTGTCCGCGCGGTGGCGGGTTTTGCAGTCGCGGCAGTCCATCAGCGGGTCGGAAAAGCCGCCCACGTGGCCGGAGGCCACCCAGACCTGCGGATTCATCAGGATCGCGGTGTCCAGCCCTACGTTGTACCGGCTTTCCTGCACGAATTTTTTCAGCCACGCGCGTTTGACGTTGTTCTTGAATTCAACGCCCAGCGGGCCGTAGTCCCAAGTGTTCGACAGGCCGCCGTAGATTTCGCTGCCGGAGTAAACAAACCCCCGGTTTTTGCACAGAGCGACAATTTTGTCCATTGTTTTTTCAGTTGCCAACATGTTTAACTTCCTCCATAATCAGGGGCGCTGGCTGCGCTCCATTATTTTTTAAAGATAATCGTCTTGCTCAGCACATAATTCATGATCACCACGATGACGTTCATAATGATCTTTGCCAGCCAGTCGTTCCAGGCCAGCACGTTCACCATGAGCAGCATCCCCAGCGAATCCACGCCGAGCGACAGAAGGCGGGCGCCTACGAAGGTGGAAAGCTCCCTCCAGAACAGCTTTGCCGCGAAGCTTTTGCTGCGGAATACAAAGAGCTTGTTGGTGACAAACGCAAAAGCCACGGAAAGAATCCAGGCGATCGTGTTTGCCGTCAGCACGTCCCACTGCGCGTTCCAGTGAATGACCGGGCGCAGAAGGCCGTAGCTCACTACGTTGACGGCCGTGGTAAGAACGCCGAAAATAAGGTAGGAGATCATTTCGGGCGTCGTCAGAAAGCGCCGCAGCTTTTTCAGCTTATCCAAAGTTATCACCGCCATTACTGAGTATTACTATAGTTTACCATTGAACGGCCCGGCTTTCAAGTACTAATCGGCCGTTTTATCGAAATGGAACGGGGAAGCGCCGTCCAGCCATCCGTGTTCCTTCCAGTAGCGTTTGTCCAGCTGGTTACCCTCGCGGCCCTTCTGCAGCTGTTTGCTGATAAAATACATCAACCGGGTCTGCAGATAGGGCGGTCTGTCCTTTTTTCCGGCGACGGCCCTGTAGAAGCCGTCCGCGTCCGCTTGAAGCCGGTTTTCAAATTTTTGCCGTCTTTTCGCCGGCATTTCGTCCCAGCTCAGGCTGTACATGGCGAAGCCCCTTTGATATACCCGGTTAACGCCCCAGTATTTCAGGCTTTTCGCGATCACGCCCATCGCGGAACGCGTTCCGGCGCCCGCGGTCGTGGACAGAATAAACGCCTTCTTATGGAACATCTCCGGACGGGGACGGTGCGGCAGGAAGAGAAAGCCGAAATGGTCGAGAAAGGACTTCATGGCGCCGCTCAGGGAGAGCACGTAGACAGGCGAATTGAAAACCAGGCCGTCGGCTTCCAGCATCGCCTGAAGGATCGGCTGCACGTATCCGGCGTGCGGACAGGTCAGTTCATCCCTCAGAAAGCAGTTGTAGCAGCCCCTGCAGAAATCGGGCAGATCCTTCGGCAGAAAAAATTCCCGCACGTCGATTTCTCCATGCTCCCTCATTGCCTGTAAAAATTTCTGCGTCGCCGTGTAGCTGTTGCCTTTTCTGGGGCTGCCGTGTATGACTGTGATTTTCATAAGAAATCTCCTTTTGCGGCTTTCGGGACGGTGGTACCGGACGTTTCAGTAATCTCTGTGATATCCACTATAACGGGCGGAAAGCGGGCTGTCAAGGCAATTTGCGTAAACAAATCCCCGCCGGGGCAGAAAGATTATCCATGGAAAAAACAGGCAAAAAGACCCCCTGCGGAACACAGGCTTCCGCAGGGGGTCTGCAGGCTGTCGATAAAGCCGCGCCTGACAAATGAAGGAATTACTGCAGCTTCGCGAGCTCCACCGCGAGGTTCGCGCCGACGACGGCGTTGTTGTAAATTAGCTGGATGTTGGAATCCAGACTGTCGCCGCCGGTGATTTCCTTGATCTTGGCCAGCAGGTAAGGAGTGGTTTCCTTGCCCTTGACGCCTTCGCGCGCGGCGTCCGCCAAAGCTTCGTCGATGGCCCTGTCGATGACCGCTTTGTCCATCTGGTACTGCTCGGGAATCGGGTTCGCGATCACCAGACCGCCGTTGATGCCCATTTCCCATTTGACCTTGACCGCCTGTGCCAGCTCTTTTGCGGAGTCGACGCGGTAGTCTACCTGAAATCCGCTCTTTCTGGTGTAGAAAGCGGGCAGCTCGTCCGTGCCGAAGCCGACGACCGGCACGCCGCGGGTTTCCAGATATTCCAGCGTCAGCTTCAGGTCGAGAATGGACTTTGCGCCCGCGCAGACGACCGCGACGTTGGTTCTTGCAAGCTCCTCAAGGTCGGCGGAAATGTCGAAGCTTTCCGGTGCGCCGCGGTGTACGCCGCCGATGCCGCCGGTGACAAAGACCCTGATGCCCGCCAGCGCCGCCAGAATCATGGTGGTCGCCACCGTGGCGGCGCCGTCCGCTTTTTTGGCGATGACGAAGGGGATATCCCTTCTGCTGGTCTTGATGACGTTTTTCGCCGTGCCCAGGTGTTCCAGTTCGCCGTCGGTCAGGCCGATTTTGATCTTTCCGCCGATGATCGCGATGGTGGCGGGCTCCGCGCCGTGCTCACGGACGATTTTTTCCACGTTGCGCGCTGTTTCCACATTCTGCGGGTAGGGCATGCCGTGGGAAATGATGGTGGATTCCAGAGCGACGACGGGCTTTCCGGCATCCAGAGCCTTCTGTACGCCGGGATTGATTTCAAGATAGTCTTTTAACATGGTACGTTTCCTCCATAAGCTTTTGAATATTTTTGACGGACATATCCGGGTTGATCGTGTTTTCGTGGCGAAGCGCGAGCTTGGAAGCCGCCGCCGAAAAGCGGATGGTTTCCTCCGGGCTCATTTTGTTCAGGCTTCCGTAGACCAGCCCGGCCATAAATGCGTCCCCCGCGCCGGTGGCGTTTACCACCTTCGCCTTTTCCGTTTCCAGAATGAATTCGTTTTTTTCGTCGCGGTAATAGGTCCCCCTGCCGCCGAGCGAAATCACTGCGCGCCGGACGCCCTGTTTCAGAAAGAACTCTCCCGACCGGCGCAGGCTGCCCTCGTCCGTGATTTTGATTCCCGTCAGCTTTTCCGATTCCAGCCGGTTCGGCTTAATCGTGTGCAGGCGGCCCAGAATGTTTTTCACCTTGACCGCCTTCGCGGTGGAAACCGTGTCCAGGTAAAAATCCATTTCCGGGAACTCCTGTGTCAGGAAAACGAGGGTCTTTTCCGGCAGGTTCGTGTCAATGACGCAAAGCCGCGCACGCTTGATCAGCTGCCTGCGGTTTTCAATAAATTCGGGGGTGATCTTTTCCAGCACGTGCATCTGGGCGATCGCGACCTTCATGTCGCCCTCCTCGTCGAGAATGGAAAGGTAAATGGAAGTGGGGGATTCGTCCGATATCAGCGAATGCTTCATATCCATTCCGCAGCTCCCGGCGGCTTCCAGCAGCCCCCGGCCGTAGTCGTCGTTGCCGACCGCGGTGATCAGCCGGGCGGCGACGCCCAGCCTGCTGATGTTCTCGGCGATATTCCGGCCGACGCCCCCGTGCGAAATCTTCACCTTGCCGGGATTGGAGTCGTTCATGATCAGCTGTTCGCCGGGGAAGCCCTGAATGTCGATATTTGCCCCGCCGACCACGCAGACATACGGTTCGTCGTCCAAAAGATAGCATTTCCCTTTGATCACGCCCTTTTTCATCAGGTTGGTGATGTGCACCGCGACGGAAGAACGCGTAATGGAAAGCTTTTCCGACAGCTCGTTCTGCGTAATCATCGGATTTTTCCGGATCAGATCAATAATTTCCTGTTCCCTGTTTGTCAAAAGGCCCCCTCCTTTTTACAGCCGCCTTATCACAGGCTATAGCGTTTCCCGTTGATTTTGCACGTGTTTTGTTTCGCAAACTGAAATGGAATTGCTGTTAAGGATACTGTAAAATCATATAATCAATTGTTTATATTATAAGCATATGATTATAATATCACGGTTCTTCTTCGTTTGCAACAAAAAAATTTCCCGTCACAGCTTTTTACTGCGACGGGAAATGATGATTCGGGAGTATCACTTGCCCCGCAATTTTGCAAGGACTTGGCTCCCTCTTTGAGGGAGCTGGCAGGCGAAGCCTGACTGAAGGAGTTTTCACTCCCTCCGACGCGCCGGGCACGCTGCCTCCCTCCGTGAGGGAGGCAGGGGATTATGCTTTTCCCGCGCTGCCGCAAACCCGGATTTTCGCTTTTACCAGTTCCTTTACGGCAATACGGGCGGGGCCCATGTATTTTTTCGGGTCAAAGTCGTTCGGGTGCTCCGCCATGTGCGCTTTGACCGCGTCGGTAAACGCGATGCGCAGCTCGGTGGCGAAGTTGATCTTGGACATGCCCTTTTCCACGCCCTCGCGCAGCGCGTCGTCGGAAAGGCCGGAAGCGCCGTGCATGACCAGCGGGATGGAGACCACTTTCCGGATCAGGGCGGCGCGGTTGAAGTCGAGCACCGGCTTTTTGGCGTAGATGCCGTGAGCGGTTCCGATGGCGACGGCCAGAGAGGAAATCCCGGTGCGGTTCACGAAATCCGCGGCCTGGCCGGGGTCGGTGTACTGGTCCTCGTCGCTCTCGGTGTCGTCTTCCTTGCCGCCGATTTTTCCCAGCTCGGATTCGACCGGAATGCCGAAATTATCCGCGTAATCGCGCACCTTCTGCGTAACGCGGACATTTTCCCCGTAGGGAAGGGCGGAGCCGTCGATCATGACGGAGGTGTAGCCGCTGTCGATGCATTCCTTCGCCAGCTCGAAGCTCGCGCCATGGTCGAGATGGATGGCCACCGGCACGCCGACGGACTCGGCGGCCGCCTTCGCCAGCTGTGCGAAATAGGCGGGCGGAAAATATTTTAAGGTCGAGGATGTGGTCTGAATGATGACGGGGGCTTTCAGTTCTTCCGCGGCGTTGACAATGGCCCAGACCATTTCGGCGTTTTCCGCGTTGAAAGCGCCCACCGCGTATCCGCCGTCTCTGGCGTCGTTGAGCATTTTTTTGGTAGTTACCAGCATAGTTCGCTTGCCTCCTGTTATTTCAGTGTGATATAGGCGTTCAGCCCGGTCGGTGCGTCGGGGTTTCCTCCGGCGGCAAGGGCTTTGGTCAGGGCGATCATCTGCATGGTGTAGATGAACGGAATGCCGTATGCTTCAAAGCGGCTGATGCCGCTGACGGAGATATGAAGGTCGGAGCCGTAAACGTTGGTCTGCTCGGAACCGAAGGTGACCACGGTGCCGTTGTGCTTTTTCACGTCGTCGATCATGTCGCGCTGATAGGCGCTTTCGTTGGGCTGTACGGCGAAAATGGTGAGGGTTTTGGGACCGTTGAGCACCTTGGGGCCGTGGCGGTAATCGAGCATATTGAAGTATTTTCCGCTGATGAGCGCGATTTCGGTAAAGGCGAGCGCGCCTTCCTCCGCAAGGCCGCAGAGTACGCCGTCGGCAAGGACGATCACGTCGGTGAAATCCTTCTTTCCAATGGCTTCCAGGTCGGCGCGGTATTTTTCCATATGGTCTTTGTTCTGGTCGATCGCGGTTTTGACGGCGGCTTGCAGTTCCCCGTCGCCGTAGCAGATCGCGTTGATCAGCAGGCTGGCGGCGTACAGGTTGGTGACGGAACGGGTCTGGCAGACGCTGTTGTCGTAAGCCCACGGAAGCACGACGGTCAAGTCGGAAAGCTCCTCCAGGGCGCTCTTTTCCTTCATGGTAATCGATACGATTTTGACATTGGCGGCCTTTTTCATGTGCTCGACCGCACGGACGATCTCCGTGGTCGTGCCGGAGCGGGACAGGACCAGCACGATGCTGTTTTCGATGGTGTGAAGGTAGGTGTCGGGATTGACCAGGTAATCGCCGCCCGCAAGCGCGACGGCGGAGGTGTCCGGACGGGTCACAAACAGGCGCTCGTTGCTCTTGGACAGCATGTAGCTGGAGCCGCAGCCGAGAAATACGAATTTGCGCCGCGCGTTTTTACGGAAAAAATTCCGGATTTCGTCTTCCTGCCTGAGTACCTGCGCATAGGTTTTATCAAGGGCGTCCTTGGTCGCCATGATTTCCTGTTCTGTTAAATACATCTTTTTTACCTCACTGTCTGTTTTTTATTTTTTGGGCAACCGACGGAAAATCCGCCGGGTTGAACTTGAAGAAGCACAGGAGCACCGCTCCCGTGACCGGGGAAAGCTGCGGTTTGACCAGCCGGCCGCCGAGCGCGTGAATCTGCTCCCCGAAGGGTTTTAAAATCAGGTCCCCGGCCTTGAACAGCCCGCCGGAGTAGGAAACGGGGAACCCGGGCTCAAAATGCAGCTGGTTCAGCACGCCTTTGACAATCAGGCCCAGCTCCGCGGCGGCGGCGCGGTAGGCTTCGATTGCCTGCGGGTCGCCCCTGGCGGCCGCCTTTTCCAAAAGGATCTGCAGGCCGGCCACCTTTTCCCGGTACGGAAAATACTCTTTTACCATCAGTTCGATCAGCTCGAAATCGTCGGAAAGGCGGAACTCTTCGCGGATAATGTCGTACAGCGGCCCTCTGGGCAGCCGGTGGTCGGCTTCCTTGGAGAAAAGCTCCAGCGTCTTTCTTCCGGTCCAGTAGCAGGAGCCCTCGTCGGAAAAAAACTCCGCCCATCCGCCGGAACGCGCGGTTTTTCCGCTGCCGTCCTCGCCGAACGCGATGGAGCCCGTTCCCGCCACGACGTTGATCCCCTCTTCACACGCGAGCGAACCGGCCCAGCCGACCTCCACGTCATTTGTCACGTAGATCTGCACGCCGGGGAAGCACGCGCTAATCCGTTCCTTCAGCTGCGGGTCCATCACGGCGTTTTCCCCCACGCACGGCAGCCCCATGCTGATGGCCGCCACGTCGCCGAGCGAAACGTTTCCCTTCTGAAGGCATTGTTCCACGCCTGTCTTTATCCTTTCCACAACAAGGTCGATTCCATACATCAGGTAGGAGGAGCCGGCGGTAAGATGCTCCGCGATCGGTTCCCCGTCCCCGCTGCGGAGGGAAAACGCGGTTTTGGTTCCGCCGCCGTCGACGCCAATATAATATTTCATGAATGCACCCTCTTTACAAAAACTTGTTATAACATTATAATAAGATTATCGAAGGGGATTGTCAAGATACAAAATAGATAAATAAAGGAATGTGAGAACATGTTGGATGAAAGCAGCGCGATTCCTCTTTACCGCCAGCTTCAGAATATTTTTCAGAACAATATTGAAAGCGGCGTGTGGCCGGCGGAGGAAAAGCTTCCCACCGAATCCGAGCTTTGCCGGCAGTACGGGGTCAGCCGCATGACGGTCAGGCTGGCGCTGGAGGGGCTGAAAACGCAGGGGCTGATTTACCGCAAGCAGGGAAAGGGCTCCTATATCCTTCAGCCAAAGGTGGAGCAGGAGCTGTCGTCCTTCTACAGCTTCGGAAATAATATGCCCGATCACGGCCATACCATTACCAATCAGCTGATTTCTTTTGAAAGGCTTTCCTATGCCGTCGCGGCGGAAGCGCTCCGCCTGCCGGAAAAGGAAGCGCTTTTCTGCGTACAGCGGCTGCGCTGTGCGGACAATACGCCGTTTGCACTGGAGAAATCGTACATCCCCTGCAAAATCTGCCCGGATCTTACCGGCGGCATTGTCATTGAAAAGGGTCTGTACAATTCGCTGCATCTTCTGGCGGGGATTACGCCGAATACCGCAAAGGAATCCTTTGAAGCGGTGCTGGTGAACAAAAGCCAGGCGGAAGCGCTGAAAACAACCGCAAACCAGCCCGCGCTTCATCTGGAACGCGTTACCAGCGCCGGCGGCGTCCTTGTGGAATACTGCGACAGCATCGTCCGCGGCGACCGGCTGAAATACAATATCGTTCTGCGATAAAGTAACAGGAGAGAACAGCATGATTACTACCGTTACACTCAACACAGCAATCGACCAGTTATACAAAATGGACTCCTGCCGTACCGGAAACGTCAACCGGGTAAAAAGCTGCATCAAAACAGCCGGGGGCAAGGGCGTCAATGTGGCGAGGGTCGCTTCCCTCGCGGGGGAAAAGGTGTTGGCCGCGGGCATTGTCGGCGGCTTTCACGGCGCTTATTTCAGGTCCCTGCTTGCACAGGACGGAATAGAGGGCTGTTTTACCGATTCCGGGGCCGAAACCCGCTGCTGCATCAATGTCAGGGACGAATCCACGGGCGAGCATACGGAATTTCTGGAGCCCGGCGCGCGGCTTACGGAAAGCGCGCTGGAAGATTTTTACCGGGCCTATTTGCAGTGCGTGGAAACAAGCGATGTGATCACGATTTCCGGCAGCGTTCCGGCCGGGACCCCCGCCGGTTACTACGGCAAGCTGATCGCGGCCGCGAAGAGCGCGGGGAAGCGCGTGATTCTGGACACCAGCGGGGCCGCGCTCCGGGAAAGCATCGCGGCAAAACCGACGATGATCAAGCCCAACGCGGACGAAATCCGCCAGTTGACGGGAATCGCCGCTGCCGCGCGCGGAGAACTGATCGAAGCGGCGAAAAAGCTCCATGACGGCGGAATCGAGCTAATTGTGATCTCCCTGGGCGGGGACGGGGTGCTGGTCGTGTCGGACGAGGGCGTTTTTCAGGGCGTATGCCCCAAAATCGAGGTGGTCAACACCGTGGGCTGCGGCGACAGCATGGTCGCGGGCTTTGCCGTCGGGATGGTGCGGAATGCTCCTCTCGAGGAGACCATCCGCTTTGCGCTGTCCGTCGCCTCGGCCAATGCGCTGCATGAAAAAACCGGCTGCTTCCGTGAGGACGACCTGAAACGGCTTTTGTCCGGCACGGTGGTAAACCGGCTTTAAGGCGGAAATTATTCGCCGAATTTGGAATCGATCAGCGCGACCAGGGTATCGACGGCTTTGCCTTCGTCTTCGCCTTCCGCGGTAATTTCGACCTTCGAGCCCTGGCTCAGGCTGAGCGCCAGAATCAGGATAATGGATTTCGCGCTTGCAGATTCACCGTCTTCCAGACTTTTGATCGTGATCTTCGATTTGAATTGGGAAGCGCACTTCACAAAGTCGGAAGCGGGGCGGGCGTGCAGGCCGGTCCGATTGTGAATGGTTGTTTTTTTGGAATACATGGCGGATGCCTCCTTGTTACTTACGAAAATTATGGTTTGTTTCAGTGATAGATGGAACAGTGCTCAGGCCTTGAAAAACCGACGGATTTTCATCAATAAGACCAGGCTCTTGATTTTACAAACAAGGCTTAGGAAAGGATGTCCTTCAAAGCGCCGTTCAGGTACTGTTCCACTTCCTTTGCGGTGGAAAGGGAGAGCACTTTTGCCGCGATTTCTTCCGCTTTTTTCATCGGCAGCTCGTTGACCAGCTTTCTGGTCTGCGCGACGGAGGAAATGCTCATGCTCAGCTTGCGCACGCCCAGCCCCATCAGCACCGCGGCGCCTAAGCGGTCGCCTCCCAGCTCGCCGCAGACGCAGACGGGCTTGCCGTTTTCAAGGAAGCTTTTCGCGGCGGTGTGGATCAGGCGGAAAAGAGCCGGGTTGTAGCTCTGATAATACTGGCTGACGGCGGGGTTCAGCCGGTCGACGGCCATGGTGTACTGGCACAGGTCGTTGGTTCCGACGCTGGCGAAGTCGACTTCCTTCGCCGCAAAATCCGCCAGAAGCGCAATGGAGGGAATTTCAATCATAATCCCCAGCTTTACTTCGGGGGAAAACGCGGTTCCTTCGCCGGTCAGTTCCTCTTTTACTTCGGAAACGGCCTGCTTCGCGCGGCGGATGTCGTCCATGCTGGCGACCATGGGGAACATGATCCACAGGTTGCCGTAAACGGAAGCGCGGAAGGCGGCGCGCAGCTGCGTGCGGAAAATATCGGGCCTGTCAAAGCAGAGCCGCAGGGCGCGGTTGCCCAGAAACGGGTTTTCCTCGTGCGGAAGGTTCAGGCAGTCGAGCTTTTTGTCGCCGCCGACATCCAGCGTGCGCAGCGTTACGGGGCGGTCGCCGAATTTAGTGAGAACCTCGCGGTAAATGGAAAACTGCTCTTCTTCGGTGGGCAGGCTGTCCCTGCCCAGGTACAGGAATTCCGTGCGGAACAGGCCGACGCCGTCGGTGCATTTGGCTCCTTCCAGCGACTGTTCGCTGACGGAGGCCAGATTCAGTTCAATATCCACCCGCACCCCGTCCGGAGTGACGGCTTCTTTCTCCATATACGCGTTGATCCGGGCCTGCTGCGCGAGAAAGCGGCGGCGTTTTTCAGCGCAGTCGGCAAGCTGCTCCGCCGTCGGTTCGCTGATGACCTGACCGGCCAGCGCGTCGGCAATCACGGGTTCCCCCTGGGAAAAGCGCTCCGTCGCGTTCTCCACGCCCAGAATGGCGGGGATTCCGTAGCTTCTGGCAATAATGGCCGAATGGGACGTGCTTCCGCCGATTTCCGTGACAATGGCCAGCACGTTTTTCCGGTCCAGGGTAGCCGTGTCGGACGGGAGCAGGTCGTGAACGACGATGACCGCGGGAGCGGGGAGAGAGGACAGGTTCTTCTCCGGTACGCCGTTCCAGACGCGGATCAGGCGCGTTTTTACGTCCCGGATGTCCGACGCGCGCTCCTTGATGAGCGGATCGGGGGATTTCCCGAGAATCTGCGCGTATTTTTCAAAGACTTCGGCAATCGCCCTGTCCGGCGAGTAACGGCCGTTTTCGATCAGCTCGCGGATATCGCCGTCCATGGCCTCGTCGAACAGAATATCGATATGCGCGGTGAAAATTTTCGCTTTTTCGGGGTCGGCGGTCCGCAGGCGGGTACGGATGGCTTTGAGCTCCGTTTCCGCGTTTTTCCGCGCGGCCTCATATTTGTTTAACGCCTCCGCGGCCGCGCCTTCTTCGAGCGGCGCTTCGCTGACGGCGGTGGTAAAGGGCTGGTAAAGAAAAACGGGACCTGCCGCAATTCCTCTTGAAACGGGATTGCCGTGATAAATCATATGGTTTGTGCCTCCTTAAAAACATGCCGGAAAGGTTCGGCTATATCCCGTCTCCCGCAGGGGTTTGCTGCAGCTTTGGTTTTCTTTTGAACTGCCTGATGCCGACCGCACCCATTTCCATTGCGCCCTGAACGGTTTCTTCCATCGTTTCTTTCTCTTCCAGCAGGACGGAAGTCAGCATGGGCATATTCAGACCGGAAATGACTTCGATTTCTTTGTCCGGGAATTCGCTTTTGAGGGTAACGGCGGTTTTGAAGGGAGATCCGCCGGCCAGGTCCACCAGAACCAGAATCTGGTCGCCGAGCGCTTTCATCGCCTGCCTGAGCTTATCGGAGAGCGTGTCGACATTGTCCGATTCCACAAAATCCACGCCCAGATATTTATCCCTCGGTCCAACAATCAGCCTGGACGCGCTCATCATTCCGGTGGCAAAGCTGCCGTGTCCGGTTATCAATACTCCGATCATCGTTCTATATTACTCCTTTTATAAGCAATCTATACTGCAGGCAGTTTCGTACGGCGCGGCGTTCCCGGCTGGAACGGGGCCGCAATGGAATTTCCCAAAAACTGCCTGGTTTCTTCTATGTGTAAGGAAAGCCCGCCTACAGGATTTCCGAAGCGGCGTCCCGGTCCAGAACCACGACCCCGTTTTTCGTAAGCTGCAGGACCGTGCCCGGCAGCATGGGCGTCGGTTTGGAGAGGCAAACCTTTTTTACGATTTCCGCCTTGGCTTTTCCGCCCGCCTGCAAAACGACCTGCTTTGCGTCCAGAATGTGGCGGATTCCCAGAGTAACCCCTCTGGACAGCGGGACAGGCTTTGAAAAATATTTTTGCCCTACCTTTTGGGTGACGGGGTCGAGGACGACGACTTTGGCGTAGCTCTCAAAGGAAGAACCCGGTTCGTTCAGGGCCAGATGGCCGTTCATTCCCAATCCCAAAAGCATAAAATCAATTCCGCTGCGTTCAAAAATAAACCGATCGATTTTTTTACATTCTTCTTCCATGTCTTTTGCGTGAATATCAAATAAACGAATCTTCGACTTTTCAATATGAAGCGGCCCGTAAAAATTCCGGAACAGAAACGAGGTGCAGTTTTCCGATTCGTCTTCCAAATCCAGCCACTCGTCCAACTCCACAAATTCCGCCCTGCTGAAGTCCGCTTCGCCGGAATCCGAGCGCTCCTTCAGAATCTGATAGGTCCGGACCGCGGTGTTTCCCGCAGCCAGGCACAGCAGCAAATCCGGCTTCGCTTTCACGGCCTCACAAAGAAAGTCCGCGCAGCGCTGCGACATCGCCTCAAAGTCATCACAAATGATTGTTTTTGGAGGGTTGCCCGTATTTTCGTTATGAAGGGAAGAAGTCCCTTCCCTGTTTTCCTGTAAATTCATTGCTGAATCCTCCGATAGAAAGTCATTGGCTCTGCCCGTGAGCAGGGGTCAGGCGGCTCCGGTAACAGCTTCGACAAACCATGATAGTGAAATGGGGTACAGAGAACTGTACCCCCAACACTTCTTAGAAATTAAAGGATACCCAGGAAGGAAAGAAGAATCGCAAGACCGAAGGTAGCCGCAATCAGCACAACCGGGCTCATTTTCTTCTTCTTCAGGAAGAAATACATCAGCAGGGTATAGGCAAAGGGCAGTATGTTCGGGAAGATCTTGTCAAGAAAATCCTTTTGAACGGATACTGTTTTTGAGGCGTTGACCACAATCTCCGGCAGAAGGGAAATATGCACATAGGATGCAATCAGTCCGCCGATCACGGTGACGCCCAGAATGGTGGCGACCTTGGAGATGATTCCCGAATATTCCCTCAGCGTGTCGACAGCCTTCAGACCCAGGTTGTAGCCGGCGTGTGTCCACGCAAGACGGAGAATAAAGATGGTCAGGTAAACCGCGAAAAACAGCAGCGGGCCGACGATGCTTCCGCTCATTGCCATGGAAGCGGTAATGCCCGCGATGATGGGCAGAAGGGTAAACCAGAAGATCGCGTCGCCGATACCGGCAAGCGGTGCGAACAGGGCGACCTTCAGACCTTTGATGGTGTTTCTGTTTTCTTTGGCTTCTTCCAGGGAAATCAACAGGCCCATCAGGAAACCGACAAGGTTCGGGTGCGTGTTGATGAACTCAAGGTTATCCGTCATTGCTTCGGACAGGCCCTGCTTGTCGTTCTTGTAGATTTTCTTCAGACATTCCATCTGCGCCAGCAAAAAGCCGCCGCTCTGCATTCTTTCATAGTTGAAGCTGGCCTGCAGCAGGGAAGAGCGCCAGCCGAGCTTGGTAATGTCTTTTCTGGTCAGTACTTTCTCAGGAGCCGTGTTTTTCTCAGATTCCTTCATTGCCGTCATCTCCCTCTCCTTCAGATGCAACACCGGTTGCAATCGCGGTTTTTCTGTTGTTTCTTTCATTGTTAAACACAATCAGCGCCATGGCCACGCCGACGACGGCGACCGGCAGCAGATTGGAAAAAGGAATAAAGCTTGCGATGACAAAGCCTAAAATAAGGTATGGAACGAATTCGCCCTTCAGCATGACCTTCAGCAGCATACCGAAGCCGACCGCCGGAAGGATGCCGCCCGCGATCTCAAAGCCGTGGGTCAGCCATTCGGGCATTGCCTTTACGAGGGCCTGCATCGCGTCCTGTGCGACATAGGCGCAGAGGAAGACGACAACGCCGTAGGTAACGGCCACGATTCCCGTTGTGAGCATGTTCAGGCGGGTAAGGCTCCTGCCGTCCGCTTCTTCCGCGTATTTGTCGGCTCTCTTCATGAACAGTGAGAAGCTGGAGTAGTAGAACAGAATGATATACTGCATCAGGAAGCTGAACGGAAGGGCAAGCCCGATTGCCGTTGCGGGATCCTTCCCGGTGGTGTAGGCGATGACCGTGGTCATAACGCCGGCCAGAACAGGGTTCGGCGGCTGTGTGCCGCCGGCGGGCGTAAGACCCGCGAAGGCCAGCTCCGTCAGTCCGCCCGCCATAAGGCCCAGCGGAATGTTGCCTAAAATGATACCCGTCAGAGTACAGACGATGATTGGCCGGAAAATAAACAAAGCCTCAAGCCAGAAGTCAACGCCGACTATAATTGCCATAATAGCGAGCGCAATGCCTTGAGCTAAAGTAATTGCCATTAGTTTTTCCCCCTTTATTTTTGTTCCAGAAGTTTCGCCATACGGTAAAAGCTGCCGATAATGCCGGTGATGTTCCCCCTTTCCTCTCCAATGGATTTATTTCTTGGGTATGTGCTCTTTGATGTCGCCCGGGACATCCTGAATATAGAGATCTACATTCATCGCCTGAATCGCCTGCAAATCCTCCATGTCTTTGTCATTGACATAGACTTTTTTGCTCAGCTGACGCTTGCCGCTGGTAAAATGCATGTTTCCCACATTGACTTCCTTAATGGGCACGCCGCCTTCCAGCAGAGTACGCACAGCCGCCGGCGTTCTGCAAATAATGAAGATTTTCTGGCTGGGAGCCGCTTTGCCGATGATGTCGATGGTCTTTTGCAAAGTGAAGAAACGGATCCCCGCACTGGAAGATTCAGCAGTCATTGCCATAAGCTGCTGCTGTATTTCATCGTGAGCCACGTCGTCATCTGCGACTAAAAGCAGATTTGCACCCAGCGTCGCCGTCCAGGTGACCCCCACTTGGCCGTGGACCAGGCGGTTGTCGATTCTCGTCAACAGTATGTTTGGATTTCCCACTTAAAATCACCCCTCGTTCAGTTGTTTCAGATTTGTTAGATAAGTTTTAACATATCATGAACAGAAATACAACAATTATGACTTTTTTTCAACCAGTTCAAAAACAGGTCTCAAATTTCAATCGATACCACTGGTACAATAGGTCTTTTTATGATAGAATAGAACCATGGTTTTTATTTAAATTGACGATGGTTTATTTGCTGTCGAAAAAGACGGGAAAGGAGTATATGCAATGCCGAATCTGCCGTTGTATCAGGAACTGCACGACCATATCCTGCAGTACATCAACAGCCACGAATACCCCGAAAACGGCCTGCTTCCGTCGGAGCGCGACATGTGCCAGATGTATAAAGTCAGCCGGTCGACCGTAAGGCAGGCGCTGGCTTTACTGGAAGAGGAGCACATGGTCTATACCATCCACGGCATCGGTACTTTTGTAAAGCCAAAGGTGTTTGAACAAAGCCTCTCCCAGTTTTATACCTTTACCGATGACCTGAAAAATAAGAATATCTCCTTTCACAGCCATGTCTTAAGCTATGAAACGATTACCCTCGGCCGAAGCCTTGCCCTGAAGCTCAGGGCGGAGAGAAGGGAAGCTTACCACAAGCTGGTGCGGCTTTGCTCGGCCCGCGACTATCCTCTGGTCATTGAAACCACCTATCTGCCGAAAAACCGGTTCGTGCATATCGATGTGGACGCGGTGGAAAGCCGGTCGCTTTATGATTACCTCAGCACCAAGTATGGGCTGAAGGTGGACCGCGCGACCGAAACCTTTATTCCCATCCTCCCGGACTCCGAACAGTGCGAGCTGCTGAAGATTTCCCCCAGAATCCCCTGCATTCTGCTGGAGCGCTTCAGCTATGAAGGGGATTGCCTGGTGGAATATACTTCCTCCGTGGTGCGGGGGGACAAATACGTTTTTAAAATTGAGCTGAATAACCGGAAGTAACTTTCGTCTTTTCGGCGGGTACGGCTGGCTTTGCTGTGCGCGAAGCCGGTGGAAGGCGAAAATTGAAAGGGAAAATCGTCCGGTTATAGTCTGCCAAAAAACTGCTAATTTTATAAATCCGCTTGACAATGACCCGCATATTACATATAATGATAGGGCTGCCCGATGATGCGGGCGCAGATTGACTGCCATTGACAGTGAAAGCTTTTAGCCGCATGGTGCGGGGGATTTCACCGTGCATATCGTCAGCGGCGAGGTGTAACTCAGCTTGGTAGAGTGCTTGGTTTGGGACCAAGATGCCGCTGGTTCGAGTCCAGTCACCTCGACCATAGAAAAAGGTCCGCAGGTGCGGGCCTTTTTCTATGGTAAAGCGATTGGTAAGCAGAAACAGCCGGTGCAGGTTAGGAGAAAAAGGACGGCAGCCTGCGCCCCGGGAAAGCCGGAGGGATTCGCGGTACGCGGGTTGAGCGTGCCAATACCCGAACCCTGTCACCTCGGCCAGAAATGGGACCCAGCTCATGGTGTTGGGCGCCATTTTTTCGTCGTAAGTGGTTGATTGGCGGAATCTGCCGGTACAGCCGGGAGAGACAGAAATTTCATCAAATTGCTTGACAAATAAACCGTAAGATGATATATTAGTCGAGTGCTGAAAATGCTGGCGTAGCTCAGTTGGTAGAGCAGCTGATTTGTAATCAGCAGGTCGGGGGTTCAAGTCCGTCTGCCAGCTCCAATTTTTACTCAGGTCTTAACCGGGCTTGAAGCCTAAGAGGGCATTTTGCGTTAAGAAAAGCTGCCGGTGGCAGGTTTTTAGCAAAATGTGGTGTAGCACCTATGGTGCAAGCCGTAAAAGCGCGAGCGAAGCGTGGCGGTTTTGTCCGTTTGCCAGCTCCATTTGCAAATAAGTGCAAACTTATCAATAGAATATGGGAGAGTTCCCGAGTGGCCAAAGGGGGCAGACTGTAAATCTGTTGCTTTATAGCTTCGATGGTCCGAATCCATCCTCTCCCACCAAAACCAAAAAAGACAAAAGTATATGCTTTTGTCTTTTTTGTGCTTGCAAATTATACTTAGCAAGTTTTTTCTTCTTAAAAATGATATAAGAAAAGCACCTCCGAAGAGGCGCTAGACGGATGTAAAATGTCATTATAATTTTTGCAACTGGGTTTTATACAAAGTTCATGGCACTTTATGCACTGCAGAGTATGCTTATACCGTGTGTACGGGGTCAGCTCTCGTACAAATCTCCACTGTTTTCCTTATTTAGTGTACCGTCGAGTTCAATCATCAAAAATTTCGTCAAAGATTTAACAACAGGCCTATGTCTCGTCCCTTTTGGAACAATGATCAATTCACCTTCATCAACTTCCAGGTGAAAACTCCCTTTGATAACATAAAATAATTCATCAGAATTTTCATGAATATGAAAATCCAAAGTGCGGTTTTCTACATTTACAACGCTTAGATTGTGACCGTTTAACCGCCCTATTTTTTCGTATACATACAATTTATCAACAGCATCTACCGCTGATTTGAGATTCACTTTTTTTAGCATAATTATCCTCCACTAAATAAAAGGGTTACACTCGCATTGTATTTCATAAACATTAGGGCAACTTAAAAGGAAGGGAGACACATTGTGCTCCTAATCGAAATCCATCATACATACAATCACGACATCGTACAAACCAAGAGCGATAACCGGCGAAAGCAAGGTGCACCCTTTGACTTTTTCCAATTTTATATGTGATGTTATCAGCGATTTAAAATAAGTATAGCAAAGCTATACATCTATATCAATAGATGTTCTGAAGAATAATAGATTATTTTAACGATATAAATTTCTTACTCCGGTATTTAAAAGCACTGCTTGGGCTTAAATCCCAAGCAGTGCTTTGTCAAAATGAAGTCTTTTTCACCTTAATTATAATGATTGCTTTGTAATGGCTTTCTTTGTCACCTCGACAATATGGCCGGCGTTCAGGCCGAACTCGTCCAGCAGGTCGACCGCCGGGCCGGAATGGCCGTAGACGTCGTTCACGCCGACCTTGATCACCGGAACGGGGAACGCTTCGCAGACAGCGCCGCACACCGCGTCGCCCAGTCCGCCAATGACGTTGTGCTCCTCGACGGTGATGATTTTTCCGGTTTCCTTCGCGGCCTTGATGATCAGCTCGCGGTCAAGCGGCTTGATCGTATGGATATTGATGAGCCGTGCGTCGATGCCCTGCTCCTCCAGTGTTTTGACCGCTTTCAGCGCACGGGAAACCATGAGGCCGGTGGCCACGATGGTGATATTCCTGCCGTCGCGCAGGGTGACGCCCTTGCCCAGCTCAAACCGATAGTCGTCGGCGTTGTTGAAGCTCTCCACCGCCAGCCTGCCGAGGCGGAGATAGACCGGGCCGTGATGCTCGATCGCCGCTTTGACGGCGGCCTTCATTTCATAGTGATCGGCCGGATTGAGCACGACCATACCGGGGATCGTCCGCATCAGCGCGATATCCTCGTTGCACTGATGGGTCGCGCCGTCCTCGCCGACGGAAATGCCCGCGTGCGAACCGACGATTTTGACATTCAGCTTCGGATAGCCGACGGAATTGCGCACCTGCTCAAAGGCGCGGCCCGCCGAAAACATGGCAAAGGAAGTGGCGAACGGGATCTTTCCGCAGGTCGCGAGGCCCGCGGCCACGCCCACCATGTTGCACTCCGAGATGCCGCAGTCGATAAAGCGGTCCGGACAGGCTTTCTTGAATACACCCGTCTTCGTTGCCGCGGCAAGGTCGGCGTCCAGCACAACCACCTGCGGATATTTTTCAGACAGCTCCGCCAACGCTTCGCCGTAGCTTTCTCTTGTTGCCTTTTTTACCATTTCAGCCATTTATTCCGCCTCCAATCCGGACAGTACCCTGTTCAGGTCCTGCATTGCCGTTTCATACTGTTCCGCGTTCGGGGCGGTGCCGTGCCAGCCCACCTGATTTTCCATAAAGGACACGTCTTTTCCTTTGACGGTCTTCGCAATAATCGCGCTCGGCCTGCCTTTTACGGTCCTTGCGTGATGGAACGCGGCTTCTATTTCGTCAAAATCGTGTCCGTTGATGACCTGAACGTCAAAGCCAAAGGAACGGAATTTTTCATCGATCGGCTCCGGTCCGCCAACTTCGGCGACGGAACCGTCGATCTGCAGTCCGTTGTTGTCCACAATCAGGCAGAGGTTGTCCAGCTTGTGGTGGGCCGCAAACATGGCCGCTTCCCAGACCTGGCCCTCTTCGATTTCGCCGTCTCCCAGAATGGAGTACACGCGGTAGTCCTTATGATCCATTTTCCCGGCGGCGGCCATGCCGCAGGCGGCGGAAACGCCCTGCCCGAGCGATCCGGTGCTCATGTCGACACCGGGGGTCCCCTTCATATCCGGATGTCCCTGAAGCATGGCGCCGATATGGCGCAGCTTCTTCATTTCCTCCATCGGGAAATAGCCTTTCAGAGCCAGGGTCGCGTACAGTCCCGGGGCACAGTGTCCCTTGGAAAGCACAAAGCGGTCCCTGTTTTCCTCTTTCGGATTTTTAGGGTCGATTTTCATCTCCCTAAAATACAGATAGGTGAAAAGGTCGGCCGCCGAAAGGCTTCCGCCCGGATGCCCCGATTTCGCGTTGTATACGCCCTCGATCGCTCCCATTCTCACTTTGCACGCCAGTTTCTGCAATTGATTTTTTTCCGTTTTGTTCATACTTGGCACTCCTATCACTGTTGACCGCTGAATTCTACAAAATTTCCAAATTTCAAAAACTTTTCATAAGTTTTTGCATAGGCGGCAACATATTCTTCACGGGGGTAATAGTCCGTTATGTAGTCTTCGCAAATATGGACCTGTGCTTCCGGAATTGAGGAATAAATTCCGGCGGCAACCGATGCATAGATGGCTGCGCCACGTGCGCAGGCCTGAGTTGCTGCGGAAATGTGAATCGGACGGTTAAGAACATCTGCCATCAACTGCATGGAATAAGAAGATTTGCGGGCAATGCCGCCGACCGCAATGATTTCTTTAATTTCTATTCCTGCCGATACCAAGCTGTCGAAAATAGTTTTGGAACCAAAACATGCCGCCATTGATAAAGCTTCAAAAATATCGGGAGCTTCCGTACCAAGCTTCAACCCGTATATACCACTTTGCAGTGTTTCATTAATATTTGGATATCTTCTTCCGTTGAACCAGTCCAAAGCTACGATATTGGATACTTTAGGGACGGAATGTATATTTTTCTCAAGCGTGGAAATCATTTTTTCCTGAAGTTCTTCTGTTAATTTTTCTTTTTGTTCGTCCGTGATAAGGGAAGTATGGTTTAAAATATTATGTGTTGGCCACATCAACGTTTTGCGAAGCCACGCAAAAATGTCGCCGAATGCCGCTTGACTGGCCTCAATCCCTACATAGCCCGGTATGATGGAGTCTTCTGCCTGTCCGCAAAGCTGCTTTAAATTTTTGCCTTTTAAATTATCGTATTTTTCAATCAGCATATCGACTGTGGAGGTACCCACAACTTTTACAAGGGTAGTTGGTTTGATCCCTGCGCCAACCGCACCGGCATGCGCGTCAAAGGAACTTCCGCCGACAACAGCTTTTTCACTGATTCCCAACTTGTCGGCCCATTCTTTTGATATTGGCCCGAGACAGGTTCCCGCATTTTGCGGGCCGCTGCCGTAACGCCTTGCAACAACTCCCAGATAAGGATCGATGCTGCTCAGGCAATCTGTCGAGGGCAGCCCGTTAAATTCGCTGTTCCAAAGTGCTTTGTGACCGGCAGCGCAGGAACAGCGGTACATCGTCAGAGGGTCTGTGTGATGGGTAAGAACGGCCGGAATCCAGTCGCTGTGCTCCACCCAGGACCAAGCTGCTTCTTTCACACGCGAATCAACACGCGAAGTGTGAAGTATTTTGGCCCACCACCATTCGGAACTGTAGGTGCCTTGAAATTTGAGATAATCGATTCCGTTGAAATTGGACAATCTATCATTAATTTCCTGAGCTTCTTTTATAGCGGTATGGTCCTTCCATAAATGAAACATTGCGTTGGGGTTTTCATGGAATTCATCCAAAAGGGCTAAGGGAATCCCCTCTCTGTTTACCGGACAGGGAGTTGACCCCGTTGTATCAACGGAGATGGCGTAGACGTGTTCGCCTGCGTTTGGTCCACATTCAAGAACGGCCTGTTTAACGCATTTTTCAAAAGATTCCAGATAATCCAGCGGGTGTTGCCTGAATTGATAATTTTCCGGTTCGCAATATTTCCCTTCCGCCCACCTTGGATATGCGCATACAGCTTCCCCTTTAGTTTCACCCGTTATAGCGTTTACGACTATTGCGCGAACAGAGTCACTTCCAAAATCTGCACCAATCACCAATTTGGTCTCCATGAAAAAGTCCTCCTTATATTATACGGTTGAATATTTGAAATAATAATTCAACCAATATGATGTCTGGCTAAAAACTCACTTTTCACATTAAATATAATCTACAGAAAGGAGCTTGTCAAGCAAATTATGAATTAAATATTCACGATAATCTCAAAAAATCAACTAAAAAGAATAGAAAAATATTAATTTTTTAAAAACTATTGACATTCTTAGCAAATAAAGATATTATAACTGCATACGAATGAAATATTCATTCACGACGAATTTCAGAGAAAGATTTGCAATCAGACTCCGAATAAGTTTGATAAGGGGGCGATCGGCATAGATAATATTAGCGTCGAAAATACCGGAACTTTGGTATTGGTAAAAAACATGCAGCATAAACTAACATCTCAGCAGAAAAAAGTGGCGATGTATGTAATTGCAAATCCTGCAAAAACGCTGGATTTGACGGCGGCGCAGCTGGCAGAGGAAATCTCGGTCAGCGAAGCAAGTGTTGTTCGTTTTTCAAAAGAAATTGGCTTTAAAGGATACTATGAGTTTAAGATCCATCTGGCAAAAGATCTTGGCGCGGATAATGAACAGCCGGTTCCTGAAAGCATTTTGAGGACGGACAGTTCTATGGATGTGTTTCAAAAAATTATGGCTTCTGAACAGGAGGATTTGAAGTACACTACTGAAATGCTGAATAAGGATGACTTCATTAAAGCGGTGGACATGATCAATAAAGCGGAAAAGATCGCCTTTTTCGGGATAGGAAGTTCGTATGTGGTCGCTTATGATGCTTTTTGGCACTTTTCCAATATCGGAAAAAAGGCTCAGGTGGAGCAGGATCAGGGTGCTCAGATGTTATTGGCACAGTCGCTGGGAAAAAACGATTTGGCGGTTGCCATTTCCCTATCGGGAGAGTCAAAGATTACCAATTTAAATGTGAAGATTGCACATTCCAACGGCGTACCGGTTATCAGTTTAACCCAGAACTCAAAATCTGAAATTACACTTTTCAGCGATTGTGTTCTATTGACATACAGCAAAAATTATCAGACACACGATTTGGCAACTGCGTCCAGAATCGCGCAGCTCGCAATTTTAGATGCTCTCTGTACCGGAGTAGCGGTTAAAAACTGGGACTATGCATTGGAATATCATCACAATATTTCCAAATTGATCCGGTCCCAGCAATTTTAATATGTTTTTAATGCAAGAAAGGAAGAGAAGATGAGAAAAATCAAGGCACAGGAGTTAAGTGTGGCAGCCTTTGCTCCATTTGGATCCTATGTGAGTGTTACGGATCCAAAGACAAACAATTTAGGGGAAGGACCGTGTACATTTTACCGTGACCCGGTTTCCATGCATGTTTCTCCGAGCATGGAACTGACTTTTTCCATTCTTAAAGTACAAAAGCCAGAAAAAATTATTGTTAAGGCAAGTGAATATCACAATTTTACCGCAGAGGCCTGGATGCCGGTAAACGACGATGCAATTCTTTATGTTGCTCCCGCAAGTAACCTCAAACCGGTTCCGGAGGAAACAGTTGCTTTTTATGTCCCTCAGGGAACACTGGTGAAAATGAATACCGGTGTTTGGCACTATGCACCTGTTCCTGTACATAAGGAATTTGTAAATCATCTGATCGTTTTGCCGGAAAGAACATATGCGAACGACTGCCATGAAGTACAGTACGACGAGGCGGATTGGATTGAAATTGAGGTCTAGTCAATCATTTTAATATCATTGTATAGGAGAGTAAAAATGAGTATTCAGGAACTTTTTAGTTTAAAAGATAGAGTAACAATCATTACAGGCGGAGGGCAGGGCCTTGGCAAAGAGATGGCTCTGGCGCTTGCAGACGCAGGGTCCAATATTGTTATTGCACAAAGGAACATGAAAACGGCGGAGCAGGCCAAAGCTGAAATTGAGGCGCTGGGAGTAAAATGCCTAACGATTAAAATGGACGTTACAAAACCGGACGAGGTTAACGCCATGGTCGATGCAGTTTTGAAGGAATTTGGAAAAATTGATGTGCTTTTCAATAATTCAGGTGTCTGTATTCTGGGTGATGCGGAAAGCATGCCGTTGGATGATTGGAATACGGTTATCAATACGAATTTGAATGGCTGTTTTATTGTTTCTCAGGCGGTAGGAAAAGTCATGCTGAAGCAGGGTAAAGGAAACATTATCAATGTTGCCTCTATGTCCGGCATGATTGTCAACACACCGCAAAATCAATGTTCTTACAATGCCTCTAAGGGCGGTATTATTATGCTGACCAAGAGCATGGCAACAGAATGGGCGCAAAGGGGCGTTCGGGTCAATGCGCTTTGCCCGGGTTATATGCGTACAGAAATGAGTGAGGAACATTATCGGAGCAAAGATCCTATGATTGACAGATGGTTCAGCATGACGCCGATGGGCAGATCCGGTGTGCCGTCTGAGCTGCGCGGTATTGCGGTATACCTTGCTTCAGACGCCTCCAGTTATGCTACGGGTTCCACCTATCTGGTGGATGGCGGTTATACAGCCTGGTAATTTATTTTCAACTTTCGTTGCAGGGAGGACCATAGTAATGTTGCTGATGGGCATAGACATTGGAACCACGAATTGCAAATTACACATTTATGACCAAAATGGAGATTATGTTGACGGGGCAAAATTCAGTATGGTTAGCAATGCAGAAGATTATGATTCGGATTTTGTATGGAATAATCTGAAGGATTGCATTAAAAAACTTGCGACAAATAGGAACCTGGGACAGCAAATTGCTGGGATCGGTATCAGCAGCCAGGGCGAGTCCGGATTACTGATAGACAAAAATCATGTTCCTTTAACCCATGTAATCCCTTGGTATCACACGGGTGCACAGGAAATTGTAGAAAAAGACAAGGAAAAACTCGACAGTACTGAAATTTACCAAATTACAGGACTGGATCCCTATTATATTTTCAGTCTACAAAAAATCAGATGGCTGAAGGAACACCATTTTTCTGAATATAAAAATGCATTTCAGTGGCATTGCCTGAATGACTACATAGGGCTCATGCTCACAGGACAGGATCGGATGGAATATTCGTCGGCGTCACGTACCATGGCGTTAGACATTGCAGGGCGTCGGTGGTCCGACAGAATATTTGAGCTTACGGGCATCAAAAAATCACTTATGCCGGATTTAATTGAATCAGGTTCCGTATTGGGAAAAATCACTTCGTCAGTAGCTCGGGAGCTGAATATTAATTCGGAAGCGGTTGTTACTCTTGCGGGTTTTGACCATATGGTAGGCTGTTTTGGGGTGGGAGCAAGATGTCCGGGCACAGTGGTGGCTTCAATGGGAACGACGGAATCTGTCTGCATGATAGAGGGATCTGTAGAGCTTGGTCAGTCTTTTAATGGGTACCTGTGGGGTGATAATGTAATTAAAGACAAGTTCTATAAAATAGGCGGAATTCCATGCGGCGGCCGTACGATTGACTGGGCGATTGAGAATATATTAAACGCGGATGTCTGTGAGGATACTTATCGTTTATATTCAAAAAAGTGCAGGGAGAGCTCTACCGGCAGCGGAGGAGTTGTCTTTCTGCCTCACCTTAACGGCTGTTATACGCCTGAAATGAACAGCGATGCCAAAGCAATGTTTACAGGAATTACACTGAATACCTCAACGGCGGATTTGCTCAGAGCTGTGATCGAGGGACTTTGCTATGAATTCAGAGTAGTTTTGGAGCAGGGCAAAAAAAGCGGGATTGATGATATTCTGGCAATCGGCGGAGGAACAGCAAACCATTTTTGGCTGCAGTGCAAAGCCGATGTTCTAAATATTCCGATAAGAACAGTGGAGGTAAAAGAAGCGGTTACTTTCGGTGCCGCACTTTTAGCAGGACATGCTGCCGGTATTTACTCTGAAAATCAAAACATTCAAGTGAAAACGGAGAAGACTTTTTACCCCGATCCAGAAGCTCACGCGGTTTATGAAAAGATCTATCAAAAAGTGTATAAGCAACTCTATGCTACAAATATACAAATTACGTCAGAATTAGATAAGATATTAAAGAAAGGAGGATAAAATCATTGGGCTTAGTTATAATGAATGCAGTACTGGAAAAAGCAAAAAAAGGGAATTATGCCGTTCCTGCCTTCAATGTTTGTAATCTTGAATTTATAAAAACCGTTATTGAAACAGCTGAAAAAATGAATTCTCCTGTTATTGTAGCAACACATCCCGTAGAGATTGAGTATGCGGGCATAGAAAGAATTAGCTCCTTGGTTCAGTCTTTTGCCAAAAAAGCACATATCCCGGTTGTACTCCATCTGGACCATGGAGATACGTACGAAAGAACGGTAGACTGCATTGAACATGGGTACACCTCTGTTATGTTTGACGGCTCTGGGCTTCCATATGAGGAAAATATAAAGCGGACGCAGCAGGTTGTGAAAACGGCGCATGCACAGAATATCAGCGTGGAAGCGGAGCTGGGACTGATCGGGGGAAATGAAGGAGATGCTTTCAACAAAGCGGGGGGACTCAGCAGGGATAACCTGACGAACCCGGAACAGGCAGCGGATTTTGTTTTGAAAACCAATGTCGATTCTCTTGCGGTAGCAATTGGTTCGGCACATGGATTTTATAAAGGAGTTCCGCAGATCGATGTTGGAAGGCTTTCCCAGATCCGCAGCAGGGTTTCCATCCCGCTGGTTTTGCACGGAGGCTCCGGCATTCCGGACAAAATTATCCGTGATTGTGTGAAACACGGCATCAGTAAACTGAATATTGCTACAGAACTAAAGTATGCGTATTACCTCGGTATTTTAAAGTCTATCAAAGAAAGCCCGGATGAATTTGATCCGAGAAGCGTGTTTGCTGTTGCAATGAAAAGCGCGGAGGACTTGGTCAGGCAAAAAATTGACCTGGTTGGTTCCGGGGACAAAGCGTAAACTGAGAATTATATATTGACTATATAATTATTTATTATTTGGAGGAGTTTTAAAATGAGAAAGTTTCTATCGATTGTTTTGGCATTAGCAATGACAGCAGCTCTTTTTGCTGGCTGCTCAGCGACCGATTCCCCGTCAGCTGCAGCAGGTTCAGAAGCGACATCACAGGCTGAAGCAGGAAGTGAAGCGGCTAAAACAGTTAAGATCGGTGTTTCTGTTGCAAATTTGGCTAATTCCTTCTATCTGGAAATTAAAGAAGGCCTTGAAAGTTCGCTTAATAAAGGCGATCAGCTGAGTATCACCGATGCAAATTTGGACAGCGCGAAGCAGATTAATGACATTGAAGACATGGTACAGCAAAAGATGGACATCATCTTAGTCGACCCTGTTGATTCAAAGGGAATTAAATCCGCTTTGGATTCCTGCGCAAAAGCGAATATTCCGGTTATCGCTTTCAATTCTCCAGTAGACGATGTTGACTTAGTGAAATCTACGGTTGCTTCCGATAACTACATGGCGGGCGAGCTGATAGCGGAGGCACTTGCAAAAGCCATCAATGAAAAAGGCAATATTGCCATGTATAACTACAGTGTGGTTAAGGTTTGCAAAGACAGAGGAGACGGATTTGAAGCCGGAATTGCCAAATATCCGAACATAAAGATTGTAAACAAGCAGGAAGGCAAACCGGCAACAGATGCATCTCTCCCCGTTATGGAAAATATTCTGCAGGCCAACCCCGACATCGTCGGAGTGTTCGCATTAAACGATCCTGCCGCAATTGGCTGCATTGCCGCCATTGAAAGCGCCGGAAAAATTAATCAGATTAAAGTCGTTGGTGTTGACGGTTCCAAGGACGGCAGAAGTATGATCACTAATGGTAAAATGCTTGCTTCCGCAGCGCAGTTCCCCAAGCAGATCGGTTCTGTCAGCATCGAAACCGCATATAAGATTTTGGCCGGTGAAAAGGTGGAAGCCGATATAAAAATCCCGGTTGAGCTGGTTGATAAATCGAATGCCGCAAGCTAATTAAAAACGATTCAAAACGGGCAGGTAAATAACGCAAGATGATTATCTGCCCGTTTTACTTTTAAAATTTCAATTTCTGACTCACAAAGGGGCGTAAATGATGGATGAGTATATTCTTCAAATGGAAAATATCAATAAAGCTTTTCCTGGAGTAAGAGTTTTGCATGATGTGAGTTTTTCCGTAAAACAGGGAGAAGTGCATGCCCTTATGGGAGAGAACGGCGCGGGAAAATCAACGCTGATGAAAATACTGGGCGGAATTTACAGCATGGATTCCGGAAAAATCAAAGTGAACGGGGAAGATGCCCTGATCAGCTGCGTGGCGGATGCACAAAAATACGGCGTCAGTTTAATACATCAGGAGATTTGCTTAGCTAACAACCTCTCTATCGCGGAAAATATTTTTATGGGCAGAGAAATTACGGGAAAAGTAAAAGGCTTCTTGGACTTTAAAACGATGGTTTTAGAAGCGCAGAAAATTTTGGATTCTCTGAATATGAAAATTGATGCAAGAACACATGTCGGAAGACTGAGCATTGCTCAGCAGCAAATGGTCGAGATTTGCAGAGCGCTTTCCACAAATGCAAGAATCATTGTTATGGATGAGCCTACCGCATCTCTGAGTAATACGGAGATTGAAAATCTATTTCTACAAATTCAGAAATTAAAAGCAGCAAATGTTGCAATTATATATATTTCTCACCGAATGGATGAAATATTTAAGATTGCAGACACCATTACCGTTTTAAGGGACGGTGAGCGTGTAGGCAGTATGACTACGCAAGAGCTGAGTCCCGATACGCTGATTAAAATGATGGTTGGCAGAGGACTGAAAGAGGTGTTCCAAAAAGTCAAGCTTAATATTGGTGAGGATCTGTTGAGGGTTGAAGGGTTCAACAATCAGTATTTAAAAAATGTTCATTTGAACTTGAGAAAAGGTGAAATCCTCGGAATTTCGGGATTGGTCGGAGCGGGAAGAACAGAGCTCGCCCGTGCCATTTTTGGGATTGACCCGCTGGATTCAGGAAAAATCTTCATCGACGGCAAAGAAGTAAAAATTAGATGTCCGCAGGATGCGATTCAGCACGGGATTGCGCTTGTTCCTGAAAGCAGAAAAGAAGACGGCCTGTTTTTAAATCAGACGATATCATTTAACACGACAATATCAATTTTAGAGAAGTTTATCCGGTTTATCCATACGGATCATAAAAAGGAAAATGAAATTCTTGATAATTATATCAATACTTTTTCGATAAAGATGTCAAGCAGGAATCAGCTGGCTCTGGAATTAAGCGGCGGAAACCAGCAAAAAATTGTTATCTCCAAGTGGCTTGCCACGGAGCCTAAAATCTTAATTCTTGATGAACCTACCAGAGGAATCGATGTAGGGGCCAAAGCGGAAATTTATCAGATGATGTATCAGATTGCACAGTACGGGGTATCCATTATTTTAATATCTTCGGAACTGCCGGAAATTATCAATTTGAGCAGCCGTGTCGCCGTCATGCATGAGGGTGAATTAGTCAAAATCATTGATGTGGAAACTGAAGAAATTTCTCAGGAAAAAATTATGTATTACGCCGCAGGAGGATGGAATAATGAAAATAGCAAATAAATTGGCCCTGTCTGATAAGTCCTCGAATCCAGTTATCAACTACCTGAAAGATAACGCGGGAACGTTAATCGGATTGGCAGGGTTAACGCTGGTGCTTTCTGTTACAACCACAATGTTTCTGGCCCCGGATAATCTATTCAATATTTTGCGGCAGGTATGTACGAATGCTACGCTTGCTTTTGGCATGACATTCGTATTAATTATCGGAGGAATCGATTTATCCGTCGGTTCTGTTTTAGCGGCGAGCGGCGTTACCGTTGTAATTCTTCTTGAACGGGGGATGCCGTGTATCCCCGCAATTTTAATCGGCGTTTTAATGGGCGCCGTGTTCGGACTGATTAATGGATTGATTATTGCTTACACAAACATGCCGCCGTTTATTGTTACCCTTGCAACACAGATGGGAATCAGGGGCATATCCTACATAATCACTTCGGGAAGATCGGTCGCCAGCACGGATCCCCAGTTTAATGCGATAGGGAACGGATATATAGGCCCTGTGCCGATTCCGGTTTTGATGGTTGCGATCCTCATCGTTCTTTCCTCCATTATTCTGAATAAAACACGGTTTGGAAGAAGGATGTATGCTACCGGCGGAAATGTGGAAGCTGCCGTCTATTCTGGAATTAAAGTGAAAACAGTTCAGATATGGGTTTATACCATCTGCGGCATTTTGGCATCCATAGGCGGTATTGTACTGGCATCCAGAATGTATTCCGGCCAGCCGACCGCAGGAAATGCATATGAGGGAGATGCGATTGCCGCGGCCGTTCTTGGCGGAACCAGCTTTAACGGCGGTATCGGTACCATCGGCGGGACACTGATTGGTGCGCTTATTATTGGCGTTTTAAATAACGGTTTAAATCTGCTTAAGGTATCGTTTTACTGGCAGCTTGTCATTAAGGGTATCGTTATTTTAGCGGCAGTATATATTGATATCTTAAAAAAGAAAAAAAATAAATAATGTCATATTCTTTTAGACAATATTCATTTCCTGATTTAACGAGTTGGCAGTAACGTAAAAATGCCGGGCTTTATATATTTTTTCTTGGGTATAATATATCTCACCGCTTTTGCTGATTGACATTAAATCAATTCCATTTCATAAAGAAGGCGGGGCAGCTTATCGCTGCCCCGCCTTTTCGTTTATCGATATTTGCTCACTTCAGCAAACTTCTCAGCCATATCCGTCCTCTCCCACCCCAAAAAACAGACAAGCAGACAAGCCTTTAAGTCTTGCCTGCTTTTTACTGCCAGGATTTGGAAGGCCGTCAGGAAACGTGCCGTCGGCACGTTTCAGGCCATGATTTTCTGCACTCGCATTTATTGCGGGAGACTCTTTTTGTCAAACGTCCATGTTTTGCCGTAATCATCCGTGATATAACGAATCTGCGTCTGCACTCCGGTGCCATTGTCCGTCATGGCAACGGGCAAAACGCCGGACGCGCCGTGGAAAGCGGGGGACAGAGCCGTGGGATAGGAATTGACATTTTTCAGCTCCGGCGGCAGCTCGATGGCGCATTTCACCCAGGTTTTCCCCTTGTCCTGCGTTCGGTACACGACCGGGTTCCGATCGCTGTCATAACGGAAGGACAGAAAACCCGTCGTCGGACTTGCGAAGCCCGCTCCGGTCACAACATGAGGGTAAGCTTCGCTTGTATTGCCGATTTCAGACCAGCTTTTTCCGCCGTCCGCCGTCAGAAAAACGCGGTTTTTCTGGGATCCCGACGCGACATCGCCCGCGGTGACCAGCCACCCGTCCTTTTTCGAAAGGAATCCGAGAAATTTGGTTTCGGCGTGATCCGCCCCGGCTTCCGCCACCCGGGTACTGCTCCAGTTTTTTCCCTTGTCGCCGCTGACGAGGACCGTTATGCTGCTGTCCGCTTCGGTTCCGCCATACGCAACGGCGGTCACTTCGTCGGATATGTAGACCGCCTTATCGCTGAAGTAGGAAGCCGGATCGCCCGTGCCGGGATCAAGCGGTACGGTGCAGGCCGCCCCCTTGCCGTCCCGGATGACGAATTTTCCGTCTTTCAGCGTATAGGAGCCGTTCGTCTGCAAAAGGGCAATGTTGTCAATGGTCTGCTGCGTGTTTTGGCCTCCCGCCCTGTAGGTGAGAAATACCCCCGCGATGCCGATGATGATAAACACCGTGATGAGGCCGCTGAGGCCCTGCGGTTTTTTAACCATGCCCATACTCATTGTATTTTCCTTCCTTCTCATTTTGGATATTCGCGTCCGCTGATATAGCTGTGAATGGGCTGCCAATGCGTGGCTTTTATGGAGATACGTGCATTTTCCGGTATTCCGTCGGGGAACAGTTCATGTATTTCCTGAAATTTTCCGAATAGTAGCTTGCGCCGGAGAAGCCGACCTTTTCGGAGATTTCGGTGACATTATACTCCCCGCTCAAAAGAAGCGGGATGCTTTTTTCAATCCGGTATTTCAACAGGTATTCAAAAGGGGTCTGGCGCATGGTCTTTTTGAAAAAGCGGCAGTATCCGCTCTTGCTGATATTGCAGGAGGCGGCCAGCCCTTCCAGCGTAAGCCTTTCGGAGTAATGGCTGTGAATATAGTTTAACGCCTGCTTTAAATAAAGGATGTCTTTGGAGCCGGCGCTGTCTTTTTCGGCAAGCACGCCCTGCAGCTCCCGGAAAAGCAGAGTCCACAGATCGCACAGCCTGCCCTTGATCTGCAGCTCCCGGCAGAGGCCGTTTTCCGTGTACGCCCGGTTGATTTCCCTGATGAGCTGCATCATCCGCCTCTGCGGGGGGATTTTCGGACTCAGGTAAAGGGAGGGGCAGTTCTGCGACTGGATGACCGGCAGCACATAGACGTTTTCAATCGTGCTGTTTTCATGTCCGAAGACCAGTACGGGGTTAAATGTAATGACCAGATATGAGCAATCCTGCCCTTCGTACGATTTTGCGGTGTGCAGGACGTTCGCGTTGACAAACATCCCGCAGCCTTCCGTAAGGATGTAGACGGTATCGTTTGCTTGATATTCCATCGCCCCTTCCAGAACAACGGTAAATTCCAGATCGGGGTGCCAGTGGACCTCAAAGCTCGCGTGCTCATATTCGGAGAGAATCTCGTGGCTGAGGAAAAACGGGAACCCGTAATCTCCGTGCGGCGACTCCTCGGAAAGGTTTTTCCGAAGGATTAGTTTTTTCATGGCGCTGTCCTCCATGATTGTAATATTGTTATAAAAATAGGCAAAATTCCGATAGATAATCAATGATACTATCATTATACTGGTTATCAGAAGAAGGATCAAGAATTTTCTGACAGCTGTGGAAGGAAAGGGGAGGGAAACGATGAGCACGACAGAATCCGTCTGTGATTCCTGTTGCGGAGACTACAGCAGACGCGCGGCGAGGGGGCGTTCGCTGTGCAGGCTGTTTACGGACTGCACCTACGACGGGAGTGCTTCCGCCGATCTTGTTCCGGAGCTTGCGGCACTGCGCGTTTTCAATCCGGAGTACCGAATCCTCAAGGCCAGAGAGCGCATGCGGGGGAATTTTCCGTGTGACGCGCAGCATTTGAACGGCATGATGAAGAATTTCCTGTCCGCCGCGAACGGAAGCTCCTCCTACAGCGTGCCGGTCGATCTGATTTTTGATCGGCTGCAGGGATGCGGCGGCCCGGAAAGCGGCGACTTGGTCCCGGTAACGCTGATCGCCTGTAAAATGCGGGAAGGACGGGTTTTCTGCAGCGTGGAACGGTTTTTCTACAGCGGCGTCGATTGCGCGGCGTCAAAGAGTATGCTGCGCCAGCCCCTGTATACGGAGCACCCGGAGCAGTTGACCCGGAAATTCCGGGATCAGGGCTATCAGGCGACTGGCGTGATGGGCAAAGGGGACTTCGTCCGGCAGTTGAGAAAGGTTTTCAGCGAACAGTTCGGTTTTACAGTCTTATAAATGCTATTGCGGCTAAAATGCTCAGGCGGATTGCCTGGGTATTTTTTTGCCCTCCGGCAGGCTCAATTTACACAATTTCAGCGCGGGAATCTATACCGTATTTGTATACTTCCTTTCTTGACAGACGAAAGGGGCGAGCTTATAATACGGATATTGACTAATAGTCATTTTCCGTAATTTGGCAGAAAAAGGGCGAGGGGATGACGAAAATTGAAGACGACAAAGATTCTGGAAAACAAAAAGCTGAAAATGACAAAGCTCTATGACGCCGCCTACGAGCTGTTTACTTCAAACGGCGTACACAACACGATTATCGACGATATTGTGAAAAAAGCGGGCGTTGCGAAAGGAACGTTTTATCTGTACTGCAAGGATAAATATGATCTGGTCGATAAAATCATTTTAAAGAAAAGCGCGGCTGTGTTTGACGAGGCGATGAAAGCGGTTGCGGAGCGTCAGAAGATCAAAGAAATGGATTTTCTTCAGAGCGTGATCTTTTTCGTGGATTATTTAATTGAGTTTTTCAAGAAAAACAAAAAGCTGCTGTCCCTGATCTATAAAAATCTGTCCTGGGATTTGTATGAAAAGGCTTTGACCTATGACGAAATGGAAGGGGCGAAGCGGATCTTTATTCAGCACTTTATCACCGCGGGGGGCGACAGCGAGATCGCCAGACAGCGGCTGTATATTGTTGTTTCCATGGTCGGGGCCGTCTGCTACAACTCCATTGTTCTGGAAATGCCCTATCCGATCGACAGTGTGAAAGGCGAACTGTACCGGTCGATCAGGGAAATACTGGCCTGACCCCCCGCGGACGAAATAAACCTATTGAAAGCGCTTTTTATAAAAATACAACAAATAAGGGAGCATCGGGAATGAAATTGCCAGGAACCCGGGAGGGCTCACACTCTGTAGTGGACCTGATTATCAACCGCAGAAAACAAATCGAAATCGCCTTTATCGTCCTGGTTGTGGCCAGCATTTTTTTAAACTCGCTTGTCAGCATCAATTACGACCTGACGAAATATCTGCCGGAGACCACTCCCTCCAAGCAGGGGATCAGCGTCATGAAAAAGGAATTCGGTTACCCCGGCACGGCGCGGGTGATGATCGACGATGTTTCGCTGTATCAGGCCAAGGCATACAAGGATAAAATCGAAGCCGTGGACGGCGTCGACATGGTGATGTGGACGGACACGGCGACCGACGTTTATCAGGCCGACCAGTTTATCAGATACAAAGATATTGAGGACTATTATAAAGACGGCTATTCCGTGATGGACATTACCTTTGACGAAAGCGATACCAGCGTGCGCACCTCGCAGGCCATCGACCGCATTCAGGAAATCACGGGCGACAAGGGGCATTTCATCGGGGCGGCCGTTCAGAACAAGTCTTTGAGCGAGAACCTGAAAAAGGAAATGGCGAGGGCGACGGTCATCTGCGTCGCCATGATCATCCTGTTTCTCTGCCTTACCACCACGTCGTGGTTTGAGCCCGTGCTGTTCCTTCTGATTATGGGAATCGCGATCATCATCAATCAGGGGACGAATATCTTCTTAGGCGAGGTCTCGTTCCTGACCTCCAGCGTTTCCTCCGTCCTGCAGCTGGCGGTGGCCATGGACTATTCCATCTTCCTGATCCATTCGTTTACGGCGGAACGGGAAAAGGGGCTGGACCTGACGACCGCTATTGCCAACGCGATCCGGCACTCCGCCAAATCCATTCTGGCCTGCGGCGTCGCGACCTTCTTCGGCTTTATCGCGCTGGCTTTAATGAAGTTCTCCATCGGGTTTGACATGGGGATCGTTCTGGCAAAGGGAATTCTCATCAGCGTGCTGACCGTGCTGTTTTTAATGCCGTCCCTGATTATCCGCTGGGCCGGCCTGATCGAAAAAACCGCCCACCGGCCGTTTTTGCCTTCCTTTGATAAATTCGCCCGCGGCGTGTTTAAAAGCCGGTACGCGGTGCTGGCCGCGGTGCTGATTATCGCCGCCCCCGCTTATATAGGAAAAGGAATGACGGATTTTGTGTACGGCAGTCAGGCCGTCGGCGCCGGCGAGGGGACGAAGGTGTACGAGGATGAACAGGCGATCGACGCGAAGTTCGGCCGTAGCAATATGCTGCTCGCCATTGTTCCCAACACCAGCGTGGCAAAGGAACGGGAGCTTTCGCAGGAGCTGGAGGACCTCAGCTACACCAAGAGCGTGACTTCCCTTGCGAACACCCTGCCCGAGGGCATCCCGGAAAGCATCCTTCCCGAGAGCGTGACGGGAAAGCTTCACACGGACAAATATTCGCGCATTCTGATCTACATAAAAACGAAGGATGAAAGCAAGCTCGCCTTCCAGTGCTCGGACGAAATTCAGTCCATTGTGAAAAAATATTATCCGCAGAGCTCCTATGTGGTCGGGACTACCCCGTTCACGCAGGATATCAAGACGACGATCACCAGCGATTACGACTTTGTCGATATGCTGTCGCTGCTCAGTGTGGCCCTGGTGGTTATGATTACTTTCCAATCCCTGCTGATTCCGGTTCTGATCCTGATACCGATTGAAGTCGCCATTTTTATCAATATGCTTTTCCCATATCTTGTGGGCAACCAGCTGATTTTCATGGGCTATATTATTGTAAGCTGTATCCAGCTGGGCGCCACGGTGGATTACGCTATCCTGATGACGAACAACTATCTGGAAAGCCGGGAACATCTGGACAGCAGGGCCGCGGCGGTCGAGGCGGTCGCCGTGACGACTCCGCCGCTCCTTACTTCCGCCACCATTCTGGCGGGCGTCGGTTACATCCTGTACTTCACCTCCTCCATCAGCGCCATAGCGGATATGGGTCATCTGATCGGCAGGGGCGCTCTGCTCAGCCTTTCGATGGTGATTTTCGCGCTGCCGGCGCTGCTGTACTTCTTTGACAAACCCATTACACGCCATACCCAGCGGATGCGGGACCTGCGCGAAAAGGCACGGGAAAGGATGCCCGCGTTTCGCAGGGGCCGCGCGCACCCCGCGGCCTGACGGACAAAAACAAGCGATCAAGGAGGAATCTTTCCATGAAAAAAATACACAGGGCTTTAGCCGGAATCCTCGCGGCGGCGGTGCTGGTCCCGTCGCTGTCGGCCACCGCGCGGGCCGCGGCGCCGTCCGTTTCTACGGACGAGGCGGTCTACGTCAATCTGGATTATTACGGCAAGCCGCAAAAGGTCAACATTGTCAAGGGCTGCGACCTGAACGGCGCCGACCGGTTTACGGACTACGGTTCTTACGAAAAGGTCACCAATATGACCAATGAGGTGCAGCCTGCCGTCTCCGGGGATTCGGTCAGCTGGAAGCTCCCCCAGAGCACGGGCCGTTTCTATTATGAATGTACGCCGAAGAACGGAACAGTCGCGCTTCCGTGGAATTTCGACGTTTCCTACAAGCTGAACGGCGTTCCCACAGCGGCGGACAAACTGGCCGGGGCTTCCGGGCTGGTGGAGATCGATATTAAAACGACGCCCGACAAAAGCGCGCCGGAGTATTACCGCAACAATCTTCTGCTGCAGGTCGGGACGGTCGTAAAAATGAAGGACACGCTGAGCGTGGAGGCCCCCGGGGCGCAGGTCCAGTCCCTGGGCGATTATAAGGCAATTTTGTTCGCCGGGCTGCCGGGAGAAGAGACGACGGACGTCATCCGTATCGGTACCAACAGCTTTGAATCGATCGGGATTGTCATGATGATGGTGCCCGGTACGCTGGAGCAGATGCAGGATATCAAGGACCTGAAAGAGGATAAGGATACCATCAAGGGCTCTCTTGACGCCGTCAATGACAGTGTCAATGAAATTCTGGGCACGCTGGAAAGTATGTCCGGCGGACTCAAGCAGACCCAGTCCGGCCTTGCCGCGCTGGACGGCGCCCGCCGGACCGTCAGCTCCTCCAAGGGCGGCGTGTATAGCAGCGCGGACAAAGCGCTTGCGGATCTGTCCCAAACGGCATCCCAGACCTCGGCGCTGGTTCCCCATCTGCAGAAAAGCCAGCAGCTGGTGGAGGACGTGAGCACCACGCTGAACACTATGTCGCAGAACGTGACCGTCGTCGGTTCCACAATGGCTTCGCTGTCCGCTACCATCAGCAAGGTGCGCAGCGACGTGAACGACCTGCGGGACGTCCTTGACGACGCGGACGACGCGTCCGGAAAGCGCGCCGCACTGGCCAAGGACCTGAATACGCAGCTCGGCACGGCCAAGACGACTGCGAAGCAGCTTGCCGCGCTGCTTTCCCAGATGGATGACGGTTCCGCACAGCTGGCTGCGGATGTACAGTCGCTGATGGCGACTATGCATCAGATACAGAATCCCGATACATCTACCCAACAGCTGTTGCAGAGCATCAGCACGGTGCTGACCAGCCTGCAGACCGTTCAGAAATCCTCCGCCACGCTGGAAACGGCGCTGAAAGCGGTGCTCGGACAGTCGGATTCCTTTTTTGATACCGGAACGGAGACCGTCAGCGTGCTGGACTCCTATCTGGACGTGCTGGATGAGGGAACGGATTCGGCGGACGATCTGCTGCGCCACGCGAATCAGGCCGGCGGCAATCTGAAAGATCTCCTCAATATTTCGCAGAGCGTCACCGACAATATTGCGGCGCTGAACGGGACCATGAACCAGTACAAGGACGATACGGTCGGCGCGCTGAAGGATATGGAAAATCTGGTCAGCAGCCTGGCCCGCTCGCTCACCAGCGCCCAGGCCTTCCTGACCTCTCTGGAAACCGTCGCGAAAACCAGCGGCGACAAGCTGGACGACGGTACCCGCCAGACCCTGAACGGACTGATTTCAGTATTGCAGAAGGCTTTGAGCCAGATCGACGATACCTCCACTGTCAAAAACGCGAATCATACGATTCAGAGCGCCGTCGACAAGGAGCTCGACAAGTTTGAGGATGAAAACAATTTTCTGAATCTTGACGCGAAGGCGAAGCCGATTTCATTTACGTCTTTGAAAAACGCGTCCCCGTCCAGCATCCAGATTGTTCTGCGGACACAGGAAATCAGCAAGGACGAGGGAAATCAGGGGGAAAAGGACCTGGAGCAGCAGGAAAACGGTTCGAGTATTCTTGACAGAATCCGCAACGTATTTACAAAACTTTGGTCGGCGATCACCTCCGTATTTTCATAAATAAAAAATTCTTCCAGTTTTTTCTAAATATTTTCACAAAAATATCACAAAGACATGCTATAATAAGTACAAAGATTTATTTGGAAGGGATTGGAAATATGAATTTTATGAAACACAGCCGCTTACATACAGTCCTCGCAGGGTTTCTGGCCGCGGTCATTTTGGCGCTGCCTCTCGCCGGGTGTGCACAAACAGCTGCCGTTCCCGATTCGTCCTTACGGACGGAATCTTCAGCGGTAACGAACAATCCCGCTCCGAAGATCAATCCGCCGGGTTCAGCGGAGACTTCCGGGAAGAGCGCGAAAACAACGGATTCCGCCGCCTCGGGGGCGAAGGCTTCCGCTGAAACAAAGCAAAGCGGGAAAACAACAACGGCGCCGAAAACGCAGACAGCGCCGGACGGGCAGACGCTCAAAAAGACTTCCGGCGACGCGCTGGCGGACAACGGCGTACAGTTCAGCGTGCCCAAAAGCTTTGCCGCTCAATCGGGCTATACCTACGTGGATCAGCGGGAGGGCTACAATTTCCTGCCCGACCTCGCCAGCCGCGCCGTATATAAACAGATTTTTGAAAGCGCCTACAAGATATCGGCCGCAACCACTTCCGAGGGCCACTATCCTACCCAGAAGATCGTCGTATCCGGCAGCCGTCTTTCCGAGGCGCAGCTCCGCGTGATCCTGCTTGCGTTCCTCAACGACAATCCCCAGGTCTTTTGGCTTGCGAACGCGTATTCCTATGCGTACTCCAATGACAGCACCTATATCCAGCTTTATTCCGTCGTGTCACAGCCCAACTGCACCGCGATGATCCAGAAGATGAACCAGAAGGTGAGCGCGGTCATCAGCGCGATGCCGGCGGGGTTAAGCGAGCTTGACCGTGAATTGTACCTTTTTCATTATATAGCGCAGAACTGTACCTATAATAATGCCGCAGTCTCCGACGCCAGCATCTGGCAGGCGTTTTCCTCCTACGGCGTGCTGATTGACGGAACCGCGGTCTGTGAAGGATACTCCAGAGCCATGCAGCTCCTCTCCAGCTATGCCGGACTGCAGTGCATGCTGCTGAGCGGACAGAGCAGCGGGGTCAACCACATGTGGAACGTCATCAAGATAGACGGCAGCTGGTATCATCTGGACACGACGTGGGGCGACAGCAATACGGAGGTATATAACTATTTCAATCTGAACGATGCGGCGATCGCCCAGAGCCGTACCATTTTCCCAAGCGCTTCCACCCTGACGGACGATCAGATCGACGGTACGGTGGGCGGTGAAGCCGCAAAATGCAACCTGACGGTTCCGGTCTGTACCGCCACCGCCGCCAACTATTTCAGGGCGAAGGCCGCAAAGGTGAGCAGCAGCTTGGAGGACAGCACCGTGACAGCTGCGCTGATCACTGCCGTACAGTCGAAAAATTCGTCCGTTTCCTTCTATATTGATGAAAGCGTGGACTTTGAAACCATAATGGCCGGGATGACGACGAGTCCGCCGTACCAGCTTCTGAAGTGCGTCAACGCGGTGAACAGCAAACAGGCGGCCGGAAGCCGGATTGACACGGATAATCTGCAGTATCTCGGCGATAAGGTGAACCGGGGCATCACCCTTTTCCTGAAATATAAATAAGAAAGCGCAAAGGTCGAGGGTCCGCAAAATTGTCTTGCGGGCCCTTTATTTGTCAATTGATTTTATTTTTGGGCGTGCTATAATAATCATACTAATTCTACCAACGTCCGGAGGAGCCCATGAAAAAATTTCTGACCGCAGTCATGACGCTGCTTTTGACCGGCTTGATCGGTATGTTCGGGTTTTTGGTCCTGTATCACGACAGGCTGGGGCTTGCATGGGACGATCCGTTTACGGGCTTTTTACAGAACGCGCTGGAGGCTTCCGTTTCCAGAGAGCCGGACGGGAGCGCCGGGGGCACCCCGGATACGGAAAATTCGGATAAAAACGCTTCTTCCGTTTTACAGGACGCTGCGTCCGCATCCGCGAATTATCCGGTTTTCCACCGGACGGCGGGGCTGGACAGCCTGACGGACAGCGGCAGCCGCGTGCTTTATCAGGGACTTCTGAAATCGGCGTATGCCATCGCGCAGAAGGCAAACAAGGACGGTTATTATCCCGCAGACGAGGCGACGGTGAAACATGCGGAGCTTTCCGAAAAGCAGATCCGCGCGGCGGTGCTTGCCCTGCGGTGCGACAATCCGCAGATCTTCTGGCTTTCCAACCAGTATTCTTATACCTGCCAGGCGGGGAACACCTCGGTGCAGCTGTATGGGTATCTGCCGCCCTCAAAGTGCAGCGAGCTGGTCAAAAAGCTGAACGCGGAGGTTGCTTCGGTCATCGCCGGGATACCAAAGGGGCTGAGCGAGCTGGACCGGGAGCTCTGTCTTTTTCGGGCGATTGCAAAAAGGTGTACTTACGACAACGCCGCGGTGACCGATCAGACCCGCCTGGCCGCCCACGAGGTGACCGGCGCGCTGGTCGACGGCACGGCGGTCTGCGAGGGTTATGCGCGGGCCATGCAGCTGCTGGCCTCTTACTGCGGGCTTGACTGCCGTACCGTCAGCGGCGAAGGCAACGGCGAGCCGCACATGTGGAACATCATCAGCATTGACGGAAACTGGTACCATCTCGATCCCACCTGGGGCGACAGCGACCTTCTGAATTATCATTACTTTAATGTATCGGACAGTATCATCCGCGCGGACCACAGCATCAGCGAGAATATTCTTCTGTTAAAAGGGGAAAAAGTAAAGGACGAGGACGATTCTTCCGCAGATTATAACCTGCCCCTGCCCGCCTGCACCTCCATGAAGGCGAACTATTTCCGGGCCAGGGGAATCCCTGTCAGCGGGTTTACTTCCGAAAACAATAAAAAGGCCGCGGCTGCGGTCGCCGCGGCGGCCAAATCCAAAAGCCGAACGGTCGAATTTTACATTGATGAGAAATTAAATTATGAGGATACGGTGGCGCAGATGATCGGCGCGCCGAAGTATCAGCTTTTTCATTATATTCAGACGGCGAACCGTTCCCTGAAAGCAGGGAGCCGGATCAACGAGGATAAAATCCAGTATGTCCAGGCGGACAAATGCCGCGGGCTGACGGTCATTCTGGAATATCATTAATAAGGAAAAGAAAAACGTAGGAAAAATGGAGCTGTGAATTACGGTATGCGGGAAAAGGAGGAATATGCGGATGAATCTGTTTTGTGCGGGAAAATATCGTTTTTCTCTGGGCGAAAAAGCTTATGTAATCGGAATATTGAATGTTACGCCGGATTCCCTGTCCGACCGGAGCCGCTTCCTCACACCCGAAAAAGCGGCGGGCCGGGCGCTGGAAATGCAGGAGCAGGGCGCCGATATCATTGATATCGGGGCGCAGTCCGCGCGCGCGGGCAGCACGGTGCTTTCTCTGGAGGAAGAGCTGGAAAGGCTTCTGCCGGTGCTGATGCAGCTGAACGGCCGTCTTGCCGTGCCCCTTTCCGTGGATACGTTCTATCCGCAGGTGGCGGCGGAGGTGCTGAAATACGGGGTGTCCGTTCTCAGGGACCTGAACGGCTTCGACAACGCGGAAATGGTCGCGGCGGCGGCGCGCTCCGACTGCGGCTGTATTGTCATGCATCACCGCGAAACAAAAGAAGAGATTATTCAGGATGTCAATCAATATTTTATGGAGAAACTGGATATCCTAACAAATGCCGGCATTTGCAAAGAGCGCGTCTGTTTTGACCCCGGTATCGGCTTCGGAAAAACCCAGGAGCAGGATCTGCGGCTGCTGGGAAACGCGGGCCGGCTCCATGTGGACGGCTGCGCCCTGCTGATTGCGGCTTCGCGCAAGCGGGTGATCGGCGCCGAGTGCGGCAGCCCGCCCTACGAGCAGCGCCTTGCCGGAACGCTGGCCGCCCACAGCATCGCCGTGGCGGACGGCGCGGATATGGTTCGCGCCCACGATGTCGCGCAGGCGGTGCAGGCCGCGAAAATCGCGTTCGCGATTCGGCGGGCCCGCGGCTGAAAGGCGTCGGATTATAAGGCAAAATGGGCCGGGGACAAGCCTTTTTAAAAAAAGTTAAAAAAACTTCAGAAAAAGGGTTGACTTACGGGGATGTATTTGGTATTATAGTCAAGCGCCTTACGAAAGACGCAAAGCGCGAAAGCAAAGCCGAAGCGGCAGAAACACAGAGCGGAAGCGGAGTTTTCGACCAGGACCTTGAAAATTAAACAACGAAGAGAATTAAGGAACCCGTAATGAAATTGAGAGTATGGAAGTACTTTCGGACGAAGTTGGTTGACACTTAAAAAGACAACAAGAATACACGCTTAGTGTATCGTATTTAGAGCTCATCAAAAACTCTGGATAGAAGATATAAACGCCAAAATGGCGATTATATACAATATTTTAGAGAGTTTGATCCTGGCTCAGGACGAACGCTGGCGGCGTGCCTAACACATGCAAGTCGAACGGAATTAAGTTTAACACCGAACGTTTTGTTTGGTGGAGACGCCTTACCGAACGGTGGGTGTTGAGCTTAATTTAGTGGCGGACGGGTGAGTAACGCGTGAGTAACCTGCCTTTCAGAGGGGGATAACGTCTGGAAACGGACGCTAATACCGCATGACATATTTGGGCCGCATGGTCCGGATATCAAAGGAGCAATCCGCTGGAAGATGGACTCGCGTCCGATTAGCTTGTTGGCGGGGTAAAGGCCCACCAAGGCGACGATCGGTAGCCGGACTGAGAGGTTGAACGGCCACATTGGGACTGAGACACGGCCCAGACTCCTACGGGAGGCAGCAGTGGGGGATATTGCACAATGGAGGAAACTCTGATGCAGCAACGCCGCGTGAGGGAAGACGGTTTTCGGATTGTAAACCTCTGTCCTTGGTGACGAAAGAAATGACGGTAGCCAAGGAGGAAGCTCCGGCTAACTACGTGCCAGCAGCCGCGGTAATACGTAGGGAGCAAGCGTTGTCCGGATTTACTGGGTGTAAAGGGTGCGTAGGCGGCTCTGCAAGTCAGGCGTGAAATATATGGGCTTAACCCATAGACTGCGTTTGAAACTGTGGGGCTTGAGTGAAGTAGAGGTAGGCGGAATTCCCGGTGTAGCGGTGAAATGCGTAGAGATCGGGAGGAACACCAGTGGCGAAGGCGGCTTACTGGGCTTTAACTGACGCTGAGGCACGAAAGCATGGGTAGCAAACAGGATTAGATACCCTGGTAGTCCATGCCGTAAACGATGATTACTAGGTGTGGGGGGTCTGACCCCTTCCGTGCCGGAGTTAACACAATAAGTAATCCACCTGGGGAGTACGGCCGCAAGGTTGAAACTCAAAGGAATTGACGGGGGCCCGCACAAGCAGTGGAGTATGTGGTTTAATTCGAAGCAACGCGAAGAACCTTACCAGGTCTTGACATCCAACTAACGAGGCAGAGATGCGTCAGGTGCCCTTCGGGGAAAGTTGAGACAGGTGGTGCATGGTTGTCGTCAGCTCGTGTCGTGAGATGTTGGGTTAAGTCCCGCAACGAGCGCAACCCCTGTGATTAGTTGCTACGCAAGAGCACTCTAATCAGACTGCCGTTGACAAAACGGAGGAAGGTGGGGACGACGTCAAATCATCATGCCCTTTATGACCTGGGCTACACACGTACTACAATGGCTGTTAACAAAGGGAAGCAAGACCGCGAGGTGGAGCAAAACCTGAAAAACAGTCTCAGTTCGGATCGCAGGCTGCAACCCGCCTGCGTGAAGTTGGAATTGCTAGTAATCGCGGATCATCATGCCGCGGTGAATACGTTCCCGGGCCTTGTACACACCGCCCGTCACACCATGGGAGCCGGTAATACCCGAAGTCAGTAGCCCAACCGCAAGGGGGGCGCTGCCGAAGGTAGGATTGGCGACTGGGGTGAAGTCGTAACAAGGTAGCCGTATCGGAAGGTGCGGCTGGATCACCTCCTTTCTATGGAGACATGGGCAGCTGAAACAAGCTGGTCAGACATCCAAGGTCAGTTACGGAAGAGATAATTCGAATCGTTGTTTAATTTTGAAGGCCCCGGGCAGTGCCCGGTGACAATGGCCCGCCGCAGGAATGCAGCAGGAAATTGCCCCCGGTGTGGCGGGACGGTAACAACCGGCTCCCGGCGCGGAACTGCAAGAGAGCTTTCAGAAAAAAGTGGAAACAAGGGTAGAACACCTGAGTGAAGCTACCTGTATATGGGGGTTTAGCTCAGCTGGGAGAGCGCCTGCTTTGCAAGCAGGAGGTCAACGGTTCGATCCCGTTAATCTCCACCAGCGGCGAGTCGCCGCGGACAATTCGCGGGTAAGATTTGATGGAAACGTCAGATAGGTGCACGCGGAAAGAACTGCGGATCAGGATTTGCCAAAAAATCACGGAAGCGTGTCAAGGAACGCGTGCGGAAAGCAAGGGATTGCCGAAAGCTGAAGCGTGACGAAACACACTGCGTGTGCGGCTATATGGGCACAAGAATAACCGGATAGCCTCTGGCCAGAAATATGGGCTTATAGCTCAGCCGGTTAGAGCGCACGCCTGATAAGCGTGAGGTCGGTGGTTCGAGTCCACTTAAGCCCACCAGCAGACTGAGTCTGCACGCACGGCCCGCCGTGAAGAAAAGAGCGGGAAAAAAGCGGAATCGGGCGGGACAGTCGAAAGATACTCCCAAAGGATTCACAATTCATACAGAGTCAAATCCGCGAGAGAAAAGCTGTTTGAAAAAACAGGTTTGCCCGCGGCGAAAGGCACTGTGTGCCCGGGACGGTCGGAAGATACTTCCGAAGAACCTGGAAATACATACGGGAGCGTGTGAAGGAACGCGTGCTGTAAGCGAGAGATCGCTGAAGGGTAAAGCGTGACAGAAACACACCGTGTGTGCCGTGTACATTGAAAACTGAATAAAGAAGAAGCAGATATTAAGCGAGAAATAACTTGTTATTTTTAGATTTAAAATCTACAATTTCAAATTTTAAAGAAGAACCAAGAAAAAACACATGGTCAAGCTACAAAGAGCGCAAGGGGAATGCCTTGGCACTGGGAGCCGAAGAAGGACGCGACTAACTGCGAAAAGCTATGGGGAGCCGTAAGTGGGCATTGATCCATAGATATCCGAATGGAGCAATCCAACTGGAGTCATGTCCAGTTATCATACACTGAATTCATAGGTGTATGAGGGGAACCGCCTGAACTGAAACATCTAAGTAGGGCGAGGAAAAGACATCAAATGAGATTCCGCCAGTAGTGGCGAGCGAACGCGGAAGAGGCCAAACCGGGAGTAGCAATACTCCCGGGGTTCGGACAGCAACATGGACGCCGGAATTTAGCAGAATGGCATGGGAAGGCCAACGAAACAGTGTGAGAGTCACGTATGCGAAAAAGGAAAGCGCTTAGCTGTATCCAGAGTACCGCCGGACACGAGAAACCCGGTGGGAATATGGGGGGACCACCCTCCAAGCCTAAATACTACCCAGTGACCGATAGTGAAGAGTACTGTGAAGGAAAGGTGAAAAGGACCCCGGAAGGGGAGTGAAAAAGAACCTGAAACCTTGTGCTTACAAGCACCGAGAGCCCGTCAAAGGGTGATCGGGTACCTTTTGTAGAATGGTCCGGCGAGTGAATGTAACTGGCAAGGTTAAGTCCTTAAGGGATGGAGCCGCAGGGAAACCGAGTCTGAACAGGGCGTAAGAAGTCAGTTGTATTCGACCCGAAACCGGGTGACCTACCCATGTCCAGGTTGAAGTGGGGGTAAAACCCCATGGAGGACCGAACCGACTCCTGTTGAAATAGTAGCGGATGAGGTGTGGGTAGCGGAGAAATTCCAATCGAACCCGGAGATAGCTGGTTCTCTCCGAAATAGCTTTAGGGCTAGCCTCGTATTAGATTACCGGAGGTAAAGCACTGAATGGTCTAGGGGCCGAAAGGCTACTGAAACCTATCAAACTCAGAATGCCGGATAATTGATGTACGGGAGTCAGACAGCGTGAGATAAGTTTCGTTGTCAAAAGGGAAACAGCCCAGACCCACAGCTAAGGTCCCAAAATATGGTTAAGTGGAAAAGGATGTGGGGTTGCACAGACAACCAGGATGTTGGCTTAGAAGCAGCCACTCATTAAAAGAGTGCGTAATAGCTCACTGGTCGAGTGACCCTGCGCCGAAAATTTAACGGGGCTAAATCATATACCGAAGCTTGGGATTCCGCAAGGAATGGTAGGAGAGCGTTGAATAAGGGGTGAAGTCAGAGCGGAAGCGCTGGTGGACTTTATTCAAGTGAGAATGCCGGAATGAGTAGCGAGAAATGTGTGAGAATCATATTGGCCGAAAGTCTAAGGTTTTTGGAGGAAGGTTCGTCCGCTCCAAGTAAGCCGGGAGCTAAGGTGAGGCCGAGAGGCGTAGCCGATGCACATACGGTGGAAATTCCGTAGCCGCCAAAAGATTTAAGTAAGAGGACACCTGCAAAGGGCATAACCCGGGCGATGGTTGACCCGGGCGTAAGGGACCGAAATCAGAGTAGGGAAGTATGCTTAGAGCAGGGCGAGAAAAGTCTTATGGATATCTGAGGCGCCCGTACCGCAAACCGACACAGGTAGATAGGAAGAGAATTCCAAGGCCAACGGGAGAAGGGTAGTTAAGGAACTCGGCAAATTGACCCCGTAACTTAGGGAAAAGGGGTGCCGCAGCAATGTGGCCGCAGAGAATAGGCCCAGGCGACTGTTTAGCAAAAACACAGGTCTCTGCCAAATCGCAAGATGAAGTATAGGGGCTGACACCTGCCCGGTGCTGGAAGGTTAAGAGGAGATGTGCAAGCATTGAATTGAAGCCCCAGTAAACGGCGGCCGTAACTATAACGGTCCTAAGGTAGCGAAATTCCTTGTCGGGTAAGTTCCGACCCGCACGAATGGTGTAACGATCTGGGCACTGTCTCAATTACCCGCCCGGCGAAATTGTAGTACCGGTGAAGATGCCGGTTACCCGCGACAAGACGGAAAGACCCCATGGAGCTTTACTGCAGTTTAATATTGGGTTTCGGTAATTTATGTACAGGATAGGTGGGAGACTGAGAAGCAAGGGCGCCAGCCTTTGCGGAGTCGCTGTTGGGATACCACTCTTAAGTTGCTGAAATTCTAACCTGCGGCCGTGAATCCGGCCGGGGGACATTGTTAGACGGGCAGTTTGACTGGGGCGGTCGCCTCCAAAAGAGTAACGGAGGCGCTCAAAGGTCAGCTCAGCACGGACGGAAACCGTGCTTTTGAGTGTAAACGCGTAAGCTGGCCTAACTGCGAGGGTGACGGCCCGAGCAGTAACGAAAGTTGGAGTTAGTGATCCGGCGGTATGAGAGTGGAATTGCCGTCGCTCAACGGATAAAAGCTACCCTGGGGATAACAGGCTGATCTCCCCCAAGAGTCCACATCGACGGGGAGGTTTGGCACCTCGATGTCGGCTCATCACATCCTGGGGCTGTATTCGGTCCCAAGGGTTCGGCTGTTCGCCGATTAAAGTGGTACGCGAGCTGGGTTCAGAACGTCGTGAGACAGTTCGGTCCCTATCTGTCGTGGGCGCAGGATATTTGAGGAGAGCTGTCCTTAGTACGAGAGGACCGGGATGGACGCACCGCTGGCGCACCAGTTGTCATGCCAATGGCACAGCTGGGCAACTATGTGCGGATCGGATAAACGCTGAAAGCATCTAAGCGTGAAGCCGGCTCCAAGATGAGATATCCCATAGCGTAAGCTAGTAAGGCCCCTTGAAGACTACAAGGTTGATAGGCTGCGTGTGTAAGTACGGTAACGTATTCAGCTTGGCAGTACTAATAGGCCGAGGGCTTGACCATATTTTTCTTGGCAACCCTCTATTTCTCTCTCTGCTTCCCTCCCTTTATTCAGTTTTCAGTGTACAAATATGTCTGAAAAGCAAAGAGCAGCGGATGAAAATCCGGAGCGTGCAGGCTCAACCTGCCATATGCACCATTAGCTCAGTTGGTAGAGCACCTGACTCTTAATCAGGGTGTCCCGGGTTCGAGTCCCTGATGGTGCACCATTAAGAAGTCGGAACGGGGGCTGGAGCCTCTGGCCTCTGCATCTGACTGTATGAAAGATATGGCCCGTTGGTCAAGCGGTTAAGACACCGGCCTCTCACGCCGATAACGGGAGTTCGATTCTCCCACGGGTCACCAAATTTCATTTGCTATGGTAAGATTTTTGTTTCGGCCGAGCCGGAGAATCGAACTCCGGTCTTCCACAGGAAAGCAAAGACAGAGATTCCAAGTGGCTGTCTGAGGTCATCGCCGTAGGCGCATGCCGACTGCAAAGTCCTCCCACGGGTCACCAAATTTCATTTGCTATGGTAAGATTTTTGTTTCGGCCGAGCCGGAGAATCGAACTCCGGTCTTCCACAGGAAAGCAAAGACAGAGATTCCAAGTGGCTGTCTGAGGTCATCGCCGTAGGCGCATGCCGACTGCAAAGTCCTCCCACGGGTCACCAAATTTCATTTGCTATGGTAAGATTTTTGTTTCCGTCGAGTCGGAGAATTACAATTTAATTTAAGTTAGTTGGTGCTGATGACGGTGAGGGTCCACCCGTTCCCATCCCGAACACGGAAGTTAAGCTCACTGGTGCCGAAGATACTTGGCTGGCAACGGCCCGGGACAATAGGAAGGTGCCAACACAAATAATCCTCAATAGCTCAGCCGGTAGAGCATGCGGCTGTTAACCGCAGGGTCGTTGGTTCGAGTCCAACTTGGGGAGCCAGAGAAGATCACCAGTCGAATGATTGGTGGTCTTTGTGTTTTATCCGCATATCCTGAAGGAGATTCAGGGCGTTAAGGAAACACCCCCCCCCTTAGATTTGTTTGGGCCTTGGATCAAGAGACGGGGCTAACCTGAAGAGACGAAGGAATCACCTGAGATGGGTGATTTTTTGTTATATAACTGATAACAATGCAAACAAGAGGGAAGTTGCCTTCGCAAAACTTGACAGACCTGGTCTGCTTCCCTATAATGAGGATAAAAAGAACAGAGAGAACATTTCTGCTGTGATGACAATCATGGAAGCGATTAGAACCTATCAAATGATTCTTAGAAAGGTATTACAGTTGATGAAATACACTCATATCGTTTTTGATGTTGACGGAACGCTGCTTGACAGTGAGGATGCGGTTCTTTTATCCTTTCAGAAGATGCTTTTTACCATACAGGAAAAAATGTATCCGCTGGAAGAACTTCGGTTTTCCCTTGGAATCCCCGGGCATGACGCGTTGGCCAGGATGAAGGTTGAGCCGCTCGAAGACGCTTTCCGCATCTGGGGAGAATATGAAAAGGAATTTTCCTATTCCATAAAACCATTTAAGGAAATCCCCTCTACGCTTTCACAGCTGAAAAGGAATGGAATCCAAATGGGCGTTATTACCTCCCGGACGAGGGAAGAGTATGCGGCGGTGGTCCCCCCTTTCGGGCTGGATCATTATTTTGAACATATTCTCTGCGCGGAGGATTCACCCGGACACAAGCCCGATCCGGCGCCGATGCTTAGATATATGGAGCTGTCCGGTGCGGGTAAGGAAAACGTGCTGTATATCGGGGACTCCGCTTACGACTGCAGATGCGCGCACGGGGCGGGTGTGGACTTCGCTTTGGCTTTGTGGGGCTGCCGCGCTCCGGAGGGCATTTCTCCGGAATATGCCCTGGAGAAGCCGGAAGATGTATTATCTTTATAAGAAAAAATGAGGGGAACAGATTCCCTATGCAGTATGGCTTAAAGTTTAAGGAAAGCGTTGAGGTACGGGTATGATTGGAATTATCGGGGCAATGTCGGTAGAAGTGGAAAATTTAATCGCGGTCATGACGGATAAAAGTACGCAGACAGTCAGTTCGGTGGTTTACTATACTGGGAGAATAGAGAACATCGACTGTGTTGTCGCGAAATGCGGCGTTGGAAAAGTCGCGGCGGCGGTCTGCACGCAGACTATGATTTTGAATTATCATCCCAGTGCGGTCATCAATGTCGGCGTTGCGGGCGGTATCGGCGAAAATATTCATATCGGCGATATCGTCGTATCAAGCGGGCTGGTGCAGCACGACATGGATACCACCGCTATTGGGGATGAAAAGGGCCTGATCAGTGGACTGAATATCGTCACCATTCCCGCCAGCACAAGGTTGGTTGATCTGGTGGTTTCCACCGCGAAGCAGATTTATGGCCAGGGCGTGCATGTCGGGGTGATCGCCACGGGTGACCAGTTCATCAGCAGCGGGGAAAAGCTGAAGGAAATCGCCCGGGATTTTCAGGCTTCGGCGTGCGAAATGGAAGGCGGGAGCATCGCGCAGGTATGCTACATAAACCATGTGGATTTCGTGGTCATCCGCGCCATCTCGGATAATGCCAATGAGGCGGCCAATATCGATTTCGCCGCTTTTGCTATTTCCTCCGCGCATAAGACCGCGGAGCTTATCACAAAAATATTACCCTCCATCTGAAAAAGAGGTGTAAGACATGAAGATCATCGACGTGTCACGTGAGCTTTTTTCCGCACCGGTTTATCCGGGGGACCCGGAGCCTTACCGGGACCCCGTGCGCCGGATGGAGCTGGGGGACGTCTGCAATCTTTCAGGTTTTTACACGGGATGCCACAGCGCCACCCACGTTGACGCACCGCGCCATTTCATTGAAGACGGCGAGACGGTCGACCAGCTCGATTTGGCGCGGCTGACAGGTCCCTGCACCGTCGTGGAGGCAAACGGTATTATTACCGGCTCCGATATTGACAACATCGTGCCGTATGCTCAGAAAATGATTTTGTTCAAGGGGCAGGCATCCCTGTCCCAAAGCGGCGCCTTCGCGCTGACGGCCGCGGGCGTTACCCTGGTGGGAACGGATGCGCTCAGTATTGAAACGGAAGACGACGGCTCCTTTCCCGCACACAAAGAGCTGCTGGGAGCAGGCGTACTGATTCTGGAGGGGCTGGACCTCTCCATGGCGGAACCCGGCGGCTACCGGCTGATCGCCCTGCCGCTCCGCCTGGGCGGAGCGGAGGCTTCCCCGGTAAGGGCCGTCCTGATCAGAGAGGATGGGCAGGACATCGAGGCACCATGAAACAGGGAGGGAACCGATTTCGATTCCCTCCCGTTATTTTTCTGTTTAATAATACCGGAACACCGCGACGACTTTCCCGAGGATCAAAACATCCTTGGTGTAGATCGGCTGATAATCCGGATTTTCCGGCTGAAGGCGGATCCTGTCCTTTTCGCGGAACAGACGCTTTACCGTCGCCTCGTCTTCGATCAGGGCAACCACGATTTCCCCGTCGAGCGCGGTCGGCGTTTTCAGAGCGACGACGATATCGCCGTTCAGAATCCCGGCGTCCTTCATGCTTTCCCCTCGGACATTCAGCGCAAAATATTCTTCACCGCTGTAACGGGCGGGTGAGAAGGGGACGTAGCCCTCCACCTCCTCGACGGCAAGAATCGGCTGGCCGGCGGCGACCTTTCCCACGATGGGGACCTGTATGGTGCTCTGTTCCCCCGCAAGGTGGATCGCGCGGTTCAGGCCCGCGTCACGGCTGATATACCCGGCGCGTTCCAACGTTTTCAGGTGAGCGTGTACGCTGGAGGTTGACTTCAGCCCGGTTGCGCTGCAGATTTCGCGCACAGTGGGCGGAAGCCCGTTTTCGGCCCGGCTTTTTAAATAGTCGTATACTTTTTGCTGGCTTTTGGTTAACATTCCGCAGCCCTCCCGTGTATTTGGCTTCTGCAGATATTATAGCATATTTTTGAAAAAAATCAAACAAATGTTTGGAATATTAAAAATTCATAAGATATTCATAGCTATGTAACAACTGAATCCCGCTATGCGATATAATAAAGACGTAATCAAGGATATGGAGCCGCACCATTACTTGATACATGTTCTACCCTCCTCAATATACCCCTCAAGCTAATGAAAAAGGACCTGGTCGAAATGGATTAGGTCTTTTTTCTTTTTTTATTTTTATGATAAAAATGTTATCCGCCGAATATAACGTTTCATTTATGGCCAAAATATATTCGGAGGTGGCACGAATGAGTAATTTACATCTGTTAAATAACAAATCACAAAAGAACTCCAGGGGATTTTATATTGCGCTTGGCGTGTGTCTGATTGCGGTTGGTGTTGCGGCCTGGACCACTTATGACAGCGTGGTCAACTATGCTTCTCCCGAGGAAGGGACGACAAGCAGCGCACAGGTACAGCATACGAATGAAACGGTGAGCGGAATCAAGGTCTATACGGGAGACGGAACTTCTTCCGCAGCGGAGCCCGCAGAGTCGGAGCCGGCAAAGGAAGAGCCGTCTGAGGCCCCGTCCCAGGCGCCGTCTGCTCCGCCGTCGTCTGCCGTGCCGGCCAAGCAGACCGTGGCCAGCGTTCTGACCTTTGCCAGCCCGGTCGAGAAAAACGTCACGCTGAAATTCAGCGGGGAAAATCCCGTTTTCTCAAATACGATGAAGGACTGGCGTGTGCACAACGGCACCGACTTTGCCGCTAAGGAAGGAACCGCCGTCAAAGCGGTCGCGAACGGCACGGTGAAAAATGTCTATACGGACGACCTTTACGGCCTGACGGCTGTGATTCAGCACGGAGATTACGAAACCTATTACTGCGGTTTGGCAGCGGCGAGCGTCAAAAAGGGAGCGGCCGTCAAACAGGGTCAGCAGGTCGGAACGGTCGGAACGGTCCCGTGTGAAAGCGCCGACGCATCCCATCTGCATTTATCAATGAAAAAGGGCGGAAAATATATCGACCCGCTTTCCATTATTAAATAACTCGCCCCCGACACTGTAAACGATTAGGGGCAAAATCACAGCTGCAGAATGAATGGTTCTGCAGCTTTTTTATGATCTCCATTTTTTCATTTGTGAAATCCGGCTTTCTGTGCTATAATGAAACCGAAAGTGATGGATCCTACAAAAAATGTCGAATTTTTATTTAACACTTTGTTAATGATTTATACACTTTCTGTTACCACAACGGCAAGGAAATCAAACTATACTGAGTATGGTTGGAAAATACGGTATTCGGAAGGGAGGCACAGTATTGAAAGACAGGAACACAACCCTCGTATGCGTTACGGGTCAGCGTGACTGTGACAGACTGATTCGGGCCGGCAAAAAAATTGCCGAAGAGAGTTCCACTTCTTTACAGGTACTCTGCGTGCAGCCAACCTCTGCGGGATTTGAAACCAGCTGTGAAGAGCTCGAATATCTGCGTCAGACGGCACGTGACGCGCAGGCGGAAATGACCGTTTACTTTAACGACGAAGCGGCATTGATCGCTGTAGGGTTTGTAAAACAAATCGGTGCGGTCCATATTGTAACGGGAATGGCGGAGGCGCCGGTGAACGGATTTGTAGAAATGATCCACAAGCTTTTGCCCAAAATTCCGATCTCAATGGTGGCAAAAGACGGAACGATTTATAATATTTGTCCATCAGGAAAAAAACAGCAGACTGTTAAACTGGCAGTCCAAAATTAGTACATAGCCGGGCGCCGGGGATCACACTCCGGCGCCCCTTTTTTCTATGTTTTTTGCCCTTGTTTCGGTTCTGAACGGCCGTGTGGGACATAAGGGACTTGCAAATCGTTACAAAAATGTTTATTATTATAAATACATTTGTTATTTTGAATTGCAGGGTGATTGTTTGTATAAGGCATGTATTTTTGATTTGGACGGAACGCTGGCCAACACGCTCGCTTCCATCGCCAATTTTGCCAACACCGCAATGAAGCGGTGCGGATACGAGCCGATTGAGGTGGAAAAATACAGGTATCTCGTCGGGAACGGGACGGACAGGCTGATGCACGCCATGCTTGACACCGCGCTGGGCGCGCAGGGGTACACGGAGGACGACGTCCGCAAAATGAGGCGGATTTACGACGAACTGTATGAAAGCGATCCCACTTGTCTTGTCACGAATTACAGCGGGGTGCAGGATACGCTGAAAAAACTGAAAGCAAAGGGAATCCGTATGGCGGTGCTTTCCAATAAGCCGCACAACTGCACCACTGCGATTATCGACGCGCTGTTCCCGAGAGGAACCTTTGACCTGTGCTACGGGCAGCGGCAGGAGGTGGCCCGAAAGCCTTCCCCGGAGGGCGCGCTGCTGATCGCGGACGAGTTTGCCGTCAGCCCGGAAAACATCCTCTATATCGGGGACACAAACACGGATATGAAAACCGGCGCTGCCGCGGGAATGGATACGGCGGGTGTCCTTTGGGGATTCCGGACCGAGAAGGAACTGAGAGAAAACAATGCGAAATATATCGTCGAGAGACCGGAACAAATTTATGAGATTGTTGCTGGCCTCATGAGGTGATTGATGAAGTGGCTGTTAAACCTTCTTAAGACCGAGAACCGGCTTGGCTTCCGGGTGGTAAAAACGGGGATCGCCGTTACCCTTTGTGTGGTGATTTCCGCCCTTTTAAAGCTGGACGAGCCGTTTTTCGCGGTCATTGCCGCCGTCATGACGATGGGGAAATCCATAGACGCCTCCATCAAAATGGGGAAGAACAAGCTGATCGGCGTGCTGATCGGCGCTGCGGTCGGCTATGGCCTTGTCATGGTCTCGCCCGGGAACGCCGGGCTCTGCGGAGTGGGGATTATCCTTACGCTGTATCTCTGCCATCTGTTTAAGCTTTATGGCGCGGCCACCCTGTCCTGCTTTGTGTTCGCGGCCATGATGTTCCGCGTCGGCACCGCCCTTTCCTGTATTGCGGGCAGCGCGATCGGCATTGTGATCGCCATTCTTGTCAATCTGGTGATTATGCCGCCCAACTACGCCGAAGAAATCAAGAAATCCTTTGTCCATCTGCGCAGCCAGGTGGACCAGGCGATGGAGAGCGCCGCCTCGTTCTGGCAGATCGATACCTTCGCGGTGGACAGCGCGATCCAGAAGCTGAGCTACAATGTCAAAATGTATATTGCTCAGGCAAAATTCCTGCGCTGGAACGATGACGAGGTTTTCGGCATTTCCTGTAAAATCTCCACTTATGAGATGATACTGGACGAGCTGAAGGCGCTGGAAGTGATGGAGCTGACGGAAGATTCCGTAAAACCCGGCGGCGAAACGGAGATTGTTTACCGCTACCATATGGACAGGATGCACAAGCTTTACGAGCACGCGCTTTCCGAAACAAAAGAAGGCAAATAAAAAATGACCTGTGAAGGTCATTTTTTATTTGCCTATTTGATTGTTTTGGCCGCGGCGGTCATCAGGGCGGAAGCGATCTGCCCGGCGGAACTGATGCCGCTTCTGGAATTTTCCACTACAACCGCGAACGCAAGCGGCGTTTTCTCATTGGAGGAAAAGCCGACCATCCAGCCGTTCGGTTTTTTCCCGCCGCCCACCTCCGCCGTGCCGGTTTTGGCGCAGACGGCAAGGCCGGGGAACAGGCCGTCGCCGTAATAGCTCGAAACGTTGTAGCGCATATATTCCTTCAGCTTTTCCGCGGTGGCGGCTTTCAGAAGCCGGTCTCCCGTCTGGGTATGCCCGCTGCGGACGGTCAGACCGAACGGAGCCGTGATACCGCTGATCAGATAGGGTTTGACCGGTACGCCGTCGTTGGCGATCGCGCCCATCATCACCATCATGTGGAAAGGATTGGTCAGGTCGGTGTATTGCCCCACGCCCGACCAGCCCAGCTCGTTGGCGGCGGCGCCGTCCACCTGATAGATGCTTTTGCTGGTGGAGATGCCGTCCAGGTCGAAGCTGCGGTTAAAGCCCATGGAATTTGCCGTCTCGGTCATTTTGTCCGCGCCGAGCTCAATGGCGATCTGTGCGAACGCTACGTTGGAGGACCTCGCCAGCGCGTTTTTAAAGCTGAGGGTGCCGTAGGAAGCGACGTCGGTGATTTTATTGCCGTTAATGGTAATGCTGCCGTTGCATTCCCAGGTGCGGCTGTCCAGATCGGGAATGTTTTCGATCGCCGCCGCGGAAGTCACCACCTTGAAGATCGAGCCGGGGGTATAGGTGGAGGAGAGCACGCGGTCAAGATAGACCCCGTTGTATTTCCCCGTTTTGTCCGTGTTCAGGTCCTTCGGGGGATTGGAGGGATCGAAATTCGGCGTGCTGACCGAGCAGAGCATCTCGCCGGTCTTGTAGTTGTAAAGGACGGCCGCGCCGCTGCTGCCGCCCAGCTTCTGAAGCGCGAGCTTGCACAGCGCGCTGTCAAGCGTCAGCTTAATGTCGCTGCCCCCGCTTTTCCCGGTGGGGGCGGCCAGGCCGGTGACGGGATTGTACCCCGAAAGCTCGGAACGGTAGTTGTACTGGATTCCGGTGGAAATATAGCCGTTGCTGTCGCCTACGGTGTGGAGCATCGCGCGGCGGACGGCTTCGTCGCTGTTGTACACCCGCTTGCCGTTTTCGCTTTTGGCAAGCACGACATTGTTCCGGTCAAGGATTTTTCCGCTGTTGGCGAGCTGGCCACCGGTCGTCAGATGCTTGTTGAACGGCTGCATGGCCCAGCTGCCGCCTTCCATGGCGAACCCGTACAGGAATACGCCGAGGCCGAAAAGGAACGCCATGCCCAGAATATACAGGATTAAGGAACGGGAGCCTGTCGTTTTCATCAGCTTTTCCTCCTTGCCGCGTAGGTGCGCTCGTCGCTCGCCTTGATGAAGGCGAGCAGTCCCCAGACCGCCACCATGCTGGAGCCGCCCAGGCTGATAAAGGGCAGGGTGACGCCGGTCATGGGAAGTACGTCCGTCGCGCCGAAGACGTTCAGGCAGGTCTGGAACAGAAGCATGCCGCCCGCGGCGCACGACGATATGGAATAGAAGGTGGAGCGGCTGCGCGTAACGTCCGAACGGGCGTAGAACATCAGAAACGCAAGCGTCAGCACAATGACGACCGCCAGCAGCAGGCCCAGCTCCTCACAGACCATGCCGAACACCAGGTCGCTGGTGGAAGCGAACACGCCCTTCAGCGAGCCGTTCCCGATCCCCAGCCCGAACAGGCCGCCGCTCGCGGAGTAGCTCAGCACGCGCGTCTGCTGGTAACCGGATTCGTTCACATGCTCCCAGACGTGCCGCCATGCCTCGAACCGCTGCGCGACATAGGGCTTGAATTTTAAGATCAGGAAAGCGCCGAACACCGCGACCGCGCAGATCAGCGCGATGGTGCGCACGCTTCCGGAACGCATGAAGGCGATAATGAGAAAGGTCACGAAAAAGACACAGGCGGTACCGAAATCGCGCATCAGGAACAGCGCGCCCATGCATACGGCGGAAAACCCGATAAATCCCGTCAGGTTCTTTGCCGTCTGCAGCCTGTCCAGTGTGGAGGTGCCGACAAAGATAAAGGCGATTTTAATAAACTCCGACGGCTGTACGCTGACGGGGCCCAGGCTGATCCAGTTGCGGGCGCCGTTGTGTTCGCGGGCCAGCACAAGGTTGGCGGCAAAGAGCAGGACGGCAAAGATTCCGATTGCCAGGCGCCAGCGCATCACCCGGTCAAGGTCGCTGAGGAACCAGATCATGATGCAGAACAGAAGGACGCCCCCGAAGAGCGCGCCGAGCTGCACATAGGTGTTTTTCACGCCGGTGCCGGAAATCAGAAGGATGCCGACTCCGCTCAGCAGGAACGCGATGGTTTCCAGCTCGAAGCTGACGTGCCCCAGCCCCTTCATGGAAAACAGGTACAGCAGCCATTCCATTGCGAAGATCGCTCCGAACGGCACAGCGGGCAGGTAGCTGAATTTCCCGCCTCCGAAGCATGCCTGCACGCACAGGAGCAGCTGGATCAGGGTCGTGGCGGCCAGCAGCCCTGCGGGTGACGCGGCGTGCCGTACCTTACGCTTCGGCTGCTTGCCGTTTTTGATATCGCTTGTCCGCTTCAGCATCAGCGCGGTGGAACCCATGGCGATGGAATCGCCCGGCAGGATCTGCATCCGGTCTTTCACCTTTGTGCCGTTGACAAAGGTGCCGGATTTCGAGCCGGTGTCGGTGACGATCCAGCCGCTTTCCCGGCGCATCAGCACCGCATGGTCGCGGCTGACGGTGGGGTCGTGCAGAACAATGTCGCAGCTTCTGCTGCGCCCGAGCGAATTTTCCCAGTACAGCACGGGGATGACTTCGTGGGATACCATGTCCTCCAGAATCACAACGGGGTCTTCCTTCCTGCGCCCGCGTTTCATGGACGTAAAGCATTTGCTGATGACGAGTATGGAAATCAGCGGTACCATGATTCTGAAAATATATAGCACCAAATTGATGATGTTTTGAATAACAGGATTGTTCAGCGTCAAGAAAACGCCTCCTTCCGGCTGGCGGGAAAATACCCGCCTGTGGATAGTATTTCCTTTTCTATTATACAATTATTTACCGGCAAAGTAAACGGAGGGAACGCACCGTTCCCTCCGCAGTATTATTCCGTTATCCCCAGCTCGTGCATGAATTTCAGAAGCCCCGCTTCAAAGTGGACGCCGTACCGCGGGTCGGTCCCGGCCTCCCTTGTGCGCCGGATACATCCGGCGGTAAAGTCGACCGCGGTCTGCATGGCGATGTCCAGCTCCATTCCGTTCAAAAGCCCCGACAGAAGCGCGCTGGCAAAGATATCCCCCGTACCGTAGTAACGTCCCCTGATCTTCTGCGAGAACGCGTAGCTGACCGCGTCCGTGTTCCGGTTGTATCCCGCCGCGCCCAGAAGGTCCGGGCTGAACCAGACCCCGGTGATGACAACCTGACGCGGGCCCAGCCCGCTCAGACGCCGCAGCAGATTTTCGACGTAATCGCGGGTGTAGGGGCCTTCGCGGTACTTTTCGCCCAGCAGAAACGCCGCTTCCGTGAAATTCGGTACGATCAGGTCGGCTTTTCCGCACAGGTTCACCATTCCCTCGGCCATTTGAGGGGTAATGGTCCGGTACAGCTCGCCGCTGTCCGCCATCACGGGGTCAACCATAACAAGGGTGTTCTCCGTTTTGAAGGTATCAAAAAAGTCCGATACGATCGAAATCTGTTCATACGATCCCAAAAAACCGCTGTAAAGCGCCTCAAAACTCAGGCCAAGCTGTTTCCACTGCTTTTGGAACCCGGGCATATCGTCCGTCAGGTCGCGGTAGGTAAAGCCATCTAAATCCCCCGTATGGGAGGAAAGCACGGCGGTCGGGACGGGGCAGACTTCGATTCCCGCGGCGGAAAGAATAGGAAGCGCAACCGTAAGGGAACATTTCCCGAATCCGGAGATATCGTGAATCGCTGCGATCCTTTTTTGTTTGTTCATTCAATCACCTCACAAGTATTACATTAATCATATGGGATTCCGGGGTGAAAAATGTAAAGCCGCAAAAAATCACAGCATTAAATTTTGTTGGCAACCTCGCCCGCATGCTTGTAAATACTCCTTGCGGGAATAAAGCCGCGCACCATGGAAAGCGGGTAGACGGTGCTGTCCTTGCCCACGACGGTGCCGGGGTTCAGGACGGAGTTGCAGCCGACCTCCACGCGGTCGCCCAGCATCGCTCCGATTTTTTTCAGGCCCGTTTCAATGCGGTCGCCGTCCGCGCTGATGACCACGAGCGTTTTATCCGATTTGACGTTGGAGGTAATGGAGCCCGCGCCCATGTGGGATTTGTAGCCGAGAATGGAGTCGCCCACATAGTTGTAGTGGGGAACCTGAACGCTGTCGAACAGGATGACGTTTTTCAGCTCCGTGGAATTGCCCACGACGCATCCGGCGCCCACAAGGGCGCTGCCGCGGATAAACGCACACTGCCGGACCTCGGTGTTCGGCCCGATAATCGCGGGTCCGTTGATATAGGCGGAATCAAATACCCTTGCGGTTTTCGCAATCCATACGTTCTCGCCGCGCCGGTCGTATTCCTCGGCCAGAAGCGTCGGTCCCAGCTTTAAGATGAACTCGCTGATTTTCGGAAGCGCTTCCCAGGGGTAAATCAGTTTGTCAAGAAGAGGGGCCGCGGCGGTGTGGGTCAGATCATACAGACAATGAATGGATACTTTATCAGTCATTCTAAAATGCTCCTTCGTTTCTGTTTAATAAATCCATTATATTTTCATTTCACCGCCAGGTCAATCATACAAGGTCATTTTATGAGCTTTTTTATTTTCAGCAGGTCGCCGGTCTGCAGGCTGCGCCCGCTTCTGTCCGCGCCGCTTTCGTCGCTGATTTTTGCCGCTTCCAGATACGGCCCGGAGAGGGACGGCGTATCCCCCGCGCCCGTTTGGATAAAGTACTCGTACAGCAGGCGGCAGTCGTAATCCGTCACGGTCCCGGAACCGTCCAGATCGCCGGGGATGACCGCAATGTAGGCGCCGGCCGTTTTGCCGCCCTGCATGGTGACAATGGTCTGGCCCGTACCGATATTTCCGCCTTTTATTTCCTTTTTGTCCGCCGTAAAAACGCGAAGACTCTGGTCCGGATTGACTTCGGCCATTTCGCCCTGAAGGGCCTCCAGCGTTACCGGGCCGGGAAAATCATAATTTTCCATCACGGACGGAAGGTCGGCGGGAATTTGATCGGAGGGGGATGACGAAGAGCTGCCGGGGTCCGGGACACCGGATTCCGGCGCCGAAGAGTCCGGCGCTTCGGAAGAAGGAGAGCTGGAGTCCGGGCCGGGGGGTTCCGGGGAGATGTTCCCGTTGTTATTTGCGCCGTCAAACAGAAAGCTGGACGCCGGCGTGCCTGCGTCCAGCTGCTCGCCGTAGGGGACGGTGACAAGCGTCACCCTTCCCTGTGCGTCCGCGCTGAAATTCCGTGAAAAGTCACAGCTGACACTCAGAATATTGTTGACGATACACTTGCCGTCGCTTAAATCAAGACGCCCGATTACCGCGCAGTTCGCGGCGCTGGGGGACATTCCGGCAAGATACAGGTAATTTCCGGACAGGCAGGCGGCTTCATATACGAATTTAATGACGGTCGGTCCCCGGACGGAACCGTAATCAAGGTTCCCGTCGCTGTCAAGGAGCGCGGTACGGGTGGAGGAGGCGTTGGAGCTGATCAGTACGAAACCTGTTCCCGGCCTGCGGAAAAACTGCTGGTTGTCCGGATAATACAGGTTGGAGTCTATTTTACTGATATCGGGATAATCCTCCGCGTAGCAGGACAGGGCCGCGATCATCGGCATCAGGGCCGCGGCGCACACACATATGATGCAGAGCATCAGACGTTTTTTTCGGCGGTCTCTCATATTTCCACATCCCTCGACATTTAATTTCTTAACAGCATTATACAAAATGTGGACGGAGGGGAGGAATAATGTGAAATTATTTCAAAAAAATCGACATATAATAAAACAGGAACCGGTATGCACCGGTTCCTGTTTTTGGGGAGGAGTTGTATTGAAAAGGTCGTGACAAGTCCTTGCCACAGTCTTGTAATCAGATCGGATACGGTCCCATTTCTTGGTTCCGTGATTTTATTATAGTACCCGTGTTTCCCAGTGTCAATCACTTCACAATCGATTTGTCAAGAATCTCTTTATTGTATAAAACGTAGTTTTTTGTTGGTGCAATTTAGTTATTATTGACGATAAATTTTCGTTAATTATCGAAAAGGTATCATACGGAATTTTTAAGACCGTTATTTGACTAATCCTGGGCGCCGGGAATCTTCGGCAGAGAATCAAATCCGGGCTGCAGATCCGCGTCCGTTGGAATGTAGTCCGTCATGGTGTGCTCCAGATAAGCGGTGTACGCGGCCATGTCGAAATAGCCGGTTCCGGTCAGTCCGAACAGGATGGTTTTTTCCTCGCCGGTTTCTTTGCATTTGACGGCCTCGTCCATCGCGCAGCGGATGGCGTGCGCGCTTTCCGGGGCGGGCAGAATGGTTTCCAGCTTGGCGAACTGTACGGCGGCGTCAAATACCTTGGTCTGTTCCGCGGAGCGCGCCTCGTCAAGGTATCCGTCATGGTACAGCTTGGAGATAATCGGGGACATGCCGTGGTAGCGCAGGCCGCCCGCATGGTTCGGCGAGGGGATGAAGCCGCTGCCCAGCGTATACATTTTCGCCAGCGGGGTGACCTTGCCGGTGTCACAGAAATCGTAGGCATAGCGGCCCCGGGTCAGGGAGGGGCAGGAGGCGGGCTCCACGGCGATAAAATACGGGTTCTTTCTGCCGAGCAGCTTATCCTGCATGAAAGGCGCGATCAGCCCGCCGAGGTTGGAACCGCCGCCCGCGCAGCCGATGACGATATCCGGGTATTCGCCGAGCAGCTCCATTGCCTTTTTGGATTCCAGGCCGATGATCGACTGGTGCAGCAGCACCTGGTTCAGCACCGAGCCCAGGACATAGCGGCAGTTGGGGGTCGTCGTAGCCTTTTCGATCGCCTCCGAGATCGCGCAGCCGAGACTGCCGGTCGTATCGGGGTCCATTTCAAGGATGGCGCGGCCGACCTGCGTGGTGGAGCTGGGGCTGGCGACCACATTGGCGCCGAAGGTCTGGATGATCGCCTTGCGGTAGGGCTTCTGCTGAAAGGAGGCCTTGACCATGAAGACGTCCAGACCGATTCCAAAATAGGCGCACGCTTCCGCCAGCGCGGTGCCCCACTGGCCGGCGCCCGTTTCGGTCGTCAGGCCGGTCAGGCCCTGTTTCTTCGCGTAGTAAACCTGGGCGACGGCGGAATTGAGCTTGTGGCTGCCGGAGGTGTTGCCGCCCTCAAATTTGTAATAGATCTTCGCCGGCGTATCCAGATATTTTTCAAGCGCATAGGCCCTGTTGAGCGGGGAGGGACGGTATGCCTTGTAAACATCCAGAATCTCTTCCGGAATATCGATATAAGGGGTGGTGCTGTCCATCTCCTGCTTTGCCAGCTCCTCGCAGAAAATGGGATAAAGCTCCTCGGTGCGGATAGGCTTTAAAGTGCCGGGGTTCAGCATCGGGTCCGGCAGGGATTTCATGTCCGCGCGGAGATTGTACCATTGCGTGGGCATCTGCTCCTCGGATAAGATCATTCTGTGCGGGATGTTTTTCATGATGATTCTCCTTTCAGATCAAAAATAGTATGGACAAAAAGAGTATAAAAAACGCCCTTGCCCCTAAAACTCAGGGACAAGAGCGATTGCTCCTGCGGTACCACCCGGATTGCGCGAAAGCGCCTCTTTTTCCGCGCACCAGCATGCGCGCTCCCTTGGTAACGGGCGGAGTTCCCGTCAGCGGCTACTTGTTTCCTTTCGCGCTGCCCTCGTAAGTCCATTCGGCAGGCCCCGCCGTACCGCATCACACCGCCTGCGGCTCTCTTTTCCGGCGCTTTGCCTGTTTACTACTCTTACTCATCGGTTTGCTGTCTTTTGCACTATTATATTCGGGTATCCGCGCCTTGTCAAGCATTGTTTCAAAATTCCGCGGATTTTCGCCGGTATTGTATTTGTGGGGGTATAATGCTAAAATAATAAGACAATAAGGGTGGCGGAATCCATTCGATTTTACGGGGGAGAACATGGAAATTAAAAAGAACGAACTTGTGGATATGGAAATAACCGGCTATACCGCGGAGGGAAACGGCGTCGGCCGCTATCGGGACATCGCGGTGTTTGTGCCGCTCGCGGCGGCGGGGGACAGGCTTCGCGTAAAGATACTGAAAACGGCCAAAACCTATGCGTTTGGCCGTATCGATAAAATCGTGACCGCCTCAAAGGACCGCGTTCCGCTCGACTGTGCCCAGTTTGCGCAGTGCGGGGGCTGCGTGTACCGCCATATCAGCTATCAGGCGGAGCTAAAGGCGAAGCAGCAGCGCGTGCGGGACGCCCTCGAGCGCATCGGCGGCTTTCATGAGCTAAAAATCCGGCCGATTGTCGGCGCGGAAAATCCCGACCGTTACCGCAACAAAACGCAGCTTCCTATCGGGCGCGGCCCGGGGAACGAGGTGCGGATGGGCTTTTTCGCCAGCCACAGCCACCGCATCATCCATTGTTCGGAGTGCCTTTTGCAGCCGGATGAGTTTACCGCCGCCATGGAGGCTTTCCAGGAGTGGGCGCGCCAGAGCGGAGAGGATATCTACGACGAGGAAACCGGCAAGGGAAGGCTGAGGCACCTGTACCTGCGCCGCGCGGGCGCGACCGGCGAAGTGATGGTCTGTGTGGTCGTCAACGGCAACGGGGTGCATTTTGAACCGGAACTGGTGGAAATGCTGAAGAAAAAGGTGCCGGGCTTGAAAAGCGTCATCATCAATGTGAACCGGGAACGCACGAATGTGGTTCTTGGACAGAAATGCCGTACCGTTTGGGGCAGCGATTTTATTACGGATACGCTCTGCGGCCTGAATTTCCATATTTCTCCCATGTCGTTTTATCAGGTCAACCGCGACCAGGCGGAGCGGCTTTATACGCTTGCGGGCGAATATGCCGGCCTGACCGGAAAAGAGACCCTGCTGGACCTTTACTGCGGGACTGGCACCATTGGCCTTTCCATGGCGAAAAACGCCGCGCATGTCATCGGTGTGGAGATCATTGAGCAGGCGGTGGAGGACGCGAAAAAAAACGCGGAGCTGAACGGAATCACCAACGCGGAGTTCCTTTGCGCGGACGCCGCGAAAGCCGCGTCCATGCTGAAAAACCGCGGGACCCGCCCCGACGTGGTGGTCCTCGATCCCCCGCGCAAGGGCTGTGACGCTTCCCTGATCGATACCGTCGCCGCCATGGCGCCGCAGCGCGTCGTCTATGTTTCCTGCGACCCGGCTACCCTTGCGCGCGACCTGAAGCTCTTCGTACAGAAAGGCTACGAGCCCAAGGTCGTTACCCCCGTGGACATGTTCCCGAGGACGGCGCACGTCGAGACGGTCGTATTGATGTCAAGGGTAAAAGACTGAGTGTACGGAAACCCCAGTAAATAAGCCATTTCTGTGGTTTTTGAATTTTCAAACTGTACACTCAGAACGGGTTTTTACCCGTGCATGGGAACCAGTCTATCGGGTCGGATTCCGTTCGCGAGAGAACAGGATTGATAACGAGATTTCACGACAGGACAGGATAGATGTTTTTCGTTTTTGGGGCTTGGTGAGAGAACAGGATTGATGTTTTTTGAGTTTTAGCATGTGCGCGGGAACAGGTCTGGATTTTGATATGATAATAAGCCGATTTAATAATATGTTAACAGACTCTAAATTTGATAAAACATTTCGGTGGCATCTTGCCATTAGTATAGCGGATTTTCAGCAGAAAACAGAGAGAGGAGACCTTTGATATGGCGCTGCAAATAAAACGGGTTTATGATCCTTTTCAAACAAGTGACGGGATACGCTTGCTGGTGGATCGTCTGTGGCCGCGAGGCATATCCAAAGAAAAAGCGCATCTGGATGGCTGGGTAAAAGAACTCGCCCCCAGCCGCGAACTTCGGATGTGGTTTGGGCATAAAGCGGATCGTTTGGAGGAATTCGGCATGCTTTATCGAAAGGAACTGGATGCGGATGCCGGAGCGCAGGCGGCCGCCCGGCAGATCATTCTTCAAAGCAGGGAAAATACGGTTACCCTGTTGTATGGGGCAAAAGACCCGAAAATCAATCATGCGATTGTCCTGAAGGAATATCTGGGATCGAAAGCTTTGTCCGAATGAACCCGAAAGCCCGGCAGACGGAGCGTTTGCTTTCTCAGTTGGTAGTTGGGAAACGCCGCGAAAACATATTCGAGTTCGCGGCATACTTGTATATTGGTTTATCATGGTTTGAAAAAATTAAGAGAATTTCAGATTCTTGACCTACATCAATTTCCTTTCGGCCCCCTTAGACCATAATAGGGTCAAAGAAAGGATTGAGGTGATTAAGATGAAAAAATTTGAGAGAAAGCTTCTCGGCCTGACGAAACGGTACGCCGCGCCGCTTACCTTTGCCGCTGGGGCGCTGACCGTAATAGGATATACTGCTGAAAGGCTTACCGGTTGGAAAGCTCTCATCATTGCAGCGTATCTTGTCGCTACGGTTCTGGCGGGGCTGCCAATCTTGTTCAAAGCGCTGACGGGGTTCCGGATGAAAACGGTAGGCATTGAGCTTCTACTGAGCATAGCGGTAATCGGCGCATTGTACATTGGGGAATACAGCGAGGCGGCAATCGTGACGTTCCTGTTCCAGTTCGGTACCTATCTTGAGCAGCGAACCCTGAACAAGACGAAAAGCGCCATCCGAACGCTTACCGAAATGGCTCCGGCCACAGCTTGGCGGCTTGATTCTTCCGGCGCTGTGGAGATTTCCGCAGATGAAGTGGAAGAAGGCAATCGGCTGCTGGTAAAGACGGGAGGCAAGGTCGCGGTAGACGGTATGGTTGAATCGGGAGAAGGCTATCTTGATGAGGCCAGCATTAACGGGGAATCAACCCCTGCACACAAAGGCCCCGGCGATCAGATTTTTGCAGGCACTATTTTGGATAGCGGGACGCTGGAGATGCGGGCAACCAAGGTCGGAGAGGACACCACGTTCGCCAAGATTATCGCGCTGGTGGAGGAAGCACAGGATGCGAAATCTCCTGCGGAACGGTTTATCGACCGATTTGCAAAATGGTACACGCCTGTGGTAGTCGTTCTGGCTGTCACCGCGTGGCTGATTACCCGGAACCTTGACACCGCGATTACGGTTCTGGTGCTGGCTTGCCCAGGCGCGCTGGTGATTGGCGCCCCGGTGGCCAACGTGGCGGGGATTGGGCGCGGCGCCCGGAACGGGACGCTGCTTAAAGGCGGCGACAGCGTTCACACGTTCGCCAAAACGGACACGATGGTCTTCGATAAGACCGGGACACTGACGGTGGGACATCCCAGTGTGACAGCGCTGTATCCATATACGGACAATATCCCGAAGGCGCTGGAGCTTGCGGCGGCCGTGGAAAGTGCCAGCGATCATCCGCTGGCTGCTGCCATTGTAAACTACGCGAAGGATCGGGGAGCGGAATCTTCGGAGACGATACACAGCGAAGCGGAAAAGGGCCTTGGACTGCGCGCCGAGATCAATGGCAGATCGGTTCTGGCAGGCAGCGCCCGTATGATGGAGGCAAACGGGATTCCCTTGACGGAAAGTCAGCGTCACGATCTGGCGGAAGCGCAGAACCGCGGCGCTACCACTGTTTTGCTGGCTGTAGGCGGGAAAATTCTTCTGCTGTTCGCGATTTCCGACGCGGTAAAACCGGGCGCTGCGCAAATGATCTCTGATTTGTACAAACTCGGCGTCAAGCGTACGGTGATGCTCACTGGAGACAATCGTAAAACCGCCGAGGCGGTAGCGACGAAAATCGGGCTCAGTGAAGCGCGGGCAGAGCTTTTGCCCCAGGATAAGCTGGCCGCGGTAAAGGCTATGCAGCGGGAAGGGCATGTTGTGGCTTTTGTGGGCGACGGCGTGAACGACAGTCCCGCGTTGGCCGCCGCGGATACTGGCATCGCCATGGGCGGTGGCACCGATGTGGCCGTGGAAACCTCTGACGTGGTTCTGATCCGGTCAAATCTGGAAAGTATTCCGATTGCTTTACGACTTGCAAAACGCACCGTTGGATTGACACGCCAGAATATTGTTATCGCGGTCAGTACGGTGTTTCTGCTGCTCGCGGGACTTTTTGCAGGCTATATCCATATGGCCAGCGGCATGTTCGTCCATGAAGCCAGCGTTCTTGTGGTGATCCTCAACGCAATGCGCCTGCTGCGTCCCGCACGAAAAAATAAAATAGAACTGGAAAACTTGACATAGGTCAAGGAAATTACTTGGAATGGTGATAAAATAAAATCACAATCTAACAGAAAGAAGGGAATCATAATGAAAAAAGTGACGATGCAATTAGAACAGCTTGTTTGCCCCACCTGTGCCCAGAAGATTGAAACCGCATTGAAAAATGCATCCGGTGTGGAATCGGTCACGGTTCTGTTCAACTCCAGTAAGGCAAAGGTTCAGTACGATGAAGAAAAGACGGAACCGGAAGCGCTTGCCGCGGTGGTACGCGATCTTGGTTATGATGTGCTGAAACTGTCATAAAGAAAAAAGGAGGGAAAATCATGTCTGTCAAAAGAGGTGCTTTGGAAAACTGCCCGAAATCTGTCCTTGCTGCTTTCAAAGAGCTGGACGCAGTCTTGCCGGTGGTACGGCGTGTACATGGCGGCGCTCATCCCGAGCTTGAAAAGGTCGGTTGGCTTGTCGGCAATCTCCATGCGAGGCTGTCCGAAGGAACCGATCGCAGCGAACTGAACAGGATTCTGGATCAGCTACGTGAGGTAACTGGCGGATATACCGCCCCTTCCGACGCCTGTGAGGGGTTCCAAAAGGAATACCAGCTGCTTTCACAGATTGACGCCGGTATCCGAACGGAAGTAAAGTAATGAAATAAGCAGCCAACGGACGCCGTTCTGCTGGTCGGCTGCTTGATTCTATATTGTTAGGAGGGGGGAGGATCGTGCCAAACCATGTGTGTGCGGAACTGGTGCCTATTTTTAACCATCTGGATCATGAGAGCCTGGTAAAAATCAGCGGTATAACGCGGCACCGGAACTTCCGCCGGGGGGAAACGGTGTTTTCTCCCGACCGGCAGAGCGGACTTATCATTATTTCCCGCGGCCGTGTCAAGGTCTATCAGCTTTCCGGATCGGGGAAAGAGCAGCTTCTGCGCGTGTTGGAGTCTGGTGATTTCTTTGGGGCGGAAAGCCTGTTCGGATCCGAAAATCCGGCCGGCTTCGGCGAAGCGCTGTCGGCGCTGGAAGTCTGTACGATCGGTCGGGAAGATTTCATGAATCTGCTGGCGCAGTATCCGTCGATCAGTATCAAGCTGCTGGAGGAATACAACCGGCGCCTGGTTGCGGCGGACCGCCTTATTACCAGTACGGCAACCGAATCCGTGGCGTCCCGTCTGGCCGGATATCTGCTGGATTTGATGAAGGTAGCCGAATCAAACGAAGTGACACTTCCACTGCCCATGAAGGAGCTGGCCGCATTTTTAGGGACGGCCCCTGAGACATTGTCCCGAAAAATAGGGAAATTCGAGGAAGAAGGCCTTTTGGAGCGCAATGGTAAACGAATTCGCATTTTGCAGCCCGACACGTTAAATGACATCGAATAATCGCGCGTGTCTGTGCATTCGCATAGGCGATTGCAGGTATAAGTCCTATCGTATAAAAATGACGGAGGTAAAAAAGATGGCAAAAAAATTGACGGATAAGGTAAGCTGGGTTGGCAAGGTCGACTGGGAGCTCACCCGGTTCCACGGGGACGAATATTCCACGCACAAGGGCTCCTCATATAATTCCTATCTGGTGCGCGACAAAAAGACCGCCCTGATCGATACGGTGTGGCAGCCTTTTGATAAGGAGTTTGTTGCCCGCCTGAAGCAGGACGTCGACTTGAAAAGCATCGACTATATCGTTATGAACCATAATGAAATCGACCACAGCGGATCCCTTCCGGAGCTGATGCGGGAGATTCCGGACACCCCCATCTACTGCACAGCGAACGGCCAAAAGATCATTCAGGGGCATTATCATCGCCCGGAATGGAACTTTGTCACCGTCAAGACCGGGGATACGCTGGATCTTGGTGACAGCAAGCTGATTTTCGTGGAGGCGCCGATGCTCCACTGGCCGGACACCATGTTCACCTATCTGACAGGCGAGAACATTCTGTTCAGCAACGATGCCTTCGGCCAGCACTATGCAACCGAGTCCCTGTATGACGATACAGTCGATCAGGCGGAGCTTTTTACCGAGGCCCTGAAGTATTACGCCAACATTCTGACCCCGTTCAGCAAATTCGTGACCAGGAAAATCCACGAGGTTCTCGACCTGAAGTTGCCGCTGAATCTTGTCTGCCCCAGCCATGGTGTGATCTGGCGGTCCCACTACGCCCAGATCATCGAGCAGTACCTGAAATGGGCGGATGATTATCAGGAGAATCAGGTTACGCTGGTTTACGATACCATGTGGAATTCCACCCGCAAAATGGCAGAGGCCATCGCGGCAGGCATTCGCGACGCCGATCCTTCCATCGCCGTTAAATTGATGAATTCCGCGAAAGAAGACAAGAACGATATCATCTCCGAGGTGTTCCGGTCCAGGGCCATTCTGGTCGGTTCTCCGACCATCAACAACGGGTACCTGTTTTCAATTGGCGGCATGATGGAGATGATCAAAGGGCTCAAATTTAAAAATAAGCGTGCCGCAGCATTCGGAAGCTACGGCTGGAGCGGAGAAGTCGTAAAACAGCTTACGGAGGAACTGAATAAAGCCGGTTTTCAAATTGTGAACGAGGGGCACCGGGCTTTGTGGATTCCGGATGAAGCGGAGCTCGCTACCTGCAGAGAGTATGGCAAACAGTTTGCGGAAAGTCTCTGAACTCAAAGGCAACAAGCGAAAAGCAGGTTTTTCAGCGAACCGCAAGAGGAAACGTTCGCCCATTTTCCCATCCTATTCCTCCACATCCACCATCACGCCAGACTTGAATTCCACAGTGAATTTGTCCTCGTAGACGGTGACCTTTTCAATCAGCCTCCGGACAAGCGGTTCGTCGTATTGGGTCAGGGCGGCGGGTTGTTCCCGCAGGAAAGCACTCATGTCGGCAATACGCTTCTTAGCCTCATCGCGGTTGGCACTTTCCATCAGGGCCTTCTGCTTCTCGTCCCGCAGACGGTAAATCTCATTGCCGACTTTCTCGTAATCCGAATTGGACACGGCCAGTTTCAAAAGCTCCGCCTGCAGTTCCTTCAAGCGTTTTTCAATGTCGGCGAGCGCCCGGTCGTTCCCGTGGCTGAGAACGGTTTCAATGTTTTTCTGCAAAACGTTGAGAAAATCGTCCTTGTCGCAGAGCGTTCGGTTGATGGCTTTGACCAGCACCTGCTCAAGCCGGCTCTCCGGCACGGTGCGGGCGTCGCAGTACAGGCCGGTGTTCTCCAGCCGGCTGATGCACCGCCAAACGATGGACTTTTTGCCTCGGTTGTACCAGTGAATCCGGCGGTAAAACTCCCCGCAGCCGCCGCAGTAAACGATGTTAGACAGGCAGTGACAGCTGCTGAACACCCGGTTTTTCCCGTTCGGGCTTTTATGAACCAGCCGACGGCGCACCAGCTCCTCCTGCACCTGCATGAAAATCTCATGCGGGATAATGGCTTCGTGGCTGTTTTCCACGTAATATTGCGGGACGATTCCTTGGTTTTTGACGCGCGTTTTTGTGAGGAAATCGGTGGTGTAGGTTTTCTGCAGAAGGGCGTCCCCGATGTATTTTTCGTTTCGCAGAATCTGGCTGATGTTGCTGGTGTGCCAGTGCGCATTGCCCGCGCCGTTTAAAATGCCGTCCGCTTCCAGACCGCGGGCAATTTTGAGCATACTGGCGCCCTCAAGGTATTCCCGGTAGATGCGCCGAACGATTTTTGCCTCCTCCGGAACGACCACCAGATGCTTGTTTTCGTCCTTGGTATAGCCGAGGAAGCGGGTGCAGTTGACTTGGATTTGTCCCTGCTGGTAGCGGTACTGCAGGCCCAGTTTCACGTTCTGAGAAAGGCTTTGACTTTCCTGCTGGGCAAGTGACGCCATAATCGTTAAGAGCACTTCACCCTTGGAATCCATGGTGTTAATGTTTTCTTTTTCAAAATAAACGGGAATATTTTTCTCTTTCAGCTGACGGATGTATTTCAGGCAGTCCAGCGTGTTGCGGGCAAACCGGCTGATGGATTTGGTGACAATCATGTCGATTTTGCCCGCCATGCACTCGTCGATCATGCGGTTGAACTCGTCGCGCTTCTTGGTATTGGTTCCGCTGATTCCGTCGTCCGCGAAAACACCCGCCAGCGTCCAGTCCGGATGACCGTTAATGTAGGCGGTGTAATGGTCAATCTGCGTTTCATAGCTGGTGGCCTGCTCCTCCGTGTCAGTGGAAACCCGGCAGTAGGCGGCGACCCGCAGCTTCGGCTTTTCCTCGCCCGGTTCGGTACGCCTGTGTTTCCTCGCCGGGATGACCGTGATGTTTTTACTGACCTCCATCTGTTCTCACCTCCGTTTTTATCAGACTGTAGGCGTATTCCGCCTGCTCGAACGGGTCGTCAAACTTCTCCGTCCCTTCGCGCATACGAAAAGACGTTGGAAAGACCGCCTTTTTCGGTTCTTTTGGTTTCTGAATACGGCCCAGCTTTTCCGCCCGACTCGCGCGCTCCGCTTCTGCGGCCTCAAAAGTCTCCTCGTCGATAATGGCGGGATAAAATCCGTCGCCCAGGTAGCAGGTGTTTGTAAGCATCCTGCCGATTCCGGCGTGGAAACTTTTAATCCCCGCTTTGCCGGCGGCGATATTCATGGAATCACCGGACAGATAGGCGTCAAACAGCGTTCGCACCCGCCCGGCGGCGTCTTCGTCAATCACGGCACGCCCGTTTTCAACCCGGTAGCCGTAGGGGATGTGGCTCATTCAAATCACCAGCCTTTCTTTCAGCGTTACGCCGCATTTCATTTCGAAGCCGATTCTTTCGCGCTCATACACGTGAATCCGCTCCACAAAACGGGAGAACAGTTTTCCGTCAAACTCCCGCAGCATTTTTGCCTTGGTGCAGTACTGCAGAAGCTCGCTGACATCCGTCAGATATTGACTGTCACAGTTCAAAAGACGGGAAATGGAATCTTTTTGATGCTGAATCCGCTCGGCTTCCCGAAGCAGTTCGTTGTTGCTTTTCTTGTAGACGGCAGGTTCCAGATACCCCTTGCTCAGCAGACTGACCAGCATTTCCTGCTGACGCCGGTTTTCCTCCAGACTTTTTTCGAGCTGTCCGATGCGCGCCATGCCGTCGCCGGCGTTTACCCCGCGCAGACTGAACAGCAGGGGCTTGAGAACGGCCTGATTGGCAAAGATGAGCTTGTTCATCATCGTGACAAAGGCACATTCAAGAGCGGACTGGGGGATGTATTTCACCGGGCATTTGGCGATATCCGCAATGTGCGTACCGCAGCACCACGCGATTTTATGCCGCCCGTACGCGTGGGTACGGCGCTTGAACGTGCCGCCGCAGTGTCCGCACACAATTTTCCCCGAAAACGGGTATCGGTTCAGATACTTTGTCTGCTTCGGTTTTATGCCTTTTTCCCTGCGGTGCTGGGCGATAACGGCCTGTACGGCTTCAAAGTCCTCGCGGCTGACAATCGGTTCGTGATGGCCCCGAAGCAGATATTTCTCTTTTTCTCCGTCGTTGCGGCGGTGGTTGAAATTCGAGTCGGTATAGGTTTTCTGAAAAACAGCGTCGCCGGTATACTTTTCGTTGATCACCATTCCGCGAATGGTCGTCGCTGTCCACTGACCGCCCGTCTTTCCCTTTCGTCCGCGGCGGTTTAATTCTTTGGCTATTTGGGGCGTTCCCTTTCCGGTCAGCATTTCCGAAAAGATAAAGCGAACGACTTTTGCCTGCCGTTCGTTAATGACGAGCATTCCGTCAACGGAATCGTATCCATAGGGCGGGCAGGTGATTTTATACGTGCCGTTTTGGAACCGGCTCTGAATCGACCATTTGTTGTTCTGAGAGATGGAAGCCGATTCCTCCGCGGCAAGTCCGCTCAGGATGGACAGCATGAATTCGCTTTCCATGGTGCCGGTATCCAAATTTTCCTTCTCAAAACAGATAAAAATGCCGCGCTTCTGCAGCTTGCGCACCAGTTCCAGACAGTCGGCAGTGTTTCTCGTAAACCGGCTGATGGACTTGGTGACGATATAATCAATCCGCCCGTCCTCGCAGTCGGCAATCATCCGGAGCAGTTCCGGACGCTTTTCTTTTTTCGTACCCGTGATGCCTTCGTCGGAATACACGCCGGCAAATTCCCACGCGGGATTGGCCTTGATGTAGGATTCATAATGCCGAATCTGCGTTTCCAGGCTTTCCTTCTGCTCGTCGCTGTCGGTGGAAACCCGGCAGTAGGCCGCGACACGCAGTTTCGGCTTTTCATTTTCCCCAATCGGGATGACAGCACGGGAATCTATTTTCGTGACCTTCTTCACATTTTCACCCCCTCGGTCAGTGTGTCATGTTACCTCCGACGGACTGTGATAGCAACGGATTCAGGGCATAATCTCCGCCAGCGCGGGAGAGAAAGATTCGCGGTTTAAGGCGGTGATTTGGTCGAATTCGGACAATGAAATCAGCTCTCGGCCGCGCATGGATTCGAGTATTTTCTGCGCCCGCGCGTAGTCCGCTTCCCGCTGAAGCGCCTCCTGCGTCATGCGCGGCGTAGTTGGAACTGTTCCGTCTGTCTGCAGTCTGTCCATGACATTACCTCCAAAGCAGCTTTCTTCACTACCCACTGGAGGTGAAGGCGCCGCTTTGACGAAAACAGGCAAAAAAATAAACCCACCGAGGAACGAATCCTCAGTGGGTTTTACACTTATTTCGGCAATTTCAGCTTCTGCCCGGCACAGATGGTATCCGAGCTCAGCCCGTTCAGCGTCTTAATTTCCTTGTACCTCGTGCCGCTGCCGAGCTTCTTGGCGGCGATGCCCCAGAGGGTATCTCCCTTGACCACGGTGTAGATCTCATAGGTTGCCGTGGTTGAAGCGCTCTTGCCAGCAAGAATCTCGTTGACTCTTGCCTGCACGGCGGCATAGTCATACCCGGCGGCGGTCAGGCGATTTTTTCGATCCGCGCCGTTGCCCCAGTCCCCGCGGATGACCTCCCGCGCTGGCTCGTCCACCGATTTGGCTGTGGATGAAGAAGATGTTCCCGAGCCGCCGTTTTCCAGCAGACGCTTGACCTCTGCGCGGAAAGTGTCCATAGACTTCCCGTGCTTGGGGAACCAGTGCATCACATCGCCGTGGTTGCTGGCGATGCCCAACTCATGCCCCTCGCTGTGGCAGATGAGGTACGGCCGCTCCGGGCGGATGCCGTACTGTTTGCAAAGGTAAGCGCACAGCTCGGCTGCCTCCTTGTAAACCGCATTGAAATACGCGGCATCGGAGAGATTGTCCTCGCAAATCTCGAAACTGATGTGCGTGTCGTTGCCGGAGCCTTGGGAGCCGCTCCCGCAGTGCCAGCCGCGCATGTTCCACGGCAGCGTCTGGTACGTTGCAATCATCCCGTTCGCCAGCTTACCAATAAAAGCATGAACGCAGACCTGCCGTCCGCCCGGTTTGTCGGTGTTCCAGTGGTTGTTGTACTGGTTCTTGCCGAGCAGGCCGTCGTCCGGGCCTACATAGCGCTTGAGATTGGGGTTGTCCGCCCCGGTGGAATGCACCATAATGCCCCGGGGCGTGATGGTTCTGCCCGCCTTGTAGCAGGCGTTGTTGGTCAGAAGCAGTTTGTGCAGGTTCATATTATTTGTCCTCCTCGTTGCCGCGGTCGTGGAGCTGTTCCAGAACCGCCTTCAGTTTTTCGGGGATGGGAAGTCCCAGATGCCCCGCGTTTTCCAGAATGGACACACCCTCGTTGGACAGATAGAAAAAGATGACCGCCGTGCGCACCGCGCCGCCGTCGCCCAGCACCTGGCTGTCGATGATATTTCCCACGCCCACCAGCGCAAAGATCAGCACCTTACGGGAGATGCCCCTGAAGCCGATTTCGCTGGAGAGCTGTTTGTCGGCAACCGCGCAAAGCACGCCCGTCAGATAGTCGAGGACGACAAACGCCACCAGCGCGTAGAGAAAGCCGTCCCACCCGCCGAGGAACCAGCCGAGCGCGCCGCCGACTGCGGCCAACGCGGCCTGAATCCAGACCCAGATTTCCTTCATCATAAAACCTCCGTTTCATTGTTTGGTATGTATGAAAAAAGCGCTCCCGCACAAAGCGGAAACGCTTGAATTTGTTACAGCGACAGAATCAGTTCGGAAAGCTGTTTCATCACCGCCGCACGGGGCCTGCCGGTGCCGAGCTCATCCCAGTCCGGTTCCGGTACGGCAAAGCCGGAGCCGGTGCTGTATTGATTGATGACCGCAATCACCGGCTCCACGGCGGTGCGGATTTCCAGAATGTGAAGCGGCCAGTTTTTCACTTCCGTTCTGCCCGCCGTGATCTCCTCGCTCCATGAAACCGGCGCAAGGCCGTAATACACGCGGACGGTGTTGGCGGCGGTGCGGAGCGCCGTGATATGGCTTGCTTTCAACTTGGTCTCATTGGCCGTGATTTCCTCAAACGGAGACGCCAGCACCGTAAACGAACGGGAAATCTCGGCGCTGGGCGCTTCAAAGTCGGGATTGACACATCGCACCGTAAGCGTTTTTGCTCCCGCCGTCTGCGTTTCAGCCTTGAACATCACCGCCGCACTGCCGCCGACCGCGCCGCTGGGAGAGAACAGAGACGGATTGTTCACACCGTCCTGCCAGCTGCCCGTGCCGATTTTCACCTGCGCCACCTGTTCGTCCGGCTGTGCGCCGGTAGTCAGCAGTACGCGGGGATTCGGGTTGTAGGTGGAAGCGCCGTTTTTCGGTGCCGCAATCGCCGGTTCGTCGCAGGCGGCCGCCACACACAGGATGGCGTTTGACACCTGCTCGGCGGAATAGACATCCAGCGTGTCGATGGTCCACAGGCCGTATTTCGTGTAGGTGCCGGGCGTCGTGGAAGCCGCTGCCGTGCGGGTCCCGGAGGACGCGGAGAGATCAAAGTTTTCCAGCACGTTCCATGAAGTCCAGGTCGAACCGTCGGTCGAGGTTTTGCTTGCCAGCATGTAGCCCTTGATGGGGCTGGTGCCGCCCGACGCGCCGCTCCATGAAATCATCACGGAACCTGTGCTGTAAACGGAAGGCGAAGCGGCCAAGCTCGCCGCGGGCTGGGGCGGGGTATTCTTCCTTACGGAATTCGAGGACACCTTCCAGCCCGAATAATAGCCGGAGCCGGCGGAGCCCTGCGTGCGCACCCGGAACCGGCGGTAACTGCCCCGCGCGGCGGGCGGAGCAACGGATAAAGTTCCAGATCCGGAAGAGGAAGAAACCGTGCTCAGCGCCGTCCAGTTTCCCCAGTCAGCGTTGTTGGAAGAATCGCTGTACTGGATTTCGAAGCCCGTGACGGCGTTGTTCGTTCCTCCCGATGCGCCGCTCCACGAGAGCGCGGCACTGCCTTCCGCCACCGTCGGGAAAACGGAACAGGCGGACGGTGCGCCGCAGGCGGTGGTTAACAGTGCGGAACTGGTTACGGTATAGCCGGAATTGTCGATCACGCCGGAATTCAAGGTAAGCCGCCCGTCCGACACCACACGGAAGCGCACGCCCTGCACCGCGTTTCCGCTTGTCGAGGTGCAGGTCACCGTCACAGAACGGTAGCGGGGCGCGGTGCCGTCCCAGTTGTCGTTGTCAGGGGCCTTGATGCGCACCTGCCCGGACGAGCCGTTGACGGTAATCGTGCAGAGCAGGGCATAGCCGCTGTGAATGTAGGAACCGGAGGAGTCCAGCGCCGCCGCAATCGTAAAATGGTAGATCATCTGGCTGTTGTTCGGCCGGCTTTTCGTATAGGTGATGGTGTAGTGAACCGTGGGGCCGCTGCCTGCGTTCAGGGTTACGCCGTTGATATCCGCCACTGTAAATCACCCGCCTTCATTCATACACCGCCGTAATCAGCGAATTGACCGTGCCGCACAAGGATGTGTCCAGCCGCCGGTCGGTAATGTCCCCGTCGGCAAGGCTGACCGCGCCCGCCGCAACGGCAATATCCGCCAGCACCAACTCGTAGATGTTGTCGCTTCGGGTGATGTCCGGTGCGGTGGGAGAAGCCACTGCCGTTCCCGTCAGCACCGCCGCGGAAATCTTGCGCTCCACCGCGTCCCAGCGGACAACGATTCGGTCGACGCGGGGATTTACACCGTCCGCCGCCGCAAGCGTCAGGTTCAGTTCCCCTGTATTTTCATAGGCATAACCATTAATCCACGCACTGCCGGCGAGGACGTTCACCGACAGCCCGTCACCCGGCGTCACGCGCAGATTGTCGGCGTTTGTGTAGAAGATGCCGTTTGACACCAGCTTTGCAAAATATCCCGCGAAGTCGGCGGCGTCGTACATCCGGTCGCCGCTTGTGCTGTTGAAAAATCCGCTTTTTTCCATCGTATCACCCTTCCAATTTCAGTTTCTGTGCCAGCGTGAGCACGCCCTTGCCAAACGTGATGTCCAGACTCTGCCCGGCGGCGTCATAGCTTTCCTCAATCTCCGTAATGCGGGTGGTAAGCGTCACGCCCCATTTCTTTGAAATCACCTTCACGGTCTGCCCGAGGTCGAAATCCGTGCCGTAGGTCAGATTGCCGTGAGGGTTGACCGAAGCGTCGAAGGACTGCGCCATCGCAAGCTCGCTCAGCCTGCTCTGCCCCTGAAAGAGCAGGGCGGCGGTGTATTCGTCCCCGAAATCCTCGGAGCGCAGAGCTTTGGCGTCCACAAACACCTCCCGGCGTTCGGCGCCTTCGCTCTCCCCGTACACGGCAAAGATGCGCTCCACACCTTCGCCCTCGCCGCCGATCAGCGCCACGTTGGCATAGTCCGAGGCGCTTTTGGTGAACGTCTGGGAAGTGAGGTTCTCATACTCCCACGAGAACACCGCCTGCGATGCTGCACCCTTGTACAGCTGAATCGTAAACATGCGGGATTCTGGACTGAACACCGCCTTGATGCCCGCATCCGCCGCTTCGCACAGGCCCGTCGCCGCGTCCATGAGATTTTTGTAGGAAATCTGCGTGCTGACCGGGTCCGAAAGCCCGCCGCCGTCGTAGGCGATGAAGTCCATCCGCCGGTCGGTATTGCCCGGGCTGATGAGGTGGTTGTTCACCAGCTGCCTCACGCAGTCGGCAAGCGTGCCGTTTAGAATTTCCGTGTCCCATACGATGCGCCGGGCAAGGTAGGAAACGGCGAACCGCCCGCTGACGGTGATAATCTCTTTTTCGTCCTGCGAGATTTCCGCATACTCAATCACGCCGACTTCCTCGCCGCCGCTTTTCCAAAGGATGTTCCCCAGTGTCAGCAGAGCGAGGTTTTCCGCCGTGGCGACTGCCTTGAGCGCAAAGCTCCCGCATTGGGAATACCGTCTTGTCCAGCGCAGATATTCAAAAGACTCCACCACGCCGGCAGGGCGGCGGTCTGCGTCAAAAACATACAGTTCCATAAAATCACACCCCTAAATACTGCGGGCGGTAGTACAGGCTGACCTCCAGCAGTTCTTTGCCCGCCGCCGCATCATAGCGGAGGGTGGTTTTCCCCGGCGGAAGCTGCAGGAAGGTCGAGCCGGTGTCCAGCAGGCTGAACACGCTGACTTCTTCGCCGCTTTGTACATGCACCACCCGCTTTCCCGCGAAATGGGTGTAAACGCGGATTTCCTCGCCGGCGGTCATGACGGTGTTCAGGCGGACATATTCGCCGGTGGCGACGTCCATCAATTCGGGATTTGTTACTTCACCCAGCGCGCGGAACACGATCCGGCAGCCACAGGACACATCCCCGGGATTTTCCACCGTGATAATCTGGCTGGGCTGGCGGGAGCCGAATTCGATGCCGCCGTCGGGAATTTCCAGCACAAAATGAAAGAGCGGCGTCCAGCGGGCCAGCTCCGCGCGGACTTCCGAAAGCGCCTCAAAGAAGGGCGAGGGGCACAGCAGGCTGACAAAAAAGCCCGGCGCGCGCTCCCTGCACGAGGCAGTGAACCCGGCTTCCTCCACCACGCAGGCAATCTGCCGGTTCCGGTAGGTCAGCGTGCCCTGCTGTTTGGGCGTGAAAATCCGCAGAAACTGCTTTCTTCGTTCATACGCCGCATCGGGCGAGGACGCCACAATCGTTCCTTCCAGCGTGATGTTGCGCATATCCAGAGCGGAGGAAATGAAAAAAGCGCCGTCCTGCTGGGGCGCTTGAAAGGTATTGACGGTCTGGCGGACGCTCCCCGCGCCGTCGAGCTTCGTCAGGAAGAACGGCTTTGCCTGCCGCAGCGTCAGTTTCTCTCCCGATTCGTTGGTATAGGTCAGTTCCATGCCGTCCCTCCTTTAGTACTCCAGTGCCAGCTTGCGCGAGAGGTTCTTGAATTCCCGGGCAAGCTCCTTTTCGGACAATGCCTTAGGGCTGACCACCGAGATGTTCTGCGTGATGCTTGTGCCCGCGGAGATGCTCCGTCCGGACGCGCCGGCGTTTACGGAAAAGCTGGTGGGGATGGCGTTCCGCATTTCACGAGAGACGGAAGCCATCGCGTCCTCGAACCCCACGCCGATGCCTTCGCCCATGTTTCGGCCAAGACCGGCGAACAACGCCGAGGGCGAATGAATGCCGAAGAAGTCCTTGATGCGGTCCACGATGCCGCCGAAAAAGCCGCTGATTTTGTTCCACAGCCACGCGCCGGCGTCCGAAATGCCCTGCCACAAGCCCTTGATGAGATTTCCGCCCACCTGCGCCATCTGCCCGATGTACCCGGTGAACGCCCGGACAAGGCCCGCCACAATCTGCGGCACCGCCTTGACGACTTCCACAATAATGGAGGGCAGATTGGCAATCAGCGACACCAGCAGCCTGACGCCGGCCGTGATGATTTTCCCGGTGTTGCCGGCGAAGGCGTTTGACAGCGCGGCGACAATCTGCGGGATAGCGGACACAACGGTCGTGATGATGAGCGGCAGATTCTGGATCAGCGCGATGAGCAGTTTCACGCCCGCTTCCACAATGAGGGGAATGGAAATGATCAGCGCGTTTACAAGGCCGTCCACAATCTGGGGAATTGCCGCCGTCACCGCTTCGATGATCTGCGGCAAAGCGGCCACCAGCGAGGTCAGAAGCTGAATGCCGGCTTCGACGATCTGCGGAATCGAGCCAATGAGGAAATTCACCAGCGCGGTAATAATGGCGGGCAATGCCGCCACCAGCTGCGGGATGGCGTCGAGCAGTCCCTGCGTCAGACCGAGAATGAGCTGCAGCGCCGCTTCGAGCAGCATCGGCAGGTTGTCAATCAGTCCCTGCACAATGGTGGTCACGGCGTTTACCGCCACGGGAATCAGTTGTGGGAGCGCATTTCCGATGCCCTCCACCAGCGCCGTCACCAGCTGCACCGCCGCGTCGATGAGGAGCGGCAGGCTGTCGATGAGAGCGGAAACAATGGTCATGACCGCGTCCACCGCCGCCGGAATTAACTGTGGCAGAAGCGTCAGAAGCGTGTCGAGCACCTGCGTGAACAGGCTGACCACCGTGGACAGCAGCGTGGGGAGCAGTTCTCCCACCGCCTGCAGAATTCCGTCCAGAGCGGCGGGCAGGGCGGCGACGATGTTCTCAATCACCGGCGTGATGTTTTTGACCACATTCTGAAACGCTTCCACCACGTTGCCGATCAGCAGCTGAATATCCGCGTCCGCGTCGCCCAGCCCCGCCGTCAGGTTGCCGACGGCAGACTGCATCCCGGCGATGGAGCCGCTGATGGTCTCCGTCGCTTCCTTGGCGGTGGTGCCCGTGATGCCCATTTCCGTCTGAATGACGTGGATGGCCGCGTACACATCATTCAGATTGCTGATGTCGTATTTCTGCCCGGACAGCTTTTCGGCGTCGGAAAGAAGCCGCTCCATCTCGGTTTTCGTGCCGCCGTAGCCGAGCTTCAGGTTGTCGAGCATGGTGTAGTTCTGTTTGGCAAAGCCCTGATAGGCGTCCTGGATGGCGGAAATGTCCGTGCCCATTTTGTTGGCGTTGTCGGACATATCGGTAATCGCCGTATCCGCGGCCTTGGCTGCTTTGGCGGTGTCGCCGCCGAGGGACTGGATAAGACTGGCCGAAAAGCTCGTGACCGTCTCCATGTACTCGTTGGCGGACATGCCCGCAGTTTGGAAGGCGTTGGCGGCATAGCTCTGGACGGCCGCGCTGGAATCCTTGAACAGCGTGTCCACGCCGCCCACCAGCTGCTCGTAATCGGCATAAGCGGCGACCACTTCCTTGCCGAGCTTGACGGCAGCGGCACCGGCGGCGACTACGACCGCGCCCATCGCCACACCGACACCCTTTAAAACGCCGTCCAGCTTTTCAAACTTGGAACCGGACTTTTCCGCTTCGTCGCCGCTTTCCTTCAGTTCATTTCCCAAATTGTCCGCGCCCTCGGTGGACTGCGAAAGCTCGCGCTCCATGCCGTTAAGCTCCGCCTGTGCTTTGTTGAGCTGAATCTGCCAGTTCTGGGTGCGGCGGTCGTTTTCGCCGAAGGAATCGGAGGCATTTTTCAAGGCGGCGCGCAGGGTTTCGATTTTCGCCTTCTGGGCGTCGATCTGCTTATTGAGGACTTCGTTCCGGGCGGCGGCCGCCTGCACGGATTTGTCCTGCTTGTTAAACTGGCTGGTGACCAGCGTCATTTCAGAGCCGAGCACTTTGAAGGACTGATTGATGTCCGAGAGCGCCTTTTTGAATTCCTTTTCGCCCTCCACACCGATTTTCAGGCCGAAATTATCCGCCATCTGCCGCTCACCTCCTCACAAAGGACATGAAAAAGGAGCAGCCCGAAGGTTGCTCCTGAAAAGATATTTTAACGTGCTGATTATTTCTCAGCCGCGGCCCGTTCCATAATTTCGCTGACCACGGCGGTTTTCGCATCGGCATAGTTTTGCACGTTATCCCACACCTGCCGGGCCAGTTCACGCTTGACTTGCGCATATTTCTCGCGGTCGGCTTCATTCGTGCGAAGCCAGTCCCGAAAACGAAGCATGCGCTCCGCTTCGGATGTTCCCTCACTGAATACATGAAGATTGATATCCGTATCGGGGCCTTTGAACACACGGTGTTCAAACCAGTCGGGTTCCCGTATACGGAGCACATACCCAGCCGCTTCCAGTGCAGGGGCATAGGATGCCTCATCAGACGAATCTGCCACCGTCAAAAGAATGTCGATAATCGGCTTGGCGCACAGCCCCGGCACCGAGGTTGAACCGACGTGCTCCAGCCGCAGGACGCGGCTGCCGATCAGAGAGCGGATTCTGTCCGCTTCCCGATCAAACAGTTTTGGCCAGAGAGGGTCAAACTCCACAAGCGTGATGGTGGAATGAAGCGGCTTTAAATCACCGATTGTCACTTTTTTCAGATATTCCTCGCGTGAAGCACTCTCTGCCTGCCTCATTTTTTCGCAGCTTTTCGGTTCATTACGGGATAACTGCGCCATCTTTTCCTCCTAATATTTGATTCTGAAATAATCCAGATACTTCTTAAACTGATCCTGCGCCGCAAGGCAGGTGTCGGTCAGATAGCCCTTTTCCCGGTCCCACTCATGCAGCCCGCGATAGTAAAACATCTTCATGTCGTCGCCGACGATAAAGGGCACGATGTTGTTCCGCAGGCACTCCTTGAACAGAATCAGCCGCCCCACACGGCCGTTGCCGTCCTGAAACGGATGAATGCTCTCAAATCGCACATGAAAATCGAGAAGCTCCTCAAAGGTCTTTTCCTTTCCCGCGTTGTAGTCGGTCAGCAGCTTCTTCATGGCCGAGTTGACCTGTTCGGGCGGCGTGGTCTCCCTGCCGCCGACCTCGTTGGGCATCCGCTTGTAATCGCCCACGGCGAACCAGTCCAGCCGCGAATCGCTGGTGCCGTTTTTCAGCGTGAGGTGCAGTTCCTTGATGAATTTTTCCGTCAGCGCGTATTTTGCCTGTGTGATGATCAGGTCTATGCACTTGAAATGATTTGCCGTCTCGACGATATCGTCCACGTTCATCGCTTCGCCGGCCGGGCCGATGGTGTTGGTCTCAAAAATGTAGCGCGTCTGGTCATGGGTCAGGCGGCTGCCCTCGATATGGTTGGAGTTGTAGGTCAGCTCGATCTGCACCTTGTGATAAATCCCGCCGGAGGTTTTCGCCGCCTGCTCCGCCCGCAGAATATCCAAAAGCGTTTTCGGCGCGTCGGAATGCTTGTTGACACGCCCCGGTTTTTCTGCGTTTTCGGGGATGTTCCATGTCTTGCCCGTCAGAAACGCACCGGGAATTTTGTTCTGGGCGCAGTAATTGCGGACCGTCCGCTCGGACATCTTCCATTTCTTCGCCGTTTGTGCCACCGACAGATAATTCATACCGCGCCCCCTTTGTATTTCTGTCTCTATGATAGCATATTATCGGCAAAAAATCAATAAAGTGTGCACGACATAATCCGGATATTTGCCGATACCGGCAATTTTCTGACGTTTAAATCCCCGGCGGGATGATATCGTCAATGGAAAAGGTTTGCTTTGGCTTTTCCATGCCGAGGAACTGCTTGTGACAGGTCCATAAATCCAGAAACAGTCCGATGGGCATCAGCCAGAAGTCCTCTGCACCCATGCCCATCTGCACCGTTCCGTAATACAAAAGCCGGGTAAACAGCTCTTCCGTGTTTACCCGACTTCCACGTTTTTTGAGGAGGTTTCCTCCTCACTTTCCACATTCCGCGCCGTACCCTTGAACATCGCCTCAGTGATGGCGTTCTTGTACGCCGCCAGATCCAGCGGCGAGGTCAGCAGCTCCACGTCCTCCTCGGTGAGCAGTTCCTGCGGTGCGTCCTTGTTTTTCAGGTTGTGGATCAGGATGGACTGATTTGCCAGCAGGGTAAGCAGCCAGACAATCTCATCCAGCGCCATCTCGAAGTTCTCGGACTTCATCAGCTTTTCGCCGAGGTTCTCCAGCCCGCCGTAGCGCCGGGCGATTTCCTTGGTGGCGCGGGTGGTGAGAATCAATTCATATTGCTTACCGCCGATTGTAATCACGGCGGTTCGTTCGTTTTCCATGCGTCAGCCCTCCTTATTCACCGGCCGGTGCTTCGGTGTAGGTCGGCTCGTACACCTGCCCGAACCAGCCGGTGATGGTTTCGGACGTAACGCCCGCGGCACCCTCGGAAACCTCCGCCTTCCACGGATGCGTTCCCTTGGTGTCCGGCTTGCTGCGGCGCATGACCGTGCCCTCAATGCTCGGCGTGGAAAAGGTGATGGAGTCGCCCTTTGTCTGCAGGTTAGTCGCAGGGATGCCGAAAATAACGCGGTAGAGCCAGAAGTACCGGTACTTGCCATTTGCCCGCAGAGCGCGGAAGCCGATCGCCGCCGGCGGGGCGATGTTTTCGCCGGCGGAAATGAGCACGCCGTTGTCGTCCGCCGCCGCGCCTGTGAGATCCTGCGCGGCAGTGATGCCAATATCGTCCACGCCCAGCGTCAGCTTGCCGGACTTGAAGTCCTTCACGACCTCCGATGCGCCGTCGTCCGCGTAAAGCGTCGCTTCGGCAAGCTCTACGGACAATTCCGCCGAGATGGCCTTCGCGAGGATGACGGGCGTATCATAGGTTTCCTCTCCATCCTCGGCTTCGGTGATTTTTGCGTAATAGAGCTTATCCAGCCCGATGGTCGCCATAAATTATTCCTCCGTTTCATAAGACTGCGCCACATCAATGGCGTAGTGGTGATAGCCGGTGTCGTCCTCATGCCCGATATAGGTGCGTCCGGTGACGGTGAAGCCGGCGTTCAAAAGCGCCTGCGTAATCTGCCGTTTGCGCTGCAGGTAATTGCCCTTGGAAAAGAGCGAAATGCGCACTTCGGACACATCCGTCAGCGGTGCGTTGTCGCCAAACAGGGCGAAATCGTCCGTCAGCGGCGTCAGCACCAGATATTCGTCGGGCGGCACGCTGGAAAAAACGCCCGTCTCCACCGGGAGAATGGGCGTGAGAAGCGTATTGAGTTCTGAAAGCACGCTCATATTTTCCGTACCTCCTCATCCAGCTTTGATTTCATCGTTTCGACGCAGGTTTTGCGGCTCTGGGTTTTCGCCGGCTTGAGAAAGGGCTTGGGCGGCTGTCCGTGTTTGCCGTATTCGAGAATATTGGCGATTTTCGCGTTACTGCCGCCGCCCGAGCGCGGCTCGGCAAAGCCGACCTTGATATCCCAGCCCGAGCCGTCCCGCTTGGGTTTGGCGGGCGAAAGCCCCAGCGCGCTTTCCAGTTCGCCGGTGGAGCGGCTCGGAATTTTTGTGCCTTTCCCGACGACGGCGGAGAGGTTGGATTTTACCCGCTCCAGTACGACCTGCCCGCCGGCTTCGAGAACCTTCGGCAGAATTTCATCTGTCTTTTCATTCAGCCGGGAAACCTTCAGGAGAAAGTCCTCCGGCATTTTCATTTCTGCTTTTGCCATCAATTCACGCTCCCTTCCACCAGCTCGCACAGGCATTCCACATACATTCCGCGCCCGCGCACGTCCTCCGCGCTGGTGATGCGGTAGCGCTTCTCCTCGCAGATGATGAAGAGAGACGGACTGACCTCGACGCCGGGGATTTTACGGAAGCGGAACAGCACGGACGCTTCGGAAAAGACCGCCCTGTTTGCCCAGCGCTCCGAGCCGTTGCGCTCCTCTTTGTAGGCGCGAACCGAGGCGAGAACCGTGTCGCCCTGCGTAACAAAGCCGTCCGCATCCTTGACCGGCGCGTTGGAGATGATGTCAATGAAGCTGTTCATTTTTCCAAAACTCATAGCTATACCTTCCAATCCCGATCCAGCCGCAGCAGCAGATTGACCGTATCCCACACCTGCCGGCCCGCCTGCACGGAATCGGCGAAAAAGCCGCCCGTGGAGCCGTCGCGGGACTCGTACCAGTTGGAAACGAGCATAATCACGGCCTGCTCGGTGGTGGGAGACATGGCGTTTTCGCCATAATATCCCGCCGAAACGTGCTGGTAGCTTTCGGCGTAGGAGATGGCGGCGGCAATCAACCGCAGAAGCAAATCATCGTCCTGATCGTGTGTGAGGATCAGGTTTTCCTTAACTTGAGCCAGTAAATCCGCGGGCGTCATGCCGCCGCGCCTCCTTTCGTCGTTACGAGCTTCACAGCTTTCGCTTCCACGCGAGCGTGAAAATCATATTACGAACCCGCCGCCATTTTGAGCAGCTGGATGCCTTCCGCAAGGATGACCTTGCCGTCCACGCGCTCGGCGGCGATGAAGCCCACCTGCCCGTTTCCGGCGTAAAGCTCGTTCAGCCTCTGCACCGTGCGGCCCATGCGGTCGGCGATCCAGTAGTTGGAGAAGTCCCCGAAGGCAATGGGGAGAGAGCCGGCTTCCGCGGCGGGGGCATAGGGGCTGGTGTAAATCGGGTATCCCAGCAGTCTGTCCGGCTGTCCCGCCTGAATGGAAGGCTGCCAGAGGTACGCGCCGTTGACATCCTTCAGTTTGCGCAGGGCGGAGACCGTCACATCCTTCATCAGGAACACTGCGTTCCTGCGGTAAGGGGATTTCAGCGCATAGATCAGGTCGACCAGGTTATCGACGGTGATCGCCGTGGCGGAACCCGCGGTTACGCCCACCGTGCCGCCGTTTTCGGCAAAGATGCCCGTGGGCTGGCCGGTTCCGGTGCCGACGCAGAAGGCTTCTTCTTCCGCAACGCCGAAGGCGCGTGCAAATTCGAGGGCAATGTAGCTTTCCAGATCGAACATGCTGTCCTGCAGAAGCTCCACGGAAACCTTCACAAGGTCGGTCAGCTTGAAGGCGTCGATGGTTTTCTGGGCAAAGGTCGGATTGCTCTCAGTGTAGGCGGCGTTTTCCGCCGTCCACTGGGCGGTGGAATGGGTGGCGGCAACGGGAATCTTGCGCTCCGCCGAGGTCGTGATCACCTTGGCGATCGAGCGGACGACGTTGGTTTCCTCCAGCCCCGCGACAATCCGGTTTTCAAACTCCGCGGGAACCAGATAGCCGCCGTCCGTGTCGGGGGACGTGCTCAGAACGTTGTTGACGGGCGCTCTGCCGCGCAGGATGTTCAGAAAGTCGGCGCGGTATTCGGCGGCGGCGCGGATGTTTTTCGGCGCTCCGCCGGTCTTTTCCGGGATGTTGGTAATGGGAGCGCTGGTCGCCTTTGAAAGCTCCGCGTCGATAGCCGACTGGCGTTCCAAACGCTCGATTTCCTTTCCCAGCGCCATGACGTCGGCTTCCATCTTGTCGTAGACCGCCGTGTCCTCGGCGGAAAGCAGGCCGTCGCCGCTCCGCTTGGAATCCAGAAACGCCTTGGCCGCGTCCCACGCTTTGGCGCGCTTTTCGCGCAGTTCGAGAATCTTGTTCATGCTGTTTTCCTCCTTAAAATCAGTGAGTAATCAAAAAAAGACGCTGTTCCAACGCCGCAATCGGGGTTCCTGTCTTGGGTTTCGGCGTTTTGGGAAGTCTGCTGATCAGCGACGCCGTAACCGCCGTGCGGGAAAAGATCATGGCGTCGGCGGGCGCCGGTTCGCTTTCGGCAAACAGGATTTTGTCCGCGAACCCCAGTTCAACCGCCTTGTTGGCGTTCATCCAGGTTTCGGCGTCCATCAGGTGAGAGAGCTTTGTCCGGGACAGCCCGGATTTCAGCTCGTAGGCGTTGATGATGCTTTCCTTTACCTCGTCCAGAAGGGCCTTGGCCCGGAGCATCTCCTCGCTGTCGCCGACGGCGATGGTCGAGGGGTTATGGATCATCAGCATGGACACGGGGGACATATATACATCGCCTCCCGCCATGGCGATGACCGAGGCCGCGGACGCCGCCAGCCCGTCAATCTTTACGGTGACGCGCCCGGCGTAGTCCATCAGCATGTTGTAAATCTGCGCCGCCGCGAACACGTCGCCGCCGGGGGAATTGATCCACACGGTGACGCTGCCGTCGCCGGCAAAAAGTTCGTCCTTGAACATCTTGGGGGTGACTTCGTCGCCCCACCAGGTTTCGTCCGAGATGACGCCGTTGAGATAGAGCGTGCGCTCATGGGAATCCTCATCCCGCACCCAGTTCCAGAAGCGGCGAGCCGCCGGCGGCGATTCGCGCCCCCGGCTTTGATCTTTTTGAGGGCTACCTGCCCGCGTTTGTACCTGCATTCTCAGAAGCCTCCTCTTCATAAAAATTTCCCGCCTGAGAAAGCGGGAGCATGTTTCCGTTGACCAGATAGAGATCGCCGCCTTCCTCGGCGGGAATGCGGTTCATGTCCTCCAGCTCGCGGATGTCGTTGGCGGAGAGCCAGCCGTTCTGCCGCCCGACGGCGTACCCGTTCATGCGGCTCTGGTAGTCGCCGCGCAGAAGGCCGTCCAGATTAAACCGGATGAACAGCGATGCTTTTTCGGAGGGAAGGAGCAGGGACTGCTGAAGGCTCTGTTCCCAGCGGATCACCCACGGGTCGAGGGTGTACTTCACGAATTCCAGGCTCTGCTGTTCGATGTTGGAGAAGCTGGATTTCTCAAGGTCTCCCACCATGTGGGGCGGCACGCGGAAGATGCGGGCGATTTCGTTGACCTGAAACTTGCGCGTTTCCAGAAACTGCGCTTCCTCCGGCGGAATGCCGATGGCTTGAAACTTCATGCCCTCTTCCAGCACGGCCACACGATGGGCATTGCCGCTGCCCTGATAGGCGGAGTTCCAGCTGTCCTTGACCCTCTGGATGTCTTTAATGACACCGGGATGCTCCAGCACGCCGCCGGGGTTCGCCCCGTTGGCAAAAAAGCTGGCGCCGTACTCTTCGGTGGCAAGCGACATCCCGATGGCGTTTTTCGCCATGGCGATGGGGCTGTAGCCGATCAGGCCGTCGAACCCAAGCCCGGGAATGTGCAGGATTTCGTCCCGGCGAAGCGTGACATATCCGCCCTTTGGGCTGAAACCGCTTTCGTCCGCATCGCGGTAATAGGTATAGAGAAGCTCTCCAGACCGGCCGCGGCCGACGTCCATTTTGTTCGGCAGGAGCGGATACAGCGCTACTGCCTGCCCGCGCCCGTTGCGGATGACCTGCGCGTAGGCGTTTCCCCAAATGAGAAGGTGGCTCATCAGCGTTTCCCGGAACACGAACGAGGTCATTTCCGGGTTCGGCTCGTCATGAAGCAGGCGGTAAAGCGGGTGCAGGGGAACGCGTTCCTTTCCGCCGTCCGCCCTGTAACGGTAAATATGCACGGGAAGCCCGGCGACGGCCTCGGACAGGATGCGCACGCAGGCGTACACCGCCGTGGTCTGCATGGCCGTCCGCTCGTTGACCGCTTTGCCGCTGGCCGTGCCGCCGAACAGGAAGCTCAGGCGGCCGGGAAGACTGTTCTGCGGCTTGTCACGGGAACGGAACAGGCCTGAAAATATGCTCAAATGGCGTCACCTCCTAAAAATGGGCATAAGAAAAGGACGGCCGATCGGTCGTCCTTTCGAGCGCTGTATAATGTAAACGGCTTTTTTAATCCCGCTGCTTTTCCGGGTCAATCCCCGTGGCTCTGAAAATTGCTTCACAGAGAGCGTTCGTAAGATAATTGTCCCCGTCTTCCGCGAAAACAAGGCGCGTGGCGTCTTCGGATTCCTCCGCCAGCCATTTTCCGTCGTATGGATTGTCGTCCAGCATGGCCCGCTGTTCCTCCGTGTCGTTTTCAAGGGACGCGGCGTAAGTACCGTTGTTGAGGCCGGTCACATACACGTTATCCAGGAAGGACTCCATCTGCTCGCGGCTCATGCGTTTGATCGCGTCAAAATTATCCACGCGTTTTCCCCCGTTTCTCAGGTGTTCTCTTCCGTCTGCCGCAGCTGCGCGTCAAGATCGCGCCCGCCGTACATGATGCGGATGACGACGGCCGTTTTCTGGGTTTCTATCGGCAGATAAAACACCAGATAGTGATCAACCGGCAAAACCCGCAGCCCTTTGCCATGCCACGGCTCTTTTTCATAGAGCAGGAAGCGAAGCGGCATCTCGTTCAATCTTGCCGCCGCGTCCAGAATACGCCGGGCCTGCTTCTTTGCGATTTCCGGCTCCAGCAGCGAGAAAGCGATATATTCGTAAATATCGCGCAGGTCGCGCTCCGCCTGCTCGGTGTAGGCCACGTTCCAGACGCTCATACTCCGTAATCCCGGCGCATCCTGTCGGCAACGCCGTCCGCTGAAACAACCTTACCCGAGGCCAGATCCGCCAGCCCCTTTTCAATTTCGGCGTTGAACTGCTCCTCGCTGAGCGTGCCGACGGGCAGCGGTTTGCTCCGCGGCAGTTTCATATCGAAAGGAATCCCGCGCTGCAGCACGACCTGCCTCAGAAAAAGACCGATCGCGTTGGACATGGGGATGCCGAGCTGTTCCAGCACCTGTTCGGCCTGTTCCTTAATTTCGGGTTCGACACGCGCGAAAATATTTGATGTTCTTGCCATTGCGAACACCTCCCATACCGCTATTATACCCGATTGTATTGCGATATGCAATCTCTTCGCAAAAATGTTACAGAATCAGAATCCCCCTTTCGTCATACACGCTCTCCGCTGTTCCGCCGGCTCCCAGCGCCGCCCGGGCAAACCCCATGATCATCGCCACCACGCCGTCGATTTTCTCGGTGGACTTTTTCTTGTTGGGCTTGATGTTGCCCGCCGCGTCCTGATCGATGATGACGTTTGCCATGTTCCAGTCGAGGACGGGGTGCCGGCCGTGGCGGATTCTGCCCTCCATCACGAACTGATAGAAGTCCTTGCTGGCCGGTGACATGGAGCCGAAGCCCTGCCCGAAAGGGAAAACCGTGAAGCCCTTTTCCTCGCCCAATTCCTCAAGGTCGCGGCGTACTTTCTCCGCGCCCCACCTGTCGTAGGCGATTTCGCGGATTCGGTATTTCTCCGCCAGTTTCCCGATGAACGCCACGATGTAGTCGTAGTCCACCACGTTTCCCTCGGTGGTGTTGAACACACCCTGCTTTTTCCACACGGCGTAGGGAACGTGGTCGCGGCGCGTCCGCAGATCGATCACGTCCTCCGGCAGCCAGAAAAACGGCAGGACGGTATATTTCATATCCCCGCCGCCCGGAGGAAAAACAAGAACCAGAGCGGTCAGGTCGCCGGTGGAGGACAAATCCAATCCGCAGCAGCAGTCCCGGCCTTCGTATTCCTCCCAGTCGATGTCCTCACCCAAAGCATCCCATTTGTCCATCGGCATCCAGCGGATGTCGGCGTTGCACCATTCGTTCAGGCGGAACTGCCGAAAGTGCATCTCCTCGGCGGGGTTCTGTTTTGCCTGCTCATACGCGGCCCTGACGGTTTCAAAAGGAATCGTCACGCCGATGGAGGGGTTCACCCGCCGCCAAACAGCCTCGTCCTTCCAGTCGTCGCCCTCCTCAATGCCGAACACGGCGGGATAAAACGACGGGTCGATTTTAGTGCCGTCCATCACAGCTTTTGCTTTGCAGTGGATTTCATAGCAGATGGAAGTCTTATCCCGACCGGCGGTGGTGATAAGAAAATACAGCGGCTGGCGACGGGCGTCGCCGGTGTACTTGGTCATGGTGTCGAACAGTTCCCGGGTCTGCTGGGCGAACAGTTCGTCGAAAATCAGCCCCGACACGTTGAAGCCCTGCTTGGATTTGGTTTCGGAGGAGAGCACCCGGTAGAAGCTGTTGGTGTAGGGAAAGATGATCCGCTTGGTGGAAGGAACCAGCTTGGAAAGCGCCCGCAGGTCGGGGCACTGCTCCACCATGGCGCGGGCGGTGTTGAACACGATGGACGCCTGATTGATGTCGGCGGCGCAGGAGTAGACCTCCGCGCCCGCTTCGCCGTCGGCGAACAGCAGATAAAGGGCTACGGCGGCGGCCAGCTCCGACTTGCCGTTTTTCTTGCCCACCTCCACATAAGCGGTGCGGAACTGCCGGTACCCGTCCGCGTCCACAATCCCAAAAAGATCCCGGACAATCTGCTCCTGCCACGGCATCAGGCAAAACGGCCTGCCGTACCATTCGCCGGTGGTGTGCCTGAGCATCTGAATAAAATTCACCGCGAAGTCGGCCCGCCGGGTGTCATAATGGCTGGTCGGCAGCATCAGCGGGGTCGGTGTATATTGAAAAGCGCCCATCGGCGGAACCTCCTTTTTATAAAAATGCGCGCAAAAAAGGCGGCGGACTGTTTTTGTCCGTCACCTTTTGCCTGAATGATTTCGTTGATGCTACGCGCAGAAAATCTGTACCGCGTCCTTTAAGAACACGGCGCATCCGGGCACGATGGCGTCATAATACGCGGTAAATCGCGGGTCGTCCACATACATCTGCGCAACGCCCCTGTGCGCTTCTTTGCTGTAATGATCCCAGTAAAAGCAAAGCCACCTCTTGTGGAGCGCGCAGGCTTTTTGCGCCAGTTCGCCGCCGGGGTCGCCCTGCTCGAAGGCTGCCTTCAGGGTGTTGTTCAGTTCTTGCGTCAGGGCTTCCAGCTCGCCGTACTGCTCTTTGGTCATGTTTTTGAGCTTGGTGTTCGAACGGCCGACGGCTTCGTCCCCGTATTTTTCCCGGATTTCCCCTCCGTATTTTTGCTCGTTGTCCAAAATCAGCTTTTCCTTGAAGCCCTCGAATTTTTCCTCATCTGTCATTTCCGCTTCCCCCTTCATTGCCGAAATGCTTTTCTGTACATTGCCGATCAGGCGGTCCAGCCGGGCACGCTTCTCCCGCAGAGCGGTGAGATGATTCTGCAGAGCGGACAGTCCGTCAAAGTCCTTCTCCGCCAAAATGCGCCCGATTTCCGACAGTTCCACGCCCAGTTCCCGGTAGAATAAAATCTGCTGGAGCCGGTTTACTTCCGTTTCTCCGTAAATCCGGTACCCGTTGGAGCGCACGGTTTTGGGCGGGAGCAGGCCGCACTGGTCATAATAGCGAAGCGTCCGGGTGCTGACGCCCGCCAGTTTTGCAAGCTGGTTGATGGTGTATTCCATTGACGTTTCCTCCTGTGAGTATCAGTGTAAACCATGACGCAACGTCAATGTCAACACCTTTTTGAAAATATATGGAACGAGAGCCAGCCCCTCGCGGGGCGCTCCCGATTGCTGTCGCGGTTAATTGTACTTTTCGAGAATCATGGCGTAAACCGCTCTGACCTCGCCGGCGGGCTTTACGTCCCAGCCGCGGTCGTAGTTGCAAAGGTCTCGGTGGTCGTTCAGCCTGCGGATGGTCAGCTTGGAAATGCGGCCGCCGTCAATGCCGAATTCGGAGCCTTCCTCGTAGTGCTTGACCCAGTATTTGTACGGAACGCCCGTTTCCGGGCCGGTGAGAATGCCTTCGCTCCACATGGCGGTTTCCTCCTTACGGTTTCTCGGTCAGCTTCCCGCCGACCAGAATGCAGCGGTGCTCCCGCCCGGTTTTGTCCGCCGCGATAATGCGCAGTTCGCCGTTTTCAAAGGCGTTGTATGCCTTGATAAAGCGCCAGCCTTCGCCGAGCTGTTCCTTGATTATCTGCCTGTAATCCATCGTGGGTTCCTCCCTGAAAAAGTGTTGTGTGCCTTTCGGCATGTACATATATCACTCTGAACGCCCGGAACAGCAAGTCATTTCGCCGATATATTGTGCACAAAGAATTTTTTAGGAAAGGGCGGGCGATTGTGTGCTTCAGCCCTCGCCCGTGAGGATGAACCGGGAATAGGCTTTGCGCTCGGTTTCGAGGAAGTCCGCCAGTTCATAAAAGCCCAGTTCCAGCGCGATGCGCTGAACGGCGTTCGTATCAAACATGTTGGTCTGCCCGGTGTCCCGCACGGCCAGAATCTGCTTCTTCACTTTTTCAGTCATGCCCGCTCACCACCCTGCAAATATCCGCGCCGTAGGCGACCGAAAGGCCGCTCCCGTTGTCCCACGCGACCATGATGCTGCCGGCGTCGTCCACGCCACGCACCGTGCCGCGGGTTCCTATGGGCGGGGCCTGCGGGTCGTTCATCCGCACCAGCTCCACGCGGGAACCCGTGGGATACTGCCGGCGGAGCCGCTCCACCGTTTCTCTGCTTGGAAAATTCATTGTGTTCACCGCCTTACCGTACTCTGGATTTGTAGGAGCCGTTGCCCTTGAGGCTCGCCAGCAGGATTTTCCGCGCCTGCTTGTATTCCTCCCCGATGAAGCCCAGCGAAAGAAGCCAGCACCGCATGGCGTATTTGGGGTTATCCGCCTCGTGCTCCCGGGCGGTGACGCGCTTTTTCTTTTTGGCCGCTTCGCAGAGCTTGGCAATCAGGGCAGTGTAGGCGGCGACGGTGTCGGCATCGTCCGTAAACCGGAACCAGGGGAAGCACAGCCTGCCGCCGTCCTCGTTCGTCTGCCGGATGGGCAGATCCTCCGTTCCCAGCGCCGCTTTCAGAAGCGCGGCCTTGGCGTTCACCATTTTGCAGAGGTTGTCGACCTTTCTGGGGGAAAAGCCGTCCATCGGCATCTCGATGGTCAGAATGTCCGGGGCGGCGCTCGCTTTTTCCGCTTCCGGTTCATCGTAAGCGCGAACCTCGGCGGAAAAGCCGCGTTCTTTCAGGGCCTCCTCAAGCTCCCGGCTGTCCGGGCCGGCGACCAGCCCGGTTTTGCCGACGCGGTAGGCGCCGACCTCGTATTCGAACGAGGGCGCGCCGAGGTAATGAACCGGCTGATTCAGAATTTCACCGGCGGCGCCGGCCAGCGACTTGCGTTTCTCTCCGACAAGGTTGTAGTTGAGCTTCATGATGGAATCCTCCGTTTTGCTTTGATTCCGGCGGGCTTCCGTCCTCCGGTGACTACATATATCACTCCAAAGCGTGAGAATAGCAAGTCCTTTCGGCGCCGTAATGCCGACAAAGATGTGCGCAGGGATTTGTGTAATTAAGCTTCCCTTGAAATGTCTTTGACAAGGTCGGCGTAGGCATAGGTCCTGCCGTCCCTCTCGCAGGTGACGTCCGCGCCGCCGTTCTGTTTGAACTTGGCATAGCGGCGCAAAATCACGCTTGCGTACTTTTCATCCAGCTCCATCATGAAGCAGATGCGGTCGGTCTGCTCGCAGGCAATGAGTGTGGAACCGGAACCGCCGAAAGTGTCCAGCACAATGGCATTTGCCTGGCTGGAGTTGCGGATGGGATAGGCCAGCAGGTCGAGGGGTTTTGACGTCGGGTGGTCGCTGTTCTTTTTCGGCTTGTCAAAATTCCAGACCGTGGCTTCCGAGCGGCCGGCGTACCACTTGTGCGTACCGGTTTTGAGCCAGCCGTAGAGAATCGGCTCGTGCTGCCACTGGTAGGGCGAACGTCCCATGACAAAGCTGTCTTTTACCCAGATGCAGGTTCCGGAGAGGTGAAAGCCGGCTTCCCGGAACGCCCGGCGGAAGTTTTCGCCCTCGGTGTCCGCGTGGAAGATGTAGGCGGAGCCGCCGCTTTCCAGATTGTCCGCCAGATTCCGGAATGCCGAAAGCAGAAAAGCATAGAACTGGTCTGATTTCTGGCTGTCATTCCTGATTTTCAGTCCGCTGGAACCCTCGAAATTCACGTTGTACGGCGGGTCGGTCAGAACAAGGTTTGCCTTGCGGTTTCCACCGGGGCTCCCGGCGCCCATCAGCTTTTTCACCGTTTCCGCGTCGGTGGCGTCGCCGCAGATCAGCCGGTGCCGTCCCAGCGTCCACACATCGCCGGGCAGAACAAAAGCCGCCTCTTCCAAAGCGGCCGTGAGGTCAAAGTCATCATCCTGCACCTCGCCGGTGTCGGCGGCAAAGAGCTTTTCAATCTCATCTGCCCCGAAGCCGGTCAGCTCCACATCAAAGCCGAGGTCCTTCAGCTCGCCGAATTCCAGCGCCAGCAGTTCCTCGTCCCATCCGGCATTCAGCGCAAGGCGGTTGTCCGCAAGAATATAGGCGCGCTTCTGCGCTTCGGTCAAATGTTCCGCAAACACGCAGGGGATTTCGGTCATGCCCTCGGCTTTCGCCGCCAGCACGCGCCCGTGCCCCGCGATGATGTTGCAGTCCTTATCCACAATGACGGGATTGACAAACCCGAATTCCCGCAGGGAGGCGCGAAGCTGCAGAATCTGTTCCTTGGAGTGCGTCCGTGCGTTGCGGGCGTATGGCACCAGTTTGTCGATATTCACTTTTTCGAACCGGGAAGTCCCGGCAGGAAACCTTTCCGTCGGCTGCATTGGCTAAAACCCCCTGTTCCTGAGCATCTCGAGGAATTCGTTCTTGCCCTCGTATTTGGTTTCGCAGTTCTGCGAAACGATCAGCCAGATTTGGTTGTAGACCGCCATCATGGCTTTCTGATAATCCAGCGCCATGTTGACGTAAGGCGACCGCTTGCCGGACGCGATGCGCCCCAGCCGGCGGTTCATGTATTCGCATTCCAGATAGGCCCTGCGCAGGAACGCGAAGTCCTCGATCAGGTTCGGCGCGACCAGTTCTCCGCACCCGGAACCATCGACCCACTCTGCGAGCATTTTATAAATCCCGCTTGCCGGCGGCAGGACGTCGCCGCCCTCCTTGGCAGCCATGTCAAGGAAGGACGGCATACGGCGGCTGTTTTTGGTTTTTGATTTCTGCGAGTTTGATTTTTTTTCAAAACCTGTGTTTGATTTTTCACCCGCGGGAAATTTCAGCTTGGTCAGTTCCCGTTTTCCGGGGTTGCCTTCGATGATCTTGTCCGCGAGCGGTTTCTTTGGGCGGCCCGCGCCCGGCCTTGCTCCTCCTCTCGGCACGGGCATCGCCTCCTTTGCCGCGCTTTTTGAAAAAGTTTTTGATTCTGCGAAAATTCATACGAAGGGCCGGGCGCGCTGTCCTGCCCGAAAGCCGCAGAGATTCGGACCGCCCCTCCCGTTGAATTCACAGCCTTTGATTTATTTCATAGAATCAGAAATAATCGCCGCGTTCGGCATGAAGCCTTGAGTGGCACTCCTGACACAGCGCCTGCAGATTGCTCCAGTCGTTGGTGCCGCCGTCGGTCAGCCTGCGCCTGTGGTGAACCAGCTCGGCGGGGGTCAGCCTGCCTTCTGCCTTGCAAACCTCGCACAGCGGATGCGCCGAAAGGTATGCCGCCCGGATCTTCGCCCACGACCTGCCGTAGCGTTTGTTGCTCTCCGGGTCGCGGCCGTACCGGTTGTAGCGCTTGGCTTCCAGCTTCGCGTGCTCCTCGCAGTAGCGCCCGGCGGTCAGCTTGGGACAGCCCGGGTAGGCGCAGGGCTTTTTCGCTTTGTACGGCACCGTGATTTCCTCCGTTCCGGCGCATGGAAAAAGCCTCCGCGGGTTTTGCTCCCGTGAAGGCTTTCTGATTTTTTCGCCACTCTAACAATATCATAAGAGCCGCGTGGCTTTCTATGGCCTCGGGTGGCGAATCGCATCCACCTCGTTTAACGCCTTGTTGTGAAGGCGGTGCACCCAGCGGATGTCGAGATGCAGCGTCACGGAGATTTCCGCCCATGTGTTGAAGCACAGGTAGCGGAGCTCCAGAATCGTCTGGAGGTCGGGCGCTTCCACACACCGGATGATCGTGACAATTTCATGCTTCAGGTCGATCAGGGCGTTCAGGTCGGCGTTGATTTCGTCCTCCAGGTCGATCATTTTGCAGATCACGTCCTCCATGCGGTGGAAATTCCTTGTGCCGCTGTTCGGCGTCTCGCCCAGAGCGGCGGAGGCTTTCTCCGCCAAATTCCGGAGCGACTGGACCTGCTCCAGTTTTGAGTTGATGCGCTGGTCGATTCGATAGGCTTGGGAAAGGTACTCCTTCGCCGTCATTTCCTGCGTGTTCATAATCTGTACCTCCGGTTTCTGAATCCCTCGGATTGGCACAAATTGTCTCAGGGACGAAGTCCCATATTGTCATCAGATTTTCAGATCGGCTTTGACCGCCTCAATCAGGGCGGACTGCGTGCGGTCCTTGGCGGAAAGCGCCCTGCGTATGCGGCCGTCGATGGTGCCCTTGGTGACGATGTGCTGCACCACAACGGTGTCCGCCGTCTGCCCCTGCCGCCAGAGCCGGGCGTTGGTCTGCTGGTAAAGCTCCAGACTCCACGTCAGCCCAAACCAGATGATGGTGGAGCCGCCTGACTGCAGGTTCAGCCCATGCCCGGCGGACGCGGGGTGCACCAGCGCCACGGGAAGCTCGCCGGCGTTCCATCTGCGGATGCTCTCCGGGGTGTCGAGAGGCGAAAACGGGATGTGAAGCTTTCGCAGGCGCTCGGAGATCCCGGCAAAGTCGTGTTTAAACCAGTAGGCCACCAGCACCGGTTTGCCGTTCGCCGCCTCGATTAAATCCTCCAGCGCGTCCAGCTTGCGGCCGTGGATGTGAATCGTGCCGCCGGCGTCGTCATAGACCGCGCCGTTCGCCATCTGCGAGAGCTTGTTTGACAGCGCCGCGGCGGTGGCGGCGGTGATCTCACCGTCCGGGAGCCGCAGCACCAGATCTTTTTTCAGATCGTTGTACCGCGCCCATTCTTCCTCGGAAAGCCGCACCTCGTATTCGCTGCTGATAAGCTTCGGCATCCGCAGATGGTCGGCGGACTTCATGCTGATGGTGATGTCCGCGATTCTGCGGTAGATTGCTTCCTCCGCGCCGGGCAGCGGCTTGTAGGTGAACACCACCTGCCCGCTGCGCTTGTCAGGAAGAAAATAGTCCGTTCGGTACTGCCCGATGAAGCGGCCGAGGCGCTGTCCCATATCCAACAGCCGGTATTCGGCCCACAAATCCATCAGTCCGTTCGCCGACGGAGTGCCGGTCAGGCCGATGATGCGGCGGACGCGCGGGCGGATCTTCATCAGCGCGCGGAAGCGTTTTGTCCGGTGGCTTTTGAAGGACGACAGCTCGTCGACCACCACGGTGTCGAAGTCAAGGGGGACGCCGCTCTCCTCAATGAGCCACTGCACATTTTCCCGGTTGATGATGCAGATGTCCGCCCGCCGCAAAAGCGCCGCCCTGCGCTCGGCCTCGGTGCCCACCGCCACGGAGCAGGTCAAAAGCGACAGGTGATCCCATTTCTGAATCTCGGCGGGCCATGTGTCGCGTGCCACGCGGAGAGGCGCGACTACCAGAATACGGTGAGCCTCGAAGCTGTCAAACAGCAGGTTATTCAGGGCGGTCAGCGTGATGCTCGTTTTGCCGAGGCCCATATCCAGCAGGACCGCCGCGACGGGGTGATCCTCGATGTAACGGACGGCATAGGTCTGGTAGCTATGGGGTTCGTATTTCATCCAGAATTCCTCCAATCTGCTCTGGCCGGTCCAGCACGAAAACCCGAAAGCCCAGCCGCCGCAGCGTCCGGTGCCTGGCTTCCTGCAGGGGGCGCGGCGCCCTGCCCGGAGCCTTGACCTCCACAAAGGCCATGCGTCCGCCCGGCAGCAGCACAAGGCGGTCGGGCATGCCGCTCATGCCGGGGGATACGAACTTCAAGGCCAGACCGCCCGCCTGCCTTGCCGTCAGGGTGAATTTTTGCTCGATTTCCTTTTCTCTCACGGCCGTTTCCCCCTTTCAAGTGACCTCGGCGCATGTCATTTACCGAACTTTTTCTTATGAGATTTTTTATGTGCCTAAGAAAAGTTTTGGAATAGACCTTCGTCGAGGTCACTTAATTATCTTGTTTACTGCAAAAAGCGCTCGAAATCTCCGTCGTCCGTTTTGAGACGGAGCCCGGTAAAAAAGCGCCGGCCGTCCCGGACAATCCGCTCAAAGCCGGCCTTTTCCAGTGCGAAATAAAAATCCGCGGTGCTGCGGACATATTCGTTTGTGTCGATGCTGTAATTGCGGTACGCCTGATACAAAGCGCCGGAGCTTTCGCGGAAACCGTCGGCAAGCTCGCACCGGTCCTCCAGAAAATGACCGAACCAGTCGTTCTGCGCCCGGTACTCGTCAATGGCTTTTTGCACGCATGCCGGCACGGGGAGCTTGTAATCCAGCGCGATCACCTTTCGGGCACCCTCGATGATCCACGCCAGAATGCTCTCGCCGGCATTGTTGTAGAGATATTCGCCGTAGTTCTTGATGTCGTTTTTTCCTTCTATCTTTGCGCCAAACGGAATCACAATCAGCCTGCGCCAGATTCCGTCGTCGGAGGCGCTGACCTTCGGCAGGTGGTTGGTGTAGAGAACCAGCGTATGGCAGGGCGTGAAGCTGAACGGGTCCTTGTACTTTTTCTCGGCGAACACATCGTCGGTGGAGCAGAGCTGCTTGACGGTGGAATCGTTGAGCCGGGCGCCCTCCTGCATTTCGGCGGCGATGAGCAGGCGCTTGCCCTTGACCTCGGCCAGCTCCGGCTTGATGTTGCGGCGGCAGCCCACCGTCAGCGTGTCGGCGGAGATGTTGCCGCTGTACAGGCCCAGCACGCGGGAAACCGCGTTCCAGAAGGTGGACTTGCCGTTGCGCCCGCAGCCGTAGGCGATGATGAGCGCCTCCACATAGACCTTGCCGACGGCGGCAAGGCCGCAGATCATCTGCACATAGTCGATGAGTTCGCGGTCTTTGCAGAAGATAAGGTCGAGGCTGTCCTGCCAGAGCTGCCCGCCCTTCCCGCCGGGCGAAACGGCGGTGATTTTGGTGATAAAGTCCGAAGGCGCGTGCTCCCGCGCGCCGTCGAGACCTTTGCGCAGATCGTAGGTGGCTTCGGGCGTGCAGAGAAGAAAGCAGTCCGCGTCCAGATCCCGCGGGGAAATCTCCAGCATCGGGCGCGCCTCTTTGAGCGCCGCGGTAATATTCTTGGAATCGCGGCGGCGGATCGCATAGGACTGGTAGGCTTTCGCCGCGAGATATTCGTCGTAGGCCTCGGACTGCGCGTCGTTGAACAGCGCTTCCGCCTTGGCTTTGGAGGTCGTGTCGAGAATGCCCTGCGCCCCGCATCCGGTCAGCTTTTTGGCGGCGGCCAGCAGATTCCGTGTCGCCTCCTCCAGCTGGCGGCGGGTCAGCTCATGGGCCACCGCCTGCGCGCCCGGCTCGGTTTCCTTCCAGTAGTGCTCCGTGTACCGGATAAAGTGTGTCGCCGGCGAGTAGCGCAGCTCACCGGAAAAGTGCTTTGCCAGCACCTCGGCCTGCCCGACGTCGGAAAAATCACCGGGCTTGTAGGAGACATCGCTGTTATACACCTCGGGCGGCACATAACTGTCCTGACGCTGAATTTTGGCGTAAAACCGCTGGGCGCTGTGCCAGATGGTCGAAAGCTCGGCGTCCGGAAGCGGCGGCGCACATTTTGCGGCTTCCTCCAGAAAGCATTGATACGCCTCATCGCCGTCGCCGTATTTCTTGATAACCCTGCCGGCAAATCTGGACAGGGTGGCGTTGCGGCTGCCCTCCGGAATAACCGGGCCGGTTCCGCTGCCGCCGGGCAGATCCGCGTCAAAGTCGTCGTCCTCCAGAAATTCGGTCAGATTCATCCTGCCGGGGAAGAGTTCCACCTCGGCGCGGGATGTGCCGAAGAAGAAGCGCGCCGCGTCCAGCGCCCTGGTGTCAAAATACGGAAAGACGGCGCTTACCAGCTTCTTCATGTCGCTGTAAGCGGCCGCGTCGGTGATGCGCGCAATCGGGAAAAGAATATGAAACTTCGGCCGGGCGGGCTTCCCGTTTTTCTCGCGCATGTGGCAGCGGCTGTAATGGACCGCAAAGCCGACGTGCGGAAACGCGGCGGCGACATCGGCCGGGCGAACCCAATCGGCCGGGTTTTCGGAGTGGTCGTTGTCGCAGTCCACGGGCAGGCAGTCCGCGCCGAGGAAATTGTCGCCGCTTCGGTAGCTGTTTTTGTACTCGGCGCAGACGTAGTCGCGGCAGACCGCCGCCCGCAGGCTTTCCTCGTCCGCTACTTCGGTTTTGTGGGGATAGGAGCAGTTGCCGGGGTTGCCGACAATGTCGGCGCTGTACAGTGTAAACATCAGTCGCGCACCTCCTTCGCGCCGTCCTCCAATACCCTGGTGATGAACTTCAGTGCCGTGATGATGGTTTCCAGCTCACAGTCGCCGCCGAGCGTGACTTCGAAGCCCTCGTCTCCGCAGCGGCCCAGCGGGCGCACCCGAATATCCGTGCCGCCCTCGTCCGAAATGCGGAAATAGGTGCGGCTGCCGTGCCCGGTGTCTCCGCCCTGATAGCCGTTGGTGCCGGCCTCAGCCTCGAGAACGTTGGCGCTGACAATTTCGCGCGTATAAGTAGAAATCTCTGTGCCGCCGATGCGGCGCGTGCCTTCAGTGACTGCAAACATCCTGTACCTCCTCCAAATCTTCCGTGAAGCAGCGCAGGCGGTAATTCTTCCGCCTGGCGCGTTTGATTTCCGCCTGCATGCCGGCTGTGATATTGCCGCCGAACACCCACACCTCGGAGCATTTGCTCATCAGGGCGTTTCCGAAGAACAATCCAAGCTCCCGCTCCCGCGGGTCGGCGTCGTTCAAAAACTGCGGGAACAGCAGGTGAGGCGCGATGGGGATAAACCCCTTGTCCACAGCGAAACGGCAGTAATTCCGCGCGGCCCGGACGTTTCTTTCAATGTCTCCCGCATAGGGGGAGCAGATATAGACGATGGGCCGAAAAGCCCGGAGCGCGCGCTCCTCCTGCTCAATCAGTGACAGAGCTTCGCAGGCGGTGGGATCCGGGTAGCCTTCGCTGTTGCGTTTGCCGATGCTCATGGCAGACCTCCTTCCCGGACGGGATGCTGCCGCCCGTCTCTATTACCCACTGGAGGCGGCGGCCCGCTTTTGACGAACACGCTTCAGTCTTTTTTATAAAAATCACATTCATATCCGTCGGCGCGGAGCAGCAGACCCTTTGCCCAGGGCGGCGTTCTGCCCATCTGCTCGCAGACGGCCTGCAGAGACATGCCCGGTTCGGCTTCGATGACCACTTCATCGTGAATGTGCATGACGATGGCGTAGTTTCGGAGCGTCCGCATGGCATAGCAGAGAATGTCGCGCGCGGTGGCCTGCACAATGTTTTCCACAAATTTAGGGCCGTAGGAATCGAGGCGCTCCCATTTCTTCGTGCCGCCGACGCCTTCGTAGGTGACGCACTGTCCGCCGAACCGGTTTTGACCGATGCGCGGCTTTACATAGGCAAGCCGCCGGCCGGAAGGCAGCGTGACAAAAAGCATTCCGCTCCGGCAGGAGAACACAATGCCGTGGGTGCTGTTGGCATGTTTATTGCGGACGGCCTCAATCGCCGCACGATCCACATCCCACCAGAGCTTTACGATATTCGGATTGGACTGCCGCCACGCGTCGACCAGCAAAGGAAGCTCGTCTTCGGCAAGGCCCATTTCGAGAGCGCCCATGGCTTTGAGCGCGCCGACCGAGCCGCCGTACCCGAGCGCCAGCTCTGCGATTTTTCCTTTTTGCCGCAGATGCCCGTTGACGCCGTGCTTTTCGACCGGCACCTTAAACATCTGAGAGGCGGAGGCGCAGTAGATGTCGCCGCCCTTTGCAAAAACCGCCTGCCGCCACTGCTCGCCGGCAAGCCACGCGATCACGCGGGCTTCGATGGCGCTGAAGTCCGCGACGATGAATTTTGCACCCGCACGCGGCACGAATGCCGTGCGGATCAGCTGGGAGAGCGTATCCGGGACATCTTCATAGAGCATTTCGACGCCGTCATAATCTCCGCGGCGCACCAGCGCGCGTGCCTGCTCCAGATCGGGAAGATGATTCTGCGGCAGGTTTTGCATTTGAATGAGCCGGCCGGCCCAGCGCCCGGTTCGGCTGGCGCCGTAAAACTGGAACATGCCGCGGGCGCGTCCGTCGGCGCAGACGGCGGTCTCCATCGCCTGATATTTCCGCACCGAGGATTTGGCAAGCTGCTGCCGGAGGGAGAGCGCGTCGCCGAGGGGTTCCGGTGCGGTTTTTATCAGCGCCGCGACGACCTTTTTGCCGAGGGTGTCCGTTTCCAGACCGTTTTCCGCAAGCCACCGCTTCATCTGCTGAACCGAATTCGGATTGTCCAGCTCCGTCAGCTCCTTCATGGCCGCGGTAAGCTGCCGGCGGGAGCGTGCGTCCATCGCGATGGCCTGTCTGACCAGCGCCAGATCCAGCGCGGCGCCCCGGTCGTTGATTTCCTGATCCAGATGATACTCCTCCCAGACGCTTTCGGGCACCGGGAACTTGGAAAGCCGCTCCTGAACGGACATCTCCGTTTCCACATCGCGGGCGTTGTACCGCTTGAAGGCGGCCCACTTGTCCGGCGCATGCACGGGACGGTTGCGGGTGCGGCCGGCATTGGTTTTTGTCGGTGCGCAGGGGCGGCAGAAATATTTGATGAGTTCCTTACCCTCGGTAAGTTTCTGCTTTCCCAGCCCCAGCACCGTGCCAACACCCTCCAGCGACAGCGGCAGGCCCATGGCCGCCGCCCAAACCATGGAACAGCGCCACTGGGCGGGGTCGAGATAGGCGCCGGCGGGCAGCCCGAGGAACCGGGAGAGGCAGACGCGCTCGAAATTTGCGTTGAATGCCCATTTGACAACGGCCTCGTCGGTAAGAGCCGCGGCAATTTCAGGCGGGAGTTTCTCCCCGCAGGCGAGGTCGACAACCCGAACCGGGCCGCCGTCCGCACTGCAGCCGAACAGGAGAATCTCAAAGTCGGGGGATTCCGCGTATTTGTAAACGCCGCATTTGGAAAGCGGCGCGCTGCTGTAGGTTTCAATATCAATCGAAAGAGTTTTCATGGAATTGTCCTTTCATGGAGAAAGGGCGGCAGAGAACGAGTCCCCGCCGCCCTGTGCTTACTCCGTTTTTGTGGAAGTTCCCTCGGCTTTCTTGCGTTTGCGGCGCTTTTCCTTGAATTCTCTCACGGCGCAGATGATAATCCCCACAAGATTTCCGATTAAGTAGCCGACGGTGGCGCCGAAGCACACGGAAAGCATCATGCTTTGAATATCAGACATGTCCGCCTCCTCCTTAATTCAGAAAATCTTCATCGTCGTCGGACGCGAAGTCGTTTTCGGCGCTGGTCTTGCCGCCGAGAGGTTCGCCGTTACGTATTTTCTGTAGATTGTTCAAACCACAGGCTATACCCTTATTACCATTTGCAGAGAAAGCATACAGGTTGATGCTGGCGCGGCCGTACACACCGGAGTACACCTCGGAGCGGGTGAGCACCGGATTCAGGTCGGCGTCCACGATGCCGGGAGCCGTCGTGGAGTTGGCGTTGATGAAGTAGGCGTTGGCATAGGCGGGGTCGTCGGGGCGTTCCGCGTCGCCGTCGCGAAGCGGGTTCTTGATGGCGGCCAGCGGCGGTACGGTCTTGCCGTTTCCTCTGAGCTTGGACTCGCCCTCGCGGTAGGCCGCTTCGATGGCCGCCTTAAGCTTGGCGACGGTTCTGGTGTCGGACTTGGGGATGATCAGGCTGACGCTGTATTTCGGCGTGCCGCCGTTAATGGACTTGGGCTCCCAGACGTTGGCGTAGCTCCAGCGGGTATCGGGGCCGGTGATCACTTTCATGGGATTGCTGACTTTGTTAGACATAGGATTGTCCTCCTTCATTTTCGTTAAAATCGGCTTCCGCCGTTGACATGGCCGGGCGTTTGTCGCTCTCCGGCACGAGCGTGGGTTTGCCCTGGGGCTTTTCGATGTAAGGGCTCAAAAGTTCGCCAAAGCGGGATTTTCCGAGCAGCTTCTGCATGGCGGTGACGCCGAGCACCCTGCGCTCATAGGGGTCGAAGCCCGCGCGCTCGACCACATCGGCGACCACTGCATCGTTGATATACCTCCGATTGGAGCGGCCTTCGACCAGTTTCCAGCCGGCCCACTTCCTGCCGCTGACGGCCTGCCGCAGGGCGTATTCCCTGATGTCCGACGCCCACGAAACGAGCTCGTCCGCTTTGGAAAGAATGTCCTCGATGTCCTCGTCCGTGAGGAGAGGCGGCAGCTTGAACTCGTACCGCGCCAGCGCAAGATTGGCCTCGGCCCGGGCGCGGCAGTCGGCCTTTGCTTTACAAAAGCCGCACCATTCTCCGCAGAGAAAATTGCCGTCGCCGGCAAAGGCAAGCTCGGCGGTGGGCTTCAGGACTTCGTCGGCCCATTGGTACAGGGCGTCTTTGGAGATTTCCCAGGTGCTGACGTTGTCCCGGCGCGGCTGGTAAATGGTCATGCCGACCGTTTCGATGTCGTAGATGCCGTCGAAAAGCTCCAGCGCGCCGAGCGCGTAGCACTGCATCTGCGGATTTTCCTCAGCGCTGACCAGAACGCCGAGGCCGTGCTTATAGTCGATGACCCGCAGGGTGCCATCCGCGATAATAATGCAGTCGGCCGTTCCGAAGCCGCCTTCCACCCAGCGGGAGAAATCGACACGCTGTTCAATGAGCACCACCGGATCGGCGCAGTTCTGTTTGGCGGCTTCCGCCTGTTCGAGCACATAAGCGGCGTAGCCGGCGGCGCAGTCGTTCATTTCCTCGTTGTACCAGGTCAGGTTGTCGGTCGGGTTCTCGGCGGGAAGCCCCAGCGCCCTGCGGAGCTTGTATTCGCACAGCGCGTGGGCGTCGGTGCCTTCGGCGGCGTAGTCGCTGCCTTTGTCCGCATAACTTTCACAAAGCCGGGCAGACGGCGGGCAGTGGAGCCAGCGGTCGGCGCTGGATGCGGAGAGAAGTGCGTGCGCCCTCATGTCAGGGCCTCCGCTTCCTTGAGAAGCCCGGGATATTCCGCAGGACTTACCTCCGACAACTTTGCGGCGCCGTGCTTCAAAAGCAGTGAGCGAATCTCGGCGGTGTGGCCCGCACGGGATTTGTCCGCGAGCACGGCTCTTACTTCCTCCAGCGTCAGTGCCGGTTCTGCCGGGGGCGCTTTTTCGGCCGGCTCTTTTGCGCCGAACGCCTCGGCCAGCCAGTTCGCTGCGTCGTTAATAGCGGCAGCGGCATTGTGTAGCTCTTCGATAGTTGCAGCCAGTTCGCCCATTTTGCTCATCTGCTTTTCCTCCTTCCGCGGATTGACTCTGATCGGCAAGTATCGTGAGTTTCCTTGCCATGCGTTTGGACACGGCGCTGATTGCGGTCAGGACTTCAATGAGTTCTCTGTCCGCAGCGCGGGCTCGGATGTCGGTTTCGTACACCTTTGTTCACCTCCCCGGAAGGAGCGGTTGTCATTTTTGCTCTTTCCACTACCCACTGGAGGTGGGAAGGGCGTTTTGACGAAGCAGGGAAAAACAATTTAAAAAATCTCCGACCGCTTTTGAGGGCGGCCGGAGATACAGGGCTAAAACAGGTCAGGGTATTCGCACTGCAGAAGCTCCTTTGCCTTTTTGAGGCGGGAGAGAAATGTGGTGCGCGGGATGCCGATTTTATTGGCAATCTCTGTGTCGGACAGCCCCGCCATGCGCAGGTTGCCGATGCGGCGGGCCTCCGGCATAATTTCAGCGAGACGCTGAAAGAGCATGTCCAGCATGATTTGGTCAGTCACGACGTCTTCGATGCCGGCGGCTGAATCGGCAAGCTTGTCCAGCATGGAGAGCTCATCGCCGTCGCTGTTTTGATAGGTACGGTCAATGGAAAGGGTGTCGCCCGGGGCGTGGAACTCGCAGTCGAGGCAGTCGCCGTCGCACATCCAGTGCTTGCTTTTGGGGCACATGCACTGATGATGTACTTGTGCGCGTTTTCTGGTGGCCCAGATGCCACGGTAGTAGGCATAGTACTGCGCTTTGGTGACTTCGGTCCACTGCTTTTCACGGGGCAGGTAGATTTTGAAGACGCGGAGTTGACTTTGGTTTGCTTGGTTTATCATTGTTTGTCCTTTCCGCCTGATGAGCGGTGGGCGGAGGACAAAACAGAGCCTGTGCACTGTCGGCACACAGACCCTTTGCCTGAAAAAGGTGCAACAAGGAAAGGGTACCGACATTGCCATTCACCGCCGTAAGCGGTGAACAGGACAATATTTGTATCCTCGGCCCTTATTGCAAATCAGGCTTTGAATTTATTTGACCGGGAGCCTAAGACGGCTCGTCCGTTTTGCCGCGGGAGTGATCCCGTTTGGCATGATTCCATTTTACCGGGGCACGCAGCATTGAACACGGACATGGAATGTCCGTTCAGATACCCTGCAGGTACAAAAAAAGCCCGTGCGAAACAAGATGTTCGCACGGACAGGCACGCCGGTTATTGAAAACAGACATAAAAATACCCGGACACAAAATGTCCGGGCTGGTTGATAATTTTTATTTTTCTTTTGTCAGCGGAGCAAGATTTACCCCTCGTAGGATGTCATTGCATTCGAATATCGTTTTTGTATAGCAGGCTTCCAGCAAAAAGTGATAGGTCATAAATTTGGGACCACTGCCCAACGAATAGGCCGAGCGGCTGATCAACTCTTGGCTGATGACAGGAGGAAGCTGCAGGGCGATGCAGATTGCCACGATGGTTTCTATAGTGGTTTCATATTCCTCGTTGTTCCGCATTCGGCTTATGGTCTTTGGATCCAGAGAACAAGCTTCGGCAAGCGCTTCGACTGTTTTGCCGCGCCATTTCATAAGAGCTGTCAGCGCACCTGAAAAACTGCCCGGCAGATTTTTCAAAACATCCGAAAGTTCTTTTGCGTAAGCCTGAAGCATTTTTGCGCGGCCGTCTACCGTGTCATTTTCCGGCGAAGTGTTATAATGGGCTTCGAAGACGATATCAGACGTGGAGTCCCGGTACAGGACACACTCGGTAAAATACTGCTTTCCGTAGCTGTTGGAGGATTTCTGGATGGTTAGGTCAAAGACAAGGCAGCACTCGTCGGCGTGGTGTCTGGCGTAGTCGGTAAGGTCTGCCGTGCCGTCCTCATCGTATTCTATGTATTTGGGATGGTTGATGCAGAAGTGGGAATCGGCAAAAATATAGCGGCCGCTTTGTAACTTTTCGCGCAGGGCTGGATTCATCGTGCTTTCGACAATGGCATCACGCTCGCCGATGGAAAAGGTCTGGTTGCGTTTCAAAGCGCCCCGCTTGAAAGCGTGTGGTTTCACATAGTGCCCGTCAATGTAAGTGAAAGCTCCAAGAGCCTCTTCATAACCGAGGTCTGCCATCCTGATTTTGGCGGCCAGACGCGAAACGCAGAAAAACGTCGCCATCTCGTCGATAACCGGCTGAATAATATCGACGAGCTCGTCCGTCCTGAGAATATTCTTATATTTGCGGATCAGCTCAGCCGCTTTGATTTTGGCCTGCCTGTACGGCATCTGGATCCGCGGGGCGAGGGCGTTTGCCTGCCACTCCATCCAGTCGGTGGCCGTCCCGGTTTTGCCGTCCTTGATTCCGCCGACCACCTGGCATTTTATCTGAGCCGCATTCTCGTTGTAAAGCCGCTCCAGTTCGAAGGCTTTCCGGTGTTTATCCCAATGGACGCACTCGTGCACGATGGTATTGTTGACCGAGCCGACATTCCGCAGGAAGAAGGACTCGGGATCGACGAAGATCGTACCTTTGTTCACATGAATCCTTTTAAACGACGAGTCGGATTTATCGTAATACTCGGCGTCGCAGTCCGCAAAAAAGATCTGACCGAAGGTGGAGCAGTCCGCGGAAGCGCTTTTCATCTGGATGGAAAGGCCCATGCGCTCCGCCAATATGCCGGGATCCACAAACATAGGCCGGGACAGGGCTTCTTTATAATTCCTTTCCAGGAAATCCCGGGCGACATTTTCGAGCTGGTCGCTTCTGATAAGGGGAACCAGAGAATCGGACATCGGATTGCAGTATTTTCTGCGGCTGTCGTATGGCTCGATGGAAGAGATTGAAAAATCATCGAGGCTGTCCGCCAGATCGCCGAAGCAGGAAATTTTGAACCACTGCGTTTTGTCGTCGTATCGGTCGGTGTGCCTGTCCGTTTCGGATATTTCGAACTCCGCTTCCAGAATAACGTCGAAGGCAATCTTCATGTCAGGCAGATTTTCCACATAAACGCATTTGACGTTGATATCTGACAGCTCCGCACGGTCGATCGTATGCACCAGTCTGGAGGAGACATCGAGGCTCTGACAGTTCTGTTCCAACCAATTGGACACAGAACCGTACAGCTCGTTATAGAAACGGTCCGCAACGTACTCTTTAAACGAACGATCCTGCGCCATGCCCGATCCCTCCGTATTCTTTTATGATTGATGCATATGATGTTCCCTTCTGAAATGACTTTGCACGCTCGGAAAATATACCCAATGAAATTATATCATAGACTGTGTGACAAGTTCAAGATTTCTCGTCAAAAAATCATGTGTACGTGAAGAAAAAGGTTGAATTTTGGCATATAATCATGGTATACTGTTATGCGAAACGACTTTATGCTTTCAGGAGTGATGAGAGTGGCCATTAGCTATAAGAAACTATGGAAACTTCTAATTGACAAAGATATGAAGAAAAAAGATCTGCAAAGAGCCTCTGGCATTAGTTCCGCTTCTATAACAAAACTTGGCAAGAACGAAAATGTTAACACGGAGATATTAGAGAAAATTTGTTTGGCGCTGGAATGCGATATTAGCGATATTATGGAGATGGTTCCGGATGATAAGTAAACCATGCAATTATGATTTACCGCGCGCATGCGAATACGGGGGGGCTAAACAATATGCAAATGCCAGAAATGCTCGACAATGTGAGCAAAACCGTCAAGGACGATTTGGCGGTCACCATACAAAAAGGTGACAGGCTGTCCGTCGCGGCGGCGTGTTTTTCCATATACGCATACCAAGCTCTCAAGAAGCAGCTTGACGGCATTGCTGAGTTGCGCTTTATTTTCACCTCGCCGACCTTCCTTCAGGAGAAAGCCCCGAAAGAAAAACGCGAGTTCTACATTCCCCGCCTCGGCCGCGAACGCGCGCTCTACGGCACGGAATTTGAGGTAAAACTTCGTAATGAGCTGACCCAGAAAGCAATCGCCCGCGAGTGCGCCGACTGGATTCGCAAAAAGGTGCGGTTCCGTTCCAACCTGACGGGCGGTAATATCAGCGGGTTTATGAATGTTGTCGGCGCGGAAGGCGCCGCAACTTATATGCCGCTTCACGGCTTCACGACTTCCGACATCGGCTGTGAGCGGGGCAACAATATCATCAACCCGGTCAACAAGCTGTTCGCTCCGCTCTCCGCGGACTACATACGGATGTTCGACCAGATATGGAATGACAGGAACCTGATGCAGGACGTGACCGGGCAGGTTATCGACGGCATCACGGCGGCCTACAACGAAAACGCCCCGGAGTTTATCTACTTCGTGGCGATTTATAACATATTTAACGAGTTCTTAGAGGACGTTTCGGAAGACGTGCTTCCCAATGAAGCCACAGGCTTCAAGGAAAGCAAAATATGGAACATGCTGTACACCTTTCAGAAAGACGCCGCCCTCGCCATCATCAACAAGCTCGAAACGTTCAACGGATGTATCCTTGCGGACAGCGTCGGCCTCGGTAAGACTTTCACCGCCCTTGCGGTCATGAAGTATTACGAGAACCGCAATCGCTCCGTGCTTGTCCTCTGCCCCAAGAAGCTGGCGGATAACTGGAATACCTTTAAAGACAACTATGTGAATAACCCCATAGCCTCCGACCGCTTACGCTATGACGTGCTGTTTCACACCGACCTTTCGAGAGAACACGGGAAGTCCAACGGGCTTGATTTGGACAGGCTCAACTGGGGCAACTACGACCTTGTGGTCATCGACGAAAGCCACAACTTCAGAAACGGCGGAGAGGTCTACGGAGAAGACCGCCGCGAGAACCGTTACCTTCGTTTGATGAACCGCGTGATTCGCGCGGGCGTGAAGACGAAGGTATTGATGCTTTCGGCGACCCCGGTCAACAATCGCTTTATTGATCTGCGGAATCAGCTTGAACTCGCCTACGAGGGCAACCCGACTCTTATCAATGAAAGATTGGGTACAAAGCGGCCGATAGACGAGATTTTTCGGAACGCCCAGAAATCGTTCAACCAGTGGAATAAGCAGGAGGACGGCGAGCGGACGACGGACTCGCTGCTGAAGTCCCTTGACTTTGACTTCTTTGAGGTGCTCGACAGCGTGACGATAGCCCGCTCCCGCAAGCATATTGAAAAATACTATAATATGAGTGAAATTGGCTCATTTCCGGAACGGCTGAAACCCATCTCTCTGCGCCCGCGCATGACCGATTTGGAGAGCGCCATAAACTATGCGGACATCTACGACCAACTGATGAATCTGAATCTCGCGGTTTACATACCGACCGATTTCATCTTCCCAAGCCAGCTGGCCAAGTATGTGGATACGTCGCGGAACATCAACCGCGCCGGGCGTGAGATGGGCATACGTCGCTTGATGAGCATCAACCTTTTGAAACGGCTCGAAAGCTCCGTGGAGTCCTTCCGGCTCACGGTCGGCCGGGTCAAGAAGCTGATTGACGATACCATTGCTGACATCGATGCATATGCTGTCGGCGGCGGCTCGGTGATCGATGGACGCGAGCTGGCGGGAGACGACGCGGATTTTGACGACGACGACCGCAACACGGACTATTTCGTCGCTGAACACAGCATCAAGATTGACCTTGCGGATATGGACTATAAAACTTGGCGGGACAGGCTCTCGGAAGACGCCGAGACGCTCGGACTGCTGAAAATGCTCATAGACGACATCACGCCGGAACACGACACCAAACTTCAAACCCTTCTTGGTTTGATTGGGGAAAAGCTGAAAAACCCGATCAATCCGGGCAACCGCAAAATTCTCATCTTCTCCGCGTTTTCAGATACGGCGGAGTACCTCTACGACCACGTGAGCGCATTCGTGAAATCGCGTTTCGGACTCGATTCCGCGATGGTCACAGGCAGCGTGGACGGCAAGACGACGATCAAGGGCCAGCGGACTTCGATGAACGAAGTGCTGACCTTGTTCTCGCCGATTTCAAAGGATAAGAACTTGTTAATGCCGGGCAATCGGAACGACATCTCCGTCCTAATTGCCACGGACTGCATTTCGGAGGGGCAGAACCTGCAGGACTGCGACTACTGCGTCAACTACGACATCCACTGGAATCCCGTCCGCATCATTCAGCGGTTCGGGCGTATCGACCGTATCGGCAGCAGGAACGCCGTCATTCAGCTTGTGAACTTCTGGCCGGACGTGGATTTGGACGAGTACCTCTCCCTCAAAGGGCGGGTCGAAACGAGGATGCGGATCTCTGTCATGACCGCCACAGGCGACGACGACCTGATCAACGCCGAGGAAAAGGGCGACCTCGAATACCGGAAGGCACAGCTGAAACGGCTTCAGGAGGAAGTCGTGGACATTGAGGATATGCAGTCGGGCATTTCCATTATGGATTTGGGGCTGAACGAGTTCCGTCTCGACCTGCTTGAATATGTAAAGAGCCACGGAGATATGGACACCGTCCCGTTCGGGCTTCACGCCGTCGTTCCCGCTTCTGAGGGTTGCACGCCGGGCGTGGTGTTTATCCTCAAGAACCGTAATAACAGCGTAAACATCGACAGGCAGAACCGTCTCCACCCGTTTTATATGGTATATATCGGTTCGGACGGCTCGGTGGTATGCGATCATCTCTCGCCCAAGGAGCTGCTCGACAAAACCCGCTCCCTGTGCAAGGGCAGGGACGCGCCGGTTATGGATGTGTGCCGGGAGTTTAACATCGAAACAAAGGACGGCAAGGACATGCGGTCGGTATCCGCCCTTTTGACGGACGCGATTCACTCTATTGTTGAAGTGAAAGCGGAAAGCGACATTGACAGCCTGTTCAGTCCGGGCGGTACAACCGCTCTCGATACCCGCATAGATGGGCTGGAAGACTTCGAGTTAATTTGCTTTTTGGTGGTGAGATAATGTTAGGATTGCCCCGTTCCACCGAGGTGAACCGCCGTGTGGCGAAAGAGAAACTATATGCCAACGCCCCTCTCGCCCCTTCGGCGCGGGATGCGATAAAAGACCAGATAGAATCGGTCGTCTGGCGCAACAAGCTGGCCGACGGCACGGTGGGCGTCGCCGCCGGAGAAACCGTAAAAGAAATTCAGGTGTTCGAGATTGCTCTAAGGCAGCGCGGACTTGACAAAGGCGTCCTGCCCGCCGTCGCCAGGGCGATCCCGTACAAAATCCTGTTTGTTCTTACATATGGCGGCGAGGCGCAGGCGTGGATGGAAGCCGCCGGCACGTTTTACAACACGGACTGGTTTTCGCCTGATGGGTTCACGCTGAAGTTCGAGGGGCTGAATCTGGACGCCGTGTACGAGAGTTTGGTGCGGCAGATAGCGGGCGGCCGGCTCGGAGCGGCTGGTGCTATCGCCGAGGCGGTCGAGCGTGACAGGCAGCGCCAAAAGCTTGAACGCGAGATTGCCGCACTGGAAAAGAAAGTCCTTCGCGAGAAACAGTTTAACCGCCAAGTCGAACTGAACGGCGAATTGAAGCGGTTAAGGGCGGAATTGGAGGAAGCGGAGTAATGATACTAAACAGAAAGACTCTTGAAAAACTCAGAGATATCATAAATGGTGATGGAACGGCAGATTATCGTAAAGGCCATCAACTTGTCAAATTTTTTAACGATTTAGGCTTCAACGATGTATATGCGCAAGGGTTTCCGTCAAGATGGGTATATACAGACGAGAAATTACAAAAGATTAATGGAACTCCAGAATTGGATAAGTGTATTCGCAATACTTTTGCTGTTGTCAATTACATCGGCCGGGTATCCGAACTTGATGCGCTCATCACAGATTTCAACCAGTATATGGCTTTTGATAAATGGCAAGTAGTTCGTGACAATGACACAATTACTTTTAAGAGACTCGACAAGGTAGTCGTCGACAGCGGTAAAAGTGACTCTGCCGAGATAAAAGAAGACGAGTTCTTAAAGATGACATTCAACGTCAATGTCGATTTGATTGGCTTAGATCCGAATGTAAGTGAAATCATAAAGCTGAGGCTTAAGGAGGTCGAAGCGTGTATTGGAAATGAAGCATCGTTGGCTTCGATCTTATTGATTGGAAGCATTATGGAGGGGATGTTGCTGGGCACTGCTTTAATGTATCCTCAACAATTCAATCAGGCACCTTCCGCTCCAAAAGATAAGGATACGGGCAAAGTAAGAAAGTTCCCGGACTGGACGCTTAATAACTTCATAGATGTCGCTTCTGAGGTGGGCCTTCTGAAACAGGACGTTAAGAAGTTTAGCCACGTTGTCCGTGATTTCAGAAATTACATTCATCCGTATGAGCAGATGAGTTCACGGTTTTTCCCAGACAAACAAACGGCGCTAATTTGTTTTCAAGTATTAAAAGCAGCCATAAGTCAAATCGGAACATTTCGAAAGAGCCAACAAGGAGGGCAAATTCAATGAATAATCCTGATAAAATAAAATTTGAAACTTCTGGTTTTATCGCGGGGAAAACAACGAATATTGCCGTTTTGGAGGACAAGTTGTGAACAAGAAGCAATTTAATCTCCAAATCGAACTGTACGGCGAGATGAAACAGTTGTAGGCAGAATTGGAGGTACTGGCATGAGCGATAATTTTAAACCTATAAATGTGCCAAACATTGATTTTTCTAAATTGGCAAAACCACAGCTTGATTTAAGTTTTGCGCAGCAACAAACGCAAGCTATTCAGAGTGCAATGGATGCTGTCCAAGCGGAACGTGAACGCAAGGAAGCTAACGAGGAGGCTTATCGGCAAGAAACTATCCGGAGCCTTCGCGCCATCGAACAAAATACGGCGAATCTTTATACGCTTGTTGACCTTATCAGTAAGAGCAATGAACAGCAAGATGAGATTATCTCAATTATCGCTGAAGTTTTAACTATAGCCAAAGCCAAGAGTAAGGGCGAGGCTAAGTCTGTCTATACCAGGGTAATGAGCAGGATAACGCAAACAATCAAGGACGCAGAAACCCTTGCGAAGTTAGCCGGTTACGCCACGACTGTATGGCAGTTAGCGCAGCCGATAATTGACAAACTTCCACTATAAGGAGGAAAAAATTTATGCCCGACAAAATGAAATTTCAAACTCCAAACCTCACCGCCGAAAATCTTAAAAAGCTCTCCGAGCTGTTCCCCGGCGTAGTGGCAGAGGGCAAGGTAAATGTAGACCTCCTGCGCTCGTATGTGGGCGAGGAAATATTCAAAGATGAAGCCTATGAATTCACCTGGGTAGGCAAGCGCGCCGCCATTGCCGAGGCGGGACGGCCTATCCGCAAGACGCTGCGTCCGGTTGTGAAGGATGAAACCACCCCCACGGGTGCGGACAGTACGGGAAAACCCTACTGCAGCAGCGGCAGTCGTGATTGGGATACAACCGAAAACCTTTACATAGAGGGCGATAACCTTGATGTGCTGAAACTTTTGCAGGAGAGCTATTTGGGCAAGGCCGGAATGATTTTCATAGACCCGCCGTATAACACGGGCAGCGACTTTATTTACCGTGATGACTTCGCGCAGAACCGCGAGGAATATGATGAGGAGGCGGGCGTTTATGACGAGGACGGCGACCGTCTGTTCCGCAACACAGAAACTAATGGGCGCTTCCATAGTGACTGGTGTTCTATGTTGTACCCGCGTTTAGTTCTTTCTAGAAATTTGCTCAAAGACGATGGGATTATTTTCATATCTCTTGATGACACAGAGATAGCTAATCTTCGCCATATGTGTGATGAAGTTTTCGGCGCTTCTAACTTCGTTGGGTGGATCGTTTGGCAACATAGCATTCAGCCGAAAGGTTATACAGGTACTATGTCAATTCACCATAACCATATATTATGTTATCAAAAATCTGCGAATTATGAGCTTGGCTCATTTGAACGCACCGATGAAGATAATAAAGCGTATAGTAACCCTGACAATGACCCAAATGGCGTATGGCGCAGTGGTGATGTTCGCAATGCACTCTATCGTCCGAACTTGATATATGATATCATCTCCCCTTCGGGCAAAGTGATTAAGCCCTGCGAAAACGGATGGAGATGGAGCAAGAAAACTGTTGATGAGAAAATAGCAACCGGAGAAATTATTTTTAGTGCAGATGAAACGAGAATCATCAGAAAAATCTACCTAAAAAACTTAGAGGGAAGAACTCCCGAAAGCATATGGTTCGCAAAAGATGTTGGAAGTACACGCGATGCGATAGGCGAACTTAAAAAGTTATTTGGGACTGCGCCTTTCGATACTCCGAAACCAACAAAACTCATTAAACGTATGCTTGTGATGGCCAACAATCCTGACGCTATAGTTATTGACTATTTTTCAGGCTCTTCATCAACAGCCGATGCCGTTATGAAGTTGAACGCTGAGGATGGCGGAAAGCGCAAGTTTATTATGGTGCAGCTGCCGGAAGTTTGCGCCGAGGGTTCGGAAGCCGCCAAAGCGGGTTACAAAAATATCTGCGAAATCGGCAAGGAGCGCATCCGCCGCGCCGGGGACAAAATTAAGGCGGAGATTGAAAATGCGAATGCACAGCAAAAAATTGGCGAAGAACCAAAGCAAGTGCCCGACATCGGCTTTCGCGTGCTGAAACTCGACGACACGAACATGAACGACGTGTACTATGCCGCCGGCGACTATACGCAGGATATGCTTTCTATGATGGAAAGCAATATCAAACCCGAACGCACCGATATGGATCTGCTGTTCGGCTGCCTGCTCGACTGGGGTCTGCCGCTTTCCATGCCGCACACCCACGAGAAGATTGACGGTTTCACCGTTCATACCTACAACGGCGGCGATCTGATCGCCTGCTTTGACGAGCATATCAGTGAAAAAGCCGTGCGCGAAATTGCGAGCCGCAAGCCCCTGCGCGCCGTCTTCCGCGATAGCGGCTTCACGAGTTCGCCCGAAAAAATCAACGTGTTCGAGATTTTCAAGCTTCTCGCGCCGAATACCACCGTCAAAGTGATATAGGGGGTGAAAAAATGTCTGAAAGTAATAGCTTATACATTCCCAAACGAGTGCTTGTTAACGCAAGCGGAATTGACGAAAAAACTGTGAATGCGGACATAAAAAGCGGTGCTTTAAAGCTTAACGAGAACGGAAATATATGGTATCGACAAGCAACTCAATATGTATGCCAAAAGTGGGAACAAGGCAAGACGGATATGTATGATCCGAACGGTGGAGAACCGGATCATAATTTCTCCAGCCGTATCCTGAGCATACTCGATGATGAAATAGGGGTATCCAATTTATCGTTCAAGTGGAATGGGAGGAGTAATCAATCATGAAACTCCAGTTCCGACACCAGAAATTTCAGGCGGACGCGGCAAAAGCGGTTTGCGATGTGTTTGCAGGGCAGCTGTTCCACGCGCCGACCTATATGATAGATCCAGGGTTAGGGCAACAAAGCTTTGAGGATACGCAAAAATTTACCGGCTTCAACAACGCACCGGTAACAGTCAGCGATGATAAAATTTTGGAGAACATCCGAGCCATTCAACGCACCGGGCAGATCAAGCCGTCCGACAAGCTGGAGGGGCGATATAATCTGACCATTGAAATGGAAACCGGCGTGGGCAAAACCTATACCTACATCAAAACCATGTACGAACTCAACAAGCGTTATGGTTGGAGCAAGTTTATCGTGGTGGTACCAAGCGTCGCCATCCGTGAAGGCGTGTATAAATCCTTTCAAGTGACCGAGGAGCATTTCGCCGAGGACTACGGAAAGAAAATCCGTTACTTCGTCTACAATTCGGCGCAGCTGACCGAGATTGACCGCTTCGCCTCCGACAGCGCACTTAATGTGATGATTATCAACAGCCAGGCATTCAATGCCCGGGGTAAGGACGCGCGGCGCATTTATATGAAGCTGGACGAATTCCGTTCCCGCCGCCCAATTGATATTTTGGCAAAGACAAACCCGATCATGATTATCGACGAACCGCAGTCGGTAGAGGGAAAAGTTACAAAAGAGCGATTGAAAGAATTCACTCCGCTGATGACGCTCCGCTATTCTGCGACCCATCGTGCGGACAGTATTTACAATATGATTTACCGACTGGATGCGCTGGAGGCTTACAACAAGCGGCTGGTAAAAAAGATTGCCGTCAAGGGCATCTCTGTTTCAGGCAGCACCGCTACGGAAGGGTATGTCTATATTCAGAGCATTAACCTCTCCAAAGGCAACCCTACAGCGACGCTTGAGTTTGATATTGCGGGGAAATCCGGCGTCCGCAAGGCGACGCGCACGGTTGGAGAAGGCTATAATTTATATGACAACTCCGGTGAACTGGCCGAATATAAAAATGGATACACAGTTTTGCGGATTGACGGGCGGGATTCCTCCGTTGAATTTACGAACGGTATCAAACTGTTTGCCGGCGATGTCATTGGTTCTGTCAGCGAGGAGCAGCTGCGCCGCATTCAGATAAGGGAAACCATCCTCTCCCACATTGAGCGGGAGAGGCAGTTGTTCTCCAAAGGCATAAAAGTCCTTTCGCTGTTCTTCATCGACGAAGTGGCGAAGTACAAGCAGTATGACGCGCACGGCAACGCCGTGGGCGGTGTTTACGCGCAAGTGTTCGAGGAAGAATATCGGAATATTGTTGGCAGCATGCAGCTCCAGCTTGGGGATTCACCGGAGTATCTCAAATATCTTGACAACATTCCCGCCGAAAACACACACGCGGGCTATTTTTCTATTGATAGAAAGAGCGGCCGCATAATTGACAGCAAACTGGGAGACAGAAAAGAGCGCACCTCTGACGATGCGGATGCCTATGATTTGATCATGAAAGATAAAGAGCGCCTTCTGGATTTTCATGAACCGGTACGCTTTATCTTCAGCCATTCCGCACTTCGCGAGGGCTGGGACAACCCAAATGTTTTTCAGATTTGCACATTGAAACAAAGCAGCAGCGATGTACGCAAACGTCAGGAAGTTGGGCGTGGCCTGCGATTGGCCGTCAACCAGAATGGTGAGCGTATGGACGAAAACGTCCTCGCACCCGATGAAGTCCAGAAAATTAATGTGTTGACGGTGATCGCAAACGAAAGTTACGAGAGCTTCGCTCGAGGACTGCAAAGCGAAATTGCCGAGGCGGTCGCCGACCGCCCGCACAAGGTCGAAGCGAAGCTGTTCGTCGAGAAATTTGGTGAGGACATCGCTACGGTAATTCACGAGAGCTTGATTGAAAACGGCTATGTGAAGCGTGGCGAACTCACTGAAAAGTATTATGAAGCAAAGAAAAGCGGCACTCTTAAAGTGCCGGAAGAAGCGGAGGGCAAAGCAGCTGATATTATCGCAGTGTTGGATTCCGTTTATGATCCGAATGCCAACAAGCCGGAAAACGCCCGCAAAAATAATGTAGAAATTACCCTCGATAAGGAAAAGCTAAACAGCAAGGCTTTTCAAAAATTATGGTCGCGTATCAACGGTAGAAGCTACTACATTGTCAGTTTCGATGAAGCGGAACTGGTAAAGAAATCGATTGTTGAGCTAAACAAGCGGCTGCGTATACCGAAAATTTATTTTAAGGTCGAGCAAGGCGAACAGGTGAAGACCATTGAATCCAAAGATCAGCTTCTTTCAGGAGAAGGCTTTGTCCGCGCCGATACAGTTCGTGAAGAGGCGTCACCCTACACAACAATGAAAGCGAGTCGTTCGGTTCGCTACGACCTCGTTGGTAAAATCGTGGGTGAAACAGGTCTGACACGGCAAGCCGTAGTCGCAATCCTAACCGGCATTGACAAAATGGTTTTTGACCAGTTTGGCAACAACCCCGAAGAATTTATTATACGCGCTGCAAACCTTATAAACGAGCAGAAAGCTACGGCCATTATTGAACACATTACCTATAATAAGCTGACCGAAGCTTTCAGCACAGATATTTTTACAGAGCCGGATCTGAATAAGGGTGCTTTAGGAATAAACGCTATTGAAACCAAGCGGAATCTGTATGACTACGTCATTTATGACTCTGCCAACGAGCGAAATTTTGCTACTGAACTTGAAGCCCACAGCCAAGAGGTTGAGGTCTATGTGAAACTGCCACGGGGCTTTTATATCAGCACTCCCGTTGGCAAGTACAACCCCGACTGGGCGATTGCGTTCTACGAGGGCAAGGTAAAACACATCTATTTTGTTGCCGAAACGAAAGGCGATATGTCCTCTTTGGAACTGCGCGACATTGAAAAAGCTAAGGCCCACTGCGCCCGAGAACATTTCCGTGCTATCAGTGGAGATAAAGTGGTTTATGACGTGGTCGACAGCTACGATAAGCTATGGGAACTTGTACAAGGATAAAATAGCAGTTGATGTTAAGCAAATCAGTGAGGGGATAAAAGCATGGGAAAAAGAGGGAAAAGCATTAATCTGTTTTTAATGGATGGCGAAGCAACGGGCCGCATCAAATGTACTCTTGCCAACTGGACCGGTATATCATATAGAATTCCACGCACGGATTTAGATAAATGCAAAGGGCGTGATGACCTTTCTCAAAGTGGCGTGTACTTCCTTTTTGGAATGTCTGACCAAACTGGCGAAGCCGTGGTCTATATAGGTCAAGCTGGAGTTCGGAAAAATGGTGAAGGTCTTCTATATCGTCTTCAAGAGCATAAGCGTAACCCTGATAAAGATTACTGGACGGAGGCGGTTGTTTTTACCACCTCTAATAACTCTTTTGGTCCCACGGAGATCAGCTACCTTGAAAACCGCTTTACTAATATGGCGATTGCTGCAAGGCGATATCAGGTAAAAAAACGGAAACGACCCGACGCCGGGAAATATCACTGAGGAAAAAGAAAGTGAGTTGGAGGAATTTATAGACTATGCCAAAATTGTCATGGGGACTCTTGGCCATAAGGTCTTTGAGCCTCTCTCCCAATCCGCCTCATCGACTTTAATGGATACACCAGCAGATCAAGTATTCTATATCAAGCGTAGCGGCGCAAATGCGCAGGCAAAACTCACGAGCGAGGGGTTAGTGGTGCTTATTGGAAGCTCTATCCGCAAAGATACCGTGCCGAGTTGCCCGGACTATGTTAAATCCGCCCGCGAGGACAATAAGGGGTATATAGACGAGAACGGCGTTTTACAAAAGGATATTCTCTTTAGAACGCCATCGGGCGCTTCGGCTTTTGTCCTTGGTGCACCAACCAATGGAAACGTTGAATGGAAAACCAAGGACGGTAGAACATTCAAAGAGATAGAAGCAGCCGAGAATCCAAACAATGATCTGACATAACATTATCGATTACCGGCTACAATTCATGGCTGTCTATTTATGATACGGGGGTGATGTGGTTTGGATTCTTATCAAATAAGTTTCGATGACCTATCGTATTTGGAGAATATTTCTAAACTCCCTGGACGGTCAGCGTTCATTGATGAGTGTGGCAGCTTTGGATTCGATTTTTGCAAAGAGGGTGTATCAACGCACTATGTTGTTTGTGCTGTAATTGTAAATAATAAAGATATCGGTGGGATAGAACAAAAGATTGAAGAAATACAAAGAAATAAATTTGGCGGCAGCGAAATGAAATCCAGCTCTATAAGTAATAATCATCACCGACGAATCAATATATTAACAGAGCTTTTAATGTTGGATTTTTCATTAATTATACTTATTGCAGACAAACAAGCATTTCATGAAAACTCTCCGCTTACCAAATACAAAGGGACCTTTGTGAAATATTTGCATCGGCTGCTATATGATTCCATGTACTGTGCTTATCCAAAGCTAAAAATTGTAGAAGACGAGTATGGAACATCTGAATTTCAGAAAGGGTATAGACAATACATTCGTACCAATCGACCGGCTCTTAATCTTTTTGATGACTATGATTTTGATTATGTAGATAGCAAGAATAGCAATATAGTTCAGATCGCTGATATAATAGCAGGATCAGTAATGCAACATATTATTGATACTAACGCACCTGATGCGCTCAAGCTTTTTCAGAGCCGTATAAGAGACGTTATCCGCTTTCCAAAAGTTTTTACCCCGAAATCCGAGAAAATGGGGGATGATTCATATTATGACGCACAGATATACAATCTCGCACATAAACGCGCTATAAATTATATTGAACAAAATAGGAATGATCTTTCTGAGGAAGTGCGTCTTCGCTCATTATTTTTGCGGTTATTGCTCTTCAGTGCAGAAAACTTCGGTGAATCTCAATACATTTATGCAGGGAAAATAGTACAAGAATTATCTGATCTTTCGGAAACAAAAGTAACGAGAGACTTTCTATATCGGAGGATAGTGGCAAAGTTGCGCGATGAAGACGTCCTTATTGCAAGTAGTTCACATGGATATAAAATACCAACCTGCACAGAAGATATACGTACTTACATAGCTCAAACAGATACCGTCGTTTCACCTATGTTGGCGCGAATCGGTAAATGTAGGTCATTAATTTCCAAAGAAACAGATGGTAAACTTGACATATTGAATGCTGCTGAATTTCAAGGCTATAAACGCTATTTTGGTGATTACTAATGTATATGCTGATCAGAAAACTGCTTTCCGAGAAAAGGCAAACATGATTTCTGTGGACATATTTCAACGAACAGACAACGCTTTAAAAATATCATTGTTCTATTCCCTTGCACGGAAAAATTGTTAAGCACACCCCCGACATTAACCCCATGACCTCGTTGCATTTTATGCCGGAAATGACATCAATCTCGTTTACTCGACCTCTGACCATGGACTTATTCCCGTGTATATACAAAAGAAAAAATACAGCGATGACTTATTTTCTTTTCCTAAAATTTGGTAAAATATATATAAGACATTAAACTCATGACCTCGTTGCATTTTATACACGGAAAAACATCAATCTCGTTCACTCAACTTCTGACCATGGACTTATTCCCGTGTATACACAAAACGTAAAATACAGCGGCGACTTATTTTCTTGTCCTAAAATTTGGTAAAATACATATAGGACATTAAGCTCATGACCTCGTTGCATGTGGAGTGCGTGGTATTGATGTCGAGGGTGGATTCGTAGAAATCCTGAATTTTACTAGCTTTTTTCAGCATATGCTGTTTTCAGAGGATGGCTGCAAATGCTGCAATAAGCAGATTGGCCCTCCATACGCAACGGAATATCCGTGCAATGCAACTATATTATACTTCCTGAAACAGATTTTGTACAGGGGTAGTGCTTTCTTGCACTTGTCTGTCGGGGCGCTGTGTTATGGGATGAAATTCCGTAACAGCGCTCTTTTTTGTTGCCTTATCACACTGGCGAGGCTGTGAGAAAGTTTTCCTCACAGATAGCCTTTGATAAGCAAAAAACGTCTTCGTATAACATAACAGCATCTGCTTTGTTATATAAGACGTCTCGATTTAAATTTTAGATTTTAATCAATGGCAATACGTTATCCACCTTAATTACAATGAGAATTGGTCGTGGCCATAAATCAAAAACATGATAATGCGGCCTAAGGTCAGGTCTGACCAAACTATTTTCCTTGATACGCCCTGCCGTCAAACGAAATTATGTCGGAATCGACAAACCACATGTGTAATTTACGCATCTTCAAAGTAATTGCTCTATCAAGCATATTATAGATAGTGGATAAATAATGAAAGCCAGCATAATAAATCTCCTTAAACCTTTATTTTTAGTTTGCTTAGAATAGCGATTAGAATTTTTTTTGCCTTTTCCGAGGGGATTTGATATTTTTTTTCAACCTCTTTTAAAAGTTTTGTTAAAGGATGGGTTTCACTCTCATTCATAGCATCCTCCTCCATCTTTCCGACCCTGATAGTTAGACGGTTCTACAACCGGTATGGTTCGGAAATTTAAAAATATTATCTAAATATTAATTAACATTCAAAGTTACCGATAAATAATTATAAATTAAAATAATATTGAACCCAATGTTTTTTCAATTCGTCTAATAAGTACCGGAGGAGAAACCGGAATTTTGTAAAAAGAGGCCTGGATATGGAAAAGCGGCAAATAGCGGAATTAGTAAACAAGGCGCAGCAAGGTACTCAGAATGCATTTACCGTACTCTATGAGGAAACACACAACAGTATTTATTTCTTAGCTTTGAAAATGTTAAAAAATGAAGAAGATGCCCTTGATGTAGTGCAAGATACATATATTTCAGCGTTTAACAATCTTGCCAAAATAGAAAATTCAGAGTTTTTTTCAACATGGCTGCATCAAATAGCCACCAATAAATGTAAGGACTATCTCAAGAAAAATAAACCTGTTCTTTTTGCGGATGATGAGCAGGAAGAAGTTTTTGTGGGGAATATTGAAGATAAAGATGATGACTTTATCCCCCAGAACTCATTAGATAAAGCGGAAACTCGTCATTTAATAATGGACATTATTGATAATTCACTTTCGGATTCCCAGCGCACTGCTATTATGCTTTTCTATTATGAAGAAATGTCGGTAAGCAAAATTGCAGAAGTTTTGGAGTGTTCAGAAGGTACGGTAAAATCCAGACTTTTCTCCGCCCGGAAGCTCATTAAAATAGGCGTGGACGAGCACGAAAAGAAGGGCGTTAAACTGTACAGTGCTGCGGCTATTCCACTGCTTACCTTACTTCTCAGAGGTATTGCGTCCGAAACCGACATGTCTCCTGCTGCCTCTGGAATGGTTATTCAGAATATTATGCAGCAGATAAATCCGGGCTCTATTGGCAACACATCAAACGGCGGTTCCGATAGCAGCGCATCATCGACAAAAGTTTCATCAAAGGGTGCAACGGATTCGAATACAAATGCTATTTCCAATAATAAAACTAATCCGGATGCAAAAGTTTCATCGAATAGTGAAACGATATCTGAAGGTTCAACTAAGAAAATTAGCAAAGACCATTCTTTTGAAAACAGTAATAAGTCCTCTATCAGTTTTTCAAATTCACCGACTAACGTAACGAGTGCAAATATTTCCCTGCTTTCACAAGTCAGCATGAAAATAAAAATTATTGCTGGAATTCTTGTAGCTATTCTTTTTACTGGTTGTATAGCTGTAACTATTTTAACAGACCGTTTGCAGAGCAATGTAAATGCAATTGCAGATACAAGAACATCGGATTCTATATCCGATATTCAAAGTGATAGTCAGATTTTTGACGATGATGGTGATGAAATCATAGATAGTGTGAATTCTTCAAAGGATGAAGAAGATACTCTTAATCTCCAACTACTGTGGGGATCTACATATGCAAGTTATTCGGGATATTATTTTGCGCAAACAAGTGATGCAAAACAAAAGGTTATAAGCGCAGAAATTATAAATGTAACAATAAACGGAAAAGCCGGAAAATTTGAAAAGCTAAGCGAAGAAAATTGGATTAATTTAAAAAAAGATGTAGCAGAGCATGTCATGATGGATCAGGAGCATGATAAGCTCATATCCGGGTATATCGTCTGCTATGAGCCAAAAGAAAGGCTTGAAAAAGATTTAACTATAGTTATAACTGCAAAAATTACCCTATCAGATAATTCTTCATTAACAAGAACATACACTGTTCCAGTAGAAAAGGGTGATGCTGCAGGAGGAACGATGTGTTACGATCATAATGGAAACACGGTTTTGAAACGCTAACTTTATTCTACCAATATTTCTATCAACAAGGTTTGGGATGTACCTTAATGGAAACAAATTTATTAATATAAAAATGAACCAGTGAACTTTATGAGTCGTCTAAGTAATATCAGAGCAAAAGTTCTGAATTAAAATTATAAGAGGAAGTATAAAAATGAAAAAATTTGCATCGGCTATTATTATTTTGGCCATGGTGTTAACCTTATCAGCATGTTCTAAACCAACTGAAACCTCCGGTAAGGTTAATAGCGCCGCAAGTTTCTCAACACCAACGGCCAACGCCTCATCTACAAGCAATACTCATTCTGATAGCACAGTGAATAATGATGGCCTTGACAGCAGTTGGAAATTGAAGGGAACTAAACTGTTTGAACTTTCGGGCCAATTGAACTTTTACAGTAGTAATGTTTTTGTACAACTTGGAGTTTTTAATGATGACAAAGAAAAGGCTTCGGATGTAGCATACGGTGATAATGGAACAGATGCAGATATAGAGGCATATGAAAAAATGCCGGACTACACCTCTGGAGGAAAGGTTTTTGACCAAACCGGAAAGGAAGTCTTCACTCTGCCGCAGAATATAGTCATTCAGGGGACTAATGATACGAATGATCAGATTTATGTGTACAACACACAAACAAAACTATATGGCAGTGTTAATGGTACCGGTACATACGTAAATCAATGTAAGTACACAAAGTTAACCGATTTGGAGGACAAAACCAACCCTGTAGGATATCATATTTCTGGAAAAGTTCTTTTGGATTCTTCAGGAAAAACAGTTTGTACGGTGCCTAGTGTAAAAGGGAAGGGGAATTTAGAAAACTGCATATACTATGATGGCACAAAGGCTTATTTCACATATAGAGACGATTCCTCAATGAAAACAGGAATTATGGATTCTAATGGAAAAATAGTTGTCCCTTGCAAATATCTTATGATTAGTGACTTTAAAGATGGTTATGCAATCGCTTGGGCACCTACAGATAAAACTGCAAACTTGATTAACACAAAATTTGAAACGGTATTCCCAGCCGGCTATACAGGAATTATGTCTTTCGACAGTAATTATGATTTAGTTACCGCTGTAATTAAAAAAAATGAACATAATAGTTACGGAATTATCAATATGAAAAATGAAGTATTAATCCCGTTCGAGTATAAAATGGTAAAATGCTTTGGGAATGGCTTAATAGCGGTAACCGATGATAAAAATATTACTACAGTATATCAAATTAATAAATAATTAGGAGGATAGGTTTATGAAAAGGACGTATAAAGTCCTTTCGCTTTTTCTGATATTAGCTGTTCTTATGGGGGTTATATTTAGCACAAGTGCTTTTGCGACAGGAATCAACGATTTCACTATTAATAATGACCATGATGTAATAGGATACAAAGGCAAAGGTGGAAACATTGCGATTCCTCAAGGAGTACTTTTCATCAGTCAGAACGCTTTTGGGGGAAATAGGAGCTTGATCAGCGTTTCAATTCCAAGTAGTGTCAAATATATTGACAATAGTTCGTTTGCTGCTTGTGACAACCTAATAAGCATCAGCGTGGATTCTAAGAACACAGAATATTGTAGCGTTGATGGCGTTTTATATACTAAAAATAGAAACATGTTGTTATGCTATCCTTGCAAAAAGGGGGGGATATTCAACATACCTAGTACTGTTACAATAATCGATGGTCAGGCTGCTGCCGGTAGTAACGGTTTAGTCGGACTTACTATTCCGAATAGTGTTAAGGTAATAGGGGACTGGGCTTTTGAGGACTGTAAAGGCCTAAAAAGCGCTACTATTGGCAACGGTGTTACATACATAGGTAGCAGGGCATTTGAAGGGTGTACAAATTTAGCCAATATCAATATACCCAGCAGCGTTACAACTCTTGGATATAATGCATTTTCTGAATGTATAGGTTTGAACAATATTACAATTCCGGGCAACACCACGTCTATTGGCGTTGCAGCATTTGAAGGGTGTTCCGGCTTAACCAATATCATAATTTCAAGTGGTGTTGAGCAAATTGATAATGTAGCGTTTTATGGCTGCACAGGCTTAACTACCGTTACGATTCCAAACACAGTGACATCCATCGGCTATATGGCGTTTTCTGGTTGTACGGGTCTATCTGGTGTTATGATTCCAAACAGTGTAACATCTATAGATGATGATGTATTTAAAGACTGCGACGGCGTTACAATAAGTGGCTATGAAAATACAGCTGCACAAACCTATGCAGCTAAGTATAATATTCCATTTATATCACTTGGGGTTGCGCCGACATTGCCTAAAAGTACGCTTACACTGGATACAACAAGTTATGTAGTTGCGCCGAGAGCAACCTATGAAATTGGTGCTAAGTTAACAGGCTTTAGTAAATCAGTTAAGGTTTATTCTTCAAGCAGCGACATCGCTAAAGTAGAAAAGTTGGAAAATGGCAACTACAAGGTAACAGGATTAAAATCTGGTACCACATACATTATGTTTGACGTGTATAATTCAGTTGGAAGTAAGGTTTCGCATGCATCAGTTAGGATAACAGTTCAAAACGGTGCGAAATCACACGGAGATTCGACACATCAGATCGCAGTATTTTAAATAGTGTTAATTATGTCTTTGAATTGGTAATTTCATGCCGATTCAAAGACTTTCTTATATTGAAATGCAAAAAAATGAACCGTTACAACTCGTCTAAATATTGTAAGAGCCCGTTAATATACAATTATTTGGAACTCTATTCAAATTTATTATGGGGTGTAAAATTATGTTTGGAAAATTAAAAAGCACATTAAAACGAACTATTCTTACTTTATCAGGTATATTGCTTATTTTTTATTCATTCAGTGCATTCGCCTACTCCTTTATTGTAGGACTTTTAAATATGCTCGGCAATCAGCCCTCTGGTGGCATCTGAAATGATCAGAGACGGCGGCTTCAATCCCCGTTGTTATAAACTCTCAAACGACTGGGAATAGCTTTCCTTGGACTCTTCCAGTATCGGTTCCGCAGCCAGAACCTCCCGGTGATGCCTCAAACGATTAGAATTGCCATGCTGGCTACACGCCCATTCACACGGACTTTTTCCATGCAGGGCGTCTTATCCAGAGCACCGGATAACGGGAATCCGCAAGAGAATGGCTGTGGAACTCCTGTACGTGCTCGTTCAGACCTTTTACCATCTCACTGACCTGACTGCAGGAGAGGTTTTCAATCCCCAGACTTCGGGCCAGCTTCTCCATTTTCGGGTGGATACGCCTTGAACGAAAGCCTCCTGCACTACATGAATCGACGCCGCTTCGCTGCGGCTGGATTGTGTGCGTTTTTCACTGCTCCGACGAGGCCAGATACTTCCGCCTCCATCAGTTGCTTGCGGCCATTCCAGCATGCTGAGCATGAGATCGGGCTCTGCCATACATTTCAGTAGCAATTGTGAACTTTATTGTACTTCATCAAAATTTATTAAAGCTTTTATTTTTAATTTTATTGAACCAAATGATTTTCTGCTTCGTCTAATAAGTACTGAAAGCAAAACGGAATTTAAAAGTGTTAGAGAACAAATTGAGGGGGACTTTTGCATGAAACATTTATTTAGTTCAAACCGTACGTTGCGCATAGCTGCAATTGTATTGGTGACTGTTGCGGGGATATCTGCTGTGGCCGTAGGTATTTATGGTTACAACTACATAGTGGTCTGTCAAAAAGAGCAGGCATATACGGAGCAGATTGGTATAGGAAATAATGACATATCTAATAAGAAATACGATACAGCGATTGCTGCTTTTAGCCGTGCGATCGAAATGAAAGGTACAGATACAACGCCATATCTTGGCCTTGCGGAAGCTTATATCGGCAAACAAGATTATGACAGCGCGGTGAAATGTTTACAAACCGGCTTTGCTAAGACCCAAAACACCGCCTTCAACGCAAAAATGGAAGAGGTCACTGCGCTTATTGATAATAAAAAAAAGCGGGGGATGAAGCCGCCCAAAGGACTAAGGAGCGGCAGTATACAACTCAGTTGGCACAAGGCGATAAAAGCCTGAACAGTAAAGATTATAGTAATGCAATTGCTTTCTACAATGAAGCTATAAGTACGGACGGTAGCAAGGAAGCGGATTATCTTGGGTTGGCGAATTGCTATATTGCCCAACAAGATTATACAAGTGCAGAAAAAATATTGTCTGACGGCTATACTGCTACAGAAAATTCGGCTATTGCTGCAAAGCAAAAAGCAGTAATTTCTGAAAATGAGATTTCGTTGCTAAAAAAGTTTGCCGCAACTTTACCTAAAAATAGGCAGGCCCCTAGCGACGTTACAGGAGAAGCGGGAGACGGAAATGATCTTGTTAACTATTTTATTGCCGAGGAAGACGGTAAAATTGTTCTGTCGGGTTTGGATTTGAGAGGTGCAATTATTATTGACACCAATGGAGACGGGCATTATGAATTAATAGCAGACTATGTAAATGGCTATAATTTCAATATCCGTAAAAGACTCTTACTATCAGGGTTGAATTAAAATATATTATGCGTAGCTTTATATCTTTGATCATGAGCCATTTCTTCAGCTATATATAGTACTTCTATTTGTTTTTTGGTTATACTGCGCGCCTATATTTTGAGTCTTTCCCTAAGAGAGAAAACGCTATAAGCATATTCCAATCATCGTATTTCATCCGAGTTACATAATTTATTTGAATGCTAAGAATAAAAATTGCATCATAAGAACATTTATTTAACCTTTTCAATATTTATAGCGACAAAAAGGTATGTTTGAGCTATTATAGCAGCAGGTTAACCGAACAAATTTTGAAAAGAGTAATAGTTTTTTGATAGGTAGACGTGCTTAACAAAGGATTAGCAAATAGAAGCAGAGCTTGAAACTTCCCGTGTATCCCGCCGCCTTAATGCGCATCTCAGGCTGTGAGATTAATTTTTCAACAGAAACGGGTTCAATTTTGCGTTCAATGCGTTTGCGAAAGCATACAACATATTGATGTTTGCGAAATCATGTGATATAATATCTTTAATTTACGGTATCGCTATTTCGCAATCGTCCTTACCGCATCTTCACACAAGGGAAGGACCTCCTCCGTTGATGATTTAATTCTATCTGATTTACCGTTTTCGCCACGAAACGCTACGGACTGGTTCGGACTTTTGACAGAGAAGGGAGTGTCGCCTTTGAAGCCGGATGAATATTTCAGGATGATGTATCCCTATATTGGACAGGCAAGGCAATCATCGGAATTCATTGATGACCTGCTTTGTAATTTCGTCGCGGACAACGCAGACCTCTCTGGTAAGTCCTCTTGTTGATAAAACTCCAGACTACAGAAACCGCCTTTATATCAGATCAGAAGCAGAAAGTGGCGGGAGTGCCGATTGCAACTGTTTATGTAAAGGATGGGGAAATTTTAATTGGCGGTCAAGTATTCAGTCTGCATGAAAAGATAACGCCGCCTGATGTTTTGCAAAAAGCTCCTTTGATTTGGAAATCAACAGGCAGTCAAAGGCAGTTACACAGGGTAAAGGCTACTGCTCTATTTTGAACACGATTGTTGTTTTGGCATATCGGAAATTCATGTTGGAGAACGCTGTTTACAATCCCGGATTATGCATCATCGACACGCCGCTGCACGGAATTGATAAAGGCTTAAAAAACGAATCATCTTCACAGGTGTTGTCGGCGAAGAACAGTGTGGCTTTTACATGATTGTAAATTTGATATGCCGCAATCCCAAGAATAGTGATATGAGGTGATATCATGCGTTTTAATTATAATAACTTATGGAAGTTGTTAATCGACAAGAAAATGAACAAGCAGGATTTACGCAAAATGACGGGCATCAGTTCCGCTTCGATTGCCAAGCTCGGCAAGGGCGAGAATGTGAATACTGAAGTTCTCCTACGGATATGTAAGGCGTTAGAATGTGATATATCCGATATTATGGAATTCGTCCCTGACGAAGCTAACCGAGAGGAAGGTACCGCGAAATGACCGATAACCAGAAAAAATTAATGAACATCCTTCGTGAGATGTTTCAATTTGACCAGTCAGACCTTGATTTTGGAATTTACCGAATTATGCGGATGAAGCGTGACGAGGTCAATAGATTTATTGAAGAAGAGCTGCCCGCGCAAATCACAGCGGGCTTGAGCGAGCTTGCCAGGCTGGACACAGCCGCCGACATCACCGCCATTGATAAGCAAATTGCGGACACAAAAGCCGCGCCTCTTTCCGACGCAATAAAAGCCGCCGCTGTTGCGGAGCTTGAGGAAAAGAAAAAGTCTCTTGCCGGAAGCGTCGACATAAGCGCAGTTGAAGCGGATGTTTATAACCACCTGACAAATTTCTTCTCCCGCTATTATGATGAGGGCGATTTTATTTCACAGCGCCGTTACAAGGATGGCGTGTATGCCATTCCCTATGAGGGCGAGGAGGTTAAGCTGTACTGGGCGAATGCCGACCAGTATTACGTTAAGACGAGCGAGTATTTTAAAGACTACGAATTCAAAACCGCCACCGGAGAAACCATCCATTTCAAGCTGGTGGAGGCGGAAACCGATAAAGACAACAACAAGGCAAAAGACAAACGTTTTTTTCAACTTCATCGGGAAAATCCTTTTGAAGCGGCAGGCAGAGAACTGTTCATTTATATGGAATATAAGGCTGGAGACAGAAAACAGGCCGACTATACCGCCGACATTGTGAAAGCCTTCAGCGCCGTCGGTACGCAGTATCCCGACTTTGCACGGATTCTGGGAATCCGCGACGGAAAAACGGAACTGGAACGCCAGCTCACGCGCTATACGGCGCGCAACACTTTCGACTATTTCATCCATAAGGACCTGAAAAAATTTCTGGACCGGGAACTGGATTTCTATATCAAAAACGACGTGATGTTCCTTGACGACATCGAAGAGCAGGACGAGGCCAAGGCGAAGGAATACTTGACCAAAGCGAAAGTCATCCGGAAGATCGCGCGGAAAATCATCGATTTTCTCACCCAGATCGAGGACTTCGAGAAAAAGCTGTATCTGAAGAAAAAATTCGTCGTCGAGACGAATTACTGCATCACGCTCGACCGCATTCCGGAAAAATTCTACCCGGAAATCGCGGAAAACGACGCGCAGCGCAAAGAATGGGTGCGCCTGTTCGCCATCGATGAAATCGAACAGAATCTGACGACGGTCGGCTATTCCGAGCCGCTCACCATGGAATTTCTGAAAGAGAATCCGTATCTTGTCCTGGACACGGCGTTCTTCGGCGCCGCTTTCAAGGAAAAGCTGATCGACGGCACGGACGGTCTTGATGAAAATCTGGATGGGCTGATGATACACAGCGAGAATTTTCAGGCGTTAAATCTACTGCGTCTTAAGTATCATGAAAAAATAGACTGCTGCTACATCGATCCTCCATATAATACAGACGCGAGTAAAATCCTATATAAAAATAATTATGAACATTCATCATGGCTTGCATTGATGAATGATCGAATAAAAGCGGGGAAATCACTGTTAAAGTATGACGGCATACAGGCCACTGCCATCGATGAATATGAACTAAAGGAATTATATTCTTTACTGCAATCTATTTTCGGAAGAAAAAATAACGCCGGTATCATCGCAATCAGGAGCAATCCATCCGGACGGCCAAGAGACGGCGGATTGGCTTTGGCGCATGATTATTGTTTGATCTTTAAAATGAGCGAAGCGTCAATGATAGGACAACAGAAAAGGACGGGAAAACAGGCGGAGAGATATAATAGAGCCGACGGAAGAGGCGCATTTGAACAAAGAAACTTCAGGCGGGAAGGTTCAAATTCAAATAGAGCGGATGGGAAACGGCAATGGTATCCGATCTATGTTGACAAGCAAACGTTAAAATTAAGAGTTCCGGATATGACGTGGAATGAAAGTACGGAATTATGGGAAATCAAAGAACCGGCTTTGCAAAACGAAGCGATCGTATATCCCGTTACAGACGACGGAGTCGAGAAAAATTGGCGCTGGAGCTGGGACAATGTAAAAAAAGATTATTCACAGTTTTACGCTAAAGTTCAGAAGAGCGGAATTCAAATTTACTATAAATTTCGTCCGGAATCGGAAGGATCCGCGCCCTTGACATTTTGGGCGGACGCAAAATACTCAGCGGTGGAACAGGGAACCAAACCATTGAAAGATATTTTGCCCGGCAATAATTTTGATTATCCGAAATCCATATACACCGTTCAAGATATTCTGAGTATTTCCGGTCTAAATTATAAAACCGGAATCATTATAGATTATTTTGCCGGTTCCGGCACGACAGCTCATGCCGTAATCAATTTAAACCGCGCAGACGGCGGCCGCCGCAAGTACATTCTTGTCGAAATGGGAGAGTATTTTGACACGGTGACGCGTCCGCGCGTTGAAAAAGTAATTTACAGCGAGGACTGGAAAGACGGAAAGCCAGTTTCACGCAAAGGCTCCAGCCACGCGTTCAAATATCTGCGCCTGGAAAGCTATGAGGACACGCTGAACAATATCGTTCTTCGCAGCGGCAATTATGATTTGCTTGGTACGGCGCGGGAAGGCTATATGCTCTCATATATGCTCGATACTGAGGCGGAGGGCAGCGACAGTTTATTGAACGTCGAAAAGCTCGATAAGCCGTTCAGTTATAAAATGAACATAACACGCCATCTCGAAAGCGCAGAGCGCACCATCGATCTTGTGGAGACATTCAATTATCTTATCGGGCTTACTATTGAAAAAAGCCATGCGTTAGTATCCTTTGACGCTGATTTTGCCACAGGCGAATACGGCGCCGTTTCCGCTGCGCTCAAAGAAGGGAATACTTACAAATTCAAGGCAGTCGAGGGGACGGTGCCAAGTGGAGATAAAACGCTCGTGTTATGGCGAGAGATGACCGGCGACATTGTAAAAGACAATGCCGCGCTCGACGCATATTTCCTCTCGTTTCCAAATGGTCGAAGCTTCAAGCGAATTTACGTCAATTGCGACAACAACCTTTTGAACCTGCGCGGGAACGGCGAAAGCTGGCAGGTAATCCTCATCGATGAGGAAATGAAAAAGCGTATGTTTGAGGACGCAGACTAAGGGGGCGACACAATGGCACGAAGAACGACGGCTAATGCGCCGCAGCTGAAATTCTATCAAAAGCTCATATTAAACCGCTATCTGCTGGCGCAATTCGGTGTTTCCGATTTGCGCGAGCTTTCTGCGAATATGAAAAGGCCGTCGCTGGAAGAAATCGACGGCGAGGGCGTCACGGGGTTTTATAAGCAACTGACAGCACAGTTCGGCGGCAAATGTATGATAAGCGAGGAAGCGCTCGCGCGCTATGACCTGAATATCGTTTCCCATATGCGGAAGATCAACGATAAGCGTACCGAGCCGATGGTGCTGAAATACTTCCAGTACCTTTCACTGCTGTTTGTCGAATACTATCTCGATGAGTATTTCAACGACCGCCAGGGTTTGATTGACAGGTTGAATGCCTATATTGCCAATTTTAACGCGCAATTTCCCAATGACAGCTATAAGCCATATGAGACAAAAGACCTCAATAAAATCGCCATATGGAATGCCACAGGCAGCGGCAAGACGCTCATCATGCATGTCAATTATTATCAGTATATGCACTACTCCGGTGGGAAACTGCCGGATGACGCCACATACATTTTGCTGACGCCGAAAGAAGGGCTTTCTCTTCAGCATATCGAGGATTATGCTGATTCGGGCATTACCGCAAGAATTTATGATAAAGCTACCAGCCGCTGGACGCAAAGTGCCAATGAAATCAGTGTGCTTGAGAATACGAAACTGGGCGACAAAGACCAGGACACAGTCGTATCCGTTAAGCGCTTTGGCAGCCGGAATGTCGTATTTGTAGATGAAGGGCATCGCGGCTCATCCTCCGGCAAGGATGGCAAATGGCAGAAATACCGCGACGAGTTATGTGGTGTGCACCCCGTCAAGAGGACAATGAAAAAATAAAAAGATTTTTAGGACTGCTGTCCGCCGGAACCGGCGGGCAGCAATTTTTACGCAGCTTTTGCGTACTGTGCATGGAACTCCATGGGTGTCATAACAGACAATCGGCGCTGCAGTCGCCGGTAGTTGTAAAAGTAAATATACTCTGAAATGGCTTGCGTGATCTGTTTCCGGTCGGTGAATTTGCGTCCATAGTACATTTCCCGTTTGAGGATACCCCAAAAGCCTTCCATCGGCCCATTGTCAATACAGTGCGCCACTCTGGACATGCTTTGCTTCATCTTGGCGGCATGCAATTTCGAGTGAAAAGAACGGCTGGTATACTGGTACCCCCGGTCACTGTGAAATAGCGGGTGTGCGTCCGGATTAGCGGCCACGGCAGCATCCAGCGTATTGAATACCAACCTGTTGTCATTATGATCGCCTACGGCATAGGCAACGATGCGCCGGTCGTACAAGTCCAGAATAGCGCTCAGATAAACCTTGCGGATTTCCGGGCCGATGAAATACTTGAATTCCGTTACATCGGTCAACCATTTTCGGTTCGGAGCGTCCGCATAAAATTTGCGGTTCAAATAGTTTTTGGCAATGTATTCCGGCGATGCCGCACTTTTTGTGCACCCGTGCCGACGGTATTTGACGCTGGACTGAATATGAAGTGCACGGTCGATGCGGAGTACTCGCTTGTCGTTGACATGAATGCCATGATGCCTGTCCAACTCATCCCGTATTCTGCGGTATCCCATATCCGTATGCAGGCTATGGATTTTCTCGACCTCGCCTGCGATGAGTTCGTTTTCCAACTCGCGGCTGCTTTTCGGGTGCTTCAGCCATCTGTAATACGCCGAGCGCGTGATGTGCAGAAAGCCGCAGAGTTTCCAAACAGGGAATACCCGTTCCGCAGACAGCGTGCTTACCGCGCCGTAAGCCGCCGGATGCCTGATGAAGCTCAACGTCGCCTCCTCTCCAATTCCTTCACTTTTTTTAACAGAGCGTTCTCCATTTCCAGATCATAGTTTTTCCGTTCAAGCTGAGCAACCTTGTCTCTGAGTTCTTCTTCCGGCGTCCGGCTCGGAAGCGTCCCGGCCCGGTGTCCCCGCCGGTCCTCCAGCCCCGCCCTGCCCATATTTCGGTATTTCCTCGTCCAGGTGTAAACCTGCTGGTAAGAAACTCGATACTTAAGCGCTGTACCGCCGTAATCATTCCCGTTGACGATACACGCTTTTACGATCTCCATCCGTTCTTTCGCGGTTGTATCCCGGCCCTTCGTCATGCGACTCCCTCCCGTATGTATCCTGAAGTCTTCATGACAATTATATACCCTCAGCCAATCCCTGAGCTGCCGGGTATCACGGATTCCGTACTTTTCGCAGATTTCCTGAAGAGAACCTTTCCCAGCAAGATAATCCAAAACTGCCGATAGTTTCGTTTCCTTGCCGTATGCCCGGTCGTGTCCGTGGGTCAGAAACCCCGCAGGCCCTTCCGTCTTGTACCGACTGACCCAACGCGCAATCGTCTTGCAATCTACTCCCGCCTGTTTTCCTGCTTCGCTGTATCCAATTTTGCCTGACAAATACAATTCTACAATACGGATCTTTTCTTCGGCTGTTGTCTTCTTCCTATTCGGCATAATTTTACCCCCAGACTGAAGAACAGTGCTTTTTTATTTCACTGTCCTATCTGGGGGTAGCATATCAATGTTCCGACGGTTTTTCCTTTGAGTATTCGGCGACCTTCGGCCAGGCGATTGCATCGTCCAATGATAAATCATTGTCGGAGCGGTACGCCAAGTGCATTATCTTCGATTACTCCTACAAATATTTCTACGGCGATGGCTACGGCAAGGATTACAACATCATCAACCTGCCGGATGACAGCGACGAGATGAAGCGCAATATATATCTGACTGCTTGCCTTATGTCATATTACCAGCAGAAGAAGCTTTATCTTGCACAAGAAAGTGAATATGTTCCGTTCAATATAGAAAACCCGCTGTTTGTCTTCGTCGGCGCGAGCGTCAATGCTGTGCGCACCGAGCGCGGACGCAAGGTTTCCGATGTGGTGGATATTCTCTTGTTCTTCCGGGACTTCGTTGCGAACACAGCGGTTTCCACAGCGAATATTGAACGCATTATTTCCGGCAACACAGGTTTGCTCGACAGCAGGAACAGGGACATTTTCAGAAACAGCTTTCCGTATCTGACGGCGGTCGGGATGGCACCGGCGGCTATGTACGCGGATATTTTGAAAACCGTGTTTAATTGCGGCTCTCCCGGCAGTATCTTTCATATTGAAAACCTCCGTGGCATCAGCGGCGAAATCCGTCTGCGCCTCGGTGAAAACGAGCCGTTCGGCGTTATCAACGTCGGCGACGATTCGGCGCTTCTTAACTTGTGCGCGGATAATGGCTTCGATACAGACTCCATCGATTTTTCTGATTCGTTGTTCCAGGGTATCACAAAGCCTAATTCGACCATCAATCTGCTCATCGGTTCAAAGAAATTTACCGAGGGCTGGAACTGCTGGCGTGTGTCTACAATGGGTCTTATGAATGTCGGGCGCAGCGAAGGAAGTGAAATCATCCAGCTGTTCGGGCGTGGTGTTCGTTTGAAAGGCTGCAAAATATCGCTCAAGCGGAGCAGCTTCTATAAAAAGGATTTCCCAGAAACCGCAGTACCGAAGCACATCGGCATTTTGGAAACTCTCAACATATACGGCGTCCGCGCAGATTACATGAAGCAGTTTAAGGAATTCCTCGAAAACGAGGGTGTCCCCAGTGAAAAAGGTCAGCCGCTTGTTCTTAAAATGCCAGTAATAAGGAACAAGGCATATAAAAAAAGCGGGCTTTATTCTCTGCGCGTAAAAGGCAATGCGGATTTCAAGAAGTCTGCAGCAAAGCCGTTCTTGCACTTTGAAGCAGGTTTGCCCGTTATCACGCTTGACTGTTATTCCAAAGTTCAGTTTGAATCCTCGCAAAAGCGGAGCACCGGAGAGGTTACGAAAAATGTGGCCGTACTTCACCCGGAGCATTTTGCCTTTTTAGACTATGAAGCGATTTACTCTGAATTGCAAAGATATAAAAGGGAAAAAGCTCGGTATAATGTCAACATCACACGTCAAGATGTGAGAACGCTTCTTCAAAACAACCAGTGGTACAGGTTACTCATCCCCGAAGACGAACTTATCGTGCGAAGCTTTGAGGATTACAAGCGATTTGATAAACTTGCAGTAACCCTTCTTGCAAAGTATTTCGACAGGTTTTACTATGCCGAGCAAAATCGTTGGGAATCGCAGGTCGTTGGATATGACCTTGTGCCAATGGACGACGACAACGAGAACTTCTTGAATGAAGAAAAAGACGAATACAGCATCAGTATAGATGAAACGGCCGAAAATGAGACTGCAATATTGTGGATTCGCAAGGTCATCGAGGAAGTTGAAAAAGCGAAAAAAGAAAAACGGATGCCCAATTTTGCAAATCCTCGTCAAGGCGACATGGAGGTCATCAGCATACCGGCGCATCTTTATAATCCGCTTTTATATTTGGCGGACGGCAATGTGGGAATTGGCATTTCTCCTGTTGCACTAAACGAATCCGAGTCGAAATTCGTAAAAGCGCTTCAGCAATACATTAACGTTCATACTGCGGATTTTGCGAATAAAGAAATCTATCTCATTCGCAACCGCAGCAAAAAAGGTATTGGATTTTTCGATGATGCGGGATTTTATCCCGATTTCATTCTATGGTTGATTGACGGAGGCAAACAATTTATCACGTTCATTGACCCGCACGGTATGGCCAGAGAAGGAATATCCTCCAGCAAGGTTGGATTGTATAATCACTTAAAAACAGACATCGAGAGTTCGCTGACGGTGTCGTCTGTGTCATTAACTTCGTTTATTCTTTCTCCGACGAAATATTCGGATCTGTCGGATAAGAGTGCAACCGCCGAAGAGTGGAACACAAACCATGTGTTATTTATGGACGACAGCGATTACATTGAGAAGCTGTTTGCGGGCATAAAGGGATAACCACATAAACATATGCTTGTTACTTGAGGCAGCACAAGCATTACAGGCCGCAATCATGCGCTGAAAGGAAACCACGAACATGGCTAACGAATTGCATTCATTATCTGTCCTGTTTCAGAACAGGCTTTTCAGAATCCCTGACTATCAGCGCGGTTACGCATGGAAGCGTGAGCAGCTTGCTGATTTCTGGGATGACCTTATGAATCTGCAAGAGGACAGATATCATTACACGGGGCTGCTCTCGCTGAAGCCGTTGTCGAGAAAAGATGTAAAGACATGGCAGAGCGACGAATGGCTGCTCGACAGCGGCTATAAGCCTTTTCATGTGGTCGATGGGCAGCAGCGTTTGACGACCTTTTCCATACTTATGTTCGAGCTTGTTTCCTTTGTTCGCGGTCTGCCGGAAAACGACGGAAAATCCGATGAGGATATTTTTATCGGCTTTGAATCGCTCCGCGACATCAAAGCCAAATACATTATGCGGAAACGACCGCCTCAAAACCTCATTACAACATATCTCTTTGGCTATGAGACCGACAATCCCAGCGCTGATTATTTGAAATATAAGATATTTGAGGAGCCGTTTGGCGGAACCGTATTTGAAACGTATTACACGAAAAACCTGAAATTTGCAAAGGACTTCTTTGCCGAGAACATCGCCTCGCTATATCAGAGCGAAGGCATTGCCGGTATCGAGTGCCTGTATCGTAAACTGACACTCCACCTCATGTTTAATTTGCATGAGATAGAAGACGACTACGATGTGTTCGTTGCATTTGAAACAATGAACAATCGCGGTAAGCGCCTCACAAATCTTGAACTGTTGAAAAACCGTCTGATATACCTGACGACGCTTTTTGATGATGCCCAGCTGGATAGCTGCGACAAAGAAGAACTGCGTAAGGATATAAACGAAGCGTGGAAAGAGGTTTATTATCAGCTTGGCCGAAATCAGGCAGCACCATTGTCGGACGATGAGTTTCTCCGGCACCACTGGATCATGTACTTCACTTACTCCCGTAAAAAAGGCGACGACTACATAAAATTTTTGCTATCCAAATACTCGGCAAAGAATATTTTTGAAAAGGAAGCCCTTCAGTCAACGGATGAGCCAGATCTGCCGACGGCGGATGACGACGCCTTTGACGATGAAGACGAGGCAAACGATGACGAGCAGGAGACCGTCGTAAGATCGAAACTGCAGCCTTCTGAAATCAGCAAGTATGTCAACAGCCTGAAAGAAACCGCCGAATATTGGTATTACACATTCTTTCCTGAAGAGAGCGATACGCTGACTCCCGATGAGAAAACTTGGATAGGCAGACTGAACCGGATAGGCATTGGTTACTTCCGGCCGCTTGTTACGGCGGCAATTATGCCAAATGCCAAAGTTACCGCCGAGGACAGGATAGCGTTCTTTGCCGCAGTGGAACGCTTTATTTTCCTGTGCTTCCGCTTGGCATCTTTCCAGTCCAGCTACATGAGCAGCGTTTACAGCCGCAAAGCTAAAAGCATATATGACGGTGAAATCACGCTCAAGTCGGTGACAGACGAAATAAACGCCCGTGCCGATGAGGATAACCACGCGGCTTTGCTCAACTTTATCGGTCGCAATAACCGACGCTTCAATTCGGGCGACGGTTTCTACGCATGGCGCGACTTGAAATATATGCTCTATGAATATGAATATTCGCTGGGAAAGCAAAACAATTTACAGAAAATCGATTGGCGGCTGTTCAGCACTGTGGAGAAAGATAAGTTTTCGATTGAGCATATTTTTCCACAGACACCTACCGTTTGGTATTGGCGAAATCAGTTCAGGCAGTTTAACGACGCTGAAAAGAAAGCCCTTGCCGGTTCTCTGGGTAATCTTCTGCCGTTGTCGCAGAGCATCAACTCCTCGTTGCAGAACGACTGCTTCAACGATAAAAAACACTCGAAGCCCGGACGCCGTGGCTATGAAAACGGATCTCACTCGGAGATCGAAGTGTCCAAAGAAACCGATTGGGATGCACAGCACATTTACGACCGTGGCATAAAGCTGTTATCTTTCATAGAGAGCCGGTGGAGTGTGTCTTTTGAGGGCGACGAACAGAAAAAGGATATTCTGCATCTTGGCTTCCTTGATGACGGCCGCGAAATTCCGGCTGAGATTCCTGAACCTGTAGTAGCACAGAAAACGGAGCGGGTCTCCACTGCAAATAATTCCGAGTTCTTTACCGATGGTTCTGATCTTTCCGAGAAGCAACTTGCCTTTTGGATTCGCTTCGCTGAATATTGTAAATCTACAGGTCATGAGGATATCGTAACAAGAAAGCCCGCCGGTCAGAATTGGTACGATGTTCCGGTCGATGCGCCTGACTACCACATTTCTTTTACGATTACGCGCGGACACATCGCCCGCATTTTGATATACACATATAACATTGAGGCGTTTCAGCGGCTCGAAAAGCAAAAGGACAATATGGAGTCCCTGTGTGGATTCCAGTTTGATTGGTATTCAAGCCGGAGTACCAGTGTACAGAAGCGCATTATTTATAGCCGTGACATTGACTATTACTCCGCTGAAGAGCAAAATGAGTGCTTTCGCTGGTTTGTGGACTGTTTTGTCAAGCTGAAAGAAGCCCTCAAAACATACGATGCGTAAACGGCAGACCATCTTGCGAGAGGAGATGGAAAGGGATAAAGATGAGTTCATCAGAAGATATTTCTGTAGAAAATTGGGAGGAGTGGTATCTGAAAAAATATCCAGACGCAATCGAAAAAGCAACGAATAAATCCATGAGCAAATTGAGAATTTAAAAGAAGCTATAAAATTAATTGACAGAAATCTGGTGGAAAAATGGGTTCGTGATCTTGTTATTTATAAAACTTATAATGGATTATATGTTCAGCAAGCTATTCTTGCTGAAAAAACCAACAAAACATATAGAATGGCTGCCCCTGAGGAAGAATCAAAAGGTATCGATGGCTTTGTAGGGGTAACTCCTTACTCTATTAAGCCAGATACATATAAAACCATGAGACGCCTTTCTGAAATGATTGATGTCAAGATAATTTACTATGTAAAAACAAAAACCGGGTTGAAAATTGAAATAGAAGAATAATGGCAGGAGGGACGATTATGCCAAAAGCAGAAAAAGAGTTCATACTGAACTACGCGATGAATAGATGGCAATTAAATTTCAAAAAAAATGTTGGCCCAACATCGGATTCTATTCGAACCTGTAATCCGTCTTCGCTTGAAGAATGGAGGAAATATTACTATCAAAATGTACGTTCTGAGGAACACATCAACAATCTTGGACATGCATTATATGGACATATTGCTTCTGAATTGCCCACAGAAGATAGATTTCACCCAAATCTGATTCAATCAATCACCGAGCAAGATTGCATAGATTATATGCATATGGTTGTCATCAACCGCGTTTTTACTGGTTTCATGAAGGAGCGAGGCTTACTATGACTCCTTCTTTGACAATTTCAGGAATACCGTTTTATGATGCGCCGAGTGAGATAGAAGGTTCCCCATATTGGGTTGATCTGTGGACCGATATTAATGGTTATAAAATCGGGCTTCAGGTCAAGCCTTCCACATATAAATCCGCCAGCATATCTATCTACATGGGGAAGGCCCGTTCTTCAGAAGAAAAGGGATACAAAAAATTCCTTCGTGACTTTGGTGGAAAAGTTTTTATCGTTATGCCGGTTAATGGAGTAGTTTCAAAAGAAATAGAAAAAAAGATCGTTGCAGAGCGAAATCTACTTCTAAAACTTCCTCCAAAGAAATAGTCAGCTATTCAAACAGCAATCAAGCGATTTCAGACCGCTTTTTTATTCATAAGAGCATGTAATGACACTGCCATTTTGAGTGACACATGCCACACGATCAATTTTGATGGCGGTTTCCTGCTTTGTCTTAACATAAAATCCATGAGGACCGTTTTTATAACAGCGTTCTCGCTTGTCATCTGGTAGTGTTTCAATAAAGTCAAGATGACGCTTAATGCGGGAATCAATAATAGTATTTAAACTATCAGCGGAAACAGTGATATTTTGCAAAGCAAGAGCAGCGATTTCAGGGTCTATTTCTACACCTATGCTATTTCTATTTGAGGCCATACATGCCAGATTAGTTGTGCCAAGTCCTGCAAATGGGTCAAGAACAGTATCGCCCTCAACAGAGTACATATTAGTCAACCTATATGGAATTTCAAATGGAAAGGCTGCACTGCGTTCTCTGTTTTTTTGTGCAGAAGGTATCATCTGAGAAGTTCCTTTAATTTCCCATAAATCTGAAAACCATGAGTTTCTCTCTTCCCAGAAATAGGCGCTGGATTGTCGAAGTTCTTTTTCTTTACCTTTAAAAATTCTTTTGCCCCCTTTTCTAAATATCAAAATATACTCATGTTCATAAGTTACATACGCTCCAGCCGGATACATTCCAGATCCCATGAATTTATTAGGTGAATTTGATTGCTTCCGCCAAATAATATCTGGCAAAAGAGAATATCCCTTTGAAATGAAATAGTTTATTATCGCAGTATGGTTGGTAAATAAATGAAATTCCCCATTTATAGTACGTGTTGCGTCACCTATATTTATACAAACAAAACCATTATCAATTAGAACTCTATCACACTCTTCCCAAGTCTTGTTTAGCATTGAATGCATTTTGTTAAAGGCATTGAATGCATTACCTTTAGACAGATCTTCTACGATTGATTGGTCTTGTTCTGAAAATAGATTATCCCACATCGCAATCATCGGATATGGGGGAGATGTAACAATTAGATCAATTGATTTGCTATCTATACATTTCATATCGTTGCTATTGCCATCGATTATCTTATGAGTAGTCATGATTAACCCCTATTCAATTATTTCGCCAGTTGATAGCTGGAAGAATTGCCTATGTGTAATATTAAATATTTTACAAATTGAATCAATTTCTTTTTGAGATATGGTGTTCCTTTTTAATTTGGTATTAAAATTCTGTGGCGTTTGCCCTATTTGTCGAGCAAGCTCAGACACACTTATGCCTAACCTTAAACATAGTACCTTAATTTGCTCTGATGTTGTCATAGAACAACTTCCTTTCATCCGTATTTGAACATATTATAAACTATTTATTTTATAATATCAACTATATGCTTTATAATATCGTGCGTTTTTTTATAAAGTAGCATCTACCGTCCCGCCGGACTTGAATTCCACGGTAAATTTATTCTCATAGACGGTGGCTTTCTCAATCAGCCGGCGGACAAGGGATTCGTCATAGGCATCCAGCTCGGCAGGCTGTTCCCGCAGAAATCTGTCCTTGTCGGCTATGCACTTTCGCAATCGGCAGGGCCGACATCACCGATGTGCTCAGCGACACAATGAAAAGGAGTGTGGATAAAATGTGGAAATGCCCGAAATGCGGCCGTGAGTTCAAAAACACGGAACAAGACCACTTTTGCGTGAAACCGAACAGTATTGACGAATACATTGCCGCACAGCCGGAAGATGTGCGGCCCCTGCTGCAAAGCATCCGCGAAACCATCCGCGCCGCCGCGCCAAAGGCCACAGAGAAAATCTCGTGGCAGATGCCGACGTTCTGGCAGGGTGAGAACCTGATCCACTTTGCGGCGTTCAGCACATTGGGCTATACCCCGGCGGCGAGGCTACTGCTGAGTTCGCGGAGCGGCTCGCGGGTTATAAGACCAGTAAGGGGACAATTCAGCTTCCGCTCGACAAGCCGGTCGATTATGAACTCATTACCGACATCGTGCGGTGGCGAGTAAAGCGGGAGGCAAAAGGGAGTGACACTTTATGACAAACGGGCGCGTGTTCAAGATGGCGTTTTCGAGCGTCTACCCGCTGCTTGTCCAAAAGGCGGAGCGCAAAGGACGCACGAAATACGAGGTTGACGCTGTGATTTGTTGGCTGACGGGATACGATGATTCCGGCCTGCAAGCGCAGATTGTGAAAAACATCAATTACGAAACATTCTTTACCGAAGCCCCTCAAATCAATCCGAACGCTTCTAAAATCACGGGCGTAGTCTGCGGCGTTCGCGTAGAGAAAATCGAAGACCCGCTTATGCAGAAAATACGCTGGTTAGATAAACTGGTGGATGAACTGGCAAAAGGAAAACCGATGGAAAAGGTTTTGAGAAGTTGAGTAGTATAGTCTCCATGACCGCGGAGAGGACCGTTTAGTCCACTCTGTTAATTGGCTGTCCTTTAGAAAAAGCACTGATATTGCCTTTGATCAATGATATTAAACGTTGTCTTGTTTCTAATCCCCGCCACCCCATGTGCGGAGTGATGATAACATTATCCATTGTATACAGCGGGCTCGCATCATCTAATGGCTCGACTTCCTGCACATCCAGTCCTGCACCTGCAATTCCATGCTTCCGCAGTACGTCGATCAATGCTTTTTCGTCAATCAGCGCTCCTCGCGCGGTATTGATCAAATATGCGGCCGGTTTCATCATAGCCAATGTTTCCTTATTGATCATATGTCTTGTTGATTCGTTCAAGGGGCAGTTAAGGGAAATAAAATCGCTTTGCTTAAAAACTTCTTCCTTTGTTGTAAAGTGAATTTTCTCTGTATCCGCTCTGGGGGTTCTGGTAGATACTAAAATTTTCATTCCGAGTGCTTGCGCAACTTTGATGATTTCTTCTGCAATATGACCGTAGCCGATCACTCCCAGTGTTTTACCGTTTACTTCTACATGGTCTACCATTAAGTGTTTATGGAAATTATCATGATTTCCCTGCGAAAGCATACGAATCTGTTTCTGCAGGGAGCTTGCTAAATTTAAAATCAAAAGGATTGCCGTATGCGCCACCCTTTCACTGCTATACGCAGGAATGTTGCATAATACGATTCCTTTTTCTCGGACTGCGTCCAAATCGATATTGTTGTATCCCGTTCCGGCTTCGCAGATCATTTTCACACTGTCAGAAAATTTTCTGATGATGTCACCGCTGACTTTCATTTCTTTCGTTACAACGATTGTAAAACCGTCAACCCGTTCCAAAATTTTATCTTCGGGCGTTTCATCATAGATTACCACTTCAGATGCAATTTGTGAGTAGTCGATGTTCCCGTCATAATTTACCAGGCTGGCGTTCAATACCACGGTTCTGTCGTTCATAATGATTTCCCCTTTATATAATATTTGATTTTTTTAATTCCTCATATCCATATTGTACCGTTTTTCATCAGGCATTACAATCATAATTCTTGCACATTCATAATCTGTTGAACAGCTCTTATGAGCGAAAAAGAAGCAGGTGGTTTCAAGCCACCTGCTTCTTTTTTACTCCCTTTAGCAATTTGTTTGATTTGCTCTCCCTGTAGCAGCAAGTTGGCGTATTGGCCTCACAAGCGGATGATTTGGAATATAAATACAAAAATTATTAACTTTAATAAAAAATACTTGACATATTGATGTTCATCAATTAATATATTAACAGAGTGAATGAATTAACATCGTGTATACAACCTAAAGCGAGAAAAGGACGGCTAACGAAAATGACAGGTGCTATAGGCAAAAATAATAGTGATTTGACTGAAATGAATCGTTCCGCTGTTGTAAGAATATTACAGCAGCAAGAGGTGTGTTCCCGGGCGGACATTGCCAGACAAACGGGTCTTACCCAAGCGGCTATTACAAAAATAGTAGCGTCGATGATGGAAATGGGCATTGTATCCGAGGCGGGAATTATAACGGGCAGCGGCGACAACCGCCGTTCTATAGGGCTTAGGCTGAACGCTGATAAGCATCAAATCATTGGGGTAAAGTTTGCAAGACAGATGTTCGCAGTAGGCGTGTTCGATATTTCAGGTAAAATATACGTCCACACCGAAACGAAGTATCCGTTTGAGGAAGATCCCCGAAAGGTGCTTTCCGCTATGAAAAAGCAGATTCACGAAATGCTGGATAAATATGAAAATGTAGTTTCCATCGGCCTTGCCGTTCCGGGGCCTTATCTGAGGGATGAAGGCCGCATAGCGGTAGTAACCCAGATGTCCGCCTGGCACACGGTCAATTTTATTGAGGAATTCAAGGAAGAATTTAATAAGCCTGTTTTTATAGAGCACGACGCAAACGCGGGCGCGTTGGCTGAATGGTTATTTGGGGGGCATCCCCAACCGCTGCACACGCTGGCCTATTTTTTGGTAGGTGACGGCGTGGGTGCCGGTATTATTGAACGTGGCCGCCTTTTTCTGGGGGTGCAGGGCACCGCATGTGAAACCGGGCATATTAGCGTGGACGTCCACGGCCCGCGCTGTGAATGCGGGAACTATGGCTGCCTGGAAATGTATTGTTCGGCTCCGGCCATATTGAAGAAAGTGAAGGAGCGTGTGCCGGAATGCCTTCCCGGAGGAAACCCGCAGAGCAGCGACGCCTGCGCCGCCCTTTTTGAAGCGGCCCGTGCCGGCAGTCAAAAAGCGCTGGATGTGGTGCGGGAGACAGCGGAATATATCGGTTACGGCTGTGTTACCCTGATAAACGCCTATAACCCCGACATTATTATCATTGGCGACGTCGTATCTCAGGGAGGGGATTTGCTGCTGCCTGTTATTCAGGAAGTGGTAAGGCAGCGCGTTATTCCCGAGCTGCACACCAAGGTGCGGATCAGAATATCTGACCTCAAGGTGGATCCCACCCTTTATGGCGCAGCCGCCACAGCAACGGACAAGGTATTACAACTGCCCAGTAAGTTTTCGGCGGCCGGCAAAAGGGGGTAAGATAAATGACTGCTCCCGAAACAATGCAATATAAAATGGTCTTTTGCGATATTGACGGGACGCTCATAGACTCAACAAACCGTATTTCCCCGGGGACCAGGCAAAAAATACAGGAACTCTATCGTATCGGGATCCCTTTTATACTTGTTTCGGCGCGTATGCCCTCGGGAATTTTACCTCTGCAGCGCGAATTGGGAATAAAAGCGCCCATTGTTTGCTACAGCGGCGCACTGATCCTCAATGAACGCGCGGACCCGGTGAGAACGGTTGGTATCGACCGTGAAAAAGCGATTCTTATTGATGATTTTGTCAAAAGAAATTGGAAGCATGTTTGCTGCAGCGCTTATTGTCACCATGACTGGATTTCAGACAATATTCATGACAAATGGATTCTGCAGGAACAAAGCATCACGGCATCAGTGCCCAAAGAAGGCAGGATTTCTGACTTTATCCCACAAAATGGGCATATACATAAGCTTTTGTGTATGGGGGAAGCCGGGGCGATCGCGGACCTCAACAATGCACTTAAGGAGAATTTCGCGGGTCTTTCCGTTTACCGTTCCAAAGACACCTATCTTGAAATTATGGACGGAGCTGTCTCAAAATCCGGTGCGGTCAAATATCTTTGCAAGGCCTATGATATTCCCATGGAAGCTACCGTATCCTTCGGTGACAATTTCAACGACATGGATATGCTGCTCGTTACAGGTACCTGCTTTGCGATGGGAAACGCGCCTGCAGAGGTAAAAAGGCAGGTGCGGAATGTGACGGCGGACAACGACCACGAAGGGGTGCTCGCGGGACTTGAACGGTTAAATTTTGCAGAAAACCGCAGATGAATTTTGCTTGCGAAAATGCAAGCGTATGGGGGAGTGTAGTTATGGAACGTCCCTTCATCCTGCAGATGCAGGGTATTACCAAGCTCTTTCCGGGTGTGCGTGCACTCGACGATGTGACGCTTGAAGTACGCCAGGGTGACATTCACGCAGTTTGCGGTGAGAATGGTGCGGGAAAATCCACCTTGATGAAAGTCCTTTCCGGTGTTTATCCTCACGGTTCTTATGAAGGCAGGATTATCTACATGGGTAATGAAATTGCTTTCAAGGATATCAAAGAGTCGGAGAGAGCCGGTATCGCGATTATTCACCAGGAGCTGACCATGATTCCGGAGCTGTCCATTACCGAAAACATATTTCTGGGAAACGAGACAGTCAATCACGGGTTGATTGACTGGGACGCTGAAAGGCGATATACGGTAGAACTGCTCGAGAAGGTAGGACTGACCGTTGATCCCGGCACTTTGATTAAGCACTTGGGCGTAGGCCAGCAGCAATTGGTAGAAATCGCGAAGGCGCTTTCCAAAAACGTCAGGCTGCTGATTCTCGATGAGCCGACCTCCGCGCTCAACGAGACCGACTCCGCCAACTTGTTCGATCTCATGCGGGGCCTGAAAAGCAGGGATATCACCTGTATCATGATTTCGCACAAGCTCAACGAGATCGCGGCGATAGCCGACGCGGTCACGGTCATCCGCGATGGCCGTACCGTGGAAACTTTCCACGTCAAAGAGGGACAGATTGACGAGGACCGCATTATCCGCGCTATGGTAGGGCGCTCTATTGAAAACCGCTTTCCCGCCCATGAATCGAATCCCGGCGAGGTGATTTTCGAAGTGTCCGACTGGCGTGTGGAAGACCCCGATATCCCGGGCCGGCTGGTTTGTAAGAACTCCAGCTTCTTTGTCAGAGCCGGAGAGATCGTGGGCTTCGCCGGCCTTATGGGCGCGGGGAGAACAGAGCTTATGCGGTCTGTCTTTGGGCGAAACTATGGTGTCTACCTCGGCGGGTCTATCAAAATCAAGGGCAGGGAGGTCCGCGTTACCTCGGTTTCCTCCGCCATCCGTCAGGGTATCGCCTATGTACCCGAGGACCGCAAGAATTTGGGACTTAATCTGTTGGACAGCATCCGCATAACCACTGTTTCGGCAAACCTAAAGGCGATTTTGCGCGGAAGGCTGCTTGATCTGGATAAGGAATTTCAGGTTGCCGAGCAGCAACGCTCCTCTTTAAACGTCAAAACGAACAGTGTGAACAGCGGTGTGTCCACCTTGTCCGGAGGAAACCAGCAAAAGGTTGTTCTGGGAAAGTGGATGTTCACAGAACCGGATGTTCTGATTCTTGACGAGCCGACCCGCGGAATTGATGTGGGCGCCAAGTACGAAATCTATCGTCTGATTCAGAAGCTTGCGGATCAGGGGAAAGCGGTTATCATCATTTCCTCCGAACTGCCCGAGCTGCTTGGTATATCGGATAGAATCTACACCGTTTTTGAGGGCGGCATAACGGGCGTGTTAGACCGTCAAGAGGCCAACCAGGAAAAACTCATGAGAATGATGACAAATACCTCCAAATTGGATTCCAACCCGGAAAGGACGGAAATGCTTTATGAGATATCTTAAAAAAGTACTTGGCGGTGGAATGCGGCAGTACAGCATGGTGATTGCCTTAGTGGCACTTACCTTCATCTTTAATATTGCTTCGGGAGGGAGAATGATTACCTCCTCCAACTTTCAGAACCTGATATCCGGTAATGCGTATGTGCTGGTGCTGGCAATCGGGATGCTGATGGTGATTGTGATCGGACAGATCGATCTGTCCGTCGGCTCGGTAGCCGGTTTCTCGGGAATGGTGATGGCTCTTTCGGCACGGGATCTTGGATGGCCGTGGTGGCTCGCGGTGCTTCTCAGCCTCGCAATCGGCGCCGTTGCCGGAGCGTGGCAGGGGTTCTGGCTTTCCAGGCTCGGTATTCCCGGCTTTATTACAACATTGGGCGGCATGATGATTTTCCGCGGCGGCGTCATCTGGATTTCAAAGTCCATCTCGGTGCCGGCACCGGCGGAACTCAAAGTGTTCGGCTCGGGATATTTGCCCGACTGGGGCCCTGCTTTTACAGGAATGAATAACTCGACATTGCTGCTGGGGATCATCGCGATCGCCGCTTTCGCCTTTACACAACTGCGCCGTCGCAAGCGTTCGGCAAACCTGACCGGGACAACAGAGGAGCTTTGGCCGGTGGTGGCCCGGATTATTCTGGTCGGTGTCGTCCTTGGTTACTTAACATGGATTTTCGGCACAGGGCGTCCCGGCACATCATTCCCCGTCCCAGGCCTGATCCTCGTAATTTTGGTCATCGTCTACCACACCATCACCCAGCGAACCAGATTGGGCCGCCATGTCTACGCTGTCGGAGGCAACAAAACTTCGGCTGCACTGTCCGGCGTCAATGTCCAGAAAACCTATTTCTTCACTATGCTGAATATGTCCCTGCTTGCGGCTTTGGCTGGAATCATGTTTGTAGGCCGGTCAACCGCGGCCGGCCCGTCGGATGGCATCGGATGGGAAATGGACGCCATTGCGTCGGTCTTTATCGGCGGCGCGGCCGTTTCTGGTGGTGTCGGAACCATTTTTGCCACAATGGTCGGCGGACTGGTAATGGCCGTTCTCAACTCCGGACTGATGCTCATGGGTGTCGGTGCTGACCGCACTCAGGTTATTAAAGGCCTGGTGCTGCTTGCCGCGGTTGCTTTCGATGTTTTCAACAAGCAGCAGGGCCGTCCATCCATCATAGGAAGATTATTTCCCACAAAGGAAGGCAAACCTCAGGAAGCTAACCCTGCCAGCAGCAATTCCTGAAAGACTGATGGCCGGGCCTTGCATATTAGTCGAAGGACTTAAAACAGGAGGTTAATATGAAAAAGAAAAAGTGTCTGTCTCTGATTCTCGCAGCATCGCTCGTCATGGCAATGGCACTGACCGGCTGCGCACAGCAAGCCGCAAGCTCAGCCCCTCCGGCTGAATCTGTTGCTTCAGCCCCCGCTGCCTCAGGCGGTGCCGGATTTGCCGCAGACGCAACCATCGGCGTTGCGCTGCCCTGGCTCGGCACCCAGAACTGGAAAGAAGCCGATGAGATGTTCAGAACCCAGTTGGAAGCTGCGGGCTTTAAGGCAATCGTCCAGCACGCTGACAACAAGGTTACCCAGCAGCAGCAGCAGATCGAGTCTATGATTCAGAACGGCGCCAAAGTGATCGTCGTCGGCCCTGTCGACGGCTCACAGCTTGGAGCGGTTCTGGAAGAAGCGAAGGCGGCCGGCATCAGCGTCATCGGCTATGACCGTCTCATTGAGAACACCACCGGTATTGACGGCGTCGTGCAGTTTGGCAGCGTCAAGACCGGCGAACTGCAGGGGCAGGCGCTGCTTGACGGGCTGGCTGCCCAGAAGGGCAAGGGTCCTTACAACATCGAGCTGTTCGGCGGCGGACCTGCCGACCCCAACGCTCCAAACTTCTTTAAGGGTGCCATGGAAGTGCTCCAGCCCAAGATTGACGACGGTACGCTGGTTGTCGTATCCGGCCAGACCGATTTCACCCAGTGTGCCACTATGGACTGGGATAACTCCAAAGCTCAGGCCCGTATGGATTCCCTTCTCTCCGGCTTCTACTCGAAGAAGGAAATCGACGGCGTTCTCTCTCCCAATGATGGCATCGCCCGCGCGATCATCACCGCATCCGAGCAGGCCGGACAGAAGATCCCCGTTGTTTCGGGTCTTGACGCCGAGAACGAGTCTGTTGAGTGGATCTGGTCTGGCAGACAGTATTCCACCGTAGCCAAGCCGACCGACCTTCTGGTAGGCAAAACGATGGAAATCATCAAGTCGCTGCAGACAGGCACAGGGATGCCCGCACCCACTGCAACCGTGAACAACGGCAAAAAGGACGTCGGTGTCTATGAGCTCGCTCCGCTCGTCGTCACAAAGGAAAATGCAAAAGAGGTATTCGCGAATGACGCCGGCCGTTTGGCACTGTTGAAATAGGAATCCTGAGAAGCTGTATGCGTAAGTGAGAAATGCCGACAAGAGGGTCCTTTCAAGCTATGAATACAGGTTCTGGCTCTTATAAAGGGACGGCAAAGGAGATTCCTTTGCCGTCCGATTCGCAGACGCGAAAATTTTTGCTGAATTGAGCATTCATATGAAATTGCAACTGCCAGATGACATTGCTTTGGGCGCAGCGATTGAACTGCCTGAGAAAGTTCCGGACAATAGAAACAGAATTGAAATCGGCACTCCTTTTGTGCTAATATAAAGTTAAAAGTTTTCATTGCTGATTCGTATTTCATGAAGATCGGCGGAAAATTTACCGGGTTTTATCCGCGGGTACGCAAAGCGTGCATTTGACTGTGAATCGGAGCAACGGCCGCTGCTTGCGGGCTTCTGTGGCAGAACCGCCGCAGACTTCAAAGGACTGCTGTCATTTTGAAGCTGCTCGAGTATAAATTTTTTCGGGAGTGATTGAATGTTCGATTTAGTCGCGTTGGGTGAGCTGCTGATTGACTTTACATACCACGGCAGAAGCGAAAATGGGATGCGTCTGTTTGAGCAAAACCCCGGCGGTGCGCCCGCAAACGTACTCTGTGCCGCTTCGAACTTAGGCTTAAGCACTTCGTTTATCGGCAAGGTGGGCAAGGATATGCACGGAGATTATCTGCGCAGGGTGCTTGAAGAAAAGGGCGTCGACACCGGCGGGCTGATCAGTGCGGAGGATGTGTTTACGACGCTTGCATTTGTTGAGCTGTCGGAAACAGGAGAGCGCAAATTCTCGTTTGCACGCAGGCCCGGTGCGGACACTTGCCTTTCAGCGTGCGAGGTTAAGCGTGAGCTGACAGAGGGATGCAGGATCTTCCACTTTGGCTCCCTCTCGCTGACCGATGAGCCGTCGCGTTCCGCGACAGTAGAAGCGGTTAAAGCCGCGAAAAAGGCGGGAGCCATCCTCTCTTACGATCCGAATTACCGTGCGCCGCTCTGGAAAAGCGAGGACGAAGCCGCCGGGATCATGCAGAGCGTCCTTCCTTTTGCGGACATTGTAAAAATCAGCGACGAGGAAGTCGGGCTGATTACAGGTGAATCTTCTCCCGAGGCTGCCGCCGGGTATCTTTTTCAAAAGGGAATTTCCTGCGCGGTGGTCACGCTTGGCAGCAATGGCGCCTATGCCGCAGTGAAAGGCGCGTCTGTGCTCGTTCCCGTTCCCGATGTTCCGGTGGTTGACACCACAGGCGCCGGGGACGCATTCTGGGGCGGCTTCCTTTATAAGCTGGCTTTGAGCGGGCTTCGCCCCGGTGAGCTTGGCGAAGCACAGCTCCGGGATTTTACCGGATTTGCCAACGCGGTCGCCTCGCTGTGCGTTCAAAAGCGCGGAGGGATACCGGCGATGCCCACAATCGACATGGTCAGGGATTTTCTCACCGAAAAGAAAATGCCGGTGAATAAACCCGGAGCGTAAAAGCAATTTTGCTTTTACGCTCTTTTTCTTAGAGAATAACTGAATCATGAAAAGACGCCGGCCCAGCCGGCGTCTTTTCATATTACTATGCTTTGTCGGATGATTGGGCATGCATAGGGGCGCTTGCTCCGCTCTCTGTGAAGCTACACAAGAATATACAATTAAGTACAATATCTGTTATTTATTCAGCCTCGGATCTGCTCTATAATTGATTCAGAATAGAAACTGAAGGAGAATTGGAGAGAATGAGGTACGGCTATTTTGATGATAAAAAGAAAGAATATGTCATTGATCGCGTAAACACACCGGTTCCCTGGACGAATTATATCGGTGTAAACGATATGTGCGCTGTTCTCAGCCAAACCGCGGACGGTTATGTTTTTTATCAATCTCCGCAGTACCACCGCATTACGCGTTTCCGCCCGAATGCGCCGGTCAGCCGCCCCGGCCATTATGTGTATCTCCGCGACGACGACACCGGCGAGTATTGGAGCATTTCGTGGCAGCCTGTCGCGAAGGACCTGACCAAAGCGAAATATGAATGCAGGCATGGGCTTTCCTACTCGAAATACCGCTGTGATTATCGGGACATTTCCGCTTGCCAGACGGTGTTTATTCCTCTGAACGAGCCGGTCGAATTGTGGGATGTGGCATTGAAAAACGACGGGACACGGCCGCGCCGTCTCAGCGTTTATTCTTACCTTGAGTTTTCGTTCCACCAGATCGATATGGACAATCAGAATTTTCAGATGAGCCTGTATGCCTCGGGCTCCAGTTATGCCGACGGCATCATTGAATATGACCTCTATTATGAAGAATCGGGGTATCAGTGGTTTACCTCCAGCTTTGAACCCGACGGGTTCGACTGCCTGCGCGACCGCTTTTTGGGCGCCTACCGCGACGAAAGCAACCCGATCGCGGTCGAAAAAGGGGAATGCTCCGACAGTTTTGAAAAAACAGGCAACCACTGTGCCGTCCTGCAGAAGAAACTTGTTTTGCAGCCGGGGCAGGAGGTGCGGCTCACTTTTCTGTTGGGGGACGGAAAACGGGAGGCAGCCGTCCCTGTGAGGAGAAAATACTCCGATCCGGTCAATGTGGACAAAGCGTTTGCCGACCTCGCGGCTTTCTGGCAGGAAAAGCTCGGCAGGCTGCAGGTCAGCACTCCAAATCAGGGAATGAACACCTCGTTAAACATCTGGAACCTGTATCAGTCCGAAATCAACATTCTGTTTTCACGGTTTGCCTCGTTTATTGAAGTGGGCGGCAGAACCGGCCTGGGCTTCCGTGATACTTCCCAGGACGCGATGACCATCGCCTCCTCCGATCCGGAAAAGTGCAGGAAGCGCATCATCGAGCTTTGCCGCGGCCTCACACGGCAGGGCTACGGGCTGCACCTGTTTCAGCCGAAGTGGTTCGACCCCGAACTCCGGGGAAAACAGCAAAGCTTCCAATCCCCGACGGTGGTTCCCACCCCCGGCAGGGAGGAAATAATTCACGGAATCAAGGACGCCTGCTCGGACGACGCGCTGTGGCTGGTTGCCGCAATCAGCGAATACATTAAGGAAACAGGGGAAGTTTCCCTCCTGGAGGAAACGGTTACCTACGCCGACGGCGGGGAAGATACGGTCTATCAGCACATGATGCGGATCCTTGACTTTTCCGATCAACAGGTTGGCGCCACCGGCATCTGCAAGGGGCTTCGCGCTGACTGGAACGACTGCCTGAATTTAGGCGGCGGGGAAAGCGCGATGGTCTCGTTCCTGCACTACTGGGCAATCCGGCATTTTCTTCATTTGTCCCGGTTCATCGGAAAAATGGAGGAGGCGGAAAAATATGAAAAGATGGCTGCAAAGGTGAAAAAGGCATGTAACGATCACCTGTGGGACGGGGAGTGGTATATCCGCGGGATTACCGCCGGCGGCAGGAAAATCGGGACCCATAACGACCGGGAAGGCAAGGTGCATATCGAGTCCAACACCTGGGCGGTTTTCTCCGGCGTGGCCGACCGTGACCGCGCGGTCACGGCGATGGATTCCGTTGACAAATACCTCTATACGCAATATGGATTGATGCTCAATGCGCCGTCCTATACAAAGAGCGACGACGAAATCGGGTTTGTCACGCGGGTGTATCCCGGCGTTAAGGAAAACGGTTCGATTTTCAGCCATCCGAATCCGTGGGCATGGTGCGCCGAGGCGACCCTTGGGCGGGGCGACCGGGCAATGAAATTTTACAATGCCCTGCTGCCCTATAACCAGAATGATGAAATAGAAGTCCGGCAGTCGGAACCCTATGTTTACTGCCAGTTTGTAATGGGAAAAGACCATACCGCTTTCGGACGGGCAAGGCACCCGTTCATGACGGGCTCGGGCGGCTGGGCGTATTTTGCCGCAACCCGGTACCTTCTTGGCATCAGACCGGATTTTGACCGTCTGATTGTCGACCCATGCATTCCAAAGGATTGGGGCGGCTTCGACGTTACCCGCGTCTGGCGCGGCGCTGTCTATGAAATCCATGTAGAGAACCCGCGCGGCGTCAGCAAGGGAGTGAAAACAACGGAGCTGGACGGAAAAAGCGTTTCCGGCGGGATTCTGGTGCAGAAAGCGGGAACACGGCACCGGGTACATGTCGTGATGGGATAAAAGGAGTCGGCGCTCGCCGTGCAGAGCGGTTTTGTGTACGGAGAAAAGTGCGGTGAAGATATGATAAAATTTGGAACAGGCGGCTGGCGCGCAGTCATCGGCGAGGAATTTACCAAAGCGAACGTCCAGCTGTTAACGGCCGCGATCGCCCAAAAGCTGAAAGCTCAGGAGAAAACAGCAAATGGATTCGTAATCGGGTATGACCGGAGGTTCCTGTCGGAAGAGGCGGCCAAATGGGCTGCGGAGGTAATGGCGGGGGAGGAAATCCCCTGCCGGCTGATCGACAGGGAATCGCCCACTCCGCTGATTATGTTTGCGGTGCAGTATTATGGGCTGCCTTACGGCATGGCGGTCACCGCCAGCCATAATCCTGCCATTTATAACGGGATCAAAGTTTTCATGAAGGGCGGACGCGACGCCGATGAAATTCTGACAGGGGAACTGGAACAGTACATGAGGGACATCGACCCGGCTCAGATCGGGCGGATTCCGTTTGAAGACGGGGTAAGAAACGGCAGAATCGAGCTGATCGATCCCATGAATCAATACATTGACAGCATCATCCGTTCCATTAACATGGACGCGATCCGGAGCCGCGGCCTCAAAATCGTACTGGACCCGATGTACGGGGTCAGTAAAACGGCGCTGCAAACCATTCTGCTCACGGCGCGGTGCAATGTGGACGTCATCCATGAGCGGCACGATGCGCTGTTCGGGGGCAGACTGCCCGCGCCGAACAGCAAAACACTTGCCGGGCTGATGAATTATGTCGAGGAAAATCACTGCGACATCGGAATTGCAACCGACGGCGACGCGGACAGGCTCGGTGTGATCAACGACAGGGCCGAGTTCCTCCATCCGAACAAAATTCTGGCCATGCTCTATTATTACCTGATGAAGTTCAAGGGATGGCACGGGGCGGCGGTGCGGAACATTGCCACCACCCATCTGCTTGACCGCATTGCCGAGGATTTTGGGGAAACCTGTTATGAGGTTCCGGTGGGATTTAAATATGTTTCCTCAAAAATGGCGGAAACAAACGCGATTATCGGGGGAGAATCCTCCGGCGGGCTTACCGTTCGCGGACATATTCAGGGCAAGGACGGCATTTACGCGGCTTCGCTGCTGGTGGAAATGATCGCGGCCACGGGCCGCAGGCTGTCGGAAATATACAATGAGATTACCGATCAATACGGGAGCTGCGAAATGGAGGAGTGCGATTTTCGGTTTTCACAGGAAGAAAAAGAGAAAATAACGGAAATCCTGCTTCAGGATAAGCTGCTGCCGGAATTTCCGTACGAGATCGAAAAGGTATCTTACATGGACGGCTGTAAGGTTTATTTTAAAAATCAGGGCTGGATTATTGCACGCTTTTCCGGTACGGAGCCGCTGCTGCGGATTTTTTGCGAGATGCCTACCCTCCAGGCCGCGCGGGAAATTAGCGATGTTTTCAAACAATTCCTTTCTCTTTCATAACTACTCCTGAAGAAGGCAGCCGCAAATTCCGGCTGCCTTCTTGAAAAGACTATGTTATAATTGGACATATAGAATGATATTCGTACAAGGAAATCTACAGCAATTCCATTTCAGCTTGCGAGACAAAACACGTCACTCCCCCGCCGAAGACGGGGGAGTGACACAACCTTGTTGCAGAATCAACTGGAAATGCTGTATTTTGAGTTTATGGAAGCGGAGAACGGCTATGAAAAGGAAGACGGAAAGGAATCCCCAACAATTCTCTCTCAAGTGGGGACTGGTCTGTATCATTATCGCGTGCTGGATTTTACCGATCGCTCTGATCAGCGGCGCGACCGGGTACTATATTACGCACAATATCAACGACCAGATCACGGAAACCATTACGACTTCCGCCAATAATTCCCTGAAAATCGCGGTCAATCAGCTCGATTCCGCTATTTCTTCCTCAAGGTACGCTTCCTACAATCCGGCGATTAAAAACGCGTACGGCGGCTTCAGCCGAACAGGAGACGCCAATGAGCTGTACGACCGGGTCACGGCGTTTTTGTCGCAGCAGTACAAATACGACGATAAATTTTTAATTACGGCGCTGTATTTCTGCAGGCAGCCCGACAACGTTTATTATACGTTTAACGCAACCTACAACGCGACCTCCGCCGTGCAGGAATACAGAAATCACGCGCATCAGCAGGTGCGCGAATTGTCGGAAACGCTGGGAAGCGATATTGGTTTTATCAACGCCGGCGGACGGATTTATATGGTCAGAAATATCCTTGACGGGGATTATAAACCTTACGCGGTGCTGACGATGCAGCTGGATACCGCGGGCATGTTTGCCGGTATCAAGAATATTGTCTGGGGAAAGGACACGACGATCTGGCTCAACGACACGCCGGTCGTACTGAACGGAGAACAGCTCGCACCCCGGCGGCTGGGGATTGCGTTTAAGGCAAACAGCCAGACGTTCCGGAGCATTGGAGACCGTACCTACCTTTATGGAATGAACCGGACCGGAGTGTACCGGATTTCTTATGTAATCGCGGTGGACATTTCTCCCCTTGCGGCGGAGCTGAACCGATTTAAGATCGTCCTCGTGTGGATGGGCATTCTGATCGTTCCGCTGCTTGCTCTTGTAATCTGGTTTTTTACCCGGAACGTGTCGCGCCCGATCGACCGGCTGATCGTGGAGGCGGGAAATATTGAAGAAGGCAATTTCGGCGTTCAGGTTTCGGGCGGCTCCCGCAGTATCGAATTTCAGTACCTGACGGATGCGTTCAACAGCATGTCGTCCAAGCTGAAGTATCAGTTCGACCGGATTTACAGGGAAGAGCTGGCTCTGCGCGACGCCCGCATCATGGCGCTTCAATCCCAGATCAATCCGCATTTCCTGAACAACACGCTGGAAATTATCAATTGGGAGGCAAGGCTCTCCGACAATGTTAAGGTTTCCCGTATGATCGAAGCGCTCTCCACCATGCTTGACGCCGCGATAGACCGCAAAGGCAGGCCGGTTGTCCATGTTTCCGAAGAAATGATGTATGTGGACGCGTATCTGTACATCATTTCGGAACGGCTCGGGAAACGGCTGACCGTAAGAAAAGAAATCGATCCTTCTCTTTTGGACCTGTACGCGCCGCGTTTGATTATGCAGCCGATTATCGAGAACGCTGTCGAGCATGGAATCCAGCCGCAGCAGAGAGGGGTGATCGTCATCCGTATTTTCCGCGAGGGGGACAACCTGATCCTTGAGGTGGAGAACGACGGCGCGATGACGCCGGAGGACGAAAGGCGTGTGGAGCGCCTGCTGTCGGATGAATACGATACCGCGAAGGAAAGCGCGAACAATCTGGGAATCCGCAATGTAAACCAGCGCCTGAAGATTATTTACGGGGAGAGCAGCGGCCTTTCAATTAAAATGAACAGTTATGGCCATACAATTTCCAGAATCGTTATTGCTATTGAACAAAGCAAACAATAATATGCAACAAATGGCAAGATTATCTATTATGTTTTTAATGCTGAAAGTGTAATATAGTATTCACTGGAAAAGATACGGCATATTTCAAATAATATGGAGGTTGTTTTATGAAAAGGATAACTGCATTCATCCTTACAATGGCGCTTGGCAGCGCAATGCTTGCCGGATGTCAAAGCACGCCCGCGGCGTCGCAGGCCGCTTCCCAGGCTCCGTCTTCCGAGGCGGCAAAGCCGGTGGAAATTACAGTCGTGACATCCTACGGCGGCGACGACGGCAACAGGGCGAATTATGAAGCCGCTTACAAGGCCTATGAAACCGCTACCGGCAATACGGTAAAGGATGCCTCCGGCACTTCCAACGAAGAGTGGAAAGCCAAAATCATGGCCGACTTTGAAACGGGCGCTGAGCCGGACGTACTTTTTTACTTTAACGGCGTTGATGCGAACAAGCTTGTTCAGGGCGGCAAAGTAGTCAGCATCGATGAGATCCGGAAGACGTATCCCGACTACGCAAGCAATATGACGGACGACCGTCTCGGGGCGTCCCCCGCGGACGGCAAAAACTATTCCGTCCCGGTAAACGGCTACTGGGAAGGACTGTTCATCAACAAGAAGGTCCTCAAAGACTGCGGCGTTGAAGTTCCCGGCGCGGATTACACCTGGGACCAGTTCCTGAAGGACTGCGAGACGATCAAATCGAAGGGAATCACCCCGATCGCCTGTTCTTTGCAGGAGGTCCCTCATTACTGGTTTGAGTACTGCATCTTCAACCACGGTACGCCGGCGACCCATCCGAAGCTTCCCGCTTCTTCCACCGATGAGGTCGGCAAAGCCTGGGCGGAAGGTCTTAATGATATCAAAACGCTGTATACAAAAGGTTACTTCCCAAAGAATACCACAACGGCAACCGATGCGGAAACCTTCCAGCTGATGGCTGACGACAAAGCCGCTTTCGCGATCGACGGTTCCTGGAAGATCGGCTGGTTCCAGGAAAACGCAAAGAGCATTGACGACTTTACCGTTACCTACGTGCCGGGTGAAAACGGAAGAAAATCCACGGATATCATCGGCGGCCTGTCCATGGGCTATTATATTACCCAAAAAGCGTGGAGCGACCCCGCCAAGCAGAAGGCGTGCGTCGACTTTGTAAAAGCAATGACGACGGATGAAGTGGTTTCCACCTTCGGCGCGACGGCAGTCACCGCATTGAAGAACGGCACAATCGCGAAAAGCGATACGGATTCCCTGGAACAGGCGGCTATGGCGATGACCAAGGGCGCGACGGGAATTACTCCCGCCACGCAGGACGGTTTGATACAAACGGCACGTACCGCACTGTTTGCGGATATTAAGAATATCGCAACCGGAAAAACAACGGCCGAAAAGGCAATCGACGCCTGCCTGGCAATTAAGAGCTAATTCTTCTTCTCACATATTTTCCTGTTCAATGTCAAAAACCGGAGAGTGGTGTATCAGCTCTCCGGTTTTTTTAAAGAGGGCGATGATCAATGAATTCTACGATCTACAAAAAAAAATCACCGTTGGCGGTATTCCTGATTCCCGCATTTTTATTTATGGCTTTGTTCCTGTATTATCCTTTTGCCATGAATATTTACAACAGCTTTTGCAACATCACCGGGCTCGGCACGGCGGCGGAGGGGTTTAATTCCCCCTGGTATCTGAATTACGGAAAGCTTTTTCAGGATCCGATTATGAATACGGCGCTGTTCAATACCATGCTGCTCATGATTTTGACAATCATTTTTCAGGTTGGGATCGCTTTATTACTTGCTTTATTGATTGATAACATTAAAAAGGGCACCCAGTTTTTCAGAACAGTGTACTTTTTTCCGATTGTCATCTCCGCAACGGCTCTGGGACTTTTATTCAACCTGATTTTTTTATATGATGGCGGCATGGTAAACCAGCTGCTGCTGAAGTTCGGCGTGACCGATATGATCGATTGGAAGGACGAGGCGCATTTCCTGTTTACGATGATGACTCCGGTTATGTGGCAGTATGTCGGATTTTATTTCGTCATCATCGTAACCGGCCTGAATAATATTTCACCCGACATTTACGAAGCCGCGGAGATTGACGGCGCAAGCGGGTTCAACCGTGTCCGCTACATCTCGCTGCCGCTTTTGCACAATGTTCTGATTACCTGTCTGATCTTGGCAGTCACCGGCGCGCTGAAGGTGTTTGACCTGCCCTGGGTGATGATGGGCGCGGGGATGCCGATGGATCAATCGTGGCTGACCGGAACTTATATGTATAACCAGACCTTTACCATGGGCGATGTGGACTACGGTTCCACCATCGCGATTGTGATTGTTGTGATCGGCGTAGTTGTTTCTCAGGCTGCAAACCGAATCTTCAAAGAGAAGGATTATTAGGGGAGGGGAAAAGATGCGAACAGCAGATACACGGGAGCCCGCACGGCCACACGGTGTCCGGCGCAGGGTACAGCCGGGGAAAGTTCTCATTTACCTTGTCCTTTCCTTTTGGGCGGTCACCACCGTTTACCCGTTTCTTTGGGTCATTATGAACTCGTTTAAGGTAAAAGGGCTGATCCGGTCCGACTCTTTTTCTGTTCCGACGGGGGATAGCTTTACCTTGGATAATTATAAGACGGCCTTCGACCGTGTGGATATTTCCGGAGCATATAAAAACAGCCTTGTCATTTCGGCTGCGGTTACCGTCGTTGTCGTACTGCTGGCCGGATTTGCGGCGTATGGCATGGCGCGCTATCAATTCCGGGGAAGAAACGCCCTGCATTCCCTGATCATCGCGAGTATGATGTTCCCGGTTTTCTCCACCATTATCCCGGTTTTTCGCATGATGTTCGGCTGGCACATCGTCAACACCAACAGCGTGGCGCTTTCTCAGCTGAGCGTCATTTTACCGCAGATCGCGGGGAATCTTTCTTTTGCAATCGTCGTTCTCATGGGGTTTATCCGGGGGCTGCCGATTGATCTGGAGGAAGCGGCCTATTTGGAAGGATATAATATTTATCAGATATTTTTTAAAGTGATCGTTCCGATTGCGAAGCCGTCTTTTGCCACCGTTGCCATTTTCACCTTTCTTTGGTCATATAATGATCTTTTCACACAGATGTTCTTTTTACGGTACAAGGATGCCTTTACGATCACACGGCTGCTCAATGAAATCACTTCGATTGCCGGCGTGAATTACGGTTTGATGGCGGCTGCGGTTGTTTTGGTCGTTGTACCCGTACTTGTCGTTTATGTATTCCTGCAAAAAAATATCATCAAAGGGATGACCGCCGGGGCGATCAAAGGGTAAAAATTTTATATTACGGCAATTCAATTTCCGTTTGCGAGACAAAACACGTTCCTCCCCGCCGAAGGCGGGGAGGAACGTAGCCTTGCTGCAGAATCAACTGAAAATGCTGTAGAATCTTGTGCTTTGTACAGAACGGGTATGTTTTTTGTAAACACCAGAAAATATACCCGATTTTTCTGTGTTCTGTGCTATAATTTCAGTATGATGATTCGGAGGCATTCAATATGTATAAAGTAATTATTATTGATGATGAAGATATTATTGTGGAAGGCCTTAAAAAGGTGGTCAATTGGGCGAAATATGACTGCGGGGTAGTCGCCGCCGCATCGGATGCAAAGTCCGGTGCAAGAGCGATCCGGGAAAACGATCCGGATATTCTGTTTACAGATATCAAAATGCCCAATATGGACGGGCTCACCATGCTGGCCGGGCTGAAAGGGGAGTTTCCCGACATGCAGATTGCCGTGCTCACGGGATACCGGGACTTTGAATATGCGACGCGGGCGATTCATATCGGCGTAACGAGGTTTTTGCTGAAGCCTTCTAAAATGAATGAGCTGGAGGAAGCGCTTCAGGTTATGACGGAAAATTTGAGAAAGCAGCGGAAAGGGACGCCGGAATCAAAAGAGAAACCGGCGGAATTACAGGAAACAAACGCGGCAAACAATTTTATCGTACGGGGAGCTTTAAACTACATAGAACTTCATTATGCGGAGAAGCTGACGCTTACGGAGCTCGCGGAAAAAGCGTACGTGAGCCAGTGGTATCTCAGCAAGCTGCTGAACAAATATACGAATAAGAGCTTCTGCGACCTGCTGAACGAAACCCGGATTAAAAAAGCGGAAGAACTGCTGCGGAACCCTTCTTTGAAGATTTACGAAATTTCAGATGTACTGGGATTCAACGATGTCAATCATTTTTCGCGGGTCTTTAAAAAAATCAGGCAAATGTCACCCAACGAATACCGCAACGTTGTATGTAAATAAGGATATGACGGCGGTTTGATCCATTTGAATATGTCCCGTGGAGCTTGTTCCGGGCTGTCATTGCCGGCACCCGGGACAAGCTTTCTTTATTGGTTCTGGTGCGGTTCAGAATCGGCCGTAGGGAAAACCACCCATCCGGAGCCTTTGCTTTTATTAGGGCACGATTTTAATAAAGAACAACCAAGTTTAACTTGTAATAGTACAACTTGTACATACAAATAAACAAAGTAATGTTCAAAAATAATTAAATTTATATTGACAAGTTTAAATCTTTGGTATATATTGTAGATGTAAACAGCCCGTATTAGGAATAGAAACTGTGTATTTGTTATATTTCCGCTAAAAATGGCGGTTTTATAAAAAGTTGTATTAATAACATGTAAGGAGCGAGAGAAGAATGAAAAGGATCAAAAGATTGATGGCGATTGTTCTTACGGCGTGTATGCTTATGGCAACCACAGCATGCGGCTCGGGGCCGAGCACGTCGCAGGCGGCAAATGCTCAGTCGGCCGCTTCTCAGGAAGCGCAGCCTTCCGATGCGGCAAACGGACAGAAAGTCGGTGTGGCAATGCCGACCAAATCCTCCGAACGTTGGATCCGCGACGGGAACAACATGAAAGAGCAGCTCGAAAAGCTGGGCTACACAGTTGACCTGCAGTATGCGGAAGATGATGTTCAGGCACAGGTTTCTCAGATCGAAAATATGATTACGGGCGGCGCGAAGTGTCTGGTAATCGCCTCCATCGATTCCAGCGCTCTGGTAAATGTCCTTGCGGAAGCAAAGAAGAATAATATTCCGGTCATCGCATATGACCGTCTGCTGATGGACACCGACGCGGTTTCTTATTATGCAACCTTTGACAACAAGGGCGTAGGCACACTGATCGGCAAATACATAGAAGAAAAAATGGGCCTGAAAGAAGGCAAGGGTCCTTTCAACATTGAACTGTTCGCGGGTTCTCCCGACGACAATAACGCGCACTTCCTCAACACCGGCGCCATGGAAGTCCTTCAGCCTTATATTGACAGCGGCAAGCTGAACGTTGTTTCCGGCCAGACCGATTTTGACAAAATCTGTACTCTCCGCTGGTCGCAGGAAACCGCTCAGAAAAGAATGGAAGATATTTTGTCCGGCTATTACAGCACCGGCAAAAATGTTGACGTTGTTCTGAGCCCGTTCGACGGCATTTCCTACGGAATTGCGGCTGCTTTGGAAGGCGCTGGCTACAAGGTCGGCACAAAGTGGCCCGTCATCACCGGTCAGGACGCTGAGACAATGGCCATTAAGAACATCAAGTCCGGCAAACAGACCATGACGGTCTTTAAGGATACCCGCCTGCTTGCGTCAAAGTGCGTTACCATGGTTCAGGCCGTGATGGAAGGCAAGCAGCCGGAAATCAACGACACCAAATCCTACAACAACGGCAAGCTGGTCGTTCCCTCCTATCTGTGCACACCTGTTGCAATTACCAAGGACAATATCCAGAAAGAGCTGATCGATTCCGAGTATTATAAGGAATCCGATATTTCCTGATTCGTTCAAGCTTGAAAATTTGGGCGGCAGTTTTACAGCTGTCGCTCAACCTATTAATACCACAGGAGCGAGGTGCGTAGCATGGCTGATATCATCCTGGAAATGAAGCATATCACGAAGGAATTTTCCGGGGTAAAGGCCTTGGACGATGTAAACCTTACGGTGGAGCGAGGCGAGGTTCATGCCCTTTGCGGGGAAAACGGAGCCGGGAAATCCACCCTGATGAACATATTGTCCGCGGTTTACCCCTACGGCGATTATTCCGGTGAAATTATTTATAACGGCGAGGAATGCAAATTCCGCGACATTCGGGACAGCGAGCGGAAGGGGATTGTGATTATCCATCAGGAGCTTGCTTTAAGCCCTTATCTTTCCATCGCGGAAAACGTATTTCTGGGCAACGAAATTACGAATGTAAAAAATGTGATTGATTGGAGCCAGACAAGGCAGAAGGCAAAGGAAATTCTGGAAAAAGTCGGCCTTTCCGACGAAAACGTAAACCTGCAGGTCAATAAGCTGAGCGTCGGCAAGCAGCAGCTGGTCGAAATTGCGAAAGCGCTGGCCAAAAAGGTGGAACTGCTGATTCTGGACGAACCCACCGCTTCCCTGAATGATGAGGACAGTAAAAAGCTGCTCAACATTATCCTGGGGCTGAAAGAACGCGGAATTACCTGCATCATGATTTCTCATAAGCTGAACGAGCTCAGCCAGGTGGCGGACAGCATTACCGTCATCCGCGACGGCAAAACAATTGAAACGCTGAAGAAAGGACAGGACGACCTGAACGAGGACCGGATCATTAAAGGAATGGTCGGCCGTGAGCTGACGAACCGCTATCCGCCCCGCGAAAGCAAGCCGGGCGAGGTTGCGTTCGAGGTCAAAAACTGGACGGTGCACCATCCGGACGACCCCGGACGCGTCATGCTCAAGGACGTCAATTTCAATGTCAGGAAGGGCGAAGTGGTCGGTTTTGCGGGGCTGATGGGCGCCGGGCGCACGGAGCTTGCGATGAGCATTTTCGGAAGATCCTACGGAAGCAAAATTTCCGGCGATCTCTACAAGGACGGAAAGAAGCTTGTCCTGCGCGATGTCCAGGATGCGATCCGCAACGGGATTGCCTACGCTTCGGAGGACCGGAAGAGCTACGGGCTGGTTCTGATCAACGACGTTCGCTGGAACATGACGCTTTCGAGCCTGCGCGACCGTTTTTCCAAGCATTGGGTCATTGACCAGAACGAAGAAATCGTGGCTGCCGAAGAATACCGCGGAAAGCTTAATATCAAAACGAATTCCATCAGGCAGATCACGGGTTCGCTCTCCGGCGGAAACCAGCAGAAGGTCGTTCTTTCCAAATGGATTCTCGCCAATCCCGACGTCCTGATTCTGGATGAACCGACGCGCGGAATCGATGTAGGGGCGAAATATGAGATTTATGAGATTATCAACGACCTTGCAAAGGCGGGGAAGGCGGTTGTCTTTATTTCCTCCGAGATGCCGGAGCTTCTCGGCGTCTGCGACCGGATTTATGTTCTGAACCAGGGCGAAATAGCCGGGGAATTGGATAGGGGAGATTTTTCTCAGGAAATGATTATGAAAATCATTATGTCACATACCAGAAGGGAGAAGCAGGCGATATGAGTACTTCAAGTCTTGCAAAGAAAAAATCCGGCAGTACAAATGCGAAGCAATACGGAATGCTGATTGCCCTCATTTTGATTTATTTTATCTTTAATCTGCTTTCGGGCGGTAAAAATGTCAGCCCGATGAACGTTAACAATCTGATTATGCAGAACAGCTACGTTGTCATCCTTGCGGTCGGCATGCTGCTCTGCGTATTGACCGGCAACGTCGACCTTTCCGTCGGCTCCGTGGTTGCCTTTACCGGCGCCGCGTGCGCCATTATGGTCCTGGACCTTCATCTTCCGATTGCCGTTGCGTTTGTGGTGATTCTGCTGTGCGGCCTTCTGGCAGGCGCGTGGCAGGGGTTCTTTATCGCGTATCTGAATGTTCCTGCATTCGTCGTGACCCTTGCAAACATGCTGATTTTCCGCGGACTTACCATGGTGATCCTCGGCGGTCAGACAAAGGGCCCGCTGCCTACGGATTACGTACAGATCGGCGCGGGCTATCTTCCCGAAATCTATACCTATATCGGCGGACAGAAGATTGAACTGCTTTCCATTCTGGCTGGTGTTATTGCCTCGCTGATCGTCGTTTACCTGGAGATCCGTTCCATCAATAAGAAAAAATCCTACGGATTTGAAGTGCCCGCCGTATGGCAGGAGATTGTGAAGCTTGCCGTCATCATTTCGATTATTAACTTCTTTACCGTCAAGCTTGCCTATTACAACGGGCTTCCGGTTGTTCTTGCGCTGATGCTGGTACTGATCATCATCTACACCTTCATTACCAACAACACGGTCCCCGGCCGCCAGATTTACGCGGTGGGCGGCAATGCGAAAGCGGCAAAGCTTTCCGGTATCAAAACCCAGCGCGTGATGTTCTGGATTTACGTGAGCATGGGCCTGATGAGCGCTTTGGCCGGCATCGTCCTCTCCGCCAGAAATGCGTCTGCCACGCCGAAAGCGGGCGACGGTTTTGAGCTTGACGCCATCGCATCCTGTTACATAGGCGGCGCAGCCGCACTTGGCGGAAGCGGCACCATTATCGGTGCGGTCGTCGGCGCGCTGATCATGGGCGTGCTGAACAACGGGATGTCGCTGATCGGCTGGTCCGTCGATATTCAGAGAGTCGTGAAGGGACTTGTCCTTCTGGGTGCTGTCACAATCGACCTGATTTCAAAAAAGAAGGCTTCCTGATTTGTCTGCCAGTGCTGTTCAGATGTATTGACAATTTATACAAAGTTCATGTATCATGATTTTAAAGATAACGAAAAAAGGAAGGCAGCACTGTGATGGAAATGCCAAAATATATGACTCTGGTCACCTGGATCAAAAATAAAATCGAAACGGGAGAGCTCAAATACGGGGAAAAGCTGTATTCCGAAAACGAGCTGGGCACAATGTTCGGTATCAGCCGGCAGACGGTCCGTCAGGCAATCAATATTCTGGTACAGGACAAATATCTTGAAAGCAGGCAGGGCAGCGGTACCTATATCATTTTCAACGCATCGGCCAAACGGGAACCCACTATGACCATCGGTGTGGTCACCACCTATGTGGGCGCGTATATTTTTCCGCAGATTATCCGCGGAATTGAAAACGTGCTGACAACAGCCGGGTACTCCATGCAGCTTGCGTTTACGCACAATAAGGTCCAGAACGAAAACAGAGTCCTGCGCTCCATGCTGGAAAAAGGCGTGGACGGGATGATTATTGAGCCGACCCAGAGCGGCCTGCCGAACCCGAATTTTGAGATTTATGAGGAAATCCAGCGGCAAAGGATTCCGGTGCTGTTTATCAACAGCAGCTATCCGGGCATTAAGATACCGCATGTGTCCATGAACGACCGCACGGCCGGGCTGATTGCCGCGCAGTACCTGATCAATGCGGGCCACAAGCGGATTGCGGGAATTTTTAAGTCGGATGACCACCAGGGTCATCTGCGCTATGCCGGATATTTGGACGCCCTGCTGAAAGCGGGATATGAAATTCATGATGAAAACGTGCTCTGGTACTCTACGGAGGATATTCCCGACCTTACGCAGTTTGCGGAGATTGTCCTGCGGCGTGTAAAAGACTGCACCGCTCTGATCTGTTACAACGACGAGATCGCGATGCAGATGGTGGACATTATGAAGAAAAACGGCATTGCGGTTCCGGAGGACCTTTCTCTGGTCAGTATTGATAATTCCGATCTTGCGGATCTTTGTGAGGTTCCGCTTACCTCGGTCGCACACCCCATGAATGTGTTGGGGGACACCGCGGCGCGAAACCTGCTGCACCTGATTCAGGACCATGCATTTAAGGCCACGGTCGATTTTGAACCGACGATCGTAGAACGCAAGTCCGTCAGAGTGCTCGAATAAGACGGAAAACGGAAGGGGCTGAGAAGCCTTTCTGTTTTCGACAAAGTTGTACGTACATTTTTTTACGATGGAGGATGTTGTTATGTCAAAATATACAGTAGGAGTTGACTATGGCACACTTTCCGGCCGGGCGGTTCTGGTAGATGTTCAGACCGGGAAAGAACTTGCTTCTTCCGTTTACGAGTATCCCCATGGGGTAATGGATAAAAATTTGCCGGACGGAACGCCGCTCGGCCATGACTGGGCGCTGCAGGACCCGCAGGATTACCTTGACGTGCTGGCTGATACGATTCCGGCCATCCTGAAGGAATCCGGCGTGTCCCCGGACGATGTGATCGGAATCGGAACGGATTTTACGGCCTGCACCGTTCTGCCGGTCAAGGCGGACGGAACGCCGTTAAGCTTTCTTCCGGCGTACAAAAGCCGCCCGCACGCCTATGTAAAGCTCTGGAAGCACCACGCCGCGCAGGATAAGGCAAACCGCCTGAATGAAATTGCGGCGGCAAGAAACGAGCCGTGGCTGAAGAACTACGGCGGAAAAATTTCTTCGGAATGGGCGATCCCAAAAATCTGGCAGATCGTTGAAGAGGACCCCGAAATCTATGACGCGATGGACCGTTTCATCGAAGCGGCCGACTGGATTATCTGGCAGCTCTGCGGAAAAGAGACCCGTAATTCCTGCACCGCGGGCTACAAGGAAATCTGGAACAAGCGCACGGGCTTCCCCTCCGATGACTTTTTCAAGGCCCTCCATCCAAAGCTGGAGCATGTGGTGGAGGAAAAGCTCTCCCGCGACATTCTTCCGCTCGGGGACAGGGCGGGTACGCTGACCCCGGCGGCGGCAAAGCTTACCGGCTTAAGGGAGGGCACCGCGGTCGCCGTCGGCAATGTGGACGCGCATGTGTGCGTGCCCGCGGTCGGAATCGACGGGCCGTCCAAAATGCTGGCCATTATGGGCACCTCCACCTGCCACATTATGATGGGCGAAGAGGAACACCAGGTGCCGGGAATGTGCGGCGTGGTGGAAGACGGCGTCATGCCGGGCTATTTCGGCTATGAGGCCGGCCAGTCCTGTGTCGGGGACCATTTCGCATGGTTTATCGACAACTGCCTGCCGGCTTCCTACTGCGGGGAGGCAAAACGGCAGAACAAAAACATTCATCAGTACCTGCGGGAAAAGGCGGAAAAGCTGCGCCCCGGGCAAAGCGGCCTGCTTGCGCTGGACTGGTGGAACGGAAACCGTTCGGTTCTGGTCGACGTCGACCTGAGCGGCATGATGGTTGGAATGACGCTCCGGACCAAACCGGAGGAAATTTACCGCGCGCTGATTGAGGCGACCGCCTACGGTACGCGCATGATTATTGAAAATTACCGTGAGCATGGCGTTCCGGTCGAAGAATTTTTCGCTTCCGGAGGGATTTCACAAAAGGACCCGATGACCATGCAGATTTACGCGGATGTGATTAAAATGCCCGTGAAGATTGCGGGTTCTCTTCAGGGACCCGCGCTCGGTTCCGCCATTTTCGCTTCCGTCGCGGCGGGGAAGAAAGCCGGCGGCTACGACAGCGTGTTTGAAGCGGCCCGCGCAATGGGAAAAATCAAAGACACCGTCTATAATCCGATCCCCGAAAATTCGGAGCGGTACGATGCGCTGTTCCGGGAATACCGCACCCTGCACGACTATTTCGGGCGCGGTGAAAATGATGTGATGAAGCACCTGAAAACAATGAAGCAAAAATAATCTTTAAAATTAGGAATAATCGGAGGATACATATGTCAGCTTTAAAAAAATACGAATTCTGGTTTGTGGTTGGAAGCCAGGACCTTTACGGGGAAGATGTGCTGAAAACTGTCGATCAGCATTCCAAAATCATGGTAGACGGATGGAACGCGGACCCGTCCATTCCCTGCACCCTGGTTTTTAAGCCCGTGGTGCGCAATTCCGACGAAATCTATAAGGTGATCACAGAGGCAAACAACGCTCCCCGGTGTGCGGGCATTATTACCTGGATGCATACCTTTTCTCCGTCAAAGATGTGGATTCGCGGCTTTTCCGTCCTGCAGAAACCGCTGCTTCACATCAATACCCAGTTCAACCGCGACATCCCGTGGGAAAGCATCGACATGGATTTCATGAATCTGAACCAGTCCGCCCACGGCGACAGGGAGCATGGTTTTATTCTTGCGCGCATGCGTATTCCGCAGAAGGTCATTTCCGGCTACTGGAAGGACGCCGGGATGCGTGACCACATGGGCCGCTGGATGCGTGCGGCGGCCGGCGCGTTTGAAAGCCGCAGGCTCCGCGTGCTCCGCATCAGCGACAATATGCGCGAAGTGGCCGTGACGGACGGCGACAAGGTGGAGGCGCACATCAAATTCGGCTGGCAGGTCGACCATTACGGCGTCGGCGATATCATCCGCATGGTGGAAGCCGTCACCGAGAAGGAAATCGACGCCCAGATGGAGCAATACGCCGAAGTTTACGATATGGCAACGGATGATCTCGAGGCCGTGCGCTATCAGGCGCGGGAAGAAGTTGCGCTTCGGAAGTTCATGGAAGAAGAAAAGTTCGGTGCCTTCCACACCAATTTTCAGGATTTGCAGGAGCTCCGCCAGCTGCCCGGTCTTGCCGCGCAGGACTTGATGCGCCTGGGCTACGGGTTCGCCGGGGAAGGCGACTGGAAAACCGCGGCGCTCTGCCGCATTATGAAGCTCATGACGGCCGACTGCACGGGCGGTACGGCGTTTATGGAGGATTACACTTACAACTTTGATCCGGAGTGCGGCATGAACATGGGCGCCCATATGCTTGAGGTGTGCCCGAGCGTCGCCGCGGAACGCCCGAAGATCAAGGTGGTTCCGCTTGGAATCGGCGACCGCGAGGATCCGGCGCGCCTGACCTTCAAAGCGAAGTCAGGCCCGGCGGTGCTTGCGACGATCATCGATATGGGCGACCGGTTCCGCATGATTGTCAATGATGTGGAATGCCAGGAGCAGATTCACGAAATGCCGAACCTCCCGGTGGCCGCCGTCCTCTGGAAGCCGCTCCCAAGCCTCGAGACCTCCGCGGAAGCATGGATTTACGCGGGCGGCGCGCACCATTCCGTCATCAGCTATTCGCTTACGGCGGAAGAGCTGCGCGATTTCGCTGAAATCATGGAGATCGAGTTTGTTCACATCGGCAGGGAAACCGAGATCAACGAGCTTCGCAAGGAACTTACCTGGAACGATCTGATCTGGAAGCTCAAAAAGTAATCCGGAAGGGATGAAGACGAATGCTGGAAGAATTGAAGGAACAGGTTTGCGAGGCGAACCGTCAGCTTCCCGCCCACAATCTGGTGGTGTTCACATGGGGAAATGTTTCCGGAATCGACCGGGAATCGGGGCTGTTTGTCATTAAACCCTCCGGCGTGGAATACGACAGACTCAAACCGAAGAATATGGTTGTGGTGGGTCTGGACGGGGAAAAGGTGGAGGGTGACCTGAATCCGTCCTCCGACACGCCGACACACTGTGTCCTGTATCGGAATTTCCCCGCGATCGGCGGAATTGTCCATACCCACTCCCGATGGGCGACCATCTGGGCGCAGGCGGGGCAGTCCATTCCGGCTTACGGCACCACGCACGGCGACTATTTTTACGGGCCGATCCCCTGTACCAGAAAAATGACCCCGGAAGAAATTGCGGGCGCCTATGAAGCGGAAACCGGCAATGTGATTGTGGAAACGTTTAACAAGGCGAATCCCGCTGATATCCCCGCCGTCCTGGTGCACTCCCATGGACCTTTTACCTGGGGCAGGGACTGCTTTGAGGCGGTGCACAATTCCGTAGTGCTGGAAGAATTGGCCATGATGGCCTGGCACACCCAGGAGATGGCTGAGGTCCAGGATGGACCGATGCAGCAGGAACTGCTTGACAAGCATTTTTTGCGTAAGCATGGGGCACACGCGTATTACGGACAAAATCACTAACAAGAACCTTTTTCAATACTTTCCTCCCTGGCCATGGCGAATTCGCCATGGCCTTTTCTTTTCAGGTTCCGTGCGGCCATGGTCCTAAACCGGTCCGGAAGCAGGAAATGAGCGGAATTCCCTGTTGACGGGGGCGCCTGGATTCATGCAAAGGGAGAATAAGGCGTACCGCCCGCTATTATGCAGGGGCTATAAAGGGAATAAGGGATTCTGGCGGTATCATCTATGCCATTTAAAGACATACTAAGTTTGAACGCGTTAGCCGTTTAAGCTTTGTATTTTGAGGTAGATGATATGGCAGCCATTTATTGGTATGGCATACTTGCGATAATCGGCGCAGTATTGACTGTTTTCATTATGGTTAAGAAAAAAGACAATCATGAATTGCTGATTTTTTTTCTGTTTGCCATGATGACCGCTTTTATTGCCGAAATGATCGGACTGCTTTTTTTAAACAGCTATTCATATTATCCCGGCGTTTTCAAGGACCACTATGCGGAGAACATTTTTGGCCATATTATCCCCAATGCCACCCTGTGGCCCGCCACCGCCCTGCTTGTTTCCGCCTTCCCTTCGCGTTACCGGCGGATCCTTCTGATAACGGTTATCTATACGTTATTGGATGTTCTTTTTGTCAGGCTTGGAATTTATCAGCATAACTGGTGGAGGACCTGGATGACAAGCGCCGCGATTTTCTTTTATTGTATTTTTATGAAGTCATGGTATTTGCAGTTGAAAAATAGGCGGCGTACTTTCCTGCGATTTATAACCCTCTGGTTCGCATTATTGATTATAATGAAGCTGCCGGTAAGTATCCTGTTGCTAACCGGTCTTCAGTACACTTATGTCGGCTGGTTCGAAAACATCTACCGGGATTCTGGGGCCTTTTCAGTTTTTTATAATGCCGCCGTATCTTTTATTTGCGCATTGTTCCTATGTGTATTGAAAAAATGGTATTGGAAGCTCGCTTCCTTCATCCTCTATTTCACATGCGATGCTCTTTTAATGGAATTTGACCTGTTATTCTTTCATGGGGGATGGAATATTTACTGTCTGATGCTTATGCGTGCCGTATGTCTGTTTTTATTTATCGCTCTCGAAAACAAATATCCACATAAGCTTTCAGAACAAATATCTGAGATATCCTGATACGGCATACGGCAATTCCTGCCCGACTTTTATTAAGTGTTTTCTTAGATGACAACAGTCGCAGGAATGTAACTTCTGAGAGTACAATTTCATATAAGGAAAAACCGGATAGAATCAGGCACTTCGTGACAGTATCGCGCAAACGATTGCTTAATTTCCCGTTGCAGAACCGGAAGCATTAGGGTATTATAAAACAATACTATACATATCAATTATATATGTATTAAAAGGTGAAGGTGGTACTCATGCTGAACAGAAACAACCTGCGTATCCCGGTGCGCTTTCGATGTTGCACGGATTTGGAAGTCATAGATCAAATGTGATGCGGCAATCGCTTCCAAACCCGGTTTGCAAACAATCTAAAAACGATGAAATGAGGGATATTTTTATGAAACATACATTTTCTTTCAGAAAAACACTGGCTCTGGCAATCGCCCTGGCCACGATTGCGGGAACTCTCGCCGGCTGCGCCGGGAATAATTCTCCCGCGGCTTCTTCCGTGAATTCTTCCGTGTCCGCCGCGTCTTCCGCCAAGCCGGTGGCTATCTCCAATGTTTCCTACGACCCTACCCGCGAGCTTTACGAGCAGTACAATAAGCTTTTCCAGGAATACTGGGAAAAAGAGAAAGGGCAGAAGGTGGAAATCACCCAGTCCCACGGCGGTTCCGGAAAACAGGCCCGTTCGGTGCTGGAAGGCAACGAGGCCGACGTGGTTACGCTGGCGCTTGAGGGCGATGTGGACGAATTGCGCAAAGGCGGCCTGATCGAGGACGGCTGGGTGAATGAGTTCCCGAAGAACAGCGCACCCTACACCTCCACCATCGTCTTTTTGGTCCGCAAGGGCAACCCCAAAAATCTGAAGGATTGGGACGATCTTGTGAAATCCGGCGTGGAAGTCATCACCCCCGATCCCAAAAGCTCCGGCGGCGCGCGCTGGAATTTTTTGGCGGCCTGGGCATATGCGGATAAGAAATTCGGCGGAGATGAAGCCAAAGACCAAGAATTTTTGAAATCGCTGTACGCCAACGTGACCGTGCTGGATTCCGGCGCCCGCGGCGCCACCACTACCTTTGTGGAAAACGGGCAGGGAGATGTGCTGCTGGCCTGGGAGAATGAAGCCTTCCTTTCCCAGAAAGAGCATCCGGATGATTTTGAGATTATCACCCCGTCCCTGAGCATCCTTGCCCAGCCGTCGGTCGCGGTAGTGGACGCCAACGCCAAAAAGCACGGTACCGAGGAAGTTTCCAAAGCGTATCTGGAATACCTTTATTCGGACGATGCACAGCGTCTGGAGGGGAAAAATTATTACCGCCCCTCCAACCCCGACATCCTGAAGGAATTCAGCGACATTTTTAATCTGAATATTGAGATGGTCAACATCGACGACGATTTTGGGGGCTGGGCAAAAGCAACCGAGAAATTCTTTGCGGACGGTGCGATCTTCGACCAGATTTATAAAAAATAGTGTTTCATTTATTACCGATCATAGGGGGCCTGCACATGTTTCCTCTGAAAAAGCGCTCCAGAAAGCGACAAAATAATATCATACCGGGTTTTCGGCTTTCCATGGGGATCACCGTTACCATGCTCAGCCTGATTGTGCTGATCCCCCTGTGCTCGGTTTTTTAACCCTTTCGGGTACGACCTTCGCTGATTTCTGGCGGGTGGTCACCGACAAGCAGACGGTGGCCACCTATCGGGTGAGCCTGTCCTGCGCGGCCATTGCCGCCGTGGTCAACGCAGTCTTTGGAATTCTTCTCGCGTGGATTCTGACCCGTTATGAATTCCCGTTCCGGCGGGTGCTGGACGGCCTGATCGAACTGCCCTTCGCCCTGCCCACCGCGGTGGCCGGCATCTCGCTGACCACCCTGTATTCCGACAAAGGGTGGATCGGCCGGCTGTTTGACCGGATCGGCGTCAAAATTTCTTACACGACCGCCGGCATTGTGATTGCCATGATTTTTATCGGCATCCCCTTTGTGGTGCGCTCGATCCAGCCGGTGCTGGAAAAGCTGAACCCGCAGTACGAGGAAGCGGCCTTGGTGCTGGGTGCCAGCCGCTCCCGCATCTTTTTCAAGGTGGTGTTCCCGGAAATTCTGCCCGCCACACTGACCGGGTTCGGGCTGGCCTTTGCCCGCTGTATCGGGGAATACGGCAGCGTGGTGTTTATCGCGGGGAACATCCCCTATAAAACGCAGATCACACCGCTGATTATCATGAATAAGCTGGAGCAGTTCAACTACGCCGCCGCCACCTCCATCGCGCTGGTCATGGTTGTATTCGCCTTTATTCTGCTGTTCGGCATCAATCTGCTCCAGGCCAGAATCAATAAAATCGCAAGGGGGTAGGACGGTTGAAACAGAAAATTGTCAAAGGAACGCTTATCCTGCTGGGAGGGACGTTTCTGGCCGTTATGCTGGTCCTGCCCCTCGCCACCGTGCTGGTCTATGCCCTGCGGCAGGGCTGGGAGACCTTTTCCAGGTCCATCACCGACGAGTACGCGGTCAAGGCGCTGCAGCTGACTCTGCTGACGACCGGGATTACGGTCGTTGTCAACACGGTGTTCGGCATCTTCGCGGCCTGGACGATCACCAAATTCCGCTTTCGGGGAAAGCAGACGCTCACCACCCTGATCGACATTCCCTTCTCCATCTCGCCCGTCATCGCGGGGCTGGTATTCATTCTCGTGTTCGGGCGGATCGGATGGGCCTACCCGTTTTTGGAAGCGATGAATCTTAAAATTGTGTTTGCCGTGCCCGGCATTGTGCTGGCCACGATCTTTGTTACCTTCCCCTTTGTTTCCCGCGAGCTGATCCCTTTGATGCAGGCTCAGGGCAATGACGAGGAGGAGGCCGCCGCGCTGATGGGGGCCAAAGGCTTCTCCATTTTCCGCAGGGTCACTTTTCCCCATATCAAATGGGCGCTGTTATACGGCGTGATTCTCTGTACCGCCCGGAGCCTGGGCGAATTCGGCGCAGTATCGGTGGTATCCGGACATCTGCGGGGCAAGACCAACACCCTCCCGCTTCATGTGGAGATTCTGTTCAATGAATTCCAGCTGACGGCCGCCTTTGCCGTTTCCTCCATTTTGGTCCTGATCGCGGTAATCATCCTCATTCTGCGCAACATCGTAGAACACCGCATCAAGAGAGAAAAGAGGTAAGCAATATGTATGTGGAGCTTCAGAATATCAATAAAAAATTCGGCGGGTTTCAGGCGGCGGACAATGTCAGCTTTTCCATTGAACAGGGCAAACTGATCGGGCTGCTCGGTCCTTCCGGCAGCGGAAAAACCACCCTTCTGCGCATCATCGCCGGGCTGGAAACGCCGGACAGCGGGACCATCATCATCGATGGCCAGCGGGTAAACGACCTGCCCGCCAGCGAACGGGGGATCGGCTTTGTGTTTCAGAATTATGCGCTTTTTCGCTACATGACGGTGTTCGACAACATTGCCTTTGGGCTTGAGGTGCAAAAGAAAGATAAAGCGTACATCAAAGAGAGGGTCGGGGAACTGATCCGGCTGATTGGGCTGGAGGGCCTGGAAAAGCGCCGCCCGCACCAGCTTTCCGGCGGACAGAAGCAGCGGGTGGCCTTTGCCCGCGCGCTGGCGCCAATGCCCCACCTGCTGCTGCTCGACGAACCTTTTGCCGCCATTGACGCCAAGGTCCGCAAGGAACTGCGCACCTGGCTGAGAGAGACCATCAACAAGGTGGGCATCACCAGCATCTTCGTCACCCACGACCAGGAGGAGGCGGTGGAGGTTGCGGATGAAATCATCATCACCAACAAAGGGCGGATCGAGCAGATCGGAACGCCGGCAGACATTTACAAGAATCCCGCCACCCCCTTTGCCTCAAAATTCATTGGGGAATCGATCGTCGTAGAAGATTACGGCAGGCTCCACGGGTTTGAAACCAATGAAGGCTATGCCACGGCCGTGCTCCGGCCCGAATTTGTGCAGGTCACGAAGGTGGATAAGGAGCTTTATCCCCACGCCTCGGAGCACGGGACGGTGGAGGACATTTTCTTTCGCGGCAATGTGCTGGAGCTGCGGGTGAACGTCGGCGGCATAAAGCTGATTGCCTACCGTTCTCTGGAGGACGACCCGTTCACCGTGGGCGAGGAGGTCAGCGTATTGATTTACCGGCTGTATCTCTATAACGACCGGCAGGTCCAGCTGGTGGAAAACGCATCCTTAAATAACGAACAGACATTTTACATTTAAAGCCGCTTTTCCCCGCGAGCCGGAGGACTCCCGGCAGCAGCAAAAGTCCGGCCCGATGACCAGACCGGCACGGTTGAGCCGGTTGGCCAAAAGATTCTGTCGCAACGAAACTGTACAAAAATGCACCTTGATTTGGCTTATCATCAGCCGTTCCAAGGTGCATTCCTGATTTTCAGGCGGTTTCTTTCGGAATCGATGTTACATTTCGGCGCTGTTGTACGCGGGGAAAGAGTCAGATGCAGATTCCCGTGTTTAAATTTGCAACGCTCTCCCGGATCGCCAGTTTGTTCGGCAAAAAGATTTTCAAGGGCAGCTTGTGCCGTTTCTGGATTCTGTTGATGAGAATCTGCACCGCCACATTTCCCATTTCGACGATGGGCATCCCCACGGTAGTCAGCATGGGGGAAACGTATCCGGACAGTTCAATATTATCCATGCTGATGACGGAAAGCTGTTCCGGAACCTTGATTTTTGCCTCGGTAAAGCGGCGCAGGGCGGCGACTGCGACCATGTCGGTTGCGCAGAAAACGGCGGTGGGAAGCGGACTGGCTGTTCTGAGCAGATGTTCCGCCCCCTGATATCCTCCGGCTCCGTTTTGCGGACAGTTGCTGATCAGGCCTGCGGAGCAATCCAGCCCATGTTCGCGGAGCGTATCGAGATACGCCCGGTACCGGACCTCGTTTGCAATCTCGCCAATATAGCCGATTCGCCGGTGACCGCAGGAAATCAGGTGCTTCATCGCAATCTGCGTCGCCTCGTACCCGTCGCAGATGACCTGGTCGCAGCCGGCGGCGATGATGTTGCGGCCCACATAGACAAGGTTCCGATAGTGCTTTTCCAGAAAGCCGATATAGTCGCTGCCGAACCGTCCCAGCACAATGGCTCCGTCCGCTTTGAACAGCTCGATTTTTTCCGGCACGGTCGTTTTGATATCGAAAACCGAATAGGAGAGCCGCACGGGGTAGCCCCACTCCATCGCCTGTTGTTCGATGACCCTTGCGAGCTGCGCAAAAAAAGGATCGTCGTCGATTGTTTTCGTTCTGCCCAAAATGCAGGCTACCGCGCCGGCAGGCGCTTTTTGCGCCCTCGTTCTTCCCTGCTTCAGCTCCCGGGCGCTCTGATTGGGCGTGTAGCCCGTTTCCCTGATAATCGACCAGACCCGGTCCCGTACTTCCTTGCGGGCGAAGCTGTCGTCCGGGGAGTTGATAATCCGCGATACGGTTGAAACAGACACCCCGGCTTTTGCCGCGATTTCTTTTAATGTCAACTGGATTCCTCCTTTCTATAAATACATATTAAAATTATATGTTTAATATAATACCTGTTTTCCATCAGAATTGCAAGCGGAAAACCGGAAAACGTTTGCGCTGATTTGCGCTTTGAATTGTACAATTTTTTTGTGTAACGTTTGCGGAATTAGCGCTGGTTTTTTCCGCGGGCCCCGCGTATAATAAATAATACCATATTAAATATGTATGTAAAGTAGGTGATAGGATGGATTTGGAAATCAGAACGCTGGCCACGGATTTTCTGATTATCGGCGGCGGCACGGCGGGCTGTTACGCGGCGCTGACCTTCTGCGAAGCGTCCGGCGGCAGCGTACTGATCGCTGAGAAGGCGGACATCGAACGCAGCGGCTGTCTGGCTGCCGGAGTCAATGCCATCAACGCCTATATCGTACCGGGGAAAACGCCCCGGGATTATGTGGATTATGCCCGTGCGGACGCACAGGGGATCGTCCGGGGAGATCTTCTGCTGACCATGGCCGAAGGGCTGAATCGCACGGCTGCTAAAATGGAGTCCCTGGGGCTGACGATCCTGAAGGATCAGCAGGGACGGTATGCGGCCCGCGGCAGCCGCAATATCAAAATCAACGGCGAGAATATCAAGCCGATTTTAGCCGCAGCCGTTGCCGCTCAGCCGCGGATCACCGTGCTGAACCGGGTGAATGTGTTTGAGTACATCGTCAGGGACGGCCGGATTCTCGGAGCTTATGCAATCGGCGTCGACGAACCGGTGCTCTATGTGATTTCGGCCAAAGCCGTGCTTTGCGCCACCGGCGGCGCGGCGGGGCTGTACCGGCCCAACCACCCTGGGTTTTCCCGCCATAAAATGTGGTATCCGCCTTTCAACACGGGCGCGGGTTACGCCATGGGCATTCTTTCCGGGGCGGAAATGACCACCTTTGAAATGCGCTTCATCGCTCTGCGCTGCAAGGACACCATTGCCCCGACCGGGACGCTGGCGCAGGGAGTGGGCGCGAAACAGATCAACGCGCTGGGCGAGGGATACGAGCAGAAATACGGCGTTACCACCTCCCAGCGGGTGCATGGCACGGTGATGGAAAATCTGGAGGGGCGCGGCCCCTGCTATCTGCGGACCGTGGGAATCACCAAGGAGCAGGATGAGGATCTGCAAAAGGCCTATCTCAATATGGCCCCCAGCCAAACCCTGCGGTGGCTGGAAAGCGGCCGGACGCCGGGCGTGCAGAATGTGGAGATCGAGGGCACCGAGCCGTATATCGTCGGCGGGCACACCGCCAGCGGATATTGGGTGGACACCAGCCGCGAAACCACGATCAAAGGCCTGTTCGCGGCGGGGGACGTGGCCGGAGGCTGCCCGCAGAAATACGTTACGGGCGCGTTTGTGGAGGGGGAGATCGCGGCGAGAGCGGCGGCAGCCTATATGGGCGATCAAACGGCCCCTCCCGACCGGGGCGGGGCCGAAGAAAAAAAGCGCTGGCTGGAGGGCTTCCTGAACCGCTCCGCGGCGCCGTACGGCACAGACGGGCTGGAAGAGGCCATGCAGTCCGCGATGGACGAATACGCGGGCGGGATCGGTTCCCATTACCGCTATTCAGAGAAATCCCTGCGCATAGCCGCTGACAAAATCCGTGGGCTGGAACGGAAAACCGAACTGCTGGCCGCTCCGGAGATGCAGGAGCTGGTTTACATACTGGAACTGCGCGAGCGCCTTACGCTCTGCAAATCGGTGATCACCCACTTGGGGGCGCGCAGGGAAACCCGCTGGCACAGCTTTGCCGAGAATACCGATTACCCGGAAAGCGGCGCCGAATGGAATTGCTATGTCAATTCCCGGCTGGAAAACGGGCGGCTGAACATGATCTTCCGGCCGCTTGTGCGGGAGGAGGACGCGTATGAGCATTGAAATTACCGCGGAAAGATGCATCGGCTGCGGGCGGTGCCGCAAAGTTTGCCCCGGCAGCCTGATCCGCCTGGACGGAACGGGGAAAGCGGCGATCCCGCGCCCCGAAAGATGCTGGGGGTGCGCCTCCTGCGTCAAGGAATGCCCGGTGCAGGCGATCGCCATGTTTCTGGGAGAAGATATGGGCGGCCTTGGCGGACGGCTTACCGTCCGGCGGGAAAACACCCTGCTGCACTGGACCGTCACGAACCCGGACGGCAGCGCCAAAACCCTCACGGTGGACAGCCGCGATTCAAATAATTATTAGGAGTGAACTCCATGCCACTGACGCACTTAGATAAACTGGAGGCCGAGGCCATCTATATTTTCCGGGAGGTAGCCGCGGAATGCGAGCGGCCGGTCATGCTCTATTCCATCGGCAAGGACTCGTCGGTCATGCTCCATCTGGCCCTGAAAGCCTTCTACCCCGAAAAACCGCCCTTTCCCTTTCTGCACATCGACACCAGCTGGAAATTTCACGAAATGATTGAATTCCGTGACAGACGGGCAAAGGAACTGGGGATCAACATGCTGGTCTACCGCAATGAGGCCGCGATCGCTCAGGGAATCAACCCGTTCGACCACGGCGCGGCCTATACCGACATTATGAAAACACAGGCGCTCAAAGACGCGCTGACCAAGTATCAGTTTACGGCGGCTTTTGGCGGCGGGCGGCGCGACGAGGAGAAGTCGCGCGCCAAGGAACGGATTTTTTCTTTCCACAACGAACATCATGCCTGGGACCCCAAAAACCAGCGGCCCGAAATGTGGAAGCTTTACAATACCCGGATCAACAAAGGCGAGAGCATGCGGGTATTCCCCATTTCCAACTGGACGGAAAAAGATATCTGGCAATACATCCGCCGCGAAAATATTGAGATTGTGCCGCTGTATTTTGCCGCCGAGCGCCCGGTGGTGTACCGGGACGGCAATATCATCATGGTGGACGACGACCGGATGCGCCTGTTTCCGGGCGAAAAGCCGCAGATGAAAAAAGTGCGCTTCCGCACTTTGGGCTGTTACCCCCTCACCGGCGGGGTGGAATCCGAGGCCGACACGCTGGACGCGGTGATTGCCGAAACGCTCGCCGCCGTGACCTCCGAGCGTACCAGCCGGGTCATTGACAACGAAGAGGCGGGAAGCATGGAACGGCGCAAACGGGAGGGGTATTTCTAATGAGCAACGCGGAAAACGGACTTTTGAAATTTATTACCTGCGGCAGTGTGGACGACGGAAAATCCACTCTGATCGGGCATATTCTCTACGATTCCAAGCTGTTGTATACCGACCAGGAGCAGGCGCTGATCCTGGACAGCCAGGTGGGCAGCCGGGGAGGGAAAATCGACTACTCCCTCCTGCTGGACGGCCTGATGGCCGAGCGCGAGCAGGGAATCACCATTGACGTGGCCTACCGCTACTTTACCACGGACCGGCGCAGCTTCATTGTGGCGGACACCCCCGGCCATGAGGAATACACCCGGAATATGGCGGTGGGGGCGTCCTTTGCCGACCTGGCGGTAATTTTGGTGGACGCCTCTCAGGGCGTGCTGGTACAGACCCGCCGTCACGCCCGGATCTGCGCCCTGATGGGCATCCGGTATTTTGTGTTCGCAGTGAACAAAATGGATTTGATCGGATATGATGCAAAACGTTTTACTGAAATTTCCGGGGAGATCGGAAAGCTCGAGGCGGAGCTGGGGCTGGAAAACGCGGTTATCATCCCCGTTTCGGCCACTGAGGGCGACAATGTTACCCAACCTTCCGATACAATGGCGTGGTATCGGGGCGAGACCCTTTTGGAGCATCTGGAAACGGTGGACATTTCGGGCGGCGCGCCGGAAGCCGGGTTCTATATGCCGGTGCAGCGGGTCTGCCGCCCGGACCACAGCTTCCGCGGTTTTCAGGGGCAGATTGAAGCCGGAAAAGTCGCGGTCGGCGATCTGCTGACCGCCCTGCCCAGCGGCGAAACCGCGCTGGTCAAGTCGATTCATATCGCGGATAAACAGGCGGAGGAAGCGGTTCTGGGCCAGCCCGTCACCATTCAGATGGACCGAGAGGTGGATGTTTCGCGCGGCTGTGTGCTGGCCAGGAACGCCGAACTGAAAACGGCGAAATCCTTCTCGGCCACCCTGCTTTGGATGGATGACCAAAAGCTGGTTCCCGGAAAGGATTACTGGATCAAGCTGGGGACAAAGCTGCTCCCCGCCATTGTGACCGGAATCCGCCATAAGGTGGACGTAAACAGCGGCGCGCTGCTTTCCGCCAGCTCGGTTACCAAAAATGAAATCGTCCGGTGCGAGATTGTGCTTTCCGAACCGGCGGTGCTGGATGAATTCCGTCTGCACAAAACGCTGGGCGAGCTGATTTTAATCGACCGGATCACCCACGCCACAGCCGCCTGCGGCGTCATCGAGGCTGCGGGGGACGGAAAGCGGGACGGCGTTTTCCTGCGCGACGGTTCCGACAAGCTGAAAATCAACCTTTTCGACCGTTTTTACTATCATGCGGACGTCCATACCGTTCTGCGGCACAGCCCTTCTCCGGTCACCTATGCAAAGGGGGACGCGCTGCCCCTGCAGAGCGGAGCCTTCGCATATCCTCCCGATTTCGACCTGGCGTCCGACTTTGGCTTTGCCAACATCCGGGGCGGCGTTTTTGCCGGGTTTGGTCCGCGTGAACGCCGATACCCCCTGCTGGACGCAAACGGCATTGAATTGGAAACCAACCCGCCGCGGGACTTTGGAAAGTACCGCAGGGTGATGGTTTGGGAGAAAGATTATGAGATTTGACACAAATCCGCCGTACGGCGGATTTGGTGGAGCGATTCCCAAAATACAAGAAAGCGGTGATTTTGAATGGCGACGGATTACAAAGCATTAAAAAACGGCGGATTCATGAGGCAGGTGCAGAAAAACAATTTTTCCCTCCGGCTGAAGGTGGTGGGCGGCAACCTCACTGCCGACCAGCTTTTGACTGTCGCTGAGATCAGCAAAAAATACGGCGACGGATACGTGCACCTTACCTCCCGGCAGGGAGTGGAGATTCCCTTCATCAAGCTGGACGATGTGGAGCCGGTCAAGGCGGAACTGAAAGCGGGGGGCGTCGACACCGGCGTGTGCGGGCCCCGCGTACGCACGGTCACAGCCTGTCAGGGCAGCAAAATCTGCTCCTCCGGCTGCATCGACACCTACTCGCTGGCGGTGGAAATTTCCGACCGTTATTTTGGCCGGGCGCTGCCCCATAAGTTCAAATTCGGGATCACCGGCTGCATGAACAACTGCCTCAAGGCCGAGGAAAACGATCTGGGCATCAAGGGCGGCTACGCGGTCGAGTGGATTCCGGATGCCTGCACCCTCTGCGGCGTGTGCTCGAAAGCCTGCCGGGAAGGGGCCATCACCCAAACCGACAGCGAGATTTTGCTGGACGAAAGCAAATGCAACCATTGCGGCCGGTGCGTGAAATCCTGTCCCTTTGACGCGTGGAAGGGCGAACCGGGATATCTTCTTTCTTTCGGCGGCACCTTCGGAAACCTGATTGCCAAGGGAGAGCAGTTTTTACCCATTATCCATGACAAGGAGACGCTGTTCCGGGTGGCCGACGCGGCCTTGGCGTTTTTCGATCAACACGCAAAGCCCAGCGAACGTTTCCGGGTGGCCGTCGACCGGGCCGGCTGGGACGTATTCCAAGCGGAAATGGAGGCGGCGTACCGTGGGTGAATACCTCATTGATGAAACGGTGGATATCACGGATGTGGTTTGCCCGGTGACCTTTGTCAAGGCAAAGGTCGCGCTGGAGGAACTGGACGAGGGACAGATCCTCTCTATTCGAATGAATGACGGCGAACCGGTGCAGAACGTGCCCCGCAGCGTCAAAGAGGAGGGGCATCAGATTCTGAAGCTCACCGACAACGGCGACGGCACCTATAACCTCATTGTCCGGAAGACGGCCGGTTAAGCGCCGGTCAGACAATCAGCAGAACCCGGATACGCCAGCTCCATAAAAGTTTGCAGGCAAAAAAGCAATACGTGAAACGATCAATTGAATTTTGGAGGAGTCAAAATGAAACTTACCGTTGCCGGAGCCCCGAAAGAATACGCCGAGGGCTTGACTGTAGCCCAGCTGATCGAACGGGAGCAGGTGGAAACACCGGAGTATGTTACCGTGTCGGTCAACGATGAATTTATTAAGAAGGACACTTTTTCCGAAACCGTTTTAAAGGACGGCGATATCGTGGAGTTCCTGTACTTTATGGGAGGAGGGCAATCCTGATGGCTTTTACCAACGAACAGCTGGAACGCTACTCCCGCCATATTATCCTGTCCGAAGTGGGCGTGAAGGGGCAGAAGAAGCTGCTGAACGCCAAGGTGCTGATCATCGGGGCGGGGGGCCTGGGCGCGCCCGCCGCTCTCTACCTGGCCGCCGCCGGAGTGGGGACCATCGGCGTCGCCGACGCCGACGAGGTGGACTTGTCCAACCTTCAGCGGCAGGTCATTCATACCACCCCGGACTTGGGCAAGGCAAAGGTGCAGTCTGCCAGAGAGACCATGGAGGCCATCAATCCGGACATTACGGTCAACACTTACCGTACCTTTGTGTCGGCGGACAACATCATGAAGCTGATCGCGGATTATGATTTCATCATCGACGGCACCGACAATTTCCCCGCGAAATTCCTTATCAACGACGCCTGTGTGCTGGCCGGAAAGCCTTTTTCCCACGCGGGGATCATCCGCTTCCGGGGCCAGCTTATGACCTATGTGCCGGGGCAGGGCCCGTGCTACCGCTGCGTTTTCAAAGAGCCGCCCCCGCCGGACGCGGTGCCCACCTGCAGGCAGGCCGGGGTCATCGGGGCCATGGGGGGCGTGATCGGCTCCCTGCAGGCTATGGAAGCGGTCAAATACATCATCGGCAAAGGGGAGCTCCTGACCGGGTACCTGCTGACTTATGACGCCCTCAAAATGGAGTTTCGCAAAATCAAGCTGCCGCCGGCGAAGGACTGCGCCGTCTGCGGGGAGCATCCCACCATTTTGAAGCCGTTTGATTACGAACAGGCGGTGTGTGATTTAAAATGATTGTCAGGCTCAAACAAGCGGATTACGACGCCATTGTCGCCCACGCGAAAGCGGGATTGCCCAATGAATCCTGCGGGCTGATTGCGGGAACGGCGGAGGGCGGCCTTAAAACCGTGGAAAAGGTGTACCTTTTATCAAACCCCGACCAAAGCCCGGAGCATTTTTCCATTGACCCCGGGGAGCAGCTTGCGGCCGTCCGGGATATGCGCGCGCTGGGCCTTTCGCCGCTTGGAAACTTTCACTCCCATCCCTCCACTCCCGCGCGGCCGTCCGGGGAAGATATCCGGCTGGCCTATGATTCAAAGGCCAGCTACCTGATTCTTTCATTGGCAAAGGAAGCGCCGGTCCTGAAAGCGTTCGGGATCGCGGACGGCATGGTTACGCCGCAGACGCTGGAGGTCATCCCCTGAGGGCTGCCGCAGAGCAGGGGCCGATAAAACAGAAGAGTAATAAGAAAGAAGCCGGGCATTGACGCCCGGCTTCTTTCTCTATAGGTCCTTTGGTATATTCTTCCGCATGTCCGCCACGTCCCGTCTCCAGATGCTTCGTTTTAAATCCACATTGCCGTTGTCTTTAAAATATACGCCTTCGTTTGACAGAAGCGTCCGCTGTTCGTTCCAGCCGGGAACCAGCCGCCCCGTGCTGTTTACCACCCTGTGGCAGGGCAGCTCCAGGTATCCGGGCGCGCTGTGCAGGGCGTGGCCGACCAGTCTTGCGTATTGCGGCATCCCCAGCATCAAAGCAATCTGTCCGTATGTTGTGACCCTGCCATACGGGATGGCGGCGACCACACGGTAAACCAGACTATAAAATTCTTCCCTTTTCATGCAGCCTCCACCATCCCCGTCTCCATCGTGCCCGGCAGCACAGGGCCAAGGCTGTTTCAGAAAACGCCATGGCCTTCATTGGTACATCTTACGTTTTTCCGCTGCGGGGATTTCCATCTCATACCGATATTTTGCCACGGTACGCCGGGAAATGTCAATGCCCTTTTCCTGAAGGCTCCGGGTAATCTTCTGATCCGAGAGCGGCGCGGACTTGTTTTCGTGTTCAATCAGGCTGCGGATGGTCTCTTTGATTTGCAGAGAAGAAAAACAATCTTCTTTTCCCCGTGACCGTATTTTTGAAGTAAAAAGGGATTTGATGCTGACTGTTCCCGAGGAACACACAACGTACTTTCCGGAAATTGCGCGGCTGACGGTCGACTGGTGCAGATGAAGCCGGTCCGCGACCTCTGCGATGGACATCGGCTTCAGGCAGGATACGCCGTGCTCGAAATAATCCTTCTGAAGCTCGACGATTTTCTCCAGTACGCGCAGCACGGTGCTTTTCCGGCTGGACAGTTGCTTTATGAGGAACGACGCCTGTTTTGTTTTGTCTTTGAGATACAGGAGGGTTTCGCGGTCATTTTCTTCGAGAAGTAATTTTTGATAAAATTCGCTGATACGCAGATGGGGAAAAGCCTTCTCATTGTTCCGAATGAAAAAGCCTCCCTGCCCGTCTTTACAAATGGCCGCCTCGGGGATGACGTAGCCGCCGCTGCGGTCCGTCTGAAAACCCCGGGAGGGGATCGGGTTCAGGCCGCGGATAAAATCGCACATTTTTTCCGCGGCCTGAAGGGAAATACCAAGCCGGTTCGCAATAACCTGTATTTTATTTTCGCTCAGAAGCCCGAGATATTTTTCAATGATTTCTTTGACCATCGCCGCGTCGCATTCCGTACACCGTCCCAGTTGAAGCAGCAGGCATTCCGTTATATTTGCGGCGCCGACCCCCGGCGGCTGCATCGTCTGAATGATTTTTACAGCTTCCTTTATTTTTTCGACGGGCAGCCCAAAGTGCCGGGAAAGCTCTTCCACGCTGCTGCCGAGATACCCTTTTTCAGTAAGGTCCTGAATGATGTAGCTGCAAATACGCCCGATAGTCCGATCGACTTTCCTTTCTCCAAGCTGGCGCAGAAGACAGTCTGTAAAGGTATCTTCCGCTGAAAGCGTAGCGTACGGATTAAAATTCTCTTGGTCGCCGTAAAAGGGTTGACGGGCGCCGGGGGCGCAGCTGTCCAGAGAAAACATTTTGACAATTTCCAGGGCAGTTTCCGTATCCTGATAGGATTCGCCGTCGTCACCCAGCGCACAGTCGGAAAACATGGGGTCTTCCTGCGAGTCATCGCCGTCATACTCCAGCACCGGATTTTCCATGACGGCTTCTTCCACCCGCTGCTGCAATTCCACAAGGGGCATCTGCAGCAGAGCAAGGGATTCTCTCATTTCCGCCGTCAATTTCAGCTTCTGGCTTTGGCTCTGCCTCTGCGTCTGATTTTTTACGTATAAAAGCTCCACAAAATCACCTTCCGGCCAAAGAGACGGTTCCCCCTTATGTACCGATGCATCGAAGCAGCGTGCTTCTGGTTTCGGCGATCATTCCCGGACTTACGGAAAATTCATCCAGCCCGTATTCCAGCAGCAGGGGGACCGCCCGCTCGTTGGATGCCAGCTCGCCGCACAGGCAGCAGGGAATCCCGGATTGATGCGCGGCGGAAATCGTCATCCGGATCAGGCGCAAAACAGCCGGATGCAGCGGATTGTATAAATCGGAAATACTTTCGTTCATCCTGTCCGCCGCCAGCGTATACTGCGTAAGATCATTGGTCCCGATGCTGAAAAAGTCGACCTGTTTTGCAAATTCCTCCGCAGTCAGCGCGGCGGACGGAATCTCTATCATCATTCCGGTCGGAATGGAAGGACAAAAACGGACGCCCTCCTGCTCCAGCTGTAATTTGCAGGTGTTCAGGGCGCCTTTCGCGCGGCCCAGCTCTTCCATGCAGCTGATCATAGGGAACATGATTTGAATATTGCCGAATGCGGACGCCCTTAAAATTGCCCTGAGCTGTGTCTGAAACAGCCCCGGATTTCGAAGGCAGAGCCGGATTGCCCTCAGTCCGAGAAAAGGATTGCTTTCCTTGTCCATCGGAAGATACGGGAGGCTTTTGTCCCCTCCGATATCAAGCGTGCGGATCGTAAGGGGCCTGCCGTCCAGCAGCTCGGCCGCTTGCCTGTAAATCCGGAACTGCTCTTCCTCGGTGGGCATGGATGTCCTGTTCATGTATAAAAATTCCGTCCGGAAAAGCCCGACGCCTTCCGCGCCGTTTTTCAGCGCGGCCTCAATATCCTTGATTCCCCCGATATTTGCGGCGACCAGAATCTGCCTTCCGTCTCCGGAACGGATTTTTGCTCCAACCGTGCGTTTCCCGTCCTCTTTTTTCTGGCTGAACCGCTTTTCAAGCGCACGGTACTTTTTGATTAATGCGGTATCAGGGCGGACCAGGACTTCTCCCGACACGCCGTCCACAATGACCGTATCGCCGCCGCGGACGTCCGCGAGGATATCCCTGCAGCCGACTACCGCCGGAATATCCAGCGCTTTTGCGAGAATGGCTGTGTGGGAGGTTTCCCCGCCCGTTTCGGTCACCAGTGCCGATACTTTCTCCCTGTCGATCTGCGCGGTGTCCGAGGGCTTCAGATCGTGCGCGAAAAGAACGGTTCCGGCGGGCAGACCCGCAAAATTGATTTCTCCGCTTTGCCCGGTGAGATTGCGCAGAATTCTGGAACCTACGTCTTTAATATCCGCGGCGCGCTCTTTCATATAGCCGTCCTCAAATGCGGAAAAGGTGTCGTACAGAGTCCGGGTCACGTCGGAGAGGGCTTGTTCGGCGGTTACGGATTCCTGTTTTATTCTATGGAAAGCTTCCCCGGTCAACGCGGGGTCGTCTATAAAATTCAGATGGCTTTCGATAATTTCCGCGTTTTTGGCGTCCAGCTTTTCGCGGGCCTTTTTTACAATCTCCTCAATCTGTTTTTTGGACAGTTCCATTGCTTTTGTCAGCCTGTCTGCTTCCGCGGCGGGGTTCTCCGCGGTTTTCTGAAAGCGCAAAGCTGCGTCCGTGTCGATGACATAGGCTTTTCCCACCGCGTAGCCTTTGGAAACTCCAATGCCTTTTTTCATAATGGCCTCCTAATAAGGGATTAGTCTTCTCCGAATTTTGATTGAATCAGTTGAGTCAGCTCCGCGACCGCTTTTTTTTCATCTTTTCCGTCCGCCTGGATCGTAACGATATCATTCATCTTTGCCTGCAGGGCGAGCAGGCTGATCATGGATTTCGCGACTGCCGAGCGGGACCCGTTTTTGATGATGATCTCGGAATCATATCTTCCGGCGGCCGTAACCAGCATGGAGGCCGGACGGGCATGCAATCCGACCTTGTTGGATATCTGTACTGTCTGTGACGTCATAATGGCATCCTCCTTAAAATGTGTTTCACTGATTATTAAGCAATTTTCGTGCCAACAGTGCGGCCGCTTTTCCTATGCCGGTGAAACACAGTTTTCCGCCGCGAAAAAGGAAGCGATATAACAGATTTCGTCGTCGGGAATCAGGACTTTGAATTTTTGCTCCAGCCTGCCGCACGAGGCTTTTATGATCTCAAAAATTTCCCTGTTGTTTTTGATATAAGCATCCCTGTCGGGAAATTCCTCGATGGTGATATTCCCGATCAGACGGTCGATCAGGCACCCGACATGGCACAGCACCCCGATCAGCGAGTCCGTCAGCAGCCGGCGCTGTGTCCGGGACTCTATTTCCTGAATCACTTCCCGGATATCATTGAAAATGTTTTTGCTGTTGAGATTTTTCAGCATATTGGAAAGTGTGCGGCCGATTTCCTCAAACGTGTTTTCCGTATCGATGAGCGACTGGATTTCCGGTACGGCCTTTCTGTCGAAGACATCCGCCAGGTCGAAATGCGGCACCGCGAGGTCAATTGAAAAGCTGCTGACAACACAGAGGATTTTCCCGATACGGCTGATGGAGTCCAGCCGGGAGGAAATGCTTTCTTCTTCCACAAGCTTCAGGGCCACCGTTTCACAAAGGGAATTGTGGTAGTCCAGCTGGCTGTCCAGGATGTTTTTGATGACCTGCGCGCTGCCCTCCCCGGTCGTACAGACGGTAAGGATAAACAGTTTCGGCAATTGCCCCTTATTGGGAGCCAGCGGGTCGGTCTCGCTGAGCAGATCGTTGACGGACAGCGTTTCATGATACACATAGTCCAGCGGATATCCCAAAGCGGCTTTGCGGCCGGCCTCAATCACGTGCAGTGTGCTGACCAGAGGGATGGTTTTTACATGGATGCCGAGCTCGTTTTCCAGCGCCGTGGAAAAATCGGTCAGGGAGCCCATATCCACCAGCAAAAGAAGGTCCGACTTCCGGGGCCTTCCAAGCAGGTATTCTTTCAGGCCGGTATAGACCTTCTGCGGGTTTTCGTCAAGGGAGGCGTCTATTCCCGCCACACAGTCCATCCCAAGCAGCCGGTTCGCCGCGCCCGCCATGGAAGTCGCGGTTGACACGCCGTGCGCGATCACGATCACCTGTATCCGTTCATTCCTTTCCCCGGCCATCGGATGGTCCAGACAGAGAAATACAGCCAGAAAACCGGCTTCATCGATCGGCATGGTGATGTCAAATTCCCGATCGACCAGCTTCAGGCTTTCCAGTGCGACGGTAAATTCCGCATCATGCTCCTTGCGAATCACGTTCAGCTGCGGATTCACAATTCTGCGTCCTCTTTTTACGCGGTTTACGGAGTTGTAAATATGTACTGCCATTCCGTAACGGATATTGTTTCCAAAACTGCGCTCCAGCTTTTCTTCCGCATGAGCCAGAATCCTGTCGACGGTCTGTACAATTTCCGCGCCCACCAGATTGGTGATGCTTGAAAAATCCTGCGGATGACTGGAAAGCTCCGTGTACTTCTCAAAGTAAAGATGAATTTCCTTGTCGATCTGACGGCTGATTTCCTCTTCGTCCGCGCCGATTCCCTTTAGCTCCTGCATCCGGGTATCGATCATTTCATAGATGTTTTCCGCGTCTTCATTATTCCGGAACAAAAGCTCTTTGGAACCGCTGTCAAACACGCAGTAGCGTTTGTTGATTCCAATAAAGCGGTTCCAGATCTGGCGGTGCGTGGTTTCAAGGTACAGCCCTTCCTTGATATAGGAGGGCAGGTCAAAGCTGACAATGCGAAGGTCCTCCTTTTTGCCGGATACAAGGTCGGAATAGGCTTTGGCGCAAATGATCTGAATGTCGTTTCTTAGCTGGCCTACATTATTGGGGCAATGGTAGCTCAGGAGCGACCGCATGGAATTGACGGAAACGGAAATCGGCTTGTTCAGCCTCATGGATTCCTTTCGGAAAAAGCCGCTGATCAGATTCAGCCGCTCTTCCATGCTTCTTTCACTTAAACTCGGGATCTTGATGATCATGGGGATTCTGCGTACAAAGGTCTTCAGCAGGGTGGAATCCGGGTCCTCTGTAGTGGCGCAGAGGAGCAGAACCTTCGCCCTCCTTTCCAGGTCCGCCTCTCCCAGACGGCGGTAGACACCGCGGTCGATGAAGGTGAACAGCATTTCCTGTCCCTGCGGGGGCAGACGGTGAACTTCATCCAAAAACAGAAACCCGCCGTCGGCTTTTTCAAGCAGGCCGGGCCTGTCCGTATCCGCGCCCGTATACGCTCCTTTTTTCGTTCCCATCAGCTGGCTGACCAGAAGCTGAGGATTGTTTGCATAGTCCGCACAGTTGAAGACAATAAAAGGGGCGTCCCTGCCGACACACTCTTTTTCGCGTGCGTATTGATAAATCAGTTCCGCAAACATGGATTTTCCCACGCCGGTTTCTCCGAAAATCAGAAGATGCATTCCATTCGGCGGATACAGCACGGCGGCCTTTGCCTGCTCCACACAATGGTAAAGGCTCCTGTTCTCGCGGACAAAGGCGTCAAGTGCGGATTCGGCGCTTTGAGGGGGAAGAACGCCGGCGGGCCTGTAATAAACGGGCTTCGAGCCGGATTTTTCCGCTTTTTCCTCTTCACAGAGCCTGTTCAGGTCGCTGCTCACGTTGGCGCGGGACAGCCCCAGGCTTTCCGCCAGGTCCCCGGCAGTCACGCCCCGTTCGCCGGACAGTTCGGTCAATTTTTTTCTTACGATCTCAATCCGCTTCAAACTTACCACCCTATCTTTCTCATTCATAAAAGTATAGTGCTTATGCACAATAAAGTCAAATGTGATGTTTGCTATATCGTACAATGTGTTTTATAATCAGATATAATCTGTTTTATTTAATACACATGTCCGCGGTTTCCTTCCGTGTGAAAACGACGATGCTGTTTCTCCGTCGTTTTTATGGGTATTTGTGTTTTGGCACAATTTATGCTTATTTAAAATAGTAAGGAAGAGAAAAATACAGATGTAAAGGTGATTTTGAAATGGACTTAGAATCAATTTCCATGCAGCTGCTGGTAAACAGCGGCGATGCCAAAAGTCTGGCGATGGAAGCAATCGCAAGCGCAAAAGGGGGCGAGATCGCAAAAGCGCGGGAGTCAATTGAAAAGGCGGGCCATTGCCTTACGGAAGCGCACCGTTTTCAAACGGAGATCATACAGAAAGAGGCGGCGGGAGAAATTGAAAAAGTGACGGTGCTCCTGGCCCATGCGCAGGATCATTTGATGAGCGCCATTACCGTGATCGACATGGCGAAAGAATTTATCGATTTATATCAGCTTGTTTACTCAAAGCAGGGCTGACCGATTGGGCGGAGAAAGGAGAGCGGCTGAAATGATCAGGGTGGTTCAGTTTTTAAACCAGATACAGGCGGGCCTTGGCGGAGAGGAAAGGATGGACATCGAACCCCGGGCGGAACAGGGCGCGGTGGGCATGGGAATGCTTTTGCGGACCATGCTCATGAGAAAAGGCGCGGATATCGTCGGAACGGTCATCTGCGGCGACCATTATTTTTTGGAAAACAGGGAAGAGGCCGCCGTAAAATTGACGGAGCTGATCCGCACATTCCGGGCGGACGTGGTGATCTGCGGGCCCGCCCTGAATCATAAGCGGTTCGGGGAATGCTGCGGATATCTTGCGGAGGTTCTGGAAAACCGGGAAAAAATCCCCGCTTTCGCCGCCATGGCAAAAGAGAGCTCGGGAACGGAGCTTTTCAGAAACCGGGTTTATATTATTGAGACGCCGAAGGTAGGCGGCACCGGCCTGAATGCTTCCCTGAGAAGAATTGCCGATTTTGCGGTGAAAAAGAGCAAAGGCGAGCCGATCGGTTCCCCTGAGGAGGAGGGATATTTTAAAAGAGACTGATAAGTCTGTCAGGCTGCTGTCCTTACGGCGGTTTGATACTTAAATATAATAACAGAGGAGGAGGGATCCGAATGAAGCGCATTCTTTTATTTTGTTCCGCCGGAATGTCTACCAGCCTGCTGGTCACAAAGATGCAGAAAGCGGCACAGGAAAAAGGGGAAGATGTGGTGATAGACGCTTTCCCCGAAGCGGAAATGGCAAAGCATCTGGACGGCGCGGACGTCGTTCTGCTGGGCCCGCAAATCCGGTTTGCGCTGGCCAGGGCTAAAAAATTATGCAGCGAAAAAGGGATACCGGTCGACGTGGTCAACAGCATGGACTACGGAATGATGGACGGCGAAAAGGTGCTGCAAAAAGCCCTTAAAATGTGTGAGAATTCAAACGGAGGTGTATTGAAATGAGTAAAAAAGAAAATGTTCTGGAAGAAAAGATCATGCCGGTAGCGGATAAGATTGCCAACAACCGCTACCTGATCGCGATTCGTGACGGATTTATGCTGGCAATGCCCCTGCTGATCATCGGGGCGATGTCCCTGCTGATCGAGGAATTTCCGATCACGGGATACGGGGATTTTATGGCCGGAATTTTCGGCAAGCAGTGGGGGGACTTTTTCCTGGTTCCCTATCATGCGTCCATGGCGATTATGACGATCTTTGTGATCGTCGGTATTTCCAACAGCCTGGCAAAGCACTATCAGCAGGACGGCCTCAGCTGCGCGGTTATCTCGCTTGTCTCTTTCTTTGTGCTGACTCCGTTCGTAGTTAGCTTTACGCCCGAGGGGTCACAGACCGCCTATGAGGTCGGCAGCGTGATTCCGATGGAGTGGATTGGCTCGAAGGGTCTGTTCGTGGGCATGCTTTCGGCGATACTCGCCACGGAGCTTATGCGGTACATAACGGGCAAGGGATGGGTCATTAAAATGCCGGAAGGGGTTCCCCCGACTGTTTCAAGAGCCTTTTCAGCGCTGATTCCCGGCGCGATTACCATTTATGCCTTTGGAATCATCCGGCTGATTTTCGCATATACATCCTTCGGCACCATCCATAACTTTATCTATACGATTTTACAGCTTCCGCTGGTTTCCCTGGGCGACAGCCTCGGCGCCGTATTAATTGCAAACTTTTTTATCGGGCTGTTCTGGATGTTCGGCATCGCCGGCGCGGACGTCGTGCAATCGATCATGACCCCGATCTGGCTGGCCCTGTCGGCGGATAACCTCGCGGCGTTTGGAAAAGGGGAGGCTTTGCCCCACATTATTACCCAGCAGTTCAATTCCATTTATCTGTGGCTGGGCGGCGGCGGGGCCACCCTGGGACTGTGCCTTGCCCTTTTGCTGGTCTGCAAATCCCAGCAATGCAAAAAAATCGGCAGGCTTGCGATTCTTCCGGGACTTTTCAACATCAACGAACCGATCATATTCGGGCTTCCCGTGGTCCTCAACCCCATTATGGTGATTCCTTTTATCTGCACTCCGCTGATATTGGCGGTATTGACCTACTTTACCATGGCGGTCGGGCTGGTTCCGTATCCCAACGGCGTGGTCATTCCATGGACTACCCCGCCGATCATCGGGGGATTCCTTATTTCCGGAATCAGGGGGGCAATCCTTCAGATTGTTGAAGTAGCGGTCTCATTCCTCATTTATCTGCCGTTTATCAAAGCGCAGGACAAGGAATACTGTGAGCAGGAAAAATTATATGAGAGCAAGGGCGACGATTCGGCTGCCGGATAAGGGAACGGTGCCGCAAGCCCTGCTGTAAAGGAGAATCATCATGAGAACGATCGGATTTTCGGTCTATCCGGCCCACGCAAGGCTGGAAGAAAATTTAGCTTATATTGACAAGGCGAACCGGTATGGATTTAAAAGGGTATTCACCTGCCTGCTCTCCGTAGAAGGGGATAAGGAAAAAATCATTGACGAGTTCAAAAAAACAATTGCCCGCGCAAATCAGTACGGAATGAAGGTCATTGCGGACATCAACCCCTCCGTTTTTCAGTACCTTGAAGTGGATTATAACGATCTGCGGATTTTTAAAGACATGGGGCTTTATGGAATCCGCCTGGACAACGGATTTACGGGTTATGAGGAATCGGTGATGTCCTATAATGATTTTGGATTGAAAATTGAACTGAATATGAGCGCGGGGACGAAATATATCGACAATATCTTCAGCTATCAACCGAACGCCGATAATCTTTTAGGCTGCCATAATTTCTATCCTCACAGGTATTCCGGGCTTGGATACCGGCATTTTATGAACTGCAACGAGCAGTTTAAGAGCTTCCGTATCCGCACTGCGGCGTTTGTTTCCTCACAGAGCGCAAGCTTTGGCCCGTGGCCTGTAAACGAGGGCCTGTGCACGCTGGAGGAACACAGAAGCTTTCCCATCCAGGCGCAGGCAAAGCATCTGTTTTCCACCGATTTGATCGACGACGTCATCATAGCCAATGCCTTTGCGTCCGACGAAGAGCTGGAAGCCGTTGGCCGGGTCGACCCCTATCAGCTGACTTTGAAAATTCGGCCTGCGGACGGGATCTCCGACCTTGAAAGGGATATCATTTTTAACAAGCCTCATTTTAACAGGGGCGACATATCGGAATATATGATCCGGTCAAGCAAAAGCAGGGCAAAGGACGGAAGCGGGTTCAAGCCCCATAACACAAGGGACATCCGGCGGGGCGACATCACCATCGATAATATGCTCTATAAAAACTATACCGGGGAATTGCAGATTGCCCTCAGAGATATGAAAAACTCCGGAAGTACCAATGTCGTCGGGCGGATAGACGAGGAAGAGCTGTTTTTAATCGACTGCATAAAGCCCTGGCAGAAATTTGCCTTTACCGAATAAATTTTATAGCGCTCCGCCGCACATGCCGGCCCGGAAATGAGCAAACGAAAAGAGAAAATGTATGTTCACAATGGATAAAATTTATCACGCCGAGACTGTTCTGAAGGACGTCGCCCACAGAACGGAATTAATATACGCGCCGCACATCAATCCGGAAAGCGAAGTTTACCTGAAGCCGGAAAACCTGCAGAGAACGGGCTCCTTTAAAGTCCGCGGCGCGTATTATAAAATTTCACGGCTGTCCTCAGCAGAGCAGGCAAAAGGCGTCATTGCCTGCTCCGCGGGGAATCACGCGCAGGGCGTGGCCTTTGCCGCGGCAAAAAGAGGAATTCCGTCCCTGATCTGCATTCCGGAGGGGGCGCCGATTTCAAAGATCGAAGCGACCAAAAGCTACGGCGCGCAGGTGTGCCTTGTAAAAGGCGTGTACGACGACGCCTTTCAGAAAGCGTGCGAACTGCAAAAAGAGAGCGGGGCAGTCCTGATCCATCCGTTTAACGACCCGGATGTCATCGCGGGACAGGGAACCATCGGGCTGGAAATATTAAATGAGCTGCCCGATACCGACGCGGTGATTGTTCCGGTGGGCGGCGGCGGACTGATCTCCGGGATCGCTTTTGCCGTTAAAACATTAAAACCGGACTGCAAGGTATACGGGGTGCAGGCCAGCGGCGCGCCCGGAATGCTGAAATCCGTTGAGAACAGGAAGGTGGAGCCGCTCGCCGGCGTCTCCACCTTCGCGGACGGGATTGCTGTCAAATGTCCGGGAGACCTGACTTATGAGTTCTGCCGCAAATATGTGGACAAAATTGTGACGGTAACGGATGACGAAACGGCAATGGCCATTCTTGCGCTGATTGAGCGGTATAAACTGATTGCCGAAGGAGCCGGCGCGGTTTCCATTGCGGCGGCTATGTTCAACAAGATTGATATCAAAGGGAAAAAGGCGGTTTGCCTGCTTTCGGGAGGAAATATCGATGTTACCATCCTTTCCAAAGTCATCAACCGCGGGCTTCAGAAAGCGGGACGCTTGGGCGAGCTGGTCCTGAAAACGGCGGACAGACCCGGACAGATCAAGGAGGTGACCGCCATTATTGCCGACCTGGGCGCAAACGTGGTCAGCATCCATCACGACCGGAGCCGGGAGGATATCAGCGTGGACGCCTGTACTTTGAGCATCAGAATGGAGACAAAGGACAGCGGCCATTTGTCGGAAATCCGGCAGGCGATCACTAAAGCGGGTTATCTGCTCATCCATTAGGGATTCCCTCACGCGGATCACTGGTCAAAAAGGCGGGCACCATTTTCGGGTGCCCGCCTTTTTGCGCTGTGTTTTTACCAGCCGTTTCCATCGCCGTTCAGGCGGCGGCTCGCAAGGGCTTGGAAATTGGGAAAAAGTTCCGGTCCGCAAGATGTCAGGTCTCTATTTCACAGGAATTTTACCTTTTTCTAACGCTACCGATACCTTAGCGCTAATATACTGTAATCGAGAGGGTGAATGGTATGAACACGTCTTCGCACATTCTGATGGGCAAATTTCTGTCCCAATATGTAGAAACACATTACAGGATTCATCTGGAACGGAAGAGCTTTATTCTGGGCAATGTTCTGCCGGATTACTGTCCGTCCTTCCTGATTCGGCCGCATTACCTGAAAAACAATGCCGTGCACGTGCGGCATATCCTCCGGCTTCTTCTGTCGCGCCACTCTTCTGTATGTAATGACAAACGCTCTTCCCGCCTTTTGGGAATCCTCTGTCATTTCTATGCGGATTTTTTTTGTTACGCGCACAGCGACTGCTTCCCGGGGGGCCTGTCGGAGCATATTGCCTATGAAAACAGGCTTCACCGCTATTTTACGGAAAATCTGGAACAGCTTTCCTTCCTCCGCTTTACGGCGCAGGCGGTGCCTGCGGAGAGTGCGGACGGCATCTACCGGCAGTTTGAGACGCTGCATTCCGGGTACCTTGTGTCGCATCTGTCCTTTGGGAACGATCTGCTGTACGCCATGATGGCCTGCATCGATCTGATCGTCCTTACTTACGGATGTGCGGCGGCGGAAGAAGGGCAGGCCGATCCCTGCCATTTTGACAATCTGAAAGCGGTATAGCCGGGAAAGGGGCGGAAAAGTTGCGGATTGCATTTTTTACGGATACTTTTTACCCGCAGGTCAACGGGGTTTCCAACACATTGTCCTATTTGAGCCGGTATCTGAAGGCCAGAAATATCGAGCACGTCTTTTTTGCTCCCGATTACGGCTTCGATTCCGACGAGTGCGCGGGTCTGCCTGTGACGAGGTTCAAAGGCTTTTGCCCGATCATCTATCCGGAGTGCCGGATCGCGTTTGCGCCGCTGGAAAAGATAACCGGCCTTCTTGCGGAATTCGCCCCGGATGTGGTACATATCGTAACCGAGCTGAGTATGGGTCTGGTCGGGCTGCGCGCGGCAGAGGCGCTGGGGATTCCGGTCGTGATGTCTTACCATACCAATTTTGACAAATATCTTCATTTTTACCACCTGACCTATTTCAGTCAGGCTCTGTGGCATTATATGAAATGGTTCCACAGCTTTGCGCTGGTGAATCTGTGCCCCTCCCGCGATACGCTGGAATCCATGAAGCGGCGGGGGTTTCAAAATCTGGGCATCTGGTCGCGCGGAATCGACCTGGACCGTTTCGGTCCCTCCCATTTTTCGCCGGAGCTGAGAGAGCGGCTTGGGGCCCGGGACAAAACCGTATTTTTGTACGTCGGCCGGGTTTCGGTGGAAAAGGGCCTCGACGTCCTGATGCAAAGCATCCGCGCCGTCAATGAAACCCACGGTGACCGGGTGCAGTTCTGGATTACCGGAGACGGTCCCTTTTTAAGGGAGATCGCATCCTTAAAACTGCCGAACGTCGTTTTTACCGGCGAGAAGCGGGGTGCGGAGCTGGCGCAGGTCTATGCCAGCGCGGACGCGTTTGTGTTTCCATCCGGAACCGAAACCTTCGGAAACGTATTGCTGGAAGCCATGGCCAGCGGGCTTGCGCCCATCTGCACGGACTCCGGAGGGGTGACGGACTATACGGTTCACGATGAAAATGCGCTCGTATGCCGGTATGGGGATTCCGACAGCCTTTCGCGGGCCATCCTCGACCTGCTGGACCCCCAGCTGCGCAGCCGGATCCGCCAGAAGGCCCTTCAGACGGCAAAAAGCAGAAGCTGGGATTCCATATTCGATTCCCTGATGCTGCACTACGGATCGGCGACGCTTTCTCTTCCCGCCCGACGGCAGGCCGATATCCATAAATCCTGATCGATATATGGAAAAAGATTGATTTTATACGCCCTGTACGCCGAGCCGTACAGGGAGAAGGAGACAGCATGAAAATAGCGGTGATAGGAACGGGCTATGTGGGGCTGGTCACGGCCGTTTGCCTGGCGCATTGGGGGCATGAGGTGACCTGCGTCGAGACGGATACGGAAAAGCTTTCCATCCTGAGGGCGGGACGTTCCCCTATTTTTGAAAAAGGGGTGGAGGAATTGATGCAAAGCTGTGCCGAAAAGCTGGCTTACACGGACGACTGCGGCGAAGCGTGCCGCGGCGCGCAGGCCGCCTTTATCTGTGTCGGAACGCCCGAACGCGAGGACGGATTTGCAAATTTGAAGCAGGTTTTTGCGGTCGCCAAACAGATCGCCGCCTCCGCGCGCGGGGACTGCGTCTGCGTTGTCAAATCCACCGTGCCGATCGGTACCAACCGCAAATTGGAGCGGCTGTTTTTTTCGGAGGCCGGAAAGGGCGTTACGATCGAAGTCGCCTCCAACCCGGAATTTTTATCGCAGGGCACCGCCGTCCGCGATTTTCTGTTTGGTCCACGGGTCGTCATCGGCGTGGAAAGCGCGCATTGCGGGGAAATCCTCAGGAGCATTTACGCCGGTTATCAGGGACAGGTCATCGTAACCGACCGGCAGACGGCCGAAATGATCAAGTATGCGTCCAATGACTTTCTGGCCCTGAAAATCTCCTATATCAACGAAATCGCCAATCTGTGTGAAATCGTGGGGGCGGATGTGGAAACGGTCGCGCGCGGGATGGGGGCGGACAGCCGCATCGGAAAGAATTTTCTGCGCGCGGGCATCGGCTACGGAGGGTCCTGTTTCCCAAAGGATACCAAGGCGCTCCACTGGCTGGCCAAATACTACGATTATGAGATCAAGACGATCAAGGCCGCAATCGAAGTGAACGAGAACCAGAAGATCCGGCTGATCAAAAAGGCCCGCCGGTATTATCAGAACCTGGAAGGATTGTCAGTCGCCGTTTTGGGGCTCACCTTCAAGCCGGATACGGACGACCTGAGAGACGCGCCGTCCCTGCAGAATATTGCCGTTTTGCTGCAGGAGGGGGCGGACGTCCGCGTGTGGGACCCTTCTGGGTATGAACGCATCAAAAGGCTGTATCCTCATCAGATCACCTGCTGCGGCACGATCGGGGAAGCGATTCAGGATGCTCATCTCTGCCTGATCCTGACGGAGTGGGAGCAGATCCGGAACTTTGACCCCGCCGGATATGCACAGCACATGAAAAGGCCGGTTGTGATCGACGGGCGCAACTGCTACAGCCCGGCTGCCGTTCAGGGTGCGGGCATCGTCTATGACTCTGTCGGCAGGCCCCGCGTTCTGCCGGAAAACTGGGCGGATCAAACGGGCCGCGTGCTTTATCTGCCGGTCGATCCCCGAAAAACAGCGCCGGATTTCCATACATTCCATGAGGCCTGACAGATTCTGCTTCTGCTTACAGTACGATAAACGGACCTTATACGGACCCGCCTCTTCCAGGGCGGATTTTCCGTAACCGGTTCGTTTTTTTATTTTCCCTCTTGAAAAGAGAATGGGAAAGTCATATAATGATGGGGAAAAGTGACTTGTCAGTCATGTGACTGAACAGTCACCACGGCTAAGAAATAAAAAGGGAGGGGTTTGATGCCGAAACAGACTTTCTTCAATCTTCCTGCGGAGAAACGCAAGTGGATTCTGAACGTCGCCGTAAAGGAGTTTGCGGAGCAGGGCTATAAAGGCGCCAATATCTCCAGAATGGTGCAGGAGGCCGGGATTGCGAAAGGCAGCTTCTACCAGTATTTCGAGGATAAGGACGATCTTTATCTTTATATCGTCACCATCATCGCCGGGAAGAAGCTTGCGATCTATGAGAGGGAAAAAGGGCGGCTGGAGGATTTATCCCTCACCGGATTTCTGAGGGTGGTTTCCCATCAGATGTTTCGGGACTTTATGGAGAACCCCGAGCTGCTGCGCATCGGGGCGGATTTCGTACAACTTGAGGGAGAACCGGTGTATCAGAAAATCATGAAACTCTATCCCGACATGACCAGTTCGTTTTTTGTTCCCTTTATTGAACATGAGATCGGGCAGGGCGAGATTTCGGGGAAGGTAAATCCGCGCCTGCTCAATTTTATTCTGGTCAGCCTGGGACTGTATCTCTCTTATGACTTGAAAACGACGAACGCCGAAACGATCCAGGAGGAACTTGTCGATCAGATTCTTGACGATATGGAATATATCCTGAAGAACGGCATTTATACCGGTAAGGGGAAATCAATGTGAGCAGACGCTTTGATTTGGAGGGGGAATCCTGAGCTTGGACACAATTTTACAGGTCAAGGGCCTGACAAAGGAATACCATATGGGCGAAGTGACGGTACATGCGCTGCAGGGTGTGGATTTCACCGTGGGCGAAGGGGAGTTTGTCGTCATTCTCGGGCCTTCCGGTTCCGGGAAAAGTACGATTTTAAACATTGTGGGTGGAATCGACGTCCCCACGGCGGGGCAGGTGCTTTACCGCGGGCAGGACATCAGCGGCTATAACCAGAAAAAGCTTACGAATTACCGCCGGAACGCCGTTGGGTTCGTATTCCAGTTCTATAATCTCATGCAGAATCTTACCGCGCTGGAAAATATCACCCTGGCTTCGGAAATGGCGGCGCATCCGATCGACCCGCGCAAGCTGCTCGCCCAGATCGATATGGCGGAGCGCGGCGGGCATTTTCCGTCGCAGCTTTCCGGCGGGCAGCAGCAGCGCGTGGCGATTGCCCGCGCGATCGCCAAAAATCCCGATATTTTGCTTTGCGATGAGCCGACCGGCGCGCTGGACGTATCCACCGGAATTCAGGTGCTTCACCTGCTGAAGGATTTCAACGAAAGCTACCGCAAGACGGTGGTCATCATTACGCACAACGCCGGAATCGCCGAAGTCGCCGACCGGGTCCTGACTGTAAAGGACGGCCGGATCGCCGGCGACCGGAGCAATTCCAACCCGATTGCGCCCGAGGAGGTGGCATGGTGACACTTTGGAAGCAGGCCGTCCGGGGCGTGTGGCGCGGCCGAAAATCCTATCTTGCCTGTATCGTGCTTCTGGCGATGGGGATTATGGTTTATGTTTCCTATCAGCTGCTTTATGTCAATCTTTCCTCCGCACAGAAACAGTTTTATGCGTCGCAGCGGTTTGCGGACGGGTTCGCCTCGGTGGATGCCATCCCTGCCGGTGCCGTAAAGAACCTGTCCGATATCAAAGGGATTTCCCGCATGGACTCCTCCATTACGCTGGACGCCAGGGTGGTGGGGCTGAGCGACACCAAAATCGTCACGCTCAGGCTGAATTCCTTTGACCCCGAAGCTCCCGAACGGCTGAACAATTTTGTTTTGGAAAAGGGAACGGTTCCGGAAAGCGGGGGCCTTCTGATCGGGCAGACCTTTGCCGCCGCAAACAAGCTCGCGGTCGGGGATACCGTCCGCCTGATCGTGAACGGTCAGGAAATCGAGCGTCAGATTACGGGCATCGCCCAAAGCCCGGAATACGTTTACGTCATCCCGGACACGGGCCAGCTCCTTCCCGACGACAGTGCGTTTGGGTTCGCCTTTGTCCCGGCAGCCGATCTGGAAACGCTGGGCAGCGGCAGGGGGATCGCCAACCGCCTGTCCTTCCTTCTGGAGAAGGGGGCGACCTTCCGGCAGGTGGAGGCTCCGCTGCGCGAAGCGCTGGAGCCGTACGGCCTGCGATCTCTGGCCGCGAGGAAGGACCAGCCCAGCCACGCGATGCTGCAGCAGGAAATCGACCAGCTTGGAAATATGAGCACCAGCATCCCGACGGTTTTCATCGTGATGGCCGTCCTGATCCTGTACATCATGCTCAAGCGCATGATCGAGCAGGAGCGGATGCAGATCGGGACCCTGAAAGCCTTTGGGTTTTCCAACTGGACTATCGTCCTGCACTACCTGTCCTACGGCGTGGTTACCGGGGCCGTCGGCGGCGCTGCAGGCGTGCTGCTGGGGCTTGTGATGACCGGGGGAATGACGGAGCTGTATCTGGATTATTTCAGTTTGCCCGCCATTCAGGTCCCGCCAGACCCGTTTTACATCCTGATGGGACTGCTGATCGCCGTCCTGTCAGGGCTTTTCGGCGCGTTTATGGGGGTCAGGGGCGTGCTCAGGCTGGAGCCCGGGGAAGCCATGCGGCCGCCGTCGCCCCCGGTGGTGAAAAGCGATCTTTTCGCGCGGCTCCCGCTGATCCGGAAGCTTCTTACCTCCTACGGGTTCATGGCATCGCGCAATATCACCCGCAATAAATTCCGCAGCACGTTCGTGCTGATCGGCATGGCCTTTGCGTTTGCCATCACCGCGTTTATGGCCTCTTACGGCGACATGTTCAAAACAATGATGCTGGACCAGTTCACGAAGGTGGAGGTCTACGACCTGAAAATCACCCTCAAAACTCCCGCCGGCGCGGCCGATGCCATGGAGACGGCGGACGCCCTGAAAGGGGTCGACAGCGCCGAAGCGATTCTGGAGCTTCCGGCTGAGCTCCACCGGGAGCATCTGCAGGAAGCCGTTTCGCTGACAGCGCTTCCCGATGACGCCGGGCTTTACCGGATTTATGACATCGACAGCAAACAGAATCACAGCCCGCCGAAGGAGGGAATTCTGCTCAGCAGCACGCTGGCCAAAAAGCTTCAGGCGAAGCGGGGGGACATTCTTACCGTGCGCACGCCTTATACCGGCGACAGGGACATTCCGCTTCCGGTAATGGGCGTGGTCCACACGAACTCCGGTTCCTCCGCGTTCGTCAGCCTGAAAGGCATCTGGAACGCGCTGGACATTCCGCCGACGGTCAACAGCATCCTGCTGTCCGCAAAGGACCCGCAGGCGATCAAGGCGGAGCTGACGGACGCGAAAAACGTGGCCGCCATGACCGATCAAGAGGAGGCCAAGGCAAGCTATATGGATATGTTCCGTACTTATTCCTCACTGATGGAAATGATGCAGGGGATCGGGATGATCATCGCTTTCGCCATTATTACCAACACGGCTTCGATCTCCCTTTCCGAGCGGAAGAGGGAATACGCCACCATGCGGGTCCTCGGGATGCATCCGAAGGAAATAGGGAAAGTGGTCAGCTTTGAATACTGGGTGCTGTCGCTTGGCGCGCTGCCCCTGGGCATCCTGCTTACGCGCATGATCAAGCAGGCCATGGCGGCTACGATTGACAGCGATCTGTTTACCATGCCCCTCAACACCCCGCTGGGAAGCTATCTTTCGGCGGCGGTCCTCTGCGCGGCGACGGTGGCGCTGTCCAACCGTCTCGCAAGAAGGAGAATATCCAAATTCGACATGGTCGAAATTCTCAAGGAAAGGGAGTGAGCCTTTTGAAAAAAATTGTAAAACTGGTGCTTCTGCTGCTTGTCGTCCTTGCTGCGGGCGCGGGCGCCTACCTGTATAAAACGGCTCCGCTGAAGGTGGAAACGGAGGCGCTCCGCCCGGAAACGGCGACGCTGACTTTTACCGAGCAGGGAGATTATGCTTACGACAATCAATACGACCTGTATCCTCTGGTGTCCGGGGAAATCCTCGGCGTACATGTGAAAAAAGGCCAGACGGTGAAAAAAGGCGACGTGATCGCCGAGGTGTACGACCCCGACTATCCCTATCAGATTAAACAGCTTCGGAGCAGCATCGGCGGCTACAATGCGCAGATCGCGAACCTGGGGCTTCAGGAGCAGAAGGAGCATGACAACGCCGCCGTAACGGTGGAAACGCTGAAGGGCCAGCTGGCCGCCCTGCGGGCGGAAATGGCCAAAAGCGGGGATACCACTCACTCCATTGAAAAGCAGATTCAGATACAGGCAAACGTTGTGGACATGAATCAGCGCAACGCCGATCTGGCTCACGAATATTACAGGGACGTCCGGGATCTCGATGACGAGACGATCCGTACGGCAAAAGAGGCATATAATCAGGCCAGGAGCGTCCTGTACCAGAGCCAGCTTGTTTTGGAGCAGCTCCGGGGCGGGAAGCCTTCCGAGGAACTGTATCAGGCGCAGGAGAGCGCGCTGGAAACCCAGATCGAATCCACGTCGGCGCTGCTGGAAAAAGGATATTCCTCCGGCATGCAGCAGTATTATCAGTCGCAGATCGAAGCGGCAAAGCTGAGCATCGCGCAGATGACGGAAAAAAAGGGCAGGGCGACCATCTACGCGCCGGTAGGCGGCGTCATCACCGACCTGCCAGTCCTGAACAAGAACATCGCGGAGCAGCAGGTGCCCGTCGCCAAAATCTCCTTCGGAGAAGTGGTGGAGACTTTTATTCCGGTCAGGGAAATCGACGGGGTAAAGGTGGGCGATCAGGTGGATTTGCTGCTGGATAAACGCATGGGAGAGAAAACGATCAAAGGGCAGGTACTGGAAATAGAGGGGGAAGCGCAGGTCAAGACGTCCTCCCTCGGCGTGGAAGAGCGCAAGATCCGGGCTTTGATCCAGCCGAAGGAAAACGCGCTGGAAATCGGCTACGATATCGACGTCCGGTTTACCGTGTACACCCGGCAGAACGCTTTGGTCGTGCCAAAAACAGCCATGTTTGAAAAAGATGAGGGCGACTGTGTCTGGATTGTGAAAAACGGGGTTCTGGCGGTGCAGAAGGTGACCAAGGGGGTGGAGACCAGCGACGGCTGTATCATTGAGAAGGGCCTTTCCGCGGGCGACGCGGTGGTCATTGACGCCGACAACGAAAACCTGGCGCCGGGAAAGCACGCGGAATCATGAAATTGCTTCCGGCATCCGATTTCCTGTAAAAAGGGGTTGACAGGAACCAGAATTTGTGGTACTCTCAATAAAATTAAATGAAAAACCGTTGATGCGGAGATAACGGTAGTCATGCTCTTACAGAGAGCCCGCGATGCTGAGAATCGGGCAGAAAACAGATTATCAAATGGACCGCAGAGGGCGCAGTCAAAGGCGGAAGCCGAGTATTCTGCGACGTGTTGGCATACGTCAGTTGCCGGGGATATGTTGGTATCCCGCTAAGCGCACGGTTTGTGATACCGTGAATCAGGGTGGCACCGCGAGTTTTAAGCTCGTCCTTGACAAAAATTGTCAGGGACGGGCTTTTTTGTCGTCTCTGATCAGAATTTCCGATTTCAAGAAGAAAGGCGTGATCAGAAAATGGCGGTACCCAGCCTTACACAGGCAAAAACAATCGCAAAAACGGGAGAATACAAAATTCTCCCCGTCAGCTGTGAAATTTACAGCGACGTTATCACCCCGATCGAGGTTCTGCGAAAGCTCAAGAATGTCAGCAGTCACTGCTATCTGCTCGAGTCGGTGGAGAAGAGCCGGAAATGGGGCAGGTATACGTTCCTGGGGTTTGACCCGGTCATGGAGCTTTCCTGCACCGGCGGAAAGCTCGTCATCCGGGCCGGTTCCTCCGTGACGATGGATGTAAAACACCCCAAAGAAATGATCCGGCAGGTGCTTACGGACAACAAAAGCCCGCGCTTTGAAAATCTTCCGCCCTTCACCGGCGGGCTGGTCGGCTACTTTTCTTACGATTACATCAAATATGCGGAGCCCTCCCTCTGGCTGGACGCAAAGGACGAGGAAGGCTTCAGGGACGTCGACCTTATGCTTTTCGACAAAGTGATCGCCTTCGATAATTTCCGGCAGAAGATCATTTTGATCGTCAATGCCCGGTGTGACGATATGGACAGGGAATACGAGCGGGCCGGGATGGAGCTTAAAAATTTAAGGGAGCTCATTCTTCACGGCGCCTGCCGAAACGAAATCCCGGGCAGGATGACGTCGCCGGTCCGGGAGCTGTTCAGCCGGGAGGAATACTGCGCAATGGTTGAAAAGGCGAAGGACTATATCCGTGAGGGGGAACTGTTTCAGGTCGTACTGTCCAACCGGCTGGACGCGGATTTTGAAGGAAGCCTTCTGAATACCTACCGCGTTTTGCGGACCATCAATCCCTCCCCCTATATGTTTTATTTTTCGAGCGACGATATCGAGATTGCCGGGGCTTCTCCCGAAACCCTTGTGAAGCTGGAAAACGGTGTGCTGAAAACCTTTCCTCTGGCCGGGACCCGGCCGCGCGGCGCAACGGAGGAGGAAAACAAACGGCTGGAAGAGGAGCTTCTGGCCGACGAGAAGGAATGCGCCGAGCACAATATGCTGGTCGATCTGGGGCGCAACGACATTGGGAAAATCAGCAGCTTCGGCAGCGTGCGGGTGGAAAAATATAAGAGTATTGAACGCTTCTCGCACGTGATGCATATCGGGTCCGCCGTGTCCGGAAAAATCCGGCCCGACCGGGACGCCGTGGACGCGGTGGAGGCCGTGCTCCCGGCCGGGACCCTTTCCGGGGCTCCCAAAATCCGCGCCTGTCAGATCATCCATGAGCTTGAAAACAACAAGCGGGGCATTTACGGCGGAGCCATCGGCTATATCGATTTTTCCGGGAACCTGGACACCTGCATCGCGATCCGGCTCGCCTTTCAGAAAAACGGCAGGGTGTTTGTCCGCTCGGGCGCGGGGATTGTGGCCGACAGCGTGCCGGAAAACGAGTATCAGGAATGCATCAATAAAGCCGGAGCCGTCGTAAAGGCGCTGGAAATCGCACAGGGAGGGATGACGGATGATCCTGCTGATCGATAACTACGACAGCTTTACCTATAACCTTTATCAGCTTGTCGGGACGGTCAATCCGGAGATCCGGGTGATCCGGAACGACGAAATGACCATTGAAGAAGTAAGGGATTTATGTCCCTCCCATATGATTTTGTCGCCGGGACCCGGCTATCCCAAAGACGCGGGCATCTGCACCGCCGCCGCCGCGGAGCTCGGGAAAGAAATTCCGCTTTTGGGCGTATGCCTCGGCCATCAGGCCATCTGCGAGGCGTTCGGAGCGGCCGTTTCCCACGCAAAGCGGCTGATGCACGGCAAGGCGTCCGAGGTGACCCTTGACGGCGGCTGTCCTGTTTTCAGGGGGCTTCCCGATCGGATTCAGGCGGCGCGGTACCACTCCCTCGCGGCGGTCCGTGACACTCTTCCGGAGTGCCTGCGGATTACGGCTGAAACGGACGACGGCGAGGTGATGGGGGTCATGCACCGGGAATATCCCGTATTCGGCGTACAGTTTCACCCCGAGTCCATTCTGACGCCGGACGGCGTTCAAATCATCCAAAATTTTCTTTGCTTGTGAAAGGAGTCTGACCAATGATTAAGGAAGCAACCGCAAAACTGATTGAAAGAGAAAATCTGACCTATGACGAAGCCATTGCCGTGATGGATGAAATCATGGGGGGAAATACGTCCCAGGTACAGACGGCGGCTTTTCTCGCGTCCCTGTCCGCAAAGGGGGAGACCATCGAGGAAATTACCGCCTGCGCCGCCGGAATGCGCGCCCACGCCACGCCCGTCGTTTGCGCTTCCGACCTTTTGGAAATCGTCGGGACGGGAGGGGACGGCGCAAACTCCTTCAATATATCGACCACCGCCTCCATCGTCGTCGCCTCCTCGGGGGTGAAGGTGGCCAAACACGGCAACCGCGCGGCCTCCTCCCAAAGCGGAGCCGCCGACTGTCTGGAGGCTTTGGGCGTGAAAATTAGCCTTACCCCGGAAAAATGCGCACAGCTGCTCGATACGATCGGAATCTGCTTTTTCTTCGCACAGAGCTATCACGCGTCCATGAAATACGTCGGCCCGGTCCGGAAAGAGATGGGCGTGCGCACCATTTTCAATATTCTCGGCCCGCTGACCAATCCGGCCTCGGCCAACCTGCAGCTGCTGGGCGTTTATTCCGGGGCGCTGGTCGAGCCGCTCGCCCGGGTGCTCTCGAATCTCGGGGTCAGGCGGGGCATGGTGGTTTACGGGCGGGATAAGCTGGATGAAATCTCCATGTCCTCTCCCACGGATATCTGTGAATTTCAGGACGGCCGGTTCAGAAAATACACGATCACGCCGGAAGACTTCGGCTTCAAATCCTGCTTAAAAGCGGACCTGACGGGGGGAACGCCGGAAGAAAACGCGCGCATTACCCTCGATATTTTAAATGGAGCAAAGGGCGCGAAGCGGGAGGCGGTCCTTTTGAACGCCGGGGCCGGGCTGTACCTTGCCGGAAAGGCGGAAACGCTGCAGGAGGGCGCCCGGCTGGCCGCCGAGCTGATCGACAGCAAGAAAGCGAAGAAAAAGCTGGACGAATTCATCCGGGAATCCAACAGGGAGGCGAAGGTGAGTTGATTTTAGACGAGCTTGCGGCCTACGCGAAACAGCGGGTGCAAGGGGCCAAAGAAAAAATCGGTACGGAAGAAATCAAGGAACGGGCTCTCCGCCTTCCGAGGGGCGGCTTCCGGTTTGAAAGCGCTTTGAAGGGTCCAAAGCTGTCTTTTATCTGCGAGATCAAGAAGGCGTCCCCCTCCAAAGGAGTTCTTTCCCGGAATTTTCCTTATCTTGAAATCGCGCAGGAATACGAAAGGGCGGGCGCGGACTGCGTTTCCTGCCTTACCGAGCCGAAGTGGTTCTTAGGCTCCGGTCAGATATTCCGTGAGATTCGAGACGGCATTTCCCTTCCGATGCTCCGAAAGGACTTTACCGTCGACGAATATCAGCTCTATGAGGCAAGGTGCATGGGCGCCGACGCGGTGCTTCTGATCTGCTCCCTGCTCGATACCCGAACGCTGGCGCGGTATCTTGCCGTCTGTGACGGGATGGGGATATCGGCTTTGGTGGAGACCCACGACGAAGAGGAAGTAAAGTCCGCGGTGTCGGCGGGCGCCCGCCTGATCGGGGTCAACAACCGCAATCTGAAGGATTTTACCGTGGATTTTTCAAACGCGGCGAAGCTGAGAAATCAGGTCCCTTCCTCCGCCCTGTTTATCGCGGAATCGGGCGTAAGCTCGCCCGGCGATGTGGCGGCCCTCAAAGAAATCGGGGCCGACGCCGTTCTGGTCGGCGAGGCCCTGATGCGGGCGGAGGATAAGAAGGCCCTTCTCTCGGCCTTTCGGGGGGCGGCGGGATGAACAGGACAAAGATCAAGATATGCGGCCTTTTCAGGCCCTGCGACGCCGAATTTGTCAACAGCGCCCAGCCGGACTTCGCGGGCTTTGTGTTCTATGAGAAAAGCCGCCGGAACGTAACGCCCCAAGAGGCGCGGAAGCTGAGAGAGGCGATTCGCCCGGAAATCAGGACCGTCGGGGTGTTTGTGGACGCTCCTTTGGAGCGGATCGCGGCGCTTTACCGTGAAAGAACCATCGGAATTGTCCAGCTGCACGGAGGCGAGGACGACTTCTTTATCGAAAGGCTCAGGCAAACACTTCCGCGGGCCGAAATCTGGAAAGCGTTCAAAATCCGTTCGGCAAAGGACCTTCTGTCCGCCGAACGGAGCTGTGCCGACAGGGTGCTTCTGGACAACGGTTACGGGACCGGGAAATGCTTCGACTGGTCGCTGATCAGAAGCCTTTCCCGCCCGTTTATCCTGGCGGGGGGCCTGACGCCCCGGAACATCCCCGAAGCGGTGTCCCGGTTTCACCCTTACGCGGTCGATGTGAGCTCGGGCGTGGAAAAAGACGGCCTGAAAGACCGCGATAAAATCGCGGCGGCGGTGGACGCAATAAGGTCGATGGAAGAATACTGAAAACAGAAGGGATTGCACCCTTCTTTCAAGGAGGTACCTATGTCAAAAGGCAGATTTGGCATTCATGGCGGCCAGTATATACCGGAGACGCTGATGAACGCCGTAATGGAATTGGAAGAAGCCTATCGTCACTACAAATGCGACCCGCAGTTTCAGGAGGAGCTTGCCGATCTTCTGAACAATTACGCGGGAAGGCCGTCGCGCCTTTATTTCGCCGAAAAAATGACAAGGGAACTGGGCGGGGCCAGGATTTACCTGAAACGGGAGGACCTGAATCACACCGGCGCGCACAAAATCAACAACGTGCTCGGTCAGGTGCTTCTGGCCAGGAAAATGGGCAAGACCCGCGTGATCGCCGAAACCGGGGCCGGCCAGCACGGCGTGGCGACCGCGACGGCGGCGGCGCTGATGGACATGGAATGCGAAATTTTCATGGGGAAGGAGGACACCGAAAGGCAGGCGCTGAACGTCTACAAGATGCGGCTTTTGGGGGCGCGGGTCCATCCGGTCACCTCCGGCACGGGCACCCTGAAGGACGCGGTATCCGAAACCATGCGGGAATGGACGAGCCGGATTGCCGACACCCATTATGTCCTCGGGTCGGTGATGGGGCCGCACCCGTTTCCCACCATCGTGAGGGATTTTCAGTCGGTGATCTCCAGGGAGATCAGGGAACAGCTCATGGAAAAGGAAGGCCGCCTTCCCGACGCGGTGCTTGCCTGCGTGGGCGGCGGTTCCAACGCCATCGGCGCTTTTTATCATTTCATTGAAGACCCGTCGGTGCGTCTGATCGGATGCGAGGCGGCCGGAAGGGGCGTCGATACCTTGGAAACGGCGGCGACCATGACGACCGGAAAGCTGGGGATTTTTCACGGGATGAAATCCTATTTCTGTCAGGACGAATACGGCCAGATCGCGCCGGTCTACTCCATTTCCGCCGGGCTCGACTACCCGGGCGTCGGTCCGGAGCACGCCTGGCTTCACGATATCGGGCGGGCGGAGTATGTGGCCGTCACCGATGACGAGGCCGTGGACGCCTTTGAGTACCTTTCCCGTACGGAGGGCATCATCCCCGCTATTGAAAGCGCCCACGCCGTGGCTTACGCCAAAAAGCTGGCGCCCCAAATGGGCCGGGACAAAATCGTCGTGATCAACCTTTCGGGGCGGGGCGACAAAGACTGCGCGGCCATCGCGCGGTACAGAGGGGAGGAGATTTTTGAATGAGCCGTATCAAAAAAGCGTTTGAACAGGGGAAGGCTTTCATCGCCTTTCTGACCTGCGGAGACCCCGATCTTGAAACCACCGAACAGCTCGTCAAAGGAATCGCCGATGCCGGCGCGGACCTTATCGAACTGGGAATTCCCTTCTCCGACCCTACGGCGGAAGGCCCCGTTATTCAGGAGGCGAACCTGCGCGCGCTTACCGCGGGCGCAACGACGGACAAAATCTTCGACATGGTGCGCAGGGTCAGGCAAACCGTCGGCGTTCCCATGATTTTCATGACCTATGCCAATGTGGTGTTTTCCTACGGAACCGAGCGCTTTTTGAAAACCGCCGCCGAAATCGGCATGGATGGGGTGATCCTTCCGGACGTGCCCTTTGAGGAAAAGGAGGAATTTGCCCCGGTGTGCCAAAAGCACGGCCTTGATTTTATTTCCCTCGTTGCCCCGACCTCGAACGACCGCATCAAAAAGATCGCAAAAGAAGCTTCCGGCTTTGTTTACTGCGTGTCCTCTCTCGGGGTCACGGGCATGAGAAGCGAGATTACCTCGGATGTGGGTTCCATGGTAAGGCTGGTCCATGAATCCGGCGGCGTCCCGGCGGCGGTCGGCTTCGGAATCTCAACGCCGGAGCAGGCGGCGCGGATGGCGAAAACAGCCGACGGCGTCATTGTCGGCTCCGCCATTGTGAAGCTGATCGGGCAGCACGGCAGGGAAGCCCTCCCCTTTGTCGCGGATTATGTGCGGGATATGAAAGAAGCGGTCGGCCGGGCTGAAACAGGCGCGCAGGAATAACCCCCCGGATGTTTCCGTGATGTCGACCCGGGGAATTCGTAAAAAACACTGGTAAAACGATCGGAATTATATTATAATAAAGTCTATAAAAAATGAAATAGGTTTAAGGTGTCGGAAAAGCGAAAGCTTGGTTCCGATGAAAAGGGAAACAGGTGCAAATCCTGTACGAACTCGTCACTGTGATAAGGGAGCTGCGGCAAAAAGCCACTGATCAGGAATTGGGAAGGCGGCCGTAAACGATGATCTTTCAGCCAGGAGACCTGCCTTAAACGCAGCAACTACAGCCACGAGTAACTGGTTTGGAATGGATAAGGCAGGTCTGACCATGCCTTTTGATACCTCCATGCCCTTGTGGCAATGGAGGTATTTTGATTGTGGCGAAGGTATTGATGATTCAGGGGACCATGTCGAACGCGGGGAAAAGCCTGCTTACGGCCGGCCTGTGCAGAATCCTGAAGCAGGACGGGTACCGCGTCGCTCCCTTTAAATCCCAGAATATGGCGCTGAACTCCTATATTACGGAGGAAGGGCTGGAAATGGGCAGGGCGCAGGTCATGCAGGCGGAAGCGGCGGGAATCAGGCCGTCCGTTCTGATGAACCCCATTCTGTTAAAGCCCACCAACGACATCGGCTCCCAGGTGATCGTCAACGGGGAAGTCGTCGGCAATATGAGCGCGAAAGAGTACTTCGCCTATAAAAGAGAGCTGCTTCCGGATATCAGAAGGGCGTTTCACGAGCTGGAAAAGCGGGCGGATATCATTCTTGTAGAGGGCGCGGGCAGTCCGGCGGAAATCAACCTGAAAGAAAATGATATCGTCAACATGGGGCTGGCGGAAATACTGGACGCCCCGGTGCTTCTGGCCGGGGATATCGACCGGGGCGGCGTCTTTGCCCAGCTGCTCGGCACCCTGATGCTTCTGGAAGATCACGAAAAGGCAAGGGTAAAGGGCCTGATCATCAATAAATTCCGGGGCGACCCTTCGATCCTCGATCCGGGAATCCGTATGCTGGAGGAAAAAAGCGGCGTGCCGGTCGTCGGGGTAATTCCCTATATGGACATTTCCGTGGAGGATGAGGACAGCCTGACCGGCCGGTTCGATCAAAAAGAAGAGGCGCAGATCGACATTGCCATCATCCGTTTTCCCCGGATCTCCAATTTTACCGACTTTTCCGTCTTTGAGCAGATCGAGGGCGTTTCCGTCCGCTATGTGGGTTCCGCCGCGCAGCTGCACCGTCCGGATATGATTATTCTGCCGGGCAGTAAGAATACGATGGGCGACTTGAAATGGATGCGGCAGAACGGGCTGGAAGCGGCGGTCAAAAAGAGAGCGGGCGAAAGCGTGATCTTTGGCGTCTGCGGCGGCTATCAGATGCTTGGCCGCACTGTTTCGGACCCTTACGAAGTGGAAGAGGGCGGCGCGGTCCGAGGGATGGAGCTGCTCCCCGTGAACACCGAGCTGGAGACCCGAAAGGTTCGTACCCGTGTGGAGGGGGCCTTTGAACAAGTACCCGGGATTTTCTCCGGGCTGTCGGGCAGAGAAATAAAGGGATACGAAATCCATATGGGCGTCAGCAGCGCGGAACCGGACTGCCCGCCGCTGTGTTCCCTGACCAATGTGCTGGACGGCGGGGAAAAGAAGGACGGAAGCTCCGGCGAGGATATTTACGGAACCTATGTGCACGGAATCTTTGACGAAGGGGAAATCGCGTCCGTTGTCGTAAGGGCGCTTGCCCGCAGGAAGGGCCTCTCCATGGAAAGCGGCCTGACGATGGACTACGGGGCCTTTAAGGAATCCCAGTACGACAAGCTTGCGGATACCCTGAGAAGGCATCTTGACCTGGACGGGATTTACCGGATTTTAAACGGAGGGAACTTATGACAAAAGAAGCATTGGCTGAATTGAAAATCGACCGGCCGGACGAAAGAATCCGGCAGAAGGTAAAGCAAATCTGGGACGGGATTGCAAAGCCGCTGGACGGGCTGGGTCAGTTTGAAGCGATCCTTGCGCAGATCGGGGCGATCACCGGAACCGTACAGATCGACCTTTCCAAAAAAGCCGTGGTCGTCCTGTGCGCGGACAACGGCATCATAGAAGAGCAGGTGAGCCAGTGCGGGCAGGAGGTGACGGCCGCCGTCGCTTCCAGCATGGTTTTAGGAACCACCTCCGTCTGTAAGATGGCGAAAAGGGTAGGGGCGGACGTGCTCCCGGTGGACGTGGGAATCAACTGCGAAAAAGAAATCCCGGGGCTGATCCAGCGCAAAGTTGCCCGCGGAACGAAAAATTTTCTGAAGGAACCGGCCATGTCGGAAGAGGAGGCCCTCCGGGCGGTCGCGGCGGGAATGGAGATCGCGGCAAAATGCGTCGGGCAGGGGTACCGGATTCTGGCGACCGGCGAAATGGGAATCGGCAATACCACGACCAGCAGCGCGATGGCCGCGGCGCTGCTGCAGTGCCGCGCTGAAGAGGTCACGGGAAAGGGCGCGGGCCTGAGCAGGGAAAAGCTAAAGCATAAACAGGAAGTGGTCAGGCGGGCGCTGGAAAAATACCGGTTAAAAAAAGACGAAGCACTGCGGATTCTGGCAAGCGTCGGGGGATACGACATCGCCGGGCTCGCCGGCGTTTTTATCGGGGGGGCTCTCCGTCATATCCCCGTCGTCGTCGACGGAGTCATCAGCGCGGTGGCGGCGCTGACGGCGGAACGCCTTGTTCCCGGGGTAAGGGAGTATATCATCCCGTCCCACATCAGCAGGGAACCCGCGGCAAAGAGGATTTTTGAGGAGCTCGGGGTCCATCCGGTCATAGACGCCGGGCTGGCTCTGGGGGAAGGAACGGGCGCGGTGATGATGTTTGCCCTTTTGGACGTCGCGCTTGCCGTATATGAGGACCAGACCACTTTTCATGATATCAGCACGGAGCAGTATGTCCGGTATGAGTAGTCATCAGACTGACGGCAAAGTCGCGCAACCGTAAAATTGCGGTGCAATTTGTCTGCAAACTGAGAAATATACGGCATGACGGCAGGGGGAGAAAATGATTGTACTGATTACGGGCGGCAGCGGCAGCGGCAAATCCGCGTACGCGGAAAAAGCGGCGGTTTCGCTTGCCGGAAAAGGGCCGCTGTATTATCTGGCGACTATGAAGGTTTCCGACGGCGAGGGCAGAAAAAGGGTGGACAGGCACCGCGGCCTGCGGGCGGGAAAAGGATTCCTGACCATTGAGCAGCCGGCCGGCATCCTTCAGGCCGTACCCCGTATGAACCGGGGAAAAGGAACGGTGCTGCTCGAATGCCTGTCCAATCTTGCGGCCAATGAAATGTTTGATTCAAAAGAAGTCCGGCGGGAGCAAGAGGTCGCGGACCGGCTCTGCGCGGAGCTTTGTTTCCTCGCGGAGCATATGGAGCACCTAATGATCGTCACCAACAACGTCTTTGAGGACGGCATTTCCTATGAAGAAACAACGCGGGCTTATATGGAAGCGCTCGGCAGGGTCAATGCGTTTCTTGCCGCCCGGGCGGACACGGTGACGGAAGTGGTGGTTGGGATTCCGGTTTCGATAAAAGGGAAACTGGTGTAGGATGGGAGAAAAAAGATGCCTGTTTTAAGATCACTGATGATTTCCTTTTCCATTTATTCCAAGATCCCGGTCCCGCAGCTAAAGTGGGAGGACCGGGATATGAAATATGTCCTCTGCTTTTTTCCTTGGGTCGGGGCCGTGATCGGTGTTCTCACGGTTTTGTGGGGGACGATCTGCCACTCTCTGGGGCTGGGTACGGTGCTGTACGCGGCTGTCGGGACGGCGATCCCGATTCTGATATCCGGCGGGTTTCATGTGGACGGCTTTATGGATACGATGGACGCGTTCCATTCCTATCAAAGCCGCGAAAAAAAGTTGGAAATCCTCAAGGATTCCCACATCGGCGCGTTTTCCGTGATACAGCTGGCTGTTTATACCCTGCTTTATTTCGGGGCGTATTCCGAAATCGATCAGCCAAGGGCTCTGGCGGTGGCGGGCGCTGGATTTTTTCTTTCCCGAACCCTGAGCGGAATCGGAGTGGTGACCTTTCCGAACGCAAAAAACGAAGGGCTTTTATACCTGTTTTCCAGCAAGGCTCATGAAAAAGCGGTGAAAGTTTCCCTGTACCTCCAGCTTCTGCTCTGTTTGGCGGCAATGCTGTGGCTGTCCCTGTGGACGGGGATCGCCGTTGCGGCGGGAGCGCTGCTGACCTTCTTTTACTGGCGTCACCGCTGCTTTCGGGAACTCGGGGGCATCACCGGGGACACCTGCGGCTATTTTGTGACGGTCTGCGAGGGGGTCAACGCGGCGGCCGCGGCGGTCTGCTGTATCGCGGGGCTGGTTTAGAATTTATGAATCAATACCGAAAAGAGGGAAGGGCATGGAGCTTTATATTGGAGGATACGCACAGGGAAAACTGACTTACGTGCTGAAAAAGACGGGCATCCCGCCCGAAAGGGTATATGACGCCGCGGCGGCTGCGACGGACTGCGCCGAAACAAAGGCCGCGGTCATCAACCATTTTCATATTCTGGTCAAAACCCTTTTAGAGGAGGGCAAAGACCCGGAGGACCGGATTCGGGAAATCCTGGCGCGGAACCCCAGAGTGATTGTGATCAGCGACGAAGTCGGGAACGGAATCGTCCCCGCGGACGCCGGGGAAAGGGAATACCGGGAGCGTCTGGGGAGAATCCTCTGCGGGCTGGCGGAAAAAGCGGATAAGGTGGAACGGATTGTATGCGGAATCGGACAGAAAATCAAATAACCCTGGCGCTGATCCGCCACGGGGAGACCCCGTCCAACGCGCTGGGCCGGTACCTTGGCCGAACCGAAGAGGACTTATCCGATACGGGAAAGGAAAATCTGCTGCAAAACAGGCAATCCGGGAAATACCCGCAGGCCGACGTCATTTTTTCCAGCCCGATGAAACGGTGTATCCAGACCGCGGAGCTTCTTTACGGCTGTACGAACCCGGTTGTGATGGAAGAATGGCGGGAAATGGATTTCGGGCGCTTTGAAGGCAAAAATTACCGGGAGCTGAGCGGAAACGCGGAATATCAGGCGTGGATAGACAGCGGCGGGGAACTGCCTTTTCCCGGCGGGGAGAGCAGGCGGGACTTCCTTGCAAGGTGCCGCCGGGGACTGGAACAAGCGGTAAGGGAACTTGGAAAGGCAGAAAGCATTTCAGCCTCCGCTGCCGCCATGGTGCATGGCGGAACCATCATGGCGCTGCTGAGCACTTTTTGCGGGGGGAATTATTTTGATTATCAATGCAAAAACGGAGAAGGCTATCTTTGCCGTCTGTCCTTCTCCGGTACCGGTTGTTTTTCATTGGAATGGATAAGGAAATTGTAGAGGATGGAACCATGATCAATCATATCACTGCTTTTTTTGCCGGGTTTTTATTGGACCTGCTGCTGGGCGACCCGCACTGGCTTCCCCACCCCGTCCGGCTGATCGGAAAGCTGATCGCCAAACTGGACGGCTTGCTGCTGGGAAAGCCTGACGGGCGGGAAAGAGACGGGAAAAGGGAATTTCGCCGGGGAATCCTGCTGGTGTTTCTGGTCCTGACCGCGGCCGTCACGGCGTCGGCTCTGATTCTGTATCTTGCCTACCGGTTTTCCACCGTTTTTGGAATCGCGGTGGAAAGCGTCATGACCTGTCAGGTGCTTGCGACCAAATGCCTGAAGCAGGAGAGCATGAAGGTTTATGAAAGGCTGAAGGAAAACGATCTGCCGGGCGCGCGGCGTGCGGTGTCCATGATCGTGGGGCGCGACACGGCGGCGCTGGACGAAACCGGGGTCGCCAAAGCCGCCATTGAAACGGTGGCGGAAAACACCTCCGACGGCGTGATCGCGCCGATGCTTTTTCTTGCCCTCGGCGGGCCGGTCCTCGGCTTTTTTTATAAGGCGGTCAATACCATGGATTCCATGGTGGGATATCAAAACGACCGGTATTTGTTTTTCGGCAGGGCCGCCGCCAAGCTGGACGACGCGGTGAACTTCCTGCCCGCAAGAATCAGCGCGCTGCTGATGACAGCCGCCTGTACCCTTGCCGGAAAGGAGTATCGCGTAAAAGACGCGTGGAGAATTTACAAACGGGACAGAAGGAAACACAAAAGCCCCAACGCCGCCCATACGGAGGCCGTCTGCGCCGGGGCGCTGGGCATCCGCCTTGCGGGGGACGCCAGCTATTTCGGCAAGCTGGTCAAAAAGCCGTTTCTCGGGGACGCGCTCAGGGCGGTGGAGTACGAGGACATCGTCCGGGCCAACCGCCTGCTCTATCTTACGGCGGGCCTTTGCGAAAGCGTCTGTCTGGCGCTTCTGTTCCTTGCCGATTTTGTTTTTTAATTAGGAGGATTTTATGATTCACGGCGGTGATATTTATCGGAATCAGGTCCGTATCGATTTTTCGGTCAACAGCAATCCCCTTGGAATTCCCGATTCTGTAAAAAACGCGCTGCACGAAGCGGTCGGGCACTGCGAACAGTATCCGGACATCCGGGCGGAAAAGCTGGCGGAAAGCGTTTCCAAAATGACGGGAGTCGGTACGGAGCGCATCCTTTTCGGAAACGGCGCGTCGGAATTGTTCCTTGCCATCATTCACGCCGTCAGGCCAAAACGGATCGTCATCCCGGTTCCGTCCTTCTTCGGGTACGAAAAAGCGGCTCTGGCGTCGGACGCGGAAATCGGTTATTACGAAATGAAGGAAAGCGCGGGGTTTACGCTGGACGAAGGGCTTCTGACGGAGCTGACCGGGGATACGGATTTGCTGTTTCTCGCCAATCCCAACAATCCGGTGGGCAATCTGCTTGACGGCGCGCTGCTGGAAAAAATCGCGGCTGTCTGCCGGGAGAAGCGGATTACCGTCGTGCTGGACGAATGCTTTCTGGAATTTACCGGCGGGGAAGAGCGGCTTTCGTTCAAGAACCGGCTGCAAGAGTACCCGAATGTACTGGTGGTCCGCGCGTTCACCAAAATCTTCGCCATTCCGGGCGTCCGGCTGGGCTACCTCTTTTGCGGAGACCGGGAATTAACGGAAAGAATCAGAAATCAGCTGCCGGAATGGAACCTGTCCGTTTTCGCACAGGCCGCGGGCGCGGCGGCGTGCCGGGAAAAGGAATATCTGGAAAAGACCGTCCGGTTTGTAAAAACGGAAAGGGAATCTCTCAGCGGAGAGCTCAAACGGCTGGGGTTCCGGGTGTATCCGTCGGCGGCGGATTATCTATTGTTTTATACCCCTGTGCCGCTCTATGATCTGCTTTTGGAAAAGAAAATTTTGATCCGCGACTGCGGCAGCTACAGGGGCCTGAAAAAGGGCTACTATCGTATTGCGGTAAAACGGCACGGGGAAAATGAAACGCTGATCCGGGAGATCGAAAGGCTGGTGAAACAGGATGGATGAGATCGAATTTGTATTGCCGGAGGAAATTGAAAAACGCAGCTTCGCAATCATTTCAAGGGAACTGCGCGAGCGAAAGATCGAATTAAGGCCGGAGCAGGAAATGGTGATCAAACGCGTCATCCACACCAGCGCGGACTTTGAGTATGCAGACACGCTCGCTTTTTCGCCGGGGGCGGTGGAAAAAGCGAAGGAGCTGATTCAAAACGGCGCGGATATTGTAACGGACACCAATATGGGGCTGGCCGGAATCAACAAAACCGTACTGGCCCGTTACGGCGGCAGCGTCCATTGCTTTATGGCGGAAAAAGAGGTCGCCGAGCTGGCGAAGCGGCGCGGGATGACCCGGGCCGCGGTCAGCATGGAAATGGCGGCCAAAATCGAAAAGCCGGTGATTTTTGCCATCGGCAACGCGCCGACGGCGCTGATCCGGCTCTATGAGATGATTACGGACGGTTCCTTTTGCCCGGCGTTTGTCATCGGGGTTCCCGTCGGTTTCGTCAATGTGGAGGCGGCAAAGGAGCTGATTTTAGGGACGGATGTGCCTTTTATCGTAAACCGCGGCAGGAAGGGCGGCAGCAATGTGGCGGCGGCTGTCTGCAACGCGATTCTTTACGAGCTGGGGAGATAGGAATGCGGTACGGATTTACGACCGGAAGCTGCGCGGCTGCCGCGGCGAAGGCGGCGGCTTACATGCTGTTGACCGGGAAAGAAAAAAGGACCATCACCATCGACACGCCCAAGGGGATTCCCTATAAGGTGGCGGTGGAGGAGATCACCCGCGGGGAATCCGCGGTCACCTGCGCGGTCAGAAAGGACGGCGGGGACGACCCGGACGTTACCACCGGAGCGCTGGTTTTCGCCCGTGTCGTCTTAAACGGGCGGGAACGGTCGCCGGAAGAAGAAAGCCAAATCGTGATCGACGGAGGCGAAGGGGTCGGCAGGGTCACCAAACGCGGACTGGACCAGCCGGTCGGCAGCGCGGCCATCAACCATGTGCCGAGGGAAATGATCGCGAAGGAAGTGGCGGAAATCTGCCGCCTGACCGATTACCGGGGCGGGCTCCGGGTGGAAATCTCCGTTCCCGGCGGGGAAAAGCTGGCGGAAAAGACGTTCAACCCCAGGCTGGGGATCACCGGGGGCATTTCCATCCTCGGCACCACCGGGATTGTGGAGCCGATGAGCAGCCAGGCGCTGCTCGACACCATCCGGGTGGAGCTGAATGTAAAAAAGGAAGAGGGCTGCCGGGCGGTGGCGGTGACGCCGGGGAATTACGGCCAGGCTTTTATGAAAACCGCTTACGGGTATGATCTTGACCAAAGCGTCAAGTGCAGTAATTTTATCGGGAATACCATCGATATGGCGGTGGAAGCGGGATTTACCGCGATGCTCCTGACCGGGCATATCGGGAAGCTGGTGAAGCTTTCCGGCGGAATGATGAACACCCACTCCAAGGAAGGGGACTGCCGGATGGAGCTGATGGCGGTGGCAGGAATCCGGGCGGGCATTTCCGCAAAGACCGCCGGGGAAATCCTCGGTTGCGTCACCACGGAGGAGGCGTTACGGATACTGGAAACCGCCGGGAAACGGGAAAGGACGATGGAAATCCTTCTGGGAAAAATCTGTTTTTACCTGAATAAACGCGCGGCGGGAAGAATCCGGACAGAATGCATTCTTTACGCAAACGAATTCGGAGAGCTGGCGAAAAGCGAAGGGGCACAGGAACTGCTTCAGACAATCATGGAAACGGGAGGGAAACTATGATCTATTTTGTGGGGGCCGGAACCGGGGCGGTCGATTTGATCACCGTGAGGGGCAAACGGCTGCTTCAGACGGCGGACGTCGTCATCTACGCGGGTTCGCTGGTCAATCCGGAGCTTTTACAGGATACAAAGGACGGCTGCGCCGTCTATAACAGCGCGGAAATGACGCTGGAGGAGGTCGCTGCGGTCATGCGCCGGGCGGAACAAAGCGGGAAAACCACGGTGCGTCTCCACACGGGGGACCCCAGCGTATACGGGGCCGTGCGGGAACAGATGGATGTTCTGGATTCGCTCGGCATCCCCTATGAAAGCTGTCCGGGGGTCAGCGCGTGCTTCGGCGCCGCCGCGTCGTTAAATCTGGAATACACCCTGCCGGGTGTTTCCCAAAGCCTGATCATTACCCGCATGGAGGGGAGAACCCCGGTGCCGGAAAGGGAAAGCATTGAAAGCTTAGCGGCGCATGGGGCTTCCATGGCGATTTATCTGAGCGCCGGGATGCTGCGTGAATTAAGCGAAAAACTGCAAAAGGGCGGTTACCGGCCCGAAACGCCCGCGGCCATTGTTTACAAGGCCTCCTGGCCGGAGGAAAAAGCCTGTGTCTGTACCGTAGGAACTCTGGAAGAAATGGCGAAAGCGAACCAAATCACCAAAACGGCGCTGATTCTGGTCGGGGACGCCGTTGCGCATCGGAATTACCAGCGCTCCAGATTGTACGCGCCGGATTTTGAGACGGAATTTCGAGGGAAACGGGAATGAAAATCAGTATCATCAGCTTTACTGAGAGAGGGGCGGCTCTTGCGTGGACAGTCCAAAGCAGCCTTGCGCGGGAGATGGAAACGGTTCTTTTTACCAAACACAGGAATCTGCCGGACGATCTAAAAGCCGTATATGTGGAAGAAAGCCTTTCCCGGTGGGCGGGGGAGCAGTTCCGGGAGCACGGCGCGGTGCTCTTTATCGGGGCCTGCGGCATTGCCGTGCGCGCGATCGCGCCTTCTGTAAGGGATAAGCTAAAGGATTCCCCGGTGCTGGTCATGGATGAAGCGGGACGCTTTGTGATCCCGCTGCTGTCCGGGCATTTCGGGGGAGCCAACGAGCTGGCCGAACGGATCGCGGAAAAGACCGGCGCGGTTCCGGTCGTCACGACCGCCACCGACGTAAACGGATTGTTTGCGGCGGACGTCTTTGCCCGCGGGAACCGGCTGGCTGTCTGTAACCGGGGCGGGATTGCAGCTGTTTCGTCCGCGGTTCTTGCCGGGAAGCCTGTCACAATGGCGGTCGCGGGTTCCTGTACGGGAAGCTGGCCGAAGGAGCTGACCCCGGTACCTTACCCTGTGGACGGCAGGGCGTCGGTGATCGTTTCCCCCTTTGCGGCGGATGCGGAAAAGGCGGATTTACAGCTTTGCCCAAGGGCCTTTGTGCTCGGAATCGGGTGCAGGCGCGGGAAATCCTTTCCGGAAATAGAGGAAGCGGCGGAAAAGCAGATGAAGAAGGCCGGGCTGCGATGGGAGTCGCTGGCCGCCGCCGCGTCGGTCGACCGGAAAAAGGACGAGCCGGGGCTGCTGAAATTTGCGGAGAAGCATGGCCTTCCTTTCCTGACTTTTTCCGCGGACACACTGAAAACGGTTGGCGGCGATTTTGCCTCCTCCGCGTTTGTGGAGGAGCAGGTGGGCGTGGACAACGTCTGTGAACGCGCGGCGATGGCGGCCTGCGGGGAAGACGGAAGGCTCGTTGCCGAAAAATACGCCGAAAACGGAATCACCGTGGCGATCGCGCGGAAAAAATGGAGTGTAAGCTTTGATGAAACATAAGATTTATATTGTGGGAATGGGACCGGGAGCGGAAGAAATGATGACCTTTCAGGCGGTGCGGGCGCTGGAGGAAAGCGACGTGATCGTCGGGTACCCGGTCTATCTGAATCTGCTGGAAAAGCGCTTTCTGAAAAAAGAGCTGCTGTCCACGCCGATGACGCAGGAAGCGAAACGGTGCGAAATGTGCTTTGAAGAAGCCCTGAAGGGGAAAACGGTGGCGCTGGTCTGCAGCGGGGACGCCGGAGTGTACGGGCTGGCGTCGCTGATGTACGAGATCGGGAAGGATTACCCGGACTGCGAGCTTTCTGTGGTTCCGGGCGTCACCGCCGCCAACAGCGGCGCCGCATGCCTTGGGGCCCCGCTGAACCACGATTACTGCGTTATCAGCCTGAGCGACCTTCTGACGCCGTGGGAGCTGATTGAAAAAAGGCTGCGGTTTGCGGCGCGGGGCGACTTCTGTATTGCGCTCTACAACCCTTCCAGCCACAGGCGCGCGGATTACCTGCAAAAGGCGTGCGACATTCTGCTGGAACAGCTGGAGGAAAGCAGGGCCTGCGGCTATGTGGAAAATATCGGCAGAGAGGGCACCTGGACCTTTACCTGCACCTTAAAGGAACTGAGGGAGCGGCGGGTCAATATGTTTACCACCGTCTTTATCGGGAATTCCCAAACGCGGCTTCGGGACGGGAAGCTGATCACTGAAAGAGGATACCGTTTATGAAACAGATACTGATTTTTTCAGGGACAACGGAGGGCCGCCGGCTGGCGGAGCTGTTGTGCGCAAACGGACTGGAATGCACGGTCTGCGTGGCGACGGAATACGGGGAGCTGGTCATGGAAAAAAGGCCGGGGCTGACCGTCCATCAGGGCAGGATGACCCCGGAGGAAATGAAGCGCTTTCTCCGTTCGGGGAATTTCCTCGCGGTGGTGGACGCCACCCATCCCTTTGCGACCGCCGTTTCGGAGAATATCAGAAACAGCACGTCGGAAAGCGGGTTCCCTTGCCTGCGCATGCAGCGGGATACGGATATTCTGCCGCCGGGGCAAAAAGACGGCTTCCGCTATCCCACTCATGAAGCCTGTGCCGAGGCGCTGAAAGAAATGCCGGGCAACATCCTTTTGACGACGGGAAGTAAGGACCTGTCCCTTTACAGCGGGCGGAAGGAGCTGCTTCCCCGCCTGTACGCAAGGGTCCTGCCCGCGCTGGAAAGCCTCTCCCTCTGTTATGAAAACGGGATCGAAGGAAAACATATCCTCGCCATGCAGGGCCCCTTTTCGGTGGAAATGAACGAGGCGATGCTCCGGCAGTACGATATCCGCATTTTGGTGACGAAGGAAAGCGGTAAAAACGGCGGCTTTCCGGAAAAAATACAGGCCGCCCGCAACACCGGGACGAAAGTGCTAATGATCGGGAACCCGGAACGGGCGGAAGGGGATTCCTTTGAGGAAGTATGCGAAAAACTGGAAGACCTGACCGGGAAAAAGCTGCGGCGGGACAGCCGGACGTGGATTTCCCTGATTGGGATGGGAATGGGCGGCAAAACGTTACTGACAAGGGAGGCGGAGCGCCGGATACGGGAAGCGGAACTTCTCTTTGGGGCCCGGCGACTCCTGGCGGGGATCCCGGGCCCGGCCGAAAAAGTCCCCTGCTATCTGGCGGAGGACATCCTCCCGTATCTGAAGGGAAAAGCGGTTCAAAACGCGGCCGTCCTTTTTTCGGGGGACACCGGATTTTACAGCGGGGCGCAAAAGCTGTACGCCGCCCTGCAAAAAGAAACAGAAGCGGGTACCCTGCAAGCGCGGGTGGAAATCCTGCCGGGGATTTCCAGCGTTTCCTGCCTTGCGGCAAAGCTCGGGAAAAGCTGGCACGACGCGGCGATCGTCAGCATCCACGGGAAAAGCGCCAATGTCCTCGATACGGTGCGTACGAATGAAAAAACGTTCCTGCTCGTGTCCGGCCTCGCGGATATGAAAGCGCTCGGCGCGCTGTTTTTAGAGCACGGAACGGAGAATATCCGAATCACGGCGGGCTATCAGCTCTCCTATCCGGAGGAACGGATCCTGAATCTGGATCCGGCGGGCTGCGCCGCGCTCAAACAGGAAGGGCTTTATGTCTGCCTGATCGAAAACCCGGAAGCCGAAAAGAAGCGGCTGACGCACGGGCTGCCGGACAGCGCTTTTCTTCGGGGCCGGGTGCCGATGACCAAGGAAGAGGTCCGCGCGGTGTCCGTCTGCAAGCTCCGGCTCTGCCGGGACGCCGTCCTCTACGATATCGGGAGCGGCACAGGCTCCGTCGCGGTCGAGTGCGCGGCGCTGTCCGACCGCGTACGGGTGTATGCCGTTGAAAAGAAGCGGGAAGCCGCGCTTTTGACGGAAAAAAACCGGGCGAAATTCGGCCTTGCCAACCTGAGCGTGGTCGAGGGCGAAGCGCCGCAGGCGTTTGAGGGACTTCCTGCCCCGACCCATGCGTTTCTTGGCGGGAGCGGCGGCAATCTGAAGGAAATCCTCGCGGCGCTTTACCGGAAAAACCCGCGGCTCCGTGTGGTCGTGAACGCCGTCACGCTGGAAACCCTTGGTGAAATCAGCGGCTTGCTGAAAACCTTGCCGGTGGAGGAAGAAGAGATTGTTCAGGTACAGGTCAGCAGGGCCGAGCCGGTAGGAAGGTACCGCCTGATGCGCGCGGAGAATCCGGTTTTTATCGTTTCCTTTACTTTTCGGGAAAATGGGGAGAAAGACGAATGAAAGCACCCAGAATCATGATCGCGGCTGCCGGCAGCGGCAGCGGAAAGACCTTGCTGACCTGTTCGCTTTTACAGGCCCTGCTGGACAGCGGGAAAAGGGCGGCCGCGTTTAAATGCGGGCCGGACTTTATCGATCCTATGTTCCACCGCAAGGTGCTCGGCGTGCCCTCCAAAAATCTGGATTCCTATTTTACGGATGAAAACACGACGAAATTTCTGTTTCTGGAGGATGCCGAAGGGAAGGATCTTTCCGTAATCGAGGGCGTCATGGGGCTTTACGACGGCCTGGGCGGCGTCAAAGAGGAAGCGTCCTCCTACCATCTGGCAAAGGTCACGAAAACGCCGGTGATTCTGGTAGTGGACGCCCGCGGGATGGGCCGGTCGGTCATCCCGCTGATTGCCGGCTTTTTGCAGTATGACACCGCGCGCCTGATCCAGGGCGTGATTCTGAACAGAACCGGAAAGATGTTTTATGACGTGATCAAACCGGAAATAGAAGCGGAGACAGGAATTCCGGTGCTGGGGTATTTTCCCGTTCAGACGGAAATCAGACTGGAAAGCCGCCACCTCGGTCTGCGGCTGCCGGAGGAAATCGGGGGGCTCCGGGAGCAGCTGAAAAAATCCGCGGAGGTCTTCAGGACTGCCGTTGATCTGGAAAAGCTCATGATGATCGCGTCGCGGGCGGAAGAACTCGAAGCAGCCCCGGTAACGGTTCCCGCGAAAGCGGACGGCGTGCGGATCGGCGTCGCCATGGATGAAGCGTTCTGCTTTTACTATGAGGACAATCTGCGGCTGCTGCAAAAAGCCGGGGCGGAGCTAATCCCCTTTTCACCGCTGCGCGAAGAAAAGCTCCCGGCGCGCCTGCACGGGCTGATTCTGGGCGGCGGGTACCCGGAGCTATACGCGGAGGGGCTTTCCCGAAACGAAGGAATGCGGCAAAGCGTGAAAGAGGCAATCGAAAGCGGGATGCCCTCCATTGCGGAATGCGGAGGTTTTCTGTACCTGCATGAGACGATGGAAAATCAGGAGGGGCAGGCCTTCCCGATGGCTGGCGCGGTAAAGGGAAGCTGCCGCTATAGGGGAAAGCTGGTCCGCTTCGGGTATATCGGCGTCCGCGCGGAAACGGAAACCTTCCTGCCGAAGGGGACGGAAATCCGGGGACACGAGTTCCACTATTTTGACAGCACGGACAACGGAAGCGCCTGTCTGGCGCGAAAACCGGTGTCGGGGCGGCAGTGGCGCTGTGTCCACGCCGGAAAAAATCACTGGTGGGGCTTTCCGCATCTGTATTATTACGCGAACCCGGCCTACGCGGACCGTTTTTTAGGGAGGGCTGAAAGCTATGCACAGGGGTCATGAGATATCCGCCGATACCTATTCATATCTTTCCGCTTTAAGGGAGTGGAATACGACCTATAAGGTCGCTTTCTCGGTGGGGGCGCTGGTGACGGTCGTCGCCGCCGATTCCGTCGGGGTTTCCGTCGTGACCCTCCTTTTTATGCTGTTCCTCAGCGTGGGGGTGGGGAAAATCCCTGTAGGAGACTATTTCCGCCTGATGAAAATCCCTTTGGCCTTTATTCTGCTGGGGGGCGCGGCGATTACGGCCCAGTTCGGCAGCGGCGCGGACAGCCTCTTTCGCACCCGGTTTTTTCTGACGAATCTGTACGTGACCCAAAGCAGCCTGACACTGGGGATACATGTGACCCTCAAAGCGTTCTCGGCGGTCAGCGCGCTGTACCTGATGACGCTTTCCACCCCGATGGGGGAAATCATTTCCGTTTTCAGAAAAATCCGTGTGCCGGTTCTGATTCTGGAACTGATGCACCTGATTTACCGGTATATCTTCATTTTGTCGGAAACCAATCAGCGGCAGAAGGACGCCGCGGGGTCAAGGCTGGGGTACTGCGACCTGAAAACCTCCCTGCGCACCTTCAGCGGGGAGCTGGCGAATCTTTTGATCCTGTCCATGAAGAAGGCGGAAACGTATTACGACGCGATGGAAGCGCGGGGCTATGAGGGAAACGCCCTGTTCTGGGAGGAAAAAAGGCCGCTGACGGCGGGGCAGCTACGATACGCCGGCCTGTATCTCGCGCTGCTTTTGGGAACCTTTTGTTTGATAGGGAGGAGGGGCTGAATGAAAGAAAAAATTCTGGAGGCGGACCATCTTTCGTTTGCCTATGACAGGGACTGCGATGCGCTGAAGGACATCTGCCTTGCGATCTATCAGCGGGAAAAAATCGCCGTCCTTGGGGCAAACGGGGCCGGAAAAACCACTTTTTTTCTGAATCTGAACGGTGTGAGGGAGCCCACGGGCGGGGAAATCCGCTACCGCGGGGAAACGATCGGCAGGAAAAACATCAACCGGCTGCGGCGGAATGTGGGAATCGTCTTTCAGGACGCGGACAGTCAGATCATCGCTTCCACGGTAAAGGCGGAGGTAGCCTTCGGGCCGCTGAATATGAAGCTTCCCCGGGAAGAGGTGGAGGAAAGGACCCTTCGCGCCGTCCGGGAAATGAAGCTGGAGGATCACCTCCTGCGGCCGCCCCATTCCCTGAGCGGCGGGGAAAAGAAAAGGGTCAGCATCGCGGACATCCTGGCCATGGATTCCGAAGTCATGATTTTTGACGAGCCGACCGCTTCCCTGGACCCGGTCAACGCGCAGGTGCTGGAAGAGGTTCTGGATCAGATCGGACAAAAGGGAAAAACCGTCCTGCTTTCCACGCACGACGTGGATTTTGCCTATCGCTTTGCGCAGCGGGTCCTGGTTTTCTGCGGCGGGGAGCTGATCGGCGACGGAACCGCGGAAGAAATCTTCCGCGACGAGTCCCTGCTCGGAAAAGCAAACCTGAAAAAGCCGGTCCTGATGCAGCTTTACGATCTGCTGAAAGAAAAGGGGAAAATCGGGAAAGCGGGAGCTTGCCCCAAAAGGATTTCCGATTTTGCCGCGCTGCTGTAAAGAATGGTAAACAAATTGATATTTGTTCCAGATAAAACGAAAAGAGAGGGTAATAACAATGACAACGAAACAGAAAAAATGGATTGCTTCGCTGGCGGTCCTGTCGGGTATCGTGGGAATTACTCCGAATGCCTACGCGATGCACATTATGGAGGGCTACCTTGCGCCTCAGTACTGTATTGCCTGGGGAGTGCTGTGCATTCCCTTCTTAGTGACCGGATACCTGTCCATCAACAAAAAGCTGAAAGAAAACAGGAAGAACATCACACTGCTCGCCATGGCGGGGGCGTTTATCTTCGTGATTTCCTCCCTGAAAATTCCGTCCGTAACGGGAAGCTGTTCCCATATGACGGGTACGGGGCTGGGCGCGATTCTGTTCGGGCCCACGGCCGTCGGCATTTTAGGCATCATCGTCCTGATCTTTCAGGCGATTCTGCTTGCGCACGGCGGGCTGACCACGCTGGGGGCCAACACCTTTTCCATGGCCATTGCCGGCCCGCTGCTCAGCTACGGAATTTTCCTGCTGTGCAGAAAGCTGAAAGTGAACCGTTATATCGGCATTTTTCTGGCGGCGTTTCTGGGCGACCTCTTTACTTACTGCGTCACAAGCTTTCAGCTCGCGGTCGCCTATCCTTCCGCGGAGGGAGGTGCTATGGCGTCGGCCGGGAAGTTCCTCGGCGTTTTTGCGCCGACGCAGCTGCCCCTTGCCGTTCTGGAGGGCATTCTGACCGTCCTGATCATGATCGCGCTGAAAACATACGCTACCCCGGAGCTGAAAATGCTGAAATTGAACATGGAGGAGAAATAAGATGAGTAAGACGAAAAAAACGGTTGTCGCGTTGATCCTTGCAGCGGTTTTCATCGCTTTTGTCCCGCTGTTCGCTTTAAAGGGCGCGGAATTCGGCGGCTCCGACGACGCGGGCAGCGGCATGGTGGAGCAAATCGCGGGGAACTATGAGCCCTGGTTCACGCCGGTATTGGAGACCGCGATTCACGGGGAGCTGCCGGGCGAAGTGGAAAGCCTTCTGTTCTGCCTGCAGACGGGCGTCGGCGTCGGAATCATCGCTTTCCTGATGGGGCGCCTGGTCGAACGTAAAAAATGGACGAACGGTAAGGAGAACGAATGAAGCAGGGAATTCTGATCGTCAGCTTTGGGACCACCTATCGGGAAACCAGAGAGAAAAACATTGAAAAAATCGCTCGGACAGTCCGGGAAGCTTTCCCGGACTGGAGCGTTTATCAGGCGTATTCCAGCAATATTGTGAGAAGTATCCTGGAAAAAAGGGACCGTATTATCATCCGCGACGTCAGGGAGACATTGCGGCAGATGAAGCGGGACGGAATCACCCGCGCCGCTGTTTTGCCGACTCATTTGATAGACGGTATTGAAAACGGTAAAATGAAGTGTACAATAGAAGAATGCAGGGAACTGTTTTCCGAAATAAAAACAGCCCGCGTGCTCCTGGGCAGCGAAGCCGATTACGCCGCCGCCGCCAAAGCGCTGTGGCAGGAAATCGGGGAAGCGGCGGGAGACGACCCCGTTGTCCTGATGGGGCACGGCTCCCCGCATGAGGCGGACGGCAGCTATGCAAAGCTGGAAAAGCAGCTGCGGGCCTGTTCCGGCAAAGAAATCCACATTGCCACGGTGGATGGCTCCGTTGCCGTTGCGGATGTGATTCAAAAGCTGAACGCCTCCGCGCGAAAAAGAAAGCGCGTGCTGGTGCTGCCGCTGATGCTGGTGGCGGGCGACCATGCGGTCAACGATATGGCGGGGGAACAGGACTCCTTTGCGTCAAATCTGAGAGCGGCAGGCTGCGAGCCGGAATGTATCCGGAAGGGAATCGGCGAATACGAAGGCATCCGCGAGCTTTATATCAACCATTTAAGAGAGGTAATCGGGTAAAAAGTATGAAAACAGCAGGGAAAATCATGGCGTTCGTGTTGGGCTTATGCCTTCTTTACGGATGCGGAAAAACAGAACCCAATACGGCAAGCTCCTCCCAGTCCCCGTCTTCGGCGGCGAGCGCCGTTACGTTCACCGACGATCTGGGGGTCCGGGTGACGGTGGACCGCCCGAAAAAGACGGCGGTGCTGTCCGCGAGCTATGCGGACGCCTGGCAGCTGGCCGGCGGAACCGTCGCGGCCTATACGGACGACGCGAAGGGTACGATTCCAATCAAAGAGGACATGCTCAACCTTGGGAAACTCAACACCCCGAATGTGGAGAGCATGATTGCGGATAAAATCGATTTCGTGATTTTGTCCGGCGCGATTTCGGAGCATGTAAAGCTGAGAAATACGCTGGAAAGCGCGGGGATCAAAACCGCTTATTTCAAAGTGGAAACCTTTGAGGATTATGCAAAAATGATGAAAACGCTGACCGATATCACCGGCAGGGCGGACCTGTACAAAAAAAACGTGTCGGATCTGCAGGCGGAAATTCAGAAACAGATCGCCAGAGCGGATGGAAGCCGTCCCACGGTGCTGTTCCTGCGGGCGTATTCCACCGGGGTAAAGGCCAAAGGCAGCGACAGCATGACGGGGAAAATGCTGAAGGACCTCGGCTGTGTGAATATCGCCGACCAAAAGGGCAGCCTGCTGGATAATCTGAGCATGGAAGCGATCGTCGCCGCGGACCCGGATTTTATTTTTGTGACGACCATGGGGGAATCCCGGGAAGCCGCGCTCGGTATGGTCGATCAGCTCCTGATTTCCAATCCCGCGTGGAGCGGGCTGACGGCGGTAAAGGAAAAGCATTATTATGTTCTTCCGAAGGAGCTGTTTCATTTGAAGCCGAATAAGCGCTGGGGAGAAAGCTATCAGATATTGGCGGACGATTTATATGGAAAAAAGTAGACAATCGGTCAGGGCGCAAAAAAGAATAGCGATCATGCTGCTTCTGCTTCTGCTGATGACGGGAATCGGCATTCTGGGCGGGTCGGCAAAAATATCCCTTGCGGATTTCCGGGAGCTGTTTTCCGGGCGGGAGGCGACGGCCGCCGGGCGGATTCTCCTTTACGTCCGTCTGCCCCGCGTGGCGGGCGCCGTCGTTGCGGGAACGGCTTTGGCTGTGGCGGGGGCCGTGATCCAGACCGTTTTGAACAATCCGCTCGCCGGGCCGAATATTATCGGCGTAAATTCCGGGGCAGGATTCGCGGTGGTCCTGTGCGGCATCCTGCTGCCGAAATCATATGCCGCTCTGCCGGCGGCCGCGTTCGCAGGGGCTTTCGTTACCGTTCTGTTTGTCTTTTATCTCGGGAAAAAGACCGGTTCCTCCAAAATCACGCTGGTCCTTGCGGGCGTCGCGATCAACAGCTTTCTGAACGGGGCGACGGACGCGGTCAATACGCTCAGCGAAGAATCGCTGATTTCGGCCAACATGTTTAAAATCGGGGGATTGAACGGGGTCAACGCCCAGGTTCTGAAATACGCGTCCGTCCTTGTCGTCGCCGCCGTTCTGGCGGTGCTGCTGCTCCACAACGAGCTGGAGGTGCTGTCGCTGGGGGAAGAAACGGCAAAGACGCTGGGACTGCCGGTTTCCTTTTACCGCTTTCTGTTCCTGATGCTGGCGGCCGTCCTGTGCGGCGCGGCGGTCAGCTTTGCCGGGCTTCTGGGATTTGTGGGGCTGATTGTTCCCCACATCGCAAGGCTTTTGGTAGGGGAGGAATCGAAATACTTGATTCTCTCCTCCGCCATTCTGGGCGCGCTGTTTCTGCTGATCTGCGATTTTATAGCCCGGACCTGCTTCGCCCCGTTCGAGCTGCCGGTGGGGATCATCTTATCCTTTGTGGGAGCGCCGTTCTTTGTCTGGCTGCTGTTCCGCCGGAAAAGGGGGAACCGCAATGCTTAAGCTGGAGAACGTCTCCGCGGGCTACGGAAAGACGCCGGTGATCAGAGGAATTAACGCGGAGTTTGAAGAAGGCCGGATCACCACGATCGTAGGGCCGAACGGAAGCGGGAAAAGCACCCTGCTGAAGGCGGCGGTCAACCTCTGCGAGGTGCAGGAGGGGACCGTGTACCTGAAAGGGAAAAAAAGGGAGGAAATCGGAAACAGGAAATTCGCGCAGCAGGTTTCCTATCTTCCGCAAAGCCACGCCGCCGGGGCGATCACCGTCGGCAGAATGGTGCTGCACGGCAGGTTTCCCTACCTTTCCTATCCCAGGCGTTACGGCAAAGAGGATTATGAGTTCTGCCGCAAGGCGATGGAAAAAACCGGCATCCTGCCGCTGCGGGACAAGAAGGTGGACGAGCTTTCCGGCGGCCAGAGGCAGAAGGTCTATCTGGCAATGGCGCTTTCGGGGGAAACGGACGTGTTTTTATTCGACGAACCGACCACTTATCTGGATATTCGCTATCAGCTGGAGCTGCTGCAGCTGATGGAACAGCTGAAAGAGCAGGGAAAAGCGGTGGTGACGGTTTTGCACGATCTGGATATCGCCATGCGGGTTTCGGATTCCGTCATTGTCATGCAGGACGGGAAAATCGTCCAAACGGGGACTCCGGAGGAAATCCAGTCGAGCGGGATGATCGAAAAGGTTTTTCAGATCACGGCGCAAAGCTTCGTGGATGAAGCGGGGAAAAAGCATTTTTATTTTGAGCGGCAGGAAAGGCAAAGGGAGCAATGAGTAAAATTTTATACGGGATCGGAGTAGGCCCGGGCGACCCGGAACTGCTGACAATCAAGGCGCTGCGGTGTATTGGGGAAAGCGACGTCGTCGTTCTTCCGGCTCGAACGCGGGAAGAATGCTACGCCTATCAGATCGTCAAACAGGCTTGCCCGAAGATAGAAGAAAAGGAAATTGCCTGCCTGCCCTTTCCAATGATCAGGGAAAAAGCAGGGTTGAAGAAGGCGCACGACGAGGTTTATGAAAAAATCGAGGGCTTTCTGCGGGCGGACAAAACGGTGGCTTTTCTCACCATCGGCGACCCCTGCGTGTACTCCACCTACAGCTATGTCCACAGCAGGGTTCTGGAAAGCGGAGGCAGGGCCGTCCTCATCAACGGCGTGCCCTCCTTCTGCGCGGCCGCGGCCGCGCTCGGCATCGCTCTGGGCGGCAGCCGGGATGAAATCCATATTATCCCCGCTTCCTACGGTATCGGGCATACCCTGAGCCTTCAGGGGACGAAAATTTACATGAAATCGGGGAAAAAGCTGGCGGAGCTGAAGAAAATGCTGGTGGAATTCCCAAAAGCCGATCAGATGGAGGTTTACTCCGTTTCCAACTGCGGAATGGAAAACGAGTCCGTCCGCGCCGGGGCGGAAAATCTCGACCCGGAAAGCGGCTATCTGACGATTGTCATCGTAAAGGAAAAGCCAAAGCGAACACTGCCCCCGACAGCGGAAAGGACGAATGTATACTGACCTGGGAAAGAGATCGCCAAAACAGGCATTTTAAAGGAGAAAGTATATGAATACCCAAATCAAAGAAAAAAACGGTGTTAAAATAGCGGTGGTGAACAGCGGGGAAACGCTGATTTCCGACGGCCAGTCCGCTTTGGACTGGATGATGTCTGTTCAGTATGAAACGGGATGCAGCCGCATTGCGCTCAACAAAGAAGCGATTGCCGACGATTTCTTTATTTTGAGTTCCGGTGTGGCGGGAGAAATTCTGCAGAAATTCATCAATTATCATATCAAATTTGCGGTCTACGGCGATTTTTCAAAATACACCAGCAAACCGCTCAGGGACTTTATTTATGAAAGCAATCAGGGGAGAGATATTTTCTTTGTACCGACCGAAGAGGATGCCGCAGAAAAGCTCGGCGGCGTATCGTTATAAATGCTCCTTGCAGGCCAGCTCCCTGACCTCCAGCTTAAAGACGGCGACGGCCCTGACGGCGGCGTCCGGAAAAGCCCAGTCGTTTTTTTCGGAATAATGCGACATAATCAGCTGCAGGGCGGCCCTTTTTTCCGTGTCGTCCGTGACAAGGCCGACTGTTCCGTCGCCGATCACGCTTTGGTAGCGGAAGGAATAATTACAGGCCGTTTCTGCGCCGGTCACCTCGTGGCCGGTGTCCAGTTCAAAGCCGGCGCGGCCGGTCCGGTTGATCAAATCGATTTTTCTGCCTTCCTTTGCCCCATGGAAATAGAAGCACCTTTTTTCTCCTTTGACCTCGTATCCAAAATTGAGGGGAACAATGTAAACCCCGTTTTCATCGGCAAAACCCAGCCGGCAGCAGTCGCAGGCCGCGATGATCCCGTCGATCTTCCGCAAATCCGTGATTTCCCTGTCTTTTCTTCTCATAATGATACCCTCCGTTTTTTATTTTCCAAGTTATGGATTTTTTTGAAATTTCCGGTTTCCCACAGGCTGAAAAAGCTCATGGGATCCTAAGGATTCTGTTTTATTTCAGATTTCAATATTTAATAATTTTCCCATTTCCTGTTGTAAAAAGCCGTTCAATGGACAAAATACTTTCGGAAGTCAATATGATTCTGACTTTCCATTAAAAAGTTCAATCAAACAGGAGATGCAAAAAAATGTATAACGATAATAAAGAATTACAGGACGCCAAAAAGGCCAATCAGAAAGCGAAGCAGGGCAGTACGTCAAGCTATTCCAATTCGATTGACCCGAACCTTGAGGAAGCCAGACAGCTGAATTCGCAGTCTGCAAATTCCGGCTCCGGCTCCGGCAACTCCGGAACAAGCGGCACGGAAGAAGCAAAACAGCTGAATCAGAAATCAAGGCAGAACAAAAAGTAATTTCCAGCCGTTTCAGCTTTTCAAAAGTCACGCGGGGTGTTTTTTGACGCCGTGCGTGACTTTATTTTATTCGATCACCACCCGTTTGTCCAGAGGATCGGCCGGAAAGCGCCCTGTTTTTGCGAAATATCCCGCCGAAATGCGGCGGGACGATTTCCGTTCTTCCGCCGATTGGATACATTTTATAATAAATTGATTTTTGAAAGAAATATGTTTATGGATTGTCTCTATAGACAGGGGCAAAACGGTAGTGTATACTAAAAAATAAAATTTATCCGTATGCTTTGTCAGGGCACACTTTGAATTTGCTTCAAGGTGTGCTTCTTTTGGGAAATCCGGGTAAATTGGAAGCATGGAGGTATTTATGAGACATTTGATCGACCCTCTGGATCTGTCGGTCGCGGAAATCGGCCGGCTTTTGGATTTGGCGGACAGAATCGCTGAAAATCCCAAGAAATATTCTCAGGTCTGTTCGGGAAAAAAATTAGCGACTTTATTTTATGAGCCTAGTACGCGCACCCGGTTAAGCTTTGAAGCTGCAATGCTTAATATGGGGGGCAGTGTATTAGGCTTTTCTTCTGCGGACAGCAGCTCCGCCTCGAAAGGCGAAAGCGTGGCCGACACCATCCGCGCGGTATCCTGTTATGCCGATATCTGTGCGATCCGCCACCCAAAGGAAGGCGCCCCGTTAAGGGCTTCCGGCTATTCCGGGATCCCGGTCATCAACGCGGGCGACGGCGGGCACCAGCATCCGACGCAGACGCTGACCGATTTAATGACCATCCGGGCGAAAAAACACAGATTGAATCATTTAACAATTGGACTGTGCGGCGATTTGAAATTTGGCCGTACGGTTCATTCTTTAATTAAGGCGCTTTCCAGATACGAGGATATCCGCTTTATCCTGATTTCCCCTGAAGAGCTTCGGGTGCCGGATTACATCATCGACAATGTTCTGAAGGCGCAGAATATCCCTTACCGGGAAGTGGAAAATATAGAGGACGTGATTTCCGGGCTCGACATTCTCTATATGACAAGGGTGCAGAAGGAACGCTTTTTCAACGAAGAGGATTACATCCGGTTAAAGGACAGCTATATTCTGACTGCGGCGAAAATGAAAAACGCGAAGCCCGACATGGCCGTTCTGCATCCGCTGCCGCGCGTGAATGAAATTGCGCTGGAAGTGGACGGTGACCCGCGGGCCGCGTATTTCGACCAGGTTCAAAACGGGGTGTACGTGAGGATGGCGCTGATGATGACGCTTCTGGAGGTGGAACATGCTTAATATTGACAGCCTGGAAAAAGGGATCGTTCTGGACCATATCCGCGCGGGCAGCAGCATGAAAATCTATGATTTGCTGCACCTGGCCAATCTGGACTGCTGCGTCGCCGTGATTAAAAACGCAAAGAGCAGCAAGTTCGGAAAAAAGGACATTATCAAAATCGAGGGTACGGCTGATATCGATCTGGATGTTTTGGGGTACATCGACCATAACATTACCGTCAACATTATTGACGACGGTAAAATCATAGAAAAGAAGCAGCTGGTACTTCCCAAAATCCTTAAGAATGTGATCAAATGCAAAAATCCAAGGTGCATTACAAGCGTGGAGGAAGAAATCGACCATATTTTCCGGCTTACCGACGACAGCAACCAGCGGTACCGGTGCGTTTACTGCGAGCAGGAATATCAGGATAAATCAGAGGGTACGGCGGGATAATCCGTCCGTGCTTCTGCACCGCGGGTCCGGAACGGTTTGTTTTGGACCTGCCTTTTATTCCTAAGGGAACCCGACCGACAAACTTGTTAAATAAACCGGCGCACCGCTCATTTGACATTTAATTTTTCTTTTGCCTTTCCCGGTTTACTCAATGCCCGCTCGGTGCTATTCTCATACAAGACCTACAGCCATTCCATTTCCGTTTGCGAGACAAAACACGTTTCTCCCCGCCTTCGGCGGGGAGAAACGCAAGCTTGTTGCAGAAGCAACCGGAAATGCTGTAAAGAATACATCTCATCATGCAAGAGGGAAACAGGAGGAAATCAGGATGGACACAAGAGTGGAAAGCGATTCCATAGGCAGCATGGAAATCCCTTCGGACGCCTATTACGGCGTACAGACCCTGCGCGCGAAACAGAATTTTCATATTACCGGCCTCCGGATGAACGGCGAATTCATCAACAGCCTGGCGGAAATAAAAAAGGCGGCGGCGGTCACCAACCGCGACGCGGGAAATCTGGACCGGAAAATCGCGGAAGCGATCGTCCGCGCGTGCGATGAAATCATCACGGGAAAATGGCACGATCAGTTTATCGTCGACCCGATTCAGGGCGGCGCGGGCACGTCGGCCAATATGAACGCCAACGAGGTCGTCGCGAACCGTGCCATCGAGCTGCTGCACGGGGCCAGGGGAGACTATTCGCTGGTTCATCCCAACGACCATGTCAACATGTCCCAGTCGACAAACGACGTGTTTCCCACGGCGGCAAAGCTGACGGTGCTGAAGCTGATGCCGAAAATCACGGCCCAGCTGGACAGACTGAGAAAAGCGCTGAACAGGAAAGGGGCCGAGTTCGACGGCATTGTCAAAATGGGACGCACACAGCTGCAGGACGCGGTTCCCATCCGTCTCGGCCAGTCTTTCCACGCGTACGCGTCGGTGGTGGACCGCGACATCAGGCGGCTGGAAAAAGCGGAAAAGGAAATGCAGACCGTCAACATGGGCGGAACGGCGGTCGGAACCGCCATCAATGTCAGCCCCGGTTACCTGAAAAGCATTACGGAAAATATCCGCAGACTGAGCGGAATCAAAGTGGAACAGGCGCGCGACCTGATCGACGCCACCCAGAATCTGGACGGATTCGTCTCGGTTTCCAACGCCCTGAAAACCTGCGCGGTCGACCTTTCCAAAATGGCGAACGACCTGCGCCTGCTTTCCAGCGGGCCGAAGGCGGGGATCGCGGAGATCAACCTGCCCGCCAAGCAGAACGGTTCCTCCATTATGCCGGGAAAGGTCAACCCGGTCATCCCCGAGGTGGTGGTTACTCAGGTGGCGTTCAATATCATCGGGAACGACATGGCCATTACCATGGCCGCCGAAGCCGGGCAGATGGAGCTCAACGCGTTCGAGCCCGTTTTGTTCTACAACCTGTTCGAGTCGCTCACGACCCTGGAAAACGCGGTCGGCACCTTTGTGGACAACTGCGTTTCGGGGATCACCGCCAATGAAAACCGCTGCCGGGAGCTGCTGGGGCAGAGCGTAGGGATCGCGACGGCGCTTTGCCCCTATATCGGCTACAAAAAATCCGCGGAAATCGCCAAGCGGGCGCTGCGCACCGGCAGGCAGGTGGAGGAGATCGCGCTCGAGGACGGACTCCTCACAAAGCAGAGTCTGGACAGCATCCCCAATCCGAACACGATGACGCAGCCCAGAATGTAAAGGAAAAGGTTGACGCGGCATCCGCCCCGGGTTAGAATGAGAAAAGAGATTTCGTATCATAAAATGGATGGAGGACCCGGGATGAAGGACTATATTTTAGAGGGCTGCGTCGATTCGGTGGAATCCGCCGTGGCCGCGCAGGCGGGCGGCGCGAACCGTCTGGAGCTGTGCGCCAACCTGATTATCGGCGGCACCACGCCGGACATCAATCTGTTTCTTGCGGTGCGGGAAAAGGTTTCCATTAAAATCAATGTGCTGATCCGGCCCCGCTTCGGCGATTTTTGCTATACGGACGACGAATTCGGCATCGTCAGAAAGGATGTTGAAATGTTCCGGAAGCACGGCGCGGACGGCGTCGTCATCGGGGTGCTGAAAGCGGACGGCAGCCTCGACCTTCCGAGGATGAAAGAACTGATGGAAGCCGCGGGGGGCATGAGCGTCACGCTGCACCGCGCGTTCGACGTCAGCAGGGACCCTTTCCGGACGCTGCAGGACGCGAAGGACCTTCACATCGGTACGATTCTGACTTCCGGCCAGAAGAATACCTGTTATGAGGGCCGGCATCTGCTTGCGCAGCTGGTGGAAAAGGCGGCCGGGCAGATCGATATTCTGGTCGGCAGCGGGGTGAACAGCGCGCAGCTTCCGGAGCTGGCCGCCGTAACCAGGGCGAAATCGTTCCATCTTTCCGGCAAGGGAAACGTGGAGAGTGCAATGACCTATCGTAAGGAAGACGTCAGCATGGGCCTGCCGCTGATGAGCGAATTCATCATCTACCGCACGGATGCGGGCGAAATCGCAAAGGTGAGGGATATTTTACAGCGCCTGTAGGGCGGCCGGATTCCGAACCGGTATGCCTGTGCTTTTGCTGTGGGGGGACGTGGAATGTTGGACAAAATTGACAGAAAGCTCGTCATGCTCTTGCAGTCCAATGCAAGGATGTCGGTGAAGCGGCTGGCGCAGGAGGTTTTTCTGTCCGCCCCGGCGGTGTCGGCCCGGCTGGAACGGCTGGAAAAGCTCGGCGTGGTCGCGGGCTATACGGCTACGGTCGACTATGTGAAGCTCGGCTATCACATCCTCGCGTTTATCAATCTGGAGGTGGCTCCGAGCGAAAAACCCGTCTTTTATCCGTTTATCCGGCAATGTCCCAACGTGATCGAATGCAACTGTATTACAGGAAATTATTCCATGCTGATAAAAGTCGCGTTTCCAAGCACCATTGAACTGGATACCTTTATCGGCCAGATTCAGCAGTTCGGGCATACGCAGACCCAGATCGTTTTTTCCACCCCGGTTCCTCACAGGGGGATTGCCCCGGCGGACCCTGTGGAGTAAATCGGATCGATACGGCAGCAAGGGGAGCATCCCGCGGCAGCGTCCGCCGGATGCTCTTTTTTGTGAAAAGCTTTTGCTTTATAATGCGGTAGATGGTATAATTAAATAATCACTGTAAAGAGCGGAAATATCCGGCGCCGGGAGCGGCGTTTTGGATATGCGAATATTTTGAAAGACGGGGATTTCAGATGGTATTAAGGTTCTTGACCTATAATTATTTAATTATGATCGGCATTGTATCGTGGATGCTGGCACAGCTGATCAAATCGATGATTTTTCTTTGCAGAAACAAACGGCTCGACTTTAAAACGCTTTCCGGCTCCGGCGGAATGCCGAGCGCCCATTCCGCGCTGGTATGTTCCGTTGCCGTCGGTACGGCGCACGAATACGGATTTGGCTCCCCGTACTTTTCCCTTGCTTTTACCCTTGCCGTGATCGTTATGTATGACGCCATGGGCGTGCGGCGCGCGGCGGGACAGCAGGCGAAGGCCATCAATGACATTGCGGAATATCTGAAAGAAAACAAATGCAATCTGCCGGACGGGGGAAAATACCTTAAGGATACCGCCAGCCGGCTGAACGAATCGCTCGGCCATACTCCGCTGGAGGTTTTCGCGGGCGTTGTTCTGGGTGTCTGCGTCGCCGTGGCTTCGATCATCTGGCTGCGTTAACATCTGCAGGACTGTAAAAAACAAGAGGGTGCCGTATTGAGTCAAGTCTCAGGGAATACAAGAAAAAATCGGAATATGAGCATTGAGCTGCTGCGGATTCTGTTGATGCTGATGATCGTGACCCTGCATTATCTGGGACACGGGGGCATGCTGGACGCGGTTCCCGCGGGCGGCGGAAGATATGTTTTCGTCTGGACGCTGGAAACATTTTCTTACATAGGGGTAAACGGCTTTGTCCTGATCAGCGGCTATTATCTTGCCGGTTCGGATTTTAAAATCAAAAAGCTGATCGCTTTGCTGGTACAGATCGTTTCCACATCGGCTGTCATCTATCTGATTTTTGTGGCCATGGGCCTGGCGCCCCTTACGAAGGGGCATCTGTTCGGCGCCTTCTTCCCCGTCATCACGGGAAAATACTGGTTTGCGACCAGCTATATCGCGCTTTACTGCCTGGTTCCTTTTCTGAATATGGTTGTAAAAACGGCGACAAAACAGCAGATGCAGATCCTGGTGGCTCTGCTGAGCGCCATGTTCTGTTCGTGGAACGCCTTTTTTCCGCCGCTGACCATTATGAGCACCAACGGCGGCTACAATGTGGTATGGATGGTGTGCCTGTACTTCTTCGCGGCGTATCTGCGGCTTTACTGGAACCGTCGGACCGGCCCGTATTGGTATCTTGCGGGGGCTGTTCTGTGCTGCGTGTTTGTCGCATGGAAAAAATGTACGGGCAGCGACGCTTTTCTGTCCTATGTTTCCGTACCAATCACGCTTGCCTCCATTCTTCTGTTCCTTTTCTTCCGGGGGGTTACGATCGAAAACCGGACTGTGAGCCGGATGATTTCTTTTGTGTCGCCGCTTACGTTCGGGGTCTATCTGATCAGCGACAACATCTGGGTGCGCGGGGTCCTTTACACCAGAATCCTGCACACCTCTCTCTATTTTGATTCGGCAAAGATCCTTTATATCATTCCGGCCTCTGTTCTGGCGATTTTTGCCGCCGGCATGCTGCTGGAGCGGGTCCGGGCGCTTTTGCTGCAGCCATTTACAGGGAGCGCGGCCTTTCAGAAGCTGTGCGACTGGGTCGCGGGGCTGAAATTCCTGCGGGGCTACGCCTCCGGCCAAAGCGGACGCGCCGCCTGAGTGGGGCGGGAAAGCGTGGGTTTCCCGCAAAAATGTATGCCCGGGGATGTACATACTGCCTGAAAGTAGCATAGTATAAAGCGGAGAACGTTCCCCAAAACTATATGTTAGGTGGATTATATGTATAACTTTCAGAGTGGTGCTTGTGGTTCCTTGAATTCCTGTTCCGCAGAAAGAAGACAAGTTGCCTTAAACGCATCAAGCGGCGGGGTCGGTCCACTGCCGATTATCACCACATTATTTGCCGAGCCGCTTAACGTGGTGTCCACCACCATAGACACAAGCGGCATGGGTCCTACAAACAATCTGCTCCATTTCAGCAGCATCATCAATTTGCCTCTCGGAATTTCCGTAACGCTGAACTTCCAGATCCGCCGTTCCGGCAGGGATGGTTCTGTCGGCGTAGGCTCCACGTACACCTTCTCGACGATTGTCGATGTTCTTGAGGCGGAGGCTTTCAGCTTCCAGTTCCTGGATGAAGCGGTGGAGCCTGGCTTCTACACCTATTCCGTTGAACTGTCGACCAATTCCATTATTGATGTAACGCCGGGCGCGACGGTTGGCAACGCGGTGCTCAGCGTCCTTGCGGTAGCGGATTAACTTTCAGTCGGTTTTGCGGTTGACCGCGCTCAGCCGTGCAGTGGTGGCCGGAGTGACCGGCCGCCCACGGTGCTGCCGGAAACGTATCGCGGCGGAAAGTAAGGTCAAGTGGAAATACTAAACAGTAAAACAGCCGCCCTTTAAACGAAAGTTTACTGGGTGACTGTTTTTTTATTTTTACGCGGCTCCGGGTCCGTCCGCTTCCGGGAAGCCGCGCCGCTCCGGCGGGAAAAGCATTTGACAGAACGGGGAAATCGTGTAAAATATAGGATAGATCAAAATGGGTAAGTAACGCTGAAAATGCGTTTGGCATTACTTCCTTTTTAAATTGCTGAGAAAGGATGTAGCAATGAAAAATTTCACATTTTATTCTCCTACAGAAGTAATTTTCGGCAAAGATACCGAGCTGCAGGCCTCCGATGAAATCAAAAAGCACGGCGGCACGCGCGTCCTTGTTGTTTACGGCGGAAACAGCGTGGTAAAAAGCGGCCTTTTGGAGCGCGTGGAGAAAACGCTAAAAGAAGGGGGCCTGCCGTTCCTTTCTGTCGGAGGGGTCGTTCCGAATCCCCGGCTTTCTTTTGCCAGGGACGGCGTCAGGAAGGCGAAGGAGTTCGGCGTGGACTTTATTTTGGGTATCGGCGGCGGCAGCGTGATCGATACGGCGAAGGCGATCGCCCACGGCGTAGCAAATCCGGATACCGATCTCTGGCTTTTCTGGACAAAGCAGGCCGTGCTTACCAAAAGCAGCCCCGTCGGCGCGATTCTGACCATTTCCGCCGCGGGGAGCGAAACCAGCGATTCGGCGGTGCTTACCAATTGGGAAGCGGGGGAAAAACGCGGATTGAATACGCCGTTTAACCGGCCCAAATTCGCCATTATGAATCCGGAGCTGACCTACACGCTTCCGCCGTTCCAGCTTTCCTGCGGAATCGTGGATATCATGATGCATACGATGGACCGCTATTTTACGCTGACGGAGGGAAACGAGCTCACGGATGAGATCGCGGAAGCCCTTCTGCGCGTAGTGATCAGAAACGGAACCGCCGCGAAGGAAAATCCCCGCGACTACGGCGCGATGAGCGAGCTGATGTGGTGCGGCAGCCTTTCCCACAACGGATTGACCGGCCTTGGCGCGGTGATCGATTTTGCCCCGCATCAGCTTGGGCATGAGCTGAGCGGAAGATTCGACGTGGCGCACGGCGCCAGCCTTTCCGCGGTCTGGGGTTCCTGGGCAAAATACTGCTATCGGACAAAGCCCGGGCGCTTTGTGCGTTTTGCAGAAAAGGTATGGGGGATCCATGGGAACAGCGCCGAAGAAACGGCCAACGCTGCGATTGACAGAACGGTCGCCTTCTTTGCCTCGCTGCAGATGCCCACCTGCTTTACGGAGCTTGGAATCGGCGTGCAGAGCGACGAGGTTCTGGGGCAGATGGCGGACAGCTGCGTGTTCTTTGGCAAGCGCAAGGTCGGAGGGTTCAGGGCCCTGGACCGCGACGACGTTTTCCGGATTTACAAAATGGCAAACCGCTGAATCGGGACACTCGGCAAGACTACCTAAGGGAGGAATATATATGAACAAAACGGAAAAAAATCAATTGCAGAAACTGGCGTGCAAAGTGAGAATGGGAGCGATCGAGGGCGTATACAACGCGAAATCGGGGCATCCGGGCGGAAGCCTTTCGGCGGCCGACCTTTTCACCTATCTGTATTTTAGGGAGATGAAAATCGACCCTAAAAATCCGAAAGAGGAAAACAGGGACCGCTTTGTGCTTTCCAAGGGACACTGTGCCCCGGGACTGTACGCGACCCTGGCTCTGAAAGGCTATTTCCCGATGGAGGAAATGAAGAAGCTGCGCCATATCGGCGCCATGCTTCAGGGACATCCGGATATGAAGGGGACCCCCGGTGTCGACATGAGCACCGGATCGCTCGGGCAGGGCGTTTCCGCCGCCTGCGGCATGGCCGCCGCCGGGAAAATGGATCATAAGGACTACCGCGTGTACTCCATTCTGGGAGACGGCGAAATCGAAGAGGGCCAGGTCTGGGAAGCGGCCATGTTTGCGGCCCACCACAAGCTGGACAACCTCTGCCTGATTGTGGACAACAACGGACTGCAGATCGACGGTTCCGTCGCCGAAGTTGGCGGACCGGAGCCGATCGATGAAAAATTCCGTTCCTTTGGCTTTGACGTTCAGGTCATCAACGGACACGATTTTGACGAAATAGAAGCCGCGTTCCATCACGCAAGGACCGTAAAAGGCAGGCCGAGCGCGATTATTGCGAAGACCGTCAAAGGAAAAGACGTGTCCTTTATGGAAAATCAGGTGGGCTGGCACGGCACCGCCCCGAACGCGGAACAGTATGAAACGGCAATGCAGGACCTGAACAGGGTACTGTCCGGATTGGAGGCGGAATAAATGGCTGAAATGGTAAAAAAGGCAACAAGAGAAAGCTACGGCGAAGCGTTGGCGGAGCTGTCTGAAAAATATCCGCAGGTGGTTGTGCTGGACGCCGACCTTGCCGCGGCAACGAAGACGGGTGTATTCAAGAAAGCCTGTCCGGACCGCTTTATCGACTGCGGCATCTCGGAGTGCAACATGGTGGGCGTGGCCGCGGGCCTCGCGACCTGCGGAAAGATCCCGTTCGCCACTTCCTTTGCCATGTTTTCGGCGGGCCGCGCCTTTGAGCAGGTGCGCAATTCCGTCGGCTATCCGAAGCTGAATGTCAAAATCGTCGGTTCGCACGCGGGCATTTCCGTCGGCGAGGACGGCGCGACCCATCAGTGCAACGAGGATATCGCGCTGATGCGGACGATCCCCGGTATGGTCGTGCTCAATCCGGCCGATCACTATGAAATGAAGGCCGCCGTCAAAGCGGCGATCGAGCATCACGGCCCGGTCTATCTCCGCCTCGGCAGGCTGGCGGTGGAGAGCTTCAACAACGCCGACGACTATCGGTTTGAGCTGGGCAAGGGCGTCACCCTGCGCGACGGCAGGAATATCACCATCGTGGCCACCGGCCTCATGGTTTCCCGTGCGCTGAAAGCGGTCAAAACACTGGAGGAGCAGGGCATCGACGCACGGCTCATCAATATCCATACGATCAAGCCGCTTGACCGCGAGCTGATCATCAAGGCCGCGAAGGAAACCGGAAAAATCATCACCGTCGAGGAGCACAACGTCATTGGCGGACTGGGCGACGCGGTGTGCGGCGCTGTCTGCGAAGCGTTCCCCGTTCCGGTGATCAAGGTCGGCGTGAACGACGTCTACGGCCATTCCGGCCCGGCGGTCGACCTGCTGGACGAGTTCGGCCTGAACGCCGGCCATATTGTCGAGGTGACAAAGAAAGCACTTCAGAAATAACACGAAGTCAGATTATCAATATGCGGGGGCGGCCGGAAATTCCGGCCGCTCTTTTGTGTGTCATTAAAAAGGAGTATTTACATTTATATTTTGCAATATTATAATAAAGGAAATTGGCGAATGTGATGATTAATAGGAAGGGGTGACTCTGATGTCATTATTCGACTTGGGTTGGCAGGAACTTTATGTAAGCATGGATTACCAGGACTATTTAGAAAAGCAGTCTCTTCTCAGAAACGCAAACATCCTGTTTAAGACAAAAATCCAGAATAATTCGTTCAGGGTGTCTCTGAATAATTTGGATGGAAGAAATGCAAGCCTGTCAAGGGGGGCGCCGGCAATTCAGGATTATTACAGGATTTTGGTCAAAAAACAGGATTATGATTACGCAAAGCATATCGTTGCTGTTTAATTGGAAGGAAATCCTGATTTTAGTCCCGCATAAAGCCTTTCATGACGCTGCGCTTACGTTGTGTATGAACAGAGGCGGCCGGAAATTCCGGCCGCCCTTTGTTCATATTGTTTGGTCCCCGAAAATATGATAGAATACAATCGGTTTCAAATGGGAAGATATTTTCAAAGGGTGTTGTGAATGAATTATGACGATCTGATTACGCTTACCACCGACATGGGCTGCCTTCTGCTGGCAAACGGCGCCGAAATTTACCGTGTGGAGGAATCGATGCAGCGCATTTTCCGCGCTTACGGGGTCGATACGGGTGAAATTTTTGCGATCCCCACCTGTATCAACGTGACCATCACCACGCCGGCGGGCAAGCCGGTTACCCTGATCCGGCGTATCCCCGTGCGGGGAACCAATCTTGACAAGGTGGAAAGGGGAAACGACCTCTGCCGCCGGATCTGCCGCGACCGTCCGGATTTTAAAGCGGTGCGCCGCGAGCTGGATCAGATCGAGCGCCGCCCGGTTCACGGGCTGCTGTTTCAGATTTTCGCGTTTGCGATGGTTGCGTTTTTCTTTACGCTGTTTTACGGCGGGGATTTTACCGACGCGTATTGGGCTATGCTCTGCGGCGCGGCCATTAAAATCGTGTGTCATCATATGAACCGTTTTCACGCCAACCCCTTCTTCGTAAATATCGTCGCCAGCTTTGCGGCCGCGGCGCTCGCGATGATAGCGGCGCAGTTCAATTTCGCGCTGGATACGGATAAGGTCATCATCGGCGCGCTGATGAACCTTGTCCCCGGAATCGCCATTACCAGCTTTATGCGCGACCTGATTGCCGGGGACCTGATGGCGGGGCTGATCCGCTTTACGGAAAGCGTGCTGGTCGCCACCGCGATCGCCATCGGGGCGGGCATTGCGCTCACGATGACGCGCATGATATGGGGGGTGTAGCATCATGAATTTTTTACCATGCCTTTGGGCGTTCTGCGCCTGCGTTCCCTTCGGGGCCGTGATGAACCTTCGTGGGAAAACCCTGATTTTTGCGTCGGTCGGCGGCGGGATCGGCTGGGTTTTCTATCTGCTGAGCAGCCCCGTCCAAAACGATATCATGCAGTATTTTATTGCGACGATCGCGATTTCCGTCTACGCCGAAATGATGGCGAGGATTCTCAAAATGCCGGTGACGGGTTTTCTGCTCGTCGCGCTTCTTCCCATGGTGCCGGGGGGCGGCATTTATTATACCATGGAATACTGCGTCATCGGAAACAACTCCATGTTTATTGAAACCGGGCTGCACACGCTGGGCATTGCCGGTGCGCTGGCAATGGGAATCCTGCTGGTTTCCTCCATTGTCAGGCTGTGGACGACGGTGGTAACACAAAAATAAAAGGGTTTAAAATGCGGCGCGGCGGGATGCTGATCCATTCATCCCGCCGCGCCCGGTTTTCTTATTTTAATGGAGCGTCAGCAGATCATAATCATACTGCGTTTCCGTATCAAATCCGCTTGTTATGTACAGCTGATAGGCAGCGCGGTTGGTGCTGGCGACCTCCAGCGTAATCTTTCCGTCCCGCGGTATCAGCCGTTCCAGCAGCAGGCTCAGCGTTTCGCGCCCGTAGCCTTTTCCCTGGTATTTCGGTACGATGCCGAGTCCGAAAATGGAACGGTTTCCGTTTTCCGTGCTGACGTTGCACATTCCGATCGGTTCATTTCCCAAAAAAGCGGAATAAACGTTCATTGCGGGGGACTGCAGCGCTTTTTTCATAATGGACACGGATTCTTCCAGACTGTCGCCGAACAGCTCGGAATCCAGCGCGGCCAACCGGGGGATATCCGCTTCGCAGGGAGTTTCCAGCCGGAGGGTACCGGCCGGTTTGCGGAATTTGGCGCGGTCAAACGCCAGTAAATATTCCGAATGGGAAGGAACGGCCGCAAGCGTTTCCAATGCGCGCTTTGCGTCCGCGCCGCGGGGCTCGTGTACGAAAAGCACCCGGTGGATTCCCTGTCTGGCAAGCGTTTGTGCGGCCTTTTGGAACAGCAGAGTGAAAGCGCCCCTTTGCCGAAATTTGGGCAGCGTGTACGCCGAAACCTCCGCTTCCCCCTCCAATATCATAAAGAGGGACAGGAAAGCAATGAGCCGGTCTCCCTCGTACGACAGATAAAAGCAGTCGGCGCGGGGGTCAAGATTGAGCTCACCGGACAGAAATACGGAGCGTTTCAGTCCCTCGTGCTCCTGACAGATTGTTTCCAGCTCCCGTACCTTTTGGATTTGCTCTTCGGTCAGTACATTGGTCTGTATGCAGTTTATTTCCATCACATCTTTCTCTTTTTTTATTCGAACCGTTCCCGTATCGCGCCGGTGATGATTTCCAGCGCCTGGATGCGCCCGTATTTTTTATCCTGGGATTCAATGATGTGCCACGGGGCGAACTGGGTCGAGGTGTACTGCAGCATGTCGTTGACGGCGGTTTCGTATTCCTCCCATTTGGAGCGGTTGCGCCAGTCCTCGTCCGTGATCTTCCACTGCTTGGACGGCGTGCTCTGCCGGTCCTGAAAGCGTTTCAGCTGTTCGTCCCTGTCGATCTGCAGCCAGAATTTGACAATCACCGCGCCCCAGTCGTGAAGCTGGTCCTCAAACTCGTTGATTTCACGGTAAGCCCTTTGCCAGTCCTCCGCCGTGCAGAAGCCTTCGATCCGTTCCACCATGACGCGCCCGTACCAGGAACGGTCAAACACCGCGATGTGTTCGTCCTTGGGCAGGTTTTTCCAGAAACGCCACAGGTAGTGGCGGGCGGCCTCCTCACGGCTCGGCGCCGCGATGGGGACCACCTCGTAGCCTCTCGGGTCGAGCGCCTGCGCAAGGCGGCGGATATTCCCGCCCTTTCCGGCGGCGTCCCATCCCTCGTAGACGATGACGACGGGTACTTTCTTCCGGTACAGCTTTCCGTGCAGCGCGCTCAGCTCGTCCTGAAGCTCGCGCAGGCGGGGCTTGTACCTTTTTTCATCCAGCGTTTTGTCGAGGGGGATTTCCGCGAGCTTCGGCATCGGCAGCAGCGGAAAATTCCCCGGATCGACGGCCGGATTTTCGTTGGAAACGGTCGGCGCGGCTTTTGACTGGGGCTTCAGGGCGGCGTTGATGCAGTCGACGACGACGGTGCGGAAAATCTCCAGCTCCGCGGCGGTTTTATCCGTACAGGGGACGACGTGCCACGGCGCGTTTTCCGTGGAGGTGTATTCCAGCATCTCGTCAAACACCTGATAATAATCCTCGTACCGGCGGTTGCGTTTCCAGTCGGTCTCCGTCACACGCCATGCCGTGTTTTTGGAGCTTTCCAGCTGTTCAAACCGTTTCTTCTGCTCCTTTTTGCCGATGTGCAGAAAAAATTTGATGATCAGATATCCGCTGTCCGTCAGTTGGCGCTCAAAGGTCTTGATATCGTCCATGCGGCGCAGGTTTTCCGCGTCGCTGACGCTGTCCTCCAGTTTCGCGACCGAAACGTCCCGGTACCAGCTCCGGTCGAGCACCGAAATTTTGCCCTGCTCGGGAATATTCAGCCAGTGCCGCCACAAAAGCGGTTCCCGCTTTTCCCGCTCCGACGGCTCCGTAACGGAATGCACCTTGAACCCGCGGGGGTCAAAATTTAAAATCAGGCTGGAAATCAGGCTGCCTTTTCCGGCCGCGCCCCAGCCCTCGAAAAGAATGATGACCGGCAGCTTGTTCTGCTTGATCGGCTGCTGCAGGGCGGCCAGCGCTGCTTTCAGCTCCTTTGCCCGCTGTTTGCCGTCTTTTTCGGATATTTCCGTTTTCTTGTCTGCCTTTTCCAGCATAGGGACACCTCCTGCCTTTGTACTGATTATATACTAAAATTCATCAAAAACAAATATAACTTTGACGAAATTACCGATAAACACCCGCCGGGAAAGTGCCCGGCTTCTCTTCACTATTGAGTGCGTATGTGGTATAATAGCCGCAAAGCGGCTATGATACCGGCTTCGCCAATTTATCAATATACCACAGCGGCGCGCTGCGCCTGTGGTATAAACGGATATTATGGGTTGCCCCGGCAATGGCGCGGTATACGCCGGCGGCACGAAAACCGGCGGGACAGGGGGGCGGAAAGCATGATCATACTCGGAATAGACCCCGGATACGCCATTGTGGGCTACGGAGTCATCCGCGCGGACTGCGGCAGGTTTCAGCCGCTGGAGCACGGCGCAGTCGTCACGAAGGCGGGAGAGGATTTCAACCGCCGCCTGGAAATCATTTACGATTCGCTGGAAAAGGTAATCGCTCACTGGAAGCCCGAAGCCGTAGCCATAGAAAAGCTGTATTTTCAGAACAATCAGAAAACGGCCATCGGCGTGGCGGAGGCCAGGGGCGTCATTCTTCTTGCGGCGCAGAAGGCGAAGATCGAGGTTTTTGAGTATACGCCGCTGCAGGTGAAAATGGCGGTCACCGGCTACGGGCAGGCAATGAAGCCGCAGGTGATGGAGATGACCAGGCGGCTGCTCTGCCTGAAAGAGGTGCCGAAGCCGGATGATACCGCGGACGCGCTTGCCATGGCGATCTGTCACGGGCAGGCGGCGGGTTCCGTTTTCCGCCGGCGGATGCTGACCCGTTCGGACTGTTTCAAATAAAGGAAAAACAGGAGCAGGAAAATGTTCTACAGTTTAAAGGGAAAGTTAATCCATATGGAGCCGGGGCTTGCGGTGGTGGAGTGCGGCGGGGTCGGCTTCAAGTGCCTGACGACGCTCAGCACCCAGCGCACGCTGCCCGCCCTTGGGGAGCAGGCCACGCTGTACACGCACCTGAACGTGCGCGAGGACGCGCTGGACCTTTTCGGCTTTGCGACTTTGGGCGAGCTGAACTGCTTTAAAATGCTCACGGGCGTCAGCGGAGTCGGTCCGAAGGTCGGCCTCGCGATTCTTTCCGAGCTTGCCCCGGAACAGGTCGCCATGGCGGTCGCCACCGGGGACAGCAAAACCCTTACCCGCGCGAGCGGGGTGGGCGCGAAGCTCGCGCAGCGCATCACGCTGGAGCTGAAAGACAAGGTAAAGGGATTGCAGACCGGCGGGGCGGCGTTTGTCCCCGCGGGGATCGTTTCCGCCTCGTCCAACGCGGCCGCGGCGGTCAACGCGCTGACAGTGCTCGGCTATTCACCCACGGACGCCGCGGCGGTGGTCGGACGCTTTGACAGCGCCCTGCCGGTGGAGGAGCTCATCCGCCAGTCGCTGAAGGCGATGGGCGGCGGCATGAAATAATTTTTTTACTTAATAGAAGATAAGTATAACACAAACAGGGACTATAAAAGAGAAGTAAAACAAAAGAGCCAATGAGAATAAGGGAATCCCTGAAATGCAGAAGGAGGGAGAACCGGAAGTTGAATTACGAAGACAATACAAACGACTATGATTTTGAAAACCGTATGGTGGCACCGGAGTATGCCCCGGAGGATGCCGAAGTGGAAAATCCGCTCCGGCCGAAGGTGCTTTCGGAATATATTGGACAGGATAAGGTAAAAGAGAATCTTTCCGTCTTTATTGAAGCGGCAAAACAGCGCCGGGAGTCGCTGGACCATGTTTTGCTCTACGGCCCGCCGGGGCTGGGCAAGACGACGCTCGCCGGAATCATCGCGAACGAGCTGAATGTCAATCTGCGCATCACGTCCGGCCCCGCGATCGAAAAGCCGGGCGATCTGGCGGCGCTTCTGACCAACCTGAACCCGGGCGACGTTTTGTTCATCGACGAGGTGCACCGCCTTTCCCGCAGCGTGGAGGAAATCCTGTACCCCGCCATGGAGGACTACGCGCTGGATATTATCACGGGCAAGGGCCAGATGGCGGCTTCCTATCATCTGCCGCTGCCGAAATTCACGCTGGTCGGGGCGACCACCCGCGCCGGTCAGCTTTCCGCGCCTTTGCGCGACCGGTTCGGCGTCGTGCTCCGGCTGGAGATGTATTCCCCGCAGGAGCTTGCCCGAATTGTGACCCGCAGCGCGAAAATACTGGAAATCCCGATCGAGGCGGACGGCGCGCTGGAAATCGCCTCGCGCTCGCGCGGCACGCCGCGAATCGCCAACCGGCTTTTAAAGCGTGTGCGCGACTTCGCGCAGATCATCAGCGACGGCGTGATCACCTACCATTCGGCGAAGGTCGGCCTTGACCGGCTGGAAATCGACGAAATCGGGCTGGACGCGAACGACCGGAGGATGCTGAGCACGCTGATCCGCTTTTACAACGGCGGGCCGGTCGGGCTGGAAACGCTTGCCGCCGCCATCGGCGAGGAAGCCGTGACCATTGAGGATATCTACGAACCCTATCTGATGCAGATCGGCTTTTTAAGCCGCACCCCCCGCGGGCGCTGCGCCACTCACGCGGCGTACCTGCACCTTGGCCTGACCCCGCCGGGGCAGGAGGACAGTCAGCAGAAACTGTTCTGAAATCAACAATAAAACATATTAGGAGTTGCTTATAATGGGAAGACTTTTTGGTACGGACGGTGTCAGAGGAATCGCGAACAGCGAGCTGACCTGTGAAATGGCTATGAATATCGGCCGCGCCGCGGCTATGGTACTGACGGACGGCAACCACAGGCATCCGAAAATCCTGATCGGAAAGGACACCCGCCTTTCCTCCGATATGCTGGAAAGTGCTCTGACGGCGGGCCTTTGCTCCGTCGGGGCCAACGTGGTGCAGCTCGGCGTCATCCCGACCCCGGCGGTCGCGTTTCTGGTCGGAAAATACAAGGCGGACGCGGGCGTGATGCTAACGGCCAGCCACAACCCCTGTGAATTCAACGGAATCAAAATTTTCAGCGGCGACGGCTACAAGCTGCCGGACGCGCTGGAGGAGCAGATCGAGGCGATCGTGCTCGACCATGCGCAGAAGCCGGACTGCCCGGTCGGCGGAAATGTGGGGAGCGTTTCCCGCGCGGAAAACGCGGCGCGCGACTACATTGACCATATCAAGAGTACGGTTCCCTTTTCGCTCGACGGTATGCGCATCGGCATCGACTGCGCGAACGGAGCGGCAAGCCGCACGGCGGAAAGACTGTTTACCGAGCTGGGCGCGGAATGCCACATGCTGGCGGACCGTCCGGACGGGGTCAATGTCAATGAGAACTGCGGCTCCACCCATATGGAGAGCCTGATGTCCTTCGTCAAGGAAAACCGTCTTGACGCCGGCGTTGCCTTTGACGGCGACGCGGACCGCTGCCTTGCGGTTGACGACAAGGGACAGCTGGTGGACGGCGATTTCCTGATGGCGATCTGCGCCGCGGATCTGAAAAGCCGCGGAAAGCTCGGCAAAAACACCGTGGTCGGAACCATTATGACCAACATGGGCTTTAACCGTTTCTGTGACGACAACGGCATCAAGTTCGCCGCCACCAAGGTCGGCGACCGCTATGTGCTGGAAGAAATGCTGCTGGAGGGCTATAACTTCGGCGGCGAGCAGAGCGGGCACATTATTTTCCTCGACTTTGCCACCACCGGCGACGGAGAAATGACGGCAGCGCAGCTGCTGAGCATTGTCCACCGCAGAGGGGCGAAGCTTTCCAGCCTTGCCACCCTGATGACGCGCTACCCGCAGATCATCGTCAATGTGGAGGTCAGCGCGGAAGGCAAGCTGCGTTTCTACACCGACGACAAGGTAAAGGACGCCGTCGAAAAGGCGAAGCAGAAGCTGGGCGACAGCGGGCGCATCATTGTCCGGCCTTCCGGCACGGAGCCGCTGCTCCGCGTTATGATCGAGGGGGAGGACCCCGAATATATCAGCGTGCTGGCCAACTCCGTGGCCGATACCGTGCGCGACAGGCTGGCGTAAAAGCCGGATCAACCGGCTTCACAAATAAATGAATTCATTTCAGCAGTTTCCTCCGGGCGCTAAACGGAGCGACCGGAAAGGGAATGCTGTAAGAAGATATAGAGTAGGGAATAAATTGAGAACTGCAAACTGGAAGGATTACGAACTGCTGGATACGTCCGCGGGGGAAAGGCTGGAGCGCTGGGGCGATATCGTCCTCATCCGGCCCGACCCGCAGATCATCTGGAATACGCCGAAGAAGCATCCTTTGTGGCATTCGGCCCACGCGCGCTATCTGCGTTCCTCCACCGGGGGCGGAAACTGGCAGGAGCTGAAAAAAGTGCCGTCCATGTGGAAAATAAACTATGGGGAACTGACCTTTCAGCTGAAAACCATGGGCTTCAAGCACACGGGCATTTTTCCGGAACAGGCCGTGAACTGGGACTTCGCGATGGAAAAAATCGCGGAGGCGGGCCGGCCGCTGAAGGTGCTGAACCTGTTCGGCTATACCGGCGCGGCGACGTTGGCCTGCCTGAAAGCGGGCGCGCAGGTCTGCCATGTGGACGCGTCGAAGGGTATGGTCGCCTGGGCGAAGGAAAACGCCGCCGCGTCCGGCCTGGAATCCAGACCGGTCCGCTGGCTGGTGGACGACTGCGTGAAATTTGTGCAGCGGGAACAGCGCCGGGGCAACGCCTACGACGGCATTATTATGGACCCCCCGTCCTACGGGCGCGGTCCGGGCGGCGAGGTGTGGAAGCTGGAGGAACAGCTTTATCCGCTGGTGGAAATGTGCGTGCCGATTCTTTCGGAGCATCCGCTGTTCTTTATCCTGAACTCCTATACGACGGGGCTGTCCCCGGCGGTAATGGAATATCTTCTGGGCGTGCTGATTCAGAACAAATTCGGCGGCCGCGTTTCTTCCGACGAAATCGGACTGCCGGTGACCGAAAGCGGGCTGGTGCTGCCCTGCGGCAGCACCGCGATATGGGAAAGTAAATGAACGATAAACAGGTAGGTACAAAAATGGATTATATCAAAGCGGACGACATCTCCTTCAGCTATGACGAGCCGGAAATCGAAGAACAGCACGAGGTCCTGAAGGGCGTGTCGCTCGGTATCCGCAAAGGCGAATTTGTAGCCCTTCTGGGCCATAACGGTTCCGGAAAATCCACGATCGCCAAAACCTTCAACGCCATGCTGCTGCCCAGCGGCGGCAAGGTGTATGTGGACAATATGGATACGATGGACGAGAGCGTGATCTATGAGATCCGCCGCCGCGTCGGCCTGGTGCTGCAAAACCCGGACAACCAGCTTGTCGCGAGTATTGTTGAGGAGGACGTGGCGTTCGGTCCGGAAAACCTGGGCGTGCCGCCCGCTGAAATCCGCAAACGGGTGGACGACGCGCTGAAGGCGGTGGAAATGTACGATTACCGGCTGAACGCGCCGTACAAGCTTTCCGGCGGGCAGAAGCAGCGCATCGCCATTGCGGGCATCATCGCCATGCAGCCGGACTGCATCGTGCTGGACGAGCCCACCGCGATGCTCGACCCCCGCGGGCGCACCGAGGTTCTCAATACCATCCATAAGCTGAATGAGGAAAAAGGGATCACCATCGTCCTGATTACGCATTATATGGACGAGGCCGTACAGGCCGACCGTGTGATCGTCATGGACAGCGGCAATATTCTGACCGAAGGGACTCCGCAGCAGGTTTTTTCCCAGGTGGAGCTGCTCAAGAAGCATCAGCTGGACGTGCCGCAGGCCACCGAACTGATTTATCGTCTGAAAGCGGGCGGGTTTGACCTGCCGGACTGCGCGCTGACCATTGAGGAATGTGTCGCGGCGCTTGAGCCGCTTTTAAATAAAGCATCTTTAGGAGAAACGTATGCCGATCATTGAGACAAAGAATCTGACCTATACCTACGGGGAGGGAACCCCGTTTCGCAAGACGGCGGTGGACGACGCGAACATCTCCATCGAACCCGGCGAATTCATCGGGGTCATCGGGCACACCGGCTCCGGGAAGTCCACCTTTATCCAGCAGCTCAACGGCCTGCTGCGCCCCACTTCCGGCACCGTGCTGCTCAACGGGAAGGACATCTGGGCGGAGCCGAAAAAAATCCGCTCCGTGCGCTTTCAGGTCGGCATGGTCTTTCAGTATCCGGAGCATCAGCTTTTTGAGGAAACCGTCTTGAAGGATATTGCGTTCGGCCCGGGCAACATGGGGCTCGATAAGGATGAAATCCTCAAGCGCGCGCGCTGGGCCGCGGATTTTGTGGGCCTGAGCGGGGAACTGCTTGAAAAAAGCCCGTTTGAGCTTTCGGGCGGGGAAAAACGGCGCGCCGCCATCGCGGGCGTCATTGCCATGGATCCGGAGGTGCTGATTCTGGACGAGCCCACGGCGGGGCTTGATCCCCGCGGGCGCGACGTGCTTTTAAGCCAGATCGTCAGCTACCACGAGGTCAGGCACAACACGATCCTGCTGGTTTCCCACAGCATGGAGGACATCGCCCGCACCGCGGACCGTGTTCTGGTGATGAATTCCGGCAAGGTCGCCATGTTCGAAGAAACGGAAAAGGTGTTCGCGCGCGACACGGAGCTGGAAACAATGGGCTTGCGCGTGCCGCAGATCACGAAAATCATGGCTGTTTTAAAAGCGAAGGGCTACCCCGTTACCACCGTTCTGACGATTGAACAGGCGCTGCGGCAGCTGATGCCGCTCTTGGAAAGGGGGAGCAGGAAGCATGGTTAGAGATATTACGCTCGGGCAGTATTTTCCCGGAAAGTCCTTTATTCACCGCCTTGACCCGCGCGTGAAAATCGTCATTACTTTCGTCTATATCGTTTTTATTTTCGTAGCCTCCAATTTTGAGGGCCTGCTCACCATGTCGGCGCTGATTCTGGGGGTGCTGCTCCTGTCGGGCGTTCCGCTGAAACAGTATTTTAAAAGCCTGAAGGCTATTTTGTTCGTGGTGATCTTCACTTCCGTGCTGAACCTGTTTTACGGCGGCGGCCGGGTCCTGTGGAGCTGGGGCTTTGTTCAGATTACTTCCGGCGGCGTATCCAATGCCGTTTTTATTACCATCCGCATTGTCAGCCTGATTCTTTTCAGTTCCGTCCTGACCTTCACCACGTCCCCCACGGAGCTGACCGACGCGCTGGAGCGGATTATGAAGCCTTTGAAGCTGTTCCACGTCAAGGTGCATGAGATCGCCATGATGATGACGATCGCGCTCCGCTTTGTGCCGACGCTTCTGGAAGAGACCGATAAAATCATGAGCGCGCAGAAGGCGCGCGGCGCCGATATGGAAAGCGGCGGACTGATGCAGAGAATCCGGTCGCTGATTCCCGTGCTGATTCCGCTGTTTGTCTCCTCCTTCCGGCGGGCTTACGACCTGGCCATGGCGATGGAGTGCCGCTGCTACCACGGCGGGGAAGGCCGCACCAAAATGAAGGTGCTGCATGTGTCCGGACTGGACGCGGTCGCGGCCGCGCTGACGCTCGTCGTCTGCGCGGCGGTGATTTTCTGCGGAATCTATTTCCCGGCGTCCCTGCACTGAGAAAGAAAACGACGGCATGGAGAAAGGAGCGGCACAATGAGAAATCTTCTGCTGACCATTTGTTACGACGGCTCTCATTACCACGGCTGGCAGATCCAGAAGAACGCCGTTTCCGTACAGCTGGTTTTTCAGGAAGCGCTTTTCCGGGTGATTGGGGAAAGGCCGGACATCAAGGGCTGCAGCCGCACCGATTCGTTTGTACACGCCCGTCAATACTGCGTCAGCCTGAAGACGGAGCATGCCATTCCCTGCGAGCGTCTGGTTGGCGCGCTGAACCATTTTCTGCCGGAGGACATGGCGGTGCTGAACTGCCGGGAGGTATCCCCGGATTTTCACGCGCGTTATTCCTGCAAGGGCAAGGAATATATCTATCGGATCTGGAACCATCCGGTCCGGAACCCCTTTCTGAACCGCCGTGCGCTGCACTACTGGTACAGTCTGGATGAAAAGCGCCTGAACGAAGCCGCCGCTTTTTTTGTGGGAACGCATGACTTCACGTCGTTCTGCACAATGGATGCGCGCGAACGGGGCAATATGACGCGTACCGTCACCAAAGCGGAGGTGAAAAGAGAGGGCGACCTCGTCACCTTTACCGTGGCGGCGGACGGTTTTTTATATAATATGGTAAGGATTATGGTCGGTACGCTTCTGCGTGTGGCGCAGGGAAAGCTGGAGCCGCGGGATGTGGAACGGATCCTTGAAGAGAAAAACCGCAACGCGGCCGGGCCCACCGCGCCGCCTTACGGACTGTTTTTAAACCGTGTTTTTTATGAGGATGTGAAATAACATGAGCGACAGGGGGCAGCGGTTCGACACAACCGAAATAGATACAGCCAAATACCAGCAAAGGATGGAAAAGCGCAGGAAAAAGCGCCGTGAACGGCGGGAAAGCCGCGTCCCGCGCTGGGTGTATAAAATTATTCTGATCCTGATTCTTTGCGTGTTTTCCATGCTGATCTGGTTCAACCGCTATAATCTGACCCCGTCAAACGTGCTGGAATGGGTGCAGAACAGCGTGGTCGGCATGGGAATCGGCGACGGTTTCCCGTCCAGGATTGTGGGAAATTCCGTTTCAAAGGGCAATTTCCAGTCGATGAATAAAGAGGCGGTCGTCGTCAGCGATACCGCGCTGACGGTGCTGAACTCCACGGCAAAGGCCGTCGTCAGCCGCCAGCACAGCTTTTCCCGGCCTGTTATGAAGGTCGGCGGCAGCCGGATTCTGATCTATAACCTCGGAGGAAAGGGCTATCGGGTGGAGAGCCAGAGCAAAACGCTCGTGAAAGAGGACGGGCAGCAGAACATCCTCGCCGGGGCGCTGGCGGTAAACGGCCGTTACGCGCTGATTACGCAGGCGGACGGCTACTTAGGGTGCCTTACGGCCTACGCCGCCGACGGCAAGGTCCTGTTCCACTACTGGTTTTCCGATTATTATCCCACCGCCGTCGCGCTGAGCGCGGACGGCACAAAAGCGGCAGTCGCCGCGGTGAGCGCGAAGGACGGGGCGATGACCTCCGCCGTATACCTGCTCGATTTCAGCAACAGCAAGCCGGTGGAGCCGGCCGCGGTTTATGCCGAAAATATGATGCTGGATATTTCCTACAGCGGCAACGGCACGGTGACGGCGGTCGGGGACCGTCTGACCGCGGTGATCGGCGCCGGCGGAAAAACAAATTTTGATTATCAGGGACTGCATCTGTCAGCATATAGTATGGATAGCGGAAAGACCGCTTTGGGGCTGACGCCTTACGGAAGCGCCGGAAACGGCAAGCTGGTTGTGCTGGACGACACCGGCAGCGCCGCGGCCTCCGTCCCGCTTGCGCAGCCGGTCGAATCCCTTTCGCTTTACGCGGACGCAATGGCCGTCCTTTCACAGGGGCAGGTACGTTTTTATTCCGCCGCGGCGGGTACTCTGACCGGAACCTGCGACGCGGGGAGCGATGCCAGGGCGATTGCCCTTCATGACGAGACCTCCGCCTATATTCTGGGTGTTTCGGAGATTCGTCTGGCTAACAGCAAATGAGTCCCCTTGTAGTTGACGGCATTTTGTGTTATATTAAATTTCATATGAAAAATCATATGGGTCAGGGAGGCAGAAATTGGGCACAATATTGGATGTGACTTTTTGCGTAATAGCCTTGTGTTTTGTGATTTCAGGCTTTAAAATAGGGTTTGTCCGGTCGCTGGTGGGATTGGTTGGTTCCGTTTTTGCCATTGCCGCCGCGATTGTGCTGTCCAATTACCTGACGGGCGCAATCTGCCTTTCTCTTGCCAAGCTGAGCCCGGTGACGGTGTTTGGCCGCGCGGCCGTTAAGGTCATATCGATCCTGGTACTTTTTGTGATTCTTCAGCTTTTGGTTCAAATGGTTTCCCGCGCGCTGGACGCCGTTTTCAGCCTGCCGCTCCTGCACGGGGTCAACTCCCTGCTTGGCGGCGTATTCGGGCTGGTCAAGGGCGCGGTGGCCGTGGTGGTTCTTTGTGCCGTTCTGCAGCTTTCCCTTCCGTTCCTTACGGCAAAATTCCCGCAGATTAACGAGAAGGAAATCACACAGTCCAATATTTACAAGTATGTATATATTCATAATCCGGTATATTTACTGTACCAGGCGGAAATTTAGAACGAGGTAACTATGAATGAAAAATAGGAACAAGAATATTAATATACCAAACGGGCTGTCGGTTTTGCGCATCATTTTGATCGCTCCGTTCGTTTATTATTTTATGCACAATAAACTGCTGCAGGCGGCGGTGGTGCTGATTGTTTCCGGCCTTACCGACATGTTCGACGGAATCATCGCGCGCAAATTCAACCAGTCCACGGAGCTGGGGCAGATGCTTGACCCTCTGTCCGACAAGTTAACGCAGGGCGCGGTCGCGATTTGCCTTGCCATTGAAGAGCCGGTTCTGATTCCGCTTTTGGGGATCTTCGTTCTGAAGGAAGCCGTCATGGTGATCGCCGCCTGTTTCTTAATTAAGAAGAACAAAAGGCCCGGCGGTTCCAAATGGTACGGTAAGGTTGCGACCACTCTGTTTTATGTTTCCTTTGCCGTGATCGTGGCAATGAAGGGAATCTGGAAAATTCAGGACCTGACCGTGACGATTGTCCTGCTTTCCATTACCGCCGCGTTTATGATCTACGCTTTTGTCCAATATTTTAAAATGTATCTTTCCATCCTGCACTCCAACGATCCGAAAGATGCCATGAACCTCGATGAGCTGATGGATAAGAAATCAACCAGAAAATAATTTCGGAAACAACCTGATGACGGTATATATTTATTTTTGAAAGAGAAGAAGTGATGGATGCCTATGATGTGTTCGAGATGCCATAAAAGGCCGGCGGTTGTGTTTATTTCACCGACGGTAAATTCCAAAGAAAGCCAGGGCCTCTGCCTTGTCTGTGCCAAGGAGCTCGGCATAAAGCCGGTCAATGATCTGATGGAAAAAATGGGGATTACCGAGGAACAGATGGAGGCAATGGAGTCGGAACTGAATGAATTGATGACCGCCAACGCGGACGGCACGGAAGAGGAGGACAGCGGTGACGACGGCTTTGTGCCGGGCGGAGCCGCGACTTTTCCTTTTCTTCAGAATATTTTCTCCGGCAATGAAAGCAGCCCGGAAAAAATTCAGAATAACGAACCGGTCAAAAAGGACCGACGGGAAAAAAGAAAGACCAAACGCAAGCATCTGGACGCCTATTGCACCAATCTGACCGCAAAGGCGCAGGCGGGTGAGATCGACAACATCGTCGGCCGCGACAAGGAAATTTCCCGTGTGATCCAGATCCTGAGCCGCCGCACGAAAAACAATCCCTGCCTGATCGGGGAACCGGGCGTCGGAAAAACCGCCGTGGCGGAGGGGCTTGCCCTGCGTATCGCGAAGGGGACCGTCCCCGCAAGGCTGATGAGGAAGGAAATCCATCTGCTGGATTTAACGGCTCTGGTTGCCGGAACACAGTTCCGCGGCCAGTTTGAAAGCCGCATCAAGGGCCTTGTGGACGAGGTGAAGGCGGAAGGGAATATCATACTGTTTATCGACGAGGTGCACAACCTTGTCGGCACAGGCGACGCGGAGGGCTCCATGAACGCCGCCAATATCCTGAAGCCGGCGCTCTCAAGAGGCGAAATACAGGTAATCGGCGCGACGACGTTTGTGGAATACCGCAAGTACATTGAAAAGGACGCCGCCCTGGAAAGGCGTTTCCAGCCCGTTACCATAGCGGAACCCTCCGTAGAGGAGACCGTAGACGTGCTGATGGGCATCAAATTTTATTATGAGGCGTATCATCGGGTCCGGGTGCCGGAGCAGATTGTACGCAAGGCTGCGGTCCTTTCCGAACGGTATATCAACGACCGTTTTCTGCCGGATAAGGCGATCGATCTTCTGGACGAGGCGTGCGCCTGTGCCGCGCTGAGAAATATTCCCATGGCGGATTATGATTCAGCCAACTTTGAGCTGGAAAAGCTAAAGGAGCGTGAGGAAGAGCTTACGGCGGACGACGTTCAGCCGGATTATGAAAAGCTGGCTGCGGTGCGCACCGAGATTTCCAGGCTGGAAGACAAAACGAGGCAGCTGGCCCCTTTGGCGCTGGGAGCCGAGGTAGAGGAAAAAGACATCGCGCGCGTGATCGAGCTCTGGACCGGTATCCCCGCGAGCAGAATTCAGGAAAACGAGCTGAAAAAGCTGGCGGATATCGAGGGCATTTTAAATTCGAAGGTTATCGGGCAGCAGGAAGCGGTAAAAGCTGTTTCGGCGGCGATCCGCCGCAGCAGGGTGCAGATCAGCCCCCGCCGTAGGCCTGCGTCTTTTATCTTTGTTGGTCCCACCGGCGTGGGAAAGACCGAGCTGGTCAAGGTGCTGTCAAAAGAGCTGTTTGACACGCCGGAGACACTGATACGGCTCGATATGTCCGAATTTATGGAGAAGCATTCGGTGTCCCGCATTATCGGCTCGCCGCCGGGTTACGTCGGCTACGACGAGGCCGGTCAGGTCACGGAGAAGGTCCGCCGCCGTCCGTACTCGGTTCTGCTGTTTGATGAAATTGAAAAGGCGCATCCCGACGTGATGAACATCCTTCTGCAGATTCTGGACGAAGGCCGCATTACCGACGCGCACGGCCGCACCGTCAACTTCGAAAATACCGTCCTCGTCATGACTTCCAACGCGGGCAGCGAAAAGAAGGAAGGCGCGCTGGGATTTGCGAAGAGTGCCGCCGACGTCACCCGTGAAAAGGCGATGAAGGCCCTCTCGGACTTCCTGCGCCCGGAATTTTTGAGCAGGGTGGATGAGATCATCGTGTTCCGTTCGCTCAGTGTGGACGATTTTGAGGCCATTTCCCACCTGATGCTGAACGAGTACGTCGGTTCCCTGAAGGAACGCGGTATCCGGCTGGTTTATGACGATAAAGCCACCCATTATCTTGCGCAGCACGCCTTTGGCGGCAAGAGCGGCGCCAGGGACCTGAGAAACCTGATCCGCCGCCAGGTGGAGGATAAGATTGCTTCTCTGATCGTAGAGAATTACGGCGATACGGTCACCGGCATTGCCGTGACGGCGGATGAAAAAGATGGGATTATCCTGAATGTTTTGAAATAAAAATTAAAAATTTGGAGGAACGGTCGATAACGTGTTGACATTTGCCACTGAACTATGCTACAATAATAGCCGTCGCTAAAATGCGAGTGTAGTTCAGTGGTAGAACTCCAGCCTTCCAAGCTGGTCGTGTGGGTTCGATTCCCATCACTCGCTCCATGGGTATAAGCGCCAATAGCTCAGCTGGATAGAGCAACTGCCTTCTAAGCAGTAGGCCAGGGGTTCGAGTCCCTTTTGGCGCGCCATATATGGTGGATGTAGCTTAGCTGGTTAAAGCGCCAGTTTGTGGCACTGGAGACCGTGGGTTCGAATCCCATCTTCCACCCCATTTAAAAATTGGCGCGGGGCATAGCTGAGTTGTTCCGCGCTTCATATTGGGCTGTAGCCAAGGGGTAAGGCAACGGACTTTGACTCCGTCATTCCGTAGGTTCAAATCCTGCCAGCCCAGCCAATAGGGCCTGTCTGCGGGCGTTGTACGCGGACAGGCATTTGTTATTGACATTAGCTTCCAAAGCTGATATAATATACAAGCTGTTTATGAATCATTAGCTCAGTCGGTAGAGCACTTGACTTTTAATCAAGGTGTCCGGGGTTCGAATCCCCGATGGTTCACCAAAAGAACCGCATGAATACTGGATTTTTCCAGTTCATGCGGTTCTTTGTTTTCTATTTACGTAGTAACGACGTAGTAATTATGACATCTTCTCAATTGATGGCCGGAGTTTTTCGGCGGTCTGAAAAATGTAACTATCAATGTCTACCTGGAAGTCCGCATGGCCCATGATTGCAATGAAATCTTCTTCTTGCACCCCTGCTGCAGACATCATCGTCGCGCAGGTCCGGCGGCAAGCATGCGGGGTAAGACGGCGAACCCCGATTTCCTCCAATGTAGGATAAAAACAATTCTTGCGGAAATAGTTTGCCGTGTAAGGCATTCCGTTATCCCGGCAGAATATCGTCTGACCGTCCTTCTCCATCCATGCCAGCAGAATCGGAAGTACCTTGTGGTGGACCGGGACGATCTTGTTTTTTCCGGCGTCGGTTTTGATGCCTCCGTACAGAGCGTATTCTTTCCCGTGCTGGTGAACACTGAACCTATTCAGACTCAAAAATTCGGTGATGCGCAGACCGGTGTAATTCAGGAAAAGGACACAATCGGAAAATGGTACCTTCTCGGCACCGTTCAGACCAAAAGCAGCGTTCTCAATTTTCTTCCGCTCAAGTTCGTCCCAGCAGTCTTTTACGCCACCTTTGTCTTTCGGAAGATCGAGCAGCTCGGCCCAATTATCGTGGATGATATTATTCTTCATGGCGTACTTGCACAGCAGGCCCATCAGAGTCTTAATATCATGTAGCGCGGAGTATGACGCCGGTTTCAGCATGACAGGAATGCCGTCTTTCATAATCGGCTTTCCTTCTTTGTCCAGCTTCTGGCGTTCCTTCTGAAGCGTCTCAATGATATTCTGGACGACTTTCAAACCTGAAATTTATAACTGCTTCTGTTACGCCATACTTCTCAGCCATATCAGATTTGAATGAACGAAAGTCCCATGTCGTTTTAAGAAGTGATTGAACTTTCTTGATTTCTGGTAAAAGCGAGTAGTACGGTACTAAAAACTGAGCCGAGCCCTCATTCGCTTCCCATTCCCAGAATCCGGTGTTAGGCATTCTTTTGGACTTCATGTCCATACACGAAAAAGTATCGATCCCAAGATCCCGATGCTTTGTCATATGTATAATTTCATGCCCGCAATCGAAATTTTGCTCAATTGGCGTCCTGCTTTCATTCAAGACAACGGTATCAGTTTTCTCGCCTAATAAAATGGCCGCACAAAATCCATTTGTGTGAAATGAGTGATACTGAATATCAGCATGTCTGGAACAAAGGTCTACTGTATCTATCGGGAAAGAATCATAGTCAATACTGAAATAATCATGCAACTGATTTACAAAACTATACAACTCTAACTTTGTACTCCCCATTCCCATATGTACGCCTTTCCTATTTATTCTTTTCTTTGTGTGCTCTGTAAACCGTTAAAAGGAAATCCGCGTCATCCTTATCAAGGCCATACGGCTCGAGCCCCTTTTTGAGCCGGAAAAACGCTCCGTCCAGCTCCGATGAATCGGAGCTTTTTTGACGTCCTACAAGATAATCAAGGGAAACGTCAAAAAAGTCAGCCACAACTTTCAATTTTTCAGTGTTTGGAGAAGCCTTGTCCCATTTTACTATTGTCCCGTTTCCAAATCCAAGGGCCGCTTCTAAATCGGGCAGACTCATTCCCCTTTCGTTTGCAAGCTCACGAATTCTATCTCGTAACGTCATAAAAAGATCACTCCAATTTTACAAGAAAAAAATCTTGAAATATACTTGACAACAAGATAATAATCGTGTAGTATATGGGTATAGCAAGAACGAAATCGCTAAAACACCCTCGAATGCATATCGAAGCCCCCGCATTATATGCATTCACAAGATTATAATCTATTACATCAGTGATTATTATATTAGATTATAATCGCGTGATTGTCAATAGTTTTTGCAAAAATTTCTCGAAAGGAGGATTTATTTGCTGTACGAAAAGATTCAAAGCATTTGCAAGGATCGTGGAACAAACTTCGCGCAAATTGAAAAAGCCCTTGGGTTCGGGAATGGAACCATGCAAAAGTGGGATAAAGCTTCTCCCAGAATTGATAAGGTAAAATCCGTCGCTGATTATCTGGGAGTTTCTATAGACTTCCTACTTGATCGTTCTAAAACATCTCCGCAAGGGCAGAAACTCGCGGACGCTTTCGACGAACTCCCCCCGCAGAAACGCGATCTGGTTCAAAGGTACGTCGAGATGCTCAAAAATGAATGAAAAGGCAGGTGAAAAAATGGATAAGCAAGAACAAATCGCGCAAAAAATCGCGCGGCTACTTGAATCAGAAAAATGCACGGTAAATGAATCTCACAGCATTCTCCGGACAGTGGAGATTATTGTTCATGATTCAACCTTTACCGTGCAGGAAAAAAAGACCTAATCCTTCTTCAAATTGTCTGCAATGTCTCCAACGGATGAAAGAATGTCTTCTAAATTTACTGCGATTGTAGGCAAAGAACAAAAACTACATTCGCCATTGGCGATGTCATAAACACCGCAGCTATCTTTTACGCACTGCTTATCCCTAAACGGACACAGAAACAGCTCACTCATTTCACTCATTCCTCCTTTCTCCACAATTCTACAGCAGAAAGGAAAATTTTACAAGAAAGGAGTTTATAATGTCCGACTTAGTTTTTCTCGAACCTAACAAAATTGGCGCGGAGCCATTTACCACGTCAGACGTGATAGCGGAATGTACGGGAAACAACTACCGTTCCGTTCAGCGCACCATTGAAAAGCAAATCAAAGCCCTTGAAACATTCGGAAGGGTGCGATTTGAAATCACACCCTTTAAAACGCGCGGAGGCATTCAGAACAAGAAAATTTATCATCTGAATGAGTCTCAAGCAACGCTCCTGATTACATTTCTTAAGAACACGCCTGTTGTGGTGAAATTCAAAACCGAGCTTGTCCGACAATTTTATACCATGCGCACCGAGCTCCAGCGCCGCCAGATCGCAAAGCTCGACCGTAAGCCAATCCGCGAATCCCTTACCGATGGCATCAAGGCCCTGCCGGAAACTCCGCATAAATCAATGTGGTACAAACATTACACCGATCTGATTTACCGAATTGTAACCGGAATGAGTGCAAAACAGCTTCGCGAGGAGCGCGACGCGCCTCTGAAAGTGACTGCGTCAGATTATATGAGCGCGGAGGAAATCGAAGCGGTAGCCGCTATGGAAAATCGGGTGGCTGTGATGCTCGAAATGGGGATGGACTATCAGCAGATCAAGGCGGCGCTTGGAAATCTAAAAATAACGGCACATGCCGGATAGGGAGGGTGAAAAAATTGTCAGATCAAGAAATCCTCGCGATGGACAAGGTGCCGCCCCGCGCCGCTGCCAAATACCTCAGTGAAAGCCTATTGTCCGTGCATTATGGATTGCAACAGAGAACGGCACCATACGGATATGCTGTCAAACATCCTGGCGGGAAATGGACTTACAACATCAGTCCCGGCCTGCTCGTAGCCTACAAGCGAGGAACACTGAAAATTGAGGTACAAGCCTCATGACCGCCCTGTGCGCCCGCTGCGGCAAGCGCTGGATAATCAGTATCCTGCAGCATATACCCCGGAGCGGTTACATATGCCCGCACTGTGCCGTGAGGGACAGGCTGGTTAGGGCGGGGATTATTAAGGAAGGAGGGGAACGGGATGAAAATAGGTGAAAAAGACTGCGACCAGGTCGTCGTTACTTCCGATAGCGGCGAAGTGATCGCAGTGGTGTCCGACAAAGAAATTATCGAACACGACGGATACAAAGTGAAACTATCCTAAATTGTTTCCCTTGCTCCGATCGGGATTTGAACACGGAGTATCAACGTTGTTAATATTCCTGACATGATAATCTTCGTAATGACCGTTATTAATCGACTTTACAAACTGTTCGCGATTCATATTTCGTCCGGTCTGATTATCATGAAAGGTCTGGTTCCTTCCGTTTGGATCCTCTGTGTTTACGGTAACCCTTGGCTTTCCCATATGTTTCACCTCCTTTCCGACATAATTCCACTTCGGAAAGGAAAATATTTCAAGCAAAAGGAGTATCGAACATGTCGTTGGAAGAAAAACGCATTGATAAGCTGTACAAGCTGCTTCATCAGCTGGAGCGCACAGACCCGGATACCGCCGCCGTGCTTCGCTGGGCGATTTTCGAACTGGAAAGACAGTTTGCCAAATAGGGAGAGAAAAATGATCACGTCATATAAAAGAGGCCACTTAATTACTTACGACGGTGCGCGGTGGGTGTATGCCTCAGACGGTCATTCGATCACCGAAGAGCGTCCTTGCGTAAGATGTGGCAGGATGCCGACACCGGAGGGATACGACGCTTGCCTTGGATACGTTCCGGGCGCGACGTCGGCTTGTTGCGGGCACGGAGTAGAGCAGCCCTACATAATAAAAGAGCCAAGCAACCGGAGATAACGGCTACTTGGCGGGGACGCTTTACACTTTGCGATATGTTGTGTGGTTACACTTGGGGCATGGCGGCAAAGTATCGGTATCATCGTCCAGATGGACTATTTCGCCGCAGGTCGTGCACTGGTAATTACCTTTTCCGGGTTTCTCACCTGTTGAGTATGTCATAATAAGCACCTCCTTTCGACTTAATTCTACAATCGAAAGGAAATATTTTCAAGTCGGATGCGAAACAATTATTCACAAAAAAGGAGTGTTGAAATTGTCACCCTATGACTATCGAAATATATCGGATGCTTGCAAGTCGCTGGCGGAGATCTCGGACACGCTCCGGAAGGGGTTGACCCTGTACGCGCAGAGAAGCCCCGGCCAGACGCAACCGGCCGCCCGCCCCGAAGCGGACCCCGGACCGTATGACTGCCGGAGCTGCTGGTGCAATTCTTGTTCCGTGTCAGAATGCTGCCCGATTCTTGAAGGAAACCCTTGCGAGGATTGCCCGAAGTACGGCCGGTTATCAATCGCCCGCCCGCCGTGTGCCTGTTATTCAGAGAGGACGGATTGATTGATATGAAATACATATGCCGGACGCTGAGCATTGCGTATGCTCATGATCTGAATACGAACAAGTATGCCGTGCTCTTAGGCTGCACTTCCGACGGGGCCGGGGGCCTCTGTTATGACAGCAAGCTTGAATTTGACAACCCACTGGAAGCCTGGTCAATCTACATCATGAGAGCGGATGCCCTGCTGCGTCGGCGGCTGGGGGACAAGCTGGAAGCCGAGGGCAAGGACCGGTTCACCGGAGACAGGAGGACCGCATGAAACGTTATCAGATTCAGCGCCGCCCGCTTTTCTCCAATGGCGTCGAGTTTCAAGACTATCTGCGCTCGTTCGGAACCGTTCAGGAGGCGATCACCAGACTGTCATATGAAGAGGACAGGCACTTAGGGTACCTGTGGAGAATCAAACCAACAGAAAGGGAGGAAAAACAGTGCAGTTAATAGAATATCTGGCGATATGGTTATTTGCTCTTTTCGCGGTCGTCATGGTCCTGTTGATCGTTTCCGCCGTGCTTACCCATGAGGTGTGCGCGCTGCGTCGCGAAATTGAAAGACTGGAACGCAATACCAAGGATGCAATCGCCGCGGCGCTGCTCCGTATGTCGGGGAGGAATACATAATGGAAGACCTTGAAAAGCTGGCGGAAAGAGTATTTGCCACAACGGACCTTCCGGACCGGCCAAAGACCTGCAACTACTACATGTTCAACATCAGCCACCCGGTCATAGCAGAGCTGAAGCGCCGCTTCTGCGTCGCCCATGGAATCCACTGCAGTTTTCCGATGTCCGATCAGGAACGAACGCTGTTTGAGCTTCAGCTTTTAAACGGCGGCACGATCAAAGAAATCATCAAATTCTGTGAAGCGGATGAAGCCCGTCGAGCAGAAGAAAAATAAAGGAGGAATAATCATGGTTTTTACCAATAAAAACATAGTTGCCTTACATAAAAGGATGGATAAGGTCATGACGGACATGATCTACCTCGGCAGCAAAGCAAAGGTCGCGGATGTAAACGGTTCGCCATGGCTCAGTGACGGGATGGCTGCGGTGATTTACGACGAAAACAGCATTATTTTCGCAAATGAAAAAATGGAAGAAATTCAGGGAATTGAAGATTTGGTAATTTCAGGGCAAAGGCTGGCTTTTCTGCCAAATGCTCATTTGGAGTATCTTAAACCAAGTGGAAACTGCCTTGCGGCTAAACTTAAAGATGACCGTGGAAACAGTCTTTTAATCAACAATTTTTATTACCATCTCTTCGGGGAGAAATTTGATTTTAAACTGTATATTCCAGGAGATCGGGACGAACTTCAAACGCCGATCGTTTACGTGTTTTATCTGGACGAGCTGGTAGGTTTAATTTTGCCGATTACCAAGCCAAAAGAATGATCTATGCGCACTTTGAAAACAGCAATAAAAAAAGAATGACGGAGCGGTCGAAACGCTGCCGTCATTCTTATCCCTGCGGATGAAAAAACCTTATATAAATATTATACTCCGTAGGGTCAAAAAAGTCAAGAATGAAGCGGCTTCCTTGCCGCTTGAAGGCTTGATAAAAGTATTAGGTTTGCGACCAGATGGAGGTGACAGGGTGCCCTATCTGATAGAGTGTATCAAAACCGGTAGGGTAATCGAAACCCGGAAGAAATATTCCGCCAGATATCATGTGAAAGGGATTCCGAGAAGTGATGATATCAACATTACACCGGAAGCCATGGAGAAGATTAATCAAATCAATGCGGAACGATCTCTTCGGTGGCGTATCAATGAAAATTTCGAAGAGGGCGATTTTCACATGGTTGCGGGTTTCGAAGGGGAATACAATCCGGATCCTTTTGAAGCAAAAAAGTTGTTTGATAATTTCATCCGGAGAGCAAGGAACCTTTACCGTAAAGAAGGGCTTGAATTCAAATATATCTTTGCCATGGAGCGTGGCCAGCGTGGGCGGCGCAAGGTGCATTACCATGTGGTATGCAATTACATTGACCCGCGAAAGCTGAATGCGATCTGGCCATGGGGCCGATTGAAGTTTTTTCCTCTGGATGATACCGGTCAGTATGCCGATCTGGCGGAATACATCATCAAACGGACAAGCCATACATACAAAAGCGGGGAAAGCCCATATAAAAAAAGATTCAGCCCGAGCCGAAACCTGAAAATCCCGGAGCCGGAAAATGAAGTGGTTTCCCGGAAGCGCTGGCTGAAAGAACCGAAAGCTATCTGGGGGTACTACATCGAAAAGGACAAGACCGTCAACGGGATCAGCAAAGTGACCGGCTACCCGTACCAGTTTTACAGTATGGTCCAGATCAGGACCAGGCCGGAGCGAAAAAAGGTCAGAAAGAGGGAATAAAGATGCCTGAAAAAGTGAAATGGCTTGACCAGAATTGCCACATCTGCGGCGAGCAGCTTAATAGCTGGGATGCCCGATGCAGCAAAGCACTGGTTTATAAGAATCCGATCTGTGAAAAGTGTATCGCAAAAGAGTATGACAAAACGGTTGATGAACTGCGGGACACGATGGAAGACTATTTCGGGATGCGGCCATGTATGGGGATATGACATGAATGAGCCAGAGCATGAGCCAAATGAGCTTACCAAAAGACTTTTTGCAGAAGGATATACTCGTGAGAATTACCCTGATTATGTAAAACCGTACTTTTGGTTTTATGGCGGATTTACCTATACATTGGAGCATTTACGGAAAATGGTTTTTTCCACTCCGTGCGGATTGCTTGTTTCAGGTGACCACTTTACCAATGGCAGCATGTCGTACATGGGGATTGACTGGATACCTGAAAACGACAATCCAACAATCACCTGTCCGCGGTTCAGCCTGAAAGAACCATGTCAAATTAATCATGAATTATTGCGCGGATGCGGATTGCTGAGTAGATCGGGAAAAATTGTTTCTTGTGCGTGTCACCAGGTCAATGAGCCTTACGATTATGAACGCAGCTGTGATAAGGTGATCGATGACGTCAACAAAGAGAGTAACGAGCTTTTCGAGGAATTTAACATTCAAAAAGGTGGCCGAGCTTGCAGACTCCAAAGTTATTACGACAGGCATACCAAGCAATGGCACATGAATTACGATCCGCGAGGATGCGCTACGTATGGCTGCTCTTTCTGCAATGTGCTGCAAACCGAATTGTGTCACAAAAAAGGCAATGTGTACTATGACGAAATCGTTACTCACACCGAAAAGGGCAAGGGGCTATTCCCTGATAAAGTGGTGACCACGGCGACTAAAGGAAAAAAGCTGCTAAAACATCAGGCATCACTTACGCTCTGTGAAGCAATCGTAAAATACGCAAAGTGGAGAATCATAGAACAAAAAATGGGTTCGTATGAGCACAAGGAGCGGCTTAAAATCCGAAGCGATCCCAATTTTTCGGTGCAATACGTGAATTTCAGGGCAGAAAGTCGAGAAACCCGCGACCTGATGGACGATCTGGCGAATATCCAAGAAGGGATTGAAGTCGTCCATGCCAGCGATCAGCAGAAAGAAATTAAAGCCGCAAAGCACGAACGCCGGGTTTCCGCCCGCGAAGCTAAGAAAAACAAACTGAAAAAACGAATTTTTGAAGTCGGGTTTAGTGGACTGGATGAATTGGAACTTAGGCGTTATCAAAAGTGGTTTCGGCCTGAGGAAGAAGATGCAATTGTGGAAGAAATCGAAAGTAAGAAAATCCTTGAAAAAAGCCTAATAACGGGAGAACAAACCAAATTGTTTTAAGGCGGTGTGATATGAAAGATTACATAGAATTCCTCAAATCAAAAATTGATATTGCACAGGACAGCGGGTTTACCATTTCGCCGGATGAAGTCAACCCCATATTAAAACCTCACCAGCGGGATGCCGTGATGTGGGCGGTCAAAGGTGGCCGACGCGCCCTGTTTGAAGCCTTCGGGCTTGGGAAAACAATGCAGGAACTTGAATTCAGCAGACTCACAGCGGAACATACCGACGGGCAAAGCATGATTGTTTTGCCGCTGGGGGTGAAACAGGAGTTTTATGCCGATGCGGTCGACAAGCTGAAAATCAAGCCGCCGGAATACGTCCGTACCATGGAAGAGGTCAGGCACAATAAAAGTCAAATCCTCATGACCAACTATGAGCGGGTGCGGGACGGGGATATCGATCCGGCATACTTCAAAGCATCCTCAGGACTGGATGAAGCCGCGGTACTCCGCAGCTTTGGGAGCAAAACATATCAGGTGTTCCTTGATAAATTCAAAGGGGTGCCGTATAAGCTGGTCGCTACTGCGACACCGGCGCCGAATCGGTATAAAGAGCTGATACACTACGCCGGATTTTTAGAGGTCATGGATACCGGACAGGCCCTGACACGTTTTTTCAAGCGCGATTCGACGAAAGCGAATAACCTTACGCTGTACCCCGGAAAAGAAGATGATTTCTGGTTGTGGGTGTCCAGCTGGGCGCTGTACATCAGCAAGCCGTCCGACCTTGGTTATGATGATACCGGTTACGATCTGCCGCCGATGAAAGTCTATTATCATGAGCTGCGGGCGGACAACAGTACGGCCGGGTGTGACAGAGACGGCCAAATGAAAATGTTCCGGGAAGCAGCTCTTTCCCTGAACGACGCCGCCCGGGAAAAACGGGACAGTATCGGCCAGCGGGTGCAGGAAGCCGCGCGGATCATCAACCGTAGCCGATTTGAGCATTTCATCCTCTGGCACGATTTAGAGGACGAACGCAGGGCAATAGAAAATACATTCCCAAAGATGGATTATCATTACTGGCATGAATACCGGGATGGTAATAAAAAAGGCTTAGAACTATACGAACGGCATTATTCCGCTTATCACTATGCGGATGGACGGGATCGAAAACTATTTTGCGGACCAGGTGAAAAAATGGTCCTTCTCACACAAAAGCAAGACGCGCTGTTCGTATGGAGAAAATTCATTGATGACAGCGGGCAAAAGGGAATTAACTGCGCTGTGTTTCGTAATGAGGGTGAAATACAGTCATCGAAGCTTATTCTTGAAGCAATGTCCATAGCGTGGGGACGCTGGCCGGGAGAACGGTTATATACCTACGTTGATCCGGAAAAGATTCAATCCACCAATCCCGGTTATTGCTTTAAAATGGCTGGTTGGCATCAGTGCGGAAAAACCAAAGGTGGCCTTGTTATCCTGGAGGCAAATAAAGGCGATGTAAACGTTACTGAAATAATAGGGAGCCGCGGTTTATGTGAAATCTTCGGTTCGCAGGACCTTGACGTCCGGGAACAAAACACAATCGACTTTTCAGACGGCAAAATTCGTCTACTGGCAACAAAGAAAGAATTGTCCGGATCCGGATGCAATTTTCAGCGGTACTGTCACCGGGCGATATTCCTGGGGATTGATGATAAGTTCAATGATTTCATTCAGGCCATTCACCGAATTTACCGCTTCCTGCAAACTAAACAGGTCATTATCGACATTATCTACATGGACAGTGAAGCTGAAATCCTCACCAGACTGCAACGGAAGTGGAAGCAGTACGAAGAAATGGCGGAAAAGATGGCAGCCATAGTCAAAAAATACGGGCTTTCCGGTACCTCTATTCAAGAGAAACTGGAACGCCATATCGGGGTGAAAAGATTGGAAGTCAAAGGAAAGCATTTCACAGCGGTTAATAACGACTGCATTCTGGAAGCAGCAAATATGCCGGAAAACCGTGTTGATCTGATTCACACGTCGATACCGTTCGGAAATCATTATGAGTACACGGCCAGCTATAACGACTTAGGACACAATCCGGATTCGGAACGGTTCTTTGAGCAGATGGATTACCTTTCCCCGAACCTTCTTCGCATTCTGAAACCCGGCCGGGTGTTCGCGTGTCATGTTAAGGACCGTGTACTGTTCGGAAACACTACCGGTACCGGGATGCCGACGATTGAGCCATTCCACGCGCTGTGCATCGAGCATTATATGAAGCATGGTTTTCAGTATTTCGGCATGATTACGGTGATTACCGATGTTGTCCGCGAAAACAACCAGACGTACCGGCTTGGGTATACGGAGCAGTGCAAGGACGGGACAAAAATGGGCGTCGGATGCCCGGAATACATACTGCTGTTTCGCAAGCTGCCGAGCAATACCGGGAAAGCCTATGCGGACGTGCCGGTCGTGAAATCGAAAGAGGAATACTCGCTGGCACAGTGGCAGCTTGATGCGCACGCATTCTGGCGCACTTCCGGGAACCGGTTTTTAACCCGTGATGAAATCGCCGCTATGCCGATCAGCCAGTTACAGCGGACATTCAAAAAGTTTTCTAAGAGCAATATTTACGATTATCACGAGCATGTGGAAATCACGGAAGAATTAGGGGAGGCCGACCGGCTTTCAAAGACCTTTATGACGGCGCCGCCCGCCAGTTGGAACCCGGATGTATGGGATGATGTAAACAGGATGCGCACGCTAAATACCAGCCAGAGTCAAAAACGGCTGCAAATGCATGTTTGCCCGCTTCAACTGGATATCGTCGAGCGGGTAATCAGGCGGTACAGCAATGAGGGCGAAACGGTTTATGATCCGTTCGGCGGCCTGATGACGGTCCCTTACATGGCCGTGAAAATGGGCCGTTACGGCATTGGGGATGAACTGAACACAGATTATTTTCATGATGGAGTGGAGTATTTACAGTCTGCGGAAGCCGCCATAGACCAGCCGACGTTGTTTGACTTCATCGCCAGCGGCGCCGAACAGAAAGAAGGGGCTTGAAATGAATCACACTGAGGTTGCGAATACTCTTGAAACGGTGTACGGGTGGCATAAAGAGGATGATATCCCAATTACAATAGCCGCGCTACAGGCTGCTGCCGATGAACGAAAAATCGCATCCGGGGAGTATGCGCCGGTGGTGCATTGCAAGGATTGTGACCAGTGGCACGACAATTATTGCGACACGTTCAGTGCAGACGTTGAGCCGGATTTCTCCTGTGCGAACGGCGCTATAATGGGCGGAAAGGGCGGTGACATTCATGCCAAATGAAATGGCGAAATCTTTTCATGAGATAGCAAAATCAAAACGTATGCCGAACCCATGGAACCAGATCAGAGGGCGGAAGAATAACGCGCAAGGCCATATCTTTGAGGACCAGCTTAAAAAGGCGTGTCAAATCTACAGCATGGACCAGCGCGCAGAGGTCGACAAAATCCCGGAGCCGTTCCGGGTGCTGGAAAAGCTGAAAAACGGAATATTCAAAGGCCGGTTTACCGCACCCGCACAGCCGGACTTTCAGGGGACGCTTGCGGGCGGCGCGTCCATCGTTTTTGAAGCGAAGTACACAACAACCGATTCTATGGAAAGAAACGTACTTACGCCAGATCAGATGGATTCTCTGGAACATCATCACCACCTGGGCGCCGCGGCGTTCGTCTGTATCGGAATCGTAGACCAGTTTTTCACTATTCCATGGATTTACTGGCGTGATATGAAAAAGTATTACGGCCGTCAGTATGTAACACAGCGGGACATTCAGAATTGGAGAGTCCGCTTTTCCGGCGCCGTCCTGTTCCTTGACTTCGTGCATGATATTAAATCCTGCAGGGACAGCGGGGAGGGAAAATAGGTGGCAAAAGGTGAGAGCAGTTACCGGTATTGGAATCGATTGATGAATACCGCCAGCGGGCAAAAGGACAGGTCAAAAAGTAAAAGACCAAAACAAAAGCGGAAAGTGAGGAAGAACCATGAACAAAACAAAAATTGATTGGTGCGATATGTCATGGAATCCTGTCACCGGCTGCCGCCACAATTGCGAATACTGTTATGCAAGGAAAATTGCCAGGAGGTTCGCGGGGGGAGGTTACGAAAAAGAGATGGGAATGTTCATAGCTAAGTACAAAGAAAAAATATTTCAGCCACCATATGAACTTTCAGAGCCGCAGTTGGCAAAAACCAAAGATGAATGGTATCGTGAGGCCCCTTACCCGTTCGGTTTTGAACCCACATTCCACCGCTACCGTCTGGACGAACCAAAGCAGAAAACAAAGCCGCGAAACATATTCGTATGCTCAATGGCGGACCTTTTCGGTGATTGGGTGCCAGATGAATGGATTCGGGCCGTGTTTGATGAATGTATCGTTTCGGCTCCATGGCACCGGTATCTGTTTCTAACCAAAAACCCCGGACGCTATGACAGTGCTATTGATAATTACGCCGCGGAGGACAGAGGGTGCAGTGACACAACGGAATCTTTTGAAAACTGTTGGTTCGGTACTTCCGTGACAAGTCAGGCCGACGCCGAAAAAATAGAAACGCTTTCACGACTGCCGGAAGGCCACCGATTTTTAAGCATCGAGCCGATTTTAGGACCGGTCACTCTGAATCTTAAAAAGAACCGATGCCCCATTTGCGGATCGGATGAAGTCTATCGGGACAACCCGAAAACCTGTCAAGGGGAAAAGCCATGGTACTGTGACTGCTGCGGGATGTGGGAAAGTGAAGACGGCGCCGATCTGAAGCCTGATATCGATTGGGTAATCATCGGATCCGAAACCGGGAACCGAAAAGAAAAGGTCATCCCACAGCGGGCATGGATAGAAAGCATTGTTGCGGATTGCCGCGTGGCCGGAATTCCGGTCTTCATGAAATCCAGCTTAACCGATATTTGGGGCGCGCCGCTGATTCAAGAATTCCCGTGGGGTGATGCTCATGATTGACATATTACTGAGCGTCCGCCCGCGCTGGTGCCGCAAAATCCTTAAACGGGAAAAGCCGGTAGAACTCCGTAAGAGTCACCCGCTCATTGAAGGCGCTTTCCGCGTCTATCTGTACGAAACAAAGCAAGGCCGCGGGGCCGTAGTCGGGGAATGCATCTGCTTGGCGGTTGAGAGAGCCACCGAGCGAATATACAGCCCTGTAATGGTGGAAGGAAGCTGCCTGTCAATCGAAGAAATAGACACCTACGCGAACGGCCGGCCGGTTTACGGCTGGTACCTTGCCAAAATAACGGAGTACAAGCATCCGCGGCCATTGTCTGATTTTAACCTACAGCGGGCGCCGCAGAGCTGGTGCTACATTAGGGAGGTGGCATAAGACATGCCTGTGATTTACATCGCCGGTCCGATAACCGGGGTTGAGCATTACCAATGGAATTTCATGAACGCACAGGCACACCTTGAAAAGCTGGGATATTCCGTTTTCAATCCAGCGTTTATGCCGCCGGGACTTCCGCATGATTCGTATATGCCGATCTGCTACAGAATGATGGACGTCTGCGACTCGGTATATTTTCTTTCCGGATGGGAGCACAGCGAGGGTGCCGGGTTAGAATTCGAGTATGCAGCAGCCAAAAGGATGAAGATGCTTTTTGAGAAGGAGTGAAAACGATGGATAGTTTAACCAATGCAATCATAATAGTAAACCTTTTACCAAGCAATTATAGTTTACGAACCAATGAAGAAAAGGCGGTCGACAAAGTGGTTAAAGCTGCGGTTGCGTTTAATGTTACGAACCGCCGCGCCGTTCCGGAAAACGTCCGCAATCTGCTTGAAACAGTCCATGATCTGCGAAACGAAAATACAAGGCTGCGGACGGAAATTGAGCGCAAGAAAAATGCCGCCCCGGAAAACAATGATGCAGAGTTGTATTTGAATGCTTATAAGGACTTGCTAGAAAAATCTATAGAATTGAACAAAAAATTGCTAAAAGAAAAGGCCGAAAGCAATAAACCTTCAGCCTAAGATTATTTTATGTATGGAATACCTTTTGCTTCTTTTGTCATGCATTCCATTTCAATCCACCTAACAGTGAGGCCGATTAAACGCTTTAAGTCGACAATATCTTTATCTTCATGTTTTCGGATGTAATGAGTTTCATCGTTTCCTATCCAGACAGCCCGAGATGCAACTATTCTTAGATTCTCATTATTTATGTCTTGCGAAATGCATTGGGCAAGTGCTTTGTTCTTTATTGCTTCCGCTTCATCATCACTTTCACATGAGAGAACCAAATAATCTTTGACAAGAAATTCAATGGATTTTCTATACCCGATTCCGGCAATTTCATTTAGTCCATAGCATTCAGCAGAATTTGCTTGATTATAAATATCAACGAATTTTGAAGAAATTTCATTAATGTATTTTGAAAATGCGATAGGTACGGGAGGGTTTGGTGCAATAGTAAATACGGTGTCATCTTTTTCTTTTATAGAGGAAAATCCTCCAGTGTTGGCTTTTATAATTGTAACATCACAAGTTTTTATGAAAGAATTATGACACGCCCTGCATTCAAACATTAAATACAATTTTGAAAATTCGATATTTAAAAATCCCTGAATGTAAAACGGCTTAATAGCTTTTTTACAAATTGGGCATTCCTCTGGTTCGTAGTATAGTACGGTAGTAGACGATGAACTGTTAGACATCCTAGCACTTTCGCTAACCATTTTCATAAAAATCACCCTTAAGCTTTTATTGTCTAAATTATACATCTTCATTAATTCAAAAGAAAGGAAAATATAAAAATGGACGCTAAATATCTTGCAGAAATCAAGGCACGGGCGGAAGCTGCTGCGGTGCATGAGTATGACGGTATTAATGATTTGATTTACGGCAGGGATGTTAAGTCGCTGCTTGCCGAGGTGGAACAAGCGAATGAAGCTTGCGAGACAGCCTGCGCATCGGCCAGAGAATATTGTGATAAGCTGGTTATTGCTGAAAAGCAGATCTCCACACTGAGAAAGGCCCTGGAACTGGCAATTGACAGAGCCCTACCGGAATCTTCTTATTCGGTAAAACAAGCGATTACCCGGGATTTGCTCGAAAAGTGCGCCCGGCAGGCGCAGGAACAGGAGGCTGAGAAATGAAAATAGCTTGCGAAAAATGTTTAAAAGCTGAAGATGCCGATAGGCTGAAAGATTGGTTACGAGTACGAACCGATAACTCTGAATTCTGGCTTTGCCCGCATTGTGCAGACGGATTTTGGATGGCAATAGATAGCCAACTTCCACCGGTTGTAAAGAAGGAGGCCACTCCATGACCTTATACCATTTCTGCGCCGCTCACATGAAGAACAGCATCCTCGCCAATGGATTGACGGAAGGTAAGTTTCCCCATTGGGAAGGAAATGACCTACAGCCTATCCCGCGTTGCCAATGGCTCACAGCAGACCCGGACCCGCGAAATCAAAGCTGGGCGACTCAACATGTGATCGATTATAGCCGCACAGCATACCGCCTGACCGTCAATATTCCAGATAGTTACCGTAAAAAACTGTTTCGAGCGCTTGATTTCGTCCAGGACATGCCGGTAGAAGATCATCAGCTCGTGACTAACTGGCCCGGTGGGGAAGACTGGTACATATATTGCGGAAAAATTCCTACAAAATGGATTGTCGGATGCAGAAGAATGAAGGAGGCCACCCCATGACAACATCAGAAAAATTAAGACACCTACGCCGCGGGACAGGCCGCGATCCGGAAAAGACAGCGGAATTGATAGGACTAACCGCGCAATATTACCGCCTGCTGGAAAGCGGCAAAAATGCACCCGGAAAGAAAGCAGTCGCTCTGATAACAAAGTATTACGGAATATCACCTGATTTTCTTACCAGTCCAGCGGTCACGGAAGCAAAATTAAAGCCGCCTGATTCACAGCGGGAAGAACAAAGGCCGGAAGAGAAGAAATTAATTTCTATGCCAGCGGGCAATGGCTGCCTGTACCGAATGAGCAACGGCTACTTATGCACGGAACCGGCCTGTGATTGGAGGTTAAGAGTAGACAGAGACACCTACTATTGTCCGAGAAAAGGATGTATGAAAGAGAGGTGCGGAAAGCTTGCCGATAAAAAAGGATCTCAAACTTGATGAATACGAAATTTCTAAATTTGCGTATCGGGAATTACATAATTTCTGTTTGCAGTATCAATACAAAAAGCAAAAACTAACGGAAGTCAGAAGCAAATACAACAGTCCGCAGGTCACCGGGATGCCTCATGGTTCAGGTGTGGGAGACCCGGCTGGAAACGCAGCAATGCAGGCGGCCAGTATGGCAAGAGACATAGAATTAATAGAAAAATGTGCAAAGGCGGTCAGTGCCAGAGATTGGGAACAGATAGTGCTTGCAGTGACCAGGGACGTTCCATGGTACTATTTGCGTATGCTGTGCAATCTTGAAACGGGAGAAAAAAAGTTTAATAATGAGCGAAGATATTTTTATTACTTGCTTGCAAAAGAAAAAAATATTATATGACTGCCGTTTATAGTACCCACAAATGAGTTAATATGAGAGCATGGGAAATTAAGGAAGATAGTTTCACACCGCCAGCGCGGGGCGGAGACGACAACGCCGCGCCCTCCTTTTAGGCGCTCCGCTCCTGCACGGCGGGGCGCTTTGAATATTTCAAAGGACGACCTTAGTGGGCTGTCCTTTTTGTGTGGTGTTTAACCCATGAAATATCATTATCGTCCAACATTCAATTCAAGGGAATTCGGCGCAGCTGAGAAGCGGGCAGATCAGTATTGGAAGCGGCGTAAAGAAAAATCCCCGCCTTTATCGGGCGGGGATCAGTTTACCGATCAGAAACATGCAGCCGTTGCTTTAGACCATCCTGCAAGACCTGCGAAAAGTTGACGTTTGCTTTTTCGGCCAAATCATTAAGCCAGCTGGGAACAGTTACATTCTTGCGGATTGTCCGCATATCATTGGCACGCCGATAGGAATCTAAGTCAATATCAACCAGAGTTACGATTTCATTCGTATCGTGGTCAATGTCTGTCGCGGAAGATGGTTCCGGAATCTTTTTGCCGGAATCCTGTTCAGTAATTCCCCACAGGCCGATGGCATCACGGGCCATTTCAATCGCTTCGGCAATGTCGCTTCCTTCACTGTTAATCTGTAGATCGGGGACGTATACGACATATCCGCGTTCTGCCGGGGTAAGGACAACGGGATAAACCTTTTTCATAGTAAGCACCTCCAACTTCGTATTAATGCTATTTTGCCCATAATTTCTGAGCTACGAATTTTATCTAATGCGGCCGGTCAGGGGCTTTATTTCAGCCCCTGCCGCTTGATGATTGCTTTTGCTAGAAGTTCATTGATTTCATTGTGCCGGGGTATCGGCTCGCTTTTCTTTCCGTTGGTGTAGATATCATGATTAGCACCTTCTCTGATTTTCCACCATCCATTCTGTTCTAACTTTTTTATTAAGTCCTTGCGCTTCATGTCCTCACCTCATGATTATATTATACACACTTAATGCGCATAAGTCAAGGACTTTTAAAAATATTTATACGTATTTTTTGCGCATAATGGAGAAACGTAAATGAATGGTAAATGGCAAATATATCCAAAAGACATAAGCACAACAGAGATTGACGGGAAGGTCATTATTATCCTATCTGGTGAAACATTGCGGCAACTAAAAGAGCTTATTGCAAGCAATAATGCCCATGAGTTTTACGTCTCACCAGAGTGGCGGCATCTGCGGGCGGAAGTCCTGAGAGAACAGAAGAACGAATGCCAGGAGCACCGAAAGCGCGGTAGCTATGCCAGAGCAAACCATGTGCATCATGTCAATTATCTGCGCAACAGACCGGAACTTGCATTAAGCAGATGGTACCTGGATAAGCAGGGAATGCCACGGCGGAACCTGATTGCCGTGTGCAAGAATTGTCACGAAACAGTATGTCACCCGGAACGGCTGCGGCATGCGAAGCTCGAGCCGTGGCCGGAGAGTTGGGAGTGAGAACGATGAGCAAAGAAGTTGCTTGCTCACACTGTGGAGCATGTAATACGGTTGCAGAATTCAACGACAGGGATATGCAGGAGTATGGCAAGACCGTGTTTTGCTGTTGCCAGTGTGATAAGCTATTTACTTTACGCGACGATGGCGACGGTGAATTTATCTTGTCCAGACAATACCCCCGGTCAAAATAAAACGCATTTTAATTTCAAAGGGCGTTACTCGGGTGGGTTCAAGACATTTTATATTTCCATCGCGCACATATGGGAGGTGATGGGTGTGCCAAAAAAGACGAAACAGAAAATTTTGCGGGACGAAATTCAGCAGGATCTCATCGATCAGCTTGAGCGCAATGGGACGGTCGGCACCTATTACACCGACATGATTACCGATTACATGAAGCTGTGGGACACCAAAAACCGCCTGATAGCCGATATTGAAGCGCGTGGCGTCACCGTGGAGAGCGTCACTCAGGCCGGGACCAATATCAAGCGCAATGATTCCGTCGGGGATCTCCTGAAAACCAATGCGCAGATGCTGAAACTGCTGGACAGCCTCGGGATCCGCCCCGCGCAGACGGACGGTGGCGGGGATGCTGAAATGTAAGTACATCGACGATTACATGTCGGCGGTCCGCAGCGGGAAAGTCAAATCCTCAAAAGAAATCCACCAGGCGATGGATTATATTGAGCGAAAGCTTTACCCGCCGGCCGATGTGTTTATCGACACCGCGAAGATTGACAAAGCCGTTGAACTGATTGAGCGATATTTTGAAATGAAGCTCCTGCCGTGGGAACTTTTTGTGTTGGCTCTTGTGCATTGCTACTATCGTCAAACCGATACCGTCGTGTTCAATGAGTTCTTCATCATGATGGGGCGCGGGAATGGCAAGAACGGGTTTATCTCTGGTTTAGCGTGGTATCTCACGACGAAGTATCACGGAGTAAACGGGTACAACGTCGATATCATCGCAAACAGCGAAGATCAGGCGAAAACATCGTTTGAAGATATTTACTCCATGCTGGAAAGCACCTGGGCAAAATCCAAACGATTTTTTTATAAGTCCAAAGTCGAGATTACAAATTTACAGACAAAATCCTATATCAAGTACAACACGTCGAACGCCCGCACCAAAGACGGAAAGCGCTCGGCGTGTTTGATTTTTGATGAAGAGCATGAGTACGAAAATTCCAAAAACATCGGCGTGTTTCAGTCTGGGTTCGGCAAGCGGAAACACAGCCGGATATTCAAAATTACCACAAACGGATATGTTCGCGACGGCGTACTTGATGATGATCTCCGCTTGGCACATGATGTTTTGAGCGGCGACATTACCGAGCTTGGCCTCTGCCCGCTGATCTATAAGATGGATTCCGACGAAGAAGTCAACCATCCTGAACTGTGGGAAAAGGCAAATCCGTCTCTCCCGTGCTTCCCTGAATTGAAAAAAGAAATGGATTCCGAGTACGTCAAGATGAAGTACGACCGGCAGACATTTCTTGATTTTTACACAAAGCGTATGAACCTACCCCGCAGCGGAGAAGAAACGCCGATCACGGCGGAGGAAAACATAGCCGCGACGAATCAGCCGATTTCAGACCTGACCGGACACCCCTGCACGGCCGGGATTGACTATGCGGCAATCAACGACTTTGCCAGCGCAAACCTCCATTTCAAGGAAGGGGAAAAAAGATATGACATCAATCACTCATGGCTCTGCTTACAGTCCGCCGACCTGAACCGGCTGAAAATTCCGTGGAAAGATTGGGCGGCGCGCGGGTGGCTGACGCTGGTCGACGAAAAGGAAATCAATCCGGATATCCTCGCCGAATGGATTTCAAAGCAGGCGCAGAAGTACAACATCAAAAAGCTTGCCCTGGATAACAACAAATACGCTGTTGTGGCGCGGGCGCTCCGTGACGTCGGGTTTGACACAAAGACATATAAGAATCTGGTCTGCGTCCGGCCGAACGACATCATGCGGACGGTACCGGTGATCGACAGCGTGTTTATCAATCAGAATTTTGCATGGGGAGATTATCCCCCCCTTCGCTGGGCGGCTCGGAATACGAAGCGGGAAGAGCGGGGGCGAACGGAAGGAACCAGCACAGGGAATTTTTACTATGCAAAAATCGAAGCGAAATCCAGAAAGACAGACCCGTGGATGTCGGTAGTCCACTCAATGACGATTGAAAGTGAACTGGATGAAGTCACAAGCTCCTATGACGATATGCCGGTAATTACCCTGTAATGGAGGTGAGAAATTGGGATTAATATCTTGGCTGTATGAAAAGCTCGGCGGGCAGGCGGTACCAGTCAGCGGTGAGGGCCTTGCCGAGGACATCGACGAATATTATCAAGCCTATGCGGATGTGTATTACCGGGAGCTTGCTTTCTGGTCAACTGTAAATACCATCGCAAACGCCGTCAGCAAGTGCGAATTCAAGACTTACTCCGGGGGCGTTGAAAAGAAAGGCGCAGAGTATTATCTCTGGAATGTGGAACCAAATAAAAATCAGAATTCAAGCGGATTCATCCATAAATGGATTGCACAACTCTACCGCCATAATGAATGCTTGATTATTGAGCAGAACGGGCAGCTGCTTGTAGCGGACAGTTTTATTAGAACGCCTTACGCTCTGTACGACGATATTTTTACCAACGTAACGGTTGGTGATTTTTCTTTTTCACGGTCTTTTAGCCAGTCGGAGGTCCTCTATTGGCAGCTCTCCGAAAAAGATATGCGGAAGGTCACGGCGGCGCTGTACCAAAGCTATTCAAAGCTGCTTGCCTATAGCATGAAAGCCTATCAGAAGTCGCGTGGAACGAAGGGAATTTTCAATTATGAGACATTGCCGGTCGCGGGGTCGGAGCAAAGAAAAGCCTTTGACGACTTGCTGGAAAACAAGTTCAAAACGTTCATGAGTACCGGCGATGCTATTCTCCCTCTCGGCTCTGGACAGTCCTATGCTGACATCGGCAGCAAGACCTATTCTTCCGAAAGCACCCGCGATATCCGGGCGATGGTAGATGATATTTCCGACTTCACGGCAAAAGCATTCGGCGTTCCTCCTGCACTGCTTCATGGCGACGTGCAGGGCGTGAATGAGGTTACGGACCAGCTATTGACGTTTTGTGTGGATCCATTATGTTGCATGCTCGAGGAGGAGATCAACCGGAAGCGTTACGGCCAATCGGAATTTTTGAAACGCAATTACATGCAGATTGACACAAAGTCCATTAAGCACATTGACTTGTTAAGCGTGTCTACGTCCATTGACAAGCTGATTTCTTCCGGCGCGTATAGCATTAACGACATTCGCCGTCTGTGTAATGACGAGCCGATCGATGCCGATTGGGCGAACCGTCACATGATTACAAAAAATTATACCGTTGCCGATCTGATGGCGACTATGGAGGGAAACGATGATGGAACAGCTAAGAAAGAATGATTCCGCGAGAGGGGGTGATTAGTTGAAAAAGTATTATTCGATGGAAACCAGCGGGCGCACGGCTGACGTGTACATTTTCGGCGACATTGTAGACGCCGCAAGCACCGGGGTTGATGCAGCACTTGGGTTTGATTTTGGAGATGTTTCTGGGCTATCCATTGTCAATGAGATTAAGAATCTCGACGTCGATACAATTAATGTCCACATCAACAGCATGGGCGGTTACACCAACGAGGGTATAGCAATCTTTAATACCCTCAAAAACAGCAAGGCAAAGGTCAACACAATCGTGGATGGATTCGCCTGCTCCGCCGCGTCCATTATATTTATGGCGGGGGGTAACCGGATCATGAACAGCGCATCAATTCTTATGATCCATAATGCGTGGAGTATAACGGAAGGAAATGCGGCGCAGATGCGGCAGCAGGCGGATGTGCTGGAAAAAATCTCGCAGGCGGCCGGGAATGCCTACGCTGAAAAAGTTACAATCAGCCGGGAAGAGCTGGACACTATGCTTGACGGTGAAAACCATGAGGGCACATGGATCTTGCCGGAGGACGCATTGAAGATGGGTTTTGCGACAGAGATTTCCAGCGCCACCGAAAGCAGCGCCGCAAGCCAAAGCGCCATGCGGATGATGTTCCAAAAATTTACGGCAAAGCCGAAAGTTGCTACACAATCTCCGATTGACGTTGAAAAATTGGCGTCCTCCGTCGTGGAAAAGCTCATGGAAAAGATTCCGGAACCCCCGAAAGAAAACAATCCCATGAAATTTTTGAGCGCCCTTACGGGCGGAAAGGACTGATAACATGAAAAATCTTGATACCCTCAACGAAAAGAAGGCCGAAATCCTCCAGCGTATGAGCGAGGCGGTAAAGTCCAACGACACCGAGGCGTTTGCGCAGGCGTGGTCTGACCTTGCCAACAACATTCAGGACGCGGTGATGAAGGATGCGCAGGAACTGATCCAGCAGAACGACACAGTCGTCCTCGCGCAGCGCGGCGTCCGGCAGCTCACCAGCGAGGAAACCAAATACTGGCAGGGCGCTATTGACGCGATTCGTAGCGACATGACCGGAGGCCACGCAAAATCTGCTGTTACCCTGATCGATGAAACGCTCCCGAAAACCACGATCAATGCGGTTTTTGATGACCTAACCGCAAATCACCCGCTCCTTGATGCGATCAATTTCCAGAACACCAGCGCCCTGACGGAAATTCTGATTTCCACGACCTCCGGCGTGGCCGGGTGGAGCGAGCTGACCGCGACGATCACGGATGAACTGTCCGGCGCGTTTGCGGTGATCAATCTCGACAAGAAAAAACTGTCGGCATTCATCCCCGTCGCAAACGCGATGCTTGACCTTGGCCCGACATGGCTTGACCAGTATGTCCGTACCCTGCTTTCCGAAGCGCTCGCGGTTGAATTGGAAGCTGGTGCTGTGGACGGAGACGGCAGCGGAAAGCCTCTCGGAATGACCCGCGCACTGACCGGAGACACCGGCGGAGTGTTCCCCCGCAAGACTGCAACCGCGATTACTGCTCTTGACCCGACGACCTACGGAACCATCCTCAACACGCTTTCGCAGGGGCCGAACAACAAGCGCCGCGCAATTGCCTCTGTCCTGCTGATTGTGAATCCTGCGGACTATTTCACGAAGGTGTTCCCCGCTACTACTCCCCGCACCACGGACGGCGGCTTCAATTCCGGCGTGTTCCCGTTTCCGACCACGGTCATTCAGTCGGCGGCGGTACCGGAAGGCCATGCGGTGATGGGACTTGGGCCGAAATATTTTATGGGCCTCGGGACTGGTAAGGCCGGGAAACTGGAATATTCCGACGAATACAAATTCCTCGAGGATCAGCGCGTTTACCGTATTAAGCTGTACGGAAACGGCAGGGCGCTGGACGAGAATGCTTTTGTTTATCTCGACATCTCCGGGCTTGTGCCTTACGTCCAGCAGGTTAAGGTGACGAACGCAGCGGATTTTCCGACGGGCGCTTAACCGAAAACAGCCCTGACCTCGCTGCCATGACACGGGCGGAACTGCTTGAAACGGCGGCGGGAATGGGGCTTACCGGTCTAAGCGCCGCCAGAAAAGCGGACATAAAAACAGCGATTGAGGCGGTGATGTGATGGCCCTCCCCGATGGGCTGCTCGACGCGGTCAAAAACAATCTGGATATAACGTGGGATGACCCGGGCGGCGACACAAAGCTGTCCGGGATTATTGCGCGCGGAATTAAGTACCTCGACACCTCGGCGGGCATGGTACTGGATTATACCGCCGAGGATAAGCCCCGCGAATTGCTGATGGAGTATTGCCGATATGCCCGCAGCAACGCTCTTGACGAATTTCAGACAAATTATCTGCACGAGCTGTTGACGCTCCAAATTCAAGCGGAGGTGGGCGCGTATGATACGGAAGAAAGCACAGACCCATAACGACGGAATTGTGAAAATCTATACCGTGACGAACTCCGCCCCGCCCGGCGGGATGCCTGTGGAGGCGCTGGTACTGAAAGAAACGCTCCGCTACAAGGAACGAACTGTCGGTAATCAACGTTACTATCAGGCGATGCAGGCTGGGGCGAAGGTTGATATGGTGCTCCGCTGCCTGCTCCGCCGTGATGTATCCGGGCAGGATATTGCAATCCCGAACGATGGGAAGCAGTACCGAATTACGCTTGTGCAGTACCCGGAGGATGCGGAACCGCCTGTGATGGACTTGACACTGGAAAGGGTGACACAGGATTATGAGCTCTCTTGATGCTTTAAAAACCGCCTTGCTTTCTGTCACCGATAATGTCGGCCATTACACGTCCCATAAAAAAACAGATCGATATATCGTATGGGCCGAGGATGGCGGCTACGAAAATTGGTCATAAGGTACTAATTGGCTGCAGAGTAACTGTTCCGCAAACCGGTCTGGGTAGTGGTCAGGTGCAAATTCAAGGATTTCCTTGGTCATCCGCAGAAAATGTCGGTGTGTTGATTCCAATAACAAATATAGAAACTACAACATGGGCGTTTGGGAGATTAATGATTGATGAGAGCGGACTGTTCCTGTGTAAAGTGCAACCAGGATATGCTGCTTTTGATGCTGCAGCTGTTGCAAATGTAAATCCGGAAATAGGATTCCATTTTTCTTATCACTCATGGATTTGATGGTTAGGAGGTCAAACATGTATTATGATTCATTAACAGAAAAAGGTGTATCTATTCTAAAAATCATTGATGATGTTAATAATAGAAAATGGTACAGCAATAGCGCAGAAGGTAGAGTTGAACTACAAGCCGATGTGGATGAAGAAACCTATAATGCTATCATTGCCGTATGGGGAGATACACCGACAGTTGTTGAACCAGTTCCGCCGCCTGAACAGCCGACAGACACCGACATTCTCGGTCAGACGGTTGCCGATCTGACACTGCAAAACATGCAGCTCAATTCCGCAGTGGACACGCTGGGCGCCGCGCTCGCACAGACTCAGATTGACATAATGGCCCTGAAAGGAGGCGCATCCTGATGGCATTTTGGGCGTTGGCGTATACCCGTAAATGGGTAACGATCGATCAGCTCCGGCAGGCCGTGTTGACGGACAGCAATCCGTACGGCCAGATCACACCGGAGCAGTTTCAGACAATTACAGGGGAGGAATTCGCATGATAAAAGGTATCGATATCGCCCGTTATCAGGGAAATCCTGATTTTCGGCGCGTTAAGGCTGCCGGCATCCAGTATGCGATGCTTAAAGCAACCGAGGGAGTCAACTACATAGACCCTTGTTTCAAGGCCAATGCCGCGGCCGCGATTTCCGCAGGGTTGCCGATCGGCGTATACCATTTTCTTCGCGCGGGCAGCGTAGCTGATCAAGTGCGGGATTGTCTGGCGGCGATTAAGCCATATCGGATTACATGGCCGGTCGCCGTGGACGTGGAGGATGCCCCAGGAACCACGGAATTGTCCAAACTCGGACGGGACAAGCTGACTGACATGGCAATCGACTTCTGCCTGAAGATCAAGGCTGCCGGGTACCCGCCGATGATCTACAGCAATTACAATTGGCTGTACGTTGCAAAATATCTTGACGTCGCCCGCATCAAGGCCGCAGGAATCCCAATCTGGATGGCGTGGTACAGCAAGGCAACGCCGGACAATACCGACCGGTCCGCGCTGTGCGACATGTGGCAGTATGCGAGTGACGGCAAGGCGGACGGCATCACCAGTGACGGCCTTGACATGAATGTGTCCTATCGGGATTTCGGAGTCGTGCCATACACCTGCGATACGTCCGGCGCGGTTGAGATAGCGAAAGGCAGTTGCTATACCGCCAAAACGACCGGTGAAATTGAGCTTGTGGCCGGAACTCCGGGGCGTGTACAGATCATCCGGTGCATCCAACAGGGCTATATCCTGTGGCATATCGTGCCAATCGGCGAGCCCGGGCAGGATGTAGGAATATATCCGCAGGGGCGTTCGGAGAAAATATTTACAGCAAAAATCAAATAAATAATATTTTGGAGGGTAAAATCTATGGACAAAATAAAAGTAGCCATTATTGCGGTATTCACTGCATTGTCGGCATGGCTGGGGATTCTGGCCGTGCCGGTGCTCATGCTGGTGCTGCTCAATATAATCGATTACGGTACCGGCCTTGCCGCGGCGAAGTATCGGGACCAGAAGATCAGCAGCTATAAAGGCTTTCGCGGAATTGTAAAAAAAGTCTGCATGTGGTTGCTGGTCGGCATCGGCGCTATTATTGATATGCTGATTACATACGGCGCGGAGCAGGCGGGGATCGTGCTGCACATCGGCTATGCGGTCGCGTCCCTGGTCGCCGTGTGGCTGATCTGTAACGAGATCATCAGCATATTGGAAAACATGGCGGACATTGGCGTCAGCTACCCGGCATTCCTGAAACGGATTGTGGACAAGGTACGCGATCAGGTTGAGAGCAAAGCGGCACAGGCGATGCCCGAGGACGAAAAAAGCGAATAGACACAATTTATCCCGCTGCTGGCCGGTTGGCTGGCAGCGGGATTTTTTTTTGATAGTTTCCCTGTATAAGGAAACTATTGTAGGATAAGTAGGGTTATGTGGTAGCCCTAGTATTACATGGATATTAAAGTGAAGAACTATAAATCGTATAGAGTTAATGAAATCTGGGAAGAATTAAAATTAATTATAATAAAAATATGGAAAATATTAACTATACGTGATATAATTGCGTCAGATAAAGAAGAAAAAAGATAAAAGGATTGATTAAATTGGCAAAACTTTCTTTTTTTATTTACAGTGAGGCAATTCAGAGTGTACCTCCTATGCAACCACCAAAGCCTGTTATCACAGGTCCTTTAATGGTACTTACACCGATAAGAATACCTGGAAACTATTCTTTTGCTATTTCTTTTGGAATTCTCGGCTTTAATATAACCCAAAGCAACAAACTACAAATTGTTTTTAGTGACCCGAACGGAGTTTCAATACAAGATACCGGGGTAGTAGAGCTTCCAGCCGATCAAGGACAAGGTAATTTACCACCGGAGTATCAAGGCTTAGTGTTGAATATGGACTATAGGAATGTTTTATTTAGGAATGAAGGCGATTACAAGACAACCGTATTTCTAAACGGCGAAGATATAGGTGGTTCTGTAATACCAGTGATAGCGAGTGAGAAACAATGACATCGGCGATTAATACATACACTAAAAGAAATGATTTGGGGACAAGTCTATTATTACCTGTTGCCGTAATTGGCATTTCGATAGCTGGAATGCTTGGCCCAAAAGTTTATTCAAATAATGCTCTATCAAAAACTTACCTTCCAAATGCAGTTCATCAGGAATTTGGAAATTCTACGGGGATAAAAAACATTAACCTCGAATATAATAGTATCGCCGTTTGTTCATGCAGCAATGAGGTGACTACTATGGGTGATGAAAAAATGAGTGAAAATTTAAAGAGACTAGATGCTTTTTCAAAATTTGAAACCAATTGGAATGGACACGGAGCCGCGCCCATTCCAATGAATGTTATTGCAAAAATGAAGGGGCTGGTTTTGACTTTAGCACACCAGCCAGACATTTTCCCAACCGCTTGTGATAGTATACAGTTTGAATATGAAAAGGATGACGGTTCATATTTAGAGTTCGAATTATTCGAAGACAAACTACAAGTTTTTTCAATGGACTCAAAAGGCACCGAAAATACCTCTTATGTGAATTTTGATGCACAAGAAATTAACAAGGTGGTTAATAATTTTTATGGATGTTAATTTTGAGGATGAGGGAGAACAAATATATCGAGCAATTCTTCCGGCGGATTGTTATTGGAAACCAGATGGCACTCTGTCGAGCGCTGCTTTTAAAGATAAGAAGGGACTCTCAGTCGATAGGGCTAATGGAAGAAGTCAATCAGAGTGCATTTCTTTTATGAAATCACATCTTAGTGGAAGTATTGCTTTTGTTACCGTAAAAATGTGTCATAATGTAAATGCGTTATTAAAATACCTCCCTCTTCCTGATGATGAGTTTCATTCTGAAATACATAACAGCGAAAGTATTGCATTGCTGTCCAAAAGACAGGCAAAATACTTAGCGCATATCGCTACAGTAGTTAGCAGAGAAGAGGGCATATAAGGGTCACGCGCTGGCGAAGTCGTGGATACTGACAGTGGCATAACAAAATATATTAACGAGCCCACCGGTTAATCCGGTGGGATTTTTCACGTTATATCCAGGCATTTCAACAGCATACAATTTCCCGTCCGCTCCCCGGTACAGTGCATATGCATCCGCGCCGCCTATTTCCGTATATGGCCCAGGTATTTCCGCTTCCGACTGCACGAGATTAGCATAACCCACTGGATCGACATAGATTTTCATAACTTCCCCTCCTAAAGATATTATGGGGGAATCAAAGGGAAATTTCAATGAAAATGTATCCTGAATACGTAGTAAACACGTAGTAACCGTAGCGAAATCAAGTAAAATGTCGAGAAACAAAATATTGAAAAATGGCTGTCTAATGCGGTTTTTGAAACCAAATAAAACACGGTAAAACGAAAATTAGTCATTCTTTTGACTTTTAATCAAGGTGTCCGGGGTTCGAATCCCCGATGGTTCACCAAAATAAAGAAGCACCCGCAGGGGTGCTTCTTTATTTTGCCATTGGGGGTGAGAACCCCGCGGTGCAGGTGGGGAGAAAAAGGAAAGTTCCGACTGCTTATAGCTGCTTAAGGGACTCGCGGAACGCGGGTGGAGTGTGCCAACACCCGAATCCCCGATGGTTCACCAAAAAAACCGTATCAGATAGCCATCTTTTTGACTATTGGGGCGGCTTTTTTACTTGCTTTAATTCTTTTCAAGTGATTGAAAGCGGCTAAAACCCACTTCTACGTCGTAAAAGTGTCGTGCTGAAAAATCAGGGGAAATATAGTATTGGTACAATAACCATGATATAATTAAAAAGATTCAGAGAAGCAATTCATCTCATTCGCCTGCAGCGCGCGGGCCTGAACACGTTCAACTTTTATTAGACTTGGAAGGTGTAAGAATGGATTCTATGATAAACGAGAAAATACAGTTGGCTCAGCAAGGGATTGCGCGACTGCATAAGATTGACGCCATGCTGCAGGACCTGCGAAATGAACAGTCCCAATTAAGCCGCAAAGTTGCCGAGCTCAAGACTGCTTTAGAAAAAGAAAACTACGATGTCGTTAAGCTGGGCGACAGAAGTATTGCCGCTGTCTTTTATTCCCTGTTCGGGAAGCTGGAAGAACATCTTGAAAAAGAACAGGCGGAAGCTCTTGCCGCGAAGCTCAAATACGATCAGGCCATCAGAGATTTAGAAAATATAAAATATCAGATTTCAAAACTTTCCATGGAACGGCTGAACTATGTGGATTGTCAGCACGATTTCGACATTCTCTATGCCGATAAAAAGGAACAGATCATGAAAGACGGCGGTAAATCCGCTCAAAGGATTCTGGAACTGTCAACCCAAATAAGCAGTGGAAAAATAAATCTGAAAGAAATCAAGGAAGCAATATCCGCCGGGAAGGAAGCGCTGGCCAGTCTGGATCGGATTCAAAGCAGTCTTGGCCATGCCGAAGGCTGGGGAACCTGGGACCTTCTTGGCGGCGGGCTGATCTCCGACCTTGCAAAGCATTCCCATATTGACGACGCAAAAGAGGAAACCGAAAACGCGCAGCGGCTGTTACGGCAATTTCACGCCGAGTTAGCCGACGTTCAAATCCATTCCGACATTCATATTGAAACGGGCGGATTTGCAAAATTCGCAGATTTTTTCTTTGACGGATTGATTTCCGATTGGTTTATGCAATCAAAAATCAACCAGTCGCAGGAAAGCGTTTTCCATGTACAGAGCCAGGTCCATGACACCGTACATCGGCTTGAATCAATGGAATCCCGGGCAAACATCGACATTGAAAAAATGGAAGCGGAAATGGAAAGTCTGATTATCGCCGCACAATGAGAATCCTTTTGTCTGGAGGGCCGTAAGCGACGATGGAAAACGGAAAAGCGGACCAATATTACACATACATGCTGCTCTGTTCGGATGGTACGATCTACAGCGGCTATACGACCGACCCGTATCGGCGCGCCGCCGTACATAACCGTGGAAAAGGCGCAAGATATACCCGCTCCCGCCTGCCGGTTACGCTGGTTTATCAGGAAAGCTTTGCGACAAAAAGCGAAGCTCTCAGGCGGGAAGCCGCGCTCAAAAAGCTGAGTCATGCCGGGAAGATCGTGCTGATTGCGGGTGCCGGTTTGAGTCCATCCGCCGGCGCCGTCTGATTGATCCAATCAAGTATCACTTCCGCGGCAAGTCCGATATTTCCGAGCTGGCAGTGGCTCCCTGCATTTTCTTTTGCGGTAAACATTCGCGCCGTCAAAGAGCGCACGTTTGTCAGAGCGGAGATCTGTTCGGTTAACTGGTGAACGGGCACATAATGATCGTCCTGTCCTGCGAGCAGAAGAACATCCTGTGTAATGAGCGGCGAAATCTCCGCTGTGTTATAGGACAGGGTCTTGTGGAGGAAATCATAAGGGGAGTCGCTCCCCATCACGTGCATCCCTTGCCTGATCCCCCACTCCACTACAAGACTTTTTTTCATCATCAGGTCGACGGCTGTATTGATTTCCAAACGCCTGCCATGCAGGACGGCGTATCGTGCTTTTTCACGTAAGGAATCATCCATCTGGCGCAGCAGTACTTCAAAGAAGTCCGCAAGAACATCGAAGGCAATCACTCTTTTTACCCTTTTCTCGTAAGCGGCGGCCCTCAGAGCCAGGCAGCCGCCAAGGGACACACCAATCAGGGTGACATCATTGAGTTTGAAATAATCAAGGAGGGTATGGACTGGTTTTTCCCATTCGGGAATCATCGGCATGTTGCATTCTTCCAGCACTGTCCCCTGGCCGGGGCCATCGAAGGCAATCGTATCATAACCGGCGTCTTTCAAAACCAGAAGCATGCGCATGAACTCTTCAATGTAACCGTCAAACCCGTTGCACACGACGACAGTCCCTTGGGGGGATGGAGGCGTAAAACGATAGACTGAGAGATAACCGCTGTTATAAGGAATCCGGTATTGCTGATCATCTGTAATGCCATAATAAGCATTGTTCAGTGAAAGAAACCGGTGGCGCAGTTCCTGTTTCTGTGCATTGCTTTCCGGGACAAAAAACTCGGCTCCACGGAAATACGGGGCGGCTTTCAGCTTTTCGTCCCGGTCCAGCGCCTGATTGCCAAGGCGCGTAAATGATGCGATCAGATCTTCGTAAGAACGGATAGACGGACTTGCGGCCTGCATTTCCTCCCGCATCGTTTCGTCGTTTGACCAGTTGTAAAACCGGTTCATTTGAAAATTGACGCTTACATCCGGATGCATCTGAAAAAGTCCAACAGGAAAATCTTTAGTCGTCCATTTTTTATCCATAATATCGGCCTCCTTTAGAATTTTACATCCAAAGTATAAGCGTTAAATCGGGTCGCCGCAATGATTGATCCGTATGCAAATGTAGCTTATACGATATACAGGCAGAAAGTGTAGATTCAGATAAAAGATGATAGACAGGTGGTATGAAAATGTCCAGTGAACAGGATCTGCGTGTGATGAAAACCCTGACGTTTATAAGAAACTCCTTTATAGAGCTGATGGATGAAAAGGGGTTCCGCAATCTTACCGTAAATGATATTGCAGACAAAGCAAGGATCAGCCGTTCCACTTTTTACCTGCATTATGCCGATAAGTATGAACTGCTGAATAAAGTGACGGATGAAGCAATCTCATCCATATTGAGCCTGGTGGAGCCTGAAGAGCATATTGTCCACGGAAGTCTGAATTACGATGGCTTTCGGGAAAATCTGAATGCTATCTTTCATTCGATTGAAAAAGATTCTTTGCTTTATAAACTCATTTTAAATGATAACGAACATTTGGGGTTTTGCAGAAAGTGCGAAGATGTTCTGAAAACTAAGTTGGAAGAAAGTTTTGAAGGAGAAATTCAGGTTTCGAGAGATTTGTTCTTTGAGTTGATGGCCTCTTTCTATATTTCGTTGGCAAGATGGTGGCTGAATCACGACATGAAGTACTCACCGTCGTTTTTGGCGAAAGAGATGGTGAATTTTCTGACCGTCGTGCCATGCAACCTGATCGGGGTTACCACAGAAGATTCCGGCCCTCCAAATATTTCGGCGCAGGCTGCAGGAGATAAGACGGATGTGGACAGGAGAACGAAGCCGCAGAATGGAACGGCGGGTAAAATGGTCATCGATTCAAAATAAAAACGGAACCGGAAGGAAAAGGTGGTTAGTGTAATGAAAAAGGCTTTGATTGTCGTGGACTATCAAAAGGATTTTGTCAACGGAAGCCTCGGATTTCCAAAAGCGGAAACACTTGACGAGGCGATCGCCGCCAAAATTCGGGAATACCGCTCTTCCGGCGGCGACATCATCGTTACGCTGGATACTCATGCGGAAAATTATCTGGAAACCCAGGAAGGCAAAAATCTTCCTGTGGTCCATTGTGTCCGCGGAACAGGTGGATGGGACCTGTTCGGTGAAACGGCAAAGCAGATTCGGGAAACGGACCGGAATTTTGAAAAGGGAACTTTCGGTTCGCTGGCGCTGGCGGAATATCTGAAAGAACAGGGGTATGAGCAGGTTGAACTGGTCGGCGTGGTGTCCAACATCTGTGTGATTTCCAACGCCGTGCTGGCAAAGGCGGCCCTTCCCGAATCACTGATTGTAGTGGATGCCGCTTGTACGGGGAGCAGCGATGATGCGATGAATGAAAAAGCCCTGGACGTGATGGATGGCCTTCAGATCAAGATTATCAACCGCCGGTAAGCAACATTTCGGTCGGACCTTCTATTAGCCATATGTTTTGAAACAGGTAAGGGAGTAAAACACTGCTAAACTCCAATTGCCTGTCAGGATATGCAGCTGCGGCTGCTTTTCCCTTATGATCTTTAAAACAGTTATGGTTGACAGCATATCTTGGATATGATATACTGTGAACGTTGTTAGCTAACAGCGTTCACAAGGAGAGAATTATGCCGAAAAGCAAAACGGAAAGCTACCCTAAAATTATTTTGGCTGCGAAAGAAGAGTTTTTGAAAAAGGGCTTTGAGCAGGCATCCCTGCGGGACATTGCTGCCAAGGCCGGCATGAGTGCCGCAGGACTCTACCGCCATTTTGCCGATAAGGAAGCGCTGTTTGCCGCTTTGGTGAACCCGCTGCTTAATCAGCTTGATGGGGTCTACGACTCTATCCGGAAGCGGGACTATGAATATCTGAAAACCGGTTCTCTGGACGAAATGTGGAGAGACAGTGCGGAAATCCGTTATTTTCTGGATCTGATTTACGGCCATTTTGAGGAATTCAAGCTTTTACTCTGCTGTTCTTCCGGGACAAAATACGAAAATTTCATTCACGACTTTGTAGTGCTTGAACAAAAAGAAACGCTGGAATACATGGAAACCGCCCGGAAGAAGGGAATTCCCGTCCGTGAAATAGAGCCGCGGGAACTGCATCTTTTGCTCAGCGCTTATGCCACCGCGATTTTTGAAGTAGTTGTGCATGATTTTTCGAAAGAAGAAGCTGCGCATTATCTTTTAACGCTGCAGGCATTTTTCTATCCCGGCTGGCGGGCTGTTCTGGGGCTGTAATCCGCAGCCCCATTTCTTTTACATATCGGTTAGCAACAGCTAACTATACTGGAGGTGCTACATGAACGAAAAACAGGAAAACCCAATCAGATACCTCTTCCGGTTTGTGGGAGAGGAAAAAGGAAAGATGACAATCTCCGTAATCCTGGCAACCCTGGGGGAATTGTTCGGGATGCTGCCGTTTCTGGCGGCGGCTATGCTCGCCAACGAGGTGTACGCCGGAACGGCAACCGTAAAAAGTGCGTTGCTGTGGGCGGGAGGCGCCGCGTTGGGGATTATGATGCGCACATTTCTATGCACCAGATCTTCGGCAAAAAGCCACCGCATTGCGTTCACTATTTTAAGGAATATCCGTCGTTCCATTGCCGATAAGATGCGCCGTGTACCGCTTGGTGTTATGCTGGAGACTCCGTCCGGCGTTTACAAGACCCTGATGGTTGACAACGTGGGCAAGCTGGAGGACTCCATCGCCCACATCATCCCGGAAACGCCCTCGCAGGTTGCGGCAATGGCGTCCTGTCTGATTTTGATTTTTGTGCTGGACTGGCGGATGGGGCTTGCATCCCTTATCACCCTGCCGCTTTCCGTCCCTTTCATTTTCGGAATGATGCGCGGATATGGTGAAAAGATGAAAACATACCTGCGCTCCGGCAACGAGATGAATGCGGCGCTGGTGGAATATGTGGGCGGCATTCAGGTAATCAAGGCTTTTGGAAGAACCGGGGCTTCGTTTGGAAAATTTTCCGATGCGGTGGACTTTTTCCACGACAGCACGCTGGACTGGTGGCGTCAGTGCTGGTTCTGGATGGCGGTGGTCAAGGCGATTCTCCCTTCTACGCTGTTGGGAAGCCTGCCGGTCGGCGCTCTGCTGTATATGCACGGCGAGATTACGCTGCCGGTTTTCATTGCCTGCATTGTAATCCCCATCGGCTTTATCGCGCCGTTCATGAAGCTGGCCTTCGGCAGTGAACAGCTGACCACCATCGCGGCGAACCTGAAGCCGATCCGGGAGTTCTTTGCCACATCGGAGCAGACGCGCCCCGAAGAGCGCGTGACGCTTCGCGACAACTCCTATTCGTTTGAAAATGTCTCCTTTTCCTATGACGCTTCCAAGGAAGTGCTGCACGGCGTCTCGTTCCGGACACAGCCCGGAACGATGACCGCGATCGTAGGGCCCTCCGGTTCGGGAAAATCCACCATTGCCAAGCTGATGGCTGGATTTTGGGACGCTACGGGCGGTACGGTGCGCTACGGCGGCAAGGATATTCAGGAAATTCCGTTTGACCAGATGATGGAGGAAATCGGCTATGTGGCGCAGGATAATTTCCTGTTTGATAAATCCATCCGGGAAAATATCCGCATCGGCAATCCGAAGGCTTCCGATGCGGAAGTGGAGGCTGCGGCAAAAGCGGCCAACTGCCACAATTTTATTTTGCAGCTCCCGCATGGCTACGATACGCGGGCCGGGGATGCGGGGGACCGCCTCTCCGGCGGGGAACGCCAGCGTATTACCATTGCGCGGGCGATGCTGAAAAAATCCTCCGTGGTCATTTTAGACGAAGCCACCGCCTATGCCGATCCGGAAAGCGAAGCTCAGATTCAGCAGGCTGTGGGGCGGCTGGTACGGGGGAAAACGCTGATCGTGGTAGCGCACCGGCTGTCCACCATCCGAAACGCCCATCAGATCCTGGTTGTGGACCGAGGAAAGATTGTAGGACGGGGGACGCAGTCCGAGCTTCTCCAGAATTGCCCGCTGTACAAAACCATGTGGGAAGAACATATCGGCGCTGCGGATTTCACGCAGGAGAGGAGCGAGGCGTTATGCTGAACATGATCAAACGGATTCTTAAAATTTCCGGCCGCCATCAGTCAAAAATTCTACTGGGCATCTTCCTGAACTTTTTAAAAAGCGTCTCCATGGCCATGATGCTGTTTGCCGTTTACGTGGTCGTGGATCACCTGAACGCATTGACTCCGCGGGTAATCTGGACCGCGGTGGGAATTCTGCTGGGGAGCGTTGCGGGACGGTTCCTGTTCCAGTGGCTGATGGATATCTGCATGAGCGCCAAAGGCTTTGACATGTTCCGGGATTACCGTCTGGCGATTGGAGAACGGATGCGCAAGGCCCCTTTGGGTTATTTCTCCGAGCAGCGCCTCGGCAGCATCCAGACGGTGCTGACTTCCACGGTAACGGAGCTGGAGCAGTATTCCATGCTGGCCGTCACCGACCTGACCGGCGGGGTTCTCATGACGCTGGTGATGATGATATTCTTCCTGTTTTACAACCCGATCTTTGCGCTGGTAACGCTGGCGGGACTCTGCGTCGGCATGCTGGTACTGCACATCATTCAGTCCGTAGCCAGCAAACAGACGCCCAGAGTCCTGGCGGCACAGGAAAACATGACCACACAGGTGCTGGAATATGTGCGCGGCATATCGGTGCTGCGCGCCTTTTCCCAAGCGGATGGAAGCGAGGGCGCGGTATATGAGTCCTTTGACCGCAAACGTCAGGCCGACCTGGACCAGGAATACGCGTCCCTCCCTCTTCTGAAAATTTATCAGGCGGTCTACAAAGTGACCGGCTGTGCGCTGATGTTCACGGCAGCCGCCTTATATCTGGCGGGCAGCATCACACTGACCTACTGCCTGATGTTTATTGTCAGCGCCTTCCTGGTCTACTCCGAAATGGAACAGATGGGCGACGGTGCGTTTCTTGCCCGGAAAATCACTACCGAATTGAACCGTCTGGAAGCTGTAACTGACATGCCGGAGATGGATAACAGTATACAGGTTTTGAAACCGCAAAACTTTGATATCGAACTTCGGAACGTCTCCTTCGGTTACGACGACCGCCGGATCATAAACGATGTTTCTTTGAAGGTTCCGCAGGGAACCACCTGCGCCATCGTTGGGCCGTCCGGCTCCGGAAAGACGACCCTGTGCAATCTGATTGCGAGATTCTGGGATGTGCAGGAGGGACAGGTATTGGTCGGCGGTCAGAGCGTAAAAGGCTATACGGTTGACAGCCTGATACGGTACATCAGCATGGTATTCCAGAACGTGTATTTATTCCACGATACCATCGAGAACAACATCCGCTTCGGCAATCCGGACGCTACCCACGAGCAAGTGTTGGAAGCGGCCGGACGCGCCCGGTGCCATGAGTTTATTTCCGCCCTGCCGCAGGGCTATGATACAATGGTCGGGGAAGGCGGTTCCACTTTGTCCGGCGGCGAAAAGCAGAGAATCTCCATAGCGCGTGCAATTCTGAAGGATGCTCCCATTATCATTCTGGATGAGGTCACCTCCAGCGTGGACCCGGAAAACGAATTCCAACTGCTGGCCGCGATCCGGGAGCTCACGAAAGGGAAAACTTTGATTTCCATTGCTCACCGGCTGACTACCGTGCGGGATGCGGATCAGATTCTGGTGGTGGAAGACGGACGGATTACCCAGCGCGGAACGCATACCGAACTGATGGCGCAGGAAGGCACCTACCGGAAATTCCTGAAAATGCGGTCGGAAGCAATCGGATGGGAGCTGGCCTGAGACCCAGTATTTTTCGGCTCTTGCTTTACGGCAGGAGCCGGTTTTTTGCGTTTCTTTCTGTCTATCCGGGATTCCTAATAACCATATTGACAAGCCACTAATGACTTGAATATTATGTATTAATCTTTCATGAAGGAGGTATTGCATTGAGCCTGAATCGTTATGTCAATGACGATTTTGATGCCGTCGAATCAGCATCAGATCGCGGCAACTGTAACGACAGCTGTGATAGCGGAAGTGCGAAAGCGTTGAAACGAATCCTTTCCTTACTGGATGATTTGAACAGTCAGGACTTGCGCATATTAGACGATATCATTGAGCGTCTGGTTTGCAGCCGCAAAAAATAAATATAGTCATTGTCTACTCCTAAGGATATAAATATTTGTCCCTGGTTTATCTGCCGCTCCTTAACCGGAGCGGCTTCGTGTATGTGAAAACCCCACGTTAGATCGTCGGCGCGGTTGGTGTGAACGGTGTGACCGAGATTCTCGCGGCACGCCAGTTGATTGCAATCCCTGCGGTCGGTCTTATGAAACATACATACCCCGGATACTGGTGTTACATCACGCCTACTCTCCGCGACGTAGAGGCAGTGTATGCGGCGGGAGCTGAAATTGTCGCGGTTGATGCGTGCAAGCTGCCAAAGCCCGGAAACGTGTCGGCCTTCTCACAGCTTCAATACGGTGTGTCCGCGGAACGCGGGTAGAGGATGCAAGCATCTGAATTCCCGATGGTCCACCAAAATAAAAGAGCACCCGCTGAGGGTGCTCTTTTATTTTGCCATGGGGGTGAGAATCCCTAAATTTTCTCCTTCGGAATAAACGATTGTTTTTTCTCCTGTGCGGTCGGTTTCGCGGTTTCCTGCGGCGCAGGCTGTACGGGCTGATTCGGCTGCCCGCCGTCCGCCGCCGGGACCGGCTGTTCCGCGGAAGGGGTCTGCCCGGTTTTAGCCGCTTCCACCGCCGACTGAATGGCCTGCGCCGTGGTGGATGGTTCGGAGATATGCTGGAGCGACACGCCCAGTTTGTCAAGCGTCAAAAACTTCAGCAGAGTGTCCATGACCGTGTTGCTTCCGCCGCCGTTGCTGCCGCCCGACGGCTGCCCGTCGTTTCCGCCCATGTTGACGACTGTTTTCGGGACAATATCCACTTTGGAGTTTTTGATCGCGTCGGTCAGTTTGTCGGCGACTTCCTGAATGACACGGTACTCCGCGCCGCCGTAAGCCCGTACCTGCGCGTCAATGGCCTGCGCCTTGGCAAGGCCGACGTTGGACTCCTTGGAAGCCTCGGCTTCGCCTTCCAGCCGCACTTTTGATGCGTTGGCTTTTGCCAGCGCGATGATCTGATTGGCTTCCTGTTCCGCCCTGCTCGCCATGGCGGCGCCGTTGTTGCCTTCAATCTCAATCTGGATTTTCGACTTGGTCAGGAAATTCTGCTGCTCGGCGACCGCCTGGGCCTCCCGCAGGGATTTTTCGCTTTCCGCCGCCGACTGCTGCTTTTGATAGGTGATTTTCTTTTCCTCCGCAATCTGGCGTTCACGCAGCTGCGTCAGGATGTTTTCAATCTGCACATCCGCATGGGAAGACCTCGGCGTACCGATGAGTACTTCCTCCAGCTGCAGGTTGTATTTCTGAAATTTATTGCGCATTTCGGTTACAGCGCGTTCACGGATGGCGCTGCGCTCCTGGATCAGCTCGATCAGGGTCTTGGTCTGCGCCACATCCTTAAAGTACGCGCTTACAAGCGGGTCAAGGGACTGGTTGACCAGCATGTTGATGTCGCCGAAGCGCTGGATGACCCACGGCGCCTGCTTGTAGTCGATATGCATGACGACGGAAAGCGGGAGCGAAGGCTCGAACGCATCCTTGGTGATGATATCGACCTCGGTCAGGTTCTCGTCGTATTTATGGTCCCCAACCTCTGATTTGTTCCATTTCAGAATGATATTGGTGGTGGGTACCAGCACCACGCGTCCGGCATCGGTGTTAAACGCATACTTTCCGGGCATCAGCGGCTTCTCCAGCACACCCTTGCAGCCAGCCTCCACCAGCTCGCCGTGCTTGTAATCCTCGCCCGTCGTGTCGACACCTTCCTTTCCGAAGAAGGAAACCACGACCCCGACAAATCCGATGGGGACCACCGTTTTCGGGCGGAATTCCACCGTAGCGAACAGGCGGTTGATGTAATAGGTGCCGTCCGTCAGCACCTGCAGCTGCTTGCCGCGGCGGCCGCCCAGCTCCAGAAACCGCTCCGGGTCCTGAAAGCTCGAGTGCCCTTCGCCCACGCTCGGCGCGATGATTTCGCCCTGCTCCAGCGGCATGCCGTCGTGCACGGTGACGATCCCCACGATATCGCTGGTATCGCTTGCGTTGGCCATGATGACCACCGGGCGGAACGCGTCGCGTTCCAGCAGCGTCTGCTGCATGCTGGCGATCTCCGCGCGTTCGCTGCGGGAATTGCCGATCGCCTTAATATCGCTCGGAGTAATCACAATGAACTGCGCCAGATTGATGGCGTATGTACCTTCTCTCAGAATCCCGCGCTGCGGTCCGCGCTGGCCGCCGTTCTGCAGAAAACCGCGCACGTCCTGAAAATTGTTGGCCTGCGCCACTACTTCTCCCAACGTCTGCGTCGGAGCAAGCGGCAGGCCGTCCCGCGCGAACAGATAGGCGATCTGGCCCTGTGGAACCGTAATGAGGGGGTATTTGTGGATTTTATACATCAGGGCGGATTTGAAGTGCATGCCTCCGCGCAGAAGGTCGGGCGCGTAGCCGGCCTCGCCGTGCAGGGCGATGATGGAATCCTTCAAAGAGCCTTTTCTGCTCCACCATTTTTCAACCACGGCGACCTCGTTGGAGCCAATAATCCGCAGGCCCAGAATTTTAAAAATCAAAAGATAGAGCACTGCGACGGCAATCAGAATATACAGCGGAATCAGAATAACGCCCATTCCCATTTCTCCTTTACCTGTTTCATGGATTGTGAAGCGCCCGCTCTCCGGGAGGGATGCGGTCGCCGTGCCAAAAAAACGGGGAAAAACGGAATCTCTTTCGTGTTTCGACCGTCAACAGCACATTACTAAATCTATGCTTCATTATATTCTACAATGACACGGATTTCAATAGAAGGACGGTAACAGGGAAATACCAGATTTTAGGGGGATTTTCTGCCGCCCCAGTGTCCCGGCCCCGCTTCCTGGATTCCCATTTGTATAAATTTACATAATATGTAAATTCTAATAAAAATCCCATATCAGGGAATGAGGGCTGATAACCATTTTTTTTGCAGCTTCGGAGAAAATATGTCAGCACTGTTTTGTTGTGCCCGTGGACCGAAAGGGCGCCTGATCCGGTTCAAAAAGTTTTTTTGGATGATTCTCAAAATTGAGGGTGTAGGCCACCAAGTGTGCTAAAGAGGTCGACGAAAATGCGTTTTTTTACAAAGTTGGTTCGATTGCTTAAACAACAGCATGAACAAAGCAAAGAAGCGGACGGGAATAACTGGAGCGGAGAGGAGAAACAGGGCGGGAAGGTGAGCGCGCAGATCCTGTCCCCGGAGCTCAAAGGTAACCTCGATGCCGTCAGAGCCAGGTTTGGGGAGAGTTCCGACCTCATCATCCGTGAATTTTTTTTTGGAAAAGAGAAAGACGGGGGAAAGAAGGCTGCACTGATTTTTCTGGACGGAATGGTAAATCTTTCCACCATAAATGATGACATCATAGAGCCGCTTATGCGTCAGGGCTGGCTTTCCCGCAGGGGGGAAACGTCGGACCTGTCGGGTATGGATGAAATCCGGGACAGGCTGTTGACCGTCGGAGAAGTAAAAACGGTCTATACTTATAACAAAGTGACGGAGGCCTGTTTGTCAGGCGACGCCGTGCTTATGACCGAGGGTTCCTGCAAGGCCCTTGACATAGGTGCAAAGGGCTGGGAGAAAAGAGCCGTTTCCGAGCCGACCAGCGAGACCGCTATCCGCGGGCCCCGGGAAGGGTTTACCGAAAATCTGAGGACAAACACGACCATGATCCGTCGGAAGATAAAAGATCCGGCGCTCAAAATCCGTGCTGCCGTCATTGGGAAACGTACGCACACGCAGGTGAACATCCTCTATATGGACGGAATTACAGACCCGGAACTCATTTGCGAGGTCGAGCGCCGACTGAAGAAAATTGACACCGATGTGGTGCTTGCTACAGGTTATCTGGAAGAGTATATCGAGGACTCGCCGTACACGGCTTTTCCGACCATCTGGTGCAGTGAAAAACCGGACGCGGTCGCCGGAAAGCTGCTGGAGGGCCGGGTTGCCATTGCCGTGGACGGTTCCCCGTTTGTGATGACGGTGCCGATGCTGTTTGTAGAGAACTTACAGAATGCGGAGGACTATATCACGCGCAGTTATTACGCAACCATGATGCGCATACTGCGCCTGGTGGCGTTTTCTATCAGCCTGTTTGCGCCGGCCGTGTATATAGCGCTCACTACCTATCATCAGGAATTGGTCCCAACCACTTTGCTGTTTACGATAGCGGCATCCGCTGAGGGGGTGCCCTTTCCCGCGGTAGTGGAGGTAGGCATTATGATGGTTATTTTCGAAATCCTCCGGGAAGCCGGTATCCGTATGCCCCGGCCGGTCGGGCAGACCATCAGCATCGTGGGTGCCCTGGTGATGGGAGAAGCCGCCGTGCAGGCCGGAATAGTCGGTGCTCCGGTCGTCATCGTCGTCGCAATTACCGCTGTGTCGAGCTTTGCCATTCCCTTTATCACTGACGCCGTAGCAATCCTGAGATGGTTCCTGGTAATCATGGCGGCCACCATGGGGAGTTTTGGGATTACCATAGGCGCGTTGATCATACTCATGCATCTTGCCTCACTGAGATCTTTTGGCTCCCGTTATCTGGCGCCCGTAGCGCCGTTCCAAACGGCCGATCTCAAGGATACCGCGGTGCGCTCCCCGCTTTGGGCCATGCGGACCCGCCCCGAAGAAATAAAACCGCAGGACGTGAAACGGGAGAATATTCCTTCCCCCAATGACCCGCCCGTCGGCAGCGGGGACAAACAGGGGGAAAATCCATGAAAAAACAGGCTGTTAAAACCGGCGGGAAGGTTCTCCGAACTTTCTCCGCGTCCCTTTCCCGGAAATGCCAAAAGGGGGCGCGCCGCGCCGGCGTATTTTTGCTCTGTATTCTGCTCATTTTATGCCTTTGCTCCTGCTGGAGCCAACGGGAGCTCAACACTCTGGCCATTGTGCTCGGCACCGCTCTGGACGTAGGCGATCAGCCGGACACATTGACGCTGACCGCACAGGTGGTCAAGGCGTCGGAGCTTGGCTCCGGAACATCCACAAAGGGGGGCGGGTCCGAGGGAAAAGCCTATGTAAACGTCAGTTATACGGACAGCAGTGTGCTTGCCGCTGTCCGTGAACTGACGCGCATGCAGAACCGAAGGCTGTATTTTGCGCATAATGAAGTGCTTATTTTCAGCAGTGATCTGGAAAAAAAGGACATCGCGGAGGGGCTGGACGTATTCATACGCGATTATGAGACGCGCATGAATATCAATATTCTAATCTCAAAGGGCAAGGCGTCGGAGATATTGAACGAAAATGTTGAACTGGAAAAGATTCCTGCTCTTCATATTTCCAAGCTGATGGGAAATCAGAAATCCAATTCGGAAACAGTGACTGTAACCCTGCGCGATTTTGCGATTGCGATCCTAAGCGATTCTGCCGCTCCTGTGGCCCCGATGGTAAAATTATACGAATCCGAAGGGAAGAAGTACGCAAAGCTTGAAGGCACCGCGGTCTTTAAAAAGGGAAAAATGATCGGGGAGCTGAATACGGAACAGACAAGAGGAGTCCTGTGGGTGACGAACAAGGCTCAAAGCGGAGAGAAGACCGTAAATACACCGTGGGGACAGGTCACTTTGGAAATCCTCCATTCCAGCAGCAATTTAAAGCCTGTTAAAGGGGAGGATGGGACGATCAGGATGAAGCTTACAATTGACGTGGAAGGGGCTATTCAAGGCAATGAGACCGCCGAAAACATGTCCCGCCCAGAGAATGTTGCAATGCTGAAAGGACGGATGGAGGACGCTGTCCGCTCAGATGTCGGGAGCGCGCTTGCGCAGGCGAGAGCGCTTTCCGCCGATGTATTGGGATTTGGCGAGGCAATCCGCCGGGAATATCCGGAAGAATGGGAAAAGATGAAAGGAAACTGGGATCAGGAATTCCCGAAGATCGGCATGGATGTTCAGGTAAATGCCGAGCTGGGTTCTGAAGGCGGCTTGGTAAAGCCGGTGACTCCGGGAGGTGCGCAATGAAACTGGAAAAGGGAAGCATATCATCGAAAGACCTGATGTTCTCGGTGTTTTGCTTTATGCAGGGTACCGTGCTGCGTTCCGGCTTCATCATCAGCGTGACCCGGCAGGACTCCTGGGCGATGGCCATTACCGGCTTTTTGCTCACTCTCCCGATTCTGGCTGTCTATACCGGTCTGCTGCGAAAATTTCCCGGAAAGAACCTGATCGAGATCGACGATATTGTATTCGGCCCGGTTTTTGGGAAAATTCTGTCTGCTTTGTACCTGTTCTTTTTTGTGTCGCTGGCCGCGCTCAATACCCGCGATCTTGGAAACTTTGTGGCGGGCTATATGATGCCGGAGACCCCGATCGCGGCGGTTACCCTCGTCTTTCTGGTCGGGTGCGCTTATGCGCTCCGCAAGGGAATTGAGAACCTTATGCACCTGTCAGTTCTTTTTACTATCATTGCCATGGGAGCGCTGGCTGTCAACTCCATTCTGCTGCTCAAGGACGTGCAGCCGGAATTTCTGAAGCCGTTTTTTCAACTGAAATTCCCCGAATTCGTTCAGGGAACGGTCTCTGTGGCGGCGGTTCCAATGGGAGAGATTTTGGCCTTCACAATGATCACTCCCATGCTGGAAAAGGGCAAAAAAGCCGGAAAGCCCCTTCTGCTGGGATTAGCTTTGTCGGCCGCGTCCATGGTGTTTGTCATCATGCGCGATATTATCACGTTGGGTCCGCTTGTCGCGATCGTGTCTCTGCCGTCCTTTGAATCGATGCGTTATGTAAGCCTTGCGGGTATCCTCACCCGGATGGAGAGCATTTATGCGGTGGTCCTTGTGATTCTGTTTTTATTTAAGGTAAGCATCCTGCTGTATGCATTTGTACTGGGATTAACCCAGATGCTGAGCGGGAAAAGCCCCCCGCGGGCAAATCCTGATCACAAGGGACAATCCTGCGAAACGGAACAGCTGCAGGGGCAGCACAGCGCTCCTCCGCTTATGCTTATCTCCGTGGCATTCGTGTTTTTCTATTCGCTCTTTGTTTTCGAGTCCATGATGGAAAATATGAATTGGGGCGCAACGACGGCTCCCTTTTTCTCGCTGACCTTTGAGTTTTTGCTTCCGGCCGTATCCCTGCTGGTAGTCTGCCTGCGGAAGATTGGCAAAGCGCAGGAGGTGGGGGCATGAATCTGCTGCTGATAATCATCGCTTTTATCGGCATCGCCCTGCTCGATCTGCCTGATATGATCAAAAACAAGCGTTGGCGCGATCTTGCCATCTATTCGGTTATTTTTCTGCTGGTGTTCGTACTTGGGACGCTTATGGCTTTCGATGTCAAGATACCAAGCCCGATCAAAGCGATCCAGGCGTTTTATCAGAATGTTTTGCATCTGAGCTTCAAAGCGTCCTGATCATACGACGAAGCGCCCATAGAACCGGATTTCGGTTCTATGGGCGCTTTTAACACAGACCGTTCACAGAGAGCCTGACACAGGAAACGCTTTTCTCATTAGGGTTTCTTTATCCCCATCACGTTTGTCTCCGGCAGCAGATTGCCCCCGTCGATCACGTTTTCCGTGCCGGTAATATACGAGGATTCCTCGCCGGCGAGAAAGGCCGCCAGCTTTCCCACCTCTTCCGGCGCGCCCAGACGGCCCATCGGGACTCCGGCCGCGATGCTTTCCAGCACAAGATTGGGATTCCGGGGATTGGTTGCCGCCGCGCTCCTGCGGACATTCGGCGTTAAAATAAAGCCGGGGCAGATGGCGTTGACCGTAATTCCGTCCTTCGCCAGTTCTACCGCCAGCGATTTGGTAAACCCGACCAGCCCCGCCTTTGTCATGGCGTAAGCGGTGTATCCCGGGTCGCTGACATAAGGGCCCGTCACGGAAGCGATATTGATGATGCGTCCCCACCGGTTCTTCAGCATACAGGGAAGGACCGCCTTTGTCACATTCCACGTGCCCTTCAGGTTGATGTCGATATGCCGGTCGCGCAGTTCATCCGGAAAGGCCTCAAACCGGGAAAGCTTCGCGATCCCCGCGTTATTGACCAGAATGTCGATGCGCCCGTATTGCATCAGCGCGCCTGCCACCCCGGCACTTACGCTTTCCCGGTCCGCAATGTCCATTTTGACCGTCGCTGTATGGAAATTTTGCCGGTTCAATTCCTCCGACGCGGCTTTTGCCTGCCCGGAACGGCCGGCCAGGATAACGAAAGCTCCCTTCGCGGCCAGCTCGCGCGCGATTCCGAAGCCGATTCCGGACCCCGCGCCGGTCACAAGCGCTACTTTTTCGCTCAGCACACCGCCGCCGCCTTTTGTACGTTCCTGCGGACAAATTCATAGGCCATGCGGCGCGTTTTTTCCAGATAGTCCGCCCCGACCGTTTTCGCCGTGTCGCTTTCCCTGTGGCTGCCGAGCCACGCCAGCCTGACAATGCGCCGCATGAGAACAAAGGTGGGCATTTCCGCGAAATCCTGTAAAGAAAGGCAGCGCACCGTCTGGTAGCCCTGCAGCCACGCCTTGCAAAGCTCTTCCAGACCGTCGCTGTACTGCACCAGGCTGCATCCTAAATCATACAGGAACCATCCGAAGCCGCAGTCGTCGAAATCGATGATCTGGAGCTTCTCGCCGTCCATAATGATGTTGGACAGATGCAGGTCCGAATGAATCAGGCCGTAGCGGTCGGGCTCCTTGCCGTAGGCGGAAAGCCGTTCTTCGATGATCGCCGAGGCCTGCCTGAAAAGGATCCTGTCCTTCCGTGTCAAACCAGGATAATCGCTCCAGGACCCCCAGCGGGCGTTTTCGCCCAGCAGGTTTTCAAAATCCCAGGCGAACCGCCGAAGGCGGGCGGTTTCCGTCTCCTTTTGCACCTGTGTGTGAAGGATGGCCGCGGCCGCGCCGACCTGGCGTACTCTGGAGAGCAATTGCTGTCCGTGCAGCTCGCAGACTGCTTCGCCGGGAAGAAAGGAGAACAGGGAGCAGTTGTACTCCACTCCGCTTTCCGGGGAACGGAAGGACTGCAAAGGGCTGCCGTTCCTGCCGGAAAACACCTGTGGTACGGCGAGCTTTCCGCCGCGGCGGATCTGTTCCATCCACTGCAGCTCGGCGAGCAGTTCCTCTTTTGTATGATATCCGGGCCGGTTCACGCGCAGAACGGCTTTGCGTACGGGAGAAGCGACCGTAAAGGTCAGATTTTCCGAATTCTTAAGAAGTCCGATTTCCGCATGGTCCGGGAAAAGAAACATCCGTTCAAATTCCCGGCGTACGGTTTCCAAAAGCACCTCCGGTGTGTCTATCCGTTTCAAGATTGCAGTCACCTTCCTCTGTAATTTTGGTAAGCTTCTTTTAGCCCCTCGTCCATTCTGGCAAAAAGCTCGTCGATAAATGCCCGGTCGCACAGCAGCCCCACCTTCATCTGCAGGGTCCCGGGATGCAGGCGGGCGTTGTGCGCCCATACGCCGTGGTCGTAAAGCGGCTTTGATACGGACACGCTGGCGTCCTCGCAGTCAAAATCCAGTCCCAGAATGACCCCGCGCTGGGAGTACCCGGTCAGGAAGCCGGGATATTTTTTCATCAGATCATCAACGCCGTGTTTCAGGACCGCCTGATTTTGAACGACATTTTCGACCGTAGAGGGGCGCGTGGTTATCTCCAGCACCTTGGCGGCCACCCTGCAGCCGATTTCGGAGCCGCCGCAGGTGGAGCCGTGCAGGCGCCCGATCTCAAACAGCCATTTTCCCGCCGTCCGGTTCATGACCGTCGCCGAAATCGGATAAATTCCGCCGCCGAAGCCCTTTGCGGTCACCAGCATATCGGGCACGAACCCCTCGTGCTCAAAGCCCCACAGCTTGCCGGTACGCATCAGGCCGGTCTGCACCTCGTCAGCGACATACAGCGCGCCGTACCGTTCGCAAAGCTTTTTTACCGCTTTGAGATAGCCCGTCTCCGGCAGGGGAAAGCCGTAGGTGGCCAGAATGGTTTCCACCAGAACGCAGGCGGTGTCCTCCTTTTTCAGCTCCGCTTCCATGGCGCCGATATCGTTGAGCGGAACCTGCACAAAGGCGTTCGGCTCGCCCTCGCAGTGAAACGGCAGCTTGAACATGTCGTCTCCCGCGGAGACGGAAAGCCCAGTGTGTCCGTGGTAGCAGCCCTTGATGGAAATCACCTTTTTCCGTCCGGTCGCGTAACGGGCACTCTTAATGGCGACGTCCACCGCTTCGCCTCCGCAGGTGGAGAAAACGGAATAATTCAGATTCCCGGGGCAGAGCTTTGCCAGCTGTTCCGCCAGCTCCGCTCTTGCAATGGACGGGAAGTGATGGTTCCCGACGTCGAATTCCTCCGTCGCCTGAATCATCGCCCCGATCACCTCGGGGTTGCGGTGTCCCAGATTGTAGGTGCCGCCGTTCAGATGGATGTCGAGAAATTCCGTGCCGTCCATATCCCAGAAGCGGTAGCCCTCCCGTTTTCCCATTACAAGGTCGATCCCCTTTTTATGGAAATCCTCCACCTTGCTGGGGTTCCAGTACTCTCTGCTCTTCTGTAAAATTTCCGCTTTATAATCTGTCATTGTTTTTCCGCCCTTGCTGCAAATTTTTATCGGTCAGTCGTCGTCCAGTACAATTTCTTCCTGAATCTGGTATTTCGGCTCGCGGCCGAACAGGGTCTTCGCGTTGGAAAGGAGCATAACTGCCGTGATGAAAACGATCACGATCGCCGCTATGGCGGTAATGGTGGGATCGAGCTGCTGATTCAGGCCGTCCCAGATTCTCTTCGGAAGGGTCGTGATCTGCACGCCGCAGAGGAACTGCGTCACGATGATCTCGTCGAACGACGTAGCGAAAGCGAACATCGCGCCGGAAAACAGCGCGGATTTGATCATCGGCACGGTCACGCGCAGAAAGGTGAGGAAGCTGTTCGCTCCCAGGCTGCGGGACGCCAGCTCATAGTTCGGGTTCAGGCCGGACAGGCTGGCGAGCGCCGTGCGGATTACAAACGGAACCGCCATCAGGACGTGGGCGATCAGCAGCCCGCTGAAGGTGCCGGAAAGGTTGATTCCCGCTTCGAACCGGTAGACCGCGATGCCGACGATAATGCCGGGCACCAGCATGGGCATCATGAAGGTTTCGATAATGGCGTTTTTGCCCCTGAATTCCGATTTGGAAAGCCCCTCCGCGGCGAGGATTCCCAGAATCAGCGAAAGAATCGTTGTAAGGATCGCCAGCTCAAAGCTGATTTTCAGGGAATTCACCCACTGGGCGTTGCCGAAGAATGCCTGGTACCACTGCGGGGAAAAGCCCGGGGGCGGAAATTCCAGATACCGGGACGAGCTGAATGACATCGGTACGATAATCAGTACCGGCAGGACCAGAAAAAGCATAATCAGAGCTGCGACAATCCATAACATCATCGATGCTCCTCCTTTCTACCACAGTTTTTCCACATGCATAATTTTTTTGGACAGGAACAGAATGATATACGTCAGAACCAGAAGCACAACGGAAATAGAGGAAGCGAACGGCCAGTTCATCAGCTTGTTGATCTGTGCCTGTATGGTCTGCGAAATCATCACGTTTTTGGTTCCGCCCAGCAGGGAAGGGGTGATGTAGTAGCCGATACTGCTGACGAAAACGATGATCGAGCCGCAGGAAACGCCGGGCATGCTGAGCGGTACGAAAACCCGGAAGAAGGTATAGCCCTTTTTCGCCCCCAGCGTGCGGGAAGCCAGAATCAGATTGCGGTCGATTCCCTGCATCACGGGGTAAAGCGAAAGAATCATGTAGGGAAGAAGAATATGCGTCATGCCGACATAAATGCCGAGCTCGTTGTGCATCAGTTCCAGCGGCTGCTGAATCAGGCCGAGAGTCTTCAGGATGTCGTTGATCACGCCGTTGGCCTGCAGCAGGATCATCCACGCGTAGGTGCGTACCAGCAGGCTGGTCCAGAAGGGAATCATCACGCCGATCATAATCAGGCAGCTGATCCTTTTGGAACAGACCGTCATGGCGTATGCCACGGGATAGCCCAGAACCAGACAGGCCAGGGTTACGACGATGCTGATGCGGAAGGTGGTCGCAATCACCTTCAGGTAGACGTCGCTGCTGAAGAATTTGACATAGGAATCCACGGTCAGGGCGCTCTGGGCGCCCGTAAAGCTGAGCGCAAGAATCTGCAGCAGCGGGAAAATCAGGAAAACCGCAAAAAACAGCGCGGGAGGGATAATCAGCATCCACGGCCTGAGCAAATTTCTTCCGGGCAGACCCCTCCGCTCCGTTTTTTCGTCTTTCACCGTCTTCGCCGTGTCTTTGTATCGGACTCCGTCCATCGCGACTTCAAAATCTTTTAGCATCATAAAGCCCTCCCGCTGTGTTTTCAGCTAAGCTGTAAAAATCGGTTCGTGTTTCTTCTTATTACGGAAACGGCAGTCCGCCGCGGTGCTGCGCCGCGGCGGTTTGCCGTAAAGACAATCGGGTCAATACGTCAGCTTAATTTCCATTCCTGGAAGCGCTGGTAGACGGCGTCGTAATTGTCGACCCACCATTTTACATCGTAGTAGACCTGATTTTTTACCTTTTCCGGTGAGGACGCCAGCTTGTCGACCTGTTCCTGCGTCATAAGCTTGTAGGCGTCCGTGTTGCAGGGAGCGTTGCCGGGGTACTCGATCGCGTAGTCTGCCACAACCTGCGCGGAGGTCGCGAATGCGATGAAGTCGTTTGCCATCTCAACGTTTTTCGAGCCTTTCCCGATCACCCAGGAATCGCTGGTGATGATCGCCTGATTCCAGTCATATTCCACCGGCTGGCCCTCTTCCTTTGCCTTGATGATACGTCCCGCCCAGACCTCGCCGAGCGGGTTGTCGCCGCTGGAAACCAGCTGGACGGACTGGGAACCGGAATCCCAGAAGGTCTGGATGTCTTTTTTATGCGCGTCCAGATATTTGAAGGCCCGGTCCACATCGAGCGGATACATTTCGTCGATCGAAACGCCGTCCGCCATCAACACCGCTTCCAGCATGGACATCGGGTTGGAGTACAGCGTGCGGCTGCCGGGAAATTTCGCGGTGTCAAAGAATTCCGTCCAGTTTTTCGGCCGGTTCGATTCGGAGAATTGATTCGTATTCCACGAAATACAGATCGCGGACATTTCCGACGGCACGGAATATTCCGTTATGAAGTTCTCAACCAGACCGTCTTTTTTGATGACATTGAAGTCGAGCTTTTCGAATAAGCCCTCTTTTTCACCGCGGAAAGCAAAGTCCGTGTCAACGTCCCATACGTCGACCTCCATTTTTCCCGCCTGAACCGCTGCTTTTACCTTTGCGGGGCTCGGATCGGTATCTTCCACGATGGTGCAGCCGGTCTCTTCGGCAAACTTATCGAAGATCGTTTTTTTCTGTGCCGCCTGAATCGCGCCGCCCCAGCTGCAGACCGTCAGGGTTTTTCCGGCCCATTTTTTCCCGCTGGACGCTCCGGCGGCGGATGCGGAACCCGCTGCGGAGGATGTGGCGGTCTGGCTGCCGCCGCAGGCGGTCAGGGAAAGGAAAATGGTTCCGATCATTACAGCGGAAAGGACCCGGATCCCTTTTTTCGCATTTGCACTCTTTTTCATCGTTGTAGCCTCCTCTTGTTTCGACAGAATGTGGTTCTCCTCTATATAGAACATAGACAGTTAAGCGCAAAAGACCTGTTTCAGGGCTTTACCTGAACAATATCCTCTTCCGAAATGCCGAGCAGCACTTCGTCACCCACGTCTAAGGACAGCGCATAGCTGGTAAATACCTTGACTTTCAGATGGTGCCCGTTCGTCAGGCGGACCTTCAGCTTCAGACAGTCTCCGATATAAACGCACTGCTCGACAATCCCCCTGAACTTCAGTCCGCCGTAGGAATCGTCGACCAGATTGATTTTTTCCGGCCGGATCACAATGTTGACCGTATCGTCCTCCGCATAGCTCCGCGTCTGGTCCGGGGCCGGGATCACCAGCCCGTGAACGCCGATCTTTCCTTTTCCGGCGGCATCGACGGAAACCACCGGGCAGGGGATCACGTTTGCTTCTCCGATAAATTTGGCACAGAATACGGACGCCGGTTTTTCGTATATTTCCACGGGCGTTGCGACCTGCTCGATCATGCCGTCCTTCATAATGCAGACCTTGGACGCCATGGTCAGGGCTTCCTCCTGATCGTGCGTGACGGAAACCGTGGTGATGCCCAGCTCCCGGTGAATTTCCTTGATTTCCAGCTGCATCTGTTTTCTCAGCTGTTTGTCAAGCGCGGCCATCGGTTCGTCCAGCAGAAGGATCAGCGGATCGAACACCAGTGCTCTGGCCAGCGCGACACGCTGCTGCTGGCCGCCGCTGAGTTCCCGGGGATAACGCGACGCGTATTCCGACAGGCGTACCCGCTTGAGAACGGCGTCGATTTTTTCCCTGCGTTCCTTCTTTGCCATTTTTCGCACGCTCAGCGGGTATTCCACATTTTTATACACCGTCATATGTGGAAACAGCGCGTAGTTCTGGAACAGCATCCCGATATTGCGCTTATGAATCGGCGTTCTGGAAATGTCGTTCCCGTTGATGAGGATTTTTCCTTTGGAGGGGTCCTCAAATCCGGCGATCATCTTCAGCAGCGTGGTTTTTCCGGCGCCGCTCGGCCCCAGAATCGTCAGGAATTCCCCGTCCTGAATTTCAATATTGACGTCCCTGATGACATTTGCCAGCTTATAGCGTTTATCGATGTTTTCCATTTTGATATTGGCACCCATCTGTCCGATACCTCCTGACTTATCAAAAATTGTAATCCTGAATCCGGCCCGCCGGGCCGCCGCGGAGATAGGAAAAGGGCGCAGATGAACGGTTTGTTCATAAGCGCCCTTGCTAACTTCACAAATGATTCAAATGAATTCAGATTGTTTCCGAGACCTCTTTCAGAATTTCGAAGGCTGCGTCGCAGTTCTTTTCCGTCAGAATCAGCGGCGGAATCAGGCGGATAACGCGGTCGCCGATCAGCGTGACCAGCATCTTACGGTCAAAACAGCCGTGCTTGATTTCCAGCCCGACCGGCCCGTCGTACTCGATGCCGATCAGGAGGCCCTTGCCCCGGACCTCTTTTACATGGGGAAGCGTGCGGAGCTTTTCCGTAAGGTAACGGCCCATTTTCTTTGCGTTGCCGGCCAGATCCCGGTCGATCAGCTCGGTTACCTGCGCGAGCGAGGCCGCGCAGCAGACGGCGTTGCCGCCGTAGGTGGTCCCGTGGGAGCCCATGGTAAAGGCCTTTGCGATTTCCGCGCTGGTAACGATGGCGGAAATCGGCATCCCGCCGCCCATCGCCTTGGCCATGGAGAGAATATCCGGCTTTACCCCGTATCCCATAAAGGCCATGACGTCCCCCGTTCTGCACCAGCCGGTCTGTACCTCGTCAAACAGCAGCAGCAGCCCCTTTTCATCGCAGAGGGAACGCAGCCCCTTCAAAAACTCCGGGGTTGCGGGAATGACGCCGCCCTCTCCCTGAATCGGCTCGACCATAATGGCGATGGTGTCCTCGGTTACCTGGGACCGGAACGATTCCAGATCGTTGTAATCCGCGTAGGTGAAGCCCGGAAGTATCGGCTTGAACCCGATCTGGCAGGCGTTGTCCGGCTGACCGGTTGCCGACATGGAGCCGTAGGTCCTGCCGTGGAAGCCTTTTTTCGCGGTGATGATGTGGTATTTGTTCTTTCCGTATTTTTCGACCCCGTATTTTCTTGCCATTTTTATCATCGCTTCGTTTGCTTCGGTTCCGGTGCTCTGATAAAAAATCTTGTCAAAACCCAGTGTGGTGCAGATTTTTTCGGCAAGCAGCGCCTGCGGCAGGGTGTACGGATAGTTGAAGGTATGGATCACGTCGCCGACCTGGTCCCGAACGGCCGCTACGACCTTTTCGTTGCAGTTGCCCGCACTGTTCACCGCGATTCCGCCGTAAAAATCAAGGTACGCTTCGCCCTTCTCATTGTAAAGGTACATGTCTTTCGCGCGCTCACAGACGAAGTTATAGCGCTCGTAGGTGTCGATCATATACTTTTTGACCAGAGCCTTCACATCTTCCGCCGTTTTACCATACTCACTCAGTTTCATTGCTTCTCATTTCCCTCCGATTTTATTAGGTCGCTGAAAAATTCACGGATCGATATGCAGTCGTTTAGGGTCGATTTGAATAATAATTGATAATTTCCTGCATATAAGCGAAGGCGCTCTGACGGTTAAAGTCAGAACGCCTTTGTTCTCTGTTTTTATTCATCACTGTGCTTTATATGTGATTATTATAGCGGTTACATGGGATCGTGTCAATAGCGTTTAGGTGGGAATGCTTACAAATAAGTAGGATATCTGTTTCCAAAAATGATGCAAGATAACAAAACGCTTTTTATAAATGAATGATCAGTACGGAGAAAATTCATTTAACTTTATAGTATTCATTGTGATGTAAATTAGTACGACATTTTTAAAATGGAGAATACATCCTCTTTTGAAAGGGGCTGGAACCCTCCGACCCGTCCGCTGCCGGCCGCCTGTTCCGCCATTGGCTCCAGAAGGTCAAAAGGAATCCCCAGTTCGCTCAGATGTTTCGGCAGGCCCAGCGCTTCGAAGAAGCTCTCCGTTTTTTCAATGGCCTGCTGTGCCAGCACTTCCTGCGGAAGGCCGGCAGTAAGGTTCCACACATTGACACCGTATTCCGCGAAATACGGAAGGTTTTCCGAAAATCCGCACACAAAGCGCATCCAGCTCGGCGTCAATACGGCAAGGCCGACGCCGTGTGTGATATCGTAATGCGCGCTGAGCACATGCTCGATGGGGTGTACCGTCCACCGGCGTTCCGTCCCGTAGGTGATCAGGTCGTTGATCGCGAGGGAGGAAGCCCACATGAGGTTGGCGCGCGCTTCATAATTCTCCGGATCGGTCATCGCTTTCGGTCCGTAATGCAGACACGTTTTCAGCAGAGCCTCGCAAAACCGTCTTTGGAGATAAACGCCGGGGGTTTTTACAAAGTAGCTTTCAAGCACATGGCTGAAAATATCCGCCGTTCCGGAAGCGGTCTGGTATTTCGGAACCGTGTAGGTGTATTCCGGGTCCATGACGGCGAAGCGCGGGCGCAGGCCGTCATGGCTCGTCGCAAGCTTCTCGTTCGTAGCCATGTTGGATATCACGGCGATCCGGTCCATTTCCGAGCCGGTCGCCGCAATGGTGAGCACGGCGGCAATGGGGAGAACCTTGCCGATCTTATCAGGATGCAGCACTAAGTCCCATGCGTCGCCGTCATAATTTGCCGCGGCCGCCACAACCTTCGCGCAATCGATGCTGCTGCCGCCGCCGATCGCGAGGACCGTGTCGATTCCATTCTCTTTGCACAGCTGTGCGCCGGCGCGTACCGTGTCGATCCTGGGGTTCGGCTCAACGCCGCCAAGCTCCCAGTAAGCGATTTTCGCATCGGCAAGCAGCCGTACAACGGTGTCGTAAAGTCTCGCCCGCTTGATGCTGCCGCCGCCGTAAACAAGCAGTACGCTGTTTCCATAGCGGAGCAGTTCATCTGAAAGAGCGGAAATCTGGCCCTTTCCAAAAAATATTTCTGTCGGGATCGAGTATTTAAAATTCAGCATTCAGAGAGTTCCTTTCCTGAAAATATGGTTTTGTCAATGGTCCGTTCCGTGCTTTTGAAACGCACAGTCGGGAACCGCCGTCATTTTGCTGATAGTTGACATAAAAAGGCATTTTTCACAGTCCAAAAGCAATGAAACCCCTTGCTTTTCATCGCTTCAGTATCACTTTGTTTTATTCAAGCAGGGGCGGCGGCATCCTTTTTTATACCTAAAAATTTTTTCAAAAAAAAAGAGCGTATCAGGAAATTTCCTTGATACGCTCCGTTGCGGTTTCAACTATTATGCATCCTTGCTTTGCATTTGTCAAGAGCTGTCGCTCAATATAAAAAAGAACATTCGCTTCTTTTAGCCGGATTCATGGTTACGCTTCCCCGGCCGGGATTGCAAGATAAGAGAATCAGTGCAGAAATATATAATCGACTATTCTCATTTTGGATGTTATGATCATTCTATAGAATCAATCCGGGGCACAGGACCGGATCATTAAAGGAGGCAGTCCTGATGGAAAAGGAAAGGTATCAGCAGTTATTGGTCAGTTTGGAGAAAGACGCCAAAACAGAAATATTGGAGAATGGGGCGGCGGTTGAAATTCGCAGCTGCTATGACTGTGCAAGGGGGAAAATGGACCCTCTGCTGAAACAGGAGCTGGGGCAGACCTTCATCGGCTATCTTACGCAGGTAAGAATGCAGGAAGCCATCAAACTGGCGGGCGTAACCCGCCTTTCCATCAAAGAAATAGCGGAGCACACCGGATATTCCAACCCCACCTATTTTTGCCGCGTGTTCAAGAAGTTTACCGGACAGACGATCGGCGGGTACCGGGAAAGCAACACCGAATAGCGGCTGCTGTTTCGGGCCGAAAAGCCGACGCTGCGAACTGTAAAATCCGGGAAAAGAGGATGGATTCGGACGCGATTAAGGTGATTTAGTGCCAGAAATATGTTCAAGTATCACAAATTTTGTTGGAAAAGTCAGGCTCAAAATGATTGACAATACAATAAATCTATGTTAACATGTTCTATATAAAATTTGAATAACGGTGTGTTACTGTTGATCAGGCACTAACCAGATTGTTTAATCTGTGTTAATGCCTTTTTTTTGAGTAAGGTGATTTTGAAAATGGAGAATTTTGAAATTATAGGCGTATTGAATCACAACGTTGTTTTAGTCCAGAAAGAGCCGAAGGGAACCCAGTTCATTTTAATTGGGAAGGGCTTGGGATTTTCCAAAAAGGTCGGTATGAAAATCGCGCTGGACCAGTCGCAGATTGAGAAATCCTTTCTGGTCTACGATACGCAGGGAAAGATGAAATATCTCAATCTGATTGAACAATTTGACGACAAGCTGATTGGGGTTTGTTCCGAGATCACTTTGCTTGCGGAAAAAAAGATGGGGAAGCTGAATGAAAACCTGCTGATTGTCCTGACGGATCATATCAATTTCGCGATTGAGAGGATTAAGAGAGGAATGGCGATCCAAAACCCGTTTGTTTATGAAATCAAGACTCTTTACCCGGACGAGTATGAAATCGGACTTGCGGCGAAAACGATGCTCAGAAAGCAAATTCACGTAGAAATCAATGATGACGAGGTGGCGTTTATTGCGCTGCATCTGAACGCCGCAAAGCAGAATGAAGAAGTTTCAGAATCCCTCAACAAAACAAGAGTTGTGAAAATGATGATTTCGGTTTTAGAGGAAAATCTGGGTGTGAAATTTGAAAGGGACCTGACCTATATACGGCTGATTAATCATTTCCGGGCCAGCATGGACCGGGTCGAAAAAAATATCATTGCTGAGAATCCTCTTCTGCCGGCGGTGCGGAAAAATTTTAAAAAGGCTTACGCGCTGGCGCAGCAGGTGGGAGAGATCGTCAAGCAGGAGCTGGGGTTGGAGCTGCCGGACGGAGAGCTCGGATATCTTGCCATTCATATTGACCGGATTGCAAGAACCCTGAAAAACAAAAAGTGAATCATGTAAGGTGTGTTACTGTTCATTCAGGCATAAACTGAGCAATGTGATATTGTGAAGTTTATGCTTTTTTTAATTCACTATATGGCCGGGAAAGGGGTGAAGAGCGGTTATTCGAAAGGCCGAATCAATTATTTTTACGAGGAGGAAATTTTCATGCTTGAGAAAATCAAAGGAAAACTGGTTGTATCGTGTCAGGCTCTGCCGGATGAACCGCTGCACAGTTCTTTCATTATGGGAAGAATGGCACTGGCGGCAAAACAGGGAGGAGCCGCAGGAATCCGGGCGCAGAGCAAAGGGGATATCGACGAGATCATCAAGGTGGCGGGTTTGCCCGTAATCGGGATCGTCAAAAGGAATTATGCCGATTCCGAAATCTACATTACTCCTACTAAGAAGGAAATCGAGGAGCTTTTGGAAACGCAATGCGAAATGATCGCTCTTGATGCCACCCTTCGGAGAAGGCCGAATGACGAAAAGCTGGAAGAGCTGGTCCGGTATGTTAAGGGCCGGGGCAGGCTGGTGATGGCCGACTGTTCCACCTATGACGAGGCAGTCAACGCCGAAAAGATCGGCTTTGACTGCGTCTCCACCACCCTTTGCGGCTATACGCCGTATTCCGAAAATTTGCCGGGACCCAATTTGTCTTTTATCGAAAAACTAAAGAAGAATCTCCGCATTCCTGTGATAGCGGAAGGAAAAATCAACACGCCGGAGGATCTGAAAGCTGTTTTTCAATCCGGGGCCTATTCGGCCGTTGTCGGCGGGGCGATCACCCGTCCGCAAAATATCACGGAGAAATTTACCAGGACATTATTATAAAATGAGGGGGGACTATCATCATGTTCAAACAACTGCAAAAAATAGGGAAATCCTTTATGCTGCCGATTGCGATTCTGCCGGCCGCGGGTCTGCTGCTGGGCATCGGCGGCGCATTCAGCAACCCCAGTACCATCGCGGCGTACCCGTTCCTGCAAAATACCGTCGCGCAGGCTATTTTCCAGATCATGAGCTCTGCCGGAAGCGCCATCTTCAACAACCTTGCTCTTCTGCTCTGCATCGGCCTGTGTATCGGCCTTGCCAAGGCTGACAGGGGAACGGCGGCCTTAGCCGGTATTGTGGGATATCTGGTGATGACGGCGACGACCTCCGTTATGCTGACCATCTTCAACCCAAAAGGAAATGCGATTGACACCGGCGTGATCGGCGCTTTGGTCATGGGCAGCATTGCCGTGACCCTACATAATCGCTATCATAACATCGAACTGCCACAGGCATTGGGCTTCTTTGGCGGTTCCCGGTTCGTGCCGATTGTAACTTCTTTTTCCGCTATTTTTGTCGGCGCGCTGTTCTATCTTGTCTGGCCTCCGTTCCAGAACCTTCTGGTCAGTGCCGGTCAGGGAATCGCCTCTATGGGTGTTGTGGGTACCTTCCTTTACGGCTTCCTGATGAGGTTATGCGGCGCGGTCGGTTTGCACCATATGATTTATCCGATGTTCTGGTACACGCAGCTGGGCGGTACGGAAACGGTCGCGGGGGTCAGCATTGCGGGCGCTCAGAAAATTTTCTTCGCGCAGCTTGCCGACCCGAACCATGTCGGACTGTTCACTCACGGGACCCGGTTCTTTGCCGGCCGTTTCGCGACCATGATGTTTGGGCTTCCCGCCGCCTGCCTCGCGATGTATCACAGCGTACCGAAGGCGCGGCAGAAAAAGTTCGCGGGACTGTTCCTTGGGGTCGCACTGACATCGTTCATCACCGGAATTACGGAACCGATTGAATATATGTTCCTGTTTGTCAGCCCGCTCCTTTATGTGTTTCATTCTTTCCTCGACGGTGTTTCCTTTCTGGTCGCTGATTTGCTGAATATCCGCATCGGCAATACCTTTTCCGGCGGATTCATTGATTTCAGCCTGTTCGGAATTCTGCAGGGGAACGACAGGACGAACTGGATGCTTGTGATCCCGGTCGGCATCGTATGGGCCTGCCTGTACTATTTTTCCTTCCGGTTCTTTATCAAAAAATTCAATATCATGACGCCGGGCCGGGCGGAAGACGACGATGCGTCGGGGGCTACGGTAGCGACGGCGGCTGCGGTATCCAAGTCTTCCGTAAAAGAAAAAGCGCTTCAGATTATTGCGGCGTTCGGAGGAAGAGAGAATATTGAAGACGTGGATGCCTGCATTACCCGGCTGAGGGTATCGGTTAAAAACATTGAGCAGGTGGACAACGCAAAGCTGAAAGAGCTTGGAGCAACGGACGTACTGACGATAGGGGACGGCATCCAGGCGGTTTTCGGCACGAAGGCCGTTATCTACAAGAACCATATTGTTGAGATCCTGGGGCTTGAGTAATTTTTTCAGACTGTTTTGAACTGCCGTCGTATGATACCGCTTACGGATTTCAGCGTGAATTACTATTTGCGCTGAAATCCTTATTATGCTGATTTTCGTTTCTGAAAAGAAACGGATATTTTTAAAGCCCGTTTTGAGCCTGAGGTCTGCGCTGTTGTTTTAGGACGGATCAAAAGGGCCGGGAAACCTATATACGGAGGATAATGATTATGTTACAATTTTTTAAAAAACGAATGACGATTCAGTCGCCTGCAAACGGTCGGATTATCAGCCTGGACGAGGTAAATGATCCGGTTTTTTCAGGAAGAGTGGTAGGGGACGGCTGCGCGGTCATTCCGGAGGACAATCTGATTTGTTCGCCATGCAACGGAAGGATTGTTCAGGTCATAGACACCAACCATGCCTTCTGTATTCTCAGTGACGACGGGCTGGAGGTTTTGGTTCATATAGGTTTGGATACGGTAAGATTAAAGGGAATGGGCTTTAAAAGGCTGAAGGACGAAGGTATGCGCGTGAAAGCGGGGGACAGCGTTATGGAGGTGAATTTGCAGTACCTTCAGTCACAGAACAAGGAGATTGTCACGCCTGTATTAATTACGAACATGGACAAGGTCGGCAATCTGCAAATCTGCCGGGGAAGTGTCCGTGCAGGGGACAGATTGATGGACCTTGTCCTGAAATGAATATTTTATACAAGCGCCGCGGGCTTTTGAAAGGAGTCCCGCGGCCCGGCGTGCATAGACAAAGGGGGAAGCGTGATGGTACAGGTCAGAGTTATGGACAGGAATGGGCTTCATGCAAGGCCGGCCAGCAGGATTGCCGGTATCGCGCTCGCGCATCCCGGAGCGGTTTACCTTGAGAAAGACGGAGTCCGGTGCAATGCAAAAAAAGTCATGGAAATCATGGGCTTCAATTTCATTTACGGAGACCTGGTCAGCGTGATAGCCCCCGGGCGGAGCGGCGATCAGGTTGAAAAGTCGATCGGAAGCGTTATCATGAGTTCTGAGGATCATTGAATCCGGCTCAAGGACCTATTCATTTATTGTTTGCAGGAGGTATGTATTATGGAACAGTTTACTTATACCATTCAGGATTCGGCCGGCCTTCATGCGCGCCCGGCCGGGCTGCTCGTCAAGTGTGCGCAGGGCTGCAGCTGTGCGGTAAGCATTGTATTCAACGGAAAAACGGCGGACGCCAAGCGTCTGTTTTCGGTAATGAACCTGAACGTGAAACAAAACGACACGATTACCTTCCGGGCGGAAGGGGAACAGGAGCGGGCGGACTGTGCAAAGCTGAAAGCGTTTTGTCAGGCGAATCTCTGAATCGGGAACGGAAGCCCGCGGCATTCTGAATATCAGCTGTTTTCATAAAATCCCCATGGCGTACGGCGATGGAAAAGCCTGTGCTTTTCTCTGCAGTACAGTCCCATGGGGATGTCTGTTTTTTATTCTGCTTCTTCTTTCAGCTGGAACCGGGATAAAAGGTCGGTCAGCACCTTGGATTGGGACGAGAGCTCTTCGCCCGCCGCGGCGCTTTTCTCGGCCATGAGGGAAATATTCTGAATCGCGTCGGAAATCTGCGTGATGTTTCCCGTTGTCTGCGTTACGAAAACGGCCTGTGCGTCGGAGGCCTGCGTGATTTCACCGACAAGCTGGAAGAGCGCTTCCGACTTTTGCACGATCACCTGCAGGGACCTTTCCACCTCGTCCACTGCCTTTGCGCCGGTTGTAATCGCATGAACGGTATTGGCAATCAGAGCGGAGGTATCCCCCACGGCACGGGTGCTTTTGCCGGCCAGACTGCGCACCTCGTTCGCCACGACCGCGAAGCCTTTGCCGTAGGCTCCGGCCCGCGCGGCCTCTACCGCGGCATTCAGAGCCAGAATGTTTGTCTGGAACGCGATGTCGTCGATCGTCTTGACAATCCGCTCTATTTCCTGCGAGGTTTGGGAAATATCCTTCATGGCGGTGATCAGCTGATCCATTTTCCGGTTCCCGTCCTGGATATCCCGCACGATTCCGGACAGCATGACGTTTGCCTGCTGGGCGTTTTCCGCGCTCGTCTGTGCGTGGCCGGAGATTTCCTGAACGGAGGAGGAAAGCTTTTCAATGGAGCTCACTTCCTCGGAGGCGTTCATAGCCAGCGCCTGAGCCACGTCGGACATCTGGCCCGCCGAGCCGTCTACCTGGACGGCGACCAGACGCACCTGGGAAATCGTCTGATTCAGGCCGGAAAGAATTCCGTCGATCGCGGTCAGGATTTCGTGAAAATCTCCCGGATAGGCGGCGCCGCTCTGCAGGGACAGGTCGCCGGAGGAAATCGCTTTCAAAATCATGCAGAGGTCTGTGATCATCCGGCGCAGATTTTCCGACGTAGTATTCAGGGCATTCGCGATTCTGCCCGTCTCATCCTGAGATTTCACTTCGAGACGGATATCCAGATCTCCGCCGGAAATCCGTTCAATGCCCTCCGTTACCTGCAAAACCGGCCTGGTAATGTTCCCGGCGATCCGGAAAGCAAAGAAAAGGGCAATGAGGAAGGACACGATTCCAACGCCGATCATCAGGGAAATGGCGGCCGGTACGCTGGACATGAATTCTGAATGGGCTTCCGAAACATTGACGGACCATCCGTCTGTTCCCGAAATGGGAGCGTATGCGCCGAAATACTGCTGGCCGTTCCTTTTGTAAAGGGCAAATCCCGTTTTTCCCTGAACCATGTTGGCTTCCATTTTGGCGACGACAGGATCGGATTTACTGTTCTTTTCCTTTGCGGAAGCTGCGGAACTGCTTTGCACCACCTTGGTGCCGGAATGGTTGAGGATATAGGTATTGCCTTGATTGCCTACTTTCACTTTGGCGGCAATGTCGCCCAGCGAATTGTACGGAATGCTGATCAGAATGACATGCGGCGCGGAGGGATAGGCGTAGTCAAAATGCACTTCCCCGTTTTCCGTGACAGGGTCGCTCAGGTAGGGGGTCCCCTGCTTCGCCTGTACAAAGGCCTGATTTTCCTGATAGTCGTTTCCGTTCAGGGCGGAAATTCCATCCTCCTTGATGATGTCCACCTTCACCAGCCCGTTTTCCTTGACGAGGCTGTTGATGTACTGCCTGGTGGCTCCGTAGTCAGCCCCGACGGTGTTTTTGATCATCGAGACCGACTGGGCCATAATTTCGTACTGCCTGAGCTGAGCGCTGATTTCGGAAGAGACGATGCCGGCCGTTTTGCTCAGCGTTTTCTGCAGGGACTGCTCCGTGGAGCGGACAATGAAGAAAGCGGAAAAAATGCAAAGAACACTGACTGTGCAGAGAATAATAATTGCTGTAAATTGAACAAGCTTATTCTTGATCGTTTTCTGATTGTTACGCACAATGAAAATACCCTTCCCATCGTTTAATATGATCTTTTTTCAACGGTTTCAGTATATCATTTTTTATGCCGTCCCACAGAATTTACCATTGATTTTAAGGCGGAATTAACCTTCCGTTTACATTCGGCAGAGCGGAATCTTACTATAAGAAAAGGAAGCATCGGGTTTGGTTTCATCCGAATGCTTCCTCTTGTTTTCTATCAGCACGCTCACACGCTAAAGGTGTGAGAAGCCTGTTTTATTTCAGGATAGTTTCTTCCTCCTTTGGAAGCTGACATTTCAGCTTTTTCTCTTCCAGACGCTTATTGATGTTTTCCCGCAGGAGCGTGTACATCACGGCGCAGAGAGGAATGTTGACCAGCATCCCGACCAGACCGAACGTGTTGCCGCCGATGGTGACGGCGGCAAGCACCCACAGCGCCGGCAGGCCGACCTTTGAGCCGACCACGCGCGGGAAGATCAGGTTGCCCTCCAGCTGCTGGAGGACGACGAAGAATATGACGAACCAGACCGCCTGAATAGGGTTGACGACCAAAATCAGCAGCGCGCCGATACAGGTGCTTAAAAACGCGCCGAAAATCGGAATCAGAGCCATAAACGCCACAATCACGGAGACAAGCAGCGCATAGGGGAAGCTGAAAATCTGCATTCCGATAAAGCAGAGCGAGCCGAGAATACAGGCCTCGGTACACTGACCGGCAATAAAATTGGAAAAGGCACGGTCGGTCAGGCTGCACACCCGTACGATGGTGTCAGCCGGCTTTTTGGGGAAATAAGCGTACAGGAAACGCTTTGTCTGGGCTTCCAGCTTTTCTTTTTGCGCGAGAATGTTGATGGCGAAGACAAGGCCGAGCACCAGGGTAATGACCGCGTGGAACAGATTCGCAGCCACCGTAACGGTGGAACCCACCAGCGTGTTGGCCAGCTTCTGCCCGTACTGGGCCAGCATCTGGCTGATGTTTGTCCAGTCGATTTTCATATTGCTGACGTATTCCCTGACCGCGGGATACTTGTTTCCAATTGCGATCAGGTTGTTCTGAAGCTCGGTGAAAAAGCCCGGAATGTTGTTGGTCAGGCTGGTAATTGTGCGGACGAGCTCCGGAATCAGGATCAGCATAATCAGGGCGATAATGCCGATGACAATCAAAAAGGTGATCAGAATGCTGACCGCGCGCCTCACTTTCGGCCAGTTTTTCGTGTAGCGGCGGTTAATCGGCGCAAGCAGGCGGCTTTCTACATGCCGCATCAGGACATTGAGGATGAAGGTGATTGCAAGGCCGAGCAGGATCGGCTCAAAAATACCCGCAATGATCCCGGTCAGCTCCGAAAACCGGTATAAATTTTTCAGCCCCAGGTAAAGCGCAATGCTGAAAGCAATGAGCAGGGCGATTTTCTTCATATTGCTTTTATTAAGTTCCATTTTCCGTCCCTTTCCAATCCGTCGCCGGCCTTTGGTACATCGGCAGGTTGTCCTATTTCGTGGCGAAGCTAATATAATAGCCGCTTTGTGGCTATTATACCATAATGCGCACCGATAGAAAATGATTGCTTTCAAAAGCCTTTCTTTTATTTTAGCACAATTTATCTGACAATATATGGGATCCCTCAAATAATTTGATGGAATACGGTTTCGCGGTTTTCATCCGGCTGCTTCTGTGTTATGATGGAATCCATAGAAAAATATCTAAATAAACGGCCTGCTCTATGGGCGGATACCGTTCCAATATTGACGATATGGAAACAGAGGGTAAAATTGTGCTGTTGTTATCTGCGGAAAAAATCAGGAAAAGCTACAGTGAAAAAATACTGCTGAAGGATGTCTCCCTGGGGATTCAGGAAGGGGATAAAATCGGGATGATCGGCGTGAACGGAACCGGGAAAAGCACGCTTTTGAAAATCGTCGCGGGACAGGAAAGCCCGGACAGCGGCGCGGTCACTAAATTCGGAAGCGTGCGCGTGGGGTATCTGCCGCAGAACCCGGTTTTTCCGGAAGGGATTACGGTGCTGGAACAGGTCAAACAGGGGATTGCGCAGCAGCAGCGGGAATCGAAGGACTATGAATGCAAGGCGATTTTGACCCGGCTTGGGATTGCGGATTTTGACGAACCGGTCAGCCGGCTTTCCGGCGGGCAGAAAAAGCGCGTATCGCTGGCCAGCGCGCTGGTAACCCCTGTGGAGGTGCTGGTGCTGGACGAGCCCACCAACCATATGGATAACGATATGGTCGACTGGCTGGAAAACTACCTTGCCCGTTACCCGGGCGCGCTGCTCATGGTGACGCACGACCGTTATTTTCTTGACCGCGTGACCAACCGGATCATTGAACTGCAGGACGGGAATCTGTACAGCTATCAGGCAAATTACACGAAATATCTGGAGCTGAAAGCGGAGCGGGAAAGCATGGAGGCCGCGAGTGAGCGCAAGCGCCAGAGCCTGCTCCGAAAGGAGCTGGAGTGGATCCAGCGCGGCGCGCGGGCGCGCAGCACAAAGCAGCGATTCCGGGTGGAGCGGTTTGCGCAGCTGAGCGCGCAGGAGGTCGGGACGGAGCGGGAAAAGCTGGCGATGAGCTCCGTGAGCACGCGGCTCGGCCGAAAAATCATTGAAATCGACGGGATTGAAAAGCGCTACGGCGACAGGCGGCTCATCCGGAATTTTTCCTACAACCTGCTGCGCGGGGACCGTATCGGCATTATCGGCGCAAACGGCTGCGGAAAATCAACGCTGCTGAAAATGATTACCGGACAGGTCGCGCCGGACAGCGGTACGGTTACCGTGGGGGAAACCGTACGGATCGGCTGTTTTTTGCAGGAATGTGAAGATATGGACCCCGGTCTGCGCGCAATCGACTATATTAAGAATATTTCCGCTGAGGTCATGACCCCGGAAGGGACGCTGACCGCTTCCCAGCTGATGGAAAAGTTCCTGTTCACGTCCGATCTGCAGTATTCGGTGATCGGCAGGCTGTCCGGAGGGGAACGCCGCAGGCTCTACCTGCTCGGCATTCTGATGCAGGCGCCGAACGTTCTGCTTTTCGACGAGCCCACAAACGACCTTGACATCCAGACGCTTACCATTCTGGAGGACTATCTCCGGAACTTTTCGGGCGCCGTTGTCGTCGTGTCCCATGACCGCTATTTCCTGGATAAGGTCGCGGAGCATATTTTCGCGTTTGAAAACGGGGAAATCCACGATTATACCGGCGGCTATTCCGACTATCTGGAACAGAAAAGGCCCGAGGCGGAGGAAGCGCCGAAGGCAAAGGAAAGCAGGCCGAAAGCCGCTTACCGGGAAAAGCCGGCCAAGCTGAAATTTTCCTTTAAGGAGCAGCGGGAATACGAGGAAATCGATTCGGTCATCGCCGATTTGGAGGAAAAAATCGCCGCCGCGGAACGGGAAATTGCACAGCAGTCCAGCAACTACGTCCTGCTTTCCGAACTGATTGCGGAAAAGGAAGCGCTGGAGGCCGGGCTTGACGCCAAAACCGAGCGCTGGGTCTACCTGAACGAGCTTGCCGACCGGATCGCGGAACAAAACGCAGAAGAATCACCGTAAATCAAAAAGGCAGCCGCTCAGCGGCTGCCTTTCCTATCAGTTATAAAGCCCTTAACAGATTCTCGGCAGCCCCTCGCCGTAAAGAACAGTGACAATACGGGTGCCCCCGATGGGGGTGCGCAGCAGTACGGTGCCGGGCTCGCCGGAAACGACCTTTCCGATAATGGCCGCGTTTTCTCCGTACCGGCTTTCCTTCATGCAGGCAAGCGCTTTCTGTGCGTCCCCGGCGGCTACGACGGCGGTCATTTTTCCCTCGTTGCCCATATAAAGGGGGTCAAGTCCCAATATTTCACAGAAACCGCGTACCTGTGCGGAAACGGGAATCGCTGTTTCCTCAAGCTCCATGCAGCAGGCCGAGGCGCCGGCAAATTCATTCAGTACCGTTCCCAGGCCGCCGCGGGTGACGTCACGCATGGCTTTCACCTTTACACCGCTTTCCAGAAGCGCGTTCACCATTTCGTTCAGGGGTGCACAGTCGCTTTGAATGGTGTTCCGGATATTCATCCGCTCGCTCAGAATGGCCGCGTGATGGTCGCCCAGATTGCCCGAAAGCAGGATCACGTCGCCCTCTTCGCAGGAGGACGCGCTGAGCGAAACGTCCGGCGGCACAAAGCCCACGCCGGCGGTGTTGATGTAGACGCCGCCCTTGCCTTCCACGACCTTGGTGTCGCCCGCCACAATACTGATTCCGGCTTCCGCGGCGGTCTCCGCCATGGAGGCCGCTATTTTTTTGAGCTCCTCCGTGTCGGCGCCTTCCTCCAGAATGAATCCGCAGGTAAGGTAGCGGGGCTTCGCACCGCTCATCAGGAGGTCGTTCACCGTCCCGCAGACGGACAGCCTGCCGATATCGCCGCCCGGGAAAAACAGGGGCGTTACCACGAAGCTGTCCGTCGTCACGGCGATTTTTTCCGCTCCGGGGACAACGGCGGAATCCTCCATTTTGGCCAAAACGGGATTGTGAAAGCTTTTTTCAAAAATATCTTCGATCAGCTCGGCGGTAGCTTTTCCGCCGCTGCCGTGCGCCATGGTTATTTTCATTACCGTTTCCTCATATTTGTAAAATAATTGTAGCAGCTGCCCTCCATCGACACCATACACGCGCCCTGCGGTGTCTGCGGGGTACAGGCGGAACCGAACAGGGGACATTCGTTCGGGGAAATTGCCCCGGTCAGCACCTGTGCGCAGCGGCAGCGGGCGTTGGCGCCGCGGTCGTCGTTCAGGCCGGCGCTGCCCGCGTCGAAGCGGGCGTAATCCTCCCGCAGAAGCAGGCCGGAATCCGGAATGCTCCCCATCCCGCGCCACGCGGCGTCACAGGGAGTAAAATATTTGTCCACCATTTTCTGCGCGGTCCGGTTGCCTTCCTCCGTTACCGCGCCGGGGTACAGGTTCATGACCCCGGCTTTCCCGCTTTTCCGGACGAGCGCGTAGATCGCCGCCAGAATCTGCGGTCCTTCAAAGCCCGCGACCGCGAACGGAATGCCGTATTTCTCGGACAAAGGTTCAAAAATACGGCTGCCGGTAATGACGCTGACGTGGCCGGGCGCGAGAAAGCCGTCCACGCCGCCCTGGTTTTTGCAGATCCAGTCGATCACCGGGGGCATGGTTTTCAGGGAGGTCAGGATCTTTACGTTGGAGATGCCGTTTGAAACCGCTTCCTCAAGCAGCATGGCGTACACCGGGGCGGTGGTTTCAAATCCGACCGCCGCGAAAATATAGGTGCGGGCGGGATCGTCCGCCGCCAGCTTCAGCGTGTCCAGCGGGGAATAAACCATCCGCACGTGGCCGCCCGCGGCTTTCGCGTCGTTCAGGCTTTGGCTGCCGCCCGGTACGCGCAGCATGTCCCCGAACGTGGCGACCACGTTTTCCGGTTCCATGCTAAGTGCGACAAGCCTGTCGATATAGGCGGTGACCGTAACGCAGACGGGGCATCCGGGCCCGGAGATCATCCGGATGGCGGGGGAGAGCATCCCGGTAATGCCGCAGCGGGAAATCTGCGCCGTGTGGGTCCCGCAGACCTCCATCAGCCGCAGGGGCTGCCCGTCGTAGGCTTTCAGATACGATTGGATATCCGTCATAGCTCTTCCATTTCCTTCAGAAGCTCCTCCAGCGCGTCGCGGTCCTGCTCCGTCAGCACCTGTAGGATGCACCCGGCGTGAACCAGAACGCTGTCGCCCGGTTTGATTTTCACCAGGCCGGCCTCTGCTTCCAGCGTATTTCCGCTGAAATCCACCGTCGCTTTTCTACCGTTTACTTTAACAACCCTGCCGGGCAGTGCAACACACATGGCAATCTCCTTTTGGTTGGAATCTTTTGAGTATTCGGTGGCTTATCTGCGAATGTTCTCTGTCCGCGCACAGAGCCACGCCTGCCCCAGACAGATGCCGCCGTCGTTGGACGGCACGGCGGAATTGAAATAGACCTGAAAACCGTCCGCGGTCAATCGGTCATGGCAGTCCCGCAGGAGCAGAAGGTTTGCGAAAACGCCTCCGCTCAGGGCCACGCGGTTTTCGCCGCTTTCTTCCCGGATGCTCCGGCAGACCGTCAGGATCATTTCGGCAAGCGCCCGGTGGAACCCAAGCGCAATGCGGTTCCTGTTTTCCCCTTTTGCAGCCGTTTGCAGAAGCCGGCGGATAAAATCGGCCTGGTCTGCTTCCAGTTCCCCGGCGGGATTCCGGCTGAGGGAAAAACGGAACGGCACCGGTTCTTCCCCGGCTTCTTCCGCGGCCGCGGCCGCGTTTTCCAGCGCGACGGCGCATTCCCCTTCGTAGGAATTCTCTTCTTTGATGCCCAGTATGGCGCAGACTGCGTCGAACAGCCGCCCCGCGCTGGAGCTTTCCTGTGTATTGACCTGATGCTTGAGGGCGGCCCTGACGAACGGGAAACGCTCGCTGCCGGATTTCTCGCCCGCGGCGAACCGGTAACAGTCCGAGGTCAGCACGGCATTTTTCGCCGCCGCGTCGCCGCCGCAGAGCCGGACAGGGCTCAGGTGCGCCCGCCGAGCAAAATTCGCGCCGCGGCACAGCAAAAATTCCCCGCCCCAGACCGTTTTGTCCGTGCCGTAGCCGGTGCCGTCGAAAATCACGCCGATACAGCCGTCCAGACGATGCTCCGCCATGACGGAGGCGGCGTGAGCGTGATGGTGCTGAATGAGGACGGGGCTTTCCAAACCGAAGTCCCGCGCGATCCTCTGCGCCAGCGCGTGGGACTGATAGCCGGGATGCAGGTCGCACGCAATCCTCCGCGGGGAAATCCGCAGAAGCTGCTCCATACGCTTCAGGCCGATTTTGTAATTCTCATAGACCTTGTAATTTTCGATGTCCCCGAAATACTGGCTCAGATAGGCGCGGTCGCCGCTGAGCAGGCAGAAGCAGCTTTTCAGGTCCCCGCCCATAGCCAGAACCGGATGTTCCGCCCGCTGTTCCAGCAGGACGGGCAGGGGAACATACCCCCGGCTGCGGCGGAGAATCTGGGGAACCGAGCACGCGACCCGCCCGACGGAATCGTCCAGCGGGGTCACGATCCGGCGGGTATTGTACAGGATTCCCGCAAGATAGGGAATGTCCGACCGAAGCAGTTCGTCGTCCTTATAAATCATCGGCTCGGAGGTGAAATTCCCGCTCGTGACAATGAGGGGGCCGCAGGCGTCCGTCAGAAGCTGATGCAAACCGGTGCAGGGCAGAAACGCGCCGAGGAAACGGCTTTCCCCGCAGACACCGGAACAAAACCCGTCCGACGGGTTGTTCAGCAGGACAATGGGGCGTGCCGCGGACAGCAGCATGGCTTCTTCTTCCTGATTCACAACGCACATTTTGCGGATGCTTTCCAAATCGGGAAACATAACGGCAAAGGGCTTCTTTTCCCGTCCCTTTAAAAGACGCAGGCGCTCCACCGTGTCTTCAAGGCAGGGGAAACAGACAAACTGATATCCGCCCATGCCTTTTACGGCGAGAACAGCCCCGTCCTTCAGAAGGGTGACCGCCCGTTCCAGGGCCTCCTGCTTTTCCAGCGTGATTCCGCCGGTAAGCAGCTGCAGCTGCGGCCCGCAGCTGTGGCAGGAGATCGTCTGTGCGTGGCGCCTGCGCCCGGATGCATACTCGCGCTCGCAGTCGGGGCACATGGCAAAGTCCTTCATGGTGGTGGTTTCGCGGTCGTAAGGCAGGGCGTTCATAATGCTGAACCTCGGCCCGCAGGAAGCGCAGCTGATAAACGGATATCCCCGGCGCCGGTTTTCGGGCGAATACAGCTCTTTTCTGCATTCGTCGCACATCGGCAGGTCCGGCGGAATCATCGGCGTGCCCGCCTCGTTTTGCGCGTCTCTGCCGCTTTTCAGAATGGAAAAGCCGTCAAAGCGCTGTTCCGGCAGAGGCTCTGTCTTGATTTCCGTCACCAGCGCGCCGTTGGGTGCTTCGGTGTGAAGGGAATGCAGAAATTCCTTCACCCGCTGTTTTTCCCCACAGGCGGCGATCTCAACAATCCCGCCGCTGTTGCGCACGCTGCCGGAAATATCCAGCCTGTGCGCCAGCCCGGCTACAAAGGGACGGTATCCCACACCCTGTACGATGCCGGAAACGGTAATGAAAACATTCATTCCATTTCAATGCTCTCTATCTTTACTTCTCTGCCCACTTCACTCGGCTCTCCCTGAGTGCCGCACGTGGGGCAGGAAAAATCAAAGCGCCTGCGTTCAAACAGCTCGTTGCATTTGGGGCAGCGCAGCTTCGATTTGACGGAACGGACATTCATCTGCGCGCCTTCGCAGACGGTGCCCTTGGATAAATCCTCAAAGTACATCTGGATGCTTTCTCCCGAGTACCCGGAATCTTCCCCTACCGCAATGTTGATGGCTGTAACCTTCTTTTTTCCCGCCGCTTCCGCTTTTTCGGAGGCTTCCTTCAGAAAATCGGCGGCTTTATGATAATCGTGCATGATAACGGCTCCTTTTCGTTCTTAATGGTTCCTAAGACGCGTTCTGGTTTTCCACGGGGGTCTGGCAAACGGTATCGATGGTTTTGCGCTGAGCGGGCTCGGTGTAGCTCTGATGCATGGAAAGGCATTTCTTGGGGCAGCTTTCCACACAGCAGCCGCACTGGATGCAGCTGAAGCGCTGAATCGACCAGCTTTTTTCTCCCCGGTTTACCTGAATGGCGCCGGTCGGGCATTTTTTGGAACAAAGCCCGCAGAAAACGCAGGCGTCCACGTCGTTTTCAATATGGCCCCTTGTGCGCGGGGGATATTCTCTCGGCTGCTCCGGGTAAGGCCGGGTAGCCGGTTTTGAAAATAAATTGTGCAGTTCGATTTTTGCGAAAGTCAGTAAACTCATTGTTTCATCACCTTTCGGTACAGCTGATGCAGGGATCGATCGTCAATATCAAAATGGGGACGTCGGCAAGCTGACAGCCCTTCATGGTTTCCAGCATTCCCGGCAGATTGGCAAACGTAGGGGTGCGCACCCGCACCCGGTCTAAAAACTTGGTTCCGTTTGCCTTCACATAGTAAATCGCTTCGCCGCGCGGCTGCTCTACCCGCATGAAATATTCCCCCTGCGGGAAGCCCTTGACCGGGACGGAAACCTCGCCGTTCGGAATCTTTGCCGCCGCCTGGCGGATGAGGTCGATGGACTGGAAGATTTCCCGGATACGCACGTCGGTCCGCGCGTAGCAGTCGCCTACGTCGCTCGTGATCGGCTCGAAATCGAGGAAGGGGTACGCGGCGTAGCCGAGCTTGCGGGTGTCGCGGCTGATGCCGCTGGAACGCATAAACGGTCCCACGGCGCCGAGGTCGAACGCCTGCTGCTTGGTCAGGAAACCGACGTCCCGCAGACGGCTGTTGACCGCGGAATTATTCAGAAAGGTTTTGACGAGCTCCTTCAGATCGCGTTCCATGTCGGCGAAGACAGAGAGAAACTCCCGGATCATGTCGTTGTCCATATCCTTGCGCTGGCCGCCGATCTTATTGACCGAGAAAATCACGCGGCCGCCGGTGGAATATTCAAACATATCCAGCACCTTTTCGCGCATTCTCCATGTTTCCATGAACAGGCTTTCAAAGCCGAACGCGTCGGCCAGCAGGCCGAGCCATAAAAGATGGCTGTGAATCCGCGACATCTCACACCAGATGGTGCGCAGGTATTTGGCGCGGGGCGGAATTTCCACTTCCATGATATTTTCCACCGATTCACAGTAACCCATTCCGTGCATAAAGCTGCAGATTCCGCAGATTCGCTCCGCGACATATACGTATTCATTAAAGTCTTTTTTCTCCACCAGCTTTTCAAGGCCCCTGTGCACAAAGCCGATGGAGGGGATCGCCTCCACCACCTTTTCGTCTTCCAGCGCCAGGTCGAGATGGATCGGTTCCGGAAGGACCGGATGCTGAGGGCCGAACGGTACAATGCTGCGTTTGGACATCTGGTATCACTCCTACGATTTATTTAAAAGGCGTTTTCTTTTCGGTGCGGTACAGGCCGCCTTTATAGTCGAGGGAAATCATCTTGATCGGTACGCCGAAAAGATCGTGAATTTCATTTTCATATAAGAAGGACGCGGGATAAATGCCGCTGATGCTGGGGATTTCAACCTCTTCGCCGATATTGAAGCGCAGGGTGTACAAATCGAAATCCTTTCCGAACGAATAGGAAAGCTCGTAGCCGTCGGGGATTCTTGTGGCGCAGATCTGTACCAGACGGCAGCCGCCGCCCTTCATTTTCAGGACCTCTTCCAGCAGGACTTCGGAAGAAATGGGGATAATGATATTTTCCGGCATGATTAAGCCTCCTTGTGCAGCGCCGCCGCGCCGAATTTTTTCAGCTCGCGTTTTCTGTCCAGAAGCGCGACAGCCTTGACCACGCCGTCAATAATCGCTTCCGGTCTTGCGGCGCAGCCGGGAACGTAAATGTCCACGGGGATCACCTTGTCCACGCCGCCCAGGATATTGTAGCACTCCTTGAAAATCCCGCCGTCGCAGGCGCAGATGCCGACCGCGACGACCACCTTGATTTCCGGCATCTGGGAGTAAATCTGTTTTACCACCAGCTCGTTCTGATGGTTGATGCCGCCGGTAATCAGAAGGATATCGGCGTGTTTGGGGTTGCCGGTGTTGACGACGCCGAAGCGTTCAATATCATAAACGGGCGTCAGGCAGGCCAGCACCTCGATGTCGCAGCCGTTGCAGCTGGAGCCGTCGTAATGCAGAAGCCAGGGGGACTTTGATATCTTCATCATTCGCGAAAGCACCTTCCTTAATGAATGAGCGTCAGGATCAGCAGGTTAATGCCGCCTGCGACCAGTGTGACCAGCCAGGTGGAACCGAGCATTTTATCCCATTTGACACGGGGAAAAAGATTGTCGATAAACGTTTCAAGGACAAACGACAAAGCGCATACCAGCACCGCGGCGAGAATGCTCCACCACTGAAGGTTGATGATGAACAGTCCTATGAAACCGAGCAGAAGTACGTCTTCATACCAGCCCGCCAGCTCCACCAGCCCCAGAACATTGCCGGACAGCTCCGTAGTAAGGCCCTTTACCATCTCCTGATGGGCGTGGTGCGAGGTACTGATATCGAAAGGCGATTTGCGCAGTTTGATCGTCAGGATATAGAGAAATCCGAAAAACATGCCCGGAAGAACGGCAATGGCGGAAGTGCCGGTGTGTACGATATCGACCACGTTGAAGCTGCCGTCGGCAATATAAAACCCGATCGCCGCCAGAAGCATCATCGGCTCGTAGGCCATCATCTGTACCAGCTCCCTCTGCGCGCCCATGGCGCTGTAGGGGGAATTCGCCGAGGTCGCGGACAGGATCAAAAACACCTCTGCCAGCGTCAGCGCGAAAAAGACGAGCAGCAGGTCGCCGCCCGCGAAGAAAATGCATCCCGTAAATACGACGAATACAAAGAATCCGCCGACCAGAAAATCCTGTACGCCGTTTACCACGACGGACTGCTTGGAAAAAAGCTTGTGCAGATCGTAAAAGGGCTGTATCAGCGGCGGACCCTGACGGCCCTGAAACCGCGCGCCGATTTTTCGGTCGAATCCGGAGAGCAGGCCGCCCAGAACGGGGGCCAGAATCAGGAACAATATAATTTTCAGTAAAATCTGCATCTTAAATTACACCTCCGATCGCAACGATCATCAGGATAATCAAGCCGGCGGAGGCGAGAACCAGCGAAGGCTTCAATATCTTCTTTTCCCCGAAAAGATCCTCCATATACCAGTTCGCAAGATACATGGATGATTCCCGCCCGAAGGAATCCGTAAAATGACGGTCGTCGCCGGTGTTGGCACCGCTCATATAGGAGATGACGATTTTATTTCTTTTGCCGAAGGTCAGCAGGCGCACCATGACGGGCAGAACCAGAATGGTGCAGAACATCAGGAACATGATCTTGAGGTCGCTGCTGCTGATGAGCGTCATCAAAGGCTCATGGAACGTCTGAATCAGGAAGGGCTGCACCAGATAAGTGGACAGCAGCGGGAAAGAAACGCACAGGGCAATGACCAGGATCGCCAGCGTGTAAATCGAAAACCAGTCGCTTTTTTCCAGCTTGTCGGGCAGCCGTTCGGAACGGTGGATCACCGCGACCAGCTTGCCCAGCCATTTTCCCCAGTAGAACAGCGTGCTGGCGCTTCCGAATACCAGGAAAATCACCAGCCAGACGCTTTTGGAATCCACAAACGCCTTGAGCGCCGCCCATTTGGAAATCAGCATGCCGAAGGGCGCGAGGAACATTCCGCAGATTCCCACGATCATCACGAAGGCAAGCTTGGGCAGCTTGACGATCAGACCGTGCATATCCTCAATATTACGGCTGCCGGTGCTGTTTTCCACCGCGCCGACCGAAAGGAACAGCAGCGATTTGGAAACCGCGTGGAACACCAGAAGCAGGATACCCGCCCATACGGCTTCATGCAGGCCGACGCCCGCGCACGCGGTAATCAGGCCCAGATTGGAAATGGTGGAATACGCGAGCACTTTTTTGCCGTCGCTCTGCGAAATGGCGAGCAGGGAAGCGGCAAAAAAGGTAAACCCGCCGATAGTGGTGACCATGATCCCCGCCAGGTTGCCGTTGAGCGCGGGGGAAAGGCGGATCAAAAGGTAAACGCCGGCCTTGACCATCGTTGCGGAATGCAACAGGGCGGAGGTAGGCGTCGGCGCGACCATAGCCCCCAGCAGCCAGCGGGAAAACGGCATCTGCGCGCTTTTGGTCAGCGCCGCGAAAGCCAGCAGAATCACCGGGATGAGCGCTGCCTGGTTCCCTGTGCCCAGAATGACCAGCTCCCGGATATTGGCGATATCCAGTTTGAGAGAACAGTACAGGATGGCCCCCGCAAAGCCGAGGCCGCCCAAAAGGTTCATCCAGAGCGCGCGGAAAGAATTCCGGATCGCCTCCGGAGTCTGATTATAGCCGATCAGCAGGAACGAACAGATGCTGGTGATTTCCCAGAAGAAATAGATCCAGGTGAGATTGCCGGAAAAAACCAATCCGAACATAGCGCCCAAAAACACAAAAAGCATGGCGAAGAAAAAGGGCGACCGGTCCTTGTACTCGGTGTGATGCTTGTGGTATTCCCTGATGTATCCCACCGCGTATACGCAGATCAGGCACCCCACAATACCGATCACCATACACATGATAATCGTGAGGTCGTCTACAATAATATGGTTTCCGCCTTCCGCAGAACGACCGGTAAGCTCCATCCATGCAACGGGCAGGGTCTGCGCCGCCGAAAGCAGGGCACAGTAATACTGCTTATACCGGAAGGAATAATAAAACACAAGACCCATCAGCCCGAATTCCGCCAGAAGCATCGCTTTGTCGAGCAGCCGGGTTTCCGCAAGGTAAGCCTGGTCCGCCCCGCCAAGCAGGGAACTTACGGAAAAGGCGACCACCATCACGACGAGGACGGCGCAGCTTGAAAATACAACCATATCCCGCGGTTTTCCCGGTTTGACCATGGATAGAATCAGAGCTGCAATAAAAGGAAAGATTATGAGAGTAACGATCATTGCAATAAAACCACCATTTCTCCATGTTTCTCTTCTGCAAACACACCAAATACACAACACTTTTCCCTTGAAAGGCAAATGAATGTTATTTTTATAACAGAAGCACATCTATGATAATCAAAAATTCTCAGATGTGCAAGGTCAATATTTACCCTTTTTCTCCGGATTTTGAAATGGATTTTATGTAAATTTAAAAAAGTGCAGATTCTGGAAAAATTGAAAGAGCAATTTCGTAACTATAAGACTGCTGTGGGAATTATTTTATAAAAGGGAATCCGATTGTACAGAATGAATTAAAAAACAGTCCGCCGGACAGCCTTAACGTCCGGTGGACTGCATGGATTCTTTCCAGAGTTCGGGCCGGAATTCAAAGAGAGGATATTCCCCGCTGACAGGGTTCCGGTTTTTATAATCCGCATAAACCAGGCAGTGCCCGGTGTACAGCAGTGCGTATCCCCTTTTTATCCCTTTTGAGGGACGGTCTGTATCCTCAAGCTCGCGGATTGCCCTTCCCAGCGCGGGATCACGGACGCGCAGGACGGGCGGGAGCCTGCCCGAAGCGTTGGTGGCCAGCCGGTCGCAGACCATCCTGTCGCGCAAAACCTCCCTGTCAATGCCGCTCTGCCCGCTGAAAAAGGCGAAGAGCAGGGTTGTGTAGTCGTCCAGCGGGATTTCATCCGTTCCCTTTCGGGCGGCGAATTCGCCGAACCGGTCAAACAGCCCGAACGGCGTCATTGTGCTCTTTTCCAGAAGATAGGCGAGCGTCCTGCGGAAGCGGCCGCTGTTGTACAGGCGTTCTAAAGCGTCTTCCGTGTGATGCAGCCGCAGCAGCTCTTCTTCGGAAAGCCAGGGCGTCCGTATTACCTCATACGGCGGCTGTTCATCATACCGGCAGGGAAATTCCTCCGGGTTTTCCCGCATGGGCGCGCCGTACAGCAGTTTTAAAAATCCCAGCTGCAGCATGTTGGGCCCCAAAAAGTAGGCGGTATTGAAGCTTTCGGCGAAGCTGAAGAAATCCTCATAGGGCAGGCCCGCAATCAGGTCGATGTGAATATGCATATTCGCGTTGGCGATCAGGCGGCGGATGTTTTTCTTCAGCCGCTCCACGTCCGTTTTCCGGTTGATGGCGGCAAGCGTTTTTGGGTTGAAGCTCTGCAGCCCGATTTCCATCTGCATGGCGCCGACGGGTGCCTGCGCCAGAAGATTCAGCGTTTCCTCGTCCAGAAGATCGCCCGCGATTTCAAAATGAAAGCACACTCCGGCGGGAATTTCGGTTCCGTAGTTCGCGATGATGAAGCGGAACAGCTCGATGGCCCGTCCGCGGTTTGCGTTAAAAGTGCGGTCGACCAGCTTTACCGTCTTTGCGCCGCTGCGGGCCAGCAGCAGCAATTCCCTCTTGGCCCTGTCCAAGGGAAAGAAGCGTGCGCTGCCGCACCGCCCGGAAAGGCAGAAAGCGCAGGAATAGGGACATCCGCGGCTGGTTTCCAGGTACGCGATGCGCCCCTTCAGCGCGTTCAGGTATTTCGGGGTGTACGGTGAAGGAGGGTCTTCCTCCGGAGTATAAGGAGGAACGGCTATTACCTTTCCGCCGCGGCGGCGGTAGACCCCGGGGATGTTTTCAGGTGTCTCCCCACGGCTGATTGCGTTCAGCAGAAGAGCGAAAGGCTTTTCGCCTTCCCCGGAGAGAACGTACTGCACCTCCGGCTCCCCGCACAGCAGCTTTTCCGCGCAGTAGCTTACCTCCGGGCCGCCCAGCACGACGACGGCGCCGGGCAGGCGGCTCTTCACAAGCCGTATCAGCTCCTTTGTAGCGGAAATATTCCAGATGTAGCAGCTGAAGCCGATGACCCGCGGGTTCAGCGCCAGGATGCGCTGTGCGACGTCCTCCAGCCGCTCATTGATCGTGCCCTCCACAACCTCAGCGGAAATTTCCGGCCCGCAGTAGGCGTCCACGCCCGCCGAAAGGCACCACGGCGCAAGGGAGGAATGAATATATTTGGAGTTTAAAACGCAGATGGCTGCGGTCAATTTATTTTTCATTTATATAGGATACCTTTCTTTCCCGCCGGCTGGTTCCCTCCGGCGGGTGAGGCTATTATACCACACTTCCGCTCCGCCGTCAGTATTCCCCGCAGCGGGAGAGGAACCCGCGCATTGACGAAAAAAGGAGGATGCCTTACGATAAGGCATCCTCCTTTCATCGGAGCGGCTGTTCTGTTTTCGATAGGGATCAAATTTCCGATGTGGCATTTATCGGTCAGAACTTTACGTACAGTTCTTTTTTTGCTCCGCAGATCGGGCAGCTGTCGGGCGCGCCGTCCAGAATCGTGTGGCCGCAGACCGGGCAGACGTAAACGGATTTCAGTTCGACATCTTTCCCTTCCTTTGCGGCGTTCTGCGCTTTCTGGAACAGTGCGGCGTGAATCTTCTCCGCCTCAAGCGCAAAGTGGAAGGAACGCTGCGCGCCGGGTTCCTTCTGAAATTCTGCGGCGTTCAGGTAAACGGGATACATCTGCTGCACTTCGTGAAGCTCGCCGTTAATCGCGCCCTGAAGGTTCTCCACCGTTTTACCGGTTCCGAAAACTGCTCCGGCGGTCACTGTGGCGTCCGCAGTGCTGCCGCCGATTTCGCGGAAATGGTTGCCCGCGTGTACTCTTTCGGCATAGGCGATTGCCTCAAACAGCTTTCCAATGTTTGGAAAGCCCTCTTTGCGGGCCGCATCTGCCCAGATCAGATATCTCATGTGCGCCATGCTTTCCCCGCCGTACGCGGAATGAAGAAAATCGAAAGTCATTGCATTTTTTACGGACATTGCTTTGTTCCTCCTTAATTTTGATAAGATACTGATGGTATTCTTAAAATATCCGGTTCGTTACTTGGCCTCTGCGGGCTGCAGGCGACGGCGGCAGGAATCCCCCTTTGCCACGGAGCTTAAAATTCTGAACAGGGTCAGTGCCGGGGAAGAATGCGCGGATGTGAACGAGATGCCATTCATGTTGTTGATGTGGTAGATGGCGGAGTCCAGCTCGGATACGCCGTTCTCATTGTCGTAGCGGAGGGAAATGTCATTCCTGTCCGTAAGTGCGTTCATGTTGTTGATGCCGAAGCGAACTTCGTCCTTGTTCGAGATACCGTTCATATTGTTGATACTGAAATTGCTTGTCATAAGAAAACCTCCTAAAATTCAATAATAGTAATTGTTATTGTTTTTGTTGTTTATAATATACTCTTTATTACCTGAGAATGCAAGTGTTTTCTGAGAAAAATTTCAGGAATAAACGAAAGATAATTTGTGTACTTTCGCTAAATACAGAGAATTCCCCTTGCTTCGCCGTGTGCGCTATCTTTGAAATTCCCGCACCCGGGCAAAAACGGCCCGGTTCCCTGAACGGTGCTCCTGGTCAGCTGCCGGCTGGTCTGTAAAGGAAAAGAACCTTGCGGTTTTCCGCAAGGCTCTTTTCCGATTGAGGTTGTATGTGAAAGCCCGGAAAGCGTTAAAAATCCGCTTTCCACAGGCCGTGCAGGTTGCAGTATTCGTAGACGGTGCCGGAGGCGGACTCATTGAATTCCGCTTTTGGCTCCATGCCGGGCTTCAGATAGGCGATTTCCACCCTGTCGTCCGTGACAAGGGCAATCCATTCAATGTGGTGCTCGGGGAGCATCGGGTGCAGCACCGAACCGACGGATACCTTGATTTTTCCGCCCTCGCGGGTAACGACCGGCACATGCTTTTCCTGTGCGGCGTCCGTGGTATTGGCTTCCAGCTTGGTCATTTCCTGACCGCAGCAGGTAAGCGTTCCGTCGCCCTTCTTGATCAGGGCCACCATATTTCCGCATAATTCACAACGATAGAAAGCAACTTCAGACATTTTACATTTCTCCTTCATTCATCCATATTATGATTCTATTGATCATACAGGTCCGACCTGCAAAGACTTCACAGTGGATTTATTCAAAAGCCACGACGGCTTCTTTGCGCCTGATGCGCGGCAGCACCGTCTCAAGAACGCGGAAACGATGGTTCAGGTCCTTTTGCTCCAGATAGGCGGCCGCCAGATCCTGTCCGATGACCAGGTCCATGTATCTGGGTTCGGAGCAGACGAGAACCGCTTTTTCAGCGCCGAGCACCGGCGAGGTGAACACATTGCCTTTTAACAGCCGACTGATCCGCTCGATTTCCAGCAGACCGGTTCCCGGCTGAATCCGCTGCAGCTTCAGGAAAAGGTCCGGGCTGACGATCAGCGCGTAGGCGCCGTAAATGCCGTTTGCCGTGAACCATTCCAGGCCGGCGGCAAGGTCGGAAAACGCGTTTTCATCGGCGGCCCAGTCCGACCGTTTGATCCTGTGGATTCCGGACGCCGTCAGCAGCCCCTCGTATCCGTTTGCTTCGCTGCCGAAAAAGATCAGGCGGTCTTCCTTTCTCGCGCAGGTTTCCGCGGCATAAGCCGCGCCGGAAAGGTCGGTCGGGTAACCGGTCTTGCCGTCGCTTTCCAAATCTTTCGCTAAAAGGGCAAAGTCCTCGTACAGCGTGGGGATTTGAACGTAGTTTCTGCCCTTCGCGGTAATCAGGCCGTCCGCCTCGGCTTCGTCAGCCGATTGGGAATCGTCCACCCGGATGCTTTCCGCTCCGATTCCCAGCGGGCCGTAGATATGTAGAAATTTTCTTCCCGTCAGCGCGGAGCGTGCCGCACTGATTACCTCGGAGTCGATTTTTTTCCATAGGTCCGATCCGATCGGAGCATTTTCTCTGGATAAGTAACTCATGATGATACCTCCTATATTCTATTGGTTAAGCAGGCCGCCTACGGTAAGCTCTGCGTGTGTTTCGGCGTTCTGTTGTGCGGGCGGACCGGAAAGGCCGAGTCCCTCCAGCATTTCTTTTACCTCCGATTCCCCGGAAGCGAACCATTCGGCCTCTTTCGGGTCGAGGTTCCGCAGCAGCGTCATCAATTCCCCGACGTGCGCTTTTTCCTCGTCGCGTATATCGCCGATCACTTCCTTGGCCATTACATTGTCCGTGGCCTGCACATGTGCGTCGTAAAGGTAGATCGCCTCCAGTTCACCGGCGATATCCAGCCGGATTGCCTGGATCAGCTCCTCCTTTGTCAATTTCCGTTCGACATTTCCCTGAAAGGGATTTGCAAAAGCTGGCATTTGTTTGACCTCCTAATTATAATTTAATAATAATAACTGTTATTGTTTTCTATTATTAATATACACCCTTTTTCTTCCGATTGCAAGTACCTGAAGTAAAAAAATAATCATTTTTTTACAGCATTTCCAGCTGATTCTGCAACAAGGTTGCGTTCCTCCCCCGCCGTAGGCGGGGGAGGAACGCGTTTTCTTCGCGAACGGAAATGAAATTGCTATAAGACTTTACGGATAAATGCGCAATGGCGAATACCTTTCCAAGGGTGGAGTGCTTGGCGGCAAGCAGGTTCACAGAGAGACACAGGGAACGGGGCACCGGTCTCTGTGCTTTTGTTTTAGAATTTGTAGTGGGAACAGGAAAAAGAATGGTTAAATTCCGGATTGATAATTGCAAAAAAATACCTTATACTCATTTATGTGACAAAATTTGTGACAGATGATTTCCGATTTTTGAAAAAGCCCCATCAACTAAGATCATATAAAAAGCTGGGATGAATGTGAAAAAAATCAGAATTGTAGTGGTTGACGACTCCCCTTTCTCGGTTGCCATGCTGACCAACACCCTTACTTCCAGAGGATTTCTTGTCGAAGGAAGCGCCAATTCCCTGGAGGAAGCCGTAGAGGCGGTTTCCAGGCTGAAACCGGACCTTGTTACAATGGACATGACGATGCCGGGCGCGGATGGGATTGAATGTACGCAGGCGATCCGCGCGGTTGACCCCGATGTAAAAGTAATCATTGTAAGCTCCATGATGGATGACGAAATTGTACGTAGGGCGCAGAAGGCGGGAATATCCGGTTATGTGCAAAAGCCCGTGGATGAAGAGGAGCTTTGTCTGGCGATTCAGAGGGCAATGTCCGACGACGAGCTGTTCGTACAGCTTGACGGCCTGTATTACAATGTGTTTCGGGAAGCGCTGTCCGATACGTTCAATCGGTTTTTCAAATCCGTTCCCGACTTTCAGGAAAAGCAAACCACCAAAGAAGAACAGGTTTCGAGGGGCATGTCGGTTGTCATGGGGATTATCGGCAAGTATGGCGGCAGGATGATCCTGGACATGTCCGAGGTCACCGCCGGGAACATAGCAAAATTTCTGCTGAAAAAAGAGGAGCCGACAAAGGAGCAGATGATCAATGTGATGGGGGAGCTTCCCAATATTATCGCCGGCAACGCCTGTTCGCTGATGAATAAAAACAATTCGCTTTTCGGACTGCGCGTAGCGCCCCCGACGATTGTTTACGGTGAATGTATTAAAATATCCAAATCGGTGCTGGATACGGTTTCTTCCGCGAGGGCGGCGACCGATTTCGGGGAAGTCTATTTCAATGTAGGGTTTAACAGGGGCGTGAACTGATGAATAAAGATTATACAGAATCGTTTTCCACTGCTTTTCTAAATGTAATGCCACAGCTCGGAATACCGGACGTTCAGTATAAAGGGGAAACGGAATGCGGCCGTTTGATCCGTTCCCCCGGTATCGTAGTGATAGTCGGTATTACGGGCGACCTTCACGGAAACGTGTATTTTACCATGCAGGAGGACTGCGCGAATTCGATCGCTTCCGCCATGATGGGCGGGATGGAGGTTTCCCGGTTCGATGAAATGGTGCAGAGCGCGGTGTCCGAGCTCAGCAATATGCTCGCCGCGACGGCCTGTACGGATCTGTCCGGGAAGGGAATCCGGGCCGACATTTCCACGCCGACGCTGATACACGGCGATTTTACGGCGGATACAAGCCTGAAACAGGCCGCCTGCCTTGAAATGCTGGCGGGGGAATTTTTGCTCGGCATCTGCCTCTCACTGGAAAAGAAATAAAAGCGCACATAGCCCCGCCGAGTTTCCGGCGGGGCGGTTTTGTTCCGGGCATCTTCTGCAATTCATCCATTCCGCCGTTGAAAACACCTGACAAGTTTTTCGACGCTTTCGCCGCTGTTGAAAACAGCGGCGGCTGAGAATATAATGAAAAATGCAGTCGAAAAATTAAAATAGAATGGAAGAAAGACCATGGGGATAGTTCATGCTGAATGAGACAATTTATCAAAATTTTTTGGAATTATGCGGGGTGCCGAGCGTTTCGGAAACCGACGGCGAATGGAAGATGGCTGAAAAAATCGCTGCGATGCTGAAAGAAATTCCGTATTTTCATTCCCGTCCGCACCAGGTTCGGTTCTGCCCGGTGCCGGGTGACCCTTGCCGCAGAAGCTTTGTGTACGCGCTTCTTGAGGGTGGGATAAAGAGCGAAAAAACGGTGGTTCTGCTCAGCCATTTTGATGTTGTGGGCGTTGAAGAATTCGGGGTACTGAAAGGATTTGCCTTTGACCCGGCGGCTTATACGCATTATTTAAGGACCCATCCCGAGGTGCGGCTGCCCGAAGAAGCGAAAAGGGATCTGAAATCCGGCGATTATTTATTCGGCAGGGGAACCATGGACATGAAGTTCGGCATTGCGGCCGATCTGGAAATGCTGAGAAGGGCCGGGGAGCATCTGACTGATTTTGAGGGAAATCTGCTGTTCCTTTCCGTCCCGGATGAAGAAGCAAATTCAGCCGGTATGCTGGCCGCGGTGGAACTGCTTTTGTCCATGAAAAGGGAAAAACGGCTGGATTACCGCTGCTGCCTCGTGTCCGAGCCCCATTTTCCAAAATATCCGGGGGATGGGGGAAAGTATCTTTATACCGGAACGGTGGGAAAGCTGCTTCCGGCATTCTACTGCGTCGGCAGGGAAACGCACGCCTGTGAGCCGTTCGCGGGCTTAAACCCCAACCTTCTGACCTCCAAAATCATCGAAAGGGTGGACTCGAACCCGGAGCTGTGCGATTTTGCCGGGGGGACACATGTTCCGCCGCCGGTTTGCTTAAAGCAGGCGGATGTCAGAACGGCCTATTCCGTACAGACGCCGCCCGCGGCGTATGCGTATTTCAACTACATGACCCTGACGCAGACGCCCGCACAGGTGATGGAGCGCATGATCCAAGCGGCGGAGGACGCCTTTTCCGCAGCTCTGGAAGATATTCGGAATAACGCCGGAAAATACGCGCGGATCACCGGGAACCCCGTCCCATTGCCTTCCGTGGAACCAAAGGTGGTTTCCTTTCAGGAACTGTACGACTGCTGCCTGAAAGCGCGCGGGCGGGAATTTGACCGGCATATGAAGGAATATATTCATAAGCTGCAGACGGAAAATCTCGGCGCGGACCTGAGGGACCTGTCGGTCGCGGCTGTCAGGGAGGCCCATACCTTTTACCCGTACCGGGGGCCGATGGTGATTGTTTTCTATGCGCCTCCGTTTTACCCGCACTCCGACCTTCCGTCTCCGGACAGCAGGGCGGCGGAAACGGCGGGGTATCTTGTGGAGACGGCCCGGACGCAGTACGGGGAAACCCTGCTGACGGAGCCGTTTTTTCCCGGGCTGTCCGACATGAGCTATCTGGGATTGTCCGCCCGGATTGACGTTGCCGGCCTGACGAAGGATTTTCCCGTATGGGGTTCCGGGTACCGGATCCCTTTGGAAACGATCGCACAGCTCAACATCCCGTTTCTGAACGTCGGGCCCCACGGCAGGGACGCACATCAATTTACGGAGAGGCTGTGCCTTTCCTACTCTTTTGAGAAAGCGGTGCCGCTGATCTGGGCCGCCGTCAGGCATTTGCTGGCTTAACCCGGCATCCCGGAATCCGTGCTTTGCCCTGCTTCGGGATATTTCCCGTAAAATGAAAGCTCCCCATCAGTTTGTTTTAAGCTTGCGGTTTTTGCATCGATTCATTATAATAGGGAATATGGAAAACATCTCCACATTGTCCGGGGCCCGAGGGAAAACACCCTTTATAAATCGGGAAACGGGCCGATATATTTTATAATAAGGTAAAACAGAAGCCGAAACGGGTTTTCTTTGCTCACAGAAGGAGGAATTTGATTGAAAAAGATCCTTTCCGTTTTATTATCGCTGGCGGTGATCGTTTTGTCGGCGCCGGTGGCTGTACAGGCGGCGTCCAGTGATGAAATTATCGATAAGCATGGTGCAAAAACCTACCAGGGAGCTGTTTCTGCGTGGAGCACTACATGGAACGAGGACAATTTTACGGAAGTGACCGATTCCAACGTGATCGCCAGCGGCAACCTGACCATTAAGGCGGGGGAGATCAAGGACGTTACGGTGTCCGGCAGCAGTAAGGTGACCATTTCCGGCGGCACCATGAGTGACGTCGACTGCGACGGGTCGGTGGAGCTTTCGGACGGAACCGTCGGCTCTCTGGAAGCAAACGGGGATATGACGCTGAGGGGCGGCACCGTTAAGCGCGACGCCCGGTCTTACCAGAAGGTGACGATCAGCGGGAAAGTAACCGTCGTCGGCTCAGTCATCGGCAATGAAGTGGATGCCTCCGGCAGCACGGGCAGTACGATTTCGGGGTCCATTCAGGCCGACGGCACGATTAATTTGACCGGAAACGGACTGAAGGTCAAAGAACTGGACGGAGAAGATACGGCGACGCTCAATCTGAAGAGCTACAGCGGAAAGCTGCCCTACATTACGGACATGAGCTCCATTGTGGTGGATGCCGGCAGCACGGTGACGGCAAACGGCAGTGTGTACGCGGGCAATCTGACGATTGCCCAGAAAGGCGAATTTGTCACCACCTCGTGGCTGGAACTGGATACGCTGACGGGACCCGGAACGCTCTCCTTCAATACCGGAAAGCTGACTATCCACAACGGGATATCGGATAAGCCGTTATTGAATTTCAACAATTCCGCCAGAGACGGCCAGACGGCCTTTCAGGCCGACAGAGGCATGGTGGGCGAAGACGAAGTCGTCCTATATGATTTTGAACTGGAAAGAGAAACGTCGGACGACGGTGATATGGATGAATTTGTACTGGACAGCAACCTGAAAGAAGGAATTACCCTGAGCAAATCCTCCGTTGCGCTGGACGGCAAAAATCCGGTTACGGTCGTGGCGAGCGTAAAGCCTTCCTTTTCGCAGTTCGCGGAAGGAACGAAGGTCGTCTGGGAGCTGCACGGGGAAACCAGCGGCTTCACGATCAGCGGAAGCGGGCTTTCCTGCCAGGTATCCGCAAGGGGCACGTCGTCCGAGTCCTATAAGGCGACTCTGATCGCTTACCTTGTGGACCAAAGAGGAGACAGACTGGCGGATTACCGGTCCGACTCCTGTATCCTGACCTACGGTACGCAGTCGTCGCAGCCCTCCGATTCCGGGCTGACGCTGGATACCTATGCCGTTACCATCGGAGCGGGCGACACCTACTGGGTTCTGGCCGTTACGGATTCCAAAACGCCGCCGGTCGCCATGTCCTACAATTCCTCCGTGGCAACGGTGGGAGCCGGTGCCGCGTATAATAAAAACGGAAAAACCGGTTGGGTGTATCCCGTAACCGGCGTGGCGAAGGGCGGAGTGACCATCGATGTCGGCGGAGAGAAAATGATAACGGCCATCGCCGCGGGCAGCATCGTGGTGGACACCTCTTCTTACACCCTGAGCCCGGGCGGAAAATACTATATCGGCGTTAAAATCGGCGGAATCGACCGCAAGAAACTCAATGTCCATTCCCAGAACGCCTGCACCACAGTCGATTATGCCGGAAAGAATAAAAATGGGCTGGACCTGTATGTGGTGACCGGCAGGCAGACCGGTGTCGGGGCCGTTATTTTTGAAATTATCGGCGGCCAGTCGGTCCAGGCACAGATCACTGTGGAAAACGGCGCCAAGCCGCACGGCGTGAGCGCCAGGCTGATTGCGGCGGCGTAACCGTATCAAAATCGCGGCTGTGTGAAAAGGCCGACTTCAAAATCAGGGAGCATATCCGGAAAGGCCCATAGAACGGGCGGTTTCCGCATATGCTCTTTCCGTTTTTTTGTTTGTTTGCCAAAGCGAAGTTTTCGACCCGTAAAAAATTTGCTGCCCCTGGGCTGAAATTTTGAGTTTTGTGGTATAATAGGAACGATCCTCAAAAGAAAGAGATAATTTAAGGAGAATGTATGCTTTCATTCAAACCAATCGAAGCCGATAATATTTTGGCTTTATCCAAGTATTTCGAGTACCAGCAGTTCAGGACCTGCGACTATTCTATCGCAGGAATCTTTATGTGGAGGAAATTTTTCTACAGCGAGTATGATATCTATGAAAATATGTTGCTTTTCAAAGTTACATATCTGAACGGGGCGGTCGCGTTTACTTTCCCGGTCGGCCCCGGCTCCGTTGACGGTGCGCTGACGCAGCTGGAAAATTATGCAAGGGAAAAGGACATCCCCCTTTATTTTTGTACGGTGCCGCTGAACGCGCTCGGCGTACTGGAAAAAAGGTACGGCGGCAGAATTACCCACACGGAAAACCGCGACTGGTTCGACTATCTGTACCTGTGTTCCGACATGCAGACGTTTGCCGGAAGAAGGTTCAGCGGCCAGCGCAACCATATCAATAAGTTTAAAAAGCTGTATCCCGATTACCGCTATGTTCCTATTGAAAACGGAAATATTGACAGAGTGATCGAATTTTTCGGCAGCTATGCACAGGAGCACGTCAAGGACAACCCCATCGCCAAAGAAGAATCCTTCCGGGCGAAGGAAATCCTCCCGTATTTTGAGCGGTTCGGACTGTGCGGCGGCTTTATCGAGGTGGAGGGAAAAATCGTTGCCTTCTCCGTGGGGGAAATCGTGGGGGACACCCTGTTTGTCCATATTGAAAAAGCGCTGAAGGAATATGAAGGCTCTTATCAGGTAATGGTAAAGGAGTTTGCCGTACATGAGGCGGATGAGAGAGTGACTTATATTAACCGTGAGGAGGATATCGGCGACCTGGGGCTCAGGACCTCCAAGCTGTCCTATCACCCCGTTCACGTACTTGAAAAGTATTTCGTGACAGTGGAGGAATCCGCATGGAAATAACCGAAATTTCCGAATCCGACCGGGAACAGGCCGCCGATCTGGCGGTTTCCTGCTTTATCAATGATTTATATTTTCAAAAGATGATCCCGGAGGAACAGGAAAGAAAATCGGAGCTGAAGAAAAATTTTCTGGACGCCGTCTCTTACTGCGGCGCGGAAGACGGGGCGTATGGCATCCGGGAAGACGGACGCCTGATCGCTTTCGTCCTTTTTTTCGATTACGACCGGCTGAACAAGTCCAATCCGCGGCAGATGTCCCGGTTTTTCGGGTATGAGGCGAGCGGAAGGTCCCGCTTTCAGCTGACCCATCCGTCCACCATGTCGGACCGCAGATTTCTTCAGCTGAAAGCGGAGGAATGCGGGGTCCGCACTACCTATCTTCTTTCGCTGGGTGTCGACGAAGCGCACAGGCGTGCGGGACTGGCTACCCGTCTGGTTCAGTTTGTGCGCGAAAGCTGCCCGAACCATTCCCTGCTGAGCGATATTTCCAACCCGGAATCCCTTGGCATTTACAAAAAGCTGGGGTTTCGCATTGACAGGATCAGCGGGGATTATTATCTGGTCAAGGGAAATCCGCTGCTGGAAAGCTCCGGCGCGGAAAATGCGGAACAGCTTTCTCTGGCGGTTCCCAATGAGGAAACGCTTTCCGCTGTGTTCGGCGAAAAGCAGATTCCGCACCGTCCGGCGGAAATACAGGGCTTTCGGGTGGAAAAAAACAGCGCCGTTTACAGCTTTATCAAAAAACCGTCGGAGCGCTGCCGGGCGGTCATCGCACAGGTGACCCGGGAGCAGCTGGTTGCCTATCAGAAATATATCTGTCTTGCCAACAACACGGAGGAGTCCCGCGCCGAAGGCAATACGGACTATTTTATTTATTACCGGACCCACCCCTATGACGGACCGATTCTGTATAACGGCCTGCTCAGGGAAATGCTCCGTACCAGGCAGTCGGAATGGAGCATCGTTCCGGATGTGTATGTGAGCTTTCCGATTGAGTACCGCGACCTCTCCGTTTTGGAAAACGCGGGCCAGGGAAAATACGATAAAACCATGGCGCAGCTTTTGGACCTGCTCGATTTCCGCACGCATTTCGAATCGGGGGTTCCAAAGCAAAACGATTTCCCGAAAAACGGCAGCGGCTTCAAGGAGCGTATCCGGCGGTACTACCTCGGAAAAATCAAAATCGTCGTTACCGGTGAGACGACGCCGGATACTTACCTGACCGGGGGCGGCGAAATCGGCCAACCCGCTTATGTGGACCTGATCCTTTCCGTCGACTGCCAGAGCAGCTGCGGCGTTGTGTCGGTGGTGTCCCTCTCCTGCCCCTTTCTGCTCAGCCATTTTCTGGACAGCGTTGTCAGGAACCAGTTTACGGTTAAGACGGACAACGGGGATACCGAAAATTTTTACGAATATCTTGAGCGCGGGTATCAGGTGCTGAAAAGGGGTACGCCGAAGGCGTTTGTCACCATCCCCGGGCAGCGCGGTCGGATTAAAAACAACGAGCTCGCTTCCCTGCTGTTTATGGAGACCATTTATCAGCAGGGTGAAAACATGGGCAGGGTCATAGACCGGGACGTTGTGGAAATCGTGGAGAACGAGCATGGGATGGCGCAGTATGAATACGCCCACGGGTACGCTTATTCCAATATTTTCATTCAGATATCGGACACGTTTCCGTTTGAAATTACAGACCGCATCGAATTTGAATCTATTACCCAGTTTTATATCGAGCTTCTGATGTTTGAGGAATCCGCCATCGTTTCGACCAATGAGAAGATTGTGGAATTTCTTTCGCCCGGCGGCGATCCTACGCCGAACGAGGTCCTTTCCAGAACACATCAGATTTTCGATGAATACTCCCGGACGATAGAATTCTGGGATATTCAGGTCAATTACCCATCCTCCAAAAAATCGCTGGCCATGCTGCGGGACGCGTTCCGCATCAACGAACAGCTGCAGCGTCTGGAACGAAACCAGAATCAGCTTCAGCGCGTGTTCGACACCCAGCGCGACCTTCTGGACAGGCTGGATTCCTCCAACCTGAACTATATTTTGCTGTTTTTTACTCTGCTTCAGGTCCTGGCTCTGCTGATGCCGGGAATATTCTCCGGCGGCGGGATCTTCACCCAGCAGAAAATACTGGCGTATCTGTTTTTGGCGGGCGGGCTGTTTGTCTATGTAAAACTGAAAAACAGGATTCTGGCAAGAAGCGTAAGAGGGAAACGCCCCGGACAAAATAAGGGAACGGTGGAAAACCGCCGGATAAAATGATACAATACTGAGAAACAGCAGGAAGGGGGATACCGATGGATGCAGCGCAGAGGCGCCGGGAGATTCTTGAAATTCTGAAAAAAAGCGCACAGCCTGTCAGCGCCGGTACCATTGCCGGGCAATTTCAGGTGAGCCGGCAGGTTATCGTGGGGGACGTTGCGCTCCTGCGGGCGGCGAACATCGCTATTTCCGCCACGCCGCGGGGCTATATCCTTACGTCCGGCGCCGGAGACGGGGATCAGATCATCCGGACGATCGCCTGCAGGCACAGCAGGGAAAACCTTGCGGAAGAGCTGTATACGATTGTGGACAACGGCTGCGGCCTGATCGACGTGATCGTGGAGCACGCGGTTTACGGCCAGATTTCCGGCCAGCTGCATATTTTTTCCCGCTACGACGCCGACTGTTTTCTGGAAAAGCTGTCGAAGGACCACGCGTCGCCCTTGTGCGACCTGACGGGCGGAGTGCATCTGCATACGATTTCCTGCCGGTCGGAGGACGCGTATCAAAGGGTCCTTGCCGCTTTGGAGGAAAAGGGAATTTTGTTTTCCCGGTAAATCCTCTTGACAAATCCGAAAATCTTCTTTACAATACTAATTACAGGTGTCAAGACATGTGTAAAGATAAAATATGAGGATTGTCAGAGAGGAATCTTTATGAGGAACCGTGAAACAAAATTAATCAGTATGGTCATTGCGGCGCTGCTTTGCGCCATTGGGATCGTCATTCCGATGTTCGCCCCGAAAATCATTTTGGAACCGGCGTCCTTTACCCTTGCCAGCCATGTGCCGATTTTTATCGCCCTGTTTATTTCCCCGCCGGTGGCCGTTGCGGTTTCCATCGGAACATCGTTTGGCTTTTTATTTGCCGGATTTCCAATCGTGATTGTGCTGCGCGCGTTCAGCCATCTGTTTTTTGCGCTGACAGGCGCGTTCATTTTGAAAAGAAAAGAAGATATGCTCGCTTCCGTTGGAAAATCCACGGTGTTTGGGCTTCTTCTGGCGCTGATTCACGCAGTCAGTGAAGTGACCGTCGTTACGCTGTTTTATTTTGGAAACAATATGCCGAAAAATTATTATGCCAACGGGTACTTTATGTCCGTCATTCTGCTGGTCGGGGTCGGCACCATTGTTCACAGCATGATCGATTTTGGGATCGCCCTGATTGTATGGAAGCCGCTGAGCCGCGTGATCAGCATTCCGGTCAGCGCGAAGACGGTGCTGAAACGGGAAGCCGCCGTAAAATAAATATTTTCAGGATTCCCCCGCTTTGTTGTTTGCAGCGGGGGGATTTTTTGTCTTTGGGTGTCCCGCTCTTGCTTTTATCTCCGCGCCGATCAGAATGAGAATGGGGAACATGATCTGGAAGGGGATCGCGTAAATCTCGTACATTGGCGCCCAGTCCTTCCATTCCACCGTGTTTTCGTAAAGCATGCCGGCCAGGGTAACCATAAGCAGAGCGCAGGGAACGACAATAGAGCTTTTGGTCGGCTGCGTTCAGCAGCTTGGCGAGACCCAGAGAAGAGGAATACAGGCAGACGGCAACCTTAATAAATCCCGCCAGCATCAGATTGATGCCGATCAGAACCTCTGTACGGGAAAAAAAGTCGCCTATGGAAATGATGCTGACGGTTTCATAGGAAGGAAAATAAAACATGCTCGCAGAGGGAAAACCCAGGATCAGAATATTTCTGAGATTGACAGTGATCAGGATCGCCAGTGTCATGATCAGGGCTTTGAAAAAAAACCGGGACGGTTTCGCCTGCGGCTCGAGCGCAGAGAAAAAAGAGAGGCAGAGAAAGACCTCGCCCAAGGGCAGAATGCAGAGGGAAAAAGCACTGCCGAGCAGCGTCTTCAGATCGGTATTCATGATCGGTTTTAGATTGCTGGTATCCATATCCCTGGCGCCGATTATGAACGTGGCGGCGACGGATATTAGGAGAATCGGAAAGGTGTACTTTGACATTCTGCCGATATTTTCCGGCCCGCTTTTTACGGCCCAGACAGATAAAAGGATAATAAAAAACAGAATCGCGGGTTCGGGCGTTTCCGGCATGTTCAGGATATGAACGAAGGTGGAAAAAATCTTTAATGTGATTCCGCCAAGCTGAATGGAAAAAACCACATAGATCAGGATCAGGATCCGGCCGAAAACCTTGCCGAAAATCTGCGTCAGGATTTCGAATAAATTTTTTCCGGGGTACAGGGACGTCAGCCGGATATACAGAAAAAGGAGGGGGAGCATCATAATTCCCGCAAACAGGCCGGCGATCCAGGAGTCCTGCTTGGCCTGCGGGTTGATGCCGACGACCACCATGCTGCCCATCCAAAACATAAAGATCGTGGCCTGAATCTGTTTTTCCGTTATCTTATGATTCATCTTTTACCTCTAATGAAAAATAGATGAAATGATCTGGCTGATGATTTTATTCGAACCCGTAATATCAGCGCTGAAGCTCAGCATGATATTGGCCGTCAGGGTAATCAGGTAGACGGGAATGGAAAACCAAAGAGCCTTTTTGTCTCTTTTTTTTAAAACCGGGATCAGGTCGAAGACGATCAGGATCGCGTAAAGAATCAAAAAAACAATCATAGAACTCATATCAGTCACCAACTTTTGCCGTGTTATTGATTTGAATATCTGCCGTTACAGTGACATTCATCGTACGAAATATTTCGTCCCATTTTTGTTTGTCCTGTTCCCATCGCTGGGGATCGTTTTGATAAATCAGATTTCCGAATCCGAAAATATCGCATTTATATTGATCCTGGGCTGTTTTTATCAGCTTGGACACGCTGGTCTCCAATCCGCTTTTGGCGCTTTTTTCAACCTGCTGAATTCTTTCTGCGGTAATATGGCTCTTATTGGTCTGGTCTTCGCCGAGCGCACATACGGTTTTGATTTCTATTCTGAATGCCGGAGGATTTTGGGCAATGACGGGGGTGATTTTTGTTCCGCTCTCCTCTATCTCAAGGGTGACGTTCCTGCCGTCGGAATCGGGGCTTGTCAGCAGCAGCCCCCCTTTTATCTGGTTTTTGATGAACAGCATCAGCTGGGACTGATCGGTATCCAGAAAACCCAGCAGCTTGTCCTTTTTGAAAATGGCTGAACCGGACAGTTCGACGGTGGTCGCCGTCTGCTGTTTTGCGATTTTGATGGATGGCAGAATCAGGGAGGTGCCTTCTCCGGCAAGCATATTATTGGCCTGATACAGTTTGACTCTGGGCGCTTTCGAGAGGCTGGCTACATTCTGCACCAGCATCTGATCGATTTCCAGACAGATCAGGTGGTTGGTTACCGGTTCTTGCTGAAGGATTTCTCCGGCTGTTTTTTCTTCTGAAATCATGGGGACCAATGTCAGCCTCGGCTCGGCGTCACGGGAAACAAAGTCCAGAAGCGGAGCGATTCCCTCCGAAGCAAGGTCTTTGCTGATTACTACCACTTTACACTCGCTGAACGTCAGTTTTTTCTGGCTCTTGCCGATCACATTCCTGATTCCGTCAAACACGGTATTCCCTTCGGTTTCCAGCAGCTTGGAACCCGGACGGTCTTCGGACAGGTCCAAAAATTCAAAGGTAAAATGATATTTATGTCCCGCTGTTCCTCTGTCGATTGCGATGCCGGAGACCATGGAAAGGCGCTCTATTTCCTGATAATTCCAGCAGCCGTTTAAAAGGAGCATGCTCACGATTAACAGAAGGATGCAAAGTCGTTTACCGGTTTTCATTTCTCGCTCCTCGAAGTTTCCCTCGTTTCGTTTGGGGAAAGGTATTTGGGCCTTTTTTTCATAAACCACCACGGGGCTCTGACTGCGATATCTTTTTTATCCTGTAAAGTGTTTTCATAAGCGCTGCTCATAATGGGAATGCCGAAAGAATTGAGATTGAAAAGATGGATCAACAGTCCCAGTGCTCCGAACATATAACCGTGCAGCCCGAGAATGGACGCCATGGCAAGCAGGATAAAGCGCAGAATAATGGTGGCTCCTTTTACACGGGGAATCATCAGGCCGGAGATTCCCGTGACTCCTACGATGATAATCATCGGCGCGCTTACGATCTTTGCTTCCACGGCGGCCTGCCCGATGACCAGCGCGCCGACAATGCTGAGGGCCTGTCCCATCATTCCGGGCATTCTGGCCCCGGATTCCCGGAGCATTTCAAATACGATCAGCATTAAGACCGCTTCCAGCACGGTGGGGAACGGAACGCCCTGCCTTGCCTCCGAAATACTCATGGTCATGGCGAGCGGAAGCATTTCGTCGTGAAAGGTAGTCAGGGCAACGTAAATCGCGGGAATACTGGTGGCGACAAAGAAGGCGATTAATCGCAGCATGCGCCCGATGGACGCAAAAAAATAGTTGAGGTAGTAGTCTTCGTCGCTTTGAAAATTCTCGATGAAAAGGAACGGAACGGTTAAAACAACTGGGGTACCGTCCAAAAATAGAGCGACCCTTCCTTCCAGGAGCTTTGCCGCGACAATATCCGGCTTTTCCGTGCTTCCGATCGTTTTGAAGGGAGAGTACGGGGAGTCTTTGATAAATTCGTTGATATAGTTTGCGTCTAAAGTACCGTCGATCGTAAAAGTCTGAAGCCTTTTCTTTAGTTCCGTAAGGACTTCTTTATTGACGATTTTGTCCAGATAGCAGATGCAGGCTTTGGTGTTTGATCTTGTTCCAAAGCGCAGGAATTCCATTTTCAGATCCGGTGTTCTCAGCTTCCTGCGAAGCATGGAAAGATTCATCATCAGCGCTTCGTTGAATCCTTCGCGCGGCCCTCTGATCACCTTTTCATTTTCAGGCTCTGAAACAGATCGGCTGCCCCAGCCTTTCGTATTCAGAATCAGAAAATCGGAAAAGCCGTCCATCATCAGGATACAGTCCCCGTAGACGATCGCCTGAAGAATTTCGTCCGTGTCCGACGTGCGTTCCACACTGTTGGACAGCATTACCTGCTTCGCGATGATATCCAGTGATACGACATCCTTCTGTCCCACCCTGTACTCCACCAAGGGCTTGATAACGTCCTCGTTTACCAGCTTGTTGTTGACCATTCCGTCAATATAGACAAGGCAGAATCCTACGGACGGTACCGACGGGTTTTCCACCGGCCTGAAAACAAGCGTTTCATCGTTTTTAAAAATGCCCTGCAGCAGTTCCTTGTTGGCGCTGATCCTGCCGGTAAAGGCAACTTTTTCTTCCTTTTGGTCCGCGCTTTTCTTTTCCATTTTTTCACCTTCCCGACTAAAACAATGCATCTGTTACTATTTGTAATAATGGGAAATTTATGCGATTCCTCCGATTTTTAAATAAAAACCCGCATGCACGAAATTGAATTCCATGCATGCGGGTCTTTATTATGTTTTCTTGTATTTCAGCCTTGTGGCCATTCCGCCGCGGATGTGGCGCTGCGCTTTGTTGATCTCAAGGATTTGCTTGACCTGCCTGTATAACTGGGGATCGACATATTTCAAACGCTGCGCCACATCCTTATGTACGGTACTTTTGCTGACACCAAATTTTTTTGCTGCGCCGCGCACGGTGGTTCTGTTCTTGATTATGTACTCGCCGAGCTCTACGGCGCGCTCCTCAACAATACCTTTCACTGTTCCACCCTCCAAACGATTCCGATTGGTAAATAATTATGCGGGGGAAAGGGGAATTAGTACAAAGAAAGGAGCTGCCTGAAAACTAATCAGTCAGGTTGCGTTTTAACCGAAACAGGAAGGGGGATATCAACTTGTTAACTTACCGACAGAGCTGTATGAATTTTTGTAGAAATCTATGATTATTAGAATTATCAAGTAGACAACAGCACGAAAACTGTACATATATAGAAAGCACCCGGCTTTCAGATCGAAAGGGCCTTAAAGAACTGTTGCAAATTTAATCAATATTACTTGATTACGCATAAGCCTGTGTTATAATGTAACTACAAAACGACGGCTTACGCAATTGGAATATAGCAATAGGGAAGGATGAAGGCGAATGCCGAAAATAAAAGTATTCATTGTAGTCCCTTATGAAGGGCTCAGTGAATTGATTTTCAATATAGCCAAACAATATCCGATGTTTGATATCAGAACGGAGGTCGGCAACCTTGATCAGGGCGTAGAGGCTGCTGTGCGTGCGCAGCGGGACGGATATCAAATGATTATCTCCAGAGGCGGTACGGCCGAAATGATACAGGAAGCGGTCTCCATTCCGGTTATCAGTATTGATATTTCAGGTTACGATTATATGCGTGTAATAGCGCTTACACATAACTTTTCCGGCAAAGCGGCCATAGTGGGATACCACAGCATTACGGAAGGCGCTCAGGCGATCAAAACCCTTCTGAGAAGCGGAATCGATATTTTTACAATTGACAATTCCAGGGAACTGCCGGGATTGCTGTCCGAACTGCGGCGGAGAGATTACCTTGTTATTGTGGGCGACACCATTACGGCGGAAAAAGCCAAAGAAATGAGCTTTAACGCAATCTTATTGACATCAGGTGAGGAAAGCGTTAAAAAAGCTTTCAACGATGCTTTAAAGATCTATGAGTATATCCAGAAATACAACCTGAAAACAGAGCTTCTTACGGAAACGCTCCGCCAGATTCCCCAGTACTGCGCCGTCTTCGATTGTACGGGCAATATCGTGTTTCAGAAGTTGCCGGAAGAAGCTGCCGGAAAAATGGCGGCTGAATTAGCCGAATACTCAAAAATCGTGCTGAGCTCCGGAGAACAGCATGCGCTGTTGGATTTGGGCGGCCATTACTGGAATGAAACCGGGACGAGGATTTACGCCGGCGGGAATCATCCGTATGCCGTGTTTTATCTCTCGAAATGTATCAATCAGAAATCGGAGATGAAAGGGGTCACTGCCGAAAACGTTCAAAATACCGCAGATTTTTCCATCACGGTATTTGGCAGAAACAGTACCTATCTCAGGGAAACCTATGAAGAGGTACAAAAATTCAGCAAGCTCTGCGTTCCGATCCTCATTGCCGGAGAAATCGGAACGGGGAAAGATGCTCTTGCAAAAATGATTCATTCCATGGGCGTTAACCGTCAGCATCCCTTTATTGCCATCGACGGCGAAATCGCGGACAGCGACAGTCTGAAAAACAGCCGCGCCCTGATTGATTCGGATCCTTTCTCCACGCTCTATCTGAAACAGCTTCAGGCGATGAGCCTTCAGGACCAGCGGCTTTTACTGGAAATGCTGGCTGCTCCGGATTTTACCCGTACGCATTTGCTTTTAGCGTCCGTATGCGAATCCCCGGAGACGATGATGGTAGCCGGTACTCTTTTGGAAGAGCTTGGCAAGCGGGTCGGCGAATACCGGATCCATCTTCCCAGCCTGCGGGAAAGAAGCGGGGATATGAGGGACCTGACGGGCAATTATATTAATCTTGCCAATTCCCAGTACGGAAAACAAATTGTTGCCGTTGACGATGGGGGATTGAAGCTTCTGACGGATTTCCATTGGGTAACCAACCTTGACCAGCTGCAGCGGATTGTTTTCAAGCTGGTTATGGAAGCCGAAGAGCCTTATATCAGTGCGGAAAGCGTCTCCAAAGTGTTGAAATCGGAAGACGGTCTGCAGCCAGGACACAAGAAGGTACCGGATAAAACTTTAGATGAACAGATACAGGATATCATCCGAAATGTGTTGAATGAAGAAAACGGAAATCTAACACGTGTATCCAACCGGCTTGGGGTCAGCCGCACTACGATCTGGAGACGTATGAAAAATGAATGGAGCGAAGAGAATAGTAAAAAATGAAACGAATTTAAGTTAGCTTTCCGGTCCTTATAAAAAATCCAGATGCAATTTGAAACTTGTATCTGGATTTTTTATCATTATTTATGAAAAACTATTGCAATTTAAAATATATTATACTATAATTTGAAACAGAAAATAAATGATATCGAACGATTCGTTTCAAAATGCATCAATTAATTGTGGGAGGAATATACGGGCAGCAAATAGAAATTCGACTTTTTACAAAATTTAAAAGTCAATAGGGTACTGAAAGCAAAAAGGATTGATGAAATATGATTATCATTATTGCGGATGATTTAACCGGCGCCAATGATACCGGCGTACAGTTTCAGAAAAACGGATTTTCCACAATGGTTCAAACGGAATACAGCGATGTGCAGGCCGAATCCCTGCAATGGTGCAATCGCTATGATGCCCTTTCCATTAATGTAAACAGCCGGCAGCTGCCTCCACAGGAAGCATACAGCCGTGTTTACAATCTTGCCAGACAGATCAGCGGTATCCCCACGGAATACGTCTATAAAAAAATCGATTCCCTGCTTCGGGGAAACCCCGCGGTGGAACTGGACGCGGTGATGGACGCGCTGGGGGCCGGAACGGCGCTCGTTGTGCCGAGCTTTCCTGAAAACGGCAGGCAGCTTGTCAACGGAATTATGGTAACGCCGGATGATCGGATCAATGTGGAACAGATTTTCAGGGAAGGCTCGAAACGCTCCACTTTTAAGCTGTCTTTGGAGGAAATCAGGAAAGGCCCGGAAAACTTAAAACAGCTGATGGAACGGAAACGGAAGGAAGGCTTTCAAATTTTCATTGCGGACGCTACTTCCGATGCGGAATTGGAAACGATCAAAAACGCTGCCAAACCGATCGACGGAAAAATGATTTTTTGTGGAAGCGCCGGCTTTGCAAAACAGCTCAGCAACGAAAAAAGATTCCAGAAAGAACTTGTTACAAGTGAAAAATCCGAAGACGCGGTCCTTGTAGTCGCCGGTTCCAGAAGGAAAGAAACAGCCGTTCAGCTTCAGCAGATTTCGGAAGCTTTTTTGGCACCGATCGTCAGAATTGATGTCTCCAAGGTCGAAAACGGCGGCCGGTCATACAGCGAGGAAATTACAAGATGCACGGATAAAATTCTTCAGATGGCAGAAGAGGGGCATAGACTGATTCTTCTGGCGGTGAGCAGCTTGTTTTCCGCGACACAGGAAAAGCCAAAACCGGAGAACAAAGACCCTGAGGCGGTGAATATCGCCGCGGCGCTGGGGGAAACGGTGGAAAAAATATACCGAAAAATCCGACTTCGCGCCGTGGTGTCAACCGGGGGAGATACCTCCTTGCAGATATGCAAGGCGTTTCGTTCAAAAGGGATTGAGCTGTGCGATGAGATTGCGGCGGGAATTCCGGTTGGACGGATGGCAGGAGGAGAAGCCGACGGAATGATGATTATCACGAAATCCGGCGGGTTTGGCAACGGAGATGCCCTGATTCAGGTTGTTAATTACCTTGACGATAACCGGCACGAAAATGAAAGGAGACTTTACGGTGGTTAATTACAAAATCAAAATGCCGTCCTGCATATATGGAGGGGTGGGCAGTGTACATAAGCTTTCGGAGATGATCGCTGCGGAGAACGCGAAGGAGGTTCTGGTTTTTACTGACAAAGGAGTCCGCGATTCCGGAGTGACGGATTTCGCCCTGAAGGTTCTGGATCAGTGCGGAGTAAAATACCGGGTCATCGATGATCTGGTTCCGGAACCGAGCGTGGATGACGTGCAGAAGGTGATCGATGAGACACAGGACATGCACTGCGACCTGATTATCGCGGTGGGCGGCGGAAGCACAATGGACGCGGCAAAGCTGGTGTCCATGCTGAAAGGCTCTGAATACCGGGTCGGCGATCTGGTAAAGGACCCGTCGCTCGCAGTAAAAAAAATCCGGACGGTCATGGTGCCGACGACCTGCGGGACCGGTTCGGAAGCGACCTGCAATGCCATCGTGGCGGTTCCTGAGGAAAAGCTGAAGGTCGGCATTGTAAACGACGGGATGATTCCCGACTATGTAATACTCGACCCCGACCTGATTGCGAAGCTGCCCCGCAAAATTATTGCGTCCAGCGGCATCGATGCGCTGTCACATTGTGTGGAATGCTACACCTCCAACAAGGCGAACCGCTTCAGCGATGCGTTTGCTCTGGAAGGAGCAAGGCTGATTTTCGGCAGTATCCGCAGAGCCTGTTCGGACCCGGACGACAGCGAAGCGAAAGCCGATATGCTGGTTGGGGCATTCTATGGGGGAGTGGCGATTACCTCTTCCGGTACGACTGCGGTTCACGCGCTGTCCTATCCGCTGGGGGGGACGTATCATATCGCACACGGCGTATCCAACGCCATCCTGCTTGCCCCGGTCATGAACTGCAACCTTCTGGACTGTGCAGACCGGCTTGCGGATATCTGTGAGGCCGTGGAGCCGGACTTTTCGGGAGAAACGACCCGGAAGGCAAGGCATCTCATTGATCTGATCGAAGAGATCTGCAGGTTTACGGAAATTCCGAAAACGCTCGGCAGCTTTGGGGTTCCGGCAGAGGACCTTGAGTTTTTGGTAGCCGCGGGCAGCCAGGTCACCCGATTACTGAACAATAACCGGAAAAAACTCAGCCTTGACGATATCAGAAACATCTATCGGCAGGTGCTGTAGTACGAAAGGACGGAGAAAAATGAGCAGCCTTCCGATTTTGGGAATTACCATGGGCGACCCGTCCGGAATCGGGCCGGAAATTACGGTAAAAGCCCTTATGCATGAAAAGCTGTATAGCATCTGCCGCCCCGTCATCATCGGGGACGCCGAAGTGATGAAAAAGGCGGCCGGTCTTGTCGGCGCCGGACAAATCGCCGTCCATCCCGTTTCAAGGGTGGAGGATTCCTGTTTCCGGTTCGGTACGATGGATGTTTACGATTTAAATAATGTGCAAACAGAAAAACTAAAATACGGCAAGGTTTCCGCCATGTCAGGCAAAGCGGCGTTCGAGTGCGTCAAAAAGGTCATTGAGCTCGCCCTGTCCCATGAGGTGGACGCGACCGTTACCAACCCTCTGAACAAGGAAGCCATGAACCTTGCGGGCTTCCACTATTCCGGGCATACGGAAATCTACGCGGAGTTCACGGGCACCCGGGACTACGCCATGATGCTGGCGGACGGCGATTTGCGCGTCGCGCACGTGTCCACTCATGTGTCGCTGCGCACCGCCTGCGACCGGGTGAAAAAGGACCGGGTCTACCGTGTGATCAGGCTGGCGGACAACGCCTGCCGGAAATTCGGAATCGAAAAACCGCGGATTGCCGTAGCCGGTCTGAACCCCCACGCCGGGGAAAACGGGATGTTTGGCAGCGAGGAAACAGAAGAAATTCTTCCGGCGATCCGTCAGGCCGTTTCAGAAGGGATCAATGCCGACGGGCCCCTCCCGCCGGACACGGTGTTTTCCAAGGCACGGGGCGGATGGTACGACATTGTGGTGGTGATGTACCACGACCAGGGCCATATTCCGCTGAAGGTCCTGGGGTTTGTTTACGACCGGGACGCCGGGAAATGGAACTCCGTCAGCGGGGTGAATATCACCCTTGGCCTGCCGATTATCCGGACCTCTGTGGATCACGGGACGGCTTTCGACCAGGCGGGCAAGGGGACCGCGAGCGAACTGAGCCTGATCAACGCAATCGAATACGCCGTACGGCTGACCGGGAAAGGGCCGGCCCTGTAAACGGCTCTCATAAAATAGAGTTTCAAAACGATGGAGGAGTAAATCGATGAATAAAAAGTATTACGGAGTCATTCCGCCGATCATTACGCCGGTGGATGAAAAGGAAAACGTTGATGAGGAAGGCTTCGGCAGACTGATTGACCACTGTATTGACGGCGGCCTGCACGGGCTGTTTGTGGCCGGAAGCAACGGGGAGACGATGGCCCTTACACAGAAGGAAAGAGACCATGCCATCGATGTTGTGCTGAAACGGACGAACGGCAGAGTCCCGGTCATGGCGGGCGTGATGGATACCAGTACCCGTCGCGTGATCGATAATATCAAGAGCCTTGAGCAGATGGGCGGAACATGCGCGGTGGTCACTTCGATTTTTTATGCCCGCCATACTTCTCAGGATGAAACAGTGCGCCATTTTGAGAAGATAGCGAAGGAAACGTCGATTGATCTGATGATTTATAACATTCCGATGTTTACGGGCTTAAAGCTGTCGGCAGACACCATCATCCGTATCTCCCAGATCGACCATGTGGTCGGGCTGAAGGACAGTTCGGGTGATTTTAAGGAATTCATGAAGTGTCTGGATTATTTCAGGGATAAGGATTTTTCCGTGCTTCAGGGCACGACCGCTTACGCGATGCCGAGCATGCTGCTGGGTGCGGACGGATTCGTCCCCTCCATCGCTCCGCTGTTCACCGAGCTGTTTGTGAAGGCGTACGAAGCGGGCCGCTCCAAAAATATCGGTCTGGCGATGCAATACGATGGATTGCTGCGCGAAACCTCTGAAATTCTCGGCATGACGAAGAACGCCACCTCTGCCAATAAATTTGCGCTGTCGCAGCTTGGGTTTACCGATGAGCGGGTGATCTGGCCGCAGGATTCCATCCTTCCGCAGGAGGAACAGAAGATAATCGAAAAGACAAAAGAAATCAATCGGAAATACGAAGAATTCAAGAAGAATCTGTAACCGTTCCGGAAGGAGTGTTAAGGCTTTGGATACCATTGTATTGTCGCACGCACTTTATCAACCCGGCATGGATGCCCTTGCCGGAAAAGCGAACCTGATTATCCCCGATAACGGAAACAGTGACGAAATCATCGAACAGCTGAAACAGGCGGACGCTTATATTTTAAGGATCGGGAAGATCGACCGGAAAGCGATCGGGGCCTGCCCGAAGCTGAAGGTGATTACCCGCCCGGGAGTGGGGGTGGATTCCGTGGATGTTGCCGCGGCTACCGAGCATGGGATTCCCGTTGTCATTTGTCCGGCCGCGAATTCCCATGCGGTGGCGGAGCATACGCTGGCTCTCGTTTTTGCCCTCAGCAAAAATCTGCTCGAAAGCGTGGAAGAAACACGGAAAGGAAATTTCTCGATACGCAGTAAATACGCCGCGGTAGAGCTGGCCGGAAAGACCATAACGGTTTTAGGCTTCGGAAACATCGGCCGGGAAGCTGCCCGGCTGTGCAGCGCGGTCGGGATGAAGGTCTGCGTCTATGACCCGTACATCAAAAAGGAAGATGTGGCCGCGCTGAATTATTCTTACTCTGACGATATGCTTGAGGCGGTCGGACAGGGTGATTTCGTATCCATCCATATGCCGTCCCTGCCCGCCACACGCGGAATGTTCGCCCGGAAACAGTTTGCGGCGATGAAAAAGACCGCGTTTTTCCTGAACTGCGCGCGGGGAGACATCGTCAACGAGCCGGATATGATCGAGGCTCTGACGAATCATGAGATAGCCGGAGCCGGACTGGATGTGTTGGCGGACGAACCAATGAAGCCTGACCACCCGCTCATGCAGCTGCCCAACGTGATTCTTACACCGCATATGGCGGCACAGACGCAGGAAACGACGGAAAAAACAGTTTTGATGGCTGTGGAAGGGACGCTGGCTGTTCTGAGAGGGGAAAAGTGGCCAAACGTATGCAACCCTGAAGTCTACCGGCACCCGAAATGGCAAAATGCCTGAGAAAGAAACCCGAAGTCTTCTGTAAAAGAGGTGAATATGATGACCCTGTCAAAACGCATATTCTTCGTTGCCTTTAATGTTTTCTGCATTGTTTATACGATCCTGTGCATGCAGCTTGAGGTGGGCGATTTTTCCACTCCGGGCCCGGGCTTCGTCCCCGTTTTTCTGGGGGTGGTCGGTACGGTTCTGTCGTCCTGTCTGACCGTACAGGCTTTCCGGCAGAAGCTGGAAAAGAAGGAAGGGAACGGCGAGGATAAGACCAGCCTGATCCGGCTGGGACTTTATGTGCTTGTCTGCTTTGCGTTCCTGCCCATGTTCGATTTTCTCGGTTCACTGATTTCCGTTTTTGTTTTGGTCCTGCTGTTGTCCAAAATATCAGGACTTAAACAGTGGTGGAAATCCACTGTTTTGGGCCTGATCACATCCGTTTTCTTTTACTGTCTGTTTGCAATGGTGCTGCAGGTACCGCTGCCGCAGGGATTGATTAGTTTCATTTAAATATGGCTCAAGAGCTTTTATGGAGAAGAGTTGATAAATATGGATATATTGAACCAATTAGGTACCGGATTTATGTCGGCGCTTACGCTTCAGAACCTGATCGCCTGTTTTGCCGGCGTGTTTGTGGGAACCGTCGTCGGGGTATTGCCGGGAATCGGCCCTGTCGGGGCGACGGCGCTTCTGCTGCCGTTTAGCTTCGGGCTGGATACCAGTACGAGCCTGATCCTGCTTTCGGGAATCTTTTACGGCTCTATGTACGGCGGTTCCACCACTTCTATTCTGCTGAACGTACCGGGGGAATCCGCCTCAATGGTTACGGCGATTGACGGACATGAAATGGCAAAGAAAGGACGCGCGGGAGCCGCCCTTGCCGTTTCTGCCATCGGTTCGTTCATTGCGGGCACGGTGGGGGTTGTCCTGCTGATGATCTTTGCGCCGCCGCTTGGAAATTTTGCCCTATCCTTCGGCCCTCAGGAATATCTCTCGATTTCCGTACTCGGAATGCTCCTGCTCAGCAATCTGACCGGAGGGTCGTTTCTGGTTTCCCTTGGAATGTTTATTCTGGGCATGATAATCACGACGATCGGAATCGACCCGATATCCGGAATCAACCGTCTGTCCTTCGATATCCTGGATCTATCCAAAGGAATTGAGATGCTTCCGGTCATTATGGGCCTTTTCGGTATGGCGGAAGTGTTCTCTGTCGCGGTAGAACCCTACAAGGTCGGGGAACTCATCAAGGTAAAATTCAGGGATCTGTACCCCACGAAAAAAGAACTGAAACGGTCGGTCGTTCCCATTCTGCGCGGCACCGCGATCGGTTTCCCGATCGGTCTGATACCCGGCCCCGCCGCGGTTATTTCGTCGCTGGTTTCCTATAAGATGGAGAAAAACTTCTCCAAGCATAAGGAGGAATTCGGACACGGAGCGATTGAAGGCGTAGCAGGTCCCGAATCCGCCAACAACGCTGCCGCTTCCGGCACGATGATCCCCCTGCTGGCGCTCGGAATTCCGTTCGCGCCCGCTACGGCTGTTCTGCTCAGCGGCTTTATGCTGCAGGGTGTGGCGCCCGGACCCACGTTCATCAGCGGGCACGCCGACCTGTTCTGGCTGATTGTAGCCAGCATGTATATCGGCAATGTTATGCTCCTGATCCTGAACCTCCCCCTGGTCGGAGTGTTCGCGTCTCTCACCAAGGTCAGACCGGAGGTTCTGATGCCGATTGTTGTCGCCGTCATGATGATTGGTACATACAGCGTAAACAACAGTACCTTTGATCTCCTGATTCTGATGATTTTCGGTGTGATCGGCTACATTCTGAAGATTGTGAATATCTCACCGGCTCCCATTATTGTTGGGTTTGTTCTTGGCAACGTATTTGAAAAGGGCCTGCGCCAGTCGCTGCTGGTTGCGAGCGGCGACTTTGCTTCTCTCTTTATGCGGCCGATCGCCGGCGCCATGTATCTGGTTTGCCTGGCTGTGCTGATCTGGGTCGTTGTCGGACAGGTGAAAAAGAAATATAAGGTTTCTATTTCTGAGGACTGATCCGGCCCGTCGTTCATAAGGCGATGTATTCGGGCGTATGAGGCGGAAAGGCCGTCTTACGGCCGGATTTCATAGTAAAAGATTAGGGAGGAATTGAAAATGTTATCTATTAAAAAGACAGTCTGTGGCTTGCTTGCGGTCGCTCTGATGACGGCTCCGCTTTTAGGCGGCTGCCAGAGCCAGCCCAAATCCCAGTCCGGCGGCGGGGCGAACAGCACCGCGGCGGATTCCAAAACGACAGCAAACAGCGATTACCCGAAAAAGACGATTACCCTTATCAACCAGTTCGCGGCGGGCGGCTCGTCGGATGTTCTCGGCCGTGCGCTTGCCTCTGTGGTGAATAAGTATATCGGAGCGACCGTAATGGTGGAAAACAGGCCGGGCGGAAGCGGCACGATCGGGACGGATTATGTTCTGAAATCCAAGCCGGACGGATATACTCTGCTGATCACCTCTTCCGGCAACTTTACCACGACTCCCATCGTGCAGGGAGCCCCTTATGATCCGGTCAAGGATGTAAAACATATTATCGGCATCGAATCTCTTCCTATGGCGATAGTCGTGAATGCGGATTCCCAGTGGAAGACCCTTGAGGACCTGGTGAATTACTGCAAGGAAAATCCCGGAAAGCTGAAAGCCGGAGCAGGCGTGCCCGGCGGAACCAATCATATGGCATGGCAGAGATTTACCAAAACGGCGGGAATTAAAACCAATGAAATCCCGTTCGGCGGCGGTACCTCCGAAGCGACGACTTCACTGCTTGGCAATCACATCGACGTCAGCGTGCTTCATCCCACGGAAATCAGCGAGCAGCTCAAAGGCGGAAAACTGCGCATGCTGGCGGTTTTCAGCGATGAAAAGCTTGTTGATTATCCGGATGTTCCGACTGCCAAGGAATGCGGCTACGAAGTGGTTGTACAGGTTAACAAAGGAATCAGCGGACCTGCCGGCCTGCCGGACGACGTTGTTCAGAAAATTCACGACGCTTTTAAACAGACCATGGAGGACCCCGAATTTATTAAGATCGTACAGAAGACGGGCGATTACAATTATCTGAAGTATGAAACCGGCGATGAGCTGAAAACTGATCTGGACAAAATGCGCGATGATTTCTCTCCCCTGCTGAAGGAACTCGGACTGGAGAAGAAAAAATAAACAGCACTGACTGCACACGGTTACAAATGTTATGAAAGGCCTGTCCTCTTGGATCTGCCGCCGGAAGATCGGCAGACTTCCACTCAGCTGCAGCAGCGGAGGAGGAAACGGAGGGCGGGCTTTGCTTTGTAAAAACAGATGGAGAAATTTACGCCTGCGAACGGGGAGGAGCAAAACGGTTATGGCAGAAAAATTGTGGTACAGCGAAAGTATCCAGGAAACCTGCAAGGTACTTCATACGGACAAGGAGAATGGGCTCCGTACCGAACAGGTCGGGTCGCTGCGGGAAAAATACGGTCCCAATGAGCTGGCTCAGAAATCGGGAACGACAATCTTTGAAATGCTTCTGGAACAGTTCAAGGATTACCTTGTGATCATCCTGATCATCGCGAGCATCGTTTCGATCGCGGTCGGGGAGACCACGGATTCGATTGTAATCATCGGGATCGTGATTGTAAACGCGTGTCTCGGCGTATTTCAGGAGTACAGGGCAGGAAAGGCGCTGGAGGCACTCAAGAAAATGTCGGCACCAAACGCAAAGGTGATCCGGGGAGGATGCTTGAAAACGGTCCCCGCACAGGAACTGGTTCCGGGCGATCTGGTCGTCCTGGAGACGGGCGATTACATACCGGCGGACGTGAGGATCACGGAATCCGTGAACCTGAAGGCGGACGAGTCCGCGCTCACGGGGGAATCCGTACCGGTGGATAAGGACGCTTCAGCTCTTCTGGAGGGAGAGGTCGCTCTGGGAGACCAGGTGAACTGCGGGTTTATGAGCACTATCGTGACATACGGCCGCGGGAAGGGCGTTGTGACGGCCACGGGCATGAACACCGTGATCGGCGGGATCGCCGGAATGATCCAGGACGCGGAGGAGGAAGCCACTCCGCTGCAGAAAAAGCTTGCGCAGATGGGAAAGTTTCTCGGAACGGGATGCCTGGCTATCTGTGCGCTGGTTTTTGTAATGGGATTGCTGCGCGGAGAACAGCTTCTGAGCATGTTCATGACAGCGGTGAGCCTTGCGGTCGCGGCGATCCCGGAGGGGCTGCCGGCGGTGGTGACAATCGTGCTGGCGCTGGGGATGCAGCGGATGGTGAAGCATCACGCGATCATGAAAAAGCTTCACGCGGTGGAGACGCTGGGCAGCACGACGGTGATCTGTTCGGACAAGACGGGTACGCTGACGCAGAATCAGATGACCATCGTCAAGATGTTCGTCCCGGGCGCGGAGATTGACGTTACCGGCGAGGGTTATACGCCCCAGGGCGGATTCCTGATCGGAGAGCAGGAGATGGAGCTGTCCACGGAGCCGGCGGTCTCACGCTTACTGGAGATCGGGGTGCTGTGCAACGACGCCTCGCTGGAAAAAGAATGCTGCCCGGAGGAGAAGGACCAGTGGAAGATTCTCGGAGATCCGACGGAGGGAGCGTTGGTCGTAGCGGCCGCGAAGGCCGGGAAAAATCGCGGGTCTATGAACACCGCGCACCCGCGCCTGCAGGAAATCCCGTTTGACTCCGGTCGAAAGCTGATGACGACATTTCACCGGGACGGGGAAGGGCGCGTTGTCGCGTATACGAAGGGCGCGCCGGATATTCTGGTCGGCCTTTGCAGCCGTATCATGCGCCGTGATGGCCGGATCGAAGAGATGACCGGGGGGGACCGGAAGGCGATCTTGGACGAGAACCGCAGGCTGGCGCGGAGTGCGCTGCGGGTGTTGGGCATGTCCTTTAAGCCGATGGAGAAAATCCCTGATCATCCAACGCCTCAGGCAGATGAAAGGGACATGGTCTTTACCGGGCTGGTCGGTATGATCGATCCGCCGAGGGTGGAAGCGATTCAGGCGATCAAGGTCTGCAAGTCGGCCGGCATCCGCGCTGTGATGATTACCGGGGACTACCGGGACACGGCCGCGGCGGTGGCGAAAAAGCTGGGGATCGTTGCATCCGACGACCAGGTTCTCACCGGGGCGGAGCTGAGCGGGATGGACGACATCGAGTTAAAGGAAGCGGTGAAGACGGTCGGAGTATTTGCCCGCGTTTCCCCGGAGCATAAGGTCCGTATTGTACAGGCGGTACGGGACAATGGCGGAATCGCAGCGATGACCGGGGACGGCGTGAACGATGCGCCGGCACTCAAGCGCGCCGATATCGGCATCGCGATGGGAATCACCGGAACGGACGTCGCCAAGGAGACCGCGGATATGATCCTGACGGACGACAACTTCGCCAGCATCGTCAGCGCCGTGGAAGAGGGGCGTGTCATTTACAGCAACATCCGTAAATTCGTGTTTTTCCTGATGTCCTGTAATATCGGTGAAATCCTGATCGTGTTCCTTTCGATGCTGTTCCAGTGGCCGATTCCTCTTCTTCCGATTCATCTTTTATGGGTCAACCTTGTAACGGACGCTTTTCCCGCGCTGGCGCTCGGAACGGAAAAGAAAGAACCGGGAATCATGCAGGACCCGCCCCGGAATCCGGAGGAGCCGATTATCAACCGGAATATGATTATCAATATTGTGGTGCAAAGTCTGGTTATGACTGCCGCGGTTCTCGGCTCCTTTTATTTCGGATGGCATTTCTACAATCTGGAAACCGGGCGGACCTATGCGTTTGTCACTATTACCACCTGCGAGCTGCTGCGTGCCTATACCTGCCGTTCGGAAAAATTCACCCTGCTCAAAATCGGGATTTTCAGCAACCGCTACATGAATCTGGCCACTATCGTTTCATTTGTACTGATGGCGGTTGTAATCTTGCTGCCCGGTCTGCGTACGGTGTTCAATGTGGTTCCTTTTAACTGGCAGGATTGGGATTTTGTCATCCTGGTGGCGTTTCTTCCCGTAGTGTTTGGAGAACTTACGAAAGCAGTAAAGAGCAGGGGCAAAAAAACCGCAGTGGAAAGCTTATCCTCTTGCCAGCGCTAAATCAGATCCATAAGAAGAAATTTGAATTTAGACGATTGAACATATTGGGTACAGGCCGGCTCTGCGTTTGCTATGGTAATCTCGGCATGCGCCTGCGAAACTGTCAGGGAGAACGGAAAGCAAAGGGTTCTTGCATCGTCAGGGAACAGACTAACTGATAAAGGATCGGCAGGGAGAGAAATCCTCCCTGCCGATCCTTTATCCTGCTCCCGTTTGTTTCCAAGTCCTTTACAAGAGTCTGATGATCATGTTGACTGATCCACTGTTCAAAATATTAGAAATTCCATAAAATATCGAAAAAATAATATTAAATTAAAAAAATATCAAATAATTTATAATATTCGACAATAAATTAAAATATATTGAAATAATATATTGACATTACATATAATTACGATATAATATAATCGAAAACGATAAATTAATGTGACAACAAGCACTGGATTTCAATAGAATGGCAGATAATTTGGGGAATTCTGTTGTTTGACCGGAGCCTGTTGAAACATAATAAAATCGGGAAGGAAGTGTGAATCGGGTTATCGGGATTTTGTTTGGAACATCGGGGCGTTTTAAGTTTCTCAACTAAAAATCAAGGAGGAATTGTTAATGAAAAGGATTGTTTCGGCGATTTTATCAACTGCATTGTTAATCAGCGTTTTTGCAGGATGTCAGGCGAATACCCCCGCTTCAGACGCAGGCACCGCTGCAAACGCAAGTGGAACGGCAACAGACGGAGCGGTGCTGAATGTTGGAATGATGCCGTTTACCGTAAACGTACCGGCGCAGTATGCTTACGAAAAAGGCTGGTTCAAGGATGCGGGGCTGAATGTAAAATTTGTTATGTTCCAGAATGGCACACCGATGAACGAGTCTCTCTCTGCAGGGCAGCTTGATATCGGCGTTGCGGGGACCGCGGCGGTGTTTTCCATGGCGAACGACATCAGTACGCTGGTTTATGAGTCGAATACGGCAGGTGGCATGGGACTTTATGTAAGAAAGGACAGCCCGATCGCGAAGATAAAAGGACAGCTGCAGGGTAATCCGGACGTTTTAGGTTCCAAGGATACGATTAAGGGAATCAAAGTGCTCGGGTCTCTGGGAACCGTATCTCAGTATGTTACGATAAATTACGCGCAGAAATTCGGCCTTAAAGAGACGGATATCCAGCAGGTTTCCATGGAATTTGCGCAGGCCCTTCAGGCCTTCAAGACCGGCGAGGGCGACGCGATCTCCGTTCCTCCTCCGTTTTCCTTCCAGGCGGAAGCCGCCGGAGCAGTGAGGGCCATTTCGTTTGAACAAGCCTCCGGTATGAAAATGAAGGACGGCATTCTCGTACGGAAAAGCGTTCTCAAAGACAGAAAAGCGGATGTTGTGAAATTTATTCAGGTTTACGAAAAAGCCTGCGAAGCACTTGCGAAGGACAAAGACGAAAGACATACCTTCTCCATGAAGTTCTTCAAAGATAACGGCCTGGTATATACGGACGAAATGATGGATGATGAAATCTCCGTACGCGACTATATCACAAAGGAAGATTACGAGCAGTCCGGCTACACCTTGGGCGACAGCTACATGCTGCTGGCAAACTTCTTTGCCGAAGCAGGAAAAATTGAAAAAGACCTTCTTCCCAATGTTCCCAAAAACTTTGATGCGTCGGTTATTGAGGAAGCGTTTGGCGTAAAGATCAGCACTGCGCAATAAGCGTATTCTAACGGATAAAGAAACGAGGTGCAAAATGAAAAACAAGAAGAACGGAGCCAAATACCTGCTGCTATCTGTGTTATCCGTAGTTATCGTTATATTCGTGTGGTATCTTGTCACAGATATATTAAAAATGTTTCCCTCTTCTATTTTTCCAAGTCCGCTTAAGGTTGTCAGAACCTTCTTTATTAAAATGTATGATGTTAACCCTGACGGCGCCACACTGCCGCAGCATATCGGAGCAAGTCTTCAGGTTGCCCTGCTGGGCTACTTTCTCGGGCTTTTGATCGGCATTCCGTTAGGCATACTGATGGGATGGAGCGAAAAGATCGACATGTTTTTCCGTCCCCTGTTCGACCTGCTGAGACCTGTTCCCGGTATCGCCTGGATCCCTCTCATGATCATCTTTCTCGGGATCGGGATTGCCTCCAAGGCCGCGGTCATTTTCCTTTCCGCTTTGGTTCCGTGTATTGTGAACGCTTATTCGGGAATCAAACGGACAAGAGCAGTTCATCTGTGGGTCGGGCAGACGTTCGGCGCCTCCAACATGCAGCTGCTTTTTAAGATCGCGGTCCCTACGGCGATGCCCATGGTCATGACGGCGTGCAGAGTTGCGCTTGGTTCCGCATGGACCGCGCTGGTCGCCGCAGAACTGCTTGCGTCTACAAAAGGGCTCGGATTTATGATTCAGCAGTGCAGAGGGTTATCCCGCCCGGACGTTATTATCGTCGGTATGATCTCCATCGGCGCGATCGGTGCCCTGCTTGGGCAGCTGCTTTCCGTGATTGAAAAGATCGTGCTGAAAGGAGGAGAACAGTAATGGGAAAAAGGCTTAAGTCGAAAAATATGACAAAAGTCATCGCCGGGGCTGTCTCTATCCTGCTGTTTATCCTGCTTTGGCAATACGGCGCGGCCTGTACGGCAGTTGGAAAGCTTCTTCCGACACCGGTCGTGGTGTTTCAGGATTTTGTTAAGGATTGCTACTCCAATATTGGCCAGTATACGCTGATCGGGCATATTTTCTGGAGCCTGGAACGTGTAATGCTTGCTTATGTAGTGGCCTGTGTTGCGGGAGTCGCCTTAGGAATGGGAATGGGCTGGAACCGGACGATCGAGGCGATTTTCCGTCCGATTTTTGAGGTCATCCGCCCGATTCCTCCGATCGCGTGGATTCCGCTTTCCATCCTGTGGTTCGGAATCGGTGAGATGACGAAATTCTTCCTGATCTTTTTAGCAGCGTTCACAAATGTCACCCAAAACGCATATGCGGGTGCGAAAGCGGTTGATCCGGTCCTGGTCGGGGCCGCTAAAATGTTGGGGGCCAACAACCGCCAGCTCTTTACCAAGATTGTAATCCCTTTTTCCGTTCCGTACATTTTCGCCGGCCTGCAGATTGCGCTTTCCAGTAGCTGGGCAACGGTTGTGGCGGCTGAAATGGTTCGTTCCTCCGAAGGAGTCGGATGGCTGATTTTCGGCGGAATGCAGACGAACGACACAACACAGATTCTGGTGGGAATCCTTGCGATCGGTATTGTAGGGTTTATCCTTGCCATTATTATGAGAGAAGCGGAGGCCAGGCTATGCGCATGGAACAACAGGGGAGTATAAAGGATAATTTTATTATCGACTGTGAAAACGTCACGAAGGAGTTTACAACGGAACGGGGAACCCTTAAGGTTGCCGATAACTTTTCACTGAAGGTGAAGGAAAATGAATTTCTCGTTCTGTTTGGCCCCGGTCAGTGCGGTAAAACCACTCTGCTGAACCTGATTGCGGGACTTGAGCCCGTTACCTCCGGAAAAATAACCGTTAATAATAAGGAAGTGAACAAACCGGATCCCGAACGCGGAGTGGTTTACCAGACGACGGCGCTGTTTCCCTGGCTCACCGTCAAGGGAAATGTGGAGTTCGGGCCGAAGGTAAGAGGAATATCAAAAGCGGAGAGAGAAAGAAGGACGGCCCATTATATTAAATTAGTCGGTCTGGAAGGATTTGAGAACTCCTATCCGGTCAAACTTTCCGGAGGGATGCAGCAGCGCGTCGGCATTGCCCGGGCGTACTGCAACGAACCGGTCGTGATGCTGATGGACGAGCCGTTCGGCCACCTGGATGCTCAGACAAGGTACCTGATGCAGGAAGAGCTTGTCCGTATCTGGGAATCCGAAAAAAGGACCGCGATCTTTGTTACAAACAATATTGAGGAGGCGCTGTATCTGGCTGATCGGATCGTCGTACTCACAAACTGCCCCGCGAGTGTAAAGTGTGAATACAATATCACCATGAAACGTCCGAGAGACTATGTGGACCCTGAATTTTTACGTCTTAGGGAAGAAATCACCAATATAGTGGACAAGACACTTTAAATGGAAGGGGGAGTTCAAGTGGCTGAAGACAGAATCAAAGTAAAGGCAGACCACATTACAAAAAAATTCGGTGATTTGCTTGTTTTGGACGATATATCCTTTGAAGTGAAAAAAGGAGAGTTTTTATGTATTGTCGGACCGACTGGCTGCGGCAAAACGACCTTTCTCAACAGCCTGACCAAACTTAACGAGCTTACCGCGGGCGAAATTTATATTGACGGCGAACCGGTGAATCTGAAAAAGCACAACATCGCTTACATTTTCCAGGAATATTCCACAATGCCGTGGTTGACCGTGGAACAAAACGTCCGGTTTGGCCTGAATATTAAAAAGGTACCTGAAGCGGATCAAAAAAAGCGGGCGGAAGAAGTGATGGAAATCGTCGGCCTGACTAAATTCCGCGATTACTATCCAAAACAGCTTTCCGCCAGTATGCTGCAAAGAGTGGTTATCGCAAGAGCTTTTGCAGTGCATCCGGAGCTGCTGCTGATGGATGAACCCTACGGCCAGCTCGACATCGAGCTTCGCTTTAAGCTGGAGGATGAACTGATCAAGCTTTGGCAGAAAGAAAAAACAACCATTATTTTTATTACGCACAATATTGAAGAAGCGGTCTATATGGCGGAACGCTGTCTGATCCTCTCCAATAAGCCCACACACATTAAAGAAGAAACCGTGATTGATCTTCCCAGGCCGAGAAATGTCGCCAGTCCTGATTTTATCGCAAAGCGGCAGTATATTACCGATCAGATCAAGTGGTGGTAAGAAGACGATTGAAAAGGTTTGGGTTGAGCGTCAGAATAATGCCCAATGAAAGAAATTCTTTGTGGACTATTCAAAATTCATCATAATTAATTTATAATTATGAAAAAAGCAAAGAGAGGCAGTACCATGGAACAGGGAATCGTAGAGAGCAGAAAAGACCTGAAAAGAAATAAAATAATCAGTACAGTCCGGTACAACGAAATGATCTCAAGGCATGAAGTCAAAAAGAGGACCGGCTACAGTATGACAACTGTGCTGAATACAATCAATGACTTAATTGAAAAAAGACTGCTCGTTGAGGAAGACTGCGATTCTGTCCGGGTGGGCCGCAGGCCCACATGGCTGCATATCTGTCCGGATGGGCAATATTTCATTGGCGTGGAGTTCAACGCGGACAGCCTGAACTGTGTGGTGGTGGACTTTGCCTTTCAGGTCATTTTTTCTGTAAATGATAGGCTGTATTCAACAGATACGCCTGAGAGCATCCTTGAAAAGATTGAAGCCGCCATTCGACGTGCGCTGGACTTCGTGGGGGAAGATAAGTCCAAGGTTTTGGGAATCGGCCTCGGTTTGCCGGGCTATGTGAACAAGGAAAAAGGACTCGGGGTGGAATACGCATATATCAACGGATGGAGGAACATCCCCATTCAACGGATGATCGAAGAAAAATTCGGCTATAAGGTCATTATTGAAAACAACATCAACACCATGACGATAGCCTACCGTTGGATGGAGTATGGGGAAAGAGCGGACGATTTTGTCCTGCTCTCCATGAAATACGGTCTCAGGATGGGTATGATCATTGGCAATAAGCTGTATTCCGGCAATAATGGGACAGCGGGTGAAATTGGCCATGTCCGGCTGGTAAACGGTTACCGTTACTGCTCCTGCGGCAAAAGAGGATGTTTGGATACGGAGGCTTCCTTCAAAGCGATTAAGACCAAAATCATAGAACGGATGGAATGCGGATATTTTGCCGATATCAAAGAGATGGTTCAGGGCGATATGGACCGCTTTTCTATGAGCATGTTTGTGGAGTCCGCTTTGCAGGGAAATCCCGATTCCGTGGACCTGATGAAAGAAACGGCTGCTTATTTAGGCGAAAGCCTTGCGATGGCGCTGGCAGCCATTAATCCCAAGCAGGTGATTATTGCGAGCAAAAGCGGGATGGGCGGAGAGGTCTTCTCCAATATGGTCTATGGTGTGATTCAGGACAGTGTGCCCTCCGCGCTCATTGAAAATTTCAGCGTCAAATGCATCAAGGCGCAGGATAATATCGGTGCGGTCGGAGCCGCTATGATGATCATGGAGAACGAATATCAGGTGGCACAGGAAGAAGTTTGAGGGAAGTGCAAAATTTTCCTCATGTCTGCTGAATTGTATCGAAATCGATAAAATTTTGAGGAGAAAAATCATGAAACTAAAATCTGTAACATCGTTGCTTTTGCTTTCAGTAATCTGGGGCGTTTACTATGTCGCCACCCAAAGAGCTGTCAGAGTTTTGTCGGTTTTTTCAGTAGGAATTGTAGTTCGCTTTATCACCATGATGATTCTGGCGGCTATCATGCTGGCCGAGGGAAAGTTTACGGATCTGTTCCACACAAAAGGGGTAACCAAAAGGCTGTTTCTGATAGGAGGGTTCGGCTATCTTTTGGACCTGACCGCTTTTATCGGCCTCTCGGTTTCTCCGGCGGGCAGCGGTACCGCGCTTTTGAAATGTGATGTTCTGTTTGTAAATATCATTTCGGTGCTGATTTATAAATACAGGTTTACCCGCGCGGACTGGGCCTGTTCCATGATAATGCTTTTCGGGGTCTTTCTGGTGATGGGGATCAATTTTTCCAGCTTCCATTTGGGCGATGCGGGCAATATTTTTTTCATCCTCAGCGCCCTGTTCGTATCTATCAACGCTTTCCTGATCAAAAGCGTACAGACCAGCAAAGTAAGCGCGGTAAGCGATCATGTGGTTGCGTTCTATAACAATTTTATCACCATGGCGCTCTTCGCGCTGTCTGCGCTGTTTACCGGGGATTTCCGGCAGCTTGCAAAAATCGGCGGCAACGCATTTATTATTGTGATACTGCTGATATGCTCTGTTGGCCAATCCCTGATTTATATCGTTTACTATGATAACCTCAGACGTTTTCCCGTATGGATCGTAAAGGTCTTTCTGCTGCTGATGCCGGTTGTGGCGGCGCTGGTCTCCTACATGGCTTTCGGTGAAAGGCTGGTACCGATGCAATATGGTGGTATGGCGGTAGTCCTTCTCGGAGCTCTGGGAATTCTTCTGGAGCAAAAGAAAAAAAGCCAATTTCAGCAAAATACCGTGACGGAAGGAGTAAAAGAAAAATGAAAGAACAATTCAGTTTTTATATGCCGGTTAATATCCGGTTTGGAAACGGCATAACAAAAGAATTGAGCCAATATGTGAAAGGGAACAGCGTCCTCCTGATTTGTGATCCCTTCCTTTATAAGTCCGGCGTGGCAAAAACGCTGGGCGATGCTATGACTGAAAAGAACACTGTGTATTTCAGTGAAATCGAGCCAAACCCATCCTGTGAAAGTGTGGATAAAGCGGCGCGGGCCGCCCGGGAAATTCAGGCGGACTGCGTGATCGGGCTGGGCGGCGGAAGTGCAATGGATGTTTCCAAAATTGTTTCCTGCCTTGTGACCAATCCGGGAAGTATCTACGATTACTACGCCGGCGGAAACCGTGTGCTTGAATCAAGGAAAGCACAGCTGATTCTGATACCTACAACGGCAGGTACCGGAAGTGAAGTTACAAACGTCGGCGTGTTTACCAATCAGAGGGCCGGGATCAAAATGCCGATGGTAAACGACTGCTTCTGGGCGGACTGCGCAATGATCGATCCCGAGCTCACTTATACCCTTCCGCCCGCCGTCACCGCCTCTACCGGAATGGACGCGTTCTGCCATGCAATAGAAGCCTACTGGAACAAAGAGTCGCAGCCTTTATGCGATATGCTCTCGCTGGGCGCGCTGGAACTGGTTCTGAAAAACATCAAAAAAGCTTATGACACGCCGTCCGACAAGGAAGCGCGCGCGTCGATGATTTTGGCGAGCCTGACAGCGGGGGTCGCGTTCAGCCAGACAAGGACCACCGGCATTCATGCGCTGAGCTTCCCGCTCACGACGGAATTCGGGGCCAACCACGGGACCGCCTGCTCCATAACGCTACCCGCGTTTATACGTCTCTGCTACAAACAGGCAAAGGAAAAAATGGAGAAGCTCATGCGTTACCTCGGCTATTCGGAGATCAATGAATTTGCAGATGCGGTTGAGCATTTGATGGAAAGCATGAAAATGCCCGTGCGTCTTCATCAGCTCGGGGTCAGGGAATCCGATATACCGCATATTGCAAAAGTGGGTTTAAATGCGGCAATTATCCAGCTGACGCCTGCCGAAATGAATGAGGAAACCGTGTGCGGACTTCTGACATCCATGCTGTAAGGTTCGCACAGATCAATTAAAGGAGCCACAATCATGAGTAATAAGGTACAAATGCTTCAGGAGAAAGCGGATGAAATCCGGAAGCTGACGATACAGGAAATCGGAGAGCTCGGGGTAGGGCATATCGGAGGCTGCCTTTCCATCTGCGAGGTACTTTCCGCCCTTTACTTCGACATTATGCGGATCGACGCGGAAAACCCGAAAATGGAGGATCGCGACCGTTTCGTACTGTCCAAAGGGCATGGCGGACCGGCAGTCTATGCCGCTTTGGCTCTGAAGGGCTTTCTGAAAAAAAGCGAGCTGGCTACGCTGAACAGACCGAATACCCATCTGCCCAGCCACTGCGACCGGAACCTGACGAACGGGATCGATATGACCACCGGTTCGCTGGGACAGGGATTCTCGGCGGCGGTCGGTATGGCCGCGGCGGCAAACATGGAACATAAAGACCTGTTTGTCTATACGATTATCGGTGACGGCGAAAGCCAGGAAGGCCAGATCTGGGAGGCCGCCATGTTTGCCGCCAGCAGGCAGCTGGACCATCTGATTGCGTTTACCGACTACAATAAAATGCAGATTGACGGGATGATTGAAAGCGTCAACGGGCTGTATCCCCTGGATAAAAAATGGGAGGCTTTTGGCTGGCACGTCCAATCGGTGGACGGGCACAATATTCAGGAAATTCTGAATGCCGTCGACAACGCGAAGAAAATACCGGGCAGGCCCTCTATGATTCTGCTCAACACCATTAAGGGCAAGGGCGCATATTTCTGCGAGAACATGGTAAAGTCCCACAATATGCAGATTACGCCGGAGATGTGGAGAGAAGCGGTAGATTTACTGGATCGGGAGGAAGCATAACATGGAACTGGAAAACAGATGGCTGCGTGAAACCTATGTGGATCTGCTGATGGAATATGCGCAAAAGGATGAGAGGCTGGTTCTTGTTGAGGCGGACCTGATGCTTGCGGCCGGTACAAAACGTTTTGCCGAAAAGTATCCGGAAAGGACCTTTGACGTCGGTATTGCGGAGGCGAATATGATCGGAGTAGCTGCGGGAATGGCGGCTATGGGCAAAATCCCTTTTACGCATACCTTTACACCGTTCTCGACCCGCCGCGTCTGCGATCAGGTCACGTTATCGGTTGCATACGCGAAGCTGAATGTGAAGATGATGGGAAGCGATCCGGGCGTGACCGCGGAACTGAACGGCGGAACTCATATGAGCATGGAGGACGTTGCCATTATGCGCAATATCCCCGGAATGACGGTGTTTGAGCCCACGGACAGCGCCCAGTTGAAAAAAGCGTTTCCGCAGATTATGTACCATGACGGTCCGGTGTATATCCGCCTGCTCCGGAGAAACGCGGTCAGAATTTTCGAGGACGACTGCGAATTCCAGCTGGGTAAAGGCATTGTCCTGAAAACCGGCCGGGACGTGACCCTCGTTGCCTCCGGCATTATGGTCGCGGAGACAATGGAAGCCGGCAGGCTGCTTGGCGAAAAAGGAATCGATGCGGAAATCATCAATATCCATACGGTAAAACCCCTGGACACCGGGCTGCTGCTGGAAAGCGCCCGTAAAACCGGTGCGGTGGTCACGGCGGAAAATCATACCGTAATCAACGGGCTCGGCAGCGCAGTTGCGGACTGCCTGAGTGAGCATTTTCCCGTACCGCTTCAAAAGGTCGGCGTAAAAGATCATTTCGGCGAAGTCGGACTGACCGAATTCCTGAAAGAAAAATATGGACTCAAGGCCCGAAACATCGTGGAAGCCGCCGAAAAAGCAATAGCCATGAAGGACAGGAGGAAATTGAATGCTGGACAAAAATCAGATTGCTGATTTTCAAGAAAAGGAGCAGGTCCTGCGGGAAATTCTCCGGGACAAGGGCGCTGAAGCGCTTTTGCTGAGCAATCAGAAGGATTTCAGCTGGTTGACAGGGGGCCGCGGCTTTATTGGCACCGCTTCCACCGCGGCCTGCGGTACTGTTGTGGTCACAAAGGACAGGACTTATCTGGTGGCGGAAAATATTGAGGCAGCCCGCCTTTATAATGAGCAGCTTGGGGGAAATCCTCTTGTGGCCGTAAAAGAGTATCCCTGGCAGGAGCCGGGAGAGAGAAGTAAAATTCTTGACAAAATCTGCGGCTCCGGAAAAAGATTGGATGCCGGTGAGGTTGAAAAGAAACTGTTCGATGCGCGCACGCGGATGAGCGCCTATGATATTGAACGTTACCGCGATATTTGCCAGACTGCGGCGAAGGACCTGGAAGAGGTCTGCCGTACGCTCAGGTCCGGCATTACCGAGTATGAACTGGCCGGACAGCTTGCCCGGAAATTCTGGGCGGACAATCTGGAACCGATCACTTTGCTGATCGGTTTTGACGAAAGAGCGCTTCGGTACAGGCATCCCGTGCCAGCGGGGGCGGTCCTGAAAAATTATGCGCTCATCGCCGTCTGTGCCCGCAGGGGCGGGCTGATCGCTTCCGCGACAAGGCTCGCAGCTCTGAAAGACCCCGGAAGCGAAATGAGAGAGCGGCAGAAGGTTTCCGCGTATGTGAATGCGGTTTTTGCGGCAAATACGCTGCCGGGGCGAACAGTGGGCAGCGTGTTTGGTTCGGCGCTTGCAGCGTATGCGGAAAAAGGGTATGCGGATGAATGGAAGTTCCATCATCAGGGGGGACTGACCGGTTATGCCGCCAGGGAGCTGAAAGCCGTAAGCGGCAGTACCCACATCATCCGGGAAAATGAAGTATATGCGTGGAATCCTTCCGTGCAGGGCACCAAGTCGGAAAATACCATTTTTATTACGAAAGACGGATTTGAAAGCCTGACCCATACAGGCGATTATCCTTACCTTACTTTTGAAATAAACGGGAAAACAGTCATGACGGAAGACATCCTCATTTTAGGCTAAGGAGGAAAAGACATTGAAGAAGATTATTATCGGCTCAGATAAATCGGGTTTTACGCTGAAAGAAGCAATCAAAACCCATCTTTGCGAACAGGGGTATGAGGTAGAGGACTGCGGAACGCAAAGCCTGGAAAAAGGAATGACGTTTTACGAGGTCGCTCCTGTTGCCGCAAAAAAGATACAGGACGGCGAATTTGAGCGCGGGATTCTGATTTGCGGAACGGGCATGGGTATGTCCGTTGTTGCAAACAAATTCAAGGGCGTTTATGCGGCAGCCTGCGAAAGTACCTATGCGGCGGAAAAATGCCGCGCGATCAACGACGCGAACATCCTGACCATGGGCGGCTGGATGATCGGGGAGGTTCTCGGCTGTGAAATGGCCGATGTCTTTCTGCATACGGGATTTACCCAGAATCTGGAGGAATGGCGGCAGAAGTTCCTCAGGGGTGCGCGCGAGCAGGTGAAAAATATTGAAGAGGAAATTTATCAACAGACGGAGGGAAAAGAATGAAATATTTCTTAGACAGTGCAAAGCTGGACGAAATTCAATACGCTTATGAAAACTACGGGATCGACGGCGTTACCACCAACCCGAAGCATATTAAGCTGAGCGGGAAGCCTTTTATGCAGATTGTAAAGGATGTGGCGGCCTGGATCAGGAAAAATGGGCTGGAGGGCGCCGATCGATTCCCTGTGTCCTTCGAAATTAATCCGCATCTGGAGAAAGCGGCGGACATTATCGCCGCGGCAAAGAAGATTTCCTCCTATTCCCCGAATTATGTTATTAAAGTCCCCTGTACGGAGCAGGGCCTTATTGCCGCAAGGAAGCTGGAGGGGATGAATGTGCGCACCAACGTCACGCTTGTGTTCTCTCCGTCTCAGGCAATCCCCGTCGGAAAGCTCGGGGCAAAATTTGTTTCTCCCTTTGTGGGCTGGAAAGAAAACAGCGGAGACGACGCATTGGAATATATCGCGAAGATTGTTAAAATTTATAGGACCTTTGATTTTAAGACGGAGATCATTGTGGCGGCGGTCCGCAACGGAAAGCAGATCGGCGATTATGCCGAAATCGGCGCGGATATCGTGACCTGTGGGCTTGACGTTTACAAGGCGAGCTTTGAGCATCCGTTCACCGCTTACGGCATCGACGTATTCCGTAAAGCGTGGGACAGTACGGTTCAGTCCTGACACACTGAAAAGGGGGAACGAAATATGCAAAAGGTTAAAGTGGGAGTAGTATGTCTGACCAGGACAACCTACGATTATAAAACAGCCCAGGAAATTTATAACAAAACGATGGAAGACCTGAAGAAAATACCGGATGTCGAATGGATATTTGAAGAGCAGGCGGTAATCGAAATAGAGGACGCTGAGAGCGCTGCCCAAAAGATGCTGAAGAATAATGTGGACGGTCTTGTAATCATCAGCGGCACTTTCCATTTGGGTCATCTGGCCCTGATCTTTAATAAATACATAAAAAAACCTATCCTGCTGTGGGCGTTCGACGAGCTTCCCTATGACGGAGGAAAAATCCGCCTCAATTCCGTATGCGGTCTGAACCTGAACGCCTCCAATCTCTATAAGGCGGGGAACGACCATTATACCTGCATCATCGGCGGAAGCATCGACAAGACGTGGCTTGCGGCGCTGCGGGTAAAAGCTGCGGTCGAAAACGCGAGGATCGGGCTTGTGGGCTATCGGGCGCATGGTTTCTTCAACGTGGGAACCGACGATCTGGACGTTTACCGGAAAACGGGTATCCTGATCGATCATTTTGAAATTTCCGATATGTTTTCCCAGCCGGTTGACGACAGCGAAGTAAAAAAAGAGAGGGAAAAAATTCTCAGACTCTTTAACTGTAAAGAGCTTACCGATAGACAGATTGAGAATGTCGCGCGTCTGTGCGTGAGCGCGGCGAAATTTATGCAAAAATATCAGCTCACCGCCGCCGCCATCCGCTGCTGGCCGGAATACGCGGCAAACTATGGTGTCTCGCCGTGCGCAACCATGTCCATCCTGCAGTCCCGCGGAATGATCCTCGGCTGCGAGGGGGACATAGAGGGGACCCTCTCCATGCTGGCTGCCAGGGCTATGGGCGCTGAGACGCCGTTCCTCGCCGACCTTTCGCAGGTTGACCTGAAAGAGGATTTTGCCCTGATGTGGCACTGCGGGGTCGCACCGCTCAATCTTTGGGACGGCAAATGCGAAAGAACGCTCGATACCTATTTTGCAGGCGGAAAGGGCGTGACTGCAGGCTTTGTTATGAAAAGCGGCCATGTAAACATGATGCGTATCGACACCGCCCGCGGAAAAACAAGGATGTTCGTTGCCGCCGGGGAAGCGGTCGATATGGAAAAACAGCTTTGCGGCACTTACGCCAAGGTAAAATTCGAACAGCATATCACGGAGGTGATAGACACGGTAGTGTACACGGGCCTTGCGCACCATGTCACGATGGTGTATGGCGAATACAGAGATATCATGAGAGCGTTCGCAAAGATGATGGACTATGAAATTATAGAATAGCCGGAGGTAAAGAGATGAGTGAGTATAAAGGAAAACTGCACGAAACCGCCGTTCGATTTCCCGATACGGATGTCTGGATGGACTCCTGCGGCGAAGAAGAACTGAACTACGGCCTGGAACGCGGGATTGTAGGCGCTACAAGCAATCCGATTATTGTTGGCGCGGTCATTAAAGAAGAGCTTCCTTTTTGGGAGAAAAAGATCAAAGAGCTTCTGGCTGAGATGCCTGACGCGACGGAAGACGACATTGCATGGGGCCTGATCTATGAGGCGGGCCGTGAGCGGTCGAAAAAGCTTCTTCCGATATTTGAAAAATACAAAGGGAAAAAAGGAAGGCTTTCCATTCAGGTAAACGCGAAGTATTACAGGAATGCGGATAAAATGCTGGAGCAGGCTATATTTCTTAATTCCCTCGGCAGAAACATGCAGGTGAAAATGCCCGCGTCAAAAGCTGGCATCAAAGCGATGGAAGAAGCTACCTACCACGGCGTGAGCATCAACGCAACGGTCTCCTTTACCGTAGCTCAGGCTGTGGCTGTGGCCGAAGCAGTGGAGCGCGGATTGGAAAGAAGAAGAAAAGAAAACCTTCCAGTCGAGGACATGTCGCCTGTCTGTACCATTATGATCGGCAGGACGGATGACTGGCTGAAAGAGTATGTGAAAAATGAAAATCTCGTTCTTGATCCGGAATGTCTGGAATGGGCCGGAGTTGCCGTCATCAAGGAGGCCTACCGGATTTATAAAGAACGAGGCTATACGACAAGGCTTCTGTCCGCAGCGAACCGCAACCATTACCACTGGTCACAGCTGATCGGCGGCGACCTCGCCATGACGGTCAATTACGCGTGGCATAAAAAGATCAACGCATGCAATATTGAAGTAAAGAACCGTATAGATGAGCCGGTGAACCCGAAATATCTAAATGAACTGAATAAGCTGTCAGAATTCCACAAATCGTTTGATAAAAACGGAATGAAGCCCGAAGAGTTTGAAAAATACGGCGGCTTCCGCAATACGATTTCTACTTTCCTTTCGGGATATGACGACCTTGTTAAGCTGATAAGAGGCTATATGATTTGAAACAACAATTCTGTACATGTGTTTTTTGCCGGTTTGCGGGAATCCCCTTTTGAACGACGGCAACTGTAAGAATTCATCATTGGGTTGAGTTTCAATATAATAGTTCTTTTTGATCTTTCTCATCAAAACGACCCAAAAATAAAGCCAAGGATTTCAACTTCTCTTCGTCAGAGAGCGCTGGAATCCTTGGCTTTTCTTTCTTTATTTTGTTTGCGGGATTATAAATTGTTCGCGGGGCAGGGTACAATCACTCCGGCCGAATGATTAAGCAATTTTCACAACACAATGTCTCACGGCGTTTTCGCTGGGCATTGTGGTGTAGATTCCGGTCTCGGCTCCGGAATTTCCGGTGGCGGTGATTTTGAAGTAATAGTCGCTGCCGGATTTTCTGACGTATTGTGTCTGGAACACCGCGCCGTTGCCCACTGAGAACTGCGGAACGGCGGTGCTGGCGCTGAGTACGGTCATTTTGAATGTATAGGTCATCCCCTTTTTCAGAGTAAACGCCATCGTCGTGTCCGACCGTACCGAGGGGCCCGCTTTCGCCGTGAAGGAAATGCTTTCGGAACCGATCGTCGTAGTAATCTCAGAAGTGCCCTGCGCAAGGCGATTGATGCGGAACAGATAACCGGCGGGGGTCTGCTTTTCAAAACGCACAGTGACCGCTGCCGGGTTGCTGGAAGAAACCTTCGGGACGGTGGAGGAAGAGGTCCAGACCATGTAGCAGTAAGTATTCCGGTCGCCGAAATCGTAAGTCCCTTCAGTGTCCAGGCCGAAGTGCTTGGATGGGGTAGGAGCCGTGCCGATAAAGATGAACTTGATCCCATAGGAGTTCGCGAAAGTCTGTGCCGCCGTGTTTTCATAACCCCGGATGACCAGCCCCGTCGTCTCCGTGATCCCGTTGAACGGGGGCTGCACAAAGGCATTCTGGAATGCGTTGGGATCGATGAAAGTGACACTCTTCGGGATGGTAATGGTGTCAAAGGCGTAGCAGTTGTAAAAAGCCAGATCGCCGAGGCTGGTGACGGTTTCCGGCAGCGTGATATCGGTCAGGCGCAGACAGCCGGAGAAGGTGAAGGCTTGAATTTCGGTCAGGCGGTTCGGAATGTGGATCTCGGTCAGATTTTCGCACCATTCAAAGGCGGACGAGCCGATGCTGGTGATACTGTCCGGAAGAACGACGCCGTTGAGATTGAAGCAGAATTGGAACGTACCGGGAGCGATGGTTTGAATGCCGTCTTCGATGGCGGCAGTCGTCAGGTTATCGCAGCCGGAGAACGTATCCTTTCCGAATTCCGTGAGGCCCGCGGGGAGGGAGGTTTTCTGAAGCGATTTGCAGCCTGAAAATGCGTTGTCTCCAAGGTGCACAAGCCCCTCGGGAAGAATCGCTTCCGTGATTTTTGTAGAGCTGAATGCGGATGCGCCAATGTGCTTCAGGCTTTCGGGAAAGGCGGCGGTGGTCAGATTCGTACACTGGAAAAAAGCGTTGTCATCAATCTCCGTCAGGCCCTCCGGCAAAGTCACCTGTGTGAGCGTCGTGTCGTTTCGGAAAGCGCTGTCGCCGATCTTCGTAATCCCATCCGGAACTACGACCGAAGCCGCGCTTCCGCGGTAGGAAAAGAGGACGCCGTTGAAGATCATCATATCGCCTGTGAAGTTCTGATCCCATGGGGTGCCTTTAAAGATGGAATCCCCAAAGTCGGTCACGCCCGGCGACATGGTCACGCCGGTAAGATTCAGGCAGTTGTAAAATGCGTGGTCGTCAATTTCCCTGAGCTGGTCCGGGAAAACGATCTCCGACAGTCCGGTGCCTACGAAGGCATAGGACCCGATTCTGTTCAGGCCGTCCGGCAAAGTGATTTCGGTGAGGGGATCGTTCGCAAACGCCCAGTCGCCGATTTCCCGCAGGCTGGAGGGTAAAGCGACCCTCTTGAGTTTCTGGTTGTTGAACGCGTGGGCCCCGATGTGGGTGATGCCCTCCGGCACGGTGTAGTCGGTGATCGCTGTTCCGGAAAAAGCAGAATCCGGGATTTCTGAAAGCTGGCTGGACAGCGTAACGGATGTGAGGGACTTGCATCCGCCGAAAACACCGCTTCCAAGATGGGTAACGCTGTCCGGGAGCACCACCTCCGCCAGCGACGGGCAACCGTAAAAAGCAGCGTCCCCTATGCCGGATAGCCCGCTTTCCAGCGTGACGGAGGCCAGAACGGAACAACCGTAAAAGGCCCGATCCCCGATTTCGGTCACGCTGCCCGGAATGGTCAGGCTGGTCAGCGGGGCGCCGTGAAACGCTTCCGCTCCGATGGACGTTACTTTATCGGGAATCGTGACGGCGGACAGTTTCGTGTCTTTAAACGTTCCCGGGGCTATTTGGGTCAGATATTTGGGGAGGTTCGCCTCAGCCAGTTGGCCGCAGTCGTAAAAAGCGCTGTCGCCGATGCTGATGACGCTGTCCGGGATCGAGGCGCTTTTCAGAGAAAAACATTCCTGAAAAGCGGATTTCCCAATGCTGACAACGCCCTCCGGAATCGTGATTCCGGTGAGGCGGGAGTAATAGAAGGCATTTTCCGGAATCGCTTTCAATTTTCTGGAAAGCGTAATATCGGTGAGATTCTGGCAATGGGAAAACGCTTCCGTTCCCAGTTCAGTCACGCTGTCCGGCAGGGTGACGCTCTTTAATTTGCTTCCATAGAACGCATTTTTGCCGATTTTCCATATGCTGTCCGGAATGCCGATTTCCGTGATCGGCGTGCCGTTAAACGTTTTGTCCCCGATTTCTTTAAGCTGCTTTGAGAGTACGACCTGAGAAAGGTCCTCGCAGCCGTCGAACGCGCCGGCTCCAAGGGAGGTCACGCTGTCCGGAAGAGTAATGGCGGCGATCGCGCTGCCCGCAAAGGCGTTGTTTCCAATGGTTTTCAGCTGGTTCGGCAAAGTAACGGAGGTCAGGGCGGTACAGTCCTCGAACGCGTGCGCGCCGATCTTCGTGACGGAATCCGGAATCACAAGGTTTTTGATCGGGGAATATTCGAACCCGTAGTCTGGAATTTCCGTCAGGTTTTTCGGAAGCGTCACTTGGGTCAGGTCGTTGCAGTATCCGAAGGAGGAAACTCCGATGCTGGTGACGCTGTCTGGAATCGTAACGCTTTTAAGCTTACTGAAATCGAACGCGTAATCCCCAATACTGGTCACGGTATCGGGAATCACGACGCTTGTAACATTGGTGCCGTCAAATGCCTGTTTTCCGATAGCCGTAACCCCTTTCGGGATGATGACGTTGCCGCCGAGGCCTTTGTATTTTGTCAGGACGCCTTTGCTGTCGATTATAAAATCGTTTGTCGGAGCGATCGTAACGGTGCAGGACACACTGTCTTCCCCGGGCAGTTTTGCGAAAATCTGCGAGGAGTCGCCGGTCTGGCCGATCGCCGTGATTTTGTAGTAGAAGTCGCGGCCGCTTTTACTGACATATTGAGCTTTTAGAACATTGCCGCTTTCTACCGAGAACTGCGGCGTGGCTGTACTGGTACTGAGTACGGTGAGTTTAAAGGTGTAGGAAGCGCCTTCCTTCACCGTGAAGGGAGCCGTCGTATCCGAGCGGACAGACGGGCCGGCCACCGCCGTAAAGGAAGCTCCTTCGTTGCCAATGCGCGTTGTAATGACGGACAGACCCTGTTTCAGCCGTGTGATGCGGAACAGATACCCGCCGGCAGTCTTCTGCACATAACTGACGGAAACCGCGGCCGAATCGCTGGAATACGCGGTCGGCACTGTGGAGGAACTGGTTTTCACCAGATAGGTGTAGGTATCCCTTTGGCCGAAGTCATAGGTACCGGTAGTATCCAGACGGAAGGTCTTTGCCGGGCTCAGCACCGGACCGAGGGAAACGAAGCGATATTGGCGCGTATTGGCAAAAGACTGCGCCATGGTTCTGTCATAGCCTGAAACGGCAGGTGTCATATCGCTGCTGAACACATTGGAGTCGATGTAGGTAACGCTTGCAGGAATCGTAACACTGTGTATCGCGCTGCCTATGAAAGCGCTGCTTTCAATCCGCTTTACGCCGTCCGGGATCACAAGCGTATTCAGGGAGTAACAGGATAAAAAGGTCCAGGCATTGATGGAAGTCAGTCTGGGGGACAGGGTCACGCTGTTCAGATGGGAACTGTTCTCAAAAGCTCTGCCGCCCAGGCTGGTCACCGTATCGGGAAGGGTGATTTTCGTAAGGCCGTTACAGTACGAAAATGCGCTCTCGCCAATGGACAGCAGGCCGTCCGGCAGCGTGATGGACTTGAGGGCGCCGCAGCTTGCAAAGGCATAACCGCCAATCTCTTTCAGACCCTTCGCAAGCTGTACATTTTCAAGGGAGGTGCAGTGGGAAAAGGTGCCGTATCCGAGCTGCTGCAGACTCGCGGGGACGGACGCGCTTTTCAGGGACGCGCAGTCAGAAAAAACGCCGCTGCCGAGGCTGGTCAGACGGCTCGGCAAAACGACTGAGGTCAGGCCGGAATCCGAAAAGGCTTTTGTGCCGATTTTAGTCAGGCTCTCCGGAAAAGTAACCCCGGTGAGGTTGGCGTCGCGCTCAAACGCGTTGTCGCTGATTTCCGTTACGCCTTCGGAGAGCGTGACGTGGGTCAGATACAGATTGCCTGAAAAAGCGTCGGAACCGATCGTATGTATTTCGCCCGGGACGGTAACCTCTCCGCTTTTTCCCTTGTAATAAATTAAAATCCCATTGGGGGCAACAAAGTCGGAGGGGTAATCCCGCAGCCATTTGGTTTGGTAAAACGCCTCTGTCCCGAATTTCGTGAGCGTCGGGGGGAGGGTGACGCTCGCAAGGTCGGCGCAATAGGAGAAAGCGTAATCGTCAATGCTCGTCACTCCTTCCGGAATATCGATGCTCGTCAGTTTTGAATTCCGGAACGTGCCGCTTTGAATTTCCGTCAGGCCCTTCGGCAAAGTGATGGATGTCAGGCCGGAGTAGTCGAAGGCGTTGCTCCAGATTTCCGTGACACTGTCCGGAATCGCGATGCTGGTAAGCGAACTGCAGTTTGCAAAGGCAGAGCCGCCAATACGGGTCACATGGCTTCCAAGGGTAACGGAGGCAAGGCTGCCGCAGTTCTCAAACATTTGATTCGCAATCACAGTGACACCGTCCGGAATCACGATAGAAGAGAGTGTGTGGTTCATGGAAAATGCACCTTCCCCGATTTCGGTAAGACTCTTCGGAAGTACAATGTCTTTGAGTACGATGCAGTTCACAAAAGCGGAAGAGCCAATGCTCTGAAGCCCGTCCCCCAACGTGACGGAAGTCAGGCTGTCGCATTGCCGGAACGCATTGGCCCCGATGGAGGTAACGCTGTCAGGAATTGTTACAGAGGTGAGGGCGTGATCATAAGAAAACGCGCTGGCCCCAATGGAGGTAACGTTGTCGGGAATCGTGACGGCGCCGCCGGGGCCGTTGTATTTGACGAGGACCCCGTTGCTGTCGATTTGAAAATCACTGGCCGCCGCATACACGGCCACATTGGAAAGGCTGCTGATGAGAATGACAAATGCTAAAAGAACCGAGGTAAATTTTGCTGACCTTTTCATAGTTCCACCTTTATTCTCTTCCTTGTTTATAATTTATTCATTTTTATTATATGGTTAGCAAAATTTTCTTTCAATGCACAATAATTTCCAAAAAATATCCCTTTTTATGTAAATCCAAGCTGGAAGGCGGATTATGTTGGAAACCGAGACTGATGGGTTGTGTTCCAGACGTTCATCAGTCCGCTAACATACATGGCATTTTCAAGAGTCCGCGGTACCAAGTTGTTGTCCTTTTTCATTATCTTTTATCTTTCTTCGGTAAAATTGTGATATACTAATCTATTATGTTTATTATGTCCAAGCCTTAGCGGAATGAAAATCTGCCGATTGCCGGTTGTGGTTAAGGTTAGAAGCTCCTCCGCTCTTCATGGTTTAAAGGAGGCGCATTATGGCGGTTTTACTGGGGAAATTATATTCTGAAATTGGCCCGAAGTACCAGCTCAAACTGATTGCGGGAAAAGAAGGAATCTTTAATTTAGTGGATTGGGTCCAGATTGTTGAAAACAGCAACCTGATTCCTTTCCAGAGACAGAATGAGTTGGTTATTTCTACCGGCGTTGCAAACCATGATGAAGAAGGCTTGATATCCTTTTGCGAACAGCTTTATGACAGGAATATAAGCGGGTTGATCATTAATATCGGACCTTATATAAAGAATATATCTCCCAGGATCATTCAATACTGCAATAAAGTAGGGTTCCCGCTTTTTGTACTGCCATGGGAGGTTCGTCTTGTTGATATCATGCATGACATGGGACGTTCTATTTTGAAGAGAGAGCAGATTGAAGACAACCTTTCCGAAGCAGTTCAGAATGCTATTTTTTCACCTAAGGAACAGGATGTATACAAAAAAATACTGGCCAGAAACGGATTTGGAGAGGAAACCAGATATTGCCTGATCGCTTTGGCTCTGCAGACCGGCCAGAAAGAGAAAATGGAATACTGTATCAACCTTGCAACCGATAAGCTCATCGAGGATTTAAACAGGATCAACGCCTCCTTTGTCCTTTTTACGAGGGATAGACGTATTTATATGGTATCTGCGAATTATAACGAAGGGGAAATTGATTCGATCAAACAGAGCCTTCTGAAACTTCAAAAGACGTATTCAAAACAATTTCAGCTGAACGCGGTTTTTTCCCCGAGGAATTTACCGGTTGAATCCCTGAGCGACTATTATAAACGTCTGAACGCGATGCTGAAGCTGGCTGTCGGTAAGAACCGGGAAATGATGGAATATGACGAGGAAGTTATTTACAAATTGATTCTGGCAGTCGGATCGCAGGATGAAATCAAAGACTTTTACAGGAATACCTATGGCCGGCTTGCCGAATATGATAAAGCGAACCATACAAACTGCTGTGAACTGTTAAAGCAGTATTTTGAAATGAACGGAAGTATTCAGAAACTGGCCAGCTCCCATTTTGTCCATAGAAACACAATCAATTACCAATTGAGAAAAATTGAAAAAATATGTAATATAAATTTGGAAAATTGGGAAGACAGACTAAAAATTCATCTGAGTATTTTTATGGATGATCTTTTGTAAATTGTGCATATGCACAAAATAATTCGCAATCATGTCGGTTGACAATCCGCATATGATCTGTTATAATCGTCCTTAAATAAGACGCATACACTAAATTCTATAAATTGAGGGCAAAGAAGCTATTCCTTAAACGGGAGTTTCTTTGCCCTTTTTTTATTCATTAAATTTGTATATTTATTCAATCAAAAAGAATCTCAGCAGCAAAAAAAACAAAAATCATAATATCAGGAATTGGCGGTTAAAAGCAAAGGGGCTTTCTTCATCCGGATAAAGGCTCTTTGCTTTTATCATACACAGGACTTCAAAAATTCAACCATCTCTAAGGGGGAAAGAACAGTGAAAAAAATCATATCTATTTTGTTGGCAGTGTCACTGTCCGTAAGCTTGGGTGCATGCGGTCAAACAAATGGTGCGACTTCCTCGCCGGCAAGCAATGCGGCGTCCGGCGGCGATACGATCAAGATTGGCGTATCCGGCCCTACGTCGGGAACAAGCGCCGAGTCAGGCGTTGCAATTAATACCGGCATTCAGATGGCGATTGACGACGTGAATAAAGCGGGCGGTATTCAGGTCGACGGCGCGAAGAAGCAGGTGAAAGCGATTTTCTACGACAGCCAGACGAATACGGCGACGGGACTTTCCAACTGCCAGAAACTGGTTTCCGTGGATAATGTCGATTTTCTGTGGGCCGATACGATCAACAGCTCCGTCGGCATTGCGGCGATGGAAGTCGCCAAAACCACCGATATCTGTGTTGCGACCCTCGAATGCGTAAGTACCGAAATCTCAAAGAAATATGTTTCCGACCCGAACAGCTACAAAAATTTCTTCAAATTTGAGTTTAACAGCGAAGCGTATGGCAACGCGATCGCAAATTCGATCATAGACATGGCCAAATCCGGAAAACTGGATGCCGGCGATAAAAAGGTCGCCCTGCTTGGAGAAGATTCCGACTACGGCCGGTCCAATTTGGGCGCCTGCAAAGAATTGCTGACACAGGCGGGCTATACGATCGATTCTGAAGATTACGTGCCCATGGATACAACGGATTTCTACTCGGTATTGAGCAATATTAAAAATAAGAAAAGCGATCTTCTGGTTTCCTGCTTTACTTCCACCGCTGCGGGGTCCGCGCTTGTGAAGCAGTATCAGGAAAACGGAATCGGGGCTACCCACTTCGCGATTTATTATCCGTCTCAGAAAGAATTTGTCAGTCAGGTCGGTGACCTGGCGAACGGTTTGTATTGGACTCCGTTTTTGATCAATGAAGAAGATAAAGGCATTCAGGAGTTTGCGGAAAAACTCAAGGCGCACAACGGAGATAAAGTCAATCTCGACAATATTCAGGGCTACGATATGATGATGAAAGTGCTGAAGGCAATGGAACAGGCCGGAACCACAAAAGGGGAGCAATTGTCGCAGGCATTGCTGAGCCTTGATCATAAGGGATACTCAGGAACCTATTCGTTCGATCCTGAGACCCATACGGGCAAAGACGGCGCGGATTTCATTCCGATCAAAATCTGCAAGATCGACAGCGGAAGCAATAAAGTCGTGTGGCCTTCACAAGGATGAGTTTTCCATAGAATTTTGGTCCGCTTCTGCTTGATAAGGGCATATTTTCTGAGGAAGATATGCTCTTTCGGCAGCGGTGAAAAAATCGGGCGGTAAAATCGGTTCAGCCTTTACGGGAACTTTTGCGATGCGGCTTCAAAGTGTTGTGGGACGGTGCCCAATGCTGACACATGATTTGGGAAAAGAGGACAAAATGGCAGAAAATATGATTTTAAGCGTTCGCAATATCACAATGAAATTTGACAGTTTTATGGCCCTCAATGACATTTCATTTGATTTGGAGAGAGGCAGTATCTTAGGAATTATCGGGCCGAACGGCGCGGGAAAGACGACGCTGTTCAACACCATCACGGGCTATTACCAGACTTATTCCGGAAAGATTCTTTTCAACGGAACGTCGGTGCGCGGCATGCGGCCGGACAAACGCTGCTGCATGGGAATCGCGAGAACCTTTCAGATTACAAAGCCGTTCGAAAACATTTCCATTCTTGGAAACGTCATGGTGGGGGCTTATTATGGCAAGAGCCTGAAAAAGAAAAGCTCTATCAAAGACTGTGAAAAAGAAGCTTATGATTTGATAGAAAAGGTCGGGCTTTCAGATAAAATCAATGATCCGGCCGGCAGCCTCAACGTATCCCAGAGAAAAAAGCTCGAACTTGCCAGGGCGTTAAGCACGAAGCCGGAATTGCTGCTTCTGGATGAAGTCGTCGGCGGATTGAATCCGACGGAGGTTGTCGATATGATGGAGATCATCAAAAGCATCAATCAATCCGGAGTCAGCATTTTGATGATCGAGCATGTTATGAAAGCGGTCATGGGCGTTTCCCACAGGATTCTGGTCCTGAACCACGGAGAAAAGCTCGCGGAAGGCGAACCGGCGGAGATCATAAAAAACCCCGATGTGATCAGCGCTTATCTGGGAAATAAAAGGGAGGTCAAGCATGCTTAAGATCGACCATTTAAATGCTTTTTACGACGATGTGCAGGTATTGTACGATATCAGTCTCGAAGTGCGGGATGGCGAAATCGTAACCATTTTGGGTTCCAATGGAGCGGGCAAGACCACATTGATGAAAACAATCTGCGGCGTCATCAAAAATCGCTCCGGCAGCATCGAGCTGAACGGCGAAAATATCATGAATGTTCCGGCCTATCGGCTTGTTTCCAAGGGAATTGCGCTGATACCGGAAGGCAGGCATCTTTTCCCGGAGCTGACCGTAAGGGAAAACATATTGCTCGGAGCCTACACAAAGAAAGGGAAAGTTGCCGAAAGCGAATCCTTCACGCAGATTATGGATATGTTTCCGAGGCTGAAGGAGCGTTTGAATCAGCTCGCGGGTACCATGTCGGGCGGGGAACAGCAAATGTGCGCCATTGCGAGAGCTTTGATTTCCGATCCGAAGTTTCTTATGCTGGACGAGCCGTCCTTAGGGTTGGCCCCCAATATTGTCGACCTTGTTTTCGACATCATCGGTAAAATCAATAAGGAAAAAAACATTACGGTTCTGATCGTGGAACAAAATGCCAATATGGCGCTGCAGTCGGCCGATCGGGCATATGTTATGGAAACCGGCGAAATCAAAATGTCGGGGAACGCCCATGAGATGCTGGAGTCCCCCAAGATACAGAAACTGTATCTCGGGCTGTAAGGGGTGACATTATGACAAATTTTTTACAGAATTTAATCAACGGTTTGGTCGCCGGTTCCTATTACGCGGTTCTGGGGATGGGGCTGACCATCATTTGGGGCGTTTTAAAGATTATCAATGTGGCCCACGGCGATTTTTATATGCTGGGCGCCTATCTGTTATATACCTTTTTAACCATGGTTGGAGTCCCCGTAATCCCGGCCGTCATTCTTGCGGTTCTCGTCGCCGCCGTTCTGGCGATGATCCTGGAGCGCGCAGTCCTTACGCCGGCTTTGACACGGGACAGCATGGGGAATTCCCCGTTTGTTATTACGCTTGGAATATCCATTTTGCTGCAGAATTTCGTACAGTTGATTTACGGTGAGAGATATAAAAGCGTCCCCTATTTTAACGACGCCATTATCAAATTTCTGGGCGTTACCCTGGCGGCTCAGCGGATCATCGTTGTGATCGTGGCGTTTCTCGCTATGTTCGCCGCCATGCTTTTCATCCGGAAAACAAGATTTGGCTGGGCGATTTCGGCAACCTCGCAAAACACGTTCGCCGCGACCCTGATGGGAATCGACACGAAAAAGATTTATATGTTTACCTTCGGATTAGCCGCCGGGATGACGGCGCTGTCCGGCGGCCTGCTCGCTCCGATTTACGGGATCAACCCCTGGATGGGCGCCAGCATTCAGCTGAAATCCTTTGTGGTCTGCGTCATCGGGGGGTTCGGTAATATCGGCGGTTCCATCGTAGCCGGACTTCTGCTGGGATTGATCGAAAGCTTTGCGGTACAGTATATCGGAACGGACTGGCAGAATGTCCTGGCCTACAGCCTGCTGATTCTCATGTTCTGGTTTAAGCCGAATGGACTTTTTGAAAAGAAGGGACATTAGATATGAGAGAAACAATCATGAAACTATTTGATCATAAAAAGTCCAAAAGGAATGCTTCCGCCGCGTTTTTCCTGGTGCTGCTCATTTTGCCGGTCCTGATCCGTCTGGTTTGTGACAACAGCCAGCAGAACTATTTCCTGAACATTTTCATCATGTGCTTTTATTGGGCGGCGCTTACTTCCTCCTGGAACCTGGTGGCGGGCTATCTTGGGATTTTCAGCATGGCCCATCAGGTTTTCTTCGGGATCGGCGCGTATGCTACGGCGATGTTCGGCCTGTATGCCGGAACATCCCCCTGGCTCGGCTTTCTGGTCGGCGGCGTTTGCGCGGCATTGGTCAGTGTCGTGATTGCCGTCCCCTGTCTGCGGCTGAAAAAGGCGCCTTATATCATCATAGCGACCATGGTTTTGGCGGAAATCGTCAGGCTTGTCTTTACAAACCTCAAGACCTGGACCAGAGGCTCCAGCGGCTTCTGGCAGATCCGTTCGTATGAAAACATCTCCGGAATCGACTTCAGCGGCGTCGATAAAATCCCATATTATTATTTAATCCTTATCATTTTCGCGGTGATTGTAGGCGCCTGCGTTTACATCGTAAAATCTCCGACGGGCCTGGCCATGGAAGCCATTCGCGAATCGCAGGAAGCGGCGGAGGCAATCGGGGTAAATATCGCCAGAACCAAAATCAAGGTTTTTGTTGTCAGCGCGTTCATGGCCGGCGTAGTTGGCGCTTTTTATGCGCACTATATGAAAATCCTGACTCCGGACGCCATGTTCGGTCAGAATCTGATGACGGAATTTATCGCGATGAGCTTATTCGGCGGCACAGGGATTATCAGCGGTCCCATTTTCGGCGCTTTCTTTATTACGATTTTAATGGAATCCTTAAAATCGCTTGCCAATTATAAGCTGTTTATCTACGCAGGGATCTTAATTCTGGTAATGATCTTTCTTCCCGGCGGAGTTTTAAACAGCAAATCGGAATTTACCAGCGGCACCAATAAGCTGAAAAAACATTTTAATAAAAAATCCGGCAAAGCAGCCCAGACGAAGTGACGGCTGACACCGCAGGGCTTTTCCGGGAAAATGGGAAGAACGGACTGAATTACCGCAGGTTTCGACGTTTTGGAAAACGTCTGGAATAAATGATATATTTTATGGAGGAATCGAAATGCTGAAAGACGAGCTGCCAAAGATTATTACAAAAACCGTGCCGGGTGAAAAATCCGAAGCCTTGATCGCAAGGAGGGAAAAAGCGACGCCCGGAGCGATCCGATGTGTTTACCCCTGCGCAATGAAACGGGCACAGGGCGCCATGATAGAGGACCTGGACGGAAACCTTTTCCTTGACTGGATCGGCGGCGTGGGCGTGCTGAATATCGGCCACTGCCATCCGGAAGTGGTTGAGGCCGTCAGGGAGCAGGCCGGAAAATATTTTCATGGAATGTTCAATATTGTAACGCATGAAGGTTATGTCGCGTTGGCGGAGAAGATGAATGAAATCGTTCCCGTAAGGGGCGCGGTCAAAAAAACCTTCTTTGCCAACAGCGGCGCCGAAGCGGATGAAAATGCGGTGAAAATTGCGAAGGCCTATACGAAGCGGCCCAATATCATCGTTTTTTCAGGCGCCTTCCACGGCAGGACCATGCTGACGATGGCCATGACGTCAAAGAAATCGTACGCGTTGGGGATGGGACCTTTTCCGGACGGTGTTTATCGCGCCGAATTTCCCTATCTTTACAGATGCCCGGGCAATATGACGGAAGCGGAAGCAATCGATTACTATATCGGAAAAATCTACAAAGTGTTTGAAGAGGCCTCGCCCGCCGATCAGGTCGCCGCCGTTGTGGTCGAACCCCTGCAGGGAGAAGGCGGATTTATCCCCGCGCCAATCGAATGGGTGAAAGCGCTTCGCAAAATCTGCGATGAAAAAGGGATTCTTCTGGTCGCGGACGAGGTCCAGTCGGGCTTTGGGCGCACGGGTAAAATGTTTGCAAGCTGCTACTGGAAAGAAGCGGACTGCGAGCCGGACATCATTGCCTCCGCCAAATCAATCGCCGGCGGCGTGCCGCTGAGCGCGATTACAGCCCGCGCTGAAATTCTGGACGCGGTTCCGGCCGGCGTGATCGGCGGAACCTTTGGCGGAAACGCGCTTGCCTGCGCCGCGGCCCTGAAGGTGATCGAAGTCATGGAAAGGGATCGTTTGTGCGAACGTTCTCTGGAAATCGGCGAGAAAATCCGGACGACGTTCAATAAATGGAAGGAAAAATACGCGGTTGTCGGAGACGTCAGAGGCCTTGGCGGAATGGTCGGAATTGAGTTTGTCAAAGATAAGAAAACAAAGGAGCCCAACGCTCCGCTTGTTTCAGCCTTGATCAAAGAATGCGCCGCTCACGGCCTGCTGATTGAAAACGCGGGTACCTATGGAAATGTCGTCCGTTTTTTGGCCCCGCTCGTAATCACGGACGCGCAGCTGGATGCGGGCCTTTCGATTTTGGAAGACGCGATACAAAAGTGTATGTGACGAAACCGTATGGAAAGGGGTACACCATGAGAAATTATGTGATTACAATCGCGAGAGGCTTTGGCAGCGGCGGAAAAGATATTGCAACCATGCTTTCTCAGGATCTGGGCATTCCGGTTTATGAGAAGCAGATCCTTCAGATGGCCTCTGAGGTGAGCGGGATTGCGGAAGGGCTGTTCTACGATGTCGACGAAAAATTAAAGGGCAGTTATCTCACCAATATGCTGAAAAAGGTCCCCTTTTCCACTGTGGCTGAGCCAAGCGAGAAGGATTTTATTTCGGACGTCAATTTGTTCAACATTCAGGCGGAAATTATCCGCAACCTTGCCAATACGGAATCCTGCGTGATCATCGGAAAATGCGCCGATTACCTTTTGAGGAATTATGAAAATGTCATCAGCGTGTATGTGGAAGCTCCGAGGGCGGACTGCGTGAAGTCCATCATGAGCAAGCTCCGGGTCGATGAGGACGAGGCAAACCAGATGATACACAGGACCGATAAATATCGCGCGGAGTACTATAAATATTACACCGGCGGCGGGAATTGGACCAATCCGATCAACTACGACATGACCTTGAACAGCGCCAGAATAGGACGGAAAAAATGTGTGGAGCTGATCAAGGACTATATTAAAATTAAGCTCGATACCAAGGAAGAGCAGGGTGTACAGTCATGAAACAGCTTTTTATCAGGCCAACCATCTACCAATATTCCACCTGTGCGGAATTCGCGGAGGAATTCAAAATCGGGCGGGGAGATCTGCTCATTACGAACGGATATATTTACAAGCCTTTCTTGGCGGCGCTGAATCTGCAGTGCGACGTGCTCCTGAAGGAAAAATATGGCGCGGGCGAGCCGTCCGATGAGATGGCCGAAGCCATGTACAGGGACGTCAAAGGCGGCTATAAGCGTATTATTGCGGTCGGCGGCGGTTCCGTCATTGATCTTTCCAAACTGTTCGCGCTCAAAAACGGATCGCCCGTTCTGGATCTTTTCGACGGGAAGCTGCCCCTTGTAAAAGATAAGGAACTGGTGATCGTACCGGCAACCTGCGGGACCGGAAGCGAAGTTACCAATATCTCTATTCTCGCACTCAACAGCCGGGGGACCAAAAAAGGGCTGGCCGCGGACGCATTGTACGCGGACAGCGCCGTACTGATTCCGGAATTGCTGAACAGCCTTCCCTTCCGGTTTTTTTCAACCAGCTCGATCGACGCGCTGGTTCATGCGGTTGAATCCGCCCTTTCACCGAAAGCGACGGACGCGACAAAAATGTTCAGCTATAAAGCCATTGATATGATTTTAAGAGGTTACAAGGAAATCCGGGATAAGGGACCCGATGCAAGGACTCCGCTGCTCGGCGATTTTCTGACGGCAAGCAATTACGCCGGCATCGCGTTTGGGAACGCGGGCTGCGCGGCGGTGCACGCGTTAAGCTATCCGTTGGGCGCAATCTATCATGTTCCTCACGGCGAGGCCAATTACGCCATGTTCACCGGTGTGCTGAAAAATTACATGGAACTGAAAAGCGACGGTGAAATCGCGGCGCTCAATCGGTTCCTTGCGGATATTTTAGCCTGCGGCGCGGATCGCGTTTACGAGGAACTGGAGAAGCTGCTGGATATCCTGATACCGAAAAAGGCCCTTCATGAATATGGGGTGACGGAACAAAAGCTGGAAGCGTTTACCGACTCGGTCATGCGAAACCAGGGCCGCCTGATGGCCAATAACTTTGTGGAGCTCGATCAGAAGAGAGTTTATAAAATTTATAAGGAACTGTTTTAAGGGCTTTCGGAGGTTCCCGCTCCTGTAACGGAGATGAAGGAGGCAGAGTAAATGAGTAAAATTTTATTGTATAACGGGGAAGTCATTACCGTAAATGCGAAGGATGAAATCGCACAAGCGGTCCTGATCGAAGGAAACAAAATTCAATTCGTTGGGTCCGATGAAGAAGCGTTCAAACGATGCGATGAATCGACTCAAAAAATCGATGTGAAGGGAAATACCGTCCTGCCGGGATTTATCGAAACACATATCCATACGGCTTCCAGAGTCGTTCTGACCAAGGGAATCGATTTGTCCCGAAAATCCGGCATCCTGAATATCGAAGACCTTCTGAACCGTATCAAAGAAAACGCGGCCGCCCTGAAAAAGGGGGAATGGCTGCAGTGCCATGGCCTGACTTTTGAAAATCTGGAGGAACAACGCTGGCCGACCAGATGGGAGCTCGACCGCGTTTCCCCGGACAATCCGGTTGCGATCACTCATTCCAGCGGGCACACCGGCCTGTATAATACGAAGGCTTTTGAGCTTTGCCATGTCCTGGACGGCCGAATCGACTATCCGGACGAACATGTGGTAAAGGATGAAAACAACGTTCCGAACGGAGTCATGAAAGAAGTAGGTCATTTTAAGATTCTGGATGTTATTGATCAATTCAATCCCGTCACGGAAGAAAAGCTCGTTCAGACTCTGATGGAATCGTCGAAACTCATGAACAGCGTCGGCATCACGACGGCTCACGATGCGGGCGCAACCGGGACTACGACAATCCGGGCAATGCAAAAAGCAGTGAAATCGGGAAAGCTTACCGTCAGGATGTACCCCATGCTGTTTACCCTGATGGGCAAGGATTTAAACATCAATTTTGTAAACGCCCAGATTCAGTCCGGGTTCGTTACCGGCTTTGGCGACGAATATATGAAAATCGGACCGGTCAAGATCATGGTCGACGGGTCGGGGGCGTCCGGAACCTGTGCGACACGGCAGCCCATGAGCCATAACGGCAAGACGATGCCGCCCTCCATGACGCAGGAGGAAGTGGACGACATCGTCGTAAGGGCGCATCGGGCGGGCTTCCAGATTACGGCGCACTGTATCGGCGATAAAGGCGTGGAGATGGTTCTGGACGCTTATGAGAAAGCGCAGAAAGAATTTCCGCGTGAAAACTGCAGGCACAGAATCGAACATTGCATGATTGCGGAACCGGATCTGTTGGAACGTATCCGGAAATTGGAGGTCATCCCAACGTTCAATCCCGCGTTCATTAATCTCTGGGGTGTCTCCTTCAATAAGTATTATCAGGGAAGCCGTCAGAAATACCTGATTCCCATGCGCAGCGCGATCGACAGAGGGATTGTCTGCACGGCGGCGTCCGACTGGGAGTGCATCCCGGATATCCGGCCCATTCAGGGAATTGCCTCCGCGATGGACAGGACGGTTTATGCAAACGGGGAAAAGGTTGCGGAAAACCAGGCGATTTCCCTGATGGAAGCGATCCGCTGCTATACCTATTCCGCGGCGTACGCGGGGTTTGACGAAGGTATCAAAGGAAGCCTTGAAGCGGGAAAACTGGCCGATGTGGTTGTCCTGGACGGCAGGATTACAGAGAAGACACCGCGTGAAATCAGCAAAATGTCGGTGGTAAAAACGATTTTCGACGGCAGGACCGTTTATGAAAAATAAGAGGATTCCACCCGCTGAATCCTGAGACGGCTTGTAAAAAAGCATGGTTCCATTTATGGAAACGGCAACAGGCATATTCCTGCCGGGTAAGGATCATTCATGATGAAAAGCCAAGGACTCTCGCTCTCATTTATCGGAGAGCGCAGGAATCCTTGGCTTTTTCTTTGTTGACCACAACCGAAAAGAGTTCAGTTTCAGAGGCGTGAGTTGTGAGACGCGCTCCGATTTTGCTGTGCTAATCGAACAATTTCTTTCAAATGAACAGAAGAATTCTCAACTTTTCTTTCATTTTTTTAGGGTTTATACTAAAAATGTAGTAAAGAGAGCGGCTTGCGAAAGCCGATGGGGACGATCTATCAATACCAAAATGACTACGGAAAGAAAGACGGGTGATTTTCATTAATCGAAGAGCGATTGACATCCTGACGGATATTGCGTCGAAAAAGAAGCATTACAGCTTGTCCACTCTGTCGAAGAAGGAAAACAGGACGGAGCGTACCGTCCGTACGGACCTCGGGGTCATCAACGATTACCTCGTGCGCAGTGGCTTCCCGGAAATCACGGTTCAGAAGGACGGCCTGTTCGACCTGGAGGCAGACCTGTTCTCCGTGCAGGAGCTGATCTCCCACATCGATTTTTACGATTATTCGATTTCCCGTGAAGAACGGCTCCGAATCTCTTCTCTTTTGCTGATCTGTCATGCCGGTTTCATTACGCTGCAGCAGGTGGCTGTTTTTATGAATGTTTCGCGTTCGACGGTCGCGAATGATCTGGAGGCGCTGCATGAGAGCCTCGCTGTCAGTGGGCTGGTGCTGTCTTCGCACCCGAACAGGGGCGTCAGGGTCATCGGGGATGAGAAGAAAGTCCGGCTTTTGTTTTTCCGGTTCATGCGGGAAGATCCGCTGCTTGTCAGAATATTTTTCAATCAGGGCAGTGTGGAGCAGTTCCTTCCTGCTCTCGGAAAAAGTCTGGACGACACGATGCTGGTCATCCGCAAGCTGATTACGGAATCCGAAAATCTGCATACCGTCTTTCTTTCAGAGGATTCCTTCACACAGATCCAGTATGTCCTTCTTTTTTCCGTGCTCAGGACGAAAAACGGAAATTTTCTGAGCGGACCGGACTCTCTGCCGGAACAGAAAGACCGGAGGCAGATCGCGATTCATTTATATAAAAACATCATCCAGTATTTTCAGTTGAGCTACAGCCCCGGCGAGTTGCGGCTGCTCAATGAACAGATGGCGCACCTGCATTACATTGAAAGACAGGCGGACAATTCCAATATTGTGGAAGTGCAGACCATCACCAGAAAATTCATCGAGGCTGTTTCGGGCTCACTGGCAGTGAATCTCAACACGGATTACAGTCTGTTCGAAGGCCTTTCCAACCATTTGGGCTCGGCCTTTGAACGGGACCAGAATTTACCGGATTTTCCCGAGGGACACGATATTCTTGAGGAATATCCGCAGGTGCGGGATGTGATCGACGAGCATGCGCATATCATTCAAAAATATATCAACCGGGACCTGTCGGATACCGAGAAGGAATATATCGCGGTTTATTTGTGCGCGGCCATCGAAAAGATGCACAACATTACGTGCATCAACGTTGTGCTGATCTGTAATAGCGGGATCGGAACCTCCCAGCTGCTGAAGGTGCGCATCAAAAAGCTGTTTCCCTTTAACATCGTGGGAGTCATCACCTCCTACGAGCTGGGCAAGGTTCGGCGCGGCGAGGTGGACCTGATCATCTCCACCGTGCCCGTTCGGAACAGTCCCGTGGACAGCGTGACTGTCACGCCGCTTCTGAACGACGAGGATTATATGAAGATCGGCCGGAAAGTGGAGCAGATCAAGAACCGTGGCGCGCCGGTGGACCGTAGCGGCCGCGGCATATCGTTCAGCGGTCCAAAAGAAATTATGGAGAAGATTTCCCCGTATCTGAGCAGCGATAAGGAACTGGAGCGGGAAGTCGCGGATACCGTACAGGAGTATTTCAGAAAAATCCCGTCGGGTTTTCACCGGGAATGTATGCTGTCCGACTTCCTGACGCAGGATTTTATCCGTCTTGACGTGGACTGCGCGGACTGGCGGGATGCCGTGCGGCAGGCGGGCGGCATTCTGCTGGGGCATGAATACATTAGCGCGGGCTACATTGAGAGCATGATTCAAAATGTAGAGAGAAACGGCCCCTATATCGTCATTTCACCGGGTTTTGCGCTGCCCCACAGCGGCAAGGACGACGGGGTCAAAAAGGTAGGCATGAGCCTGATCCGTTTAAAACAGCCCGTTTGCTTCGACGTGGGTATTCTGGACCCTGTCCAGCTTGTCTGCTGCCTTTGTGCAATCAACAATACGACTCACCTGAATGCGCTGTTCCATCTCGTCAACCTGCTCGCCGTCAGCCGGTTCAAGCAGGACCTGCTGCACGCGGAGACGGCGGAAGAAGCCGCGGAAGTGATCGCGGGCTATGAATACAACCTGACCTGACGAAAGGAGAAGCTATGTCTGTTTTAAAAAATTTTCCGAAAATGACTATTATCATGCGGGGAAGCCCGTATGACCAGGTACGCTGCGTAGCCGAGGCCATGAAAAAAGCCGGTACGTGTTCCGTTGAGATTTCCATGACCTCTTCGGACGCGCTGGATATCATTAAAAAGCTTTCGGAGGAATTTGCCGGAGACCTTCTGGTGGGTGCCGGTACTGTGCGGAACATGGCAGACGCTGTCGCCGCCGTCCGCGCGAAGGCCAAATTCCTCCTGTCCCCCGTCATCATGGAGCGGGAAATGATTGAATATGCCCATGAAAACAATGTGCTTGCGATTCCCGGCGCCTTCAGTCCCAGCGAAATTTACCAGATGTATTTGTCCGGCGCCGATATCGTCAAGGTTTTCCCGGTCAGCACGCTGGAGCTTGGCTATGGCAAAGCCGTCAAGGCCCCGCTTGGCAACATCCCGCTGATGGGAGTCGGCGGCGTGGGGCTTTCCAACGCCGCCGCGCTGCTGAAAAGCGGGATCGACTATCTCGGAATCGGCGGCAAGATGTTTGAAAAAGAGGATATCGTTGCGGGGAACGTCGCCAATCTGGCGCGGAGCATTGAAAAATACAAACAAGCAATTGGAGTGATCTGACTTGGAAAAAATTGTGATAACCCCAGAGGATGTCTATATCCATCTGAAATACAGGAGCAGGGAGGAGGTGCTGAGCTTTCTCACCAACCGGCTCGTTGAAAAAAAACGGGTGCAAAAGGAATATGTACAGGCGATTCTGGACCGCGAGCGCCAGTATCCGACGGGCCTTTACACCGGGGAGATCAGCGTGGCCATGCCGCACGCCGACTACAGGCTTGTCGACGAGTCCGCTATTATCATCGGCGTGCTGGATGCTCCGGTGACGTTCCGCCAGATGAGTGACCCCGACGCGGAAGTGGCGGTTTCTGTGGTGATTCTGCTGGCCCTGAAGGACCCCCACGGGCACACCGATGTTCTGAAACGGGTCACGGACCTGATACAGGAACAGGGCGCCCTGAAGAAAATTACGGAAGCCGCCTCCCGCAAGGACATTTACGGTATCATCAGCAAATATTTCTGACCGCGTCTTTGCGGGTGAAATAATTACGGCCGACGCCGCAAACGCCGGCCGAACGAAAGGAATGTCGAGAATGAAAAAAGTTTTGGTTGCCTGCGGCAACGGAATCGCGACCTCTACCATCGCCGCCGTCAAAATCAAAGAGGCGTGCGAGGAGAAGAAAATCCCTGTTTCGATTACGCAGTGCAAAATCCTGGAGGTCCCCTCCAAGGCGGAGGATTATGACCTGATCGTCACCACGGGGAAATTTCAGGACCCATCCATCAAAATCCCGATTTTCAGCGCGATTTCCCTGCTGACCGGAATCGGCGCGGAAGAGACCATTGAGAAGATAACGGATTTTCTGAGCAAGTAAAGCAAAGTCCGCCGGGCGGTCAGAACCCGGCGGCGGATTCCGGGCATGGGATGGCCGACGCGGCCGCTCTTCCGCGGAATTCCATTACAGGGGCCATCGGGATTTACATACAGTATGGCTTCCAATTTGGCAGGAGGAAAAATTATGAATCAAGTTCTTCAGGCAACCTACGTTGCCTTCCGCGCTTTGATGGGCGCGGGCGCAGTTGTCATTCTACCGATTATCATCACCATTGTCGGTCTGATTGTCCGGCTGAAATTTTCAAAGGCTTTGAAAGCCGGCCTGACGGTCGGCATCGGCTTCGCCGGCATCAACCTCGTGATCAACCTGCTGTCTACCAACCTGGGCCCGGCGGCCAAGGCAATGGTCGAGAACTTCGGAATCAAGCTGGACATTCTGGATGTCGGCTGGGGTGCTATCGCGGCGGTGACGTGGTCGTCGCCGATCATTCCGGTCCTGATCGGCGTGATCTTTCTGACGAATATCCTGCTGCTTGTGCTCAAGGCGTCCGACACGTTGGACGTCGATATCTGGAACTACCACCACATGGCGATCGTTGGCGTCATGGTCTATTTTGTCACAAACAACCTGCTTTACGCCTCGCTGGCCACTCTGTTTATGGCGATCATTACCTTCAAGCTGTCGGACTGGTCCGCTCCGCTGGTTGAAAAATACTTCGGGCTGCCCAGTATCTCGCTTCCGACGATGTCCGCCCTGTCCTCTCTGCTGATCGCGGTTCCGATGAATTGGCTGCTTGACAAAATCCCCGGCGTAAACAAGATTAACTTTTCCATCAAGGACGCGCAGAAAAAATTCGGAATTTTCGGCGAACCGATCATGCTGGGCTTTATCCTCGGCGCCGTCATCGGCCTGCTGGCGCGCTACCCTGTGGACAAGGTGCTGGCGCTGGCTGTTTACATGGCAGCGGTTCTGGTGTTGATCCCGAAGATGACCGCGCTGTTCGTGGAAGGTTTGATGCCGATTTCCGAAGCGGCGACCAAATTCACCCAGGAACGCTTTAAGGGCAGGAAGTTCCTGATCGGGCTTGACGCCGCCGTCATTGTCGGCGACCAGTCCGTCATCACCACCGCGCTGATCGTCACGCCCATCACCATCCTGATGGCTGCGGTCCTGCCCGGGAACAGGGTGCTGCCGTTCGCGGATCTCGCCGTCATCACATTCCGTGTGGCGATGATTGTCGCGCTGTGCAACGGGAACCTGTTCAAGAGCATCATCATGGGCATTTTTACCACGGGTGCCATCCTGCTTGCCGGTACTGCTACCTCTCCGGTCCTGACCGCGCTTGCAAAATCCACGGGCCTCAATCTTGCGAACGGCTCGCAGATCTCCTGCTTTGCCGCCACCAGCCTGTCGGTAAGCTATCTTGTCTATGAGGTGTTCGTCTCCAACGTAATGATTACCCTGCCGATCCTGATCGTGGTGCTTGCAGCCTGCTGGTATTACTTCGGGCATGTCAGGAAGTTAAAAGGAATTATGGAGGAAGCTTCATGAAAATCAGTGCGGTCAAAGTTTATACTGTTAAACCAAGATGGATATTTATCAAAATTTCGACGGACGAGGGCATTGAAGGCTGGGGCGAAATGATCTCCGGCACCAAGACGAAGACCGTCGTTGCCGGAGCCTATGAAATCGGCAATACGCTGATCGGCCGCAACCCGTTCGCTATCGAAGGTATCTGGGAAGAACTGTACAAGTCGTTCTTCCGGGGCGGTCCGATCAATTCCACCATTGTGTCCGGTATCGAAATGGCTTTGTGGGACATTAAAGGCAAGGCGCTGAATGTGCCCGTCTATGAGCTCCTGGGAGGCGCGGCAAGAGATAAAATCAAGGTCTATTCCTGGATCGGAGGAGACCATCCGCACGACGTGGTGGCGAACGCGCAGGAGCGCGTCGACGCCGGATTCGACTCCGTCAAGATGAATGCGACTTCGGAGCTGCATTATATCGATTCCTTCAAAAAGATTCAGGAAGTCCTTGACCGCGTCGGCTCGCTGCGCGACAAATTCGGATATGATCTCGGTATAGGCATCGATTTTCACGGCAGGGTCCACAAGCCGATGGCCAAGGTACTTGCAAAAGAGCTGGAGCCTTACCGGCTGATGTTCCTGGAGGAGGTCGTTCTGCCGGAAAACGAAGAAGCGTTCCGTGAAGTGGCTCTGCACACATCCACACCGCTGGCAACCGGCGAACGCCTGAATTCCCGCTGGGCGTTCAAGAATCTGTTCCGTGAGGGTGTCATCGACATTGTGCAGCCGGATGTCGCGCTGGTCGGAGGAATCCTGGAAACGAAGAAGATCGCGGCGATGGCCGAGGGTTTTGACATGGCCGTTGCGCCGCATGCGCCTTACGGCCCGATCGCACTGGCCGCGACGCTGCAGGTGGACGCCTGCACCCCGAACGTGTTCATTCAGGAGCAATCCCTCGGTATCCACTACAATCGGGATTATGACCTGCTTGACTTTGTGAAGAACAAGGAAATCTTTCAGTACAGAGATGGATATGTCGGCCTGCCGACGAAGCCGGGGCTTGGCATCGAGCTGGACGAGGAAAAGGTCAAGAAGGTTTCCATGGACGAACTGGTCTGGACAAACCCGAAATGGAAGAACTACGACGGCACTTTTGCGGAGTGGTAACCGTACTTCTCGCGTCAATATTTTGAAAGGAGCGCATGATCGGCATGCGTCCGATTGTCCCGGTCATGTAACATACCATGAAGGAATTCACCTATAAAGTCACAGATCCCGAAGGATTTCATGCCCGCCCGGCAGGTCAGCTTGTCAAATTTGCACAGGGTCTCGATTCCGACGTAACCATTTCGCTGGACGGCAGAAAGGCCGATGCGAGGAAAATCTTCGCGATCATGGGCCTGTGCGTCAAGCAGGACAATGTTATCACCGTATCGGTATCCGGCGGCAGCGAGGAAGCGAACGCCGCTTCCCTGAAGGCTTTTCTTGAGAAAAGCGTTTAGGCTTCCGATCGGAAACGGCCCACACAGCCAGTTCCCCTACCTTCGGAATACCCTCCGAAGGGACTGAACACCGGACTTGTTTATTATACCGTTTCCACCAGGGTTCCTCTCCTTGTCTATTGCACGGGATTCGGTTCACTAACGTGTGGCTTTAATTTTCCATTTATCACAACAAAAAGTTGAAGCGGGCCGCTGTGGCCCGCTTTTGCGTATCGGCTATTATGTTCAACCCATCACAAAGCCTTTCAGGGAATCATTCAAATCGGATAGCCTGTCTATAAACCTTTCTGCGCGGAGGCGAAAGGAGAGATCAGAAACCCTGTCACAATCAGGCCGGCGCTGCTGGAAACCGAATAGCCGGTAGCCGGCAATACCCGCCCCGGAAATAATCAGGTCTGCTGCCATGCATATCCATTCGGTGTAGCGGCTTTGCAAGTCTTGCCCTGGCACTTCGGGCCAAGTCAGAGGGATTGACAAATCCGTCTTAGTATAGTACAATATGAATGAATTAAAATATATTCATTCATAAGACTTGTTCATATCCTATGGAGGTCAGCTATGAAAAGGGTTATCGCATTGATCGGGAGCCAACGAAAGAAAGAAACCTACGACGCCGTCCTCAATTTTGGTGAGTACTTAACATCGCATGGCGGGATTGAATTTGAAACCATCTTTTTGCATGATTACAACCTTGGATTTTGCACGGGCTGCAAGCTATGCTTTGACAAGGGGGAGGAATATTGCCCCCTGAAGGACGACCGGGATCTTCTGATTGAAAAAATAAGCCGGTCGGATGGCGTGATCTTTGCCTCTCCCAATTACGCATTCCATGTTTCCGCACGGATGAAGAATTTGTTTGACAGGCTGGCTTTTATCTTTCACAGACCGCGCTTCTGGGGCAAAGCCTGTACGTCGATTGTTGCGCAAGGGATTTTTGGCGGGAACAAAATCGTGAAGTATCTGAACAGTATGGGTGAAAATTTAGGATTTCACACGTCCCGCGGCTGTGTTCTGCAAACGCTGGAGCCCACCACGGAAGCCATGCGCAGGAAAAATGACAGGGAAATACAAAGGGCGGCAACGGCTTTTTACAAAGCGCTGATGCGCAGCACCCTGCCTCCTTCCATTTTCCGGCTGATGATGTTCCGCATTTCACGTACCAAAATACGCATGATGCTCAATGAGGAATACCGGGATTTTCGGTATTATCAGGAACACGGCTGGTTTGAGTCTGATTATTATTATGAAACTTCATTGGGGCTGCTTAAAAAGGTCATGGGAAGCTTCTTTGATTTTATAGGAAGAAAGACGACCGTCTAAAGTCACCCACTACAGGAGGATAAAAATGGACAGAAAAGCGGAAATCTATCGCTGCGGGAAGCATCTGTTCAGCCTAAAGGGATTTAAAGACACGAATGTTGCGGAAATCACGAAAATGGCTGGAATGGCGGCGGGTACGTTTTATAATTATTATCCCTCGAAAGATGCCTTGTTCCTGGAGATTTACAATGATGAAAATGTCGCTTTGAAAAAGAGCATTATGGAGGTCATAGATATTAATGCCGATCCTATGCTGACTATGCGGAAAATACTGGGGCTGAATTTCGAGGGTATGAAGGCCAATCCGATCTTGCGGGAATGGTACAACAGCGAGGTGTTCGGTAAAATAGAAAAAAGTTTTCGGGAAGAAAATGGGCTGGAGCATGTGGACTTTCTCTACAGCGGCTTTATTGAGATCGTGAAAAAATGGCAGGCTGAAGGACGGATGCGGCGGGATATCGACGCCGAAATGATCATGTCGATTTTCACCGCATTGGTTGTTACGGAAACACATAAAGATGAAATCGGGCTTGATTATTTCCCGCGTCTGATTGAATACCTGGCCGAATTCACGATGAAGGGGCTTATGGACTGCTCCGCGGACACGCCGCCAGACGCTGAGAATAAACAGTGAAAACAAGCCGAAGGCCGGTAAATTCATGTTTTGAAGGAGAGAAAAATATGAATCATACGACTAATGATCATGCTCAAGGAGAAAAGCGGCAGGTATTAACCAAGCTTCAAACGGATTTGATTACCATGGGGATCGTATCCTCCATTCTTTATCTTATCACCGTCACAACCGCATCCGCTGTGTGGAGCGATTATAGCCCCGTATCACAAACCGTCAGCGAACTAATTGCGATCGACGCGCCGACCAGATTGTATGTAGCGATGCTTTTTGTTGTTTATGACCTGCTGATCTATGCGTACGGCATTGGCATCATGCTCTCTTCAAATGGCAAACGGACGCTTAAAATAGCAGCGTTGCTGATTATCGCGAAAGAGGCCCTCGGACTTGCGGCTACACTTTTCTTTCCGATCCATCTGCGGGGCGTGGAAGCGGATTTTTCGGATACGATGCATGGAATTCTAACAGCGGCAGGGGTTTTTCTCTGTATGTTTCCGGCGATGATAGCGGGAGCGGTATCCTTTAAAGGAAAGTTCAGGGCCTATTCGATCATTACCATGATATTGTTTGTGATTTTCGGCATATTGGCCGGTCTGGATCAGCCGAAATACGCTTTAAATATGCCTACTCCCATGATGGGCGTTTGGGAGCGCATTAATATTTATGGATACATGTTATGGATTGTCGTATTCTCTATCCTGCTTCTAAGGTTGAACAGAGGGAACGAATCGGAAAAACGGATCACGGAAAATATGTAAAATGGTTTTATTAAAAAGGCAGTGAGTATAAAACAAAGTTAAATTTAAAACAGAACGGGGAGGATCTCGATGAACATCGCGGTTGTATCGTATTCTTACACGGGTAATAATGAAGCTCTTGCGGAAAGTGTGGCAAAAGAGTTGATGGCAAAGCATATCAAAGTCTCCGTAAAAAAACCCATAACAATGGGGAGCATCGTTATGGATATGCTTTTTTCCCGGACGCCTAAAGTACTGCCTGCCCCGGATATTCTTCGGCAATATGATTTCATACTTTTTTTCGGGCCCGTCTGGATGGGTCAGGCAGCGTCCCCGCTTCGGGCGTACTTAGATGATCTAAAACAAAATCCGAAACCGTACGGCTTTTTATCCATCAGCGGCGGGGCCGACGGCGGAAACCCAAAGCTATCAAACGAGCTGCTGCGAAGAACGGGAAAGCAGCCCTCTATACTGATAGATCAGCATATTGCTGAATTGATTTCTCCAGACAATCCAACCTCACGCAAGGAAACCTCCGCTTACCGGATCAATAAGAATGACGTAAACCGGCTGACTAAGGCTGCAGTAGAAAGGATCAGACAATCCTCGCTTTATAATTTATAATAGAAGCAAAACTTAAGATGCCTGTTCAGACGAGAAATCGCGGCAGTGAAGGGCCATGGACTTATAACTTTAAGCCGCTTTTTTCATCCTTCCGTGACAATTGAAAAGCGTAGCATTTATATACGCAACCAAAACGAACATAATACGTATGCAGCAGTTGGTTGTATTCCTTGAATTTCAATTGTAATATTTAAGAGCGAGGTATGAAAAGTATGAATAATCTTAAAAATAACATTGCTGCCAATCTGCGTTATCTGCGAACCCGCCGCCGCTTATCGCAAGAGGAAGTCGCCGAGCAAGTCGGCGTCACACGGCAGGCCGTGGCAAAGTGGGAAAATGGAGATTCCCTGCCCGACATCCTCAATTGTGGAGCACTGGCCGACTTATTTGATGTATCCCTAAATGACCTTGTGCGTTATGATCCTGAACAGGAGGGAATTCCTATTGGCCCTAAAAACAAGCACATCTTTGGTACGGTAACCATAGGCGAAAGAGGACAAATCGTATTACCTAAAAAGGCGCGGGACACGTTAAAACTTCAACCCGGCGATACGCTGGTGGTTCTGGGGGACAGCGACCCGACAACCGCCGGAATTGCGTTGGTAAGCAGTAATACTTTTCTGCAGATGACCGGCAAGACTATTGATGCTTTTTTCAAGGGTAAGGAGGATAAAACTTGAATCTATTGTCTGTGCAGGGGATAACGAAGCATTATCCAGGTTTTACATTGCGTGACATTACGTTTTCACTGCCACAGGGCAGGATCATGGGGCTGATTGGAAAAAACGGCGCAGGAAAGACCACAACCTTAAAATCCACGCTGAATCTGGTGCGCCCGGACAGTGGGGTGATTGAAATGTTTGGCCGCAGCTTTGTGGAAAATGAAGAAAGCTGCAAGCAGAACATCGGTGCAGTTTTAGGCGGGATTGATTTCTACAAGCATAAAAAGTTAGCGGTTATTACGACGGTCACAAAGCGCTTTTACCGGAATTGGGACGAGGAAGCCTATCAAAAATATCTCAAGGCTTTTGCTCTCGACCCGCAAAAACGGGTGAAGGAACTTTCGTCCGGCATGAAAGTAAAATATATGTTAGCCCTTGCGCTATCCCATAATGCCAGGCTTTTGATTTTGGATGAACCCACAAGCGGGCTCGACCCGGTATCCCGTGATGATTTGCTGGGATTGTTTCGGCAGCTTGTGAAAGACGAGGAAAGGAGCATCCTTTTTTCTACCCACATTACGTCTGATCTGGAAAAATGCGCCGACGATATTACCTATATCAAAGACGGGGAACTGCTGAAAAGCGCCGAAAAATCCGTTTTTATCCGGTCGTTTCAAAACCTGAGGGAGCCGGGGGAAAACGGGGAGCTGTCTTTGGAGGAAATTATGATACGCACCGAAAGGAGAAGCTATGATATCTAATCTTCTTTACAAGGAACTGCGGCTGGCTGCCCATCCCAACCTGTATATCTTCACCCTGCTTGGTGCTCTGGTTATCGTTCCGGCGTATCCTTATGGCATGGTGTTCCTGTTCGGCTGCCTTGCGCCGTATCTTACTTTCCTGTATGGCCGAGAAACAAACGATATTTACTATACCGCTCTGTTGCCGGTAAAAAAAAGGGATACGGTGAAATCCAAATGCCTGCTTATGGTTTTGGCCCAAATGACGCAACTTCTTATTTCCCTGCCGTTTGCCGTACTGCGTGTTCATGTTCTGCCAAATGGCAATCCGGCTGGGATTGAAGCAAATGTGGCCTACTATGGCTTTGGGCTGATGATATATGCTGTCTTCAATGTGGTTTTGCTGACACAGTTTTTCAAAACAGCCTATAAAGTGGACATGGCGTTCCTTCTTGCTATCATACCGGCTGCCATTGCAGTGATTATAATGGAGGTGCTCGTACATTTTCCGGGGTTCGAGTGGCTCGACAGCGTTATACCCAATATGATGTTGCGGCAGTTGCCCATATTGGTTGTTGGCGCGGCAGTATATATGATTGGAATGCTGATTGCATATCTGATTTCTGCAAAGCGTTTTGAGCAGGTCGATTTGTAAAGTTTTTGCCCGGAACTCTGAATCGCTTCTGTAGAACATTGCCCGCAGACAGACGACGCATCGCGTCCTGTGCTGCTGTTTCATTTACGGTCGCCCCATGCGGCAGGAAGTCTGATAATGATCAAAAACCAAGGATTCCGGCTCTCTTCAATCAAGAGCACCGGAATCCTTGGTTTTCTTCTTATTTGACCACAACGGAAAACTTCATTTAACTTAGCAACCGTATAACAGTGCTCTGGATGACGCCAAATTTTTTTGCTGCGCCATGCACGGTGGTTCTGCTTCATTATGTACTCGCCGGGCCCAACGGCGCGCTCCTCAACAATATCTCTCGCTGCTCCGCCCTATTGGTAAATAAATTATGCGCTGATTTCACTGGATGTCTATCACAGGGTATCAAAATGAAAGGATATTTCCTTATGGTAGACGTCGCCGGGGAAAAGAAGAGGGGCGTCTTTTCCAAGCAGATTTGGGGCGTCCGGCGGATATTGCGCTTCCAGGGCATACGCGCTGCCGGCCGCGATTTTCTGACCGTCGGCGGTGAACCCGGCCTCTGAAAGATAACCGCCGGAATAAAAAACAAGGCATGGATAGTCCGTAGCAACGGTGACATGCCGCCCGCTTTTCGGGTCGTAAAGGGAAGCGGCGGGAAGGCATGCGTCCCTTAATACGTACGCATTGTTATACCCCCGCGCATTTTGAAGCTGGCTGTGGGCGGGAGCACTTTTCATTGCTTCTGCGACCGGACGGGGAGAGGTGAAATCGAAAGGAGTGCCCACTGTGCTTTCGCACGAAACCGGCAGATGATCGGCGTCGTTGAAATAAACTTCCTCCGCGTTGATCTGCAGCACTATGCTGTCACACGGTTTTGTAAAATCGCCTGTCAGATTCCAGTAAGTGTGGTTTGTCAGATTGAGAAACGTCGTTTTGTCCGTGACGGCGGTATACCGTATTTTCAGCGTATTATCGCTGGAAAGAGTATACCGTACCCCAAAGTGACGTTCGCCGGGGAATCCGTTCTGGCCATCGTTCAGGCGGGCTTTAAAAACAATGCCGGCCTCGTCCGGGCCGCAGAAGAACTCGCCGATCTCCCACAGAGAATGTCCCAGATTATTCGTTCCGCCATGCAGGGTGTTCCCGGAATCGTTTTTTTGCAGGGAATATTCCGTTCCCAGAATCGGCAAAAGGCCGTTCCGGATACGGCCGGCCGCCGGGCCGATTGTAGCGCCGCTGTAGGTGTCGCTACGGGAGTATTCCTCGTAGCTGCATAAAGAAAGCGCAATATTTATAAGGTGTCCGTTCCTGTCCGGCGTTTTTACAAAGGCAATGGCAGCACCCAAAGCTACAAAGCCAACCTCCGTGCCGAGGTCGTTCTTTAAGCAATAAACCGGATGATCCGCACGGGAGTCCTTCGAATATTGTGTAATATGCGTAAAAATGGGACAAGCACCCCCTTCTCTTTTTCTTCTCCATTTTAGTTTACAGATTCCTGTACGGAAAGCAATACGGAACTGTGAAAAGAGCAATTTTTTTAAATAGTTACGCAATTTTGAAAAACAAAAACCCATTTCTTTGTGATATCATAAATATCAACATATTAACAAAAGAGTAGTCGACTCACGAATAAAATATAGCAAATTATACGGAGAAGGAGGAGAAAGGGATGGAAAGTGTACTGGAATTTAAAAATATATCCAAATATTTTCCCGGTGTCGTTGCGCTGGATGATATCAGTTTCCAGGCACACAGCGGAGAAGTATTGGCCTTCCTTGGGGAAAACGGCGCAGGAAAATCGACCCTGCTGAAGATATTGAACGGCGATTACCAGCCGGATCGGGGAGATTACTTAATCGACGGGGTCCCTAAACACTTTCGCTCGCCTCACGAAGCAATCGAAGAGGGAATCAGCGTCATCTATCAGGAACGTCAGATTTTAATGGAGCTGACCGTTGCGGAGAACATCTATCTGGGCCGGATGCCGGCCAACAAGCTGGGAGTCATCAATAAGCGCCTTGCCAACAAAATGGCGCAGAAAATCATCAATGATTTCGGGCTGCCCATCACCCCCCAGACAAAAGTCAAGGATTTGAGTATCGCCTACCAGCAAATGGTGGAAATCATGAAGGCTTACAGCAGGGAGAACCTCAAAGTGATCTGCTTTGACGAACCCACGGCAAGTTTGAGCGATGCCGAGATCGAGTGCCTGTTTACGATTATCCGCAAACTGAAAAGTGAAAATAAAATCATTATCTATGTCTCGCACCGGATGGAGGAACTGAGAAAGATCACGGATAAAACCGTGGTTTTCAAGGACGGCCGTTATGTCTGTACGGTTTCCACCGGAGAGGTTTCGGACAAAGAGCTGATCCGGCTGATGGTCGGCCGTGATCTGGGGGACGTTTATAAGAGCCTTGACCGGGATAAGACCATAGGGGACGTGCTTCTGGATGTCAGAAATGTTTCCTCCGATTATGTGAAGGGAAATTCCTTTCAGCTGCGGCGCGGCGAGGTGCTGGGGTTCAGCGGACTGGTGGGCGCGGGGCGGACCGAATTGATCCGTGCCATTATCGGCGCCGATCCCATACGCAGCGGAGAAATCTATCTGGAAGGCAAAAAAATCGTCAACCGCTCGCCGAAAGACGCTATGGACAACGGCATTGTGCTGGTCCCGGAGGATCGGAAAATGCAGGGAATTCTGGCGAATTTGAGCGTAAAGGGCAACATTAATATCTCCATGCTGGATCAAAATGCAAAAAAATTCGGGATTGTAGATAAGAACAAAGAAGACGCCGTTGCCGAGAAGGGGATTTCCGAATTCAGGATCAAAACCCCTTCCGCAGACAAAAAGATTATCGAGCTGTCGGGCGGGAACCAGCAAAAATGCATTGTTGCGCGATGGATTGCGACCAATCCGAAGGTCCTGATTCTGGATGAACCCACCAAGGGGATCGACGTGGGCGCGAAATCCGAATTCTACCATATGATCTGCGCCTTCGCAAAACAGGGGCTTGGGGTGATTTTAATATCTTCGGAAATGCCGGAGGTCATGGGGCTCTCCGACCGGATTATTGTCATGAAATCATTAAAGATTGTCGGGGAGATATCGCACGATGAAGCAACTGAGGACAGACTCCTCAGTATGGGAATGATAGGGGAGGATACAGAATGAACGAGACACCCAAACAGAAGAAGGGAATATCCGTATTGCAGGACATATTCAATATCATCGGCGGGGAAAGACTGGTATTGATCGGCGCAATCATCGTGGTATTTATCCTTTTTTCATCCTTGAACTCAAACTTTTTCTCACTGACCAATATTGTCAACCTGCTGGTGGCGGCATCCCTGGTCGGTCTGGTCGCCATAGGCCATACATACCTGATTATTGCCGGGCAGAACGATTTGTCGCCCGGATCTCTCGCCGCTCTTTCCGGAACGCTCTGCGCGTTACTGGTAAGCTGGAAAATCCCGCTGGTGCTGTCCATTCTGATCACCCTTGCGGTTGCGGCGGGTGTGGGTGTCTGCAATGCGACGATGGTGAATAAGATCAAGCTCGACCCTTTTATAGCCACTCTGGTATCACAGGCGATTCTCCGCGGCTTTGCCTATATCATTTGCGACGGCAAACCGGTCGCGATCAGCAATCCGGCGTTTATTGAAATCGGGAAAACAAGGTTTGCGGGAATTCCCTTATCGGTCTGGATCATGCTTCTTTCCATCGGGATTTTCGGTTTTATTCTTGCGAAAACCAAATTCGGGCGGAGCATCTATGCAATCGGCGGAAATAAGGACGCCGCGCGTCTGGCGGGACTGAACCCCCAGAGGATTATTTTAATCTGCTTTGTGATGATGGGCCTGTTCTGCGGGATCGGCGGAATCGTTTTTGCCGCCAGAATGAACAGCGGGCAGCCCGCCGCTAACGTAAACCTTGAGTTCGACGCCATTACGGCCGTAATTTTGGGCGGCGTCTCCTTTACCGGCGGCGTCGGAAATATGGGAGGAACCGTACTCGGGATCATTTTGATCCAGGCCTTCAACACCGGGCTGATTATGGTAAACGTTCCCTCCTTCTGGCAGTATGTGGCGCGCGGCGCGTTGCTGCTGTTTGCCCTTACCACCGATTACCTGCGCAAAGAGAAACGCAACAAGGTTTTGCTGGCGGCCAGCATGAAGAATGCGTAATGATGATTCGTTGCTTTACATGCATCAGCATGTTTAGAAAAATGTAAAACAGGAGGATATTGTATGAAAAAGGCATTAGCATTTATTTTGTCAGTCACAATGGCCTTTGCAAGCCTGGCGGGCTGCAGCAGCGGAGACACAGGCTCCGCCGGTTCGGCCGCGGGCTCACAGGCCGCCGCGGACGCGGGGTCGAAAGGTTCCGGAAAATTGACGGTTTACGGAATCTATAAGGCCGGGGACCAAACGTGGTTCATCGATGAAGGCGCCGCCGCGAAAAAGGCGGTTGAGGCCGCGGGCGGAGAGTTTATCTATGTCGACGCCAAGATGAGCCCGGAGGAGTACCTGAAAGCGATCGACAACGCGATCGCCAACAACGCATCCGGGGTCGTCACCTGTATTCCCGACCAGACGATGTCCCAGTCCGTCGTGGATAAGCTCGCACAGGCAAAGATCCCCGTCATTGCGGCGGACGACGCCCTGCAGGACGGGAGCGGTAAAAAGCTGGCTCCCTGGGTCGGAATCGACGCTTATGCCATCGGAGAAACGAACGGGAAATGGCTTTCCGATTACGCAAAGAAAAACGATCTGGTTTCCAAATCCGATGTCGGCCTGCTGATTATGACCATGGATACTGTTTCCAGCTGCGTGCCGCGCGCGGAAGGGGAATATGACGCCTTTACGAAGGAATGTCCCGACTTTGCGGCAAGCAGGATTTTCAAGGCGGATTACGACGGAACGACCGATAAGGGCAACACCGCCGCCGCGACCGTGTTTACCGCTCATCCGGAAATCAAGACCTGGCTTGTGACCGGCGCGAATGAAGAAGGCACCATAGGCGCGTGCCGTGCTCTCGAGAGCGCGGGGCTCGATAAAAATGCCTGTGTGGTGGGCCTGGGCGCTTATCTCGCAAAGGACGAATTCAAGAAGTCCGGCGGTTCCCCAATGAAAGCCGCAACTTATTTCTCCTCCGATTCGATCGGGGCCGGCTCCGTGCAGGTGCTGCTCGATACGATCGCCGGGAAAGAAGTGAAGCAGGAAACGGCAGTAAGCGCAGAAATCGTTACTCCGGAAAACTACAAAGAAGTGATGGGTGCTGCTGCAGACTAAGCCCTTGTGATCTTTAAAAAGTAAGCCGCCCTGTGCTTAGTTTGATATGCTACCCCCAGATAGGACAGTGAAATAAAAAAGCACTGTTCTTCAGTCTGGGGGTAAAATTATGCCGAATAGGAAGAAGACAACAGCCGAAGAAAAGATCCGTATTGTAGAATTGTATTTGTCAGGCAAAATTGGATACAGCGAAGCAGGAAAACAGGCGGGAGTAGATTGCAAGACGATTGCGCGTTGGGTCAGTCGGTACAAGACGGAAGGGCCTGCGGGGTTTCTGACCCACGGACACGACCGGGCATACGGCAAGGAAACGAAACTATCGGCAGTTTTGGATTATCTTGCTGGGAAAGGTTCTCTTCAGGAAATCTGCGAAAAGTACGGAATCCGTGATACCCGGCAGCTCAGGGATTGGCTGAGGGTATATAATTGTCATGAAGACTTCAGGATACATACGGGAGGGAGTCGCATGACGAAGGGCCGGGATACAACCGCGAAAGAACGGATGGAGATCGTAAAAGCGTGTATCGTCAACGGGAATGATTACGGCGGTACAGCGCTTAAGTATCGAGTTTCTTACCAGCAGGTTTACACCTGGACGAGGAAATACCGAAATATGGGCAGGGCGGGGCTGGAGGACCGGCGGGGACACCGGGCCGGGACGCTTCCGAGCCGGACGCCGGAAGAAGAACTCAGAGACAAGGTTGCTCAGCTTGAACGGAAAAACTATGATCTGGAAATGGAGAACGCTCTGTTAAAAAAAGTGAAGGAATTGGAGAGGAGGCGACGTTGAGCTTCATCAGGCATCCGGCGGCTTACGGCGCGGTAAGCACGCTGTCTGCGGAACGGGTATTCCCTGTTTGGAAACTCTGCGGCTTTCTGCACATCACGCGCTCGGCGTATTACAGATGGCTGAAGCACCCGAAAAGCAGCCGCGAGTTGGAAAACGAACTCATCGCAGGCGAGGTCGAGAAAATCCATAGCCTGCATACGGATATGGGATACCGCAGAATACGGGATGAGTTGGACAGGCATCATGGCATTCATGTCAACGACAAGCGAGTACTCCGCATCGACCGTGCACTTCATATTCAGTCCAGCGTCAAATACCGTCGGCACGGGTGCACAAAAAGTGCGGCATCGCCGGAATACATTGCCAAAAACTATTTGAACCGCAAATTTTATGCGGACGCTCCGAACCGAAAATGGTTGACCGATGTAACGGAATTCAAGTATTTCATCGGCCCGGAAATCCGCAAGGTTTATCTGAGCGCTATTCTGGACTTGTACGACCGGCGCATCGTTGCCTATGCCGTAGGCGATCATAATGACAACAGGTTGGTATTCAATACGCTGGATGCTGCCGTGGCCGCTAATCCGGACGCACACCCGCTATTTCACAGTGACCGGGGGTACCAGTATACCAGCCGTTCTTTTCACTCGAAATTGCATGCCGCCAAGATGAAGCAAAGCATGTCCAGAGTGGCGCACTGTATTGACAATGGGCCGATGGAAGGCTTTTGGGGTATCCTCAAACGGGAAATGTACTATGGACGCAAATTCACCGACCGGAAACAGATCACGCAAGCCATTTCAGAGTATATTTACTTTTACAACTACCGGCGACTGCAGCGCCGATTGTCTGTTATGACACCCATGGAGTTCCATGCACAGTACGCAAAAGCTGCGTAAAAATTGCTGCCCGCCGGTTCCGGCGGACAGCAGTCCTAAAAATCTTTTTATTTTTTCATTGTCCTCTTGACGGGGTGCACACCAGTTTTCTGCAGGGCGGCTATTTTTTGGAATTTTTGCGGTCCTTCCCCTGTATTTCAGGGGCGTAGTGCCGGTTGCTTTCTTAAATGAGGTGCAAAAGCTGCATTCGTTGTCAAATCCGCTCCGGTAGGCGATCTCCTTAATCCGTACGTCCGTGGTGGTCAACAGGAACTTCGCAAGCTCTACGCGGACACGGATGAGATATTCGTGAGGGGTAAAACCGGTTTCTTTTTTAAATACCCTTGTAAAATAGTATGGACTCAGGGACGCGCGTTTTGCCAGCAGCTCCAGCGTCAGCGGCTGGTCGGCGTTTTCAGAAATATAGGTCATGATCTCTTCGATCACAACGCCGTTATTGTCCTTTGAAACAATTTTATTGGCGCACAATATCAGTTCGGTCAGAAGATCCGTGATGATCTTGGAAATAACGACTTCGTTTACCTTCATATGGCCGTGATAACGCTCGAATATTTTACAGATGCAGTGCTCGGCGTTATAGGGGTTCTGGGGAGTAAAAATGATGCCGTTGCGGGTCGCGGTGTTAAAATACTGCCTTGCAAGGATTCCGTCAAAGTGAACCCAATAGATTTCCCAATCGCTCTTTGTGTAATATAAATGCGGTTTATAACAGTCAATAAACGCAAGGGAACCCTCGTGAAGCGGAATGTGACGTCCGTTTTGCTCCACAAATCCGGTCCCCTGTTTTACATAGATAATCAGAAAACTGTTGTAGCTTTGCCGGTCTACGACATAAGTGTTATCGCAGAAGTAATGCCCGGTGCAAACAGGGTAAAAGTACATTTCTTCCGCCTGTGTGCTGTGGGTATGGAAATAAAGATCAGAGGCTTCCAGAATACCGGCCTGGTCATATATTTTCACGATAACACAACCTTTTTACTGAATAATAAGAGCTTTTCTTATATTATAAATATTTTTATTACATCCGTCAAACGGCATTGTTTCCGTGCGGGATTTGCGCGAAACCTTATTTTACCATTAGGAGGCATCATCATGAAGCATACTGAAAAACAGGTGGAAGTATGGCAGGAAAACGTAGTAATCCCCACCTATGAGGTGGGCGCCGCCGATAAGAATCCGATGTTTTTTGAGAAACGTGTTTACCAGGGCAGTTCCGGAAAAGTTTATCCGTGCCCGGTCATCGATAAAATTTATGACGAGAAAAAAGACAAGACCTATCACGCTGTTTTTTTGGAAAACGATTATCTGCGCGTAATGATTTTGCCGGAGCTGGGCGGCCGGATCCAGCGTGCGTATGATAAAACGAACGGATATGATTTTGTTTATTATAACGAAGTCATTAAGCCCGCGCTGGTGGGACTCACGGGTCCATGGGTCAGCGGCGGAATTGAATTCAACTGGCCGCAGCACCACCGTCCGTCGACCTTCTCTCCCGTGGATTATACCATATGTGAGAATCAGGACGGAAGCAAAACCGTCCGGGTTAACGAAACGGACAGAATCAACGGGACAAAGGGAATGGCGGGCTTTACGCTTTATCCTGACAAAGCCTACATTGAAATCAAAGGTCAGCTTTACAACCCCACCGATATGCCGCAGACCTTTTTGTGGTGGGCTAATCCCGCGGTCAGCGTCAATGAGGATACCCAGTCCATTTTCCCGCCGGATGTACACGCGGTGATGGACCACGGAAAACGGGACGTTTCCAAGTTCCCCATTGCCACCGGTGTTTATTATAAACACGATTACGGCGCGGGGGTGGACATTTCACGGTATAAAAACATCCCGGTCCCGACTTCCTATATGGCGTACCATTCCGACTATAATTTTGTCGGCGGCTATGACTACGGAGCACAGGCCGGAATCCTGCATATTGCCGATCACCATATTTCCCCCGGGAAAAAACAGTGGACCTGGGGCAGCGGAGAATTCGGAAAGGCCTGGGACAGGAACCTGACGGATGAAAACGGCCCGTACATTGAGCTGATGACCGGAATGTTCACCGACAACCAGCCGGATTTCACCTGGCTCAAACCGTATGAGGAAAAATGCTTTACCCAGTATTTTATGCCCTATAAAAAGGCGGGGAACGTGAAAAACGCCAGCACCGAGGTTGTGCTGAACCTGGAAACACAAGGCGATGACGTAAGCATTTGCGTGTACGCGACCGGAATCTATCCCCATGCGAAAATCGAGCTCAAAAGCGCAGCCGGTGTCCTGCTCGACACGGTTCAGACACTGTCGCCGGACGATGTTTACACCGCAAAGCTCTCTGCAAAGGGAGCAAAGCCGGAGGAACTGACCCTGTCGGTGTATGACGGAACGGGCAGACTGATGCTGAGCTATACTTCCGCGTCAGAAAAGATCGAAAAGCTTCCGGACCCCTCGCAGCCCGCGAAGGCGCCCGCACAGATCCTGACCAATGAGGAGCTGTATTTAACCGGTCTGCATATTGAACAGTACCGCCATGCGACCTATGACCCCGACCCGTATTATCTGGAGGGATTGAGGCGCGATCCTTACGACAGCCGTATCAATAACGCCTACGGCCTGCTGTTGTTCCGCAGGGGCCTGTTTGCGGAAAGCGAGCCGTATTTCCGGAGGGCGGTCGAGCGCATCACCTGGAAAAACCCGAACCCGTATGACAGCGAGCCGTATTTCAACCTCGGACTGAGCCTGACGTATCAGGAGCGTTACGGGGAAGCTTTCGACGCTTTTTATAAAGCGACGTGGACGAATGAACAGCAGGAGATGGCATTTTACTGGCTTGCCGCCCTTGCGGCGAAGTCCGGACGCTGGACGGAAGCGCTCGGCTATGTGGAGCGCTCGCTCGTCAGGAACCTGCATCATATCAGGGCACGCGGCTTAAAGGCGCTGATCCTGCGAAAAATCGGAAAAACGGAGGAAGCAAAAGCATTTTTACAGGAAAATATCCGGCTGGATCCTTTCGATTATTTTTCGAGAATGGAGCAGGGCTATCCGGACGGTTCCGGCCGGGAGGAAATGCTTTCCCTGATGCGCGGCGAGCCGAACACCTTTCTTGATGTTGCAGCGAATTACGCCGCGTACGGCTGCTATGACGAAGCGCTGGAGTTGCTTCGTTTATACGCGGGGAAGCACCCTATGCCCGCATATTATGCCGCCTATTACAGCGCCCTGAGCGGGAACAGGGAGGAAAGCAGGCTTGCCCTTGCGGATGCGGCAAAGCGCAGTCCGCTCTATTGTTTCCCGAATAAGCTTACCGATATCGCGGTGCTGGAATATGCCGTCCGGGTTTCCCCGGAGGACGCAAAAGCCCCCTACTATTTGGGAAATCTCTGGTACGATAAAAAGCAGTACGCAAAAGCGCGCGGGCTTTGGGAAAAGTCCGTTTCCATAGACCGTCAGTTCCCGACCGCATGGAGAAACCTGTCCCTCGCTTACTATAATAAAGAAAAAAATCCTGAGGAAGCGCAGAAAGCGCTGGAAACAGCCTTTCTGCTGGATACGACCGACGCGCGGGTGTTTTTGGAGCTCGACCAGCTCTACAAAAAACGCGGCGTTGCTCCCGCCGAGCGGATCCGGAATTTTGACAAATACAAGTCTTTGGTTGAACAGCGCGACGATCTGTGCGTGGAATATATTACCCTGCTGAATCTTCTGGGCCGGCATGAGGAAGCATACCGGCGCACGCAGATCAGGAAGTTCCACCCATGGGAAGGCGGGGAAGGAAAGATCACCACGCAGTATACGCTGGCGCTGGCGGAGCTGGCGCGCGGGGCTTTGCGCAGCGGGGAAGCGGCAAAAGCGAAAGAGCTGCTTCAGGAAGCGCTTGTGTTCCCGGAAAACCTGGGAGAAGGCAAGCTGGAAGGGGAAAAGGACAACAATCTTTATTATTATCTGGGGTGTGCCTGTAAAGCTCTGGACAATTCAGCGGGCGCAGAAGAAAACTGGCGGCGCGCCTCCGTCGGCGATCAGGAGCCCGCGGGAGTGATGTACTACAACGACCAGCCCGCCGATATGATCTTTTATCAGGGCCTGGCCCTGCGAAAGCTCGGCCTTGAGGAAAAAGCTCTCAGTCGGTTCCACAAGCTGGTGGACTACGGTGAAAAACATATTTTTGATACTGTTTCTATCGACTATTTTGCCGTTTCCCTGCCGGGTTTACAGCTTTTCGACGAAGATCTGAACATCCGGAACCAGGCGCACTGCCAGTACCTCATCGCACTGGGCAGTTATGGTCTGGGTGACCGTGAGCGTGCAAAAAAGGCTTGTGAAGAAACGCTGAAAATCGACTGTGCTCACGTCGGCGCGGTTCTGCATCAGAAATTGTTCCTTCAGGACGAACCATAAAAGAAAAGCCGGGATTTTCGCTCTCCGCACAGGAATACGCGCGAATCTCCGGCTTTCGTATATTCGCTGACATTTGCCGCACAGCAGGGGAGAGCGGCTTCACGGCGTTTCTGAATTCCTCCATCCTATGGAGGCGCTGGAAAAGTTACATTCCATTCAATTGCGGATAAAAATGCGGCCATCACAAAAAGTGATGGCCGCATTCAGCTGAAATATCGAAATGTCACTATGCAGTTGGAACGTAGCTTGCTTATTCGCCTACGACCGATTTTACAAATGCGGTAAGAGCCTCGTCCTTGCTGTTCGCGTAGAAAAGCTCTTTAAAGTGTGCGCCGCCCAGAGCGCCCTTCAGCAGTTCCTGATCGATCCCCTTCAGGCAGGTAATGAGATCATGGAAGTTGTTTGCCCTTACGGCGTCAAGAATCTTCTTGTTGCTGCGCTCGACCTGCTGTTTTTCCTTCGGATAGCCGCCGCCGCTTTCGCAGCCGAACAGTTTTTCAAAGATATATTCCAGGTTGCACTCCGCGCCCCAGCCGAAGCCCTTTGCAAAGGGAAGGGAAATCGAGTTGCCGTCGTTGATCTGGGCAAACATGAAGGCGTCGCTCGGGTCGACCACATGACCGCAGATCACACCGGGGAAGCTGTTGAGGGCGAGCATGGCCCCTTCGCCGGTGCCGCAGCCGGTAATGACATAATCGGCCGCGCCGCTGTTCAGTAATACGGCGGCCAGAATGCCGTTCTGCACATAGGTCAGCCATTCCTTATCCGTTGCCGTATACATGCCGTAATTGTATACCGTATGACCCATTGGTTCGACTACCTTTTTCAATACGCTGCAGATCAATTCATTTTTGGAAGCCTGGCTGTTTTCGTTTATCAGTGCTATTTTCATGGTACCTCTCCTTTATTTCCTCGGGCCACATGATGCCGTCCGGGGGATTTTTTTATAAAATGGTTTTTATCTGCTTCAATACGGAGTCAGTATCCAGACCGTATTCACGCAGAAGCTCCTCCGGTTTTCCGGATTGGCCGAAACGGTCCTGCACCCCGATCTTTTTGAACCGGAAATCGCCTTTGCCGATCAGCACGGCGGATACCGCGTCGCCTAAACCGCCGATTACGCTGTGTTCTTCAACGGTGACTGCCTTTTTGCACCGGGAGGCATAACGCAGCACGCAGTCCTCGTCGATCGGTTTGACGGTATGGATGTTGACTACAGAGGCGGATACTCCGTTTTCCGACAGCCTCGCCGCACATTCCAGCGCGGTGGCCACCATGATGCCGCAGGCGAAGAGGACAACGTCGCCGCCTTCCCGCAGAACATTGGCTTTGCCGATCTCAAACGGCATTTCCTGCTCAAATACCGGAGACGCGGGCCTTGCGAGACGCAGATAGGCGGGGCCTTTCATAGCGGCCACCGCATTGACGGCGCGCTTCGCTTCGTTTGCGTCGCACGGTACGATCACCGTCATGCCCGGGATCACGCGCATCAGAGCGAGGTCCTCGATTGCCTGATGGCTGCCGCCGTCCTCGCCAAGCGTGATTCCCGCGTGCGTCATGCCCAGCTTCACGTTAAAATTCGGGTACGCAACGCTGTTGCGCACCTGCTCGTACGCGCGTCCCGCGCCGAAGATGGCGAACGTGCTGCAGAATGGGATGAAGCCCATCGTGGAAAGTCCCGCGGCCATGGAGATCATGTTTGCTTCCGCTATTCCGCCGTTAAAAAAACGCTCCGGATATTTTTCGGCGAAGCCGTTGGTCATGGTTGCGTGCGCCAGATCGGCGTCCAGAACGACGACCTTGTCGTTTTTTGCGCCAAGGTCGACCAGCGCTTCCCCGTAGGCGGCTCGTATTGCTTTTAATTCACTCATTCTATCAGCCCTTCATTTCTTCGAGCGCGGCATCCCGCTCGGCGGGAGACGGTGCTTTCCCGTGCCAGCCCACTTGATTTTCCATAAAGGAAACACCTTTTCCTTTGACCGTATGCGCCAGAATGCATTTCGGCTTTCCCGGCCTTGCGGGGATTTTTAGCGCGTTGATCACCTGGCCGATCTCGTTGCCGTCCGCCAGCTCGATCACGTCGAACCCAAACGCTTCGAAGCGGTCCCGCAGATTGCCCAAAGCCATGACCTGATCGTTGGTGCCGTCGATCTGCAGCCCGTTGTTATCGACCATCACCGTAAGATTGTCCAGCTTGTAGTGGGCGGCCGCGGTGCATGCTTCCCAGACCTGCCCTTCCTGCAGTTCGCCGTCGCCGAGGATCGTATAGACCTTCTGGGGGCCTTTCGAAGCTTTGGCTCCCAGCGCCATCCCTACGGCGATGGAAACGCCCTGGCCGAGCGAGCCGGTCGAAGCGTCCACGCCGGGGACTTTTTTTGCGTCCGGATGGCCCTGAAGAATGCTGTGAAGCTGGCGGAAATTTTTGAATTCCGCCTTGTCGAAAAATCCCATTTCACCCAGGACGGCATAGTAACAGGGAGCCGCGTGCCCTTTGCTGAGCACAAACCGGTCCCGCGCCGGGTCGTTTGGATTTTTGGGATCCACTCTCATCTGTGTGCAGTATGTCGCGGCGAGCAGCTCCACCATGGAAAGCGAGCCGCCCGGATGCCCGCTGGCCGCGCCGGCGATCATTTCAATGATGTCGCGGCGCAGCTGTGTGCATAGGGAAACAAGTTGTTCATTGTCCAGTCTTTTCATCTAAGATACCTTGTTCCGTTTCTTATTTTTTCAGGGTACGGGCTTTTTTCAGAAAATCGATATAGACCGCTCCCAAAATGACACATCCTCTTACAACGAACTGCCAGTAGCTGTTGATGCGGAGAAGATTCATGCCGTTGTTTAAGACGCCGATGATCAGGGCGCCGATAACCGTGCCGCCAAGAGTACCGACACCGCCGTTAAAGCTTGTACCGCCCAGAACCGACGCGGCGATCGCGTCGCGCTCAAAGCCCTCGCCGACGGACGGCTGGCCGGAATAGAGGCGTGCCGCAAGAACCACACCGGCAAGAGCGGCTAAAATACCGCTCATCATGAAAACGCGCATCTGAACCGATTTGGTGTTGACGCCGGCATATTTCGCAGCTTCCGCGTTTCCGCCCGTGGCGTAAACGTGGCGTCCGAATCCAGTGCGGTTCATAATAAAGAACAGGACGATGAAAACAAAAGCGACCACAAATACCGGGGTCGGAATTCCGAACAGATCGCCGGTGCCGATCAGGTTAAATGTCTCGTTGGTGCATTGGGTGGGCTGGCCGCCGGTTACGACATAGCCGACGCCGCGCACAATGATCTGTGTGGAAAGAGTTACGATAAAGGCCGGGATCGTGGTATGTGAAATGACATATCCGTTGAAGAGCCCGAGCAGCGCGCCGAAAACAAGCGCGGTCAGAATGCACACTACCAGCGGAAGCCCGGCGTTTGCCAGACGTACCGTGATAACGCCGGAAGCGGCGGCGCACGAACCGACGGACAAATCGATTCCGCCGCAGATCAGGACACAGGTAATTCCGAATGCGATTAAAACGTTTACACAGGACTGCCGCAGCAAGCTCAGCAGATTTGTAGAAACAAGGAAAGTATTTGTAGTGATGGAAAGCGCGATACAGAGTCCCAGCACCGCAGCAATCGCAGCCAGGTTGCGTCTCAGCCAGTTTACTGCTACGCTTCCCGCCGCGCCGCCTTTCAATGCCGCGGATTCCGGATGGTTAGTATTACCCATTTTATTTGTTTCCTCCTTCCACTGCGTAGGACATGATAATCTCCTGAGAGATTTCGTCTACATCAGGGTCTAATATTTTAACAAGTCTGCCTTCGCTCATAACCGCAATACGACTGGAGTTATTAATGATCTCAGGCAATTCGGACGAGATCATGATAATAGATACCCCTTCTTTGCTCAGGTCGCTCATCAGCTTGTAGATTTCCGCCTTTGCGCCCACGTCGATGCCGCGGGTCGGTTCATCCAGGATCAGAACCTTTGGCTTAGACGCCAGCCATTTTGAAATTACAACTTTCTGCTGGTTACCGCCGGACAGCTCGCCCACCAGCTGGTTGACGGATGCCATGCGTATCGAAAGTTTATTCTGATATGTGGAGATCAAATTCGCTTCTTTTTTACGATTGATTCTGAGATTGTAGATAAATTCTTTCAAAACCTGAAAAGTAAGGTTCACCGCGATGCTGTGGCCCAAAAAGAGCCCCTGCCCTTTACGGTCTTCGGGAACCAGTGCGATGCCCGCGCGGATTGCTTCCGTCGGATTGGAGATAGATACTTTTTTTCCTTCGATCCATACTTCGCCGGAGTGGATTTTATCGATTCCGAACAGCGCAAGAGCCGTTTCCGTACGACCCGCACCCACGAGTCCGGCAAAGCCCAGGATCTCGCCCTTTTTCAGGTCGAAGCTGACATCCTTCACAGCCCTGCTGCACAGCCCTTTTACCTGCATCAGCGTCTCGCCGCCCACAGCGCGCTCCTGTCCGTAGATCTCGTCGAACTTGCGGCCGACCATCATGCTGATCAGCTCTTTTTCGGTTGCTTCCGCCGTGTTTTTCGTACCGATAAATTTACCGTCGCGCAGCACGGTAACCGTGTCGCAGACAAGGAAGGTTTCCTCCATACGGTGTGAAATGTATATGATGGCTACGTCTTTTTCCTTCAGCATTTTTACCTGCCGGAAAAGGTCTTCAACCTCGGCGTTGGCCAGCGAAGCGGTAGGCTCGTCCATAATAATCACTTTTGCGTTTTCATTGATGGCGCGCGCGATTTCCAGCATCTGCTGCTTTGCGATCGACAGGCCCGTGATCAGACGGTTTGTCGGCAGATCGATTCCCATCAGGTCCAGCGCGGCGCGGGTTTCGCGGTGCATTCTGCGCTGGTCGATCAGCCCCGCTTTTGTCTTGGGTTCCTTGCCAAGGAAAAAGTTTTCAGCGATTGTCATACTGGGAACATTGCTGATTTCCTGATGGATAAAGCTGATGCCGTAACGGCGGGCGTCATCCACAGTGTTAATCTGTACCGTTTCCCCGTCTATCTTGATATTGCCTTGATCGGCATGGTAAATACCGCCGAGAATCTTCATCAAAGTGGATTTTCCGGCACCGTTTTCCCCCATCAAAGCACGTACTTCTCCCGGTTTAATGGAGATCGATACGTCATCCAGGACTTTGTTGGAGCCAAATGACTTAAAAATGTTATTCATCTCAAGGGTATACTCACTTGGCATTGAATCACTTCCTTTTACTGCTTGCCGCCTGAAAGACGGCATTTACTTTGGAAACAGGCAAATGAATTTCGCGAATTAGTTGTGTAACCGGCCGCCAATCCGCAAAGAGGCGGCCGATCACACTTCAATTCATATCTGAAAATCTGTTTTTTATTTGTCTACGTTGCTGGCGTCAATAATGGACATCGGCATAATGATGTTTGCTTCCACTTTTTGGCCGGCGATCAGTTTGTATGCGGTTCCCACTGTGGTGCTGCCGATGCCGGTCGGGTCCTGGGCGGCGGAAGCGACCATTTCACCCGCACGGATAAAGCCTTTTCCTTCATCGGAGCCGTCGACGGACACAACCTTGACATCCTTGATTTTTCCCGCCTCCTTCAGTGCCGAAATAGCGCCGCGGGCGGTAGGATCGTTAATGGTGAAAACGCCGTCAAGATCCGGATAGGCATTGATAAAGTCGACCATGATCGGCTGTGAGTAGTCTGCGGTTGCTTTTTCCACGTCCTTGCTCTGAAGGATCTTGATATCCGGATAGTTGGCCTTGATTTCATCTTCAAAACCCTTCTGGCGGGCATAGCAGGTGGTGGTGGTGCTGAAAGTGACTTCAACAACGTTGCCCTTGTTGTTCAGTGCCTTTGCCAGGGCCTGTGCGCACATATGTCCGGATGCCTCGTTGTCGGAAACGATCGTGCTGGCGACAAGCTCGGGGTTTTTAACGCCTACGTTAAAAGCGATGACCGGAACGCCGGCCTTCTGGCAGGTTTCAAGGGTTGCGCGGACGCCGTCCGAGTTGATGGGGGACAGGCCGATTACGTTACAGCCCTGGTTGATCAGATCGATTACGTCGTTCATCTGCTTGTTCTGATCTCCCTGGGAGTCCATCACCACAAGGCTGTCTTCCGGGCTTTTGAGCGCCTTCTGCATGCCGTCTTTGATCTGTACAAAAAAGACGTTTGTGAGGTTCGGTACGGAAATACCGAGTTTGAGAGGTTTGTCGGTAGCTGTGCCCGATGCAGTGCTCTCAGCCGCACTGCCCGCCGCACTAGCCGCCTGTGAAGAGGCCGTACTGCTGTTTCCGCAGGCCGCCAGAGACAAAACCATAGCCAGAACCAGAATGATTGCACCTAATTTTTTCATTTTGAAGCTCCTTTTCATTTTTAGTTTCTCCTCCTTGCAAATTATAATTATCCGGCAGGACGATCAATCATAAATCAGCAGCCAAGGTAACCGCCGTCTACCGGAATAATTGCGCCACTAAGATAATCGGATGCATGAGAAGCCAGAAAGATCGTCACGCCCTTGACATCGTCCGGCGTGCCCCAGCGCCGTGCCGGGATGCGGTTTGTGATTTCAGTGTTGCGGGTTTCGTCCTCAATGATTTTTGTATTCATCTGTGTAGCCATGTAACCCGGCGCAATCGCGTTTACATTAATTCCCTCGCGGGCCCACTCGTTGGAGAGCGCTTTGGTGATTTGGGCGACGCCGCCTTTGCTGGCAGCGTAGGCCGGGACGGTGTAGCCGCCGAAGAAGCTGAGCATGGAAGCGATATTGATGATTTTTCCGCTCTTCTGTTTGAGCATTTCGCGTCCCGCAAGCTGGCAGAGCATGAAAACGGCGGACAGGTTGATGTTCAGGACCAAATCCCAGTCTTCTATCGAAAAATCCTCTGACTTGCTGCGGCGCTGAATGCCCGCGGCCGGAACAAGGATATCGATTTTCCCGCCAAGCTTTTCCAGCGCTTCATGAAACGCACGGTTCAGCTCGTCACGGTTGCCGAGGTTGGCGCGGACGGCATGGGCTTTGAATCCCCGCTCGCAGAATTCTTTCGCGGCCGCTTCCGTGCCGGCTGAAATGTCGATGATCGCCACTTCAGCGCCCGATTCCATCAAGCCTTCGGCTATTCCGTGGGCCAGACCCGAAGCGGCGCCCGTTACGATCGCTTTTTTTCCCGTTAAATCGAATAAGTTCATATTTTTTCCTTCCTTTTCTGTTAGGCCTAAGAGTATTTCCCGTTTTTCAGAGGAAAGGATCCTTCGTCGGCCGACGGAGAAACCACGCAGAATCAAAACGCTAATTACTTTCCGGCAGCTGCGTTGACAACATTGAGCAGGGGCTGATCCAGAGCGCCCCGAACGGCCTCTTCCGCCACCTTGCGCTCCAGTTCGATTGCGGACTCTTCCGAGTACCAGGCGATATGCGGAGTGGCAAGAAAGTTCGGAAGGCTCAGAAGGGGGTTGTCCTTCGCAATCGGTTCCGGGCTGAAGACATCGCATGCAGCGCCGGCGATTTCCTTGTCGGAAAGGGCGTTGAACAGGTCCCGCTCATTGATGATGCCGCCGCGGGACACGTTGATGAGATAGGCGCTTTCTTTCATTTTCTTTAACTGCGGGGCCGCAATCAGATCACGGTTCCCGTCCAGCGGGCAATGTACGGAAATAATGTCGGAACGCTTTAGCAGCTCGTCCAGGCTGACCATTTTCATATAGTCCTTCGTGCGGCCGGCCTTTTGTGCGTATTCATCATAGGCAAGGACCTTCATTCCAAAGGCTTTGGCTCTTTCCGCGAAAGCGGTGCCGATCCGTCCTACGCCGATCACGCCGACCGTCTGAGTGGACAACCTGTAAATGGGAATCGCTTTCTGATATTCCCAGACGCCGCTTTTTACATTGTCGTTGTTTAGAACAATTTTTCTGGCAAGGGCCAAAGCAAGCGCCATTGCATGATCCGCCACTTCGTACATCCCGTAGTCCGGCACATTGCAGACTTTAACGCCGTGCTTTGTGGCGGCCGTCAGATCAATATTATCCACACCCACGCCGTAACGCACAATCACCTTGAGGTCCGGCAGATTGTCAAACACCTTTTCTGTGAAGGGGGCATACTGGTTAATCACTGACTTGAATCCTACGCATTCACGAATCAGGTCGTCTTCCGTCTTACATTGGAGCCAGGGCGCTTCCAATCCGGCCGCTTTCAGCACTCCGGCTTCCACCGTGATGCTGTCATGGTCACAGTCTGTAATCGCCACAAGATTCCGGTTGACCATTCGCTACACTTCCTTTTTGAATTTTAAATCTAAAATTTGATTTCGATCTATATTATATAGGTGCGCCGATTATTACGCAATAGTGAAAATCAATGAATAAATTTTGTATATTATAGTCATTTTATCTAAAAAAATTATGAATATACACTTAAAATAGCTTTATAATTCGCTAATTTATATAATATAATGAAAAACTGCGTTTTTATTTATATTAAACATTTTGCTGGAAATATAGCAAATAAATACTTGATTTTTATAGAAATCATTTATATAATAGATTTGGATATTGAATATAATATTTTATATTTGATGGATTACTTAACAACTATTTATAAAATATCTATATTTTTTGATGACATTCTGTTTTGTTTGTGATAAAATAAACAAGTTGTTAATCATCGTTATTATTTTCAGACAGGCTGTTGACAGCCATTTCAGTCTAAAAGGAATGCGAAAAAATTGGATGAGCTTCTGCGCTGTCGTCCATAGGAGGTCAAGTATGGAAAAGCAACCCCTTTCTTTATTGGAATGGGCTTATGCCCAGATCAGGGACCAAATTATGTCCGGCGAAATGGAGCCGGGCAAAAAAGTCGTTGTCAATCAAATTGCCGAAAGTCTTTCGATCAGTCCCACCCCCGTCAAAGAAGCGATGAATCGTTTGGTGGCGGAGGGGTTAATGGACATGCTGCCCCGCCGGGGCTTTGTTGTAAAACAGTTAAGCATGGACGAAATCCGAAATATCATGGACTGCCGTATTATGATGGAAACCTTTGCGGCAATACCGGCAGCGAAAAATTTTCACGTGCACCCTGAAATTCAGGTGAAAATGCGCGAGGTATTAAGAAAAATGGCTGATGTTCAGGCAAATGACTATGTTACGGCCAACCAGTATGAACAGATTTATCACGGAAGCATTATCCGCCTGACGGAAAACCAGAAGCTGACGGAGCTTTACGATATGCTGATGGGCGTAAGCTTCTCCTTCCTTGTCTATGCTTCCTCCAGGCATCCTATGGAACGGCACGAAGCCGCCCATCAGGAACACAAGCTGATGTATGAATGTCTGGAAGAGGGAGAGGGCAAAAAGCTGGAGATCCTGATCCGCACGCATCTGGAAAACACGATGAAGCTTTATGAGACGTTTTTACCGGCTTATACAAAAAAAGATACCAATATATCCGCATTTTAATTTTGCATGTCCTGCCGGCTGCGGTTTGGGCAAATCACGTTCAATATTTTCATTGAATTTCAGAAAGGACTTTATTTTAAAATGTCAAAAGGTATGATGCTGATCGGGGAACCAATGGGGCTGTTTATCGCGCAGTCCGAGGGCCGTCTGGAAGATATCCCCGGCTTCTCCTGCGCCGTTGCGGGGGCCGAGTTCAATGTTGCGGTGGGAATGACCAGGCTGGAGCTTTCCGCAAGCTATCTTACAAAACTGGGACGGGACCCTTTCGGGAAACAGATCGTAAAGGCGATGGAACGCAACGGGATCGACACCAATCTGGTTTCCTGGAGCGAGGACCACAGCACCGGCTTCATGATGAAATCCATGGTTTCCTCCGGCGATCCCGACATCTTTTACTTCCGTAAAAATTCCGCGGCGTCTACTTTGAGCGCCGAAGATATTGCCCGGGTGGACTTTTCAGCCTATCAGTGGGTGCATGTTACCGGAATCCTGCCGGCGCTTTCCCAGTCCACCAGAGAAGCGACGATGTTTTTGCTGGAAAAGGCCCGCGAAAACGGGCTGACCGTTTCTTTCGACCCGAATCTGCGGCCTCAGCTTTGGGCCAGTCAGCAGGAAATGGTAAGGGTTTTGAATGAAATAGCGGCAAAAAGCGACATTGTTCTTCCCGGCGATTCGGAGGGCCTTATCCTTACCGGAAGCAGGGAGCCGGAAGCCATCGCCGAATTCTACCTGAAGCGGGGAGCCAAAACCGTGGTAGTCAAGCAGGGGCCGAAGGGCGCCTATGCCGCGCGTGCGGAAGAACGCTTCTTCGTTCCGGGATTCCCTGTGGAAAAGGTGGTTGACACAGTCGGCGCGGGTGACGGGTTTGCCGTGGGCATCATCAGCGCGTTAATGGAAAACCTGCCGCTGAGGGAGGCGGTGCGCCGCGGAAACGCGATCGGCGCCATTCAGGTCATGTCCCGCGGCGACAATGAAGGACTGCCGACCAGGGAACAGCTGCAGCATTTTATGCAGGCAAAATAAAATATTACAATAAAGAGAGGGACCGATCATGAAGAACCTGATGGATATTATCACGGGCGCCGCCCTGGTGCCGGTGGTTGTTATTGACGACCATACCAAATCCGCGGATCTGGGAAAGGCACTGTGCGCCGGGGGGATTCCCATGGCCGAGATTACCTTCCGCACGGATTCCGCACGGCAGGCAGTGCGGGAGATGGCTGAAAAGGTGCCGGAAATCACTGTCGGAGCCGGTACCATCCATACAGTGGAGCAGGCGAAAAGTGCCGTGGACGCCGGGGCGAAATTTATCGTGACGCCGGGTTTTATCCCCGCCGTTGTGGAGTGGTGCCTGAAAAACGATATTCCGGTGATCCCCGGCTGTTCCAATGCGACCGATCTGGAAGCGGCTCTCCGTTTTGGCCTGGATACCGTTAAGTTTTTCCCGGCCGAGGCCAGCGGCGGAATCAAGGCGCTGAAATCGTTCGCGGGTCCTTACAAAGGGCTCCGGTTTATCCCCACAGGTGGAATCAGTGAAAACAATGTGGAAGAGTATCTTTCCCTTTCCAACGTCGCCGCATGCGGCGGTTCCTGGATGGTGCCGAAAGATTTGGTCGAAGCGGGAGATTTCAGCCGGATTGTCAGCCTGTGCAAGGAGGCCGTGCGCAGGGCGTTCGGATTTGAGTTGCTGCATGTCGGTGTCAACACAAAGGATGCTCAGGACGCGTCCAACGTGGCGAACAGCTTTGCCGGACTTCTTTCCATTCCGGTCATGGAGTTCCCGGGCGCTTATTTTGCCGGGACCATGTTTGAAATCGTGAAGGGTCCGTTCCTGGGCGAAAACGGGCATATCGCCATTCAGACCAGCGATATCGAGCGCGCGGTCCATCATTTCGAGTGCATGGGAGCGGAGCTGGATAAAAGTTCGGCGGTGCGCGACGAAAACGGCGGTCTGATCGCAATTTACTTCAAACAGACGATCGGCGGCTTTGCCATCCATTTGAGAAGGAAATAAGCTGTTTCGGCGAAAAAGTATCCGGCGGCCCGAACGGCGTGCGGGAAACGCCGCCGAACAGAATCATTCTTCTATGAACGGAATCAGAAAAATATTGAAAAATCCCCCAATCGTAGTTTGATTGTCTACGATTGGGGGATTCGTCTTGTCGGCGGGCCGGCCTGAAATGATCCGGATCGATGCCTGCGATATTACGCAGACTCTGCTTTATCTGCCGTGATGGATTTCAGTGTAAACTGGCCGGCCAGTTTTTTCAGCGATTGCGCCTGTGCGGACAGTTCCTCACTTTCCGCGGCGCTTTCCTGCGCCGTTGCGGAGTTCGTCTGTACCACGTCCGAAATTTGCCCCACGCCCAGCGTTACCTGTGCGATCGCAGCCGATTGCTGGTTGGTGGCGTCGGAAATTTTTTCAATGGTACCGGTGACTTCTTTCGCGCTTTTCACGACCCGGAGCAGGGACTTTGCCGTTTCGTCGGCAATTTTGGTACCGTGTTCCACCTGCTCCATGGAGCCCGCGATTAAGGCAGTCGTGTCTTTTGCGGCCCGGGCGCTTTTGCTTGCCAGATTCCTCACCTCGTCGGCCACCACGGAAAAGCCCTTTCCTGCCGCGCCCGCTCTCGCCGCTTCCACAGCGGCGTTCAGGGCGAGAATATTGGTCTGAAAGGCGATATCCTCAATGGTCTGAATGATTTTCCCGATCTGACCGGAGGACTCGCTGATCCGCCCCATGGCCGCGACCATTTCCTCCATATGCCGATTGCTTGTTTCGATCTCAAAAAGAACCGTATTCACATTTTTACTGGCGCCGTCGGCCTGTTCCGCGTTCGACCGGATATTTTCCGATATTTCCGCAATCGTCGCGGTGAGCTCCTCCACTGAGCTCGCCTGTTCGGCCGCTCCCTGCGCCAGGGCCTGGGCTCCTTGCGGAACCTGTCCCGCTCCGGTGGAAACCTGTTCCGCCGCCTGGTCGATTTGCCCGAGAGTATCGTTCAGGGAAATCAGAATGCTGTGAAACGATTGCTTTATTTCAATGTAGTCTCCGATGTACTCCAGCTCAGTGCCGACGGCAAGATTCCCGCGTCCCATTTCGCAGAGCATCCGTTTGATGTCGGCAATATATTCCCGGATTGTTCCGGCCGATTTTTCAAAGGCTGCGCCGAGCTGTCCGATCTCGTCGTTCGATCTCTGCTGAATGGGAAAGCTCAGATTGCCTTCCGACATTTTTTCTGCGGCGTCCGCCATTTCTTTCAGCGGTCTTCGGATGCTTCGGCCCATTTTCAGCGTAATGATAAGGGACAGCAGGACCGCCAGAAAAATGACCGCCAGAATGCTTCCCTTCGCCGCGGAGGACTGTGCGGCAAGGCTGGCGGATACCTTGCGGCCGCTCTCCGTTTTTTCGCTGATCAGAGCGCTGGTATCGGAGAAAATTTTGTTGGAAAGCGGTGTCGCCTGCTTGCTCAGAATATTCTGAGCAAGCAGGCGACACCGCTTTTTACAAGCTCGACGATCTGCGACCGCAGCTTTTCATAATTGGCCAGATTATCCTGAATGTCGCTGTACAGGCCCAGCTCCCTGCTGCCGGCCATACTCTTTTCCATGCCGGAAAAGAAGGTGTTCACCTGCCCGTTTGATTTTTCCAGTTGAGTCGCGTACGAATTCCGGTCCCTGACATCCGTTGTGTAAAGCATATCGCGGAGCACAGCGCTGTTGTCTTTGAACTCCGAGTTGAACAGGCCGATCTCTCCCTGCGCAAAGCCGAAATCCACCAGAGCCGCACTGTACTTTGTCTCCATATCGGACATTACGATAAACCCGGCAATGCCGCCGATGCTGCAGATGACAATGACAAAAATAAAAGAAAGCGCCAATTTTGTGCCGATCTTCTTATTTTTCAACATCTTCCCATACCCTCCTCAATTGTGTTTCACACCTACCGGCCGGAACGCGGTATCCGAATCGAAATCAAAGCCCCAGAAAATCACGGAATACCCGGCTGATGCGCGCGGCCTCAGCCGCATTTTCCATTTCGCTGAAAATACGGAGCACCGGTTCCGTTCCTGAAAAACGGCAGATAATCCATCCTCCGTTTTTGAAATAAACCTTGCATCCGTCCATGTAGGAGATCTTTTCGATTTTCAGGTCAAACCGCGGCGTTTTTTTCTCCTCAAAAAGGAGATGCTGCAATTCTTCCTTGCGTTCGCCGGTCATGCGGCAGTCGAACTCGTCCATGACGAAATTGCCGAACTTTCGGTGGATTTCGTCGAGAATGTCCCGCAAAGATTTGCCGATCACGCTGATCATCTCCACCAGCAGGGAACCGGCATAAACGCCGTCCTTTCCGTGAATATGGCCGCGCACGGTCAGCCCGCCGGAGGACTCGCCGCCGATCAGGGCGTCGGTTTCCTCCATTTTGGCGGAAATATACTTGAAGCCGACCGGGACCTCATAGCAGGCTTCCCCAAAGCTTTCCGCCATCCGGTCGAGGCAGTGGGTCGTGGCGATATTACGCACCGCGGCGCCCTTCCAGCCTTTATATTCATGCAGGTAATAGTAAAGCAGCACGAGGATATCGTTGGGGTGGATAAAGCTTCCGCTGGAATCGATCAGGCCGATGCGGTCGGCGTCGCCGTCCGTGGCGATGCCCAGATCGTAGCCGTTCTGGACGACCATCTGGGCCAGATGGGACAGCGTCGAGCTGTTCGGGGCGGGAAGCCTTCCCCCGAACAGGGTGTCGTGCCGGTCGTGGATGACCTCGACGCTGCAGCGGCAGGTGAGCAGAATCGTCTGCAGGGTCGTTTTGCTGACTCCGAACATGGGGTCAAGAAGGATTTTCAGATTTTTTCTCTTAATGGCTTCGGTATCAATTACATTCAGAATACTGTCGATATAATGGTTCTGTGGGTCAATCTCCAGAATCAGCCCGCCCGCGGCGGCTTCTTCATATTCCATCGTGCGGATTTCGGCCGGATTCATCAATGCGATTTCTTTTTCCAGACGGTCGGTTACTTCTTCGACCGCGTCCCTTCCGCCGGACGTAAAAAGCTTGACCCCGTTGTATTCCGCCGGGTTATGGCTCGCCGTGACCGCCATCCCGTAAGCGGCGGCTTCCTTCAGCACCTGAAACATAATCAGGGGCGTCGGCGCGTCGTGGTTGATGAGATGTACCCTGACGCCCTCGGCCGCAAGGGTGCACGCAATCCACTTTGCACCGAAATCGGACAGAAACCTGCGGTCGTATCCAATGACGACCGGAAGGTTTTCGGCATGGTCCTTTTTTATCATTTTTGCCAATGCGGCGGAGAGCAGCTCCAGATTGCCCCGTGTAAAATCCTCTCCGATAATTGCGCGGAATCCGCCGGTACCAAATTTAATCATATTCCATCCCTCCCGTAGAATCTGGGGCTATTTTAGCATTCTGAATTTTCATTTTCAAGCTTGGATGACTGCGAATTGCACAGTTTTGACGTAAAAATATACCGGATTTCGTGAATATGTTAGAATCCTCTACAAAAGTACAGGATCGTCACATTGTATTTGCCCGGCCAAGATGTAATAATGAAATCACAACAACGCGGGGCAAGGCCCCCGGAATTCAAATTTTAACGAACTGAGGGGAAGAGTTATGAAAAAGTTTGTCAGCGCACTTTTGGCGATCACCATGCTCGCCGGCGTGTTAGCCGGATGCGGAAGCACGCAGAGCGCATCGTCACAGGCCAATACGGACGCCAGCCAGGCTGCGGAGCAGACGCCGAATTCCAAGCATGTCACGGTTTATTCGCCACATCCGGCGGACCCGCTGAACGCAGGAATCAAGGAGTTCCAGGAGAAGACCGGAATTACGGTGGACCTTGTCGCCGCGGGAACCGGCGAACTGCTCAAGCGTATCGAGGCGGAAAGCGACAGCCCGCAATGCGATGTGTTCTGGGGCGGCGGAGCGGATTCCCTTGCAGCCTACAGCAAATATTTCGACAAGTTTACGCCCGCCGATCTTGACAGCATCGATAAGGAGTATGTCAGCAAGGACGGCCTCTGGACCGGGGAATCCCCGCTGCCGATGGTCATTATGTACAACAAAAAGCTGGTCGGGGAAAGCGACGTCCCGAAGGGCTGGGGCGATCTGATCGACGCGAAGTTCAAGGGAAAAATTGCGTACGCGGACCCGGCGAAATCCGGTTCCTCCTACACCATCCTGTGCACGATGCTGACCGCGTTCGGTAAGGACGACGGCAAGGGCTGGGAGTTCATTCAGAAATTTGTCGCCAATCTGGACGGAAAAATTCTCGGTTCCTCCGGCGACGTCTACAAGAAGGTATCCGACGGCGAATACAGCGTCGGCTTGACGCTCGAAAAAGAAGCCATTAAATATGTTCAGGCCGGTGCGGACGTCGGCATCATTTATCCGTCGGAAGGCACCTCCGCGGTTCCGGACGGCATTGCGCTGGTCAAGGGCTGCAAAAACAGGGAAAATGCCGAAACCTTCATAAATTTTGTTCTGAGCAAGGAATGCCAGACCATGATGGCGACCGATTTTGCCAGAAGAGGCGTCAGACTGGACACCCAGGTTCCGAAGGATCTTCCGGAAATGAAGGACGTGAAGCTGGTAAACTACGACTTTGACTGGGCGTCTTCCCAGAAAACACAGATCATGGAAAAGTGGAAAGAGGTCATCGTCGGTTAACCGCAGGGCGTCAAAGCGGTTCTGACAGATTCCACGCAATCAAGGAGTCTTTGCGTGCAGGCGTGAAAAGCAGATGAGCGCCTGCACGCTTTCTATTAAGGCGGTTGGCCGGCGCCTGTTCCTGCTCTCGGAACGCGTGGGCGACAGTGTGAGTTTAAAGGGGTTGAACAGATTGAGCCATGGAGTAAAAATTTGTAATGTGGTGAAGCGGTACGACGATTTTACCGCGGTAAACGATATTTCATGCGATATCCGGCAAGGGGAGTTTTTTACGCTGCTGGGGCCTTCCGGCTGCGGAAAGACCACATTGCTCCGGATGATCGCGGGGTTTAATACGATTGACGGTGGAAAAATTTATTTTGACGACAAAGTAATTAACGATATAGAAGCTTATCAGCGCGATATCGGCATGGTGTTTCAGAATTATGCCATTTTTCCCCATATGACGGTTTTTGACAACGTCGCTTACGGGCTGAAGGCGCGCAAGCTGCCGAAAAACGAGATTGAGCCGAGGGTGCTGGAGGCGCTCGAGCTTGTACAGATCAAAGATCTGAAAGACAGAAAGCCCTCCGAACTGTCCGGCGGCCAGCAGCAGCGCGTCGCCCTTGCCCGGGCGATCGTAATCAAGCCGGGCGTCCTTCTGATGGACGAACCGCTTTCCAACCTGGACGCAAAGCTGAGGGTTCAGATGCGCACCATTATCCGCAAGCTGCAGAAGGATCTGAACATCACCACCATTTATGTCACGCACGATCAGGAAGAGGCGCTTGCCATTTCGGACCGGATCGCCATTATCAACGCGGGCCGGATCATGCAGATCGACACGCCGTCCACCATTTATAAAAAGCCGCAGAATTCTTTTGTCGCGGGATTTATCGGGACCTCCAACTTTATGGAGGGACAGATCGAGCAGCTTGACCCCGACAAAATCGCGCGCGTGAGGCTGGACGCCGGTTTTGAATTTTCCGTAAAGCTGAAGAAAGGTCTTGAGGGAAGAATCAGGGCTTCGGTCCGCCCGGAGCAGTTCCTCATGGACGACGAGAGCGGAACCGGAATTTCAGGCGAAATCCAGATGTACACCTTCCTCGGCGACTTCGCCAGCTATGAGGTCAAGCTAAAAAACGGTCAGGTCGTACAGGCGAACGAATACACGAAGGATATTGATTTTGTCCGCGATATCGGCCATAAGGTGCGCCTAAGCTTCCGTCCGGAGAAAATCAGCGTGTTCAGCGAAGACGGAACCGAGGTGTTCTCATGAACGCTGAGAGGACTTCCCACAGAAATTTTGCGAAATACTTCAGTTTCTGGAATCTGGTAAAATACGGCTCCATGCTGCTGCTGCTGGTGTTTCTGGTCTATCCGTTTTTCTCCATTATCTTCCACAGCTTTCTCAGCGGCGACGGAAAATTTACTTTGGAATTTTATAAGATTTTCTTTACCAAGCAGTACTATTACCGCACCCTGTGGAACAGCCTCGCAACTTCCGGAATCTCCACCGTTTTTGCGGTCATCATCGGCGTTCCGCTCGCTTACATAACCAGCCGCTTCAACGTGTACTGGAAAAAATGCATCAATATGCTGATCATCATGTCCCTGATGTCGCCTCCGTTTATCGGCGCGTATTCCTGGATCATGCTGCTCGGCAGAAACGGCCTGTTTACGAACGCGCTTGCGAAAATCGGCATTATCACTCCGCCGATTTACGGCTTTGGCGGAATCGTTCTGGTGTTTACCCTGAAATTTTTCCCCTATGTTTATTTATACGTTTCGGGAGCCATGTCGAGCATCGACCGCTCTCTGGAGGAAGCGGCCGAAAACCTCGGTTCCAGCAAGCTGAGAAGAGTGATGACGATTACCATGCCGGTGATCATGCCGACGCTCGCGGCAGGCGCGATTATGGCGTTCATGTCGTCGCTGGCGGACTTCGGCACCCCCATGCTGATCGGCGAAGGCTACAAGGTCCTTCCCGTCCTCGTATATGAGGAGTACATGAGCGAGATGGGCGGCAACGCCAACATGGCCGGAGCGCTCAGCGTCGTGATCATCTGCTGCTCCACCGCGGTGCTCCTGATTCAGAAATATGTGGTGGCGCGCAAGAATTACGTCATGACCGCGCTTCGCCCCCCGGTTGTGGAAGAGCTTTCCAGGGGAAAGAGGATCCTTCTGACCGCGCTTTGCATGTTCGTCGCGTCCGTCGCTTTTTTACCGCAGATCGTTGTGATCTTTACGTCTTTTATCAAGACAAACGGGCCGATCTTTGTGAAGGGATTCAGTCTGGAAAGCTATGAAAAAATCTTCTATAAGCTGTCCAAAAATATCACGAATACGTTTATGTTCTCCTTCATAGCAATTATCATCATTATTATCTTCGGAATGCTTCTTTCCTACCTTGTCGTGAAAAAGAAGAGCAAAATCAGCAGCACGCTGGATTTGCTGTTGATGTTCCCCTATGTGATCCCCGGCGCCGTGCTCGGCATCAGCATGCTCGTTGCGTTCAATAAGCCCCCGCTCATGCTGTCCGGCACCGCCGTCATTATGATTATTGCCTATGTCATCCGGAAAATGCCCTATACGATCCGTTCCAGCAGCGCGCTGCTGTACCAGATCGACCCCAGCATTGAGGAGGCCTCCATCAACCTCGGCGTATCCCCAATGCGCACCTTCTTTAAAATAACGGCGAGAATGATGGCGCCCGGCGTTTTGTCCGGCGCGATCCTGAGCTGGATTACCACAATCAACGAACTGAGCTCCAGCATTATGCTGTACAGCGGGAAAACCGCGACGATCTCGGTAGCGATCTATACCGAAGTGGTCCGTTCCAGCTTTGGAACCGCCGCGGCGCTGGCGTCCATTCTGACGGTTGCCACCATTTTGTCCCTGCTGCTGTTCAACTGGGTCAGCAAGGGCAGGGTTTCCGTGGTCTGACGGAACGAAAAAAGGGAGCGGACAGAAACTGTCGGCTCCCCTGTTTTCGTAATGGGCTTTTCGGATCCCGGCAACCATTGTATAATGGAATAGGGATGGTGATCATATGAGTTCTGAAAAAAAGGGTAAGATCAGTTTTTTTGCACGGCTGTTTATTTGCTTTGCCGTTATCAGCATCGTTCCCGTTGCGATCCTGGGGACGCTTACCTACACCATCTCTTCCAATATCTCCATGGGAAATGTGGAGTACCAGTCCTCCAAAACGGTGAACAACGCGGCGGTGAGCCTGGAGCAGACCATCGGCGAATACCGGTCCGCCCTGTCCTATTTCTGCGAGGACGACGACACGATTCAGAAAATCGGCGCTCCCGCGATCACCCCGTCGGACAGCACAAGCCTCTACCAGAAAATGTATATTTTACTGGCGGGAAAATCGACCAACGTGGCCATGCACTTGATCAAGGCGGACGGGTCGTTCGGGATTTCCACCTCCGTGATACCGGAAGCCTATCATGTCCGGAACCACGGCGACTGGGGGATTTTCCGCGAAATGAATGCATCCTACGGCACCGTCCTGTACTCCAATCATTATGTTTCACAGGAAGGGAAAAACTACTGTATCGCGGTGGGAGACAGTATCCGGAAGGACGGCCGGATCATTGCCTATGCGGTGATCGATATTCCGTCCGACGTCTTTCAGACGGCGCTCGACTCGGTCAACGTATCGCTTCCGGTCCGGTACGCCGTTGTGGATCAGAACAACTATATTCTGTATGATGAAATCTTCAGCGGACAGAACCGGATTTTTATGGATACGGACTTCCGCGATCAAATGCTTCAGGCCGGGGAAAGCAAAAAGTTTTATTTAGAAAAACCGAAACGCATCATTACGTGGGAAACGACCCCGGGCGGATATCCCCTCCGGGTGATTTCCTCGGTTCCGGTCGAGCTGGTTGTCATCAACAGCAACTATATTATGGATACCGCCATCGCGGTCGCGCTGGGTTCCATTTTCCTATGCGTGCTGATTTCACCCATGCTGGTGCGCAGCCTGACCAAACCGCTGAACGCCATTGTCCACACGATGAACAAGGTCCAGAACGGCGACACCAGCGCGCGCGTCGACGTACGCAACGACGATGAATTCGGCTATATCGGCCGGAGCTTGAACTCCATGCTGGACCGCTTGAACGAACTGTTTGCCACCAATCTGGAAAAGCAGAACCGGCTGCGCCTGGCGGAGCTGAAATCGCTGTATTCGCAGATCAATCCCCATTTTCTGTACAACACTCTGGATTCCATCAAATGGCTCGCCAAGCTGAACGGGGTGGACGATATCGTGCTGATTGTCTCCCAGCTTGGGAAGCTTCTGAAAAACAGTATCCGCAACGAAAAGGAATCCGTTCAGATTTCAGAGGAAATCGGGCTGGTCGGGAGCTATCTGTCCATCCAGAAAATACGGTATGACGACAAGTTCGACGCCGCCGTACGGGTGGACGACGACATTATGGACTGTTATGTGCCGAAATTCATCATCCAGCCGATCGTCGAAAATGCGATTATTCATGGAATCGAGGATAAAATCGGGAAAGCGCATTTAGTTATCCGCGGCTGGCGTCAGGATGACAAAATCATCTTCGAGGTGGAAGACGACGGCGTGGGAATCAGTGAAGAAAAGCTGAGCAGCATCCGGCGGTCCGCCCGCGCGAAAGCACTCGACAGCGACAGCATTGGAATTGCAAATGTAGATAAACGGATCAAACTGTACTACGGCGAAGAGTATGGGCTGGAAATTCAAAGCGAAGAGAATATCGGTACGATCACACGGATCACGATGCCCTTTTCAACTTTACCGCTTGGAAACGAGAATCTGGGGGGGTTCGGTAATGATTAAAGTAGTCGTTGTTGAGGATGAAGTTCTGGTCAAGAAGGGCCTGATCCTGACCACGGACTGGCAGAAGTATGGCTGTGAAGTCGTGGGGGAAGCCTCCAATGGGATGGAGGGAGTCCGTGAGATCGCCCGTATCCGGCCCGATATCGTGATCACGGATGTCCGCATGCCCGGCCTCGACGGAATCAGCATGATCGAACAGATTAAGGCAGGCGGCATCAAGCCGGAGTTTGTTATCATCTCCGGCTACAGCGAATTCGAGTATGCCCGGCAGGCGGTAAAGCTTGGCGTCCGCGATTTCCTGATTAAGCCGATTGACGACGACGATCTGGACGCCGCGCTGAAAAGCACCTGTGAAGCGGTGCACGATAAGCAGCGCATCCACAAAATACAGGATAAAATGAACGATATTTCGGACAGCCGCGTCATGCTGTTTAAGGAATACCTGCTGGATGAAAAAAAGGATAACGACTATGTTGCTCTGGCTGTCAAGCATATCAGTGCCAACTACCAGAAGGACATCAGCGTGAAGAGCGTCGCGGACAGCCTTTTTATCAGCGAAAGCTACCTGAGCCGCCTTTTTAAAAATACGGTAGGGCAGACCTTCGGGGATTATCTGACCTATTACCGCATCAAAAAAGCCTGTGAGCTGCTGAAGAAACCAAATGGGAAAATCTATGAAGTCGCCAATCTGATCGGCTACAAGGATCAGCGCTATTTCAGCATGATCTTTAAAAAACTGGTGGGAGTCACTCCAAAAGAATTTCGTGAAAGACTGGAATAAGTCCTACGACAGTTCCAATTGATTCTGCAGTAAGGCTGCGTTTCTCCCCCGCCAAGGGCGGGGGAGAAACATATTTTGTCTCGCAAATTGAAATGGAATTACTGTAAATCATTTTGAAAGGCATGATAACCGATGATAAAGAACATTGTATTTGATATGGGAAACGTTCTGCTGGCCTATACTCCGGAGGAATACATCAAGACGATCACACAGGATGAGGCCGCGGCGGCCGCCGTGCTGAAAGAACTGTTTCAATCCGGGGAATGGCGGCAGCTGGACGCCGGCACCATTACGGAGGAGGCCGCGGTCGCCCGGGTTTGCGCGAGAATTCCTCAATATACCGCGGAAGTGAAAAAAGCAATGGACAACTGGCACTCCGACTTGACGCCCATGCCGGGCATGCCTGAAATCGTGACCCGGCTCAAGAAAAAGGGCTATCAAATTTATCTCCTCTCCAATACGAGCCTGCGCTTCTTTCAATATCGGGATAAGGTGGAAATGTTCCGCAGCTTTGACGGCTTTATTGTCTCCGCAAAAGAAAAGCTGGTAAAACCGGATGCCGCCATCTTTGAATGCCTCTGCAGGAGGTACGGCCTTGTCAGCGGCGAATGCCTTTTTATCGACGACCTGCAGCAGAACATTGCCGGAGCCGAAAAAGCGGGATTTCACGGGCACCTTTTCCGTGGGGCGGAGGAGCTTTCCCGATATCTTGAAGCAAATCACATCCTTTAAAAATATCCCTTCGGAGAGCGCTCAGCTTTCCGAAGGGATATTTTATGTATGCGGCTTCTATGCTTTGTTCTGTAATCCTATCTTTTTATGGTTCTTCGTTATATTCATAATAGATTTCAATCTTATCCGGGGAAGAAATTGCTTTTTTGGGGCTCAATCGCCCGACTTCCCGCGGGGTAAAGTTTTGACAGAACAGATTGTAAGGAGCCTGGTCTTTCTTAAGAGTCTCTTTTAAAAAGATACAGCCGTTTTTCATAAAAATAAAAACCACCTGAAAACGGTCGTCACGGTAAAGCTTCTGGTGCTTCGGGACATTCGATATGCTGATTTGCGGAAGGCGGTTCGCTATCGTGTCTTTGTATCCGACCGGCATGTTCAAGTTCTCTATGTCCGCTTCCTCTATCCAATCCAATTGGCCTCCGTCTTCATCAAACAGGACTTCAGGGATATATTCAGCCGTGCAGACATAGGGCACGATGAGCGTCTGCTCCCTGCCGATTTTGTAAAGCCATGGATGCCTTAATTCCTGTACCGCTATCCCGATACCGGACTCTTCCTTATATTCCTGTATCAGCCTTTCAACGGTCGACTGATCGGTTCGTTCCAGCTTTCCGCCTAACAGTTCATATTCCTCTCTTCTGTTTTTTCTTAGAAGATATTTGCCGTTTCTATTGAATACACCTTTTACAGATACGGAAATTTCCAAATTCATCCATTCCTTTCGCGGGTATAAATTCCATATTTTAATCGTATATAGGAAAAATGTAAAAGTCAATGAAATTCTGAAATAATAAACACATAGGCGCAAGAATTCCCTCGGTACGCCGTGAAAGTGAAAAAATCAAAGGGCCTCAGTCCTCCATAAAACATAATATTTTGATAAAGGGCCCGTTCTCTTTCCCTGTTAGGAAGAGAACGGGTCCTTTGTTGTTTCGGTTTTTTCCCTGTTGCTTTACAGGAGCTGTCCATAAAATGCAGCTTATAATTTTAGTTAATATTGAAATATATTTCAATATTTTCTTATGATTTTTAGGCAGTTATAATAGGGCCATAGGAAATAACTTAGCCAAAGAAAACAAAGAAGGAGTGGACATCGTGTATATCGATCCTATTATCATTCAATACCCGGAAGGGCTGGAAAAAGACCGTTTCGTCATCGCAACCTATTACTGCGGAACCAAACGGAACACGAATATGATGAAGTTCGCCGCTGCTCTGGCGTGCGAGCAGACCTGCGGAACCTGGATCCAGGTACCCCAGGAAACCGCCGAGGTGCGTGAGAAATGCATCGGCAGAGTCGTCGGCGTTTATGAAGCGCCTTCCTACCAGATCGAGCTTCCGAAGGAAGTTGAGGAAAGAAACTTTATCGTCCGTATCGCCTATCCGTGGGCCAACTTCGGCGAAGCGCATTTCGCGATGATGCTGAGCGCCGTGATCGGCAATATCTCCAGTTCCGGCAAGGTCAAGCTGATCGATCTGGAATTCCCGGATTCCTTCCTGAACCAGTTCCAGGGCCCGAAGTTCGGCGTCAAGGGCATCCGCGACCTCCTCGGCGTTTACGACCGCCCGCTGCTGAACAACATGATCAAGCCCTGCACGGGCCTTTCGCCGGAAGCGACGGCCGCGCTGGCTTTTGAATCCGCCGTCGGCGGCGTGGACGTCATCAAGGACGACGAACTGATCTCCAACCCGGTCCACTGTCCGCTGGTGAAAAGAGTTAAGGCGGTCATGGCCGCTCTGAAACGCGCGGACGAGGAGAAGGGCGAAAAGACGCTCTATGCCTTTAACATAACAGACAGGACGGAGAACCTGAAGGACAACGCTTACAAAGCGCTGGAAGCGGGAGCCAACTGCCTGATGGTGAACTACAACACGATCGGTCTGGACGCGACGAGAATGCTCGCGGAGGACAAGGATATCAACGTTCCGATTCTGGGACACTCGGATTATACGGGAGCGCTGTACGAGTCCCCGTGGTCGGGCGTGAGCGCGGGCCTGATCGGCGCGAAGCTGCCGAGGCTGGCCGGTGTGGATATGATCATCGCCCTGACGCCTTACGGCAAGTTCCCGATGATGATGGATACGTTTGTGGACAGCGGATACCGGATGCTGTCCCCTCTGGGCAACATCAAGCCGGTGTTCCCGATGCCGGGCGGCGGCACGACGCAGGGTCACGTGGAAGACGTCGTCAAGAAGTTCGGCAACGACGTGATGATCGCGAGCGGCGCGGGCATTCACGGCCATCCGATGGGGCCGAGGGCCGGGGCAATCGCCTTCCGTCAGGCCATCGACGCCGCTGTTTCCGGGCAGAACATGCTGGAAGCGGCAAAGCAGCATAAGGAGCTGCAGGCGGCGTTTGACGCGTGGGGCTACTATCAGGAAGGCAAGACCGGCATCTTTGATCTGAAGGGCTGATTGTTTTTCAGGAATTTTAAAAGAATTGAGATGTTAAAAGCAGTTGAATGTACGCATGCGTACATTCAACTGCTCCATTTAAGAACTTTATTTTCCAATACAAACTAATAAAATATTCAGAATCTTGAATTAAAAACAGGTTTCTTCCCGTATTGCGTAAAAGGACGCCAATAGGGGGAGTGCCTTTTCCTTATATTTGTTTATGAACTGCCCGGTTTCTTTTCCAGTGCGATTGTCTGGTTCCGAAACCGCCCGCAGCCGATTGAGGGCCGCGGACGGATCAATAGATTCGGAGAAAAGTTTTTTGAAAGGGTTGGAGTTGATTGCAGAAATCTTCCTGGCAGGGTCAGAACCAGGAAGTGCAGTAAAACAAATTACGGGAGGAATTGTATTGAAACAGAAAAAGTATGTGGTTGGAGTGGACTGTGGAACAACAAGCAGCAAATCGTTTGTCTTTGACCTGGAAGGGAACTGCCTCGGTTCTGGACAGATCATGAACCCGCTGACGTACCCCGCGGTCGGACGGGTGGAGTGCGACGGAGAGGAACTGATTAAGGTCCTGCATGAGACGACCCGCCTCGCTATTAAGAACAGCGGGGTGGACCCGGAGGAAATTGCCGGGGTAAGCTTCGACATGTTCCGCTGCACTATGGTGACTCGCGATCGGGACGGCGGGTTTACCACGCCGATTATTATCTGGCAGGATCTGCGCAGCGCCGAAATGCTCCCGAAAATGAAGGAGCAGCTTGCGGCGGCGGGAATGACGCCGGGTGACCTTTACGACATGTGCGGAATGCCGCTGGGCGGCGTCAACCCATCCGGAAAATTGCAGTGGGTAAAGGAAAAGAAACCCGAGGCGTATCAGAATGCCGTCAGAATCCACACTATGATGGGACTTTTGACCAAAGCCTACGGCGCCGACGACTACTACGACGATATCAACGACACGCCGTGGCTTCAGCTGAACGGGCCGGATTTCAAGTACAGCGAAAAGCTGTGCAAGGTATTCGGGGTGGATATCGACAAGCTGGCTCCTCTGAAAACGACGGGAACGATCATCGGAAAAGTATCTCCCGAAATCGCGGAAAAGACCGGGCTTGCGGTCGGGACTCCACTGGTCATGGGTACGGGCGACCAGCAGGCGGGATGCCTCGGCTGCGGCTGTGTCAAGGAAGGCACGGGCTATGCCTGCGGCGGTACGGCGGGCATTACGGCCGGAAAATCCACCAGGCTGCTGAGGGACCCGGCGAAGAAATGCTACATATTGGGAACGCCCGACGGAGCATGGGTCATGGAAGGGCAGGCGAATGCCGCGGGCAGCGCCTTTAAGTGGTTCAAGGGAGAATTCTGCGATGTGGAAAGCATGACCGCGAAGTACTTGGGGCTGGAGGCATATGACTTTCTGACGAAAGCGGCCCAGAAGTCCAGCCCGGGTGCGAACGGATGTTTTTTCCTTCCCTATCTGCAGGGGGCGAACACGCCTAATTACAACGCGGATGCGCGCGGCACTTACATAGGGATGACCTTCGCCCACACGAGGAACGATCTTGTCCGCGCGACGATGGAGGGAATCTGCTTCGATATCCGCGATATGCTTGAAGCAATGGTAAAAGGAAATGTTCCCAATTTTGATGTTGTCCGGCTGACCGGAGGAGTCGCCAGGTCCGGTTTCTGGTGCCAGATGCAGGCCGATATTTACAACAGACCCTGTGAAACCGTGGCGGTGGAGGAAGCCACGGGACTTGGGTGTGCCATGGTCGCTGCCGTCGGCGTCGGAATCTATCAGGACTTTGAGGAAGCCGCCGCGCACATGGTTAAGGTCACAAAACGCTATGAACCGAATCCCAAAAATGTTCCCATTTATGAAGATGCTTACCAGACCTGGAGAAAAGTGTATCAGGCGCTCAACGGGGAAGCCTATTCCGCTGTTACGGCGTTCCAGGAGAAATACCGCTGAGCGATCCGTAGGAACCGACGGGAGTTTCCCGCAGTTTGTAAGGATCGCGCGGAAGCTTCCTTATACGGATTTTATAAATCTATATTACAGGAGGAATGAAAATGGTAAACGCTGTTAGTGTGATAGGAGCATTTGCAGGAGGATGTATTGGAGCGCTGGTCGGAGGAAACCCGGCTTTTGTCATCGCGGGTATTGTCGGGGTCATTTTTCTTTCCATGGGAAACGTGCCGGCTGCAGCGGTTCTGCAGCAGACTGTGGAATACACGCTGTTCACCCCGTGCATCTGTTTTGCAGGCGGCGTGGCTGCGCTGGCTTTTGCCGCCAACAAAAGGAAATACGATATTAACGGCTTGAACCTCAATAAAGCGCTGGGTTTTACAAAGGACCCGATGACGGTTTTGGTCGGGGGGATTTTCGGCCTGTTCGGTTTTCTGTGCCTGAACCTGGCCGTCTATTTCAAGCTGCCGCTGGACGCGGGCGCCTTGACGGTGATGCTTTCCGGATTTATCGTCAGGCTGCTGTTCGGCAACCGGACAATCGTGAATCCCAAATTAAACGAAAATCTTCTTTTTCATAAGGATGGCATCCCGCACTGGGCCTTTAAAATACTGGTCGGTCTGGTGGTTGCGACGGTAGCGGCCTATGCCGTTCATCTGACGGGCATTGCAACGACCGGGTTTTACATCAGTGCCCTTTCTCTCATCTTTTTCCTCAGGGACGGCGATTTTCCCGTTACCCACCATGTTACCCTGATCGCGGGCTACGCGACGCTTCGCTCCGGCAGCGTGCTGACAGGCATCCTGTTCGGGGTGCTTGCCTGCATTGTGTTTGAACTGTATCAGAATATCATCAATTCCAATGTGGACTCCCATATTGACGCTCCCGCGTCCACCATTGCCACTTTAAGTCTCGTTATATTCACTGTCTTCCCCGCCTGAGCGGAAACGCCGGGCATTCAGCTTATACCGCCTCACCGGCCGTTGGCCGGCGGGGCGGCAGAAAATAAGAAAAAATCAAATTGTCCCCGGGGCTGTGAAGTATGATTCATGAAATTAAGATTTTTCCCAAAATTCAGACATGGTTGTCATTATACAATAATTGATAGATATAATGAAAGTGGACGCTGTTCAATACATGATGGTGAATTTTATGTGCCGACATCACTATGGGAGGAAAGAGTAATGAAAAGCGAAGTGTACAATCAGTCTGTTTGCATTATGGATTCTGTCGCGTATCTGTACTACATTGAAAAAAGGACTCTTGCAGAAATTTCGCAGGATTTAGGCATTTCCAAGCCTACCGTCTCGCGGCTTCTGAAGAGAGCGGTAGAGGAAGGCGTTGTCGAATTCAAAATTTCCAAGCCGTTTGCGGACTGCATTGATCTGGAAAAGAAGATTATGAGCCGCTATGATCTGAAATCGGTGATTGTCGTCCCGGTATTGGAGCCGGAAAAGCTGCTGAATCCCGAAGAGACCAAGAAAAGGGTTGCGCTGGAAGGGGCCCGCTATGTACAGCGGATCGTTACGGACGACGATATCCTCGGTTTGACCTGGGGTGGTACGATGTATCATCTGATCCAGTATCTGAACCCCTGCCGGAAGGTGAACGCCAAAGTCATCACGATGCACGGCAGCATTGCCGACTGTGACGAAAAGCTGGCGGTCAACAACCTTGTACGGCGCGCCGCCATGGCTTTCGGCGGAAAAAATGTGTCGATCTGCGCGAACGGCCTTGCTGACAGCAGGGAACACTGCCGTCAGATTCAGGATGACACGAAATTCCAGAAAATATTTTCCCTGCTGAAATACATCAATATTTCCGTAAGCGGGGTCGGGGTGTTTTATCCCAGCGTGGATTCCCTGCTGGCTTCCTCCGGCTATCTGAAGCCCCATGAAATGAAGGAGCTGATCGAGCAGAAGGTGTGCTGCGATTTCTCCCTCCGTTTCATTAACAGGGACGGCCAGGAGTGCGAAAGCAGCCTGAAGGACCGGACCCTTTCCATCGGACTCGATACATACAGGCAGATTCCCTGCAAAATCGTGGTGGCCTCCGGCAGCAAAAAGGCGCATGCCATCCGCGCTCTGCTGAAAGGAAATCTGGTCGACGTCCTTGTTATTGACTATTATCTTGCAAGTGCCCTGTACGCGCTTTGAAAGCGGTCGGAAACGGGTGCGGGTACCTCCCTTCTCAACTGGTACCCGCGGCTGTTTATATATAGATGATGTTTTGAAATATTGGTTGAAACACCTTCCCATGAAACGTAAGACCTCCTTTGAAACATCCTTGCGATATTGCGGGTTTTCTGAAACGAAATCAGAAAGCCCGCAATTCGTTATCGGGAATTCCCCGGACTGACGCAGGTCATTTCCAGCGTCTTATACTCCTGCGGCGCAGACGGTAAACAGGATGGGATAAGCCTATAATTTTAGTTAATATTGAAATATTTTTCAATATTTTCTTATGATTTTTAGGCAGTTATAATAGGGCCATAGGAAATAACTTAGCCAAAGAAAACAAAGAAGGAGTGGACATCGTGTATATCGATCCTATTATCATTCAATACCCGGAAGGGCTGGAAAAAGACCGTTTCGTCATCGCAACCTATTACTGCGGAACCAAACGGAACACGAATATGATGAAGTTCGCCGCTGCTCTGGCGTGCGAGCAGACCTGCGGAACCTGGATCCAGGTACCCCAGGAAACCGCCGAGGTGCGTGAGAAATGCATCGGCAGAGTCGTCGGCGTTTATGAAGCGCCTTCCTACCAGATCGAGCTTCCGAAGGAAGTTGAGGAAAGAAACTTTATCGTCCGTATCGCCTATCCGTGGGCCAACTTCGGCGAAGCGCATTTCGCGATGATGCTGAGCGCCGTGATCGGCAATATCTCCAGTTCCGGCAAGGTCAAGCTGATCGATCTGGAATTCCCGGATTCCTTCCTGAACCAGTTCCAGGGCCCGAAGTTCGGCGTCAAGGGCATCCGCGACCTCCTCGGCGTTTACGACCGCCCGCTGCTGAACAACATGATCAAGCCCTGCACGGGCCTTTCGCCGGAAGCGACGGCCGCGCTGGCTTTTGAATCCGCCGTCGGCGGCGTGGACGTCATCAAGGACGACGAACTGATCTCCAACCCGGTCCACTGTCCGCTGGTGAAAAGAGTTAAGGCGGTCATGGCCGCTCTGAAACGCGCGGACGAGGAGAAGGGCGAAAAGACGCTCTATGCCTTTAACATAACAGACAGGACGGAGAACCTGAAGGACAACGCTTACAAAGCGCTGGAAGCGGGAGCCAACTGCCTGATGGTGAACTACAACACGATCGGTCTGGACGCGACGAGAATGCTCGCGGAGGACAAGGATATCAACGTTCCGATTCTGGGACACTCGGATTATACGGGAGCGCTGTACGAGTCCCCGTGGTCGGGCGTGAGCGCGGGCCTGATCGGCGCGAAGCTGCCGAGGCTGGCCGGTGTGGATATGATCATCGCCCTGACGCCTTACGGCAAGTTCCCGATGATGATGGATACGTTTGTGGACAGCGGATACCGGATGCTGTCCCCTCTGGGCAACATCAAGCCGGTGTTCCCGATGCCGGGCGGCGGCACGACGCAGGGTCACGTGGAAGACGTCGTCAAGAAGTTCGGCAACGACGTGATGATCGCGAGCGGCGCGGGCATTCACGGCCATCCGATGGGGCCGAGGGCCGGGGCAATCGCCTTCCGTCAGGCCATCGACGCCGCTGTTTCCGGGCAGAACATGCTGGAAGCGGCAAAGCAGCATAAGGAGCTGCAGGCGGCGTTTGACGCGTGGGGCTACTATCAGGAAGGCAAGACCGGCATCTTTGATCTGAAGGGCTGATTGTTTTTCAGGAATTTTAAAAGAATTGAGATGTTAAAAGCAGTTGAATGTGCCGATGCGCACATTCAACTGTCAGATTTAAAGAGATATTTTACCAATGAAGAATTATTTATTGCCTTCTATCTTGGGGCAATAGAGGTCCCGTTTACCCAAATTTTCGGTGTTGGCTTTGATTCATAAGCTTTCCTGGTCTGCTTATGAGACGAAAAGGACGGAGGAGTAATCATAATGTATGATGTTGTAATCATCGGCGCCGGGGTTACCGGGTGCTGTATTGCAAGGGAATTATCACGGTATCAGCTGAACGCGTGTGTGGTGGAAAAGGGCGATGATGTCGCTTCCGGCACTTCAAAAGCGAACAGCGGAGTCATTCATTCGGGGTTTGACGCGAAGCCTGGGTCGCTGATGGCGAAATTAAATGTGGAAGGCAACGCTCTTCTCTGGAAACTGGCGGAAGAACTGGATTTTCCGGTGAAAAAGAACGGCGCTCTGGTGGTTGCCACCGACGAGGAGGAAGTAAAGCATCTGGAACTTCTGCTCGATCAGGCCCGTCAAAACGGGGTTCCGGGCGTACGGATCCTTTCCCGTGAGGAAGTCATGAACATGGAACCCAACCTTACGGATAAAACGGTGGCGGCTCTTTACGCACCCACGGGCGGAGTGATCGACCCGTTCAACCTTGCCATTGCCATGGGGGAAAACGCCAACGTGAACGGGGTGGAGTTCCGGTTTGAGACGGAAGTCCTGCAGATCCGTAAAAAGAACGGAAAATACGAGCTGGAAACCAATCACGGAACCATTGAGACGAAATGCGTCGTCAATGCAGCCGGTGTTTATGCGGATAAATTCCACAACATGGTGAGCGAAGAAAAAATACATATTACCGCGCGCAAAGGAGAATATCTGCTGTTTGACAAAACGGTGGGGGACCTTTTCACCGCTTCCGTTTTCCCGGTTCCGGGAAAAATGGGAAAGGGGATTCTCATTGCGCCCACTGTCCATGGAAATTTATATGTCGGCCCCACCGCCAACGACGTGGAGGATAAGGAATCAACCAATACCACGCAGGATATCCTGCAGGTTCTGACGGAAAAGGCAAAGGCCAATCATCTGTCAAAACGGGTGATTCCCATGAATAAGGTGATTACCTCTTTCGCGGGCCTGCGTGCGCATCAGGACAAACATGATTTTATTGTGCAGGAGGTTCCGGACGCCGAGTACTTCTTCGACGCCGCGGGAATCGAATCCCCCGGACTGACCAGTTCGCCCGCGATCGGGGTGATGATGGCGAAGATGGTTTCGGAAAAACTGAAGCTGAAAGAAAAAACTGGTTTTGTTTCTGCCAGAAAAGGGGTTTTAAAGCCCGAAAAACTCACGGATGAGGAAAGAAACGAACTGATTAAGAAAAATCCGGCGTACGGCAATATCATCTGCCGTTGTGAAATGATTACCGAAGGGGAAATTGTGGACGCGATTCACCGGCCTTTGGGGGCAAAATCCATGGACAGTATCAAAAGAAGAACCCGCGCGGGCATGGGCAGGTGTCAGGCCGGCTTCTGCACGCCCAGAACGATGGAGATCCTTTCCAGGGAACTGCGGATCGATATGACCGAAATCACCAAAAAGGGCGGCGGTTCCCGGCTCGTTGTCGGCAAAACCAAAGAACTGTAAAAGGTTTACATGGAAGAAAGGCATGATGAATGATGAAGTCATATGAAATTGTTATTATCGGCGGGGGACCCGCCGGGCTTGCGGCGGCTTTGGCGGCGAAGGAATCGGGCGTCGGCAGCATCCTGATTCTCGAAAGGGACAGGGAACTCGGCGGGATTCTGAACCAGTGCATCCACAACGGCTTCGGACTGCATACCTTCAAGGAGGAGCTGACCGGACCGGAATATGCCTATCGGTTTATTGAGAAGGTTCTTGAACAGAAGATAGAGTATAAGCTGAATACCATGGTCATGGATATTACGCAGTCCAAAATCGTCACCTATATGAACAGGACGGAGGGCATGGTACATATTCAGGCAAAAGCGATCATATTGGCGATGGGCTGCCGGGAAAGGCCCAGAGGGGCGCTGAACATCCCCGGCTTCCGGCCGGCCGGCATTTTCTCCGCGGGCACCGCCCAGCGGCTTGTCAATATGGAGGGCTATATGCCCGGCCGGGAGGTCGTTATTTTGGGTTCGGGGGACATCGGCCTGATTATGGCGCGCAGAATGACGCTGGAGGGTGCCCATGTCAAGGTGGTCGCCGAAATTATGCCGTATTCGGGCGGACTCAAGCGGAACATCGTGCAGTGCCTCGACGATTTCGGGATCCCTCTCCGGTTAAGCCATACCATTGTGGATATCCGGGGGGTTGAACGTGTGGAAGGGGTCACCATCGCGCAGGTGGATGAGCACATGAAGCCTGTTCCGGGAACCGAGGAGGATTACGACTGTGATACCATCCTGCTTTCCGTGGGCCTGATCCCGGAAAACGAGCTGTCGAACAAGATAAACGTTCAGATGAACGCCGTCACCAGCGGGCCGGTCGTCAACGAAAGCCTTGAAACCAATGTCGAGGGGGTATTCGCCTGCGGGAACGTCCTTCATGTGCACGATCTGGTGGATTATGTTTCCGAAGAAGCCGCTCTGGCGGGAAAGAACGCCGCAAAATACGTGCTCGGAAAATTCAGCGGTCAGGAAAATTCCGCACATACCATTACGCTGGAAGCGGTTGACGGGGTCCGCTACACCGTGCCGAAAACCGTGAATATCGGCCGGATGGAGGACACGGTCAAGGTGCGTTTCCGTGTCGGGAATGTCTTTAAGGACAGCTATGTCAGCGTTTACTATGACGATGAGCGGGTGCTGCACCGCAAAAAAATCATTATGGCCCCCGGGGAAATGGAGGATATCACCCTCGACAGGAAAAAGCTGCTGGGATATCCCGATTTGAAGAAAATTACCGTTAAGATCGAAAAGGAGTAAGGAGCATCATGGAGAAGAGAGAACTGATCTGTATCGGCTGCCCGCTCGGCTGCATGATTACCGTAGATATGCAGGACGGTAAAGTGGTGAAGGTGACCGGGAATACCTGCCCGCGCGGAGAAAAGTACGCTGTAAAAGAAGTTACATGTCCCACAAGGATCGTAACCTCTTCGGTAAGGGTCTCCGGCGGGGATATTCATGTGTTGTCCGTGAAAACAAGGGAAGCGGTTCCCAAAGAAAAAATATTTGACTGTGCAAATGCTCTGAAAACCGTCAAGGTGGCCGCTCCGGTCAGAATCGGAGACATCATCTTAAAGGACGCGGCGGGAACGGGGATTCCTTTTGTGGCCACCAAAAATGTGAAATTCCGAAGCTCCCTCTGAGAAAATTTGGTTATCTCCCGTTTTTTCACTGCGCGCAGGGGCGCGCACCGTGTGATTTTTCCTCAGCCTTATTACAGATCTTTTATTGGACACAGCGATCGTTGTACAAAGAAATATGCAACGTTCCACTCGGGGAATAAACCTGACGGCAGGTTTTATATGGGTTGGAATCGGTTACAGCGGAGCTTTTCGGTTGGGTCAGGACTAAAAGCTGTGTAAATTTTTAAGGCGAAGCATCAAATGCCGCGGTCATTGTGACTGCGGGAAAAGTATTGAAAAGGCTTATAAAGGGAGGAAAAACAATGGCAAAGTATTTGATTGGTCTGGACAGCGGGACAACGGGACTCAGGAGCAAAATTTATGATTTGAGCGGGAACGTAATTGCGCAGGGATACCGCGAGTATGACTGCGTTTACTACAAGCCCGGATGGATCGACCAGGACATCAACATGATGGTCGAGGCGATGTACGACTCGCTGGCGGAGGTTGTGGCAAAGGGGAAAAAGGCCGGTGTGGATCCCAATGAAATCGCGTCCATCGGCTTATCCACCCAGCGTATCCTGCATATGTACGTCGATCAGGACGGCAATGTCATGCGCAACGGCATGGGGATTTCCTGGCAGGATTCCCGCTGCGAGGCCGAAGCGAAATGGATGAGTGAATTCGGCGACGAATACACTCAGATCACGGGCCTTCCCGTGGGTACCGCCTGGGGAAGCGGCAAAGTAAAATGGGTTTTGAATAATGAGCGGGAGACCTATGAGAGGGCCTCCAAAATTCTGACCACGCAGGAATATTTCCTGTATAAGCTCGGTGCGAGGGACGGCTGGTTCCAGGATTGGTCGAACGCCTCTTATTTCGGACTGCTCGATGTGCAGACCATGGAATTCAGCGATCCGCTCCTGAAACGGTTTGGCATCAGCAAGGATAAGCTGCCCAGCCTGGTCGGTTCCGGCTGGCAGGTGGGAACGATCGACAAATACGCGAGCGAGCGCACCGGGCTGCCGGTCGGCATGCCGGTCTGTACCGGCGGCGGCGACCAGCAGTGTGCCGGAATCGGCGCGGGCGTTATACGCGAGGGCCTGTGCGAGGTGACCTTCGGAACCTCCGGAGTCAGTCTGGCCGCTCTCGACACACCTAAACACGATCCCAATAAGAAGGTTTCCCTTTCGGCCGCCGCTTTCCCGGAAAAGGCGTGGGAGTCCGAAGGACTGCAGATGGCGGCCGCCAGCAGCTACCGTTGGTTCCGCGACACCGTCGGGCAGGTATGCAAGATGATCGAACCGATTACGCAGACCAGCCCTTACCAGATTCTCGACAGGCATGCGGAAAAGGCGCCTGTCGGCAGCAACGGCGTCATCTTCCAGCCGTATCTGGCCGGGTCCAACTGCCCGAACTACGACGGCACGGCCCGCGGCGCTTTCCTCGGGCTCAGCTTCAAGAGCGATTTTGCGTCTCTGGCGCGCTCGGTGCTGGAAGGCGTAACTCTGGAAGCCAGAAGTGTTCTGGAAGCGTTCTATTCCTTTATTGATATCGACGAAATCATCCTGAGCGGCGGCGCGACCAATTCCAAGTTGTGGTGCCAGATTCAGGCGGACGTTTACAACCGTCCCGCAACGATGCTCAGGGAAGGCGAATGCACGGTCATGGGTGCGGCCATTTTGGGCGGCGTAGGCGCCGGCGTGTTCAAGAGCGTGCAGGAAGGCGTGGACACGATGGTCAAGAAGGTAAGCACCTACGAGCCGAATCCGAAGACGGTACCGCAGTATAACGAACTGTACGATTTATTCAAGACCGCCTACAGCTCGCTTGCGCAGGGAGATTTCTATAAAAAACTGAACAATTTTACTGAAAATCATTAACAGCATTCCCGGTTGCGAAAGCCTGAGAAGGGCTTTCGCAACCCCGCAAAAAGGAAGGAGTTCATCATGTTAAACCGGTTAATGCCTCCCGTATTCAAGTACGACGTTGGCAATATGAAGGATTTGAATGAACGGATTAAACGCTGGTCGGATTACGATCAGATTCCCAAAATAGAACTGGAGGACGTGATCGTCGGCAGGGACGCCATCGAGCGGCTTCCCGAGGCGCTGCAGTCCCTGAATGTCCGGGCCGGGCGCAGGGTGCTCGCGGTCATGGACGAGACGGTCATTCTCCGCAAAGGCGAAAAGCTGAAGGAGCAGGTGCAGGCGCTGCTGACCCGGGCGGGTTACGCCGTGGAAAAGCTCGTCCTCAAGGGAGACGAGTACGGGGTCGTTCACGCGGACGCAAAGCAGGTGGAAACGGTTCAGTCCCGTCTGGACAAAACCTGCGCGGTCATTTCCGTCGGATCAGGAACCGTTACGGATATTGCAAAGCACGCATGCTTCCTCTATCAGAATGAAAACGATTGCGAACGCATCCCGCTGATTTCCTTTATGACGGCCAATACGGTACCTGCCTACACGTCCCGTTCCTCCATTATTTCCAAGGACGGCGTCAAGCGGACATGGCCTTCCCGTACGCCGAATATTGTCCTGATGGACGTGCAGACCCTGATGGACTGCCCGCTGCACTATACGGTGGGGGGAGTAGGCGACCTTTTCCCGGTGTTCGACGCTTTCGCGGACTGGTATCTGGCCGACTGCATGGGCACCGCAACGGTATTAGACGCCTGCTGGCGCATTGTGGACGACATCAAGGACCTTTTGATCCCGTATATGGAAGAAGTGGCCAACCGGACTTCCGCCGGAATGGAAGTGCTGGGGAAATGCCTGCTGGTGACCGGGCTCACCATGACGTTTGCGCAGGACTCCGTGCCGGTTTCCGGCTATGAGCATGTCATCAGCCATCTGCTGGACATGACTGCGGATTACGACAAAAGAAAGACGGGGGTGCACGGTCAGCAGGTGGGTGAATCGGTGCTCCTTGCTCTGATCAATATGGAAAAGCTCGTCGCCCGCCTTGACAAGGAGCTGGCGGACGGCGGAATCGATATCGGCAATTGCTATCCTTCGGAGGAAGAAATGCAGAAAAAGGTTCTGGATACGTTCCGGCCGATCGACCCCACGGGGAAAATGGGCCGCGAATGCTGGAACGATTACAGCCAGAAGCTGAAAAAATGGAACGATAACCGTCCGAAGTTCGAAGCGTTCCTGAAGGAGTGGCCCGAACACCGCGCCGTCCTCAAAGAACTTCTTCCGCACACGGCGCTTGCCTGCGCGCGGGCGCTGAACAAAGCGGAGCATCCTCTGCTGTTCGGCGAGCTGGACGCCCCTGTCACGGAAGAGCGCTTCCGCTGGGCCATGCGCTTCGCCAATCTGATGCGCAAGCGGTTTACTTCCGCCGATTTGACCTATTTCCTGGGGTGGTATGATATGGATTGGGAAAATGACATTATCAGCCGATATTATGAAATAGTGAGAACCGTGCGCGCTGAGAATTCATCAGCGGCCCGCTAATAAAATCAGACTTCTTGACGCGGGGGAAAGAGGGAGTCTTTGGAGGTTAACCATGAGCGACAATCGTATTAAGGTAAACGCGGACCCCGACCGTCTTTTGGACAGAATCAAATGCTTTGCGCTGGATATGGATGGGACGATCTATCTGGGGGAGCAGTGGATAGACGGGGCAAGGGACTTTTTGAAACGGGTGGAGGAGACCGGGAGAAAATATGTTTTCATGACCAACAACTCTTCCAAAAGCGCGGATGTATACTATGACAAGCTGGAGCGGATGGGGCTGAAGATCCGTCCCGAGCAGCTGATTACCTCCGGTCACGCGACCGTCGATTACCTGAAAAAGAATTTTCCTGGCAAAAAAGTTTTCCTGCTGGGGAACCCCATGCTGACCGCGGAATTTGAAAAAATGGGAATCCCGCTGGACGACGAGCATCCGGACCTTGTCATCACCGCATTCGACACCTCTCTGGATTATAAAAAAATGTGCAAGGTCTGCGATTTCGTCAGGGAGGGACTTCCGTACATAGCGACGCATCCGGACTTTAATTGCCCGACGGAAACCGGGTTTATTCCGGACGCCGGCTCCATCCACGCTTTTATAGAAGCGTCCACCAAACGCCGACCCGACAAGGTGATCGGAAAACCGAACCGTGAGATTGTGGCGTATACGCTGAAAATGACCCACTGTACGGAAGAAGAGACCGCCATGGTGGGTGACCGCCTGTATACGGACATCGCGGCCGGGGTCAACAACGGGCTCACGGGAATCTTTGTCCTCAGCGGCGAGGCACAGCTGAAGGACCTTCCGGATTCGGATGTCAAGCCTCATCTGATTTTTGATTCCGTTAAGCAAATCATTCCCTATCTGTAAAATCGGTCCTTGTCATACATTACTGAAAAAGGGGGACGGAGGAATGTCCATCAGACTGATTGCACTGGACGTGGACGGTACCCTGACCGATGAAGAGGGCAGAATCAGCGCGGAAAATGCTTCCGCGGTCAAAGCGGCCATGGAATCCGGAATTCAGGTGATCCTGGCTACGGGCAGGCCGCTCCAGGGAGTGGAATCCATCTGCCGGGAGCTGGGAATGAACGGGCCGCTGATTCTGGGAAACGGGGCTCTGGTCCTGTCGGGGGACGAAGTGTGGTATCAGGATTTTCTGGACCCGGAGGATTTGCGCGCCGTTTACGAACAAGGAATAACGGTCGGCGGCATCTCCATGCTGGCCTTCCAGCCCGAGGTCATCCCCTACTGGTTCCCGCAGGACATGGACAAAAACTGGCTGTCGGATATTCTGGATTCGTTCCGGCTTTATAAGCGGTTCGACGTCCCTGCGGCGGCCGACCTGCCGCTTGAGCGGGTGAACAAGGTCATGTTTCTGGGCGATGCTCAGTCGGTCGCACAGGCGCTGGCCACATGGCCGGAGAAGATCGGGCATCTTGCAACGGGGCGCTCCTACCCCTATCTGGGAGAGGTCAATACGCCGACGGCCAACAAGGGCAAAGCGCTTTCCATTGTGTGCGGGCGGCTGGGGCTTTCTCCGGAGGAGGTCATGGCGGTCGGGGACGGTGAAACGGATTTGCCCATGCTTGATTTTGCAGGGACGGCGGTGTTTGTTCGCCGGGGCTCCGCAATTCCGAAGCTGCCTGGCGGCGCGCTTGTGGTTCCGACGGAAGAGCGCGACCGCGGCGTCGCCTGGGCGCTGACGCACTGTATGTGATTTTGGGCTTTCTCAGGCAGTCGTAAATTTTGCACCCTTCATCCTGATTTTTCATCTTTTTACAGAATTTACGCACTGTCCTTTATTTTTAGCAGGCTGCCGGTTCGCTCGTAAGAGCGAACCGGCAGCCTGCTTTTTACGAAAGTGCCCGCGAAAAAATATCTACGGAGAGGAAAAATATATCGAACCAGATATATTCCAAATTCATAGAATGATAGTGAATATATTGAAAGCCTGAAAGAAAACAGGCCCGTATTTTTGCGGATCAGAGCCCGTCTCAGGACGAAAGCTGTACGCAAATCCCGTTTTTAGTCATTTTCAGTAATCCACAGGGAGTGATGCAGATATGGGTCGTAAAAGAACTCTCAGCCTGTGTGTAATTGTGCAAGAGGAAGAAAGCGCTGTAGAAGAATGTCTTGAGAGCGTGGGGGATGCCGCCGACGAGATTATTCTTGTCGATATCGGTTCAGCCGGGAAAATTGCGGAAACCGCAGAAAAATTCGGAGCAAAGGTTTATTCCTTTCCGTGGAACGGCAGTATCAGCGACGTCAGAAATTATTCCATCGGCAAGGCGGGAGGAAAATGGGTCCTGCTGATGGACGACTGCGAGGTGTTTGAAAAGAGCGGCCGCGAAGCCCTTGTGGACTACGTTCAGCACTCCAGAAACCATGGATGCCATTTTACCGTCCTCAGTCCTGCGGAAAATCCCGAAGGCGGACCGTGCTATACAATGCCCAATACCCTGCGCCTGCTGCGCAACGACGGACTTTACTGTTTTCGGGGGAAGGTGCGGGAGCAGCTTTGCAGAAAGGACGGCAAAAAGGTCGCGAAGGGATTGTTTGAGCGAAGGGATTTCAGAATTTACCGCTTCAGCCGCTTTGAGGAAGCCGCGAAGGAACGCCAAAAGAGAAAAGAGAATTGCGCGGCCCTTCTGAAAGAGCTCGAAGAAGAGCCGGAAAATTCATTCCTTCAGTTCCATCTGGGCAATGAGTATCTGTCGGATTCCGATTATAAGAACGCGGCCTGCTTTTATGACAGGGCATACGCCAATATGGATGAGACGCAGCCTTACGCGCCCCATCTGGTTTACCGGCGCGCAATCGCGTATGATCACTTGAAGCAGTATGAGCGCTCCCTGAAAGCGATTGAAGAGGCGCTCGCCGTTTATCCTCAGTGTACGGATCTGGAACTGCTCCGGGGTGCGGTTTATTCGGAGTGGGGAAGATATACGCTGGCAATTGACAGCTTTCAGCGATGTATGCGGATGGGCGATCCTCCGCCCGAACTGAGGCTGGCCGGGGACGGTCCGGCCGGGCCGCTTTTGCTTCTTGCGGATCTGTACGTCCGGCTCTGCGATTACGAAAGAGCTTTCCAATGCTACAAGCAGGCGGTCGTGCAGGAACCCTTCCACTACCAGACCCTTTATTCCGTCGGGCATGTCCTCAACCAGATGTATGAGGATAAACGGACAGCCGTCGCGAAGCTGACGGCGTTCTTTTCCAATCTGGAGGACCCGCCCAACCTCATCGTGCTCACGGATATTCTGATCGAGGAAAAGCTTTACGCTTACGGCGTGGTTTACTGGGATATTCTGGCGAAGCAGCCCGAATACGAACCGGACAAAACTTTTCTGCGGGCGAAGCTGTATTTTTATACGCGGGAGTATGAAAAGGCATGGAAACTGTTTGAACCGCTGGCGGCCGCGCGCCCCGCGGGCGCCGTTTTGCGGCAGGCCGGCAGGGAGAGCGCGGAGTACCTGTATCTTTTATCCCTGATTCTGGACAACGGAAAAACAGGAGAGTGTATCCGTCTGGCAAAAGGCGGCTGCGGCGAAACAACCGTCCGTACCTTCCGGCAGATTTGGAACGTATACCGGGGGAACGGCGAGCTTGCTTTCCGAAAGGATGAAAACTGGAAGAGAGTTTTAAATGCAGTGACGGTCCTTTTTGACAGATTGATCCGCGCGAGGGAGTTTGATCTGTTTCAGAAGCTGCTGTATGTTTTAAACGACATAAACAGTCCCGCGGCGTTGACTGCTTTGGCCGGCGTGTATTTCAGCAACGGATACGATACGCTGGCGGCTGACCAGATTGTGCGTTCTGTCAGAGAGCTGAATTATCTGGACGACGCAGGACTGAATATTCTGCTCCGCACAAGCAGAAAATAGAAATCTTCTAAGAAATGCGATAGCCGGGCGCGGATGCGGCCGGCTATCGTGCTTTTTTTAGCTTTAACAGCAAAAAAAGAACCGAAGAAGCAAATTTTTTTGCCCGTTCGGTTCGTAATGATTTCGTTTTAATTACTGTTTGCGCTGAAAGGACTCACAGTCCGTGCACTCTTCCATTGTCGGGTTAGCCTCGTGGGTACCGACCTGGATGCAGTCCAGACTACAGTAGTCCTGGCTCTGGCAGTGATATTCACACTGGTCAACAGAACATTTTATACTTTCATTGGCTTTTTTTCCATTGTTCATCATTTTAAAAGACCTCCTTTCCAACAGCTATTTTGTCCATGAAAATGCAAAATATCATTGGAAAGAGTTTGAACTTGCAAAACAAAAAATTAAAAAGGATGAATATGGAAATGCTGATGACCGCTTCCCGGGTGCCTGTGGTAGTATTCGTCGATCAGATTTGCTTTTTTCAGAAGCTCTGTGTCCTCCAGCAGTTCCTGAGCCGGCTTGTCGGCGGCAATGGTGTGGTTTTCGTCAAACAGGACCGCTCTGCCCGCGATCTCCTGCACCATCTCCAGGTCATGCGTGGAGGAGATCAGCGTTTTTCCGGACTCGTGCAGCTGGATCAGGAAAGACACGAACCACCGCTGTGTCCGCGGGTCAAGCCCGTTCAGCGGCTCGTCGAAAACAAGGATCTCGGGGTTCAGCGCCAGCACACAGGCAATGGCCACTTTTTTCTTTTCGCCGCCGCTCAGATGATACGGCTGGCGGTGGCGGAAATCCCGGATGTTCAGGAGTGCGAGGCAATCGTCCACCCTTTTTTCGACTTCGCTTTCGTCCATGCCCATCTGACGCGGACCGAAGGCGATTTCGTCATACACGTCGGAACAGAACAGCTGTGTGTCCGAATTCTGAAACACGAAGCCGACCCGCTGATGAAAGCGCTTGGAAAACACGGGATCCTGCATTTTTTTCCGTGTAATGCTTTCCCCCGCGAACCGGTATTCTCCGCCGTCGGGGAAGATAATGCCGTTCAAAAGCTTTAAGAGGGTGGATTTCCCGCTTCCGTTCACGCCCATCAGCACGACGGACTCGCCTTTTTCGATACGCAGGCCGATATGCTTCAGCGCGGGAATTCCCTCGTAGGAATACGATACGTCGTTTAATTTAATCATTGATTTCTTCATCCTAAATAAACAAAAATGGCGATGAACGCGGCATGGACCATGACATACAGAAAATCCGCCGCCGTAAAACGGAAACGCCGCCGGACGCGGTAGCTGCCGGTAAAGCCCCTGCATTCCATCGCGGAGTACATGTCCTCCGCCATTTCCTTCGAGCGGAGGAACAGGGTCCCGGCGATCCCCGAAAGGGAGGAGTATTTTCCCGTGTTTTTTCCCACCGATCTCAGCTTCAGCGAATAAAACAGGTCCAGCGACAACTCGCCCAGCAGGACGATGTACTTAATGGTAATATCCAGAACAAAAATGAAAATATCCGGAATAAAGAAGCTTTTCAGCGCGCCGGTGACACAGTGCCAGCCCGTGGTGTGGGAAAGAATGCCGACCGCCGTGACGGTCGCGAGCGTTTTCAGGGGGATCATCACCAGGCTGTACCGGTTCCCCATAAAAAACGACGGAAGGAGGATCAGAAACGAAAAGAAGGAAATGACCAGTCCCGTTTTTAAAATGCGGAGAATCCTTTCGGCGGGCATCAGGCTTAAAGCCGCCAGCAGATACGCCCCGACGGCGGCGAGAAACCAGATATTTCTGGAAAGGGAAAGCAGCACGATCAGCAGAAACGTACCGGCAACCTTCCAGAGCGCGTGTACGCCGTGTTTTCCGCCGACATAGCCGCTTTGCGCCCGGATGCGCGACAGGATGCGCAGCAGGGAGAGAATACTTTTATCGATAAAGGTGTCCCTGTCGGGAAGCAGTTGGTAATTTTCATCCTTCAGCAGCCATTCGGGCATATCTTACGGTTTCCTTCCAAATTTATTCGTGAACGCCGTGATTGTTCTTTTTGAGGGAAGATACGATTTTAAATACGATCAGCAAAACGGCGACGCCGGCGACTGCCGAAAGGATGTATCCCGCGACTTCGGGGATGCCGCCGACCGAATAGTCGGGCATCATCGCTTCAAAGCTGAAGCCGTTTTGCATTCCCTGAGGGATAAAGCCGAGCGCCCTGCCGTTGGAGACGACCTCCCCGATTTCGTCGGCGCCCCATTCGCCCCAGGCGGTTCCGGTGGCGAGCAGGCCGAGCGGCGTCAGCAGAATCAAAGCGGCAAGCAGCCCGTATACGGCTTTGCTTTTTTCTTTTGCCCCTTTGTATATCGTGCCCGGGGAAACCTTTTTAATGAATGCGAAAATGGCGGCGGTGAAGGCCGCTTCCACAACGCCGGCAACCAGAAGGTGGGGAATCAGCATGGCCGGGATGGCGACGGACAGGGGATAAGGGCTGTAAAGCGCCTGACCGGCGGCGTCCCGGAACAGAAGCGGCTGAATGCCGAACTCAATCGCGGCGCACAGCGCGGCGGTGTTGATGCCTATGTACGAACCGATGACAATTCCGAGATATTCGCCTTTTTCGGAACGCACCCTGTCCCTGATGAACTTATAAATGAAATACCCTACAAACGGTAACACGAACGCCATGTTGAAGCAGTTTGCGCCGAAGGAAAGGATTCCGCCGTCGCCGAAAAACAGGGCCTGTATCAGCAGCGCCACCGAAACGGAAATACAGGCCGAAAACGGCCCCAGAAGGATCGCCAGAAGGGTCCCGCCCACCGCGTGGCCGGTTGTGCCGCCCGGAAGCGGAACATTGAACATCATCATTAAAAAGGAAAAGGAAGCGCCGATCCCCAGCAGGGGCATTTTGGCCCTGGTGATTTCCTTTTTCACCTTTTTTACGGAAACCGCCCAGAACGGAACGACGGCCGCGCCCAAAGCGGCGCAGGTGGCGGGGCTCAGATAATTGTCGGGAATATGCATGTTACAACCTCTCCAATCACAAAAAATAACCCAAAAAGAACTACTTCAGTAGCTGCTTTTTGGGTTCATCAAATTCAAAAGAAATGTTTGATTGCGGCCTTCATGGCTTATATTGACATCATTTTACCACAGCACAGGACTTTTGTCAATTAAGGAACGGCGCGGTATTCCTGAAAACGGATGGAAAATATTTCAAAATTCCTCATATTATTATTGACATTACGACGATCAGGAGTCATAATTTAATCGGAATAGATCGTTGACGTATTGCGTTTTGAAAATTCAGTCTGTATTCCTGTGTGCAGATCAGACCGGGCCGGTTGCTGTAACCGGCCCGGTCTGATCACCTTACGGGCCGGATCGCTGTTCCCGGAAATTTTGAAGAGAACCTCTCCGCCGCCTGCGGAGAGGTTGAAAATATGATAAAGTATGGAGGGTTCAAAATGAAAGTCATGCTGATCAACGGAAGTCCTCATGAAAAAGGCTGCACGTATACGGCCTTGTGCGAGGTTGCCGGAGAGCTTGAAAAAGCCGGAGTGGAAACCGAGATTTTTCAGGTCGGCCAGCAGCCGATCCGCGGCTGTATCGGCTGCGGCTTCTGCAAGAAGAACAAGGGCAACAAATGCGTGTTCGGCAACGACCCCGTGAACCACGCGCTGGAAAAGGCCAAAGAAACGGACGGCTTTATTTTCGGCTCTCCCGTCCACTACGCGGCGGCGTCCGGAATGCTGACGTCTTTTCTGGATCGGTTTTTCTATGCGGGAACCGCCCTGAAGTACAAGCCGGGCGCGTCCGTTGTAAGCTGCCGACGCGGCGGGGCAGCCGCCGCGTTTGACCAGCTGAACAAATACTTTACCATTTCGAGCATGCCGGTTGTTTCCTCTCAGTACTGGAACATGGTGCACGGGAATACGCCCGAGGAAGTGCGTCAGGACCTGGAGGGGATGCAGACCATGAGGACTCTGGGCAGAAACATGGCCTGGCTTTTAAAGTCCATTGAGGCCGGAAAACAGGCGGGCATTTCCATTCCGGAGGCGGAAGAGCCGCAGGTCACGAATTTTATCCGGTAAAAGCCTGCCGGGGCAAAACCGACAGAAAAAAACTGTCCGTTCCCTTTCGGAGCGGGCAGTTTTTTATGAAGATTATTTTCCAGCCAGAAGGAAATACAGGACAACCACCACTCCCAGGACAATCCGATAATAACCGAACGCCTTGAAATCGTGCTTTTTGATATACCCCATCAGGAACTTGATGGCAAAGACCGAGACGATGAACGCCGTGATCATTCCGGTCGCTAAAATCATCCCTTCCGCGGGGGTAAAGGCGAATCCGAATTTCAGCATCTTGATCAAGCTGGCGCCGAACATCACGGGGATCGCAAGGAAAAAGGTAAATTCCGCCGCGATGCTTCTGGAGGTCCCGATCAGCATGGCGCCGACGATGGTGGCCCCGGAACGGGAGGTCCCGGGAATCAGCGCCAGCACCTGGAAAATGCCGATGAAAAGGGCTGTTTTGTAGGTCAGCTGCGAAAAATTGCGAACAGCGGGCCGCTTGTTCCGGTTGCGGTTTTCAATCACAATAAACAGCACGCCGTAGAGAATCAGGGTGACCGCCACAGTCTGGTAATTGTAAAAGATTTTATCGATCTGGTCGTTGAACAGGATTCCGATGATGCCCGCCGGAATGCAGGCGGCGAGAACTTTCAGCCAGAGGTTGACGGTTTCGCGTTTCTGACCGGCCGTCTTTTTGGGAGAGAAGGGATTCAGCTTATGGAAATACAGCACGACGACCGCCATGATGGCGCCGAGCTGAATGACCACCAGAAACATTTCCTTAAACGCGGGGCTTACGTTCAGCCTGATAAATTCATCGGCAAGGATCATATGTCCGGTGCTGCTGATGGGCAGCCATTCGGTCAGCCCTTCTATGATTCCCAGCACAAGCGCTTTCAGGATATCGATTAAGACCACTGTCATCACTCAAATCTTCGTTATTCATCCGGTGCTTACGGATTGCCTTCTATTATAAAATACTTATCTGTCAAATACAAGCAAAATAAAGCGCCGCTCCTGCTTTTACAGGGGCGGCGCGGAGGAAAAGGACACGTCAGGCGGCGCTGCGGCGGGAGATACCGTAAAGCCGGTTAAAGTTCGGCCGTCCGGCCGAATCGAGCAGATGGGCGTCTTCGTCCGCGTCTTCGCTCCGGTTCTGGTTGAGCGCGCGGATGATCTGGTCCGCGTTGCGGATGCCGATGCCGTGCCCGTAATATTTGCCGTCGCCCAGGTCGATGACATTTTCGCCCTGCCACTGCGGGACCAGCGGGTCGACGTCGGGATTCGCGAAATACCGCCGGTCCCCCGGCAGGTAGACGTCTCTTTTGCTGATATAGCCGACTTCGCGGAGAAGCGGGTCGATATGGTGCCAGTTCATCAGTTCGATTTTCGGGAAGGTCTTGTCGAACAGGGCTTCCCCGTAGACGGACAGAAGCGCCTTATAATAGACGATCATCATGGCGGTGGCGCATTCCGTGCCGTATTTGGAGCCGTTTTCGTAGATATCCATGATCGCTTTGGACGGCTTTACGCCGTCTTTCAGCAGGAAGCCCCCCTCCTGCGTCCTTTTCCAGTAATCCGGGTTGCACCGGGTTTCACGGAAAATTTCGAACCCCAGCCCGCTCCGGTAAAGCTGCAGGGAGGCTGCTATGATTTCTTTGCGCAGCGCCAGCTCAAATTTCAGCTGATCGACGGAGTCGTAGGCGCTTTTCGCGCTGCTGGAAGCGAGCATGTCGAGGATGGTCCTCTCTATGCTGCCGGGGGCGTATTCCCCTATGCTGTCGGGCTGAACCGTATTTCCTGCTATCACAATCATGCCAGTTCCCTCCGGCCATATTTGGCAATGTCGACCTGTTTGCTGACAGGATACTGCATCCATTCGTTCCACGAGGACTCATTTTTGGTATGAAGATTGTGGGAAAATGTCGCGAGGGCCGCCCTTTCTTCATCTTCCACTTCGTGGAAATGCTCCAGATTGGCGATTTCCTCGTCGGTCAGGGGGGTGAGGGGCCTGTTGTTGCGCGGAGAAACATCCTTGCAAAGGTACTTTGCTTCCAGATTGACCCCGCAGACGGAGGGGGCGTTGGTCAGCTGGAGGCTTTCCCCCGTGAAATAGACATAGGGGCTGTTTTCCTTCAGCCACGACAGGTAGGCGTCGTACTGCTTCTGTTTGTCCCTGCCTGTGTTCAGCGGCGTATCCTCCGGAATGTGCAGAAGCTGACAGGCCAGCTCGACGTCCTTTTTGTAGGAAGAACGCAGCTTCCCCGCAATGTGCGTGAGCGACTGCGGGTCGCGGGCCTGGAAGAAAGCCCAGATCAGGTCGTGGTTGTATACGCCCCTGCGGTTGCGCCGGAAAATCAGGTCTGCAATGACCGGCAGAACCGTTTTTTCATGGTGCGTTTTCACCAGCACGGACGCGGTGATATCCAGAATCTGGTCGAATTCGGCGCTCAGCCCGTCTTCGCCCGCGCCGGTGTTGAACATCCAGAGCATTACGGAGTGGACGTCCTCGCTTTTTAAAGAAATTTCCCCGCCCGTACCGTCCTGCGGATTTTTTGCACTCCTGATTTTTTGACATATGTTCAGCGCAGTGCGGTTGCGTTCACTGAGCTCCTGATATAGGTTCCGCTCCCGGATCTCCGGCTGCAGGACAAACAGGGTGGCAAAGAGGAGCCTGTCGTCGTTGATGAGCCTGACGGCGTTTTGCCTGTTTCCCCTTTCCGTTCTCAGGAAGGCGTTTCTGCAGAAGTTCGCTCCCCGCGTGCGTCTGATACGGTCCAGATAACCGATGGGACCGTTGTAGCCCGAATTCATCCTAATCGCGCTTCTTTCCATTATGAAATAGTCCCAGAAGGGCCTTCCTTCCATAATATTTTGAAAGAGCGTTTTTGGTTTCTGTAATCGACGGAGTAAACGGGAAAAAAGGAAGAATTCTAAGTACGGTACATGGATTGAACCGGAACGCGGCGAGTTGACAAATTTCGCGAAATCATATACATTAAAACCATAGTAAATTTATATGGATAAGCAAGGATGTGAGCGCTTGAATTTCATTGTTACCGCGGGCGGTACACGGGAAAGAATCGACGCGGTCCGGACCATTGCGAACGAGGCCACCGGGAAGCTGGGCAGCCTGATTGCGGAAGAACTGGCCGAAAGGCTTTCGGGAAAAGAACACACCGTCTATTTTCTCTGCGGTACGGGCTCGTGCCTTCCAAAAACAGGAAGTGGGAATATACGCGTCCTGCATGTCGAAGGGACCGGCCAGCTGCAGGATACGCTGATCGGCCTGTTGAAAGAACAGGAGATCGACGCGGTCATCCATTCCATGGCGGTGAGCGATTATAAGGTCAGCAGCGTGACGACGCCGGAGCACATTGCGCAGGCGCTGGCGGAAAAATTCCGCGGCGCGCCGCTTCCGCTTTCCGAAGCGGAGTGGGAGCGGGCGGTCTCACAGGCGGTTTTTGCCCGGCCGCTCAGCGCGGAGCACAAGATCAGCTCCGATCTGGAGCATCCGGTGCTGGTGCTGGAAAAAACGCCGAAGATTATCGGCCTGATCAAAGATGCCAGCCCGAAGACCCTTCTGGTCGGTTTCAAGCTGCTCAGCGGGGTCAGCCGGAAAGTGCTGATCGATACGGCGTACGGTCAGCTGAAAAAGAACCGCTGTACTTACGTCCTTGCCAACGATATGGATTCCGTCGTACGGGGAAACCACGAGGGATTCCTGGTGGACGAGAGCGGAAACTATGCGGCGTTTTCCGGGAAGGAACAGATTGCGAAGGGCGTCGCGGACAGCGTGCTGAGAAAATTAATGGAGGCTCAAGGATGAAAAATATGATACTGGGAGTGACCGGAAGCATCGCGGCGTATAAGGCCGCCGATCTGGCCCACCGCTTTTATAAACAGGGCTATCAGGTAGAGGTGATCCTGACAAACGGCGCCACGAAATTTGTAACGCCGCTCACGTTCCGCAGCCTGACGCAGAACCGCGTGTACACGGATGTGTTTCAGGACGATTTTCCGCAGGAAATCAAGCATATTTCCCTCGCCACGAAAGCGGACGTCGTGCTGATCGCTCCCGCCACCGCCAACATTATCGGAAAGATCGCCTTCGGCATCGGGGACGACATGCTTTCCACCACGATTCTGGCCGTCAGGAACAAACCGGTGCTGATCGCTCCGGCGATGAATACGAATATGTGGGAAAATCCGATTGTACAGGAGAATATTTCTAAATTGAAAAAATACGGCTACCAATTTATAGAACCGAAGGAAAGCCTGCTCGCGTGCGGAACTTTAGGAAAAGGCGCGCTCGCCGAGCTGGACGATATCTGCAGTGCGGTGAATGCCGCCGTAGGGCGGTAATTTGCTTCTGCGTTCGCTTCCATCTTCATAAATTCTCCACAATCTGTTGATAAGATGATGCCAAAACAGATCAGAGGAGTGCATGAAATGGCAAAATCCCAAAAACCAAACTCCGGCCGAAAGGCGGACGCGAAGAAAAAGAGCAATCGCACGATTTATCTGAGCGCGGGTTTTCTGGTCCTTCTGGCCGCGGCTTTCTTTCTTGTGAAAGGGCTGACCGTCCCCAAAACGGCTGCTCCGTCCGGCGCGTCGCTGACCAGCGTTGCAGAGACGGGCGCGGACGTTTCCATTGCCAAAAACGAGATCACCGAAACGGCGAAGTTTATTCCCTATAACGCCGGGGGTACCAATATGGAACTGATCGCCGTAAAAGCGCCGGACGGCACCGTCAGGACGGCGCTGAACACCTGTCAGGTCTGCTACGACTCCGGCAGAGGGTACTATGTGCAGGAGGGCGGCGAACTGGTCTGCCAGAACTGCGGGAACCGTTTTCAGATCAGCCAGGTGGAAAAGCAGAAAAACGGCTGCAACCCCGTGCCGATTCTGGAGGACAGTAAAACGGACGACGGAACGACGATCACCATTTCAAAAGATTTCCTGCAGCAGAGCAAAACCCTGTTTGAAAACTGGAAAAGATGATAAAAAGCAGTACCGCCGGCCGGCGGTACTGCTTTTTCGGTCAGGTCCTCATTTTCTTCTTCGATCTTCATAAAATCTTCACAGCGGGCTGGTAGGATGCAGCTACAATCATCTTCGGACGGGAGAAATGATATGGAACGGAAGCTGGCGCAGAAAACACTGAAAATAGAGGGCATGACCTGCGCGAACTGTGCCCTGAAAATTGAAAGCACGCTCAGCGGGCTTTCCGGGGTCGAGAAGGTCTCCGCAAGCTACGGCAGCGGGACGGCGACCGTCGTTTACGACCCGGAAATCATTCGTCTTGAGAAAATCATTGCCGCAATTGAAGAGCTGGATTATCATGTAACAGACGATAAAAGCCGCCGGAGCGCGGAAAAAGAAAGCGCCGCGAAGGAAAAGGCGGGCGGGACGGCGGACAAAAAATTCGTCAGTCAGCTCATCGGCGTCGGCCTGCTTCTTTTCGCGGGCTATCTGATTGTTCAAAATACGGTCGGCCTGAATTTTATTCCCGAGGTCTCCCAGAATATGGGATACGGAATTCTGTTTGTGGTCGGCCTGATTACCTCCCTGCACTGTGTGGCGATGTGCGGCGGAATCAATCTTTCGCAGTGCGTGTCCTACCGATACGGGGAAAACGATACGGGCAAATGGGCAAAGCTGAAACCAAGCCTGATGTACAACGCGGGCAGGGTGCTTTCCTACACGGCTGTGGGCGGCATCGTCGGCGGCCTGGGCTCCGTCGTCAGCTTTTCGGGGACGGCAAAGGGGATCGTCTCGATCCTTTCCGGCGTATTTATGGTGATGATGGGCCTGAATATGCTCGACCTGTTCCCGTGGCTGCGTAAATTTGTCCCTCGGATGCCCAAATTTTTCGGCAGCAAAATTTACCGCAATCAGGGGAAGCGCGGGCCGTTCTATGTGGGGCTTCTGAACGGGCTGATGCCCTGCGGCCCTTTGCAGGCGATGCAGATTTACGCGCTGGGTACGGGGAGCGTTCTGGCCGGAGCGGCCTCCATGTTCGTTTTCAGCCTCGGCACCGTGCCGCTGATGTTCAGCTTCGGTGCGCTCAGCTCTTTCCTGAGCAGTAAATTCACCCATAAAATGATGAAGGCCAGCGCCGTTCTGGTGATGCTTCTGGGCGTCGTGATGCTCAACCGGGGATTTGCCCTTTCGGGAATCGGTTTCCCCGGTGTTTCCGCGGCGGCGGCCGGGGGCGGCAATATTGCCCGAATCGAAAACAATGTGCAGACCGTATCGACAACGTTGCAGCCCGGCAGCTACAGCCCGCTTGTCGTACAGAAGGGCGTCCCGGTAAAATGGACGATCAGGGCCGACGCGGACTCGCTGAACGGCTGCAACCGGACCATCACGATTCCGCAGTACAACATTACCAGGACGCTGGAACCGGGCGATAACGAGATTGATTTCACCCCGCAGGAGACCGGGAAAATCACCTATACCTGCTGGATGGGAATGATCCGGAGCAATATTACGGTCGTCGACGATCTTGGCAATATCACCGGGCAGGAGGTCGCGCAGGAATCCGGCCTTTCCGCGGGCGGTGCGTTTGCGGCGGGCGGATGCTGCGGCAACACCCCGGCGAGATTCGCGGACGGTGGGGTCCCCACGGACAGCATCGGCGTTGCAAAAATCAGCGGCAAGGAGCAGGAAGTAACGGTTAAGGTGGACGATCAGGGCTACACGCCCGCGGTGGTCGTTCTTCAGAAGGGGATTCCGGCGAAGATCAAATTCGATACCGGCAGCCTGAATTCCTGTAACAGCATCATGGTTTTTCCGGAATACGGCGGTCAGCTGAATCTGGACACGGATAAGGAAACGCCGCCGATTACGCCCGAGCAGGATTTTACTTTCCAGTGCGGGATGGGAATGCTCCATGGCTATGTAAAGGTGGTCGACGACCTCGGCAAAGCGGATCTGGACGCGATCAAAGCCGAGGTGCAGAACTATGTTCCCGCGGGCGGGGGCTCCGGCTGCTGCGGATAAATTATGAAAGAGGGATTCTTGAATGCTGAAAATTTTTAGACGGATGAAAGCATCCGTCAAACGCTCGTTGGACCGTATGGCAAAGGAAAACGAGAAGCAGTTCGGCGGCGGGGTGCCCGACTGCTGCAAAATGAACCGTCAGGCCAACGGACGGCCAAGAAAATAATACGCCGCTTTCAGAATCGGCAGGAAAATATGGTATAATAATCAAAACGGCAGGCTCCTTTTGAAAAAGGGGCTTTTGTCATTGGAGGCGGAAACGGATTGAACCGGAACAGAAAGCGGATTTTGGTTGTGGACGACGAGCCGAAAATTGTGGAGGTCGTGACGTCCTATCTTGAAAAAAGCGGATACGCCGTGCGCGGCGTTTTCAGCGGAAAAGAAGCCTATGAAAGCTTTGAAAGGGAGAAGCCGTCCCTTGTGATCCTCGACTGGATGCTCCCGGACACTACGGGGGAGGAAATCTGCCGGACGCTGCGGCAGAAGTCCGACGTCCCCATCATCATGCTGACCGCCAAGGTGGAGGAAGAGGACATCCTGCGCGGGCTGCAGATCGGCGCGGACGATTACGTGACCAAACCGTTCAGCCCCCGTCAGCTTGTGGCGCGGGTGGAGGCGGTTCTTCGCAGGACGGAAGGCAATTCGTCCCCGGTCCTTTCTTTCCGCCGGGGAGAACTGATCGTGGATATGGACGGTTACGACGTCATGCTGAGCGGCCGTCCGGCCGGTCTGACCCCCAATGAATTCAGAATTGTCGGCGCGCTGGCAAGGCACCCGAACAAGGTGTTTACCCGCGAAGAACTGATCGCCATTGTCAGCGGAGACGATTTTAACGGATTTGACAGGGTCATCGATACCCATATTAAAAATATCCGCCAGAAGATCGAAACGGACACCAGAAATCCGGAGTACATCCTGACGGTTCACGGAGTCGGATACAAGTTCGGAGGCGATTGAGCTGAAATACAGTTTAAAATCAAAATTGTCGTTTTCCTATGCGGTGATGTCGCTTCTGATGGTCGCGATTATCAGCTTCTGCATCAATGTTCTGCTGCAGAACCGTTTTCAGGACTATGTCATCAACCAGCGGGAGCAGAGGAACAGCGAAATCGTCAGTATGATCGAAAAGCAGTATAACGGGCTGAACGGCGGCTGGAATACGAACGTCATTGAAAATATCGGCGTGAACGCCCTGGAACAGGGAGTCATTGTCAGGCTGAAAAACGCGGAAGGGAAAACGGTGTGGGACGCCACGGTCCACAATAACGGCCTCTGCGTACAGATGCTGACCCATATGTCCGAAAATATGAACAGCCGCTATCCCGGCTTCAAGGGCGGGTATGAGCAGAAGACGTATTCCGTCAAGGCCGGCGCAAAGGAAGTCGGGCACGTCGAGCTGGGGTATTACGGCCCTTATTATTTTACGGATAACGACATCGCTTTCCTGAACAGCGTCAACACTATCCTGATTGCGGTGGGCATTTTGTCGCTTGTAATGGCGCTGATTCTGGGGACCTTTATGGCGAAGCGGGTGAGCGGGCCGATCTCCAAGTCCATCCGTGCCGCGGGGCAGATCGCAAAGGGGAATTTTCGGCAGAGAATCACGGAAAGCTCCGGAACGAGGGAAATGGCGCGCCTGACGGATACCATCAACTATCTGGCGGACTCTCTGGAGAAGCAGCAGGATTTAAGGAAGCGGATGACCGCCGACGTCGCGCATGAGCTGAGGACGCCCTTGGCGAACCTGCAAAGCTCCATGGAGGCAATGCTCGACGGGATCTGGGAGCCGGACGAGGCCCGGCTGGAAAGCTGCCATGAAGAAATCATCCGGCTGAACCGCTTGGTCGGCGACCTGGAAAAGCTGGAACGGTATGAGGCGGAAAACGCATCCCTTTCGCTTTCCGAATTTGACGTATCCGATCTGATCCGGCACATTCTGCATAATTTTGAATCGGAGTTCCGCAAAAAGGGCGTCGCGCTTTCCTTCGAGGGGGAGGAGGAAATCCTCCGCGCCGACCGGGATAAAATCAGCCAGGTCGTCACCAATCTTGTTTCCAACGCGCTCAAATATACCCCGGAGGGCGGACAGGTACGGGTGCGCGTGCGGGCTGCGGAGCACAGTACCGAACTGATCGTCAGCGACAGCGGGAAGGGGATTCCGCCGGAGGACCTGCCGTACATCTTCGAACGGTTTTACAGGGCGGACCGGTCGCGCAACAGGCTGACCGGCGGCCTGGGCCTTGGACTTACGATCACGAAGGCCATTGTGGAAGCCCACCGGGGAACCGTGGAGGTCGTGAGCGAGGTTGACAGGGGAACTACCTTTACAGTCAGCCTGCCGAAATCCGGATAATCAGTAAATCCTGCAAAAACATCCTTCGTAAATTTTACCGGCCGCTTACCGTCTGATACGGCCAGGAACGGATTCCTCCCATATTGCCGACGCGGGTATATCCCATTGCGGACAGCCGCCTGCAGGCGGCCGCAGCCCGCGCGCCGCTCAGGCAGTAAACCAGAATCTCCCGGCTTTTATCCGGCACAGTCTTCTTGATTCCCTGCTCAAGCTCGTTGAGAGGGATCAGCCTGCTTCCCGGAATACGGATTTCCCTGTATTCCTCGGGGGTTCTGACGTCAAGCAGAAGAAGATCGGGATTTTCCTCCAGCCTTTTTTTAGCCTCTTTCGGGGAAACGGTCTCATATGTTTTTGTTCTGAGTAATGTCTTGAACATTCTTTCATCACCTTTCTTTTTTATTAATATAACCGGATTCTTTTATTTTGTCTGTGACTTGGTAACAGAATGCCGACGCGTTTTATGAAAACAACGGATTAAGGGATTGTAATCTTGAAACGTGAGTGTTATAGTGAAAATGTCGATATCATTAAAACAGCAGAAAGGTGATAAGCATGGAATTTATTGAGAGTATTATTGAGAGAGCGAAACAGACGAAAAAGACCATTGTCCTGCCGGAGAGCAACGATATGAGAACCCTGCAGGCCGCCGCGGAGGTTTTGGAAAAGGGAATCGCCAATTTGATTCTTGTGGGCGACGAAGCGAAGATCAAAGAACAGGCCGGCGGGCTGGACCTTTCAAAAGCAAAGTTTGTAAATCCTCTGACTTCCACCAGCCGCGAGGACTATATTCATACATTTTATGAGCTGAGAAAAGCAAAGGGCATCACTCCGGAGCAGGCGGAGAAAATTATGGCGGACAACGTTTTCTGGGCCGTGATGATGGTGAAAAAAGGCGATGCGGACGGAATGGTTTCCGGCGCGGCGCACTCCACGGCGGATACGATCCGTCCGGCTCTGCAGATCATTAAGACCGCTCCGGGCGTAAAGCTCGTTTCCAGCTTTTTCGTTCTTTCCGTTCCCGACTGCGAATACGGCTGCGAGGGAAACTTTGTTTTCGCGGACTGCGCGCTGAATATTAACCCCAACGCGGACGAGCTTTCCGAAATCGCGATCGCGTCGGCAAAGTCATTCAAAAATATGGTCGGAGCGGAGCCCAAGGTCGCCATGCTGTCCTTCTCTTCTTACGGAAGCGGCAAAGACGAGCTGGTAGACAAAGTGGCGGAAGCGACGAAGCTGGCAAAGGAAAAAGCACCGGAGCTTACGCTCGACGGGGAGCTGCAGGCGGACGCGGCGCTGGTGCCGAGCATCGGCCAGTCCAAGGCGAAGGGAAGCAACGTAGCCGGTCAGGCAAACGTTCTGGTTTTCCCGGACCTGAACTGCGGCAACATCGCGTATAAGCTGGTACAGAGACTGGGGAAGGCGAAAGCGTTCGGCCCGGTACTGCAGGGAATCGCAAAGCCGGTCAACGACCTGTCCAGAGGCTGCTCGGCACAGGATATTGTCGGCGTCGTCGCCATGACGGCGGTACAGGCACAGTCCTGACCGGTATTTTTCATAAAAGGAGCCTTCTTCTTTAGAAGCGGGCTTACAGACCGCAGGACCAAGGAAAAGGGACTGCTGCAAGACGAAAGTTTTGCGGCGGTCCCTTTTTGTACGAACCCCCGGCTATGTGAACAGGGCAATAGGAAGCAGACAGAAAAATACCGCCGTTTTACGGGCGGTATTCTAAGAAAGAAGAGAAATATGAAAAAGATATTGAAACCCTCACCCGAGGGGCTTGTAATTGATTTTCCGGCCCTTGCGCCGACGTCGCGTCACAAACAAAGACCGGGGATACAAATGTATTTGCGATGTTTATAGTATAGGCATATTATGTGTATTTATGGTGAAGTTGATTTGAAAATTTCGAGAAATCTTTTCAATCTTTCAAAGGTGAGGGGCTCCCTGTTTCAGAAAATCCGCCGGGAAAGGTTCCGCTGGAGGCTCAAGATCAGAAAAAACCCGGAGGGATGTATCAAAAAACATCCCTCCGGGTCCGGCTCCCCTTAGATATAGAACATGAATCCGCCTTCCTGCGTCCTCTTTTCCACGTCATCCGCAATATCGTAAAGGGAGATCCTTTTCAGCTCCGCTTCAATTGCGTTGTCGATGACGGAAAAAACGGAGTGCTGCATGGCCTGTTCCATTGCGGGGGCTTTCTTTTCCACCGACTCTTCCGTTTTCTCGAACAGGGACTGCTCCAGTGACCGCAGGATTTCGTATGCATTTATTTTCTGAGGAGGCATCGCAAGCTTGTACCCGCCCTGCGCTCCTTTGACGGCTATCACCAGCTCGGCCCTTTTTAAAAGGGAAAACACCTGCTCCAAATAAATTTTGGAAATTCCCAGCTTTTCCGATATGCTCACAATCGTAATACATTCGTTGGTGGTATAATTCTGCGCCATGGTGATCATGGCGGCCAGTCCGTACCTTCCTTTTGAAGAAATTCTCATGGGTTTCTCCTTTATAAAGATCATATTTTTTATAATACCTATTTATCATATCTTGAAAGAAGGATTTCGTCAAGAGGGGCGCGGATTTTTCGGATTATCGCAATGCCTGTTCCAGGTCACGGATCAGGTCTTCCGCGCTTTCCAGCCCGACGGAAAGACGCAGCAGGCACTCGTTGATTCCCTTTGCTTCCCGTTCTTCTTTGGGAACGTCGGCGTGCGTCTGCAGCATCGGATAGGTAATCAGCGTTTCCACCCCGCCCAGGCTTTCCGCGTACTGGATCAGCCCGACGCGCTCCAAAAGCTGTTTTGCCGTCTGCTCACGGTCCACTTCAAAAGAGATCATTGCACCGAATCCGGAGGACTGCCTTTTTGAAATCGCATACCCCGGGTCTTCGGGCAGGCCGACATAGTGCACCGCTTTGATTTTTTCCTGTGCGCACAGCCACCCGGCGAGCCGCATCGCGTTTTCCTGCTGCTTTTCCATGCGCACGGCAAGCGTCTTGATGCCGCGGATCAGAAGCCAGCTGTCAAACGGGGGAAGGCACGCTCCGGTGGTCGTGCTCAGAACCTGCAGCCGGTCAAAGAGCTGCTGATCGGCGGTGATGACAAAGCCGGCAAGGGTGTCGTTGTGCCCGCAAAGATATTTTGTCCCGCTGTGGACGACGATATCTGCCCCCAGCTTCAGCGGCTGCTGAAAATACGGGGTCAGAAACGTGTTGTCCACAATGAGCAGCAGGTTCCGCTCTTTGGTGATTTTTGAAACGGCTTCAATATCGGTCACCTGCATCATCGGATTGGTGGGCGTTTCGATAAACACGGCTTTGGTTTCCGGCCTGATGCGGGACTCGATCAAAGCGGGATCGGAGGTGTTCACAAAGTCGAAGGTAAGGCCGTTCTTGATGGATATTTTGTGAAAGTAGCGGTGGGAGCCGCCGTAGAGGTCGTCGGACGCGATGATGTGGTCGCCGGGCGAAAAAAGCTCCATGAGGGTCGCGATGGCGGCCATTCCGCTGGAAAAAGCCTTGGCGCCAGCGCCGCCTTCCAGCGCCGCTACCGTTTTTTCAAGATGCTCCCTTGTGGGATTCTGCAGCCGTGAGTAGTCGTAGCCCGTGCTTTGGCCGACCATGGGGTGCGCAAAGGTGGCCGACTGAAAAATAGGCACGCTCACGGCGCCGGTATAGTCGTACCGGTCGGAGCTTCCGTGTATACAAAGTGTGGTAAAATCCATATTTCCGTCTCCTGTCTGAATCATATTAGAGAGAAATGCGTATCCTAAGCAGATAACCGGGTGCGGCTATCTGCCCGCGCATTCGCGCAATCCCTCCGTGTATGAAAAATTTCAGGTTCCGGCGGCAGCGCCCGTTTTGTCCGGGGCCGGTGATGAGAACGGGCGAACAGGCCCTTGTAAAAATTTTCATCACATTCTCCAAATCATAGTAATATTATATGTATTAAATAATAATCGAAAACAAGGGTTGTGTCAATAGCCCGCGCCGGGAAATCCCACTTGCAATCTCTCTGCCGGCCTTGACAAGCGGATTTGTTCAGGTTAAAATATTTTTATATATTAAACATATATGAAAATTTGCATATCTACAGCAATTTCATTTCGGTTTGAGAGACAAAGCACGTTTTTCCCCCGCCGAAGGCGGGGGAAAAACGTAATTTTGTTGCAGAATCAACTGGAAATGCTGTAAATCATTAAATTTGAACGGAGGTTTCCTGTAAATGTCGAAGATTTATCATAGTCTGACCGATTTGATCGGAAAAACACCTTTGCTGGAGCTGTCGAACTTTGAAAAGAAGCATGACCTGAAAGCCGCGGTTGTTGCAAAGCTGGAGTATTTCAATCCTGCGGGGAGCGTAAAGGACAGAATTGCCAAAGCCATGATCGACGACGCGGAGGAAAAGGGACTTTTAAAGCCGGATTCCGTTATTATTGAACCGACCAGCGGCAATACCGGTATTGGCCTTGCTTCCGTCGCGGCCGCCAGGGGATACCGGGTGATTCTCACCATGCCGGAAACCATGAGCATGGAGCGCCGGAACCTTTTAAAGGCTTACGGGGCGGAGCTTGCGCTGACGGATGGCAGCAAGGGCATGAGGGGAGCAATCGATAAAGCGGATGAGCTTACCAAAGAGATTCCGAACTCCTTTATTGCCGGCCAGTTTGTCAATCCCGCCAATCCGAAGATACACAGGGAGACCACCGGTCCGGAAATCTGGGAGGACACCGAGGGCAAGGTAGATTTCTTTGTCGCGGGGATCGGCACCGGCGGAACGATCACAGGCGTCGGGGAATATCTGAAATCCCAAAATCCCGGCGTCAAGGTCATTGCGGTGGAGCCGTTCGATTCTCCGGTCCTTTCCGAGGGCAAGGCCGGACCGCATAAAATTCAGGGAATCGGCGCGGGCTTTGTGCCGAAGGTACTCAATACGGCGGTGTATGACGAAATCATCAAGGTGAAAAATGAAGATGCCTTCCGGACCGGCAGGGAGCTTTCCAAAACGGAGGGCCTGCTCGCGGGTATCTCTTCCGGGGCGGCGCTGTGGGCGGCCGCCGAGCTGGCAAAGCGGCCGGAGAACGCCGGAAAAACGATCGTGGCGCTTTTGCCGGATACCGGGGAAAGGTATTTATCCACCCCGCTTTTTTCTGAATAATATCCCCACACAAAACAGCGGGCCGGGGCAATCGGTAAGATTGCCCCGGCCCGTTTGCCGTTCTTCGGCAATCCGAAGCGGCAGGCGGTTTTATTTTACCATTTCCAGGATAAATTGATTGGCGGCCTCCAGGTCGGCGTCGTTGGGATGCCCTTTGGAAATGCCCCCGACGAGCTTGAACGGCCCGTAGGTGTCAAATCCCTTGCAGGCAAAGTCCCCGGCGATGACAGCGCCCTTCTTTTTCAGCAGATCACTCAGAGCGCTGTGGCTTGCGGTATTTCCCATTCCGCTCGTAGAAAACACGAAGACCGGTTTGCCGTTCAGGCTGAGCTCCTCCACGGCCTCCATCAGCCCGCTGTAATGTTTTCCGTAGGCGATACCCGCGCCGAATCCGATCATGTCATAATCCGAAAGACTTTTATTTTTGATTCCGTCCGCTTTGCAGAGTTCTGCACCGGCAGTCTCCGCCATAGCGGAGGCGATCTTTGCCGTGTTGCCGTGATGGTAGGAGTCGTAAACAATCAGGCATTTTTTCAAAAAAGATTCCTCCTAAAATAAAATCGGACTGTGCTGTCTCTATGATAGTATGATGAAGGGAGAGATGCAATATTCCGACGATGAAAATCGATATTTTATTTTCGGGCGGTACAAAACCGATACGGACGGCTTTTGGAAGGAAGGCACAATTTTATTGGAGAATTGCAGAAAATATTGGTTATAAACTTGACAAGCTTTATCCAGAATGATACACTGGTTTTAATAAATAAAAACTTCCATTTTATGGAGCGGAGGGGTTTTATCTGCTGATTACAAGGGAAACGGATTATGCGCTGCGCATTCTGCGCGCGGTGTCCCACGGGGAACAGCTTACGGCCGGGGATATCTGCCGGCGGGAACTGCTGCCGCAGCAGTTTGTATATAAAATTCTCAAAAAGCTGGAACGGGCCGGCTTGGTTCAAATCACCCGCGGTGCGGGCGGCGGCTGCCGGCTGGCGGCGGATCTGAAAAAGGTGAGCCTCTACGACCTGACGGAAGTGATGGATGCGGAAAAGCTCATCAGCGCTTGTATGCAGCCCGGGTTTCAGTGCGCGTGGCAGCAGAAATGCAGCGCTCCTTGTACGGTTCATCGGCAGCTTTCCCGGATTCAGGGCATTCTGGACGCGGAGCTGCGTGCGGTCAGTCTTCACCAGATGCTGTTTCAGGCGGATTGAAAATACTTCGGCATAGCCGGTGTTTTTTTGCGGCCAAACTGGATAAGATTTATCAAGTATATTGCTGCCTGAGCGGAGGCCGGTTTTCCCGGTCTGCCGCGTTTCCTTACGATTCTGTTTTATAAATTTCTTATGGAATTCATAAAATGAAATATAACTGGTTATTAAAGGGAGGAATCAATATGTCTTTTAAAACAACGGAAGACCACGAGGCTCTCCGTGCGAAGGTCCGGGAGTTTGCCGAGGCGGAGGTGAAGCCGCTGGCGTTCCTGCTGGACAAGGAGAATGAATTTCCCGCGGACATTGTGACAAAAATGGGGCAAATGGGGCTGATGGGAATCCCCTACCCGAAGGAGTACGGCGGCGCGGGGCTGGACATGGTCAGCTATGCCGTTGCCGTGGAGGAGCTGGCCCGGGTGGACGGCGGAACCGGCGTCATCCTCTCCGCGCACACCTCGCTCGGGTCCTGGCCGATCTTTGCCTACGGCACGGAAGAACAGAAACAGAAATACCTGATTCCGCTGGCCAAAGGCGAAAAGCTGGGTGCTTTCGGCCTGACCGAGCAGAACGCGGGCAGCGACGCGAGCGGAACGGAAACCACCGCCGTGCTGGACGGCGACCATTACGTTTTGAACGGCGGCAAGATTTTTATCACCAACGCCGACAAGGCGGATACCTATGTGGTGTTTGCCGTCACCACTCCGGACATCGGCACGCACGGAATCAGCGCGTTCATTGTGGAAAAGGGCTGGGAAGGCTTTACCTTCGGCGACCACTACGACAAAATGGGCATCCGTTCCTCCTCCACCGCGGAGCTGATTTTCAACGACGTGAAGGTCCCCTGTGAAAATCTTCTCGGAAAAGAGGGCGAAGGCTTCAAAATCGCCATGTCCACGCTGGACGGCGGCCGAATCGGGATCGCCGCGCAGGCGCTGGGCATTGCGCAGGGCGCCTACGAAAGCGCGCTGGAGTATTCCAAGGAGCGTGTCCAGTTCGGCAGGCCCATCTGTCAGCAGCAGATCATCTCCTTTAAGCTGGCGGATATGGCGACCAAGCTTCGCGCGGCCCGTTTTCTGGTCTACAGTGCCGCCGAGCTGAAAGAAAATCACGAGCCCTACGGCATGGAGTCCGCCATGGCAAAACAGTACGCTTCCGATGTCTGTCTGGAAATCGTCAACGACGCCCTTCAGATTTTCGGCGGCAACGGATACCTCAAGGGCATGGAAGTGGAGCGCGCCTACCGCGACGCCAAAATCTGCACCATTTATGAAGGCACCAACGAGATTCAGAGGGTGGTCATCGCTTCCCACATTATCGGAAAAATGCCAAAGGACGCGGTTCCGTCCGGTGCCCAGCATGGACCCGTTACCGGCGTGCGCAAGAAGATGATCCTCAAGGAGGGCGCCGCCGGAGAGCGGGTGAACGCACTGGTGGAGGCTCTGAAAGCGGACGGCTACGACTTTACCGTCGGCATCGACATCGACACTCCCATCACCCAGGCGGAGCGGGTGGTCAGCGCCGGAAAGGGCATCGGGGAAAAGGAAAATATGGCATTGGTCAGGGCCCTTGCCGTTCAGGCCGGCGCGGCGCTCGGTTCCTCCCGTCCGGTGGCGGAAACGCTGAAATATGTGCCGCTGAACCGCTATGTGGGAATGTCGGGCCAGAAATTCAACGGCAATTTGTACATAGCCTGCGGTATTTCCGGAGCGGGCCAGCATCTGAAAGGCATCAAGGACGCCACCACCATTGTTGCCATCAACAACAACCCCAACGCGCCAATTTTCAAAAACTGCGACTACGGCATTGTGGGCGACGTGCTGGAAATCCTCCCGCTGCTCACCGCCGCGCTGGACAACGGGGAGGCCAAAAAGCCCGCGCCTCCCATGAAGAAAATGAAACGGGCCGTTGTGAAGAAAGTAAAGCCCTCCTGGCACACCTATGTCTGCAACGGCTGCGGTTACGAATATGACCCCGCGGTGGGCGACCCGGAAAACGATATCCGTCCCGGCACCCTGTTCGACGCGCTCCCGGAAGAATGGATCTGCCCGGAGTGCGGTGAGGAAAAAGACCAGTTTATTGAGGTCTGACCCGGTATGGAAGCCGGAAAACAATGATTTCGTATCAAGGAGGATTGAATCATGCATTGTGTCAGAAAAGTAACGGAAAATCTTTATTGGGTCGGAGGCAACGACCGCCGGCTTGCCCTTTTTGAGAATATTCATCCGATTCCGCGCGGCGTTTCCTACAACTCGTATCTGCTTCTGGATAAGCAGGCGGTTCTGTTCGATACGGTGGACTGGTCGGCCTGCCGCCAGTTTTTGGAGAATGTGGAGTATCTTCTGGACGGAAGGCCGCTCGATTATCTGGTGATCAACCACATGGAGCCCGACCACGGTGCGTCCATAGAGGAAATCCTGCTGCGCTACCCCAAGGCAAAAATTATCAGCACGGAAAAAGCTTTCATGCTTATGCGTCAGTTCGGTTTCCATATCGACGGCCGCATGGAGGAAGTGAAGGAGGGCGACACAAGATCCTTCGGGAAACATGTGGTGACCTTCGTGTCCGCGCCGATGGTGCACTGGCCGGAGGCGATGGTGACCTTCGACACGACCAACGGAGTGCTTTTCTCCGCGGACGCCTTTGGTTCCTTCGGCGCTCTGGACGGAAAGCTCTTTAACGACGAGGTGAATTTCGACCGCGACTGGATCGACGACGCCCGCAGATACTACACCAACATTGTCGGAAAGTACGGGCCGCATGTGCAGGCGCTTCTGAAAAAGGCGGGCGGGATCGACATCAAGATCATCTGTCCGCTGCACGGGCCGGTCTGGCGCACCGATCTGGGATATTTTCTCGATAAATACGCTCACTGGAGCAGCTACGAGCCGGAAGAGCAGGGCATCATGATTGTTTACGCCACCATGTACGGAAATACCGAAAGCGCCGCGGGCGCACTCGCGACCAGGCTGGCGGAAAAAGGGATGACCAATGTCGTGATGTACGACGTGTCCAAAACCCATGTGTCCTACCTGATTTCGGAAGCCTTCCGCCTCAGTCATATTGTGCTGGCCTCCGTTACCTATAATCTGGGGATTTACCCGCCGATGCACAATTTTCTGATGGATATGAAGGCGCTCAATCTTCAGAAACGCACCGTCGCGATTGTGGAAAACGGCTCCTGGGCGTGCAAGTCCGGGACCCTGATGCGTGAATTCCTCGAAAATGAGATGAAGGATATCAACGTGCTGGATGAGAAGCTGACGCTGAATTCCGCCATGAACGAGGATAACCTGCCGGAAATGGACGCCCTTGCCGACAGCCTGATCGCGTCTATGAAGCGATAACCCAAACAGAATCCGTCTGCCGTCCTTGCGAAAAACTGCCGGAGTTTGACTCCGGTGGTTTTTTCGTGTCCCGGGGCGGCGGAATTCAGGCGGTACAGCCTCCCTACGGCCTTGGCAGCGCTTTTTTCGGCTGACGGCCGGAACGATCTTCCCATCTTTTCGGGATCACATCTTCCCCTGCCCTTGCAATCATTGGATTTATGATATAAAGTTTATAGCATAATATTATTTTACAATTGTCTGCCCGTGCGCACATTTCTTTGTAGATACATGGGGAAAGAGGGTATTGTGGTGAAATTAATCCTGAAAAACCGCTTGTTTAAAATGGTGGCCTGTGATCCTTCCGGCCAACCGCTCTATCAGATCAGGAGCCGCCCTTTCAGCCCTCAAAAAGTAATCGCGGCCAATCATCATGGAATTTTGTACTACACCGACATTATCGGGTCGGAAGCTTCTTCCGCATCCGCTGACGAACCTGCTTCCCACCGGTATATCGTCTGCCGCGGCTCCAGAGAAGCGGAACCGGTGATAACAGCCGCCATAGGCTATGAAGTGTCCTCCGGCAGGAAAGACGTGCGGCATTTTCCCTATAAGCTGCCGCGGGCGGAGCGCCTGAATATTCAGATAAAAGACCCCGGACAGTCCGGCGTGACAATCCGTATGGAACGGGACGGCTCCTGCCGGATTTACAACCGGCAGAATCAGACGGTGGGGACTTTGTCGGGGTACCGTCCCTTTCAGGGATATGCGCTTGAGAGCAGCTCCATAGCGGATGGCGGTCTGCTGTGCGCGCTGTTTGTCCTGACCCGCTATATGGCTAAGGAAAATGAACTGATTGTGGTCTGACGTTTCTTTTTCACTGAAATCCCTTCAGAAATTTCTCCGTTGTTATAAAAAGCTGTCGCTTTCGGGCGATGGCTTTTTTGATTGGAAAAAGTTTTTCTTCGTTCTGCGGGATACGGAAGCACGTGACTGCGCAAAAAACTGTATGGGAAATAGTAACCGAAACAATTCTTTGCACAAATCGCGCTTTTCGCCATGAATGCTTTTGGTAATAGTCAATATGAACAATATATGTTAAGATACATGCAATAAAATGTTTAAACTAATAAACTTACAAAAAGGCAGAGCCTTGGAAGGAGAAAACAATGTATCAGAAAGAGATCGTCATCAATAATAAAACGGGGCTTCATGCGCGTCCGGCGTCGGAATTGGTGGAATTTTGCAAAAATATTAAAAGCGACATCATTCTGAAAAAGGGCACCGAAGAAATCAATGCAAAAAGTATTTTAAGTATTTTGAGCGGAGGAGTGTATCAGGGAACAAAACTTGTGGTACAAGTAAATGGTACGGATGAGCAGACGGCGGGCCCGCAGGTCATTCATTTTTTACAAAATCTTTCCGACTGAGGCCGGAAGACGGGAGGCACAAATGGAACTTAAGAGCAGGCAGATTTATATTTTACGCGTCCTGCTGACGACGAAACAAGGTGTTGCACCCGAAAAATTTCTGGAAAAGCTGGGCGTAGGCAAACGCACCATGTATTACGATCTGGAAAAAATCAATGATTGGTTAAAGTACTACGGACTGGGAAAGGTAGTCATTTCCGGGCGGACCATCCTTGCGGAAGTGCCGGACGCGTCGGCTCTGGACCAGCGGCTGCGGGAAAGTACGACCTATTTCTTTTCGGTGGAAGAGCGGCGCGCAATGGAAGTGGTCCATATTTCGCTTTCCAGCACCAACATTACCATCAATTGCCTGATGGAGCTGTTTGGGGTCAGCAAAAACACCGTTCTCAGCGATATCAGGGAAGTGCGCGCCGTGCTGGAAGGATGGGGCCTGACCCTGAACAGTACCATTAAATCCGGTTATCTGATTTCTGGTGAAGAAATGACCATCCGGAAAATGCTGGGGGAACAGTTTCAAATGCTGTCCAGCCCGGGCTGCCAGACGTATATCCATCAGTTTCTGCAGAAAAACCTTGTGTGCCTCTACCACAATGAAATCGACTTCGGCGAGCTGTGCCGCTGCCTGATCAAACAGTACGAGACGGATATTCACGGCGATTATATTCTGGCAAATATCGAATTAATCAGAATGATGATTCAGGTTTCCTGGATACGCAGCCGCAAGGGGAATATCATCCAGCTGAGCAGCGACGAACAGCTTGCCCTGATGAAAAGCCTTTCCTTCCGTTCCGTGGAGTTCAGCCTCCAGAAGCTGCGCGTTCACGGAGTGGAAGTCGCCATGCAGGAAACCTATTACATAACCACTTTGTTTCTCGGTATCCAGACAACGGACTTTCTGTCCCAGGAGCAGGAGGATACCTTTATTGCGGAATTTGCGGAGGAGCTGGTGCTGAGCTTTGAGCGCATCGCCTGCCTCTCCTTTCCGAACCGCGAACGGCTGCAGAGGCAGCTCAGCCATCACATCCGCCCCATGTATTACCGCATCAAATACGGAATCCCCGATAAAAACCCGCTGGTCAAGGATATCAAGACCATGTACCCGTTTGTGTTTGACTTTACCCGCAAAGCCGTGCAGGAGGCCAAGATGGATCTTCCGGAGGGGGGGATTTCGGAGGATGAGCTGGCGTATCTGTGCGTCTATTTTGTCAGCAACCTCAGCGAAAAATATCTGGTCAAGGAAAACGCGGACAGCAAGGGCGTGCTGATTGTCGGTGCCGAAAACATGGCCGTGGCGGTCCTGCTGCGGGAACAGCTGCAGGATGTGTTCGGCCTTTCGCTGGATTACCGCGTCATCAGCCAGAGCAAGCTGCGCGAATGGATGCTGGGGGACTACGCGCTGGTGGTTTCTCTGGTGCCGCTGGGCAAAAACTTTTCCTACAGTAAAATCGTGGAAACCGGCCCCATCATTACGGAAAACACGCAGCGCCGGATCATGGAAATCCTGCGCGGGGACCGCTCCGTCGCCCGTTACGACGACATGATCTGCGAAATTATCAACCGGGTCAAGGGCAGCGTGGACGGAAAGGTGCAGGATGACAAGCTGTACCTTGACCTTTTCCGTTATTTTGAGGAAAAAGAACGAGGTAAACGGCCGCGCGCCAAGAGCGATATCTTTTATGAAAAAATTGAACAGAACCGGTTTTTGCTGCTCCCGGAAACGGCGGATCTGGAACAGACTCTCCACAACTGCAGCAAGGTGCTGCGGCAGGGGGCGGCCGGTCAGCGTCTTGCACAGAGAATGTACAATCTGATGCAGAACAAAAAGCTGCAGACCTACCGTATTCAGGGGGACGTGGTACTGGTCCATTTTCCTTTACAGGGAGATGCAAATCCGAAAATAGACGTCTGTATCGCGCTTGCCCCAAAAGGGCTGGAATGCCCCGACGGAAGAACCGCCGGGATTCTGGTCGGGCTTGCGACGAAGGACTCTTATTCCCATTGGGCGGTGCTGGAAAGCATTTACCGCTATTTCAGCGACCCCAATCATATCAACGGCATTAAACAAATCTATCAAAATGACAAGGAGCATTGCGGAAATGAAAAAATTTACCGGCCTTGCGGGAGCGGGAGGACGCGACCTGTCGCAGACCTTGGTTCTGCACAGGAAGAAGCTGACACTGGAGAAAAAGGCGGTGGAGGACTGTGAACAGGAAATAGAGCGCTTCAGAAAGGTGCGTCGTGAGTACGCCGAAGAGCTGGAAAGGCTGTACCGTACCACCCTGGCTGAGGACGGGGAAAAAACAGCCGGTATTTTTAAGGCGTACCGCACGATCGTTGAGGACGATTTTCTGTTTAAAAATCCGATTCAGACCGTATGGGAGGAACAGATAGGAATCGATTACGCGATTGAGCAGGAAAAGGAGAAAATCAGCAAAAAATTTGCCGCCATGCCCGACGCGTATATGCAGGAGCGTGCGAACGATATCCGCAACGTCTGCGATGAGATCGTCCGCCGCCTGAACGGCGTTGCCGACGGCGGGCAGGAAATGCGGAATATGCGGGAGCCCTTCATCCTGGTGGCGGAGGACCTTTCCCCGGAGGACACCATCCGGGTCGACAAGCGCTTCCTGAGGGGCTTCATTACCGAAAAGGGCGGGATCACCTCCCATGTGGTGATTCTGGCCAAAACGCTGGGGATCCCGGCTGTCGTAGGCGCGGCCGGCATTATGCGGGAGGCCCGTTCCGGCCAAAATATCTTTGTGGACGGCGACTGCGGCTACGGGATTCTGGAACCCGACGAGGCTTTTGCCTGCTCTTTCAGGAAGGACAAAGCCTGCCTTGACGAACAAAAAAAGCTTTACGCCGCCATGGCGGGGGAGCCCGCCGTCACGGCGGACGGCCATCCGGTGGCGGTGTGCATGAATTCCGGAGACGCCGAAAGCCTGAAAAATTTCTGCGCGGAGCAGTGTGACGGCGTGGGCCTTTTCCGCACCGAATTTCTTTTTATGAACCAGCACGATTATCCGGATGAAGAGCTGCAGTTCCAGACCTACAGAAGCATTGCGGAGAACGCGAAGGGAAAAGAAGTGATTATCCGCACGCTGGATATCGGCGGTGACAAGCAGCTGGATTATATGGACATTCCGAAGGAAAGCAATCCATTTCTGGGTTACCGCGCGATCCGGATCTGTCTGGACCGCGAAGAGGTTTTTCTGACGCAGCTGCGAGCCATTTTGCGCGCCTCGGCATATGGAAATGTCAAGATCATGTTCCCGATGATCGTGACACTGGAAGAACTGCGTCAGGCAAAAGGAATGGTGAAAAAGGCAAAGGATCAGCTCCGTGCCGAAGGGACTGTTTTTACGGAAACCATTCCCATCGGCATCATGATTGAAACACCGGCCTCGGTCCTCATCAGCGACAAGCTGGCAAGGGAAGCTGTATTTTTCTCGATTGGGACAAACGACCTGATCCAGTACACCACGGCGACCGACCGGATGAACGAGCGCGTCCAGCACCTGTACGACCCTTGTAATCTTTCGGTGCTGCGCTCCATTGATACGGTGATCCGCAGCGCGCACAGCGCGGGGATTTCCGTCGGTATGTGCGGCGAGGTCGCCTCGGATGCACGGCTGACGCCGCTGCTGCTGGCAATGGGTCTGGACGAGTTCAGCGTCGTGCCCAAACAGGTGGGCAGAATCAAATATCTGGTCCGCCGGTACGATCTGGGTAAGCTCGCCGGACTGAAAGAGCGGGTGCTCGACAGCAATACCATTGAGGAAGTGAAACAACTGCTGGCGGAGTATTCCGCGGAATAGGAAGGGGTGCCGGATGAAATCGGAAGCCAAAAAGCGCGCGGAAAGCCGGGAAGCGGCAAAAGCGCAGGAGGCGAGAAAGCAGAGGGAAAAAGCGCGCGCTACCAGAAAGATAGGGGAGGAGCCCTGCCTGTACTGCGGGAAGCCGACGCTTTGCAGGAAATATATCATCAATCCGGAGGCGGAGCATGAGCTGCCCTGCTGCAGCGAGGAATGCTTTCATAAGACCAGGCAGTTTGTGGATTACGATACCCGCTTCCGCACACCGTTTTATATGGTGCTTTTGGTTTTCGTCATCGCAAATCTTCTGCTGTTCACGTTTCAACCCGCTGCCCGGTGGACTTACCTGCCTTTATTCGGCATGGGGATTGCCGTTTTTGTATGTCCGCTGGTTTTTACCCGGTATGAACGTTACCAGAAATTCGGGATCGGGAAGACGCGGAAGATCATCCGGGTTGCGGCGGCGGCGGTTTCTGCATTTGCGCTGCTGTTGATTATTTGTTACTAAGTGTGCCGGTTTGCACAAAACAGTTCAGCGGATTGCAAAATTAACTGTACAATCTGTGAAAAAACTTGGTCTTTTTTGAACCGGTGGAATATGGTATGTTGTAAACAGCGAGATATTCACATCAACTAGTTGAAAGAGAAATGAAAAAGGAGGCGTCTGGAATAGGAGCATTACTGGATGAACGGCTGATCGTTTTGGATGCGGATGTAAACAGCGACGAAGAATGTATCCGGCTGATGGCTACCCGGTTTGAAGAAGCCGGATATGTCAAGCCCGGATACGGAGACGCAGTGATTGAACGGGAAAAGGCCCTTCCCACCGGTCTTCCGGGAAAAAAGATCAACTTAGCAATCCCTCACACGAACAACAAGCTGGTGATCAAGCCGGCGGTCGGGGTCATTATCCCGAAAAGGCCGGTTGTTTTTCATATGATGGGGGACCGGGAAACCTCGCTGGACTGCGAAGTGATTCTGCCGCTGGTGGTCAAGGATTCCAAGCAGCAGATAGGGATGCTGAAAAAAATCATGAAGATCATTCAAAACAGTGAGCTGTTGGAGAAGCTGAAAAATTCCGGGAGCAAGGCGGAGATTATGGACTGCCTGAGTTCTTTGGAAGACGAATCATAATAAAAACTAAGGGAGGAGAATCTTGATGCGCGCAGTGAAGGTTTTATCGGTATGCGGTTCCGGTACGGTCAGTTCTGCCATGCTGTCGTCCAAACTGGAGGACGTGCTGGCGGAGCACGGCTACAAAATGGAATCCACGGAGGTCGCGCCGGGCGGCGTGGAACTTGCAGTCGCGAACGGAGGCTATGATTTAATCGCCTACACAAGCCCGGTGGACGACATCTACGGAATCCCGGTACTGAATGCGACGGGGTTTCTGGTTGGAATCAATGAAGACGAGTTTGTAGAGGAGCTCCTTGCTGTACTGAGCAAGCTGGATCTGGGTTAAAGCGGCATACGTGGAAGATCCCCTTTTTCAGACAGAAATTACCGAAAAGAGGAAGGTAAGGAATTATGTTTTTTGCAGTATTGAAAAGTGTATTTGACACCTTTGGAAACTATATCACAGTACCCCTCATTATTTTTGTTATCTGCAAGCTGTTTAAGGCCCCCACCAAAAAAGCGTTTTCTTCCGCCGTACTGATCGGCGTGGGACTCAAGGGCATGGCTTTCATCACCACAGAATTCGGAGCCGTCCTGTCCCCGCTGGTACAGCAGATTGTAAAAGCGAGCGGGCTGAATCTGCCCGCGTTGGACATCGGCTGGCAGGCGGTCGCCTCCGTGGCTTATTCCACGAACATCGGCATGATGTTCATCGGCGTCGGTCTGGTTTTCCAGATCATCCTCTGGCTGATCAAATGGACCGACATCTTTATGCCGTCCGACCTGTGGAACAACTATTCGATCATCGTCTGGGGCTCCATGCTGTACCAGCTGACGCAAAACCTGGCGATGGCGTTTGCGCTGATGCTTTTTGTCAACCTGGTCACCCTGCTGATTGCGGAGGTCCTGCAGAAGAGATGGTCCACTTATTATCACTATCCCTCCTGCGCAATGACCGCGCCGCACCACAACGGCGACGCCCCGATGTATCTTGTCCTGAACATTCTGTTCAGCAAGCTGGGGATGGATAAAATCAAGGCGGACCCTGTTACGATCCGCAAAAAGATCGGCTTCATGGGAGAACCGATGTACATAGGACTGATTGTCGGTATTATTCTGGGTGTGATTGGCAATATTACCGCGCTGAACAACATGGCGTCCTGGGGACAGGTTGTCAACGTATCCGTGACCTGCTCCGCCGTTATGGCGATCTTCCCGAAGGTTGCCGGGCTGTTTGCCTCCGGATTTACCACTCTGACCGATTATTCCCGCAAGACGCTGAAGAACAGCAAGTACGGGAAAGACCGTGAGTTCATTATCGCCGTCAACGACGCGCTCGGCTACGGCGAGCCGGCTACCCTGACCACCGGACTGCTGGTCATTCCCTTCGCCGTTCTGCTTGCGTTTCTGCTCCCGGGCAACGTGGTAATTCCGGTTATGGTTCTTCCCTCTTTGCCATATATGGTGGAAATCCCCGTATGCCTGAGCAACGGCAATATTGTGAAGTCCTGGCTGATGGGCTGCATCGTTTTCGCGGCCAAGATCATGATGGCCTCCTACTGGGCGACCGTCTTTACCCAGGTCGCGGCCGGCGCCGGATTTGAGGCGGCCACCACCGCTTTGGCCGGAGGCACCCTCATCATCGGCTTCATTATGTCCAACTGCACGGCCGGTATCATCACCATGGCTTTCCTGACCATGAACCCGATCATCATCGCCGCGGTCGTCGCCGTGTATCTGGTGCTGTTTGTCCTGTATAAGAAGAATAAGGGCGCTGTACAGGAATATCTGGAAAAGCATGCTCTGGGCGAAGCGTATGTCGCTCCCCAGCCGGCTGTAAACGCCTGACCCCGAAACCTTAGTATGAGAGACTGACGGATAAGCATTCATTTTGCCGCTTTGAAACGGCAGAATGGATGCTTGTTTAAGAAGAAAGGAATTTCTATGAAAATTGTAGTAATCGGCGATATCGTCGTCCCCTGTGAGCTGCTGACGGAGGCGGCGGAGTCCCTGGGCAAACCCGGTCAGAACACGGTCGTTCCGATTGTGTGGCCGGCCGAAACGCGCCAGGAATTTCAAAAGAAAGCGCAGAACATAGAAAAAAACGGTCCGACGGCGGAGAAGGTCCCCGAAGAGGTCTACCGTGAAATCGCGGACGCGGACATCCTGCTCACGCATTTCTGCCCGGTTCCCGGGGATCTCATCGCACAGGGAAAAAAGCTCAGACTCATCGGGACCTGCCGCGGCGGCATGGAGCATGTGGATGTCGCGGCCGCGACCAAATACAACATTCCCGTTATCCACTGCATCCGCAACGCGGAAGCAACCTCGGACTTTGCAATCGGCCTGATGTTCGCGGAAGCACGCAATATCGCCCGGGCACACGCCGCGCTCAAACAGGGTGAATGGCGCAAGGAATATGTAAATAACGGCTATACCACCTCCATGTGCGAAATAACGCTGGGTGTGGTCGGCCTTGGACATATCGGCAAGCTGGTCGCCAAAAAGGCCGCGGGAGTGGGCATGAAGGTCATCGCCTACGACCCGTACGTAACGCAGGAGTCCCTGGATGAAATGGGACTGCCGGTCCGGCTGGCGGAACAGGAGGAACTGTTCAGAACGGCGGATATCGTCACGCTGCATCTGCGCCTGACCCCTGAAACAAAAAACAGCGTGGACGGGAAGCTGATCGGCCTGATGAAGCCCACCGCCTATCTCATCAACACCTCCCGCGCCGGCGTGCTGGATAAGGACGCCTTCGTGAAAGCGCTGCAGAACAGGACCATCGGCGGCGCCGCGCTGGACGTGTACTGGGAAGAGCCCATCCCGAAGGACGACCCGCTTCTGGCGCTGGACAATCTGACCATGACGCCGCACAACGCGGGCAACGTGGTGGACGCCCTTCCCAAATCGCCTCTGCTGCTCGCGCGCACCATCAAAGCTTTCTGGGAGACCGGAAAGAGCGATATGGTGGTGAATCTCAGAAATATCAAACTTTGAACCGATTGGCGGGGATATTCCCCGCGTATGAAAAGGAGAAATGACTTATGTTGATGGAAAAGGAAAGAAAAGAAATTGCAGAGTACGGCCGTAAAATGAGCTCTTCCGGCCTGAGCAAGGGCACCAGCGGCAATATCAGCATTTATGACCCGGAAACCGGCTATATGGCAATCAGCCCTTCCGGCCTCGGATACTTCGACACCGAGCCGGAAGACGTGGTCGTCATGGACCTGAAGGGCAATATTATCGACGGCAGCCGCAAACCCTCCAGTGAGCACGGCCTTCACACCGTGATGTATCTGAACAAACCGGACGCCCGCGCGGTGGTACATACCCATTCCACCTTCTGCACTACGCTGGCCTGCCTCAACACCCCTCTGAAAGCGGTGCACTACGTTATCGGCGGCGCGGGTGCGGCAACGGTCCCCTGTGCGGAATACGCAACCTTCGGAACACCGGAGCTGGCGGAAAACGTCGCCAAGGCGATCGGCAAAAGCAAAGCCGTTCTGCTGGCGAACCACGGCCTTGTCACCAGCGGCCCAAGCCTTGCCAAAGCCTTCGGCCTGGCCGTCAATCTGGAATTCGTAGCCGAAATGCAGTGGAGAGCTTCCTGCGTGGGAACCCCCGTTGTGCTGAGCGACGCGGAGATGGATACGGTGATGGAAAGCTTCAAGAGCTACGGCCAGCCGAAAAAAGCGGATGAGAAAAAGGACGGAATGGGCTATTAATCTGAATGACGGGAGAATGGAAAAATGCTGGCTGCCATGCTGTACGGTGTGGAGGATATCCGCATCATGGAAGTACCTATCCCGGAAATCGGACCGGGCGAGGTACTGATTCAAAATAAGATTTCAACAACCTGCGGCACCGATGTGAAAAACTTTAAAAGAGGATATCCTCTTTTAAAGCCGCCGCATCCTTACGGACATGAATTTTCCGGCGTGATCGCCGCAGTGGGAAAAGACGTTAAGGGCTTTCACGAGGGCGACCGCGTAGCGGTCCACAACACGGCCCCCTGCAACGAGTGCTATTACTGCAAGAAAGGCCTTTACTCCATGTGCTCCAATATGACCTTTAACCGCGGCAGCTACGCGGAATACGTAAAGGTACCCGAGTCCATTGTGCGTCAGAACATGTTTGTTCTGGACAGTTCCGTTTCCCACAAGACCGCTTCCCTGATGGAGCCGTTTTCCTGCGCGGTTTACGGCATTGAGAACTGCCCCGTCCATCTGGGCGACACCGTCGTCGTGAACGGCGCGGGACCCATCGGCCTGATGTTTGCGCGTCTGGCGGTGCTGAAGGGCGCCAAGGTCATTGTAACGGATATGATGGAGAACCGTCTGAAGCTGGCGGAAAAAATGGGGGTCTGGAAAACCTGCAATCTGACCGGTGTGGAAAATCCGGTGGAGGCTGTCCGTGAGCTGACGGATGAGAAGCGCGGCGCGGACATCGTCATCGAGGCCACGGGCCTGATCGACGTGTGGAAAACCAGCGTGCAGATGGTGCGCAAAGGGGGATTCGTGCTTCTGTTCGGCGGCACAAAATCCGGCAGCGAGCTGACGGTGGACGCCACCCTGCTGCACTACTCGCAGATTACCATCAAAGGCGTGTTCCACACCACCCCGCTTCATGTCATGACGGCGCTGGAGCTTTTGAAAATGGGTGTGATTTTAAGCGAGGATTATATTCAGAAGGAATACAGGCTGCCGGATCTGGAAAAGGCGATCCGCGAACACGCTTCCGGCAGCGTTATCAAAAACTGTATCGTATACGATTAAAAGGAGTGGGAAAGCAACAATGTATTCAATCAAGCTCGGCTGTGAACATATCTACTGCGGGGAAAACGCGGTGCAGTACCTGAAGGAGCTGCCCGCCGTCCGTAAGCGCGCCTACATTGTCATGAGCGGCACCATTCTTCAGGAACTGGGGCAGCTCAAAATTGTCACGGACGTTCTGGAAGAGTCCGGCTTCGCATGGAAGGCCTATACCGATGTGGAGCCGGAGCCCAGCTTTGAAACCGTCAGACGCGGAACCGCGGACATGATGGAATTCGAACCGGACTGGGTGATCGGATTCGGCGGCGGCTCCGCCATGGACGCCGCGAAAGCCATGTGGGTTTTCTATGAAAATCCGGAGTACCGGGAGCTGGACGACGTAATGCCCCCCAACGAGATCAGAAACCTAAAGGTAAAGGCGCGCGTGGCCTGTATCCCCACCTCGGCGGGAACCGGCAGCGAGGCGACCCGCGCCGCTTTGATCAAAGATACCGTAAAGAAGAAGAAATACTCGATCCGCTGCCTGAAAGGCCGCATGGTGCCGGATGTCGCCATCCTCGATCCGGCATTTTCCATGACGATGCCGAAAAGCCTGACGGCCGCTTCAGGGATGGACGCGCTGACCCATGCCATCGAATCCTATGTCACCCCGATTGCCAATCCGTTTTCAGACGGGATGGCAATGGCCGCGTTTATTTACGGATATCAGAATCTGCCTGTCTGCTATGAGGACGGAAAAAATGCGGAGGCCAGAGCAAAGATGCTGGAGGCTTCCTGTATGGCCGGTATTGCGTTTTCCAACTGCGCGCTGGGCATCGTACACAGCATTGCCCACACCTTCGGGGCTGAGTACGGTGTGCCGCACGGCCTGGCGAACGCTATTGTGCTTCCGTACGGACTGCGATTTAATTCGCGCGACAGCCGAACGCAGGCCCGTTATGACGAGCTGGCTTCCTTTGTGGGGGAAGCCTCCCTGCTGGACGGGGTCCTGGCGCTGCGCAAACGAATCGACGTGCCTCCCCGCATGAAAGACGTTGTGCCCGATGAGCAGGACGTGCTCGGCAAAATCGACGCGCTTGTGGAAAAGGCCATGTCCGACGTCTGTACGCCGTTTACTCCCGTAAAGCCCACCATGGAAGAGCTGAAAGCGTTGATCCTAAAGGTTTACTACGGAGAAAAAGGGCATCAGGCTTAATTTTCCCGATTGTTTATACGTACTTGCTCATGACGAACGACTTCCGATACTTAGAATTCAGCAAAAGCGCCGCTGTTAAGCGGCGTTTTTGTGCTTGAGCAGGCTTTGTTTTAACGGTTGTTTTCAAAACAACTGTATTCCTGCTCATAAAACGAGATGCTTTATCAATAATAATAGCGAAGTCTTTTGTAAAGGAGCTGTATTTATGAAAAGCAAACCGGACGACCGCCGGGACAATGTGGAACGCATTCAGGAAAACATCAACATGACGGTCGAAAACATGCGCCGGGCGGATGAGACGATCAAAGCGACTTCCGATCATAAAATGAGGAAGAATCTGATCGCGAAAAATGAAAGAAGAGAAGAAGCGCTCGGCGGCATGCGCGAAGAAATCCGTGACGAAGCCGCCGCGCGTAAAAAAGGATACGACAAGTGACCGATGCCCGGAGCACCCGCGTCTGACAAAATATTTCGTCTGTTTGAACCAGCCAATGAAAAATTGGCTGGTTTTTATATTTTGACAGAGAGAAACGGCACAACCTCTTGGGAATAAAACAATTGCTGAGTCTCAAAATTGCAGAAAAAATTTTTATTTTGCAAAAGAATAAGGTAACGCGGGAGGGAAATTATGATAACATAATTTTAACATAAATTTTACACGAACGGCGGATAACACTGTCAATCTGTCCAGACAGCCAAAAAACATGCGGCGGTATAGCGGAACGGAATGACGGAAACAGATTGATCGGGGAAAGCTTTTGGGAAGGATGGCGGCAGAATGAATAGAAAATTGAAACCAAGGCAATATGAAATACTGAAAATTTTAGTTACTTCCTCCGCCCCGCTGGATATCACCTTTTTCCGCGACGAACTGAAAAAAAGTGAACGGACCGTCTGGTATGACATCAATGAACTGAAGAAAATCTGCGCGGAAAAAAACGTGGAAATACGCCACCGCTCAAAGTGGGGGTTCTACATACCGGTCGAACAAAAGCCCAGGTGCTCGGAAATCCTGATTGCCGGACGGCCCGAAAAGGACGCGGGATTTCTGAAGAGTATTGAAGATGAGCGCATTTTAAACCTTTTCTTTTATTTCTATGTGAAGAAAAGAGACGTCACGGCGGAGCTGCTCGCCAGAGAATTTTATATCTCCCGGTCCACTCTGATGAGAATCGTACCGCGGTTTGACGAATATTTCGATAACCGGATTCATCTGTCCTCCCTCAAAACAGGGGGCTATGAGCTTCAGGGGGACGAATTTACCATTCGCCATATTCTGGCGGAACGGCTGGCTCAGTATTTTAAGGGAAGCTATACGGCGGAAGACTGGTATCTGCTTTTGCCCGACCCGTTGAAAAAATACATCAATCTTCAAAGGATCATTACGATCAGCAATGAGATCAAAAGAGTAAATGAGCAGTATAATGTCTGGATTTCCAACAGCGGTTTTTTAAATCTGCTGTCTTATTGCATTGCGGGCGATATACGGAAATACTTCTGCAGCCCCGGGGATTCTGCGGACGATTCGCAGGGGTATGCCGAAACTCTTTTAAAAAGGCTGAACAAAAAGATCGACAAAACGGAACTGGGTTATCTGAAGTCCGTTCTGATGGAAAACGAAATCATCGTCAATATTCAGGAAATCGAGGAGCAGAAGGTCAATTCCAGCCTGCAGAAGATTCTAAAGTTCTTGAAAACGCAGGAAGAAAAAGGCAGCTACAAGTTTGATATGACCTCTCTTTTTGACGATTTATACGGGCATCTGAAAAGCTCGCTGTTCCTGTTCCTCAACGCGAAGGAGAAAAAAGAGGAGAACTATATTGTTATCCGTGAGGTAAAAGAAAATTACCTCGACTTCTACCGCATGGCACAAGAGTGTTCCAACATCCTGAAACAGGATTTTTCAATTGATTTTACGGAAACGGAAGTTTGCTATATTGCCGTTTACTTATATAAAAACTGCAAAAATCAATTAAACAGGAAGAAAAATGTTCTGCTGGTCTGCGGAACGGGCAAGGGCCTGTCGAACCTGCTGGCCATCCGGCTGGGCAACGTGTTTCCCATGCTGAATATCGCGGGACAGGTTTCTCCTTATCAGCTTTCCAATATGAATTTCGGGAAAGCGGTCGACTTTGTCATATCGACCATCCCGCTGAACATCACAAGCATACCGGTTCTGAAAATCTCACAGATACTTCCGATGGAGGACATCAAACGCATTCAGGAGTTTCTTGACTACGGCAAACTGGTCGATGAGATTCCCCTGCAGGAGAAAAACCGGGCCTCCTTTAACTCAAAGGACGACCCGTTTGAAATAGCCGGAACCGTTCAGCAGAAAACAGCCTTTCATAATCTGACCTATGCCGCCAATATCATCAGCAAGCTGATTTTGACGCTTTTGGAATATACCTCCAAATTCCCGGAGAATTACAGGATGAGTCAGGATGTGCTTCTCGGCATGGTGATCCATATGAGCATGGCTGTTCCACGGTGGTTTCAGGGCTCGGATCACGATACCCCGCCCGAAATCGCGGAAGAGTACATCAGGATCGCGAATGACCACAGGGTGATTTACGAGATCATGGAGCAGTTCTTTAAGCTGGTGGAAAACTCCCTGCAGGTGAGTATCAGCATAGAAGAAAAAATAGCGTTTTTCTTATACATTATAGGAGGAAATGAGGATGAAAGTACTAACGATCAAAAAGGGGAGGCTGATTTCCCCGGTTAACGGATATCACGGGGATGTCAGGGATATTCTGGTCAGGGACGGAGTCATCGCGGCAGTCGGGGATTCCATCGATCCCCAGGGGACCGTCGTCGATGCACGGGGATGTATCGTTACCCCCGGCTTCATCGATATCCATACGCACTGTTACCCGAAGGTATCGCTGGGAATGGAACCGGATGAGCTGGGTATCCGGCGGGGGTCTACGGCGATTCTGGACGCCGGGAGCAGCGGCGCGGACAATTACGAGGATTTCCGGGAGAACTATATTGAAAAAAGCGGAACAAAAGTATTTACCCTTTTAAACCTCGCCAAAGAAGGGCTCACCCACGGCCATGAGCTGAGCGACAGGAAGAATATCGACATTCCCCGGCTGAAGGAGATGCTCCAAAAATATCCGGACAACATCGTGGGGCTGAAGGCCAGAGCCAGCGCCAGCGTCGTCTGCGCCATGGGGCTGGAGCCCATCGCGCTTGCGGTCAGGACGGCCCGCGAGGTGGGCAAGCCGCTGATGGTGCACGTCGGGAACCGCCCTCCGGAATTTACGGAGGTGCTGGACCTGCTGCAGAAAAACGATGTCGTGACCCACTCCTTCCACGGAAAGGCGGGCGGCATCCTCGACGAAGAGGGACATGTGATCCCACAGGCGCGCAGGGCCAGGGAAAGGGGAGTCCAGTTTGATGTGGGCCACGGAGTCGCGAGCTTCAGCTTCCGCGTGTTTGAGCGGGCGCTGAGGGACGGTTTCGACTGCGATATGATCTCTACCGATTTACATATTGAAAATTATAACGGGCCTGTTTACAGCCTGGCGGCTGTTGTCAGCAAGACCATCAACTGCGGGGAAGAGCTGGAAAACGCGGTGGCGAAGTGCACCAGCGTACCGGCCAGACATTTCGGCCTGAAAGGGCTGGGGGAGATCGTCGTCGGCATGACCGCCGACTTTAACGTTATGGAACTGACGTCCTGCGAGGAAACCGTGCTGGATTCCATCGGCGATTCCCTGAAACTGAAACAAAAGCTTGTATTAAAGAAAACGATATACAGTAGAGGTAATGAAAGTGCAATCATGGAACACGCTGTTAAATGAAAGTAAGCTGGATATCTCTGTAAAAAACGAGTTTATCCGGTGCTATCGGGAAGCAAAGGAAAAATTGAAATCGTATGGGATCGTGATGGATGAAGAGGCGGACTTCATGTTCGCAAACCATATCCTGGCTTTGCTCAAAAGGGTAAAGACCCGTTCGTTTGTAGAGGATATGGAAGAGGAAGATTTCGAACAGGTGCCCCAAAAAGTGTATGACATGGCGGAAGACATTGTCGGGGGCTTGTTTGAAAAAGAACATCTGCCCATCAATCAAACAGAAGTATTTCTTGTGGCAACCCATATAGAAATGACAATCCAAAAGACAAAAGGAGGAACAGAACAATGAGTGAAAAAAAGGTGCTGGTCGTGATCGGACACCGTATGGGGAAAGGTCAGGCCGTCGCCCGCGGAGTGGAAAAGGCCGGGGGAACGGCCATCGTGATTCCGGGAATGGCCGCGGATATGAAGCTGGGGGACGTGATGCATGAAAACAATGCGGACCTCGGGATCAGCTTCTGCGGAAGCGGCGGCGCCGGCGCGCTGACGGCAAAGACCAAATACGGTTATCCGGCAAAATCCGAGCTTCGTTCCGTAGAGGCAGCCTGTACTGCCGTGGAAGAAGGGTGCAAGGTGGTCGGTCTGGGATTTCTGGATGTGGAAGAGCTGGGCCAGAGGCTGGTAGAAACTTATCGCAAGGTCCACGGTGAATAAGTATGCTGAATAATCTGCAAAACAAGCAGCTGCTGAAAGAAATCAGCCACGAGCTTGTGGTTACCGCAAGCGGAGATTCTTTGGAAAGTGTTACAGGCAAGCTTTTCCAGAATATGCGGAAACAAATCTTCGCGGAGTTCCGGAAACCGATTATCCAGATGGAAGCCGAGGAAGTCTTTTTTCAAAAGGTGGATACAAAGAGCCGGACGGAGCATTTTATGCTGTTCTTCTGGCCGAGGGAGAAAGTCGCTTATACCATTACCGCCAAAATCGTGGTGAAAGTAAAGTATCTTGATATTGCGAAGGAGGAGCTTTAAATGTTGGAGATCATTCTTTATTCCTTGATTATCGGGGCTGTCGGCGGGGGCTGTATTGCCGCCGGCGCGGCGCGCATGTTTCACGCGCCGGAAGTACAGGCAATGGGGTCTTTCCGAACACTGGGCGAAATGAACGCCTGCAACGGGGACCCGATCGCCCATTTTTCGTTTGGACTGGGATTTTTCTTTTCCTCAGCGGCTTCAGCTGTCGCGGCCGGTGCCTTGACGCAGGATGTGTTTCACAGAATCGTTACAAACTGGGGCGCGGCGGTTCTGCTGTTGAAAAACAGAAATATGGAGGAGACGGTCTGGAATCCGAGAAAGATGATGCTGGCCGGTTCCGCGGTGGGCGCGGTCGTCGTTGTTTTCCTGAACACCATGTCTCAGCTCATTCCGGAAAAGCTGTCCCTGATTGCAAAAAATGTACTGACCCCTGCCACCGGATGGCTGATCAATCCGGTCATGCCCGCTATTTTCTGGCTGGCCGCTGTTGATGCCGGAAAGGTAGTCGGAATATGGGGGACCGTGCTGGGCGGAGTCTCCGCGCTGATTTCCGGAAATGCGGTGCCCGGTATCGTACTGGGAATTCTGATTGGAAAATCCGCTGAAGAAAACGGCTATAAGAGCAGAATGGTCCAGATATTGATCGGCATCGTGGTGATCATGTTTGTCGCGATCGCTTATTTCAGGGGATTTTTCGGCAAGTTCGTTATCGGTTCATGATTCTGATACATACAGGAGGAAATCTTAAATGGAAAAGAGAACATTTTCGGAAAAATTTGATGCCTTCATGATGAAAGACAGTACCTTTATTCTGCTCGTGATGGGAGCGGCCGCCTCGATCTTTGCCGGAACCTATCTGTTTATCAAATTCGGTACCGGCGCGTTTAATGAAATCTCCATCGTCGCCATGCTGACCGACGGGATGAGCAGCGGCGATTACGCGGCAGCCGCGGGCTTTGCCGCTGGGTTCCTGATCGCCAGAATTCTGGAAGGGCCGCTGGTCGGTCTGATGGATATCGGCGGAAGCCTGATGACCGGCGTAGGCATCGGCATCCCGGCAGTGTTTTTGTCCATGGGCTGGAAGTTCCCGTTTTCCAATTTCTTTGCCGCGTTAATCGTAGGCGCGGTGATTGGAATTGTCATTGGTGTTGTGCTGATTATTATCCGCAAGGTAGTGCCGGAAGGCATGACCGTCGGCGGTACCAGCATCATGATGGGCGCCGGCAATGCGGTGGGACGTTACCTTGCTCCGCTGATTGTCGTCGCGGCAACACAGTATAATGTTTTTGCGGGAATCGGCGCGATTGTCGGGGCGGCAATTTTCTACAAGTGGGGCAAAGAAATGACCGGCGGCGCCATTCTGGGCGCCATGATTCTGGGTGCGATTTTTCTGTAATGAACAGTGAAAGGGATTAAAGAGAATTCAAAATGAGTGTATATCAGGATATCGGATTAAAAAGGGTGGTTAACTGCTGCGGGCGCGTAACCCTGCTGGGTGTTTCCACCCTGAGCGATGAAGTGGCCCGGGCCGCGGCCGCCGGGGGACAGTCCTATGTGGTGATCGAGGATTTGATCAACCGCGCAGGCGAGATTATTTCCCGGTACACAGGGGGCGAGGACAGCTGCGTGGCGTCCTGCGCTTCCGCCGCGATTTGCCTCACAGTGGCCGGGCTGATCTCAAAAGGGAAAAAATCGATTATGGACCGCCTTCCGGACTCCGCAGGGCTTCCGAATGAAATTGTTCTTCAGAAGGGGCACAGCATCGAATTCGGGGCGCCGATGACGACGATGCTCCGGCTTGGAGGCGGGGTGCCGGTGGAAGCGGGCACCGTGAATGAAGTCGTCCCGGAGGACGTGGAAGAGGCCATCAACGAAAGAACGGTTGCTTTGCTGTATGTCAAGAGCCATCACTGCGTGCAGAAGGGGATGCTGGATATCGAAACAATGCGGAATATCGCGCACCGTCACCAGCTCCCCCTGATCATCGACGCGGCGGCGGAAGAGGATTTCCGGAAATACCTCGCCATGGGGGCCGATCTGGTGGTGTACAGCGGGGCAAAGGCCCTTGAAGCGACGACCTCCGGATTTGTGACCGGGAAAAAGGAATATATCGAGTATGCAAAAAAGCAGTACCACGGAATCGGACGCCCCATGAAGATCGGCAAAGAAGGCATTATGGGCCTTTTGAAGGCTTTGGACCGCTATGAAAACAAGGACCGCGAAAAGGAAGTCAAAGAGAATCTGGGAAAAGTGCGCTACCTGTGCGACGAGATCAACAGGATTCCCGGCCTGAAGGCGGTTCAGATCCAGGATGAAGCGGGCCGGGCGATTTACCGGGCCAGAGTGACGGTGGACACGGCGGTCAGCGACAAAAAGATCGAGGACATCAACAGGGAGCTGCGCGCCGGGGACCCCATTATTTACTGCCGGGCCGAATTTCTGAATCTGGGCAAGCTGGACCTTGACCCGAGACCGCTGTGCGAGGGCGACAAGGAACTGATTGTAAGCAGACTGAAAGAAATTATGAAGGGATGAAATCATGGGAATCAATTACTATCATCATCGTGTATGCCTGAACGTGCTGGCCGGAAGCCTGAAAAACGCGGAAGAAATCTATCGGGCGGCGGAAAAGCATGTGGAGGCCGGCGTGCTCTCCGCCAGCTATCCGGATGTTCCGAGCGCGGTAGAGGATATGAAAAAATACATGGACGTGCTGGAAGGGAATCTCTCTGTCGGGCTGGGCGGCGGAAATCCCGCTCAGTGGAAAGCGGTCGCGGAGATTGCAAGGGAAGTCAAGGCCAATCACTTTAACCAGGTGTTTTCCGCGGTCGGCTGCACAAGGGCAAACGTGGGGAATGAATCCAGCCATATCAACGCCCTCGTGTCCCCCTCTGGAACGGCCGGAATGGTGAAGATCTCCACCGGGCCGCTGTCCAAGGACTGCGAACAGCCCGCGGTCATCCCGGTGGACACGGCCATTGCCATGATTCGGGAAATGGGCGGGAACTCCATCAAGTTTTTCCCGATGGGCGGCTTGAAAAGCAGGGAAGAGCTGAAAGCGGTGGCGCAGGCCTGCGCCGGAAACCATTTCATTCTGGAGCCGACCGGCGGGATCAGCCCGGATAATTTCCGTGAAATTATGGAGATTATCTTACAGGCGGGTGTGGAAAAAATCATTCCGCATGTCTACAGCTCTATTATTGACAAAGAGAGCGGAAACACAAAGATTGACGAGGTAAGGAATCTGCTGTCGATCGTAAAAGAATTGGTATAAATTTAGAATTAGGAAAAGAAGATATGAAAGAATTTACTTATACAATCAAAGATCAATTGGGAATTCATGCGAGGCCCGCCGGGATGCTGGTAAAGGAAGCGAAAAAGTTCAGCAGTTCGATTACCATCCGCGGCAAAGACGGGAAAAGCTCGGACGTTTCCAAAATTCTGAACCTGATGGCGATGGGCGTCAAGCACGGCGACGTCATCACGGTACAGGCTGACGGTAAGGACGAGGAAGCCGCTATCTCCGCGATGAAGACACTGGTTACCAACAATTTGTAGGAGCGGAGACCCGTTCGGGCTTCCGGAGGTCCCTGCCGTGCGGATTGCCGGCAAAATTCCTTCCGACTCGGAAAATCTCCGCACAAAACGGGGCATAACCGTACAGCCGGTGCAGTTGTTTTTAACAACTGCACCGGCTGTAACAATATCGGGCCGCAGTATTACTGAACGATGCCGGGAAGATCGCCGGGGAGATCGGCGGCCGGCTTTGTCTTTTTGCGGTTTCGGATTTCAGCGGAAATCCATATGATTACGGGAAAAATCACTTCAAAAGGAGTCATGGAAATTACCAGAGAGGGAATCCGGTCAAAAACATCGCTCAGTTTTTGAAGATCCGACAGGCTGGTTGTCAATATGATAAGAGTACAGGGAACGACCAGAAACTTTCGCTCCGTATTGCCGAGAATATGATAGAGTCCTAAAGAAGCGGAGTAAATACAGACACAGAGCTTTATAGTCCCGGCAAGCACCAGATTTACGCCAACCAGTATTTCAAATCTCTCGAAAAAATCGCCCAGAGAAGCCGTACTGATTGCCATATCGGACGAAAAATAATAGATTGATGCCGACGGTCCTAAAACCAGCACATTCCGCAACCCTATCACCAAATGGGTTAATATGATCAGCAGCATAGAGTTTACGAGGATTTTTTTAGTGCTTTCTTTTCGGTCTATTTTGGAAAAGAAAGACAGACAGATGAAAGCTTCCGACCATGGAATGATAAATATTTTATAGGATGAATTCAAAATCACTTTCAGATCGGAATTCATCACCGGCTTTAAATTTTCCAAATTCATATTACCAAGGCAAATCAGAGTGGAAACGCACACAAAGCCGATCACAAATTTTATCAGAAAATTCGAAGTACGGGCGATTGTTTCGGCTCCGCATGTAACAGCCGCTATGGTCATTATAATGAAAAATATGGAGGTAACGTTTCTTGGAGTGCTGTCCAAAGCGGTAGTTTTGATGTAAAGACTGAAAGAGCCCAGTACCCTGTACCCGATAAAGAGGGAAAAAAACACGCTGATAAGCGACATGACGGTTCCGAAGAAACGCCCGAATATGGCAAACAGCATTTCGTACAGATCTTTTTCCGGGTAAAGCCTTGTTAATCGGATATACAGTGCGGCCATCGGTATCATGAAAACAGCCGCAAGTAAAATCGATACCCAAAAGTCCTGCTTTACATCCTTATCGGCGCCGAAAAGGACGAGAGTCCCAAACCAGAACAGAGAAAAGAGGCTTGTCATCTGTTTTCCCGTTATTTTGTAATTTGTCATTCTGTCTGCTTCCTCGCGTGAACAAAAAAATTTGGTGATCGGCAACAATCATTGCTATTATTCTCAAGAGCAGGGTAATTTACTCTAAGTGTGATAAGGGGAATTTGATTTCAGACCCCAAAAATCCGGCCCAAAGTTTACTGAAGCCATCCTGCATATTGTGGGTTTCTAACCGCTTTTTATACCCAAGAACAGCCAAACAAGGGAAACAGCTTCGGCCGGTATTATCGTACAGCCAGTGCGGTGGCCATTGATCTTGTCACATTGTATCAGAATACAGCGATAAATGTTTTCATTGGGATTCGCTTGACTTTAAAACAAAAATTGTGCTAATATCTATTTGATCGAGTAGCTTTAACGCGTAAGTCCAGATTCCGGACTTACGCGTTTTTTGCTGCCATAAAGTATGCGGCCCCGTTCCGAATGGCGAGCGCGCATATTGACCTTAGGAGGAAAATTCAATGCCAAAAACAAAATTCCAAGGATTTATCTTCAGTGTAATGATGTCGATTATCATGGCCTATGGTATGGAATTGTACAACGTTGCACAAAAAATGGGGGGAATGAGCAATTCTGTATTTTTGCCCGCGCTGATTGAGACGTCCTACATGAGTCTGTTCGTGTTTGCAATATCGAATTTGTGCGGAAATAAAATCGGGAAGAAGCTGGCTTTTAGACATGTCTCGCCCGGAAAGGACAATCCATTTTTTATTACGGTCATGATATCCGGTTGTACGGTTGGATTTATGTGTCCCGCAATGAGTCTGGTAGCAACGGTTGTTTTTTCTGGCGTCAGTACGCAGTTTATTGCGGACTGGTTCGCAACGGTTGTAAAAAATTTTCCCATGGCCCTGCTTTGGCAGCTGTTCTTTGCGGGACCCTTAGTCCGGTTGCTTTTCAGAACGATCTTTAAAAAACAGTTGATCTGATTGCCATGCGGAAACCAATCAGGAAGCAACGAAGGGAAATTTAGGGCAGGGAGCATAAGGGAACATTAATTCCTACTTCTTCGGCCGGGAGGATGGGCTGAATATTGGCAAATTGGTGCTTTGCTTTTTAAACAAAAATGCAATGGACTATCATGCGCAGATTTAACGAACTTTTCCGAAGCGCAAAAATTTTGCTTGCGCGTGAATTTTGAAAAGGATTACAATATTATTATAAAAAAGGAGGAATTTTACAATGAAACGGATTCAATCTGCTTGTTTGGAGCAAACCATTCATTTTCAGCTTAATGAAAATCTTGGGCATGAAGAGGCAGTCAACGATATAAAGACGGAGGTCGAAAAGTATAAAGCGCAATTGAAACATAAGCGCATTCAGTATAAAATTGAAGAGGAGAAAACACAGCCAGACGGTTCCGTTACCGTAAAGATCAAAAAACAGTACAATGGAAAGAACTGCGGAGAATATTTGGCATAACATCAGTTGAAAACCAGACTTATTTTTTATATGACGCACCGTCCCTTACTTAACAAAGGCAAGATTGCTGTTAACAAAAGCAATCTTGCCTTTTGGTCGAAATTATTTGATTTTATGGCAAATCGATTTTTCAGGACAGACTTATTGGATTTTTCTAACTGCATAACGCTTTGCAGTGGAAGATATTTGATGAAAGGAGTGTTCCCATGGTTTTATGGAATGAAAAAGTCAGTCATCGTGTATTCGGTCAGGGGGTAGTCGTCGATCAGAATGATGAAAAGCTGACGATTCAATTTTCAGACCGGTATGGAATCAAGCAGTTTATATATCCAGATGCATTTCAAAGATATTTAAAGCTGTTAAATGACGATTTAGAGTCATCCGTATTGAAAGAGCTGGATGATAAAAAGAAGCAGATCGAAGCCGAGAGACTGATGAAAAAACAGAAACGGGAACAGGAGGAAAACGACCGAAGAATGGCGCTAAAAAAAGCAAAGGATGATTCCCAAAAGAGGAACCGGGCGCGTAAGTCAAAGACCGTGGTGCAGCCGTAGAAATTCTATGGCTGCCTTTATTTTTCATAACAATGAGCAAAACCGGAGGCCGGAAGGCTTCCGGCTTTTTTATTCCGATTTGGAACGGTTTAAAAACAGGCTGCGGCTCGCTGTAGATATTCTTTATGTGTTACCAAGAAAAAGTTTATGCATTGCCATCCTGTAATTGACATTCGCCGGATAAAACATATAATATTTAAAACAGATATGAATACTATGAATATTTCGGGCCGCTGTAGTTCCGGCCTTCATGAGCAGAACAGCCATTCCATCCAGAAAGATTTGTGGTTCTTGCACTGTCTGTAAACCAAGAAAAGAAATGAGGAAAATGTTGTGGGAAAATTATTTACATCTGAATCAGTCACCGAAGGACATCCGGATAAAATTTGCGATCAGATATCCGACGCCGTATTGGACGCGCTGATCTCTCAGGACCCGTCTTCGCGCGTAGCAGTGGAAACGGCCGTTTCCACCGGATTGGTGCTGATTATTGGAGAAGTGACGACGAAAGCGTATGTCGATATTTCCAAAATAGCCCGCCAAACCATCCGTGAAATCGGGTACGACGGCCTTGGCGGCGGATTTGACGGAAATACCTGCTCTGTCCTCGTTTCCCTTGACGAGCAGTCGCCGGATATTGCGCTCGGCGTTGATCAGGCATATGAAAACAAAGAGGGAAATACGGAGAAGGATTACGGGACCGGAGCCGGAGATCAGGGAATCATTTTCGGGTACGCGACGAATGAGACACCGGAATATTTGCCGCCCGCCATTTCCTTTGCCCACAGACTGGCCAGAAAATTGGCGGAAGTGCGCAAGAACGGAACCCTGGGCTATTTAAGGCCGGACGGGAAATCACAGGCCACGGTGGAATTCGACGACGACGGGAAGCTGGCCAGAGTGGATACCATCGTTGTTTCCACCCAGCACAGTGAAGAGGTACCCTTGGAGCAGATCAGAGAGGACGTCATCAAGCATGTCGTTCAGACGGTGATCCCCTCCGATCTGCTGGATGAAAATACGAAGTATTTTATCAATCCCACAGGGCGCTTCGTGATCGGCGGCCCGCAGGGGGACGCCGGGCTGACCGGAAGAAAGATCATCGTAGACACGTACGGAGGGACCGGACGGCACGGCGGCGGAGCCTTCTCGGGGAAAGACCCGACCAAAGTGGACCGCTCCGCGGCGTATGCGTCCAGATGGGTGGCGAAAAATCTGGTGGCGGCCGGCGTGGCCGACAAGCTGGAAATTGAAATTGCCTATGCAATCGGCGTAGCGACTCCCGTATCCGTATCGGTGGATACCTTCGGGACGGGGAAGATCGAGCACAGCAAAATCATTGAGATCATCCAAAACGTGTTTGACCTCAGGCCGGCCGCCATTATAGACGCGCTTGATTTGAGAAGGCCCATTTTCAGGCAAACGGCCGCGTACGGGCATTTCGGAAGAATCGATATCGACCTTCCCTGGGAAGCACTCGACAAGGTCGATGAAATCAAAAAATATTTGTAATTGGGATATGGCCGCCGCCATGCCAGGACAATCAAGTTTTTCCAGACAATTTTTTCGGCTGCCGCCGCCGATGTTCCCATGACAAACGGATGAAAATGAACCATACAGCGGTTGATGCAGAAAACATATGAAAGAGGTAACCTTATGAAAAAATTACTGATCTCGTTATTGATTGCGGCCCTTGCCCTTACCGGCGCCGGCTGCGCAAATACCGGTTCCGATACGTCGGCATCCGCGGTGCCGGCGGCCTCCGGCAGCCAAAGCAATGCGGATTCTTCCAGCGACAAGGGCGTTACGATCCGTGTCGGCGATCTTGCCAGCTATGAGCTGATCAAGGACGCCGATGAAAAAGGATTTTTTAAAGAAGAATTTTCCAAGGACGGTGTTACCGTTGAAATCAAAAGCTTTCAGTCCGGCCCGCCGGAGCTGGAAGCGCTGACGGCGAAAGACCTTGATTTTGCTCTGATGGGCGACCAGCCGGCGGTGCAGGGTGTCGCGAATGAAATCGGTATTCAGGTGATTTCCGGTCTGTTGGACGGCACGCACGGAAACGGTCTGATTGCCCGTGAAGACGCCGGTATCAGTCAGGTGGCCGATCTGAAAGGGAAAAAGGTGGGCGTGCCTGTCGGGACGACAGCTCATCAGCTGTTAATTAAAATGCTCGAAAAGAACAACCTGAAAACCTCGGACATCCAGCTTGTCAATTTGGCGGCGGGCGATATCGTCACCTCGCTACAGACCGGAAACATCCAGGCCGCCGTTACCTTCGAGCCAAGCCTGACCAAGGCCGTGGCGGGCGGCGGAATCAAGAAAATAAGCGATGCCGAGGGATACAAGGAAATTATCAACGTCATTGTCGGCAGGACGGAATTTACGAAGGAGCATCCCGATCTGGCTGTGCGTTTTCTGAAGGTCATCAAGAAGACGGCGGAGTGGCGTGATTCCAATTTTGAAGAATCTCTGGGTATCCTTGCAAAACGCACCGGCGTTGACAAGGAAGCCCTGCGTGCCAGTGCTTCCTCCATGCCGCCGCTTCTGGCGCTGAAGGACAGCCATAAACAGGCGATCCTGGAAACCGCCCAGTATCTGAAGAACAACAATATTATCCGTAAGGACCTGACGATCGACCAGATTTTTAACGACGAGTACGCCGTAAAAGCGGGAATTCAATAAGGAGGCTGACAGCATGGCAGAGAGCAAACACAGCTGGCGTGAGGATGAGCTCAGCCTGCAGGAGGTCATAAAGAAATACCCGGACGTATCTCCTTTCGTGATTCTGAAAACAGATGTTCAGCGAAGGGGAGTCGACTTCACACAGCGTGCGATCGACGCGGTGGACCCCGACAGGGACGCGGTTGTTTATCGCGGGATTTACAGCGAAAAAAACGACCGTATCCCCAACGGGCTGATTCTTCGGGACGGAACAACGATTCTGGCCGACCGTGTCGTTCCCTCCTCCGGATTCAACGGCGGACGCGACCCCTATCTCATTGATATCGCGGACGGAAAAGCCGTGCTGACCGACGAAGGCAAAGTGATTGAAGAGGTCGGATACTGGCCGAAGCCCGATTATTTTGACAAAGTGACCAGCAGCGGAAAGCCTATGTGGCAGGTGCTGGTCGCAAGGCCGCAGCGGATGGACATTAATCTTTATCAGAACTGCGATTTTTGGAAAGATATCGGCATGGGCTGTAAATTCTGTCCGATCGCGGCAACCTACAGCAAAACCAAAAATATAAAGCGCGAGCATCTGGATTATCAGGACGTCGCGGAGGCGGTCGCCGAGGCGCTCAAACAGCCGGGGCGGTTCCGGATGATCCAGCTTTGTTCGGGCAGCCTGCTGGGCGGGAAGGAGCTGCTGGATGATGAAATTGACCAGTATATCACCATGCTGAAGCTGCTGGAAAAGAATTTCAGCCATAAAAAGGTGATGACCCAGCTTATTTCCACCGCGCATAACGAACGGCAGCTGCGCCGCCTGCACGAGGAAACGATCCTGACGGGGTATACCGCCGACATCGAAGTCCTGAATGAAGAAATTTTCAACTGGATATGCCCCGGCAAAGCGAAGTACATCGGCTATCAGGAATGGAAAAGGCGCCTGTATCAGGCGGCTGAAATTTTCGGCCCGGGAGCCGTCAATACCGGGATCGTCTCCGGTGTGGAGCTGGTGAAGCCAAACGGTTTCCGCTCCGAAGAGGAAGCGCTGGAAAAGGGCCTTGCGGAAGCCGAGGAGCTCGCGCGGCACGGCGTCGGCGTCGCCCAGACGGTTTACCGTGTGGCGGAAGGCTCGTACTTCCAGAAGCAGAAAGCGGCGTCCCTGGATTACCTGACCGCTTTTGCCAAGGGGCTTGACACGCTTCAGCGCAGGTACCGTCAGGAAGCGTACTTCGACGACTACCGTACCTGCGGGAACCATCCCAACACCGATCTGGCGCGGATATAAGGAGCGGAAAAAATGAGCATACAATTGAACGATCAGATGATTGCGCTGATCAACGATCCCAAAACACTGAAGGTACTGGCCAGCGCCGATCAAGACGGAATTCCCCATGTGGTCTTTAAAGGCTCCGTCTCCGTCAATGCGGACGGGAAGCTGCAATATCTTGAAATCATCGAAACCTCTCAGACAAACAGGAATCTGGTGCACAGCATCTGGTTCCGCCGCCAGGTTGCCGTCGGTATCCTTACACAGGATTCCAGAAACTATCAGATCAAAGGCACTCCGGTACGGGCCGTGATCTGCGGAGAATTATTTGAAAAAAATTATATTGCCGTAAGGGAACGTTTCGGTAAGGACGCGGACCTTTCGACCGTATGGATCATTGATCCCGAAGAAATCAGAGAGGAAACGTTCAGCGTGCAGGCCTCGCGGGAGCGGGAAGCTTACCCGCTGATCGGGCACCTTGACCGATTCTGACAAACCTGTAAAGAAGGAAACATTCTCATGATCAATCAAAAAAAGAAGGTGGGAAACAGCGGCGTTTTTACGGAATTGGTGCTGCCCGTGCTTTTTCCCCTGCTGCTGCTTTTTGTGTGGGAGACATTGAGCGCGCGGCGCATCATCAATCCTGCCATTTTGCCCGCGCCGTCAAGCATCTTTTCTACCTGCTGGTCCATGCTTGCCAGCGGCGAAATCGCAAGGCATATGCGGATGAGCGCTTTTCGCGTATGCTCGGGGTTCCTGCTGGGCAGTGCCGGCGGGCTGGTGCTGGGGATTCTGATCGGGCTGTTCCATAAAATCGACCGTGCCCTGACGCTGATCATCGGCGTTCTCCGGCCGATTCCGATGATCGCGCTGATTCCTCTGTTTATCCTCTGGATGGGAATCGATGAAACCTCAAAAATCGCGGTGATTACGGTCGGCTCTTTCTGGTCCGTTCTGATCAATACGATTTATGGAATCAAAAGTGTCGACAAAAAGCTGGTGGAGGTCGCCTTTATTTTGAAGAAAAGCCGTACGGAGACGCTTCTGAAGATCGTGCTGCCCGCCGCCCTCCCGTCCATTTTTGCGGGGATCCGGCTGGGGGCCAGCAACGCGTGGGCCTGCGTGGTGGCGGCGGAAATGATCGCCGCCTCGTCGGGAATCGGCTACCTTGTGATGTTTGCCAGAGAGGTGTCTCAGCCGGATGTCATGCTGGTCGGCATCCTGATGATCGGACTGTTCGGCCTGCTGATCGATTTTCTGCTCGTTCACCTCGAAAAGCGCCTGCTGCGCTGGAATGAAACGGAAACGAAGGACTGAGGGGGTAGCTATGAGCGGATTACTGTCTATCAATCACATCAAGAAAAATTTTATCATCGATAAAAAACAGGTGGAAGTCCTTTCAGATATCAGCCTGGATGTAAACAAAGGGGAATTCATCAGCATCATCGGTTCGAGCGGATGCGGAAAAAGCACGCTGCTGAAGCTGATCATCGGGCTGGAAAGCGCGACGGACGGACAGATTACTCTGGACGGCAAACCCCTTGTGGAGCCTTCGGAGCTGTGCGGCATGGTCTTTCAGGAATCGAGGCTGTTTCCCTGGTTCAACGTGGAGCAGAATATTGACTTCGGCATTCCGAAAAGCGTCGGCGCGGCGGAGCGGAAAAAAAGGATTGACGAGCATATCGCGCTGGTGGGGCTCACCGAGTTTACAAAGGCCAGGCCGAACCAGCTCTCGGGCGGAATGCAGCAGAGGGTCAGCATCGCCAGAGCGCTTGTCGGACAGCCGGAGCTGCTGCTGCTCGACGAGCCCTTCGGAGCCCTCGACGCCCTGACCCGCATCAATATGCAGCAGGAAATCCTGCGCATCTGGGAGGCGGAGAAAACAACAATGGTGCTTGTCACCCACGATATTGACGAAGCGATTTACTTGGGGGACCGGGTGGTGGTCATGTCCAAGCGTCCCGGCGTCATCAAAAAGATCATCCCGGTGGAGCTTGCCCGTCCCCACAGCCGGACAAGTGAAAACTTTGCCGTCATGCGCCAGAAGGTGTACCGCGAATTTCTGGAGGAATCCGAAATCACACCGGATTACTATATCTGAGAGCCCTGCGAAACCAAAGACGGCCGTTCCGGCATTTGCCGGAACGGCCGTCTTTTCAACGCTTTTATCATGCGATTTTTTTGTACTGACCGCCGCCCATGTAATAAAGGAACTCCACACGGTCCCCGTCGCGGACGGTAATAGAGCTGAAATCCTTCCGGCTGATGATCTCATCATTCAGCTGTACCGTTACATATTCCTGCATATCGACCTCGGTCTTTTCCAGAAGCTCCTGAACAGACATTTCCGCTTCAAAACTGTTTTGCTTGCCGTTGATCGTAATTATCATAGCTAAATCTCCTTACTTTCTTCGTGCCGGCCGGCAGGTGAAAAACTGCACGCCTTCTGTTCATAGTCGATCAGATGAGTGATGGTCGGGTGGTCTCCGCAAACCGCGCATTCAGGGTCACGGGTGATTTTGATTTTACGGAACTCCATTTTTGCCGCGTCGTAGGTAAGCAGGCTCCCGTTCAGCAGATCGCCGACTCCTAAAAGATACTTCATGGCCTCGGCCGCCTGAATCGTTCCGATGACGCCGCCCATGACCCCCAGCACCCCGGCCTGCTGGCAGGTCGGAACAGCGTCCGGCGGCGGGGGATTTTTAAATACGCAACGGTAGCAGGGGCCTTCCCCGGGAAGGAATGTCATGGTCTGCCCCTGAAAACGGATGATTCCCGCGTGTGAAAAGGGCTTTTTCAGCATGACACAGGCGTCGTTGATCAGAAATTTCACGGGGAAATTGTCCGTGCCGTCGATGATGAAGTCGTAATCCCGGTCCCTGATAATATCCAGAATATTTGCCGAAGTCGCATACTCGTGATACATAACGACGTCTACGTCGGGGTTCATCTGGTTGATCGTCTCTTTGCCGGAGAGTACCTTCGGCTTGCCGACGTCCCGCGTGCCGTGGATAATCTGTCGCTGCAGGTTGGAAAGGTCCACGGAATCCGCGTCGACCAGGCCGATGGTGCCTACGCCTGCTGCGCCCAGATACATTGCGGCGGGCGCGCCGAGCCCGCCGGTGCCGATGATCAGCACTTTTCCGTTCAGCAGCTTTTTCTGTCCGCTCACGCCGACGTTGCTCAAAATAATGTGCCGTGAATACCGCTCAAGTTGTTCGTTCGTGAATTTCATAGGGAAGTCTCCTTTGGAATTTGGCCGGTGGACTGGCTTTCCAGTATTTTACGCACGAGAATGGCAAGCTGATGTAAATTTTCTTTCAGAAGATAGGCGCAGCAGCGGTTCTTCATCGCATAGCGGATGCTTTCCGGCGCAACGTCTTCGGAAACGATGATAAACGGCGTTTTCGGTGTCAGGCGGTTGCGCACGGACAGCGCCTGAATGGCGTTGAAGTGCGGCGTGGAATCGTCGGAAAGAATAATATCCCATTTTTCCTGCAGCAATGCCTGGCACATGGCCAGTTCGCTGGAAACGTACCGGCTGCAGACGCTGTAGCCTCCCCGCTTCAGCTCCAGGACATTCAGATCGGCAATATACCGGAATTCCTCCACAATGAGGACGTTGATGGTTTGCATTCGGCAATCCTCCGTATCGTTTTATAGTCCGCCGACAGCGTTTTCAAAATCCTCGGCCAGGTCCTCAATATCTTCCAGACCGACGCTGACACGGATCAGATCTTCGTAAACGCCTGCGTTTTCCTTTTCCATCGTACTGCTGTTCGCATAGATCGTGGAAGCGGGATGGATGACCAGCGTCCTAAGGTCGCCTATATTTGCAATATTGCACGCGTATTTTAAATGATTGATGATGGAAAAAGCGTTTTCCTTCGTACCGGCCCGCAGGGTCAATATCGCCCCGTAACCGCCGGAAAACTGCCGCCGGGCCGTTTGGTGCCACGGGCTGGATTTTAGTCCCGGATAGTTGACGTACGCTAACTTGGGATTGCCCGAAAGCTGTTGCGCAAGCTTCTGGGCATTGCCGCAGAGGCGCTCCATCCGGATGCCCAGCGTTTCCAGGCCCAGGCTGCACAGGAAGGCGTTGAACGGGGAAAAGCAGGAGCCGGTGTTGCGGAATAGCCCGCCTCTCAGTTTGGAAAGGTAGGCGAATTCCCCGAACCTGACAAATTTTGCGATCGCCGGATAACGCTCCGGGTCCCACGCAAAGTTTCCGCTGTCGACAATGATCCCGCCGATGGAATTTCCGCTGCCGTTGATATACTTGGACACGGAGTGCACGACGATGTCCGCGCCAAGCTCGATGGGGCGCACAAGGAAGGGGGTGGCGGCGGTATTGTCGACGATTACCGGAATTTTGTGTCTGTGCGCCATTTGCGACAGGGCAGAAATGTCGGGGACGTCCAGCTTTGGGTTCCCGATGGTCTCGACAAACAGCAGCTTCGTATGCCCGGTGATCTGATTTTCAAAGCTTTCGGGCGCGCTGTCCGCGACATAGCGGGTGGTGATCCCGTAGCTTTCCAGATCGCGGAACAGGCCGATCGTTCCGCCGAAGATTCCCGCGGCGGAAAGGATTTCATCCCCGGCGCTCAAAAGATTCAAAACGGACAGGGAGATGGCGGCCATGCCGGAAGCGCAGGCCACCGCCCCGATACCGCCTTCCAGCGTGGCGACGCGGCGCTCAAAAGCTTCGACGGTGGGGTTGTTGATTCTGGTGTAGGAGAAGCCCGGCGCACGGTTGTTGAAGATCGCCTCCAGCTCCTCCGCGGTTTTGTGTTCAAAGGCGCTGGACTGGTAAATGGGCGTATGGGTGGCTCCCGTCGCCCTGTCCGGGCCGTTGTCTTTATGAAGCAGAGCAGTATTGAACCTCATTCCAATCCGCCCTTTATCACGCCGAGCAGGTAGGTTCCGTCGCTGTTCTGAACCACCTCGATCACCTTGTGCTTTTCATTTTTCAGGCTGCGGGGAACATTCTGAATCGGTTCTCCGTCATTCAGCCGGATTTGCAGGGTCTGTCCGTTTTCCAGCTCCTCCAGCGCGACTTTTGTCTTTACGAAGGTGATCGGACACACCACATCCGTAATATCGACAAAAGCGTCATAGCTTTGCTTGCTCATCGGATTGCCTCCTCCAGTTTTTCCTTTAATTGATCCTCGCCGATGCGGTCGATCGTCCGGCGGAAACGTTCGCCCGGCTTTCCGTGTTCCTGAAAGAAGGCGATGGCGGCGTCTACCACGCGGAACAGCTGTTCCTTCTCTGTAATCAGCGGAAGCAGCGGCTTTCCAAAGGCCATATCGTTCCCGAAGGTGCCGCCGAAGGAGGTAATGTAGCCGCTTTTCCCCGACCAGGCGTCTGTGGGGCAGGATTTTACGCATTTCCCGCAGTAAATGCAGCGGCTTTCGTCAAACGCAAGCGAATTTGGCCCGCGGCTGACGCTGATTGCCTTTACGGGGCATGCGGCCGCGCATACGCCGCAGTAGGTGCAGTCTCCGCTGTGCCACTCGGGGCGAAGCCCTCCTTTAATACCGAGGTCGTTTTCTTCCGCTCTCAGGCAGTTGTTTTTGCACCCGGTAATGCCGATTTTAAATTTGTGGGGCAGGTCCCTGCCGAAATATTTGGCGTCCAGTTCCTTAGCGAGCCCGCTGGTCTCGATCAGACCGCTTCCGCAGATCGCGTTGCCCTGGCACGCGGTGACCGTACGCACGCGCGGGCCGCATGCCCCCGGCTGAAGCCCTACTTCGGCCAGCTCGCCCTTTACCGCCTCCACGTCTGCAAAGTCGATGAACGGGATTTCAATTCCCTGCCGTGACGTCATATGGACATAGCCCTTTCCGTACCGCTCGGCTATCTCGCTGACTTTTTTAATCTGCTTTCCCTGCAGCTGACCGCCGACCACACGGATTCTCAGCGAAAATTTACTGTTTTGAATCTGCCTCATAAATCCGCCTTTTTTCAGCTCTTTATATATCGACTCATCCATCTGAGTATTCCTCCTTACCGTACTTCTGAATTGTACATTTAATTATAGAATACGGTCCCCGCTCTGACAAGGCGAATAAATTTAGCATAAGGGGGGAATATCTTTGGCTGTCAAAACCGGACGATTGACTTTGCCCGCCGGCATGTTAAACTATTTCATAACTGATACAGTAAACATATGTGTATTATATACTTTTAAAGCGCTGCATTTCCGGGAGGAGCTTTGAAATGCACGCCCTTTTATTTGACATTTCTATAGCATATAAAACATATATGTTAAATTAAGTTAATATCTTTTTTAGAAGATACGGGAGGTTTATTGTGATAATATTAAAAAAACAGCAGATAGGGGAAATGATACGCCACAGCATTGCCGGGCTTCCCAACGAAAGCTGCGGGCTGATCGCGGGAACCGTCGAAAACGATTGCAAAACGATTGAAAGGGTATATCTGCTGAGGAACATCGACGAAAGCCCGGAGCATTTTTCCATGGATGTGCGGGAGCAGTTTGCGGCGGTCGCGGATATGCGAAAGAACGGCTGGAAGCTGATCGGCAATTTTCACAGCCATCCGCAGACGCCGTCCCGCCCTTCACAGGAGGACATCCGGCTGGCCTTTGACCCGTCGCTGAGCTATTTGATCCTTTCCCTTGCGAACAGGCGGGAGCCGGTGCTGAACAGCTTTCTGATACGGAATCAATCCGTGGAGAAAGAAGAAATAAAAAGTTTGGAGTGAGTTTGTCATGGACCCCCGTGAACACGAGGCCTTTGCAGGAATTCAGGAACAGGAGCAGAAATCCCCGCGCGACGACGGCCATGACCTGCAGATGCTCAGTTCTACGATCTCCCATGAAATCAAAGCGCCGGTACGCGCCATTGACGGCTACGCGCGGATCTTCCTTGAGGATTACCGCGATAAAATCGATGAGGACGGCCTGCTGCTGATCTCCAATATCCGCACGATATGTGGGGAAACGCTTGCCATGATCGACAGGCTTCTGGAATACACCCGGCTTTCCGGAGTGGAACCCGTCAAGGAAACGGTCAATCTGCAGCAGATGATTCAGGACGTGTGCGACGAGCTTGCGGCGGGCTATAAAAGCAAAAAAGCTACCGTGTTGAAATTTCAGGAGGAGATTCCGTTTGTCCTGTGCGACGGGACCCTGATGCATCAGGTGGTGGTGAACCTGGTCTCAAACGCGCTGAAATTTACCCGCGAAGAACAGACCGCCGTCATTACCGCGGGCTTCCATCCCGAAAACGGGGAGGATGTATTTTATATCCGCGATAACGGCGTGGGGTTCGATATGGAATATTCCCAGAATCTGTTCGGCATGTTCCAGCGCATGCATTCCGATGATGAATTCGAGGGGAGCGGCGTAGGCCTTTCCATTGTGAAAAAGCTCATTCAGGCAATGGGCGGTAGAGTCTGGATAACCGGCGAGGTCGGAAAGGGGGCCTGTGTGTATTTTACCCTTCCCCCGGGCAATATTTTGAAATAGAGCCGTGTGGTCGCTTGTTTCTGTTAGGAGGTGTCGGCAGATGTATCGGGTTTTATTGGTGGATGACCGGGATATTTTTCTCATGGAGCTGAAAAGGCTGAAGGTATGGGGGAATATTTCCGGGTTCGAGGTGGCGGGAAAGGCCAACAACGGAAGACAGGCAATGGAAATGCTGAAATCCTCTTCCTATGATCTGGTCCTTACGGATATCCGCATGCCGGTGGTCGACGGCCTGCAGCTTCTGCGGGTCATCAATCAGGAGAACCTGTGCTCCTGCGTGGTGCTCCTGAGCGAGTACAGTGAATTCAATTACGCCCGGCAGGGAATTGTGCTGGGCGCTTTCGATTATCTTGTCAAGCCTCCCAGCCGGGAAAAGCTTTTGGAGCTGTTCCGGCGGGCGCACCGCTTTCTGGAAACCCGCAAAAAAGGGGAAGACGCCTACGGGAACCCGCTGGAGACCGACTTTGGCTGGGCATACCCCTCTGCGGAGGAAAAAAGGGTTGTCGACGGGTTCCTGAACCGGAGCCCCGATACGGCGCAGATTTTTGAAAGCGCCGTGAAAAGCGTGTACACCATGATGGGCGACAATATGATCAAGGCCGACATCCTTGTCAGAAAGCTGTACCACCATATCATCGAAGAGGTTTATTCAAAAATCCCCTGGCTGAGCGATTTTATCGATATCCGCTTTTTTGACGCCACGGAATATCTGCAGGAAAGCGGACCGGATACCTATAAAGAATATTACTGCGGGAAAATAACTTTTTTGCTGAACTTCATCCGCAGGTATCAGCCGGAGGTGGAGAACGGTACCATCAGCGAAATCTGCGCTTACATACTGGGCCATTCGGAAGACGATATCAAGCTGAAGGTGCTCGCGGAAAAATTTTATATCAACAATACTTATCTGAGCAATACCTTTGTCGTTAAAACCGGAATGCACTACAACAGCTTCGTCACGATGGTAAAGATGGCGCGCGCGGAATACCTTTTTAAAAATACGGATTTGAAAACCTATGAAATCTGCTATCAGCTGGGGTATCACGATATCAATTACTTTTCCAGACTATTTAAGAGCTACATCGGCAAAAGCCCGGCGGAGTACCGGAGCCTGCAGCTCAAAAATTGCCCGGTGGCCATGGAGAGCTGCTGCAAGATAGCTCCGTAAAACAGCATCACACAAAAAAGCCCGAAAACGCTTTTCAGCGTTTCTTCGGGCTTTTGCATTTGAGTGCGGGGCATGTGGAATTCCATGGGAGTACAGCCGGACGATGCTTCGGAGCGGAACGGAATACGCTTTTGCAGCAAGCATTGCGGGAGGGATTATGAGGAGAAATTCCATTTTCTGATCGTAAAATTATCTTCAAGCAGGGTCCAGTTCTGCGGGAACGGATAGCCCAGGGCCCAGTAGCTTATCCCCGGCAGGTTATAGCTCTTCACCATATCGAATTTTGCCTGGGCGCTGCGCGCGTCCTCAAACCACACTTCGTGCTCCCTGCCCTGTTCGTCCCAATACCGGAAGAAAGGAGCCTGGGCGACCGGGTCGTACTGAATTTCCGCGCCGTACCTGACGGCCCTCGCGATCGCCTCCTGGGAGCTGAACGTTTCCGCCTCCTGCCCCTCGGTATGGGGCAATAACCAGTCTCTGGCATAGATCTGGAAGCCGAAGTAGATTTTCTCCCGGGGAATGACCGTGACGGCATAGTCAAGAACCTGCTCGATCTGATTCAAAGGGGAAATCGGCTGAGGCGGCCCTTTCCGATAGCCCCATTCGTAAGTCATCAGGATCACGAAATCGACGATTCTGCCGTGCGCCGCGTAATCGTGCGCTTCATAGAGCAGACCGGCCTGCTCTTCGGATGTTTTCGGTGCGAGCGCCGTGGATACAAAGAAGCCCTGCGCATGCAGGCGGTCCACCGCGCGCTGGAGAAAGCGGTTGTAGGCTTCGCGGTCGGCCGGAAGCACGTTCTCCAGATCGATGTTTAATCCCCGGTATCCCTTTTCTTTCATCAGGGTAATGATTTCAGTCAGCAGACGTTCCACGATCTGCGGGCTGTTCAGCACGACGGACGCAAGATTCGCTCCCTGGGACGTCGAAGTAAAATTGGTGATGGACATCATGGGGACCACTCTTTCCGCCAGAGCGGCCTGTACGGCGGGTTCATCATCGATCGGCTGCAGCGTCCCGTCCTCCCTGATCAGATAAGCAAACGGGCTCAGATAGGTCAGAAATCTGCCGTCCTCCCTGACGATCGGAACGGCGTCCTCCCCCAGCATATAAAGATACCCGTTCACATTGAGAGGGGGCCTTGCCCTGCGCGGAATAACCAGTACGGTTCCGGGAATGATCACGTCCGGATCAGCGATCCGGTTGACTGTAATGAGGGACTGCAGCGGCACGCCGTACCTCTGCGCGATCCCCCCCAGGGTTTCCCCGGGCTGTACACGGTGCCGGGGGGCGGGGACATACAAGATCATTCCCGGACGGATACTGTCCGGGTCCGTAATCTGGTTGGCCTGCACGATTTCCCGTACGGTGGTCCCGTATGTCTGAGCGATCCTCCACAGGGTGTCTCCGGGCCGTACGGTATAAAAATCCTCGCTGGGAATCACCAGGGCTTGACCGATAACAAGCCGGTTGGGATTTTGCAGCCCATTCACCGCCGCTGTTTCCGCCGCGGAAACACCATATCGATTTGCAATCTGCCAAAGCGTTTCGCCCGGCATGACTACATGAATGAACATAAAACGTCACCTTCTTTTTTCACAATATATGTGAAAATTCCGGGGTGTGTGAAAGCTTTCCTTTACCGGGAACCAATCTGCAAAATACGGGATCCGAACGGTCTTTTCAGCTTCATAAAAGATCGGGAACAGCAACTTTTGAGAAGCGTTTTTGATAGCAGGAAAGCTGCGCTCCGCCAGCCATAGGGAATATAAAAACAATAGCCGGATCACAGCACGGTCGATCCGTGAAGAAGGCGACAAACAATACTGCGGCAGCAAAATTTGTTCTGCGCCAGGTCCTATCCAAACAATTTCTGCCATTATGCAAAAGTTAGTCATGTTGTAGAAGAGATTTTCATGATATATAATTAATATATGTTTAGTAGATTATAAACCTTGCTCTCAAATTGCAGACCGGCAAGGTCTGCTCCGGTGGTTTTATCGATAATCCTGGCTATCTGTAAAACGCTCGGCAACAGGAGTTTGCTATGCTCCTGTTGCTGTTATGATGCGCCCGGATCAGGAACTGATTGACAAGGTGGAACAAGGGGGAGATGCGCGTGCTTTATCATTTCATAATCCCAAGAGGGATCCGGGAGTACTGTCTCGGCTCCTATAGATTATTTATCATTCAATGAAAAAGAAAGTAGGCGGATACAGATTGAGTAATGATCGCAATTGGCGGGAAAAAGAGCGCAGCCTTTCGGAAGTGATCCGGAAATATCCCGACGTTTCCCCGTTTGTCATTATAAAAACCGATGTGCAGCGCAGAGGGGTTCTCTATACCGAAAAGGCTCTCGCCGCCGTCGATCCGGACATCCATCTTACCAAATTGCGCAGCGATTACAGCAATAAGGAGGATTTGACGCCTGTTTCTCTTACGATGCGGGACGGCACCTCCATTAACGTCGGGGACGAGGGTAGCGGGGACGCGCATAGCGACAGAGACCCCTACCAAGTGGATGTGGTGGATGGAAAAATCGTATTGGTGGATGAAGGAAACGTCATTGAAGAGGTTTCTTACTGGGAAAAGCCGGATTATTATGAAAAAGTAACCTCACGGGGTACTCCCATGTGGCATGTGGTTTCTCCCCGCCCGCAGCGGCTGTGCATCCATCCCCACCAGCAATGCGATTTTTGGAAAACGCCCGGCTACGGCTGCAAGTTCTGTACCATGTCCGCCGTTTACCACGCGGGCAACAAGCCGGAGCTGCTGAACACGCAGGATATTGTGGAGACTGTGGCCGAGGCACTCAAGGAGCCGGGGCGCAATGTCAATATCTTCCTGACGGGCGGAACGCTGAGGGGCGGGAAAAATTTCCTGGACGAGGAGCTCGACTGTTATATTGACATTCTGGCAGGAATCACCAGGCTGTTTGGGGGAAAGCGTTTTCCGAGCCAGCTGATCAGCACGGCCTTCTCACGGGAGCAGCTCCGGCGCCTGCACGACAGCACGGGCCTTGCTTCCTATACGGCGGACCTCGAGGTGCTCAATAAAAGCCTGTTTGAATGGATCTGTCCGGGCAAGGCGGCGACGATCGGTTATGAGGAATGGAAAAACCGTTTGTATGAGGCTGTAGAGATATTCGGACGCGGCAATGTGGACACCGGAATCGTGGCGGGCGTGGAACTCGCGCAGCCAAACGGCTTTCAAACAGAGGAGGAGGCTCTGGAATCCACCCTCTCCGAAGCGGATGAAATATCCTCCCACGGCGTGGGGGTGGTCGGCTGCGTGTGGAAGGTGCATCCCGGTTCTGTTTTTCGTAAGCAGACGTCTCCCAGCCTGGAATATTACGTGCGTCTTGCCCGCGGGCTTGACCAGATACGCCGGAAATACAACCTTAGTATCGATATGGACAATTACCGGCGGTGCGGCAACCATCCCGATACGGATCTTTCCAGAATTTAGGAGGAGAACGATGATGAGTGCAATACTCGGCGAAGAAATCAAGCGGGCACTTGCCGATCCCGGAACGGTCCGGGCCGTGGCCACCGTGGGGAAGGACGGCGCTCCGCATATCGCATTCAAACAATCTCTCAGGCTGCGCGGGGATGGGAACCTTGAGTACGACGAGGGGATTGAAACGTCCCAAACCAATAAAAACCTCGTGTATTCCATCTGGTTCGGGAAAACCGTTTCCATCAGCCTGCTGACCCCGGACCGGTGCGGCTACAACATCGTGGGGCGTCCCCTTCGGGTGCTGATCGCGGGAAGGGAATTCCGTACGCACTACACAGCGGCCCGGGAAGAACGGGGGGATATCGATCTGTCTGCCGTTTGGGTGATTGAACCGGTCGCGTCGTATGAACAGAGCTTTGACAAACGCAGGCAGGAGGAAGAGGCGGCACACCCCCTGCTGCAGCATTTAGACCGCCTGACCGTAACCGGTCAATAACTATTTTTAAAATTTGAGGAGAAATTTCATGATGAAAAACCATTTAAAAAGGAGTAAGCCTTTCATTCCGGTGCTGATTCTGGCGACCCTTCTGTCGGTATCCGGGTGCGCGTCCGCGGCTCCGTCTTCCGGTACCTCGCAGGCGGTCGCCTCCGCTCCCGCGTCCTCCGCTTCCGCTTCGGCGCAGGAGTCCGAAAAAGATTACGGTGGGCTGACCATCCATATCGCCACCCAGCCCAGCCAGACCCAGCCCGCCCTGGCGGAGGAGCTTGGCTATTTTAAGGAGGAATTCGGCAAGAACAACATCAATTTCGATGTGCGTACCTTTGCTTCCGGCCCTCCGATCATCGAGGCGTTTGCCGCCGGTGATATCGATATCGGTCAGGTGGGCGCGCAGCCGGCCGTCCAGGCGGCCGCCAACGATATTCCGCTTAAAATCATCGCCGCCTATATGACCGGAAACGGCAAGGGCGACGGCCTGCTTGCCCGAAAGGGTTCCGGCATCAATGCGCTCGCAGATATCCGCGGGAAGAAAGTCGGCGTGCAGATCGGTTCCAATTCCCATATGCTCCTGCTGCGGATTCTGGAGTCGGTCAACCTGACCGAAAAAAACATCCAGCTGGTAAACCTTTCTTTCACGGACATCAACACCGCGCTGGAGGCCGGCAATATCGACGCCGGCGTCAGCCAGCTTCCGCAGCTGCAGACCGTAATCGACAACGGGACCGCCACCCTGCTGGAGGTAGACGGCTCTCAATTTCCAAGAACGTCGAGCGTCATTATCGTTTCGGAGGAATTTACCAAAAAATATCCCGAGCTGATTCCCCGCATCCTGAAAACGCTGGACAAAACGGTTACTTATTGCAAGGAACACGAGGACGAGGCGATCAAGATTCTTTCCAAGAGAAACGGCGTGGCGGAAAACTCTTATAAAGCGTCCTTTGCTTCCACTGAATTTTCATTATATCTGGACAAAGAACGGCTCGGTACCCTACAGGACACAAAGGAGTTCCTGCAGGAACAGGGTACCATAAAAGACGTGGACCTGGACCAGATTATCGACACCTCTTATCTGGAGAAAGCAGGAATCAGCAAAAATTAACCGGAAGGGACGCTTTTGTATGACTTCAAACCTGAAAAACCGGGTTATCAGGATCGGCCTGGGGTGCGTTCTGCCGGCGGTGCTGATCCTGACCTGGGAAATTCTGGGGCGGCAGGGAATCATCAACCGCTCCATCTTCCCTTATCCCACACGCATTTTTGAAACCTATCTGGATATGGTGCGGAAGGGCAGCATACAAAAGGATCTTTCCGTAAGTGCGGGGCGGGTTATCAAGGGCTTTTGCATTGGTTCCGTCCTGGGGCTGAGTATCGGCGTTATCATCGGTCTTTCCAAAACGGCAAACAGCCTTGCGGCCTCCATCATCGGGCTTCTGCGCCCGATCCCTATGATCGCGTGGGTCCCTCTGCTCATTTTGTGGATGGGGATCGACGAAGCTTCCAAGGTGACGCTCATTTCAATCGGTACCTTTTGGCCGGTGGTGATCAACACCAGCCGCGGGATACTCAACAGCGATAAAAAGCTGCTGGAGGTGGGCACTATTCTGGAGAAAACCCGATTTCAGATGCTTACCAAGGTGGTTTTGCCCGGTGCGTTTCCCTTTATTTTTACCGGCCTGCGTCTGGGAGTGAGCAGCGCGTGGACCTGTGTCGTAACGGCGGAAGCCATCGCGGCCGCCTCGGGCATCGGCTACCTGATCATGTATGCGCGCGAGCTTTCACAGCCGCCCGTAATGTTCTCCGGCGTAATCACCATCGGCTTGGTGGGATTGCTTCTCGATACGGTTCTGCAGCAAATCGAAAAGCACGTTTTGCGCTGGAACGAGACTGATGGAAAGTAGATATCAAAATGGCTGAAAATAAAAACATAGATATAGCAGGTGTCTCAAAAACCTTCAGGCTTTCGTCCGGGGACCTGCCGGTGCTCAACAGCATCGATTTGCAGATCGAAAGCGGCGAGTTTATCAGTGTGGTGGGCGCCAGCGGGTGCGGCAAAAGCACCCTTTTACGGATTCTTTCCGGGCTGGAAACAGCCACCACGGGCGAGGTGCGGATCGGCGGGCGCAAAGTGGAGCGCCCCAGCGTGCTTACGGGCGTGATCTTCCAGGAATCCAGGCTGTTCCCATGGCTGAACGTAGAGCAAAATATCGCGTTCGGCATCCATCAAAAAATCGATAAGGAGCAAAGGGCGCGGTCCATAGCGGAACATATCGAACTGGTGGGGCTGAAAGGTTTTGAGAAGGCGTTGCCAAAGCAGCTTTCCGGTGGAATGCAGCAGCGGGTGAGCATCGCCCGTGCGCTGATCAATCAGCCCAACGTGCTTCTGCTGGATGAGCCGTTCGGCGCGCTGGACGCTCTCACCCGAATCCACATGCAGAATGAGATTCTGCGGATATGGGACAAAGAAAAATCGACGATGGTTTTAGTCACCCATGATGTGGACGAGGCAATCTTTCTGAGCGACCGGATTGTGCTCTTATCAAATCGTCCGGGAGAGGTCAAGAAAGTGATCTCCGTCGGTCTGAACCGCCCCAGGGACCGCAGCAGCGCCCGCTTCATCGAGATCCGCAAAGAAATTTACACTCATTTTTTCGAGGACTCCTCCCTGTCGATCGAATACTATCTGTAGTTTCATTTTCCCGTCTTGCATACTATCCGGAGCATCTGAAAATTCAGCACTATATCATATCAGGAAAGCCGCAGCCAGACCGATTGGAATGGTTGCGGCTTTCTTTAACGGCATCTCTTTTTCCATTAAAAAGGGAGACCTTTTACGAGATTATATTGGGCAAAAACGAGTATATCATAACTGTTTAACTTTTGGGGTGTAGCTATAATCAACTCTATAGGCGAAGTTTTTTGGTGAAATAACTTCATCAAATTATTTCTTCTTTTATTTTGCCATTGGGTCGAAACTTCGTGGTGCAAGCCGGGAGAAAGGAAAAAGCTCCGTTTTCAAATCTTGTTAACGCAAATCTTTTGTATATTGCTGGGCACTGACATGAAGAAGCTTCTTTGCAGTGGTGATGTCGGTGATCAGCGTGTCGATCAATCGGTAACGGATGGCAATATAAATACTCTCAACTTTTTCGTCCCCGCCGGCGACCCCGATCACTTCCGGTATTTTCTTAATTTCATCTAAGCTCAGCGACATCAATTGCTGGTTCCATTTGCAATCCACCAACTGGCCGTGCTCATTGAAAAAATTGAATGAGATATCGCCTTTAATCAGATCACTGACGTTGTCGGTATATTTATCAATGCCGTGCATGTAGGCTTCTGTCATTTCAAAATAGATGGGAGAGCTACCGAGGCCGACGATAGCGAGGTCCGAATTTCTGGCGTTGTCCAGCACATCCTTAATGAAGTGCTGTTTCATAAGAATCCGTTTTGCCTCCGGGGAATCGACGACTACAGGGGCATGGAGCTGCAAACTGTCGCCGCCGCACTGACGCGCAAAAATCTCGGCGATAACATTCGCCTGGGTGTCTCTGTCATTACGCAGTAACCCGCCGGATAGCGGCACAAAGGTCACATCCGGAAATGGGACCGGGGAGGAAAAGCTGTTGGCCAGCGCGAAGTTGGTTTCACCGGATGATACGGCCACCAGTTTGGCCGAGTACATGCGCCGGAACAGGTATTTCGCCGCTAAATGTCCCAGCCGTTTCTTCGGCTGGTTGCTTTCGTCCACATTGACACAGATGACATCATGAAGCTTGAAGGTCGATTTTAGCTGATTTTCCAGTACATGGTAAGGCCGCATTCCGGCGTCGTGGATGATGATCTGCACGATTCCGACGGTGCGCGCCTTTGTGAGCAGTTTCGAGACCAGCGAGCGGCTCATATTATATTTCTTCGCAATCTGATCCTGCGTAAGGTAGTCGTCATAATACAGATGTGCGATTTCTACCAGCAATTGCGTATCATCGGAAGTACCCATTCTCTAATCCCTCACAGCTTACATAAATACAATTGAGCTCCCAATTCTGACCTCCGGAACACCGGCGGGCGATAGCACGACCGCCCCCGGCAATACGTCTTCAGACGGATCAAATATCAGCGTCATGTGTCCCAAACGGCTGAAATTCTCATTCGCCACCTCGCCGACCTGTTCTACAGTGTACTCCTTATCATCAAACAACATATGTCCGCCCGGACGCAATATTCCGTCACTCTGTTCGCCCTTGAATTCGTGAATAATACAGGCATCCTGTAATTCTTCAGGACAATCTTTGCCGAAAAGAACCAGCATCGGACTTTCGTCAAATATGGCATCCCTGCCAATTGCAGTCACGGTTGTCTTGAACATTTGCATCATGCTCCTTTTTATACATTATAGCGCAATGCTTCGAAAAAAGAAAGCGTTCCATAACTCAGCGCGGATTTACTTGCCGGAGAAGACACGCATTGCACGCAGAATATCTGATTTCATGGCGCTCGTAGCGCAAAGTGAGATAGCATCGAAAAACAGTGCATCATGATCTGTGTTCAGATACTGCCTGACTGCCTCCCCGCCGGCCTTGTTCATATAGGTATAATAATTGATCTTGCAGATACCATTCTGGATGGCGGTCCTGTAATCTTCATTGGAAACACCGGACCCCCCGTGCATAACGAGCGGAATATCTGCCGCGTCGCGGATTTTACTGACACGGTCAAGATCCAGACGGGGCTCGGTGAGATACACGCCGTGCACAGTTCCAAAAGCAACGGCCAGACAGTCGACTCCGGTTGCATCCACGAAACGGCGGGCCATATCCGGATCGGTGTATATATCATCCAGATTAGTGTAGTCGTCGGCGCTGTCTGCGTTTGTACCCTCACCGACGACAACTTTCGATGTGAAAACGTGGCCGAGTTCTGCTTCCACGGAGACTCCCGCGGCGTGTGCGATCTTAACGATCTCAGCTGTCTGAGCGATGTTTGTGTCAAGATCCTTCCCGGATGCATCATACATCACGGACGTGAAACCGAGCCGGACAGCCTGCACGCAGCGTTCAAATGAACTTCCGTGATCCAGATGCACAGCAACCGGGACAGACGCGCGTCCGGCATAGTGCAGCATCAATGGTGCGATCTCATGCATGTCGACAATGCTGTCATGGCTCTGTGCATGTTGCAGGATAACAGGACATCCAAGTTCTTCGGCTGCCGCGATAATCGCGCGCACGCTCTCCAATGTTGTACCGTTGAATGCACCTACTGCGTATCGACGCGCTTTGGCGTCGGCTAAAATATCCTTGAGATTGGCCAGCATGATTTTATCCTCCTATTTTGTTGTATCAACGTTATAATGTGCAAGCAGAATACGTTCCGCCTCTGCGCTCCAGCAGCCGTTTGCACGGTCGCAGGCATCCGCCAGTTCGCCGAACAGCGGATTCTCCGCGCTCAATTTGTGAAAATCCTTAATTGCGGTCAGTGGCAGATCAATCTGCGTGTAAATCAGCTTCTTGCCGCCTGGAATCTGCGGCAGATTTAAGGTTGTTTCGATTACACTGTTTAATCCGCCGATATGTGTCAGCATGACGGTGGGATTTATGCGCCCCTCATCCGACAGACGAATTGCGTCAAGCAGGTCGTCGTTGGTGCTTCCGGTGAAGCCGACATAATGGGTTTTTGCATAGTGTATGTTATACATATTGATCATTGCGGACAGGCCCTTGTCCACGGGACCGGCAAAGAAATTCAGGCAACCGTCGGTTGCCAGTACCTTGTCAGCCTGTTCAATTAATCGCTGCACGGGCGCATATACAAAGACATCGTCGTATCCGGCTCCATTGCTGAGACTTCTAAGATCCTGCACGACGTCGCTGCTTGACTCCGCATTGAAAAATACAAGCCGCCTGTTGTTTGGCACAGTCAAAACGGCTTGGGCGCGCGCGATTCGTTCCTTAGAGACATCGACGGCAACGATGAGTGCCGGACCGTTTTCCAACTGCAGAGCATAATCGATAGCGGCGAGCCCCATTGGGCCGCAGGCTCCGAAAATAATGAGGTTTCCCTGGGGTTTTACTCCCATCGTATGCTCGTGATTGACATCCGAGGTGTGATACATCCGGTTGTATCCCGCGATTACACACGCAATCGGCTCCGCCAGCGAAGATTGAAAAAAGGACTCCCCCTTGATTGGAATCAGGCAATTGAGCTCCATCACCTCGTTCGGAATCACACAATAGGTGCAGTCGCCGCCGAAATAAGAATACGAATAACCCGGGGTGTCGAATGTTCCGTTATAATTCAGGGAAGGCTGGATTGTGAACCGCTGGCCCGCCCGATATTTGTCCTTCCATTTAGCGCCCACCGATATGATGACACCCGCCATTTCATGGCCGATGATTACCGGCTTTTCAGACAGATCGTCCGGCGCGCGCTTATGCGCGCTACCCTGCTGAACCAGCTTGTATGTAGACATACAGACACTGTCCGTCATCATTTTTGCAAGAATCTCATCCTCCCTGATTTCAGGTAATTCCAATTCTTCTAATAGTAGATCTTTTGTTCCATGCAGCCTGATTGCTTTTGTTTTCATGTAGGTACCTCCGTTAAGATTATATTTTCATTCCTTTGATGGAATGGTTGTGAGTGCCTGATGACACTACTATAATAGCGACAGTTTATCGGTATTGTCAATTATTTGCGATACATTGGAACATATGTGATGACTATTTTGCGGATCCAACATGTTGCGGAATTAAACTGTAGAATATGTTCAAATTTTTAATATTATGTTGACATTTAATGTGCAATAATATAACATCAATGAGCAAGATGAGTAAGTCGTCACACGACCTGACAAATGTGAGAAAGGAGAAGGCAAGTGATAAAGGGGGGTGATTCTATGACGATAGTATTAGGCGGGCTGTTCTTGGCCATGGCGTTGCAGGCATTTTTTTCATACATGCAATTAAAGGCCGTGTACGGTACGCTGGGGCAGATGAAGCGTGAGCACGCCGGATCGGGATATCTGGCAATGGGGAGAGCAAAATCAAAGATCCCTTTCTGCAAGGGAGTAGCTGTCATTATCGTGGTGGATGAAACAGGAGTTGTCGTGGAATACCGTGAGATGCAGGGCAGAACCGTATTTGCCAAATTCAGGCGGCGGGCAGAACTGACCGGTTTGACGATGGAGACGGCAGTCAGCCGGGTGGCTGAGAAAATGAGAGTGCAGGCCTTGAAAAAGGCGATTGAGCTGATTGACGAGCAGCGCAACAGGCAGGCTGTCACATTGTAAAAGGGAATCGAATTGATAGGATTTAGGAGGGCATTTTATGGATTTCTTAGTAAAATTTGCAGAAGTATTTACCGGTGTGTTCCAGGCCGGAGGCGAAAACCTGACGGGGCTAATCACGGGGATCCTGCCCACGTTGCTGGTGCTTCTGACGACGATCAACGCGTTAATTAAGCTGATTGGAGAGAAACGCGTCAATAATTTTGCGAAAAAACTGACGCGGTTCCGCTTGCTGCGCTATACGCTTTTACCAATCATGTCGCTGTTTTTCCTGACAAATCCGATGTGCTATACAATGGGGCGGTTTGTCGAGGAGAAAGAGAAGCCGGCCTTTATTGACGCGTGTTTCTCGTTTGCGCATCCAATACTCGGAATTTTTCCGCACGCTAACCCAGGGGAACTGTTTGTATGGGCGGGCATCTCCGCAGGGATTACAACGCTGGGGCAATCGGCTATGCCGCTGGCGGTACGGTATTTTATTGTGGGTATTATCGTCATATTTATCCGCGGCAACGTGACTGAGCTTATTACGACTCTGATGATGAAGAGAAAAGGGGCGGCGAAATGAAGACGACAGTAAAAGTAACGAGAGGACCCGGGGGCTGGGGCGGCCCGTTTACCGTGCAGGAGACCGAGACCCGCAAAGTCGTGGCGTCGATTACAGGCGGCGGTATTCATCCGCTGGCGCAGAAAATCGCGGATATGCTGCATGTTCCGGCCGTAGACGGTTTTAAAGAAAAGGTCGAGCCTGATACCATGATTATTGCTATCGTAGACTGCGGCGGAACACTGCGGTGCGGCGTATACCCAAAGCTCGGGGTCAAAACGATCGACACCCATCCGATCTCACCGTCGGGCCCGCTGAGCCGCTACATCAACGAAGGCAATTTTGTATCGGGGGTCGTCGAGGATAACATCAGCCTCGTGGAAAGCGGGGAAACCGATACCGTTGCAAAGGCAGCTCCCAAAGCTGCTCCAGAGACAAAAGCAGCGGCGGCGGAGGCGCCCGCAGCCTCTTCAAAAGGGATGGTCGGATTTATTACAAATTCCGGACGAGCAATCGGAAGCGTTGTGAACATCTTCTATCAGGCCGGCCGTGATTCCGTTGAAATCGTATTGAAGAGCATCCTGCCATTTATGGTATTTGTCAGCATCATGGTCGGCATCATCAACTACACAGGTGTTGGCAATGTGCTTGCTAACGCTATTAAGCCGCTGGCCGGAAGTTTGCCGGGACTGTTGGGGCTGTCCGTTTTTTGTGCGATCCCGTTTTTGTCCCCCGTATTGGGACCGGGTGCGGTCATCGCGCAGGTCATCGGAGTATTGCTGGGTGTTCAGATCGGAAAGGGCACGATTCCGCCGTCCTACGCTCTGCCCGCGCTGTTCGCAATCAATTCTCAGGTCGGCTGCGATTTCCTGCCGGTCGCGTTGACATTGGCAGAGGCTGAGCCGGAGACAGTGGAAACCGGTGTCCCGGCGATGCTTTTCTCCCGGCTCATCACGGGTCCCATAGCGGTACTGGTGGCGTTCCTTCTGAGCTTCGGACTTTATTAGACAAAGGATCTGTAAGTAAAGTATAAAATAAAGACTTTGAGAAGACAGGTATGCCCGTCAATGCCACCAGGAAAAAATGCTGGAAGGCGTTTCCTGGTGGCACGCCTAAGAAGTCAATGGAAAGCTGTTTCGAAAAATACACGGACGTGTAAACTTGCGTACATAAAAGCACACAACTCTGCAAAACAGAATATGTTTCAAGAGGTAGTATGGTATGAAAATAAAAGGCGTAATATTTGATCTGGACGGAACACTTCTTGATTCGATGGGTTATTGGAATAATTTACGCGTGGAATATCTGAAAAGGAAGAAAATCGATTTTCCGCCGGGACTGGAACGTACCTTGGTTAAAATGGGTTCTATGGAATCCGCGGAATATCTTCGCATGAGATTCAATCTTGCGGATTCGGCGGAGGACATTAAGAATGAATTTGATCAGGAAATGACCTATCGCTATGAAAACAGTATCCGCCTAAAGCCCGGAGTGCTGGAAGTGCTGCAGCGGCTCACTGATATGGGCATCAGATTTTGCGCAGCCACTGCTACGGACCGTGTATTAATAGAAAAGCCGCTTATACGATTGGGAATCTATGAGATGTTCGCCGGCATATTAACCTGCCAAGAAGTCGGATATAATAAGATGCATCCCAATATTTGGCGGGAGGGACTTAAAATTCTTCATACGACACGCGATAATACCATTGTTGTAGAGGATAATATTCAGGCAAGCCGTACTGCAAAGGCAGACGGGTTCACAGTATATGCAGTCTATGATGAAACGGCTAAGGACGAAAAGCAAATGCTTCAGTTACTTGCGGATCGCTATTTAGATTCATTGAAAGAGTTTTTAAATGATTTAAAGTAATGGGATGAGGAAAGTACAGAGTTCATAATGTCTGTCTCATACGGTTGACGTAAAGAGAGACCTGTATGGGCTGTTTATTTAAATAATGAGAGGAATCAATATGGTAAGTCAAAAAGTAAGAATTCAATTAAAATACGGACTGCATGCCCGGCCGGCCGGTACGCTGGCGAAACTGGCGCAGCAGTATCAAAGCGATATAAAAATGCAGTCAAATGAAAAAACATTCAACATAAAATCAATCATGGGCGTGATTGCCGCAGGAGTAAAGTGCGGCACGGAAGTCGAACTGATCTGCAATGGAACAGATGAGCAGAAAGCATTGCGTGAACTGGTCGATGCGATTCAATCAGGTCTGGGAGAATAACAGAGCTTTCATACAACGGGCAGGGTTTATACAGCCCTGCCCATTTGTTTTCATATATCAATTCTAAGGAGGAAACAGGATGACAGTCCTAAATGGAAAAGGTGTATTGGATGGGATCGCAATCGGAAAAATTGTGTTCTATCAGCGAAAGGGAAGGGAAGCAGTTAAACGTCATGCTGAAAATACAGAGGAGGAACTTCGTCGTTACCGGGACGCAAAACAGCAGGAAGCAGCGGGACTGAAGAAGCTGTATGAGAAGGCGCTTCATGAGGCGGGAGAGAAAAGCGCCAAGATATTTGAAATCCATCAGATGATTCTGGAGGATATCGATTTTTGCGATGCCATAACGGATACGATCCAATCGGAGCGGGTCAATGCGGAATATGCCGTGAAAAAGGCATGCGATACATACGTTCAGACAATTTCTGCTATTGACGATCCATATCTGAAAGAACGTGCTGCCGATATCAAGGATATATCTCAAAAGCTGATTGAAATCCTTGCCAATGCCGAATCGGATGCTTTTACATCGGATGAACCCGTTATTATCGTCGCAGACGACCTCACGCCAAGCGAGACAGTGCAGATGGATAAATCAAAAATACTTGCTTTCATTACCATAAACGGTTCTGTTAATTCTCACACTGCGATTCTTGCGAGGAGCATGAATATTCCCGCCGTGGTCGCTGTCGGAGAGCAATTGGGCCTGAGATATAACGGGAAGAACGCAATTGTGGATGGCGCTTCCGGAAGGATTTATATTGAGCCGGACACTGCGACGCTGAAATTATTTTCTGAAAGGAAAGAAGCGAAAGAGGCGGAACAGGAACAGCTGCATTGCCTGAAAGGGAAAAACAGCGTTACGATAGATGGAAGGAAAATCAAGATTTTTGCAAATATCGGTGGGCCGCAAGACGTGGAGGCGGTCCTGAACAATGACGCGGAAGGCATTGGACTGTTCCGCAGCGAGTTTCTCTATCTTGGCAGAGAAACGTATCCGACCGAGGAAGAACAGTTTCAGGCTTATCGGTCGGTGGCGGAAAAAATGAAGGGAAAGCAGGTCATTATCCGTACACTGGATATCGGCGCGGACAAGCAGGCAGACTATTTTGAAATGCCAAAGGAAGAAAACCCCGCTATGGGCTGCCGTGCCATACGCATTTGCTTAACCAGGCAGGATGTTTTTAAAACACAGTTAAGAGCATTGTACCGGGCTACTGCGTTTGGAAACATCGCGATCATGTTTCCCATGATCATTTCCGTGGGAGAGGTCAGGGCTATAAAGCAAATTGCGCAGGCTGTTCAGCTGGAGCTTTCCGGGGAAGGGGCAGCCTACAATCCGGGAACAAAACTGGGCATCATGGTCGAAACTCCGGCGGCCGCTCTTATTAGTGATGAGCTTGCGAAGGAAGTGGATTTCTTCAGTATCGGTACCAATGATCTGACTCAATACACACTGGCGATCGACAGGCAGAATCCAGGTCTGGAGCATTTCTACGATGCACATCATAAAGCGGTGTTGACCCTTATCCGGATCACGGCTGAAAATGCACACAAAAACGGCATTTTTGTAGGGATCTGCGGTGAACTCGGGGCGGACCTTTCCCTGACGGAGACTTTTTTAAGGATGGAAATTGACGATCTTTCCGTATCGGCGCCCTGTGTGTTACCGCTGCGGAAAAAAGTCATGGAAACCCGCGTTGATCGTTAAATGTTTAAATGGCGGCACTTTTATAAAACGCCTGCGGAACTGGCAATGAAATGACCCAAAAAGTTAGATAAATTACGGCGTTGTCCAGTTCCCTTTCAGAAAAGTGCATAAACAAAAAGTTAAGCAAGAACCGCAAGGTGAACAGCAAAGGTTATTCTAAGATTTTGGCCATCGGATACTAAAAATCCGGTGGCCTTTTAGTATCCAGTAGAGATATAGAAAATGTGATTCTTATCACTCAATGGTATGCAAAGCTGCATCAGTACGGATGAAGAAACAGGTGAAGTCTCAGAATACAAAAAATTTTCCCTTTAAGAGCTAAAGATTTTAACTTGTGATTGTCAGCCGAATTTGTATAATATACTTAAATAAACATATATGTTTAATAAAAAATTAGCGATCTGCCGACAGGCTTCACGGCAGAAAAGGCGGAGAAACGACGATGTTTTTCTGGGCGCGGGGCGGACAAAGATGTTTTTGTATCGGTTCGGACGTTGCCGGTGAAACATGGTCTCTATATAAATCAATTTTAAATGTGTGTGTTAAAAGGAGACAGGGAGTATGAACAGAGAAAAAAAGACAATAAAATTCGCATCCGGGCTGCTGACCGCTTCGCTGATGCTGTCAATCGCCTTTAGCGGCTGCGGCAATAATCCGTCGGTTTCCTCCGGAGGCGCGCCCGCAAGCAAAACGGGTTCGGCCGTGGAATCCACTGCGGCCTCCTCGGAGAAGCCGGATGTGATCCGGGTGGGAACGGCTTTTACCGCGGGCAACAGCAACAAGGCCTCGCTGATGACTTTCGGCGTGCTCTACGAGCATCATCTGCTGGAAGAGGAATTTGAAAAAGACGGCATCAAAATTGAATGGAACTTCTTTAAAGGCGTCAGCCCCGCGGTGAATGAGGCGTTTGCCAGCAACACCATCGACTTTGCCGCCACAAGCGACCTGGGGGCCATTGTCGGCAAGTCGAACGGGCTGAATATCAAGCTGATCGCTTCCCAGTCGAGGGGCGGAGAGTCCTATCTCGGTGTGCCCGCCAAATCGACGGCCACAAAGATTGAAGATCTTGCCGGAAAGAAGCTCGCCACCACAAACGGAACCACTTTTCAGGTGACTCTGGCCAGAATTCTGGCAAAACGCAATCTGACGATCAAGGATTTTGAATTCTTCAATCTTGCGCCTGCGGACGGTGTCGCAGCCCTGGTGAGCGGGAATATCGACGCCGCCGTCTACGGGGGACCGGGGCAGTTGTTCCCACCCAGGGACAAAGGGCAAGTCAAGATTCTGTACACCACCGCCGACGATCCGGAATTCAAGGCGGATGAAAAGCCGCAGACCAGCGTGTTCGTTGCCGACAGCTTCCTTGAAAAGTATCCCGACATCACGGAGCGTTTCCTGAAAGCGTATCTGAAGGCGGCGCAGTGGATTTCAAAAGAAGAAAATCAGGAGGACTACTACGTGATCGCCTCCCACACTGGCCAGTCCGTGGATGGCCTTCGCGAAGGCGCGAAGGGAACGGATCCGAGCTACATCTATTCGCCCTTAATTGACGATTCGGTTGTGAATTATTACTCGGGCACCATCAGCCTTATGAAGGATCTGGGCCTGATTAAAAATGCCTTCGACGCGAAGGATCTCATCGTCGAAGAGCCTTTGAAAAAAGTTTTGGAGGAGACGAAGCTGCAGGACAACTGGAAAAAATATTGACATGGATGATTCTTTCCTCAAAACGAAGATTAAGGAGCTAAAATATGAGCACAAAATTACTGGATATTGACTACTCTTCCATTGAAGACGAAGACATCGTCGCCGTTCTGAAAGCGTTTAAGAACCGCCATTTCAATGTCTATTACGCACCGGACGCGGAAGCGGCCCGGGCAATCGTAACCGAATTGATTCCCTCCGGCGAGAAAGTGGGGACCGGCGATTCGACCTCGGTGGCGCAGCTTGGCATCTACGCGGCGCTGGAAGCGCAGGGAACGACGGTTTACACGGGACACGCAAGGGGAAAGACCTTTGCGGAAACCAGACGCCTCAGCGCCTTGTCCTACAGTTCGGAGTGCAGGTATTTTCTGACGGGAACCAACGCCGTAACGCGCGACGGGAGGCTTGTCAATGTGGACGCTCTCGGAAACCGCGTGGCCGGCATGTTTTACGGGCACGAGAATTCGGTTCTGATCGTCGGCCGCAACAAGATCACAAAGGATCTGGACGAAGCCTTCAACCGGATCCGGTATCAGATTTCCCCGCAGCACGTGAAAATACGCAGCACGGACCTTGGCGGCCGGCCCTTTAAGACCGGGTGCGTCAAGACCGGGCGCTGCGTGGACTGCAGGGGCGAGGACCGCACCTGCAACGTATTCACGGTGATCGAGCATAAGCCCAAAGGCACCAATATCAACGTCGTGTTCGTCAATCAGGACCTCGGTTTGGGATGGGATGACTCCTGGCCGAAAGAGCGGATCGAAAGCATCATCGAAGAGTACAAAAAGCTGGTGTGGATCCCGCCGCAAAGACAGGAGCCGTCCGGACTGAAGGTTCCCGCACAGGCCGATTCCGGGGAAAAAGCGGGCGGCTGACCGGCCGAACTAATAAGGCGGCACCCCCATATCACATTGAATGAAGGAAGCGGAGAAATGAGCATCCAAACGACGGAATCAGCGAGATCGGCGTTTGAAAAAGCGGTTGCCGATTACCCTGACGTGCCGTTCCATATTATCTTGAAACTCGACCTGCTGCGGCGCGGCGCATATTTAACGGAAAAGGCGCTCGACGCGGTCCAAAACGATGAATATCGTTTTGGACCCATGAGGATTTTCTATTCTCATGGAAGCACGAAAGGAACGGACAGGGAGATTCCCGGTTCCATCCTTTTGCGCGATGCAACCACCGCATCCGTGTCTTTTGACGAGGACTACCGGGAGCCCTATCGGATCGAAAGGGAGAACGGCGCCTTTGCCCTTTATGACGGGGATGAGTTTGTCGACACGATCGACTTCACGCCTCGGCCGAAATATTACGGAAAGAAAACAAGCCGGGGGGTGCCGATGGAAAGCATCGCCAGCGCCCGCGCTCAGCGGCTGATCATCAACACCTACAAGCACTGCCATCTGTGGGATACGGGAGACCAGTGCCGGTACTGCGCCTTCTTCACGGACCTGATCCGGGCGAAGCAGGCCGCCCGGGAGGATCGCGCCTCCAAAGAGGTGGATGCCGAGGATATTTACGAAACGGTCCGCGAGGTTTTGAAAGAGCCCGGACGCATATCGGAGATTTACCTGACCGGCGGGATGGACTATAGCGGGGAGGTACTGTTCGAGAATGAAGTGAACCGCTATATCCGTATTCTGCAGGCAATCGGGCGCAATTTCAAAGGACGCTTTTCCAGCCAGATCATGGCGCCTGCCTATAGCAGGGAACAGCTCAGGCGCATCTATCAGGAAACCGGCCTCACCTCCTACTGCCCGAACGTCGAGGTGTGGGACGAGGAGATTTCAAAACACATATGTCCCGGAAAGAACCGCTGGCCCGGAAACGCGGAATGGATTCGCCGGACGATCGACGCGGTGGAAATTTTCGGGAAGGGCAATGTGTATACCCAGGTGGTCGCCGGCGTGGAGATGGTGCAGCCGTACGGCTTTCCGACCGTTGAGGAAGCGCTGGAATCCAATTTTCAGGCGTGTGAATTTTTCGCGAAGCACGGTGTCGTCTTTTTGAGCACCGTTTGGCATCCGCATAAACACGCGTCCCTGGGCGAGCGTCCGGTCCCGCCTCTCGGCTATTACGTGAGGCTGGTGCGCGGCCTTCATGAAATCCGCAAGTCGTATGGGCTGACGTCAGACAATGACGATTATAAGCACTGCGGGAATCACGCGGACAGCGATTTGGAAAGGGGGGACTGACCGTGCACGCATTTTCCCAGCCGGTCGGGATTCCGGAAAAACTTTTGAAACTGCTTCAGGAGCCGGCCGCCGTAAAAGCGGTCGGAACGGTAAACCCCGACGGTTCCCCGTATGTCAGCGTAAATACTACGCTGACAAGCCTGGACGGAAAATCGCTGATTCTGAGCGAGGATCTGGAAAAATCCGTCAGCAACGTCAATCTCGTGAACAGCGTCTGGTTCGGCAGGACCGTATGCGTGACGGTTTCATACGGAGAAGCCTCCTTCGCAATAAAGGCGCGGGTGCACCGCTGCCTGATCGTCGGAAAAATATTTGAACAGATGCTCGCGCGCAAACGAAACGCGTATGGGGACGACGCCGATATTTCAACGGTCTGGGAGCTTCTCCCTCTGGAGATAAGCGAAACGTCCCCGGCGGTCCTGCGGAGGCGGCAGGAAAAAGAACATCCCTATTTCGACCGTCACCTTGACCGATCGAGTATCAAAGCTTGAAAAAGACCTGCCGTACTGAGAATGGAGGGAAACCATGACCATAAAAAGAGAAGTATTTTACACCATCTGCCCGCTGATCGTCGCGTCCCATATCGCCGTTGAGAAGGGCTGGCTCGCGGAAGAACTGGAGAAGGCAGGCGCCGCGCCCCGCTTTCTGCGCGAGCAGCCCAAAAGCGAGTGGCTGGCGCATTTCACGTCGATCCATCCGAACCTTTTCCGCGACGGCGGGTGCATTCCGCCGCTTTGGGCAAGATCCCTTTCCCCGGTAAACAAGCTGATCGCCACCACCTCGTTCAGCCGGTCCGGCGGACAGCTTGTCGTGAGGGCAAGGGACGGAATACATACGGTCGCGGATTTGAAGGGAAAACGGATCGGCCTTTCTCTGCGTGAAAAGCCGGACCGGGTGGACTTCGCGCGCGCAACGGCGCACCGCGCTGTTCTCCTGGCCCTGCGGCTCGGCGGGCTGAGAGAGGACGAGGTGACGCTCGTCGACCTGCCGGAATCCGGGGGAAAAGCCGGCGACCCCTCGTGGGAGAAGCTGGAGCCAGCCAAAAATCCCGTTGCCCTTTGGGGCGGGGGTAAGCTGAGGGCGCAGGCTTGGCGGGACGGGCAGTCCCTGCTGGACGGACGTGTGGACGCGGTCTACGCAAGGCCGGGGCAATCGAAGCCGCTTGAGGAGAAAGGTCTTGTAACGGTCATCCATCGCATTGCCGATCATCCCGACTGGACGCTGCAGGTTGCCAATACGCCGACGGTGGTGACTGTCAGCACCGAGGTTGCCGAAAAATATCCCGAGATCCCCATAGCATGGCTTCGGGCATCCGTGAAAGCGGGAAAGTGGATCAGGGATAACACCCGTGAAGCCGCCGAAACGTTTTTTGAAGTGACCGGCGAGTCCGGCCTTGAAAACATCGTGCGGAAATTAAAAGAATACGACTTCGTGCCGAACCTGTCGCCCAAAAGACTGGCCGCCCTTGACATTCAGAAGGAATTCTTATTAAAGCACGGATATATCGAAAAGGACTTCTCCCTTGAGGAATGGGTCGACGACCGGTTTCTCAAGCAGGCGCTGGAGTAAGTCCGGGCCCGGGGGCCGTCGGAAAATCCGGCGGAAAGATAAGGAAAGGAAAGGAATCAAACATGAGTACCAACCAGAGAAACGGGCAGGCTTCCCCGCCTGCGCCGGCGTTCGCGCATATCGCGGAAAAAATTCATAAGGCGGTGCGGCACAAGGGAACGCCGGGCGTGCCCGAATCGCGGATCAAACGGATCCTGTCGGGATTTCTTTTGCCGGCGGCGGTTTTGGCGGTATGGGAGGTCGCGACGATTTTTTCCCTGGTTCCTCCCCAACTGCTTGTGCCGCCCGAAAGCGTATTTCAGTGCCTTGTCAGACTGACCGTAAGCGGAGTTCTGTGGGAGAATCTGAGGGTCAGCCTTTCTCTCGTCCTTCTGGGGTTCACTTGGGGGGTCCTCGGGGGAATCGCGGTCGGCGCCTTGATGGCGATTTTCCGGACCGTCGACCGCCTTGTTCATCCGCTCATTCAGGCGATACGTCAGATTCCTCTTTTCGGGTGGCTTCCTTTCTTAATTCTGCTTTTTGGCATCGGCCGGGAATTCAAGATTGTGTTTATCGGCCTGAGTACGTTTTATGTGATGGTGGTCAATGCCTATGACGGCGTAAAGAGCGTTTCACCGGAGCATCTGGAGGTGTCCAGAATCTTCGGCGTTAGTTATTTCCGTCGGTTTACTGAGGTCATTATCCCAGAGGCGATGCCTTCGATTTTCACCGGTCTGAAAACCGGGCTAAGCCTTTCGTGGATGACCGTGGTAGGCGCGGAGATGGTGGCCGCCAGCCTGGGAGTGGGGTATCTGATGAATTATTCGCGCACCATGTTTGAGTACGACGTTGTGTACGCGATGGTTTTTGTCATCGGTATCATGGGCTTTCTGATGAGCCTGATCGTAAACCGGATCGAGCGGCATGTCCTTCGCTGGCGTACCACATATCGCTCCTCCGAATAAAGCATCGGATTATGAAAGGGGGAACAATCCTTTGAAGTATGGCGAATTCATCCGCAAAACGGCGATGGGACTGGCGCTGCCGCTCCTGATCATACTGGCTTGGTTCCACGCATCGCCGGGCAGCAGCCTGGTGTCTTCTCCGGGCGAGGTTTATGATACGATCGTGGAATCCCTTCAGAACGGCTTTTTATTGGAAAATCTTCTGGTGAGCTTCAGCCGCGTGATGCAGGGTTTTCTCTACGGATCGCTTGCGGGGCTCTTTTTGGGCACTTTGACCGGGGTCTCCGCGCGGGCGGACCGGATCATTTCACCGTTTTTTCATGCCGTGCGGAATGTCCCCATTGTGGGGTGGATTCCGCTTTTTATCATCTGGTTTGGGTTCGGCGATTTGTCGGAAATCATGCTGATCGCGGTCGGCGCGTTTTTCCCCGCCGTATTGAATACCTATCAGGGAATCCACAGCGCCGGCCGGAACTATGTTGAGGTAGGCCGGATCTTCAATTTAAAAGATTCTCAGATTTTCAGACGGATTGTCCTTCCCTCCGCACTTCCGTCCATTGTTACGGGAATCCGCATCAGCCTTTCCAATTCGTGGATGTTCGTTGTGGTCGCCGAAATATTCGGCGTCACTTCCGGAGGGATAGGCAATATGATGAACGACGCGCGAGAAGCGTTTCGCATGAACATCGTGATCATGGGAATCATCGCAATCGGAATCGTGGGTCTCCTGTTAAATCAGGTCCTCTCGCTGCTTGAGCGGCGCCTTCTGGTCTGGCGCCTTGCGGAGCGAAAGCCGTAAGCGTGAACAGGGCGGCCGCACCGGAATCCGCCGCCTCAGTTGAGCGCGGAAAAATTCCGGCTACATTAAACGAAAGGATAAACCGTTATGTCACAGAATAACAAAGATCCTCTTATACAAGTGGATCATCTGCATAAGGAGTTTACGATTGACGGGCAGCAGATTGAAGTGCTGCGGGACATCAACATCAGCTTTGAGGATGGCCAGTTCATCAGCATTGTCGGAACCAGCGGATGCGGAAAAAGTACGCTGCTGCGCATTATAGCGGGCCTGGAAAGCGCAACGCAGGGCAGCGTCTGTCTGGACGGAAAGGAAATCACCGATTCCTCCGGGGACTGCGGTCTGATCTTTCAGGAGTCCAGGCTGTTTCCCTGGCTTACCGTTGAAAAGAATGTCGGGTTTGGAATTTCACGTAAAACGGTAAGTAAGAAGGAAAGGAAAGAACTTGTGCAGCGCCATATTGAGCTGGTCGGTCTGAAGGAGTTTGAAAAAGCGTTCCCCTCTCAGTTGTCGGGCGGTATGCAGCAGCGGGCCAGCATCGCAAGAAGTCTGGTGACCGATCCGAAGGTACTGCTTCTGGACGAACCCTTCGGTGCGCTGGACGCCATTACCAGGATGGGAATGCAGAATGAAATCCTGCGCATCTGGAAGGCGGAAAAAAAGACAATGGTGCTGGTGACGCACGACATTGACGAAGCGATTTACCTTGGGGACACGGTCGTGGTGATCTCCAGCCGGCCTGGAGAAATTAAGCGGGTATTCCACGTTGACCTTCCAAGGCCGCGAAGCCGGAACACAGAAGATTTTTTCAATATCAAAAAAGAAATTTACACCCAATTGTTCGGCGAAAAAACCTACGAGCTGGAATATTACCTGTAACTGCCGCAATACGGCAAACGGGCACGGAACATGCTGACGACCCGATAAGAAAACAAAAGGAGTTTAAGAATGGCAATCAAAGAATTCCGCTACACCATCTGCCCGGTCGGAAATGCCAGTTTTCTTTCTGCAAATCGGGAAGGCTTCTTGTATGACGCATTTCGACCGCTGGGAATCCGGCCTGTTTTGCTGCAGAGCCTGCCTCGTGACAGGTGGTTGGCACATTTTACCTATCAGGACCCCGCGCTCTTCCGGGAAGGCGGAAATGTACCGCCGATCTGGGCGAAGTCGAACGGGACGGAGGTCGTCCTACTTGGCCTTACGATGCATGCGCAGAAAACCTATATTCTGACACGCATGGATTCTCCTGTCGATTATGTGGAGGAACTGCGCCATAAGAAATTGGCGCTGCCGACGCGTCCGGAATATCCGGTCGTCGATTTTTTTAAATCTGACGCCGAGCATCTTTTCCGCAGCGTGCTCGCGGCGAGAGGAGTCGGCACCGCCGAGGTCGAATTTGTGGAAATCCCGGCCAGCGAGTCGGAGATCAACATTACGTCGGACAAAACGAATCATTTCGGAAAAGCCGAGGCGGATGCCCTGGAGGCCGGAAAGGTGGATGCGATCGTCAGCAGCGGTGTACGTGCCCTACGGCTGATGCTGACAGGAAAATTCAAGACAATTTTTGAGCTTGGCGCGCATCCCGGTTCGATTTCTACCGTCTGCGGAGAATATCCGCATATCCTGACGGTCAGCAAACAGCTGGCGGACGAAAATCCGGAAGTAGTTGTGGAGTACCTTAAACAAACAATTCTGGCCGCGGAATGGGCGAAAACAAACCTTTCCGGGACTCTGGCTCTCTTTTCCAAGCAGCTTCACGCGACACCCGGTGAAATTGTAACGGCGCTGCCGCGCGATTTTTACAAGCATCTGACGCCCGGATTCTCCAAGGAAGGTTTGCTGGCGCTGGAAGGCCAGAAGAAATTTCTTTATGATCGCGGTTACATAGCGAAAGACTTTCCTATTGAAAAATGGGTGGACGAAAGCTTTCTTCGTGCAGCGCTGTCCGATCTTGGAAAGAACATATCCCTTCCAAATGTAGACGGCTGAAAAAATTTTTCTTTAATTACCATGGCGGATCAGAACAGCTCTATGTCTTTGAAGAGACGCTTGACAATGAGACCCGCGTTACTATTCGGAAAGGTTTCATTTCCATTCCCACAGAATTTCTCAAAAGAAATGGCTTGAAGCCTGGGGGTAGACAGCTTATATCTGCGGGCATCGAAGACGGCATGAAAGTTAACGCAAAGGAAGATATATTATAAAAAAGAGCATGAAAAAAGGCAAGCAGAAAAAACTGCTTGCCTTTTATGGTGGACGTTATAGAACTCGAATCTATGACCTTTCGCACGTCAAGCGAATGCTCTACCAGCTGAGCTAAACGTCCATTTTTTGAGTGCTCGATTATTATACCTTAAATAGCTCTAAAAATCAATATAAAATTTCAAAAAAATCTCATTTTTATTTCCTTCGCTTGTTTTCGACCGGGGATTAGCCTATAATAGAACATAATATTTTTGATGTGAGGTGTTTGCTATGCCGATAGGCCTTGTACTGGAAGGCGGCGGTATGCGTGGGGCGTATACGAGCGGCGTGCTGGAAGTTTTCTTGAACCATGGGATCGAGTTCCCGAATGTCTACGGCATTTCGGCCGGCGCCTGCAACGCGCTCAGCTATATTTCCAGGCAGAAGAACAGGAATTACGATATTTTTTATCAGTATATCGGGGATAAGCGATATATCAGCGTGGAAAATTTAAACCGGACCGGTTCTTTGTTTGGTTTTGACTTTATTTTCGGAGAACTTTTCCATACGCTTCTTCCGTTCGATTATGAATCCTTTTTCAATTCTCCGGTTGACCTGAAGGTCGGCGCTACCGACCTGAAAACCGGTCAGACGGTCTTTTTCGACAAGGCGAATCTGGATGAGGATTTCACCGCGGTCAAAGCCTCCAGTTCGCTGCCCTTCATTTCCAACACCGTTTCCTACCGGGGACATGAACTGCTGGACGGCGGCTGCGCGACTCCGATTCCGATCGAGCGCTCTATTTTTGACGGAAACAATCTGAATGTGGTCGTACTTACCCGTGACAGCACCTACCGGAAAAGCCCGCGCCCGGAATTCCCGCGTTCGGTGCTTCGTGTAAAATACGGGGAGTACCCGAATTTTGTAAATACCATGCAGGTCCGCGCGGAGGTTTACAACAATGAGCTTGAGGTCTGCCGCAGACAGGAGGCGGAGGAAAAAGCAGTCATCGTCCGTCCCAGCAGGCCGATCGTGACGGGCCGGTATGAGAAAAACCCGGAGGTGCTGAAAGGGATCTACGAAATGGGAATGAGCGACTGCGAAAGAAAACTTCCGGAAATCCGTGCTATGATGGCGCGCGCATAAATAAAGATGAAGGGACGGATGTTATCCGTCCCTTCACTTGACGATAACCGGTGATCGGTCTATATTATACATTATTATACATTGCTCATGAGTTTGCATTTAAGGAGGCCGTACAAAATGCTGAAACGAGCTGCCGCCGTCATTTTGGCGGCTGCGATTCTGCTTTTTTCCGCCGGGTGTGCCGGAAGAACAACGCAGAATGTCCGTTTTCGGGTGGTGACATCCTTTTATCCTTTATATATTATGGCCCTGAACATCACCGACGGGGTGCCCGGCGTACAGGTGGACAATATGGCGGGGCAGCAGGCGGGCTGCCTGCACGATTATCAGCTGCAGTCGAAGGACATGAAAAATATAGAGCAGGCGGATGTGTTCGTGATGAACGGCGCGGGCATGGAAAGCTTTATGGCCAAAGTGACATCCCAGCTGCCCAATTTGCGGGTGGTCGATTCGAGCGAGGGAATTTCCCTTTTGACGGATGAGAGCGGGGAGAAGAACCCGCACATCTGGGTTTCCATTTCGAACTGCATCCGGCAGGTTTCCAACATCGAAAAAGGTCTGGCACAGGCCGACCCGCAGAATGCCGAAGCTTACCGGAAGAATGCACAGGACTACATGGCGGAGCTGAGCGTACTGCGTGATAAAATGCACAGCGAGCTGAGCCGTATCGCGAACAGGGATATCATTACCTTCCATGAAGCTTTTCCGTATTTTGCCGAAGAATTCGACCTGAACATCGTGAGCGTGGTCAACCGCGAGCCCGACAGCCAGCCGAGTGCGCGCGAGCTGGCGGAAACCATCCGGCTGATACGGGGCAGCGGCGTAAAAGCCGTTTTTGCGGAGCCGCAGTATCCGAAGTCCGCCGCCAATATTGTAGCAAATGAAAGCGGCGTGAAGGTATATTCGCTTGACCCGGCGGTGGCCGGGGAAAACAGCAAAAACGCCTATCTTGACGCGATGGAAAGCAACCTGAAAACACTCGAAGAGGCGCTGAAATAAAAGGGGAATGACATGGATACTTGCAAATGCAGCATACAGATACGCAGCCTTACGGTGAGAAAGCACGACGGGGTGATTCTTCACGACGTCTCCTTCGATGTGCATCACGGAGAAATTCTGGCGCTGATCGGACGCAACGGCGCGGGCAAAACCACGCTGCTCAAAGCGCTGCTGGGGCGTATTCCCTATACGGGGACCGTTGTGTTCCACAATTTTAAGGGAGAAAAGATTTCCAACCCCCGCATCGGCTATGTTCCGCAGAATCTGGTATTTGACCGCTCCATGCCCGTTACGGTCGGCGACATGCTCTGCGCCAACATGAGCGGGTTCCCGGTCTGGCTGGGTCATAACAAAGAAAGGCTGAACCGGGTCCGGCAGACGCTTGCCGCGGTCGGGGGCAGCCCCGCGCTCTTAAACAAACGGATTGGCAGCCTTTCCGGCGGGGAAATGCAGCGTGTGCTGCTCACGTTTGCCCTGGACCCGAAGCCGGACCTTTTGCTTTTAGATGAACCGGTGTCCGCGGTGGACCGCAGGGGGATAGAGGTCTTTTACGACCTGGTCACCTCGATGCGCGCGGAACACCAGATGCCGATCATTCTGGTGTCCCACGACCTTTCCCATGTGGAGAAATACGCGACGCGCGCCGTGCTGCTGGACCGCACCGTTCTGGTCAGCGGCAGCGTCCGGGAAGTGATGAGAACGCCCGAGGTGCAGGAAGCCTTTGGCCTGAAGCTGACCGGAGGTGTGAAATCATGAACGCAATATATTCCTTGATCGATCTGCTTCTGCCGTTTGAGTGGACGGAATTCCACTACATGAAAAACGCGCTGCTCGCCGTTTTGCTGATCACCCCGCTGTTCGGGCTGGTCGGGACGATGATCGTAAACAACAAGATGTCCTTTTTTTCGGATGCGCTGGGACACTCCGCGCTGACCGGAATCGCCATCGGCGTTCTGATGGGCATTGACAATTATCTGATTTCCATGATGGGCTTCGCGCTCCTGTTCGCGCTGTGCATCTCGGCTGTGATGAATTCCGGCACCTCCTCCGCGGATACCATTATCGGGGTGTTTTCCTCTACCGGGCTGGCGCTCGGCATCGTGCTGCTGTCGGCTTCCGGCGGCTTCGCGAAATATTCCGGGTATCTCATCGGCGATATTTTAACGGTGCAGCCCGGGGAAATCGTCATGCTGGCATTTATCCTGCTGGCGGTGCTCGTGATCTGGTCCCTGTTCTTCAATCAACTGCTGCTGACCAGCATCAATGCCGATCTGGCCGCGAGCAAGGGCATCAATACGCGCTTTGTTGAAAAGCTGTTTGTGATCATTGTGGCCGCCATTGTAACCGTGTCGATCAAATGGGTGGGCGTGCTGATTATCAATTCCCTGCTGGTTCTTCCGGCGGCTTCGGCCCGCAATCTTGCGAAGGGGATGCGTTCCTATCACCTGATCGCCGTCCTGATCTCGCTGTTTTCCGGCGTGAGCGGGCTGATCGTCTCCTACTATACGGGTACGGCGGCGGGCGGCACCATCGTGCTGATTGCTGCGGCGATCTTCTTTTTCAGCTATTTTCTCAATCGGACACGGGAGAAAGGCTGAAACAGGTTGCGAACACTGTCGGAAATGTGTTACTATTTGATTACTGAATGGGCGATGTCCCGAATTTCGTAAGAGAACAGGAGATTTCTGAATGTTGCACCCTTATTTTAAACCCGCGGATATCCTGCTGCCGAAGGACGTACCGACAGAAAACTGGTGTGTGGTTGCCTGTGACCAATATACTTCCCAGCCGGAGTACTGGCAGGAAGCGAAAAAGGCGGCGGGGGATACTCCCTCCACCTACCACATGGTCTACCCCGAATGTTATCTGGAAACGACCGACGCGGAGCAGTACGCCGCCGGAATCAACGCCGCCATGGAACGTTACCTTTCGGACGGCGTTTTTCGTGAAATAAAGAACAGCTACCTTTACGTGGAGCGCACTCTGGCGGACGGAAAGCTCCGCCGCGGGGTCATGATGGCGCTCGACCTGGAGCAGTACCGGTACGAGGCGGGCAGCAAGACGCCCATCCGCGCGACGGAGGGAACGGTGCTGGAACGGATTCCGCCCCGCGTAAAAATCCGCCGCGGCGCGCCGCTGGAGCTGCCGCATATCATGATTCTGATCGACGATCCTGAGCGCAGCGTGATTGAGAAGATCGATCCTTCTGAGCTGGCCCCGGAGTACGAGGGAAAGCTGATGCAAAGAAGCGGGAGCATCCGAGGCTTCCGCCTGAATCCCGCGGCCGCCAAAAAGCTGGAAGACGCGCTGGACCGTCTGCCGGTCCGCGATAACCTGCTTTTTGCCGTGGGTGACGGCAACCATTCCCTCGCGACCGCAAAGGCCTGCTATGAGGAACTGAAAAAGACGCTGTCCCCGCAGGAAGCGGCGGTTCATCCCGCGCGCTGGGCGCTTGTGGAGGTCGTGAACCTGTACGACGATTCCCTGCAGTTTGAACCAATCCAGCGGGTGGTGTTCCAGACAAATCCCGGGGAGCTGATGCGGGAGCTGTACCGTTTCTACGACGTTTCCGACGTGCCCTGCGAGGGGCACCGGATCACCTGCCTGCTGAACGGACGGAAAAAGGATATCTGGGTAAAGAATCCGCCGTCCAATTTGGAAGTCGGTACGCTGCAGAAATTTCTGGACGCGCGCCTCGCGCGCGTGGGCGGAAAAATGGACTACATACACGGCGTCGGGGTAGCGGAAAAGCTCTGTGCCGGGGACAGCAATGCAATGGCTTTCTTTCTTCCCAAAATGGAGAAAAGCAGCCTGTTTGAAACGGTCGCCGTCGACGGGGCCCTTCCGCGGAAAACCTTTTCCATGGGGCATGCCTGCGACAAACGCTTCTATATGGAGTGCCGCAGAATCAAGTGAATCCGAAAGTGCCGGCGGGGCGGTCCCCCGCTGGTTTTTTTGCTTTCAGAACATGATTTTTTATGGAAAATGTCAATGTTTTCATCTCCTCTTTATAATGGAAAACAAATGTGATATTATTGAGGATAAAGTATGTTGAATCGGCTGCCTTCAGGCGGCGGAACGGGGGAAATATGTCTGGCGTAATCAGAGTATTTGTGGAAAAGAAACCCGGCTTCGATGTTGAAGCACAGCACATCAAAACCGACCTTGTAGACAATCTGGGCCTGACTTCCATTGAGGAACTCAGGCTGATAAACCGGTACGACGTGTCCGGACTTACCAAAGAAGAATTTGCCGCCGCAAGGGGGACTATTTTTTCCGAACCCAATGTGGATGACGTTTATGATGAAGCGGTTCCGGTCCCGGAGAATTTTACCGTGTTCGCCATGGAATATCTTCCTGGGCAGTACGACCAGCGCGCCGATTCCGCCGCGCAGTGTATCCAGCTTCTGACGCAGGGGGAGCGCCCGCAGGTGGCTACCGCCCGCGTGATTGCCGTAAAAGGCAATTTAAGCGAAGAGGAACTGAATCAAATCAAAAGCTATCTGGTAAACCCGGTGGAAAGCCGTCTTGCCTCGTTAGCAAAGCCCGAAACCCTCGACGTGAAAGCGGATGTTCCGCCGGACGTCGCTCGCGTGACGGGCTTTATCAGTTGGAATGAAAACGAACTGAAGGCCTATTATGAATCCATGGGCTTCGCCATGAGCTTTGAAGACCTGGCGTTCTGCCGCGATTACTTCCGGAAGGAAACCCGCGACCCCAGCGTGACCGAGCTGCGCGTCATCGATACCTACTGGAGCGACCACTGCCGCCACACCACTTTTTCCACAAGGCTGGAAAATATCACAATTGAGCAGTCGGCGGTCAGCGGCGCGATTGAGGATGCGCTGAAAGCGTATTACGAGGCGCGTTCCGAGGTGTACGGTGAAACGGACCGCCCCGTCTCCCTGATGGATATGGCGGTCATCGGCATGAAGCTTCTGCGCAAGCGGGGGCAGATCCCCGACCTTGACCTGAGCGAGGAAATCAACGCCTGCTCCATTGAGGTGCCGGTCACCGTGGACGGAAAAGAAGAAAAGTGGCTGGTGCAGTTTAAAAACGAGACCCATAACCATCCTACCGAAATCGAGCCGTTCGGCGGAGCGGCCACCTGCCTCGGCGGCGCGATCCGTGATCCGCTTTCCGGCAGGGCGTATGTCTATCAGGCGATGCGCGTAACCGGCTCCGGCGACCCGCGAGTCCCTTTTGAGGACACGCTGGCGGGCAAGCTGCCGACCCGGAAAATTACGACGGGCGCGGCGCAGGGCTACAGCTCCTACGGCAACCAGATCGGCCTTGCGACCGGTCAGGTCACCGAGCTGTACGACGCCGGTTATGTCGCGAAGCGCATGGAAATCGGCGCGGTCATCGGTGCGTCGCCGAAAGAGAACGTGGTGCGTTTCGTGCCGGATGAGGGCGATATCATCGTACTGCTGGGCGGCAGCACGGGGCGCGACGGCTGCGGCGGCGCCACCGGCTCCAGCAAGGCGCACACCGAACAGTCCATCGAGGTCTGCGGTGCGGAGGTGCAGAAGGGAAACCCGCCGACCGAGCGCAAAATCCAGCGCCTTTTCCGCAATCCGGAGGTCGCTCGGAAAATCAAACGCTGCAACGACTTTGGCGCGGGCGGCGTCTGCGTCGCCATCGGCGAGCTTGCGGACGGCCTTAAAATCGATTTAAATAAAGTTCCTAAAAAATATGAGGGCCTTGACGGAACCGAACTGGCCATTTCCGAATCGCAGGAGAGAATGGCGGTCGTGCTTGCCCCGCAGGACGCGGAAGCGTTTATTGCAGCAGCAAACGAAGAAAACCTTAACGCGCAGGTGGTCGCCGTTGTGACGAAGGAGCCGCGTCTGCGCATGACGTGGCGCGGCGACACAATTGTGGACATCAGCCGCGCGTTCTTGGACACCAACGGCGTGACCCAGAAAAACGGCGTGACCATTGAAGCGGTGGACCCGGCGCGGTATTACAGAAGCTTAGTGCCGGAATGCCTGAAAAACAAACCGTTTGCCGGAGCGTTTGAAGAGAACCTTTCCCGGCTTGAGGTCTGCAGCCAGAAGGGCCTTGCCGAACGGTTCGACGCGAGCATCGGTGCGGCGACTGTCCTGATGCCGTTTGCCGGAAAATATCAGCTGACCCCGGAAGAGGCAATGCTGGCGAAAGTCCCGGTCATGCACGGAGAAACGGACGACGCCACCGCGATGTCCTACGGGTATCTTCCGGGCATCGCGCGGTTCAGCCCGTTCCACGGCGCGGCCTGGGCGGTCACGGAGAGCTTGTCGAAGCTCGCCGCCGTCGGCGCGGACCCGCTGAAAGCCCGGCTGACCTTTCAGGAATATTTTGAAAGGCTGAACACCGACCCGAAGCGCTGGGGCAAACCGGCTGCCGCGCTGCTCGGCGCGCTGAGCGCGCAGCTCGGCATGGGGCTGCCCGCGATCGGCGGCAAGGACAGCATGAGCGGCAGCTTTGAGCAGCTGGACGTTCCGCCCACGCTGGTCAGCTTTGCCGTCGCCATGACCAAGGCGAGCGGGACCGTTTCCGCCGCGTTTCAAAATCCGGGCGCGTCCGTTGTACTGCTTCCGGTTCCTGAAAATCCGGAAACCCTGCTTCCGGATTGGGAAAAGCTGAAGGAATACTACGCGGAAATTTACAATATGATTCATCGCGGCGCGGTGGTATCCGCTTCCGTTGTCAAGGAAGGCGGCGCAGCCGCGGCGGTCGCGAAGATGTGCTTCGGCAATCGGCTGGGCTTTGTGTTCCGTGAAGGGGCGATCGATGAAAAGACGCTGTTTGCTCCCGCTTCCGGCGCGCTGATTGTGGAGCTTGCAAAAGATTGCCGGGTCGACGGGAGATTCCATCCGGTTGTTCTGGGAACAATCAGCGAAGAGCCGCGGATTGTTCTGGGAAGCGAAACGCTCCGGATCGAAGTGCTCATTGCCGCATGGTGCGGCACGCTGGAAAAGATTTTCCCGAACGAAGCGCCGGAGCAGCCGCTTACGAAGGAGGTTCCGCTCTTTACGGAGCGCTTTGCAAAAGCGCCCGCGATCAGGGCCGCGAGGCCCCGTGTCTTTATCCCGGTGTTCCCGGGAACCAACTGCGAGTACGACACCGCCCGCGCTTTTGAGCGCGCGGGAGCGCAGCCGGAAATTCTGGTTGTGCGGAATTTGACTTCTTCCGATATTGAAGCTACAATTGAACGGATGGAAAAGGCGATCCGTCAGTCTCAGATCATCATGCTGCCGGGCGGATTTTCCGGCGGCGACGAGCCGGACGGCTCCGGAAAGTTTATCGCGACCACCTTCCGCAATCCGAAGATTGCCGAAGCGGTGGGCGACCTGCTGAACAACCGCGACGGGCTGATGCTCGGTATCTGCAACGGGTTCCAGGCGCTGATCAAGCTGGGCCTTGTGCCGTACGGCGAGATTACAAAGCCGAGCGAGGACGCTCCTACCCTGACGTTCAACACCCTTGGCCGCCACGTTTCCCGCATGGTGTATACCCGCGTGACCTCCGTCAAATCCCCGTGGTTCGCGGGCGTAAACGCGGGCGATGTGTTCGCGGTGCCGGTTTCGCACGGGGAAGGGCGTTTTGTCGCAAGCGGCGCGGTCATGGACCGTCTGATTGCCGGGGGCCAGATTGCGACCCAGTATGGGACCCCGGACGGAGCCCCCAGCGGCCGTATCGAATGGAACCCGAACGGCTCGGTCTGCGCGGTGGAGGGCATCACCAGCCCGGACGGGCGCATTCTTGGCAAGATGGCCCATTCCGAGCGCAAAGGAAAAGACCTGTACGCAAATGTTCCCGGAGCGAAGGACCAGATGATTTTTGAATCAGGTGTCAAATACTTCAAGTAATACGGGTGAAAGAATAGAATGAGTGAATTTTTCAGAAGAACCTGGGCCGAGGTCAGCCTTGACGCAATTGACCGCAATTTTGAAACGATCCGTAAACAGCTCAGGCCGGAAACGCTGGTCTGCTGTGTCATCAAGGCGGACGCTTACGGCCATGGGGCGGAGGCCCTCGCGAAGGAATATGAAAAGCTGGGCGCGGACTGGTTCGCCGTTTCCAATCTGGAGGAGGCAATGCAGATCCGCAGCGCCGGAAGCCGCCTGCCGATCCTGATTTTGGGCTACACGCCGCCCTGCATGGCCGCGCAGCTGTGGGAGCTGAACATTGCGCAGACCGTGTTCTCCGCCGGGTACGGCGAGGCGCTTTCCGCCGAAGCGGTCAGGGCCGGCGTTACGGTGCGCGTTCACATCAAGCTGGATACGGGCATGAGCCGCATCGGCTTTCTATACCAGAACCCCGCCAGGGACGGCGGCGTGATCGATGAGATCGAAAAAGTCTGCAAGCTGCCGTCGCTTGACCCGGAAGGTATTTTTACTCATTTCGCCGTCGCCGACGAGGGCAACGGCGGCCGCGGCTATACCATCATGCAGTTTGACAACCTGATGAAAGCGATTGCCCTGCTGGGACAGCGCGGCATCGCCTTTAAAATCCGCCACTGCGCGAATTCCGCCGCGATCTTCGATTACCCGGATATGCAGCTTGACATGGTGCGCCCCGGCGTGATCCTGTACGGACTGATGCCGTCGGACAGGATGAAAAATGCCGTGGAGCTGATGCCCGCGATGGAGCTGAAAAGCGTTGTGTCGCTGGTGAAAACCGTTGAACCGCAGACCAGCGTCAGCTACGGCAGGAAATATATTGCAAAGAAACAGATCAAAATCGCGACCGTGCCGATCGGCTATGCGGACGGCTACCCGCGGCACCTCTATATCAAGGCGAGCATGCTCGTGCGCGGGCATAAGGCAAAGATCATCGGCCGGGTATGCATGGATCAGCTGATGCTGAACGTCACGGCGATTCCCGACGTAAAAGAGGGCGATATTGTGACCGTGTTCGGCCGCGACGGGGACGCCTCCGTCACGCTGGAGGAGCTTGCCGGTTACAACGACACCATCAACTATGAGCTTGTCTGCATGATCTCAAAGCGCGTGCCGCGAATCTACTACAAGGACGGCAAAGAAGTCGGCGAGCTGAATTATATCTGTAAATAAGGCATCTTCCGCCCTATAAGCTTTTACAGTTTGATGATATAGAAGAAATACCGTAAGCCCAAACAGGCTTACGGTATTTTTATACGGTCAGTCAGGTTTTGCGGAATTTAGGTAATTTCACAAAGCCTTTCAAATACTGAAATTCGCGGGTGTTCCGGAACAGAACCAAATAAACCGTGTTGGGTACAAGAAGGCAGATCACGCATTTCACGGCGAAGGCCCAGAACCCGGCGCCGGGCAGGAAGGAGCAGCACAGATAGGTGAAAGATCCTGTCAGCCCCGTCAGCGCGGCGTAATAAACGTACCGCGCAAAATAGGTTCGGACCGGGCGGCGGAAGCCGTGCCGGAACAGGACCAGCGGCTCCACCCAGAAATCGATCGTCATGGTGCTGATGAAGGTTCCGGCAAAAACGCCGATGATTCCGTATTTCTGTACCAGGATAATGGAAAAGATCAGGTTTGCCGCGGCTTCCAGAACCGCCTTGTACCGGTCGTACCAGAACAGGCCGAACGCGTCGCGGAAGGTCAGCGTTGCCTGCCGCATGCCGGTGACGAAGAAATTGAGGGCAATGACAAAGACAATGGGAAGGGCAAACAGAAGGTTCTGCCGCCCTGTCCACAGGACGATGAACGGGTTGAAAAGGCAGAAAAGGCTGATCGAGCAGAAGCTGAAAATCCAGAAGCCCGCAAAATTGATGGAAAGGTAAATATCGTACGATTTCTTTCTGTCCTCCAGCACACCCAGATTTCCCACGCTGGCCGTGATTCCGCTGAAAATCTGCGCGGTCAGCTGGCGCAGGGTGCTGGTAATCAGGAAGTAATTGGAGTAGATGCCCACGCTGACGATGCCCACAAAGCGGGAAATCAGCAGGATGTCGGTTCCGTTGACCACTGTAAAGCCAATCCGGTGCATAAACATTGCGCGGATATTTTTGAGGATGGAGGCCCTGTCGCTTTTTCCGAGCCTTTCTTTTTCGTACTGTTTGAGGTATGGGTACATCTGATCCGCTTTGCGCGCAAGGAAGAAGTTCGTGAAAAAGCTGAACAGAATCTGCACGCAGAGGTACAGAATAAAGTTGCGGGTTTGAAACAGGATGGCAATCTGAATGATATTCTGTAAAATGCAGAAGCCGTACTGATATAAAGTGCAGACATAATTTTTCTGGTCCGCCACAATAATCGACTGCTTGTAGGAGAAGAAATAGGTGATGACCGTATTGAAAATATACAGCAGATAAATGACGGTCAGGTGCGGAATTCCGGGGTCGTTTTTAATAAAATGCGGGTAAAACGGAGTAAAGGCAAGACCCGCGATGCCGACGATCAGCCCGATGGTGTGATAGGCCCTTTTGTACAGGGCCATCAGCGCCCCGATTTTCTTTCGGTCGTTCTGCGCCAGCGGCTGATACATGCTGAAAATGATCGCGGTGCCCACGCCCAACTCGGCCAGGGAAAGCAGGGTCAGGATATTGCTGAACAGCCCGCTGATCCCCAGATAGGTCTCTCCGAGTGCCCTGATAAAAATGGTCCTGCACAGAAAACTCAGCAGAATACTGAACAGCTGGCTGCCGACATTGACAATAATATTCCTGATCGAGTTCTTACTGCGCATGGTTCACAGCCTTTCTGTCCAAAATGAATTCCGCCGGATAGTTCATCCTATCATTTATTTATGAATTTATCTTTGACGGGTCATTAACAGTATATGTCGGACAAATTCCGCAGCGGGGAAGAAATTTTTATATTCCTGCCAAAAAGAAAACAAAGCAATAAAAACAGGGACGCCCCCGCTCATGAAGTGACCACCAGTCGTTATCAGTATATCATACTGTCTAACTTTTCGGGGTCACTTCACTCATAGGGACTGTCCCTGTTTTGCTTGATTACCGTGGCTCAGAAGGCTCTTGGAATAAAGCCGACCTTTTTCATGACCTTGTTCAGGGTGCGTACGGAAATGGAAAGCGCTTTCTGCGCGCTTTCGGTATAGCACTGCTCCAGATAATCCCTGTTTTTAATCAGGTCGGCGTACCGCTCCTGAATGGGGCGCAGATGCTCTACCACGGCTTCGCCCACGGCGGTCTTGAAATCGCCGTAGCCCTTATTCTCGAACTCTTTTTCGATCTGCCCGTTGGAAAGCCCGGTCACGCAGGAGTAAATGCCCATCAGGTTATTGATCCCATCCTTGCCTTCCCCGCAGCGGACACAGGCTTCGCTGTCCGTAATCGCGCGCCTGCATTTGCGCATGATGTCCTCCGGCTTATCCAGAACGGCGACATAGGCGTTGGCGTTTTCATCGGACTTGCTCATTTTTCTGGTCGGCTCCTGCAGGGACATGATGCGCGCGCCCTGCAGGGGAATATAGGCGTCCGGTACGGTGAAGGTCCGGCCGTAAATGCCGTTGAAGCGCTCCGCAATATTGCGGGTGAGCTCCAGATGCTGTTTCTGGTCGGCTCCCACGGGTACGAGGTCCGCCTGATACAGCAGGATGTCCGCCGCCATCAGGCTGGGGTATGTGAACAGGCCCGCGTTGACATTGTCGGCGTGCTTGGCCGCTTTGTCCTTGAACTGCGTCATCCGCTGCAGCTCGCCGAACTGCGTGTAGCAGTTCAGGACCCACGCAAGCTCGGAATGGGTGCAAACGTGGCTCTGAATGAAAAACGGGCTCTTTTCCGGGTCGATGCCGCAGGCCAGCAGCAGCGCGTACGCTTCCAGCACGTTGCGGCGGAATTTCGCGGGCTCCTGACGGACGGTGATGGTGTGCAGATCGGCCAGAGCAAAAATGCAGCTGTATTCATCCTGCAGGCTGATCCAGTTTTTGAGCGCTCCCAGATAGTTGCCGAGGGTAATCGTGCCGCTCGGCTGAATGGCGCTGAAGATGACTTTTTTGCGCTCGGTGTTGGCTGTTTCCATTTTTGAATGCCTCCAAAATTAATTCCTGATGATATCGCGGGCAAGCCCGCCCAGAATTTGAATTCCCTTCAGCAGCTGGATGTCGGTGGGAGTGGAAAAATTGATGCGGAAAGACTGGCAGGGATCGTTTTCATTGGTCAGAAACGCGTTGCCCGGCACGACGCAGACCTTGCGCCCGACCGCCTGACTGCAGAAGTCGGTCATATCGATCCCGTCCGGCAGCGTGCACCACAGGAACAGACCGCCCTCGATCGGATTGTAGGTAACTTCCGGCGCGAGGTATTTGTCGAGCGCGGCCGTCGCGATGGCGGATTTTTTCAGGTAGACCTCGCGCAGCCGTTTCAGATGCGCGTCGAAGTCGTATTTTGTCATCAGCTCATGGCAGACGATCTGGGACCAGATGTTGGTGTGTACGTCCTCGCCCTGCTTGCAGACGATCATTTTCTGTAAAATCTCCCGCGGCGCGATCGCATAGCCCACGCGCATGCCGGGGGAAATCACCTTTGAAAAGGTACCGGCGTAAATGACGAGGCCCTCTTCGTCCAGCGACTTGACCGCCTCGATATGCTCCCCGTAGAAGCGCAGGTCGCCGTAGGGGTTGTCCTCCAGAACCAGGACGCCGTATTTTTTGGCCAGGGCGTAAAGGCGCCGCCGTTTTTCCCAGCTCATGGTGATGCCGGACGGATTCTGGAAATTGGGGATGGTGTAAATGAACCTGACGTTTGTTTCTTCCTGTAATGCCTTCTCCAGCTCGGCCATGTCCATGCCGTCGCTCTCCATCGGGATCCCGCGCAGGCGGCAGTTGTAGGAGCGGAAGGTGTTCAGAGAGCCGATAAAGCTCGGCGCTTCGCAAATCACCACGTCGCCTTCGTTGCAGAGCGATTTCGTCGCCAGGTCCATGACCTGCTGGGCTCCGCTCGTAATCAGGATATTGTCAAAATCACGGCCTACGCCGTGTATGCTTTTCATGTAGTAGGAGAGATATTCGCGCAGGGGCGCGTAGCCTTCGGTAATGCTGTACTGCAGCGCGTCGATGGGCCGCTCCGACAGAATCCGCGCGGAGATCTCACTGACTTCCTTTACCGGGAAAGCCTCGGGCGCGGGATTGCCCGCAGAGAGTGATATCACGCTTGGATCGGAGGCATACTTAAAGATTTCCCTGATTGCCGACGGTTTCAGCGATAAAACGCGGTCGGAAAATTGGTATTCCATATTGGTCACCCTCTCATTACGATTGATTTTTTTGTCACAGGCATACCGCGCCGTTTTCACTTCCTCCGGCCCGTTTAGCGCGCCGCCTCCCTCGCGGAGGAAGGCGATCGCTGGCTTTCGCGTGACCGTTTTAGTAAGTATTATTTTACCACAGAAACCGGGGAAAGACTATAAAAAACCGTACAATTTATAAAAATACTTATAAAGCGATTGGAAACGTCAAATTTTTACGGCGCGTTATGACAATAGCAACCATATACATATAGTATAATTATTTTTAGCAAAAAATGGACAAGTTTCCAAATAATGTATGGCGGTGATAGGAATGTTAAAAGCGAAGGCGGGGCGCGTCAGCTTTACGGCGGCTGCTTTGGACCCTACAAAGGCTGTTGCAAAGCAGGTGGTTTATTTCACGGTGGCGCTGCTCTGTTCACGGGGACTGGTATTCGGCAAATACGCGCCGTTCGGCGTTGCGGCGGTCGCGGCATTTCCGTACTCGGGGATCTGGAGCGTTGTGCTGGGGAGCACGGCGGGGTATCTGCTGCCTTCTCCGGCGGCTGTGCCGGTACATTATATAGCGGCGGTTCTGGCCGCCGCGGCGATCCGCTGGACGTTGAACGACCTTATCAAGCTCAAAATGCATCCGGGCTTTGCTCCCGCGACGGCGTTTCTCCCGGTGCTCTGTACGGGCATGGCCATCGTCTTTGTCAACGGCTCCGCTTCGACGACCGTGGCGATGTATGTGGCGGAAGCGCTCCTCGCCGGCGGGATGGCGTACTTCTTTGCGCGCACGTCCAAGGTGATTGCTTCCGGCAGGAGCATCGGAACCATGAACCCGCAGGAAATCGCCTGTGCGGCGCTGTCGGCGGGCGTGGTCCTGCTGTCGCTTTCCAACCTGAGCATCGGCCCGGTCTCGCTCGGGCGCGTGCTGGCGGTGGTGGCGATCCTGTTTGCCGCGCGCTACGGCGGTGTTGCCGGCGGCAGCGTGGCCGGCATTTCGGCGGGCATCGTGTTCAGCCTTTCCACCTCGGGACTGAACTATCTTTCCGGCGCCTACGCGCTCGGCGGCATGATGGCGGGCGTATTTTCCCCGGTCGGGCAGCTCGCGTCCGTGGTCGCCTTTATTTTTTCCAACGCGGTCGCCTCTCTTCAGGTGGGCAATCAGGAAGCCGTCATCGGGGGACTTTACGAAGTGATGGCGGCGACTGTGTTTTATATGCTGCTGCCGCAGAGGGTCGGAGCGCCGCTGATCGGCATGTTTTCCCACGCCGACGATACATCCCGTTCCGACGGCCTTCGCCGCTCGGTCATCATGAAACTCGATTACGCCGCGAAGGCTCTCGGCAGCGTCTCCGAATCGGTGGAGGAAGTCTCCAAAAAGCTTTATACCGCGTGCGCGCCGGACATCAACGGCGTGTACAAGAAAACGATAGACGACGTCTGCTGCAGCTGCGGGTTAAAGGTCTACTGCTGGGAGCGCAACTACAGCGAAAGCATGAACGCGTTCAACGACCTGACGGACAAGCTCAGGGTGAAAGGGAAAATCGAGCGCTCCGACTTTAACACGCAGTTTGCCACACACTGCAGCAGGCTGCCGGTGGTTATGGACAGCGTCAACACCAATTACAATGAATTCATGATCCGGGACGCGGCGGACAGCCGCGCGCAGCAAGTGCGGAGCATGGTTTCCGACCAGTTTACCACCACCAGCAACATGCTGGAGGATATGGCGGCGGAGCTTGAGCTTTACGAGCAGTTTGATTTCGCCGCGGCTCAGAAGGTCGGGGAAGTCCTGCGCGGGGCGGGCATCCTGCCCATTGACATCAGCTGCCGGACAGACCGTTTCGACCGCATGTCGATCGAAATCATCACCGCTCAGCTGGACGGCGTCCGCCTGAACAAAGGCGAGCTTACGGACGAAATTTCACGCGCGTGCGGCCGGAGTTTTCAGCAGCCCTGCATCAGCATGGTAAAAGGGAAGTGCAGGCTGCAGATTTCGGAGCGTCCCCTCTACCGCGTACAGACCGGATGCGCCCAGCACTCCTGCGGAAACAGGCAGCTCTGCGGCGACAGCTGGGACGCCTTCCCCGACGGCAACGGCCGCCAGATCGTGATCATCAGCGACGGAATGGGGACGGGCGGCCGCGCGGCGGTGGACGGCGCGATGGCCTGCGGGATTTTGTCTCGTCTGGTCAAGGCCGGTATCGGATTCGACGCCTCGCTCAAGATCGTGAATTCGGCACTGATGGTGAAATCGGGCGACGAATCGCTCGCAACCGTTGATTTGGCCGCGCTCGACCTTTTCAACGGGAATCTTGAATTTATGAAAGCCGGCGCGCCCGTCAGCGTGCTGCGCAAATCGGGGCGGGCCATGGTGATCGACGCCCCCAGCCTGCCGATCGGCATCCTGAACGAAATCAATTTTTCCAAGTCCTCGGACAGCCTGGAAAAAGACGATCTGCTGATTATGCTTTCCGACGGGGCGCTCGCCGCGGGGGACGACTGGATCTGTGAAACGGTGGAGAAATGGAACGGCCAGATCCCGCAGGAGCTTGCGGAGGAAATCGTAACACAGGCGATTGCCCGCCGTACCGACGGACACGACGACGATATCACTGCTTTGGTCATAAAAGTAAGAGAAAACGAATAAGGACGGTGACCGGAAAAGGGCGGGAGGCATTGCCTCCCGCCCTAAGTTTTCTTCTCTTCCGGCAGGAAATCGGGGTAAAAAATAAAGGTGACAAGTAATTTTAGAAAAAATTTACAAAATAGCTTTCTACATACTTCCACATAGTACTTGATATTTTTTCTGTGGAGATGTAGTATGTTGTTCATGGCGGAACTTGCAAAAGTCCGCCGGCCAAGCGTAACCATACTATGAAAATTAAGGAGTACGATTATGACATTGAATGTGAAAAGAACACTGGCGGCCTGCGTCTGTGCGGCGTGTACGCTCGCGGCAATGACAGGCTGCTCCAATTTCAACTCCGGCAGCTCACAGATTGCCTCTTCCGCACCGGTCTCTTCGGAAGCTGTTTCCTCCTCCGTCGCCTCCGAGGTCAGCTCGGCGCCGGAATCTTCCCAGCCGGCTGATGCTCAGGCGGATCTTCTCAAACTGATGAAAGAGACCGCGGTAAAAGGAAAAGTGATTAACTGCGACTTCGCGGTTCAATCCAATGTAATTGAGGATGTAGAGGAAAAGTGGGGAAAGGAAGACAAATCCGAATACATTGCCGCCGCCAAGGGAACCTACGCGACCTATTCCAAGAAGGGCTTTGTGTTCGGCTTCAACAAGGGCTCTCAGCTGTTTGAAGTCAGGTCGTTTGACAGCCAGCTGAAAGAAATCACCCTTTCCAAAACGGAAGAAGTTTTCGGAAAGCCGGATTACGACGTGACTTCGGGCAACGACAGGATCATCGGTTACGTTGTCAGCAAGGATTATAAAATTTTGATGGTGTTCCCGGATTCCAAGGCGAACGGCGCGAACGCCGTGCTCGATCATTACTCTGTGTTTTATCCTGCCGGTACGGTCAACATGATGGCCGACGACCCGGGCCGCCAGTGGTAACGGAAAAAAGGATCATAAAAAAGGAAGCCGTTTCAAAAACGCGCTTCCTTTTTTGTTATTGCTATCCGATATGAAAAAGTGTTTCCGCGTTTTGGCGCGTAACTGTTAAAAGCTCTTCCGCGGTGATTCCCCGGATTTCAGCGATCCGCGCGGCGGTATAGGCGATCAGGGTGGAATCGTTGCGCTTTCCGCGGAACGGGACCGGCGCCATATACGGGCAGTCCGTTTCCATCAGCATCCGTTCGAGCGGAACGGCGGCCGCCACCTCCACCGGTACGCGCGCGTTTTTGAATGTGACCGCGCCGCCCAGACCGATATACATGCCGAGCCGGACGCACTCCATCGCCATTTCCACACTGCCGGAAAAGCAGTGCACCACGCCGGACGGCTTGTGTTTGCGAAGAATCTCCATGGTGTCGCCGTGCGCGTCGCGGTCATGCACGATGATTGGCAGGCGGTGCTTTTCCGCCAGCAGAATCTGGGTTTCAAAGGCCGCTTTCTGTACGTCCCTCGGAGCGTTGTCCTCAAAATGATAGTCCAGCCCGATTTCTCCGACCGCGACGACCTTGTCCCGATGGAGCAGCTCTTCCAGCTGTTCCGGATAGTTTTCGGGCGCATCCTTGACACATTCCGGGTGGATGCCCACGGCGGCGTAAAGATACGGATAATCCGCCGCCAGTTGGATGGAAGCGAGGGAAGAGTCCAGATCCGCCCCGCAGTTGATCACGTTGCAGATTCCGCGGCCGGGAAGCCCGGACAGAACCACGTCGCGGTCGTCGTCAAAAGCCGCGTCGTCGTAATGCGCGTGGGAATCGAAAATAGGCTTCAGCATATCCATCAGCGGACTTTGCTCCCGGCGGGAATTCCGTCCACGAAAATCACTTTTACGTCTTCTCCGGCATCCGCCGCCAGAATCATGCCCTGACTTTCCACACCGCACAGCACGGCGGGCTTCAGGTTTGCGACCAGAATAATGCTGTGTCCCGTCAGGTCCTCCGGCTGATACCATTTTGCAATGCCCGAAGCGACCGTCCTCTGTCCTTCTCCGTCGTCGATCGTCAGCTTCAGCAGCTTCTTTGCGCGCTTGATCGGTTCGCACGCGATGATTTTACCGACACGCAGCTCGACCTTTCCGAAGTCGTCAATGCCGATCTGCGCAATGCCTTCGATTTCCTTTTCCGCGGGGGCTTCCTTCTTTTCCTCGGCGGGATTCGGGATCAGCTTGTTCAGCTCTTCGATTTCCTTGTCCACGTCGATGCGCGGGAACAGGGTTTCTCCTTTGGAAATCACGGTGTCAGAGGGCAGAAGTCCCCACTTCGCCGCCGCGTCGTAGGTCAGCACGTCTGCCTTTGCGCCGAGCTGCGCCTGGATTTTCGGCGCCGTTTCCGGAATGAAAGGCGTAATCAGAATCGATACGATACGCAGGCTCTCGCAGAGATTGTAAATAACCGCGGCCAGACGCGCGCGCTTTGTCTCGTCCTTTCCCAAAGCCCAGGGCATGGTTTCATCGATATATTTGTTGGTACGGGCAATCAGCTTCCAGATTTCGGTCAGCGCGTTGCTGAACTGATAGCCGGCAATCGCGTCGTCGCATTTTTGACGCAGGCCGAGCGCCGTCTGAATCAGCTCGTCGTCAAGGGGCGCGCTCTCCCGTTCGGCGGGAATTTTGCCGCCGAAGTATTTCTCCGCCATCGCGGTGGAGCGGGAGAGAAGGTTTCCTAAATCGTTCGCAAGGTCGGAATTGATGCGGCCGATCAGCGCCTCGTTGGTGAATACGCCGTCCGCGCCGAACGGGATTTCCCGCAGGAGGAAGTAACGGATGGCGTCCACGCCGTAGCGGTCGCACAGGATGACCGGGTCGACCACGTTGCCCTTCGATTTGCTCATCTTGCTGCCGTCGCCGAACAGAAGCCAGCCGTGGCCGTAGACCTGCTTGGGCAGGGGAAGGCCGAGCGCCATCAGCATGGCGGGCCAGATGATGGTGTGGAAACGCACGATCTCCTTGCCGACAAAATGCACGTCGGCGGGCCAGTATTTTTGGTAATCGGAATCATCGTCCGAACCGTAGCCCATCGCGGTGATGTAGTTGGTCAGAGCGTCCAGCCACACATATACGACGTGCTTCGGATCGAAATCGACGGGGATTCCCCACGTAAAGCTGGTGCGGGAAACACACAGGTCCTCCAGTCCCTGCTTGATGAAATTGATCATTTCGTTTTTGCGGCTCTCCGGCTGGATGAAATTCGGCTGGTCTTCATAGAGCTTTAACAGCCTGTCCGCGTATTTGGAAAGACGGAAGAAATAGGCTTCCTCATTGGCCCTTTTTACTTCTCTGCCGCAGTCGGGGCATTTGCCGTCCTTCAGCTGGGTCTCCGTCCAGAAGGATTCGCAGGGGGTGCAGTACCAGCCCTCATATTTTCCTTTGTAAATTTCTCCTTTATCATGGAGAATTTTGAAGATTTTCTGTACCGCCTTGACATGATAATCGTCGGTGGTGCGGATAAACCGGTCGTTGGAAATATTCAGAAGCTTCCACAAATCCTGAAAGCCCGCGACAATTTTATCGACATATTCCTTGGGGGTCACACCCTCTTTTTCGGCGTTGATCTCAATTTTCTGACCGTGTTCGTCCGTACCGGTCAGAAACATCACGTCGTAGCCCTGCATTCGCTTGTAGCGCGCGATTGCGTCGCTGGCAACGGTGCAGTAGCTGTGCCCGATGTGCGCCTTGCCCGAGGGATAATAAATAGGCGTTGTGATGTAAAAAGTTTTTTTGTCCATTTTTCAGCCTCCAAGAGAATAGTATTCTCAAATAAAGTGATTAATTTTAATATTATACCATTATTTTCACCGATAGTGAATAGAAAATCAAGAAACATGAAAGACTTACCCGCCGGAATCATAAATTTTGTCGAAAAATACCGCTCCGGAATTGAAATCAATCCCGAAGCGGTACAATGAGACGGCAGAATTATGATATGATTAATTTGGAGCCGTGCCGGATTCGCCGGTTCCGGCATCTTCACCGTAGAGAAAAGCTCTCAGGAGCTGACAGTTCTCCGGCAGATCCGGGTCGAGCACTTCGCCGATTCCCTTGATGGTAGGTTCGGTATAGGTGTTCAGGTTTGGAATATGCATGGTTTTCATGGGATAGTTGGAAACGGAGCCCGCGATGGAAGCAAGATACATCAGCTCCGAATCGGTGAGGTTCGTCTTGACCAGCGGCAGAAATTCATTCATCATGCTGTTGATCTTGATCGGGCTCATGCCTTCCAGCTTTTTAATCATCAGCTCCATGACCTCACGCTGCCTGCCGGTACGGCCAAAGTCGCTGTCCGTCTCGCGGATTCGGGCGTAATACACAGCCAGCCGGCCGTCCAGATGATTGACCCCCGGCTTCAGGTTGCTGCCCATATTCCGGTTTTCCGCGTCGCAGAGCTTTTGATCCATTTCGATGTCCAATCCGCCCATTTTATCGATAATGGTGGCAAAATTCTCGAAGTCAACGGAAATATACTTGTCGATATTGATTCTGAAATTGTTTTCCAGGGTCTGCATGGTAAGCGCCGCGCCGCCCTTTGTATAGGCCGCGTTCAGCTTCTGCTTTTTCATTGTGGGAATTTCAACGTACAAATCCCGCAGAAAGGAAACCAGACGGAGCGTCTTGTTTTTTGTGTCAATGGAAATCAGCATGGTGGTATCACTTCGGCTGCTGTTCCCGTCGTCTCCCTTGTCGGTGCCGATCAGCAGAATATTGGTGATCTGGTTGTCCGAAATAACTCCCCACGTGGGTGCGGCGCTGGGCTGCTCAATATATTTCGAAGTGTTGATTTCTTCCGACCGGTCCAGACGCGACATCAGATATTTTCCATATACGAAGACGCCCGCGCATACAATCAGAATCAGGCACAGGAGGCCCGTGAGAAATTTCTTCAGGCCGCTTTTTTTCCTGCCGTATTTTTTGCCTCCCCGCCGTGCGGGCTGACTGCTGCTGTAAATATCGCGGTCGACATAATGGTACCGGTCGATTTCACCGGTGTCAAAATTTGTTCTTCTGCCCGCGTTTCGCGGCCCCGAACCAACACCGTTGCGCTGCGACCGGCTGTCGCGGTTTTGTCTGTTCATATTTCACCTCAAAAAACGTAATACACAAAGCAGTCTTATTCTATTGCAATTCCGCTCGCATGTCAATAGTTATGTAAACTAAAAAAAGAAAGCGGAGTCCCTGCTTTCAGTACGCTGTTTTTCAGGTGGAAAAGAAGTGTTGTTAAAGAACAGACAGATTGTGTCAGGCAGTCGATCAAGTCGCGCAATCGCAAAATTGTGAAACAATTTTGCTTACTGCGTTGGCTGCGCTTGCACATTTCAGTCACATGCAATGAGTATGCTCCCTCATTTGCGGCGCTTGCCGCCTGGTCTTGCGCGATTTCTCGACGCCTGACAGTTTTTCGACACTCAAAGATTATGTCAGACTGTCGTCGGAAAATTTTCGTCGAAGCTCTTTTAAATAATAGTCCTTGGCAGCGGCCGGTGTTTGAAAACTTAGTGGTTTCATGAAAATGTAAGAAAGACTGGTGCTCCAATCCTCGGCGGAAAAAAGGCCGGGATCCATGCTTTCTACCACGGGCAAAATGACGGCGCTGTTTTCCGACAGCCGAATATTGGAAATATACAGATTGCATGATTCAGCAATATACTCTACCATCTTCTCACTCATTCACACACCGCCTTTCCTACTTACAAGCCGGTAACAAAAATCCTGTAATAGAATTACCATATATCATTATAGTAACGTTTTGTTACTTAGTCAACATATTTACACAAGTTTCGGCAAATTTAGTAACTGTTTGTTACATAAATTGCTTGTAAATTTCCTAAACTGTATAATTTCCGTAAGGGGATGATAAAGTGGTTGCTCGAAGATTAAAGGAGCTTCGCACGGAACATAAACTCACTCAGAATGACATAGCAGCCCTTTTAAATATATCACGAGAAGCATATTGTATGTACGAAAATCAGAAAAGACAATTAAACTACGAATCCCTTTGTATTCTTGCCGATTATTATCATGTGACACTGGATTATCTGTTTGGGCGGTCCGATCGGCCGGATTTGACCGGGCCGCTCGGGAGTGAGGAAAAACTGCTGCTTGAGTATTACCGCGCCATGGACCAGCGGGGACGGGAAAATGTCATGGGAATGGCCAAAGTGGAGTATCAGAGAGGAATCAAAAGGAGAGACTTTTCCGAGCCGGTCATATGATCCCGCTAAAATAAGAATGAATGATAAGAAGCTCGCTATGAAAATTTACAGAATGTTCACGGCTCTTTTTGTGATTTTGCTATAATGGACTGATAAGTCAGCAGGAAAAGGAGGAGATCAAAATGCAGATCCGTAAAACGTCGGGACACCGCATCGACATGCGTAAACTGCTGATTCGCGTGGTGGCAGTCCTGTGCGCGGCGGTGATTATTGGCTCCGCGTTTCTTGCTGCTTTCGGATAACAGCTTCAGAAAAAGGCTTCCGCCCATGGGCGGAAGCCTTTTTCTATGTGGAATATTATTCTTTTCCGGCCTGGATGAAATCCACGCCCGCGCCGTAAGGGTGGAAAACGACCCCGGTCACGCCCTTTGCACAGGCGTAGTAGTGCTTTTCGTAGTACAGGGGATAGAACACGCCCTGTTCATTCAAATACTTTTCGGCATTTGCGAAAATTGCGGCGGAATCCGCTCCGCCGTTTTTCTCCGCGCTGTCCAGCATGGCGTCGAAAGCGGGATCCTTCCATTTGGCGGGATTGTTCTTCTCGCTGCTTTTAAACAGGGACAGAACGGAAAGCGGGCCGTCGCCGGCCGGCTGGACAGGGCATAGCGCAACCTGATAGTCTCCCGATTGAATACGGGAAGCGAGCTGGTCTTCGGGAAGCGGCTCCATATTGAAGTAATTGTGGAACTGGACGTTCCAGGAAGCGATCATTTCATTGAGCATCAGCTTGACATTGGCGTCGTCGGGACAGATGACGGTCACGCTTTTCAGCTCTGAAAGGGAAAGCTCGTTCAGCCCCGCGGCCAGAAGAGCCGCCGCGTTTTTGTCCTGCTTTAAAAAGTAGGAGCCGCCGTTGGCAAGGCTGCGGTAAGGCTTGCCCAGCAGGGTGGTGGACGGGGGAATGATATCGTTTGCGGCGGACATGTTCTTCGGCAGGTGCTGCAGTACCTTTGCCCGGTCAAAGGCCTGGATGAAAGCCCGCCGGATATTTTTGCTTTTCATCAGTTCGGACTGCGTGTTGAAGCAGAGTCCCCAGGTTGTGTCCTCAAAGGAGGTGATGGTACCGCCCTGCGCCTGTGCGGCGGCGGCCTGACTGCCGGAAACGGCAATCGCGTCCACTGTGCCGCTCTTCAGCGCGTCGACCGGGTCGGTAATCGCGTTGTCCTCGTTTTGCACGGTGAATTTCAGGTTGGACGGCAGCGGCTTTTGCTTTCCGGCATAGGTGTCGGAACGGACAAGGCTGAGGTACTGGCCGTGGGACCATCCGTACTTGCCGTCTATTTCAAAGGGGCCGTTTCCAATCAGGTATTTTATCTCCAGGCCGTAACGCCCCGAAGTGCTTTCAAAAAATTTCTGGTTGCAGGGCATAAAGACGGGCGCCGCGGTGATGGCGGGAAAGTCCGGATAGGAATAGTTGAGCCGCACCACCAGCGTATGGGCATCCGGGGCGGTTACCCCAAGCTGGTCGGCGGGCACCGTTCCGGCGTTTACTTCTCTGGCGTTTTGAATACAGAACATGCGGGAACAGGTCGGCGATCCGGTCTGCGGAGAAAGCGCACGCCGGAACGCATAGACAAAATCGTTCGCGGTGACGGGCGTTTTTTCCTTGTCCGACCATTTGGCGCTGCTGCGCAGGGTGAAGGTAAATACCGTATCGTTTTCGCTGCCGACCCATTTTTCCGCAACGCCCGGGTAGGGGCGATTGTCCGCGCCAAGGCGCACCAATCCCTCAAACAGTGCTTCGACCGCCACTGCGGCGGCACTGTCCGATGCGATCTGAGGATCCAGCGTTTTCGGTTCGGAGGCAAGATAGTAGTTGAATTTTTTATTCGCGTTTTTCGGTTCGTTTTTTCCGCATCCGGAAAAAGAAAATAATATTGTAAGACAGAGCAGGGCTGCCGTTATTCTTTTCAGCAATCGTTCAGTCACCCCTTGGTTTACGGGATTTCATTATTTTATCATTTTTTCTGTGCTATTGCAACGAGGTTAACATAATTGTTATCTTTTTCTGCGCGGAGGGGATTCATACGGTCGGATATGCATAAAAAAGCTCCTTCCCATAAGGGAAAGAGCTCGGGCTGCCGATAAAGTCGCGCAACCGCAAAATTGCAGAGCAAATTTTGCTTACTGCGTTGGCTGCGCCTGCAAATTTCGGTCACATACGATTTTCGGCAGCCTGTTTCTTAGATCAGTTTATAGTTTTGTCAGTGAAAAATCATTCGATGATGCTGACGCCGTCCATTTCCGGCGGCTGGGGAAGATCCAGAATTTTGAGCATGGTCGGGGCAATGTCCGCCAGCCTTCCGCCGGAGCGGAGCCTGCACGGATACCCGACCACACAGAACGGGACGGGATTTGTCGTGTGTGCGGTGAAGGGAGAACCGTCTTCTTCGTACATTTTATCGGCGTTGCCGTGGTCGGCCGTAATCAGAGCGACGCCGCCCGCCTCGGAAATGGCATGAACCACTCTGCCTACGCAGGCGTCGACCGCTTCCACGGCGGCCTTGGCGGCGCTGAAAATGCCGGTGTGGCCCACCATGTCGCAGTTGGCAAAATTCAGGATGATGACGTCGTATTTTCCGCTCTTGATGCGTTCCACCAAAGCGTCCGTGACTTCATACGCGCTCATTTCGGGCTGCAGGTCATAGGTCGCAACCTTGGGGGAGTGGATCAGGACGCGGTCTTCGCCCGGATACTGTTTTTCCACACCGCCGTTGAAAAAGAAAGTGACGTGGGCGTATTTCTCCGTTTCGGCAATCCGCAGCTGGGTCAGGCCCTTGTCGGAAATATATTCGCCGAAGGTGTTTTTCAGCGACTGGGGCTTAAAGGCGACCAGAACGTTGGGCATGGTAGCGTCATACTGCGTCATGCAGACATAGGTGAGGGGGAAGAACCCGTTTCTGCGCTCAAAGCCCTGAAAGTCCGGATCAACAAAGGTGCGCGTGATTTCGCGGGCACGGTCGGGCCGGAAATTGAAGAAAATAACGGAATCGTTCGCTTTGACGGCGGCATCCTTTGCGCAGACGGTGGGAACGACGAATTCGTCGGTTACTTTTTTCTGATAGGAATCCTCGATAGCCTGAACCGGGTCGCCGCACTGGATTCCTTCTCCGTACGCCATGGCGGCGTATGCCTTTTCCACGCGTTCCCAGCGGTTGTCACGGTCCATCGCGTAGTAGCGGCCCATCACGGTGGCGATTTCACCCACGCCGATTTCCTTCAGCTTTTCAGCGCATTCGGCGACATAGCCTTTTCCGGAATCCGGGGGAACGTCGCGGCCGTCCAGCAGGGCATGAACGTAGACTTTTTTGCAGCCGCGTCTTTTGGCCAGCTCGACCAGCGCGTAAAGGTGCCGGTTGTGGCTGTGCACGCCGCCCGCGGAAAGCAGGCCGATCAGGTGCAGGGCGCCGCCGTTTTTCGCCGCGTTGTCCGCGGCGGCAAGAAAGGCGGGATTTTCAAAAAAATCGCCGTCCTGAATGGATTTTGTAATCCTTGTCAGTTCCTGATAAACAATGCGGCCCGCTCCGATGTTGGTATGGCCGACCTCGGAGTTTCCCATCTGGCCGTCCGGAAGGCCGACGTCAAGGCCGGAGGCACCGATCTGCGTGATTGGGTTATTTGCAAAGAGACGGTCTATGTTTGGTTTGTGCGCCGCCTTGATCGCGTTGCCGCTCTCTCCGGCGATCCCAAAACCGTCGAGTATCATCAGTATCAAAGGTTTTTTCATGTTTTTGACCAACCTGCCTTTCGGAGTATTTTTACCTGCTTGCGGCCTTTACGATCTCCGCAAAGTCGGCCGGCTTTAAGGAAGCGCCGCCGATCAGGCCGCCGTCCACATCGGGCTGGTCGAGCAGCTCCGCCGCGTTTTTGGCGTTCATGGAACCGCCGTACTGAATGGTGATCGCGTCGGCGCTCGCCTTGTCGTACAGCTTCGCGACGGCTGCGCGGATGACGGCGCAGACTTCGTTGGCCTGCTGCGCGGTCGCCGTTTTGCCGGTGCCGATGGCCCAGATCGGCTCATAGGCGATGATGATCTTTTTCAGCTCGTCCTTGCTGACGCCGCCGAGAGCGATTTTGGTCTGCATGGCGACCAGTTCGTCGGTGATGCCCTGTTCGCGCTGCTCCAGATATTCGCCCACGCAGAGGATGACGGAAAGTCCGCCGTCCAGCGCCGCGCGGATGCGCTTGTTTACGGTGACGTCCGTTTCACCGAAATAGGTCCTGCGCTCGCTGTGGCCGATGATCACGTACTGTACGCCTGTGGAAACCAGCATGTCGGCGGAAATTTCCCCGGTGAAGGCGCCGCTCTTTTCCCAGTGGCAGTTCTGGGCACCGATGCCGATGTTGGAGCCCTTCGCGGCTTCCAGCGCGGCGGCAAGGTCGACATAGGGCACGCACGCGACAACGCCGCAGTCCGCGTCTTTTACCAGGGGCTTGATCGCCTCAATCAGTTGGGTTGCCTCGGCGGGGGTTTTGTTCATTTTCCAGTTGCCGGCGATGACTGCTTTTCTCAGCTTTTTGTTCATAAAGCATATCTCCTTTAAAAATTTAATTTTCCGATTTTGTTATAAATGCGGCAGACAGGCTGCCGCATTTTCACGTACAAGCAAACGCTTGTTTTTTATTTATTTGTCGTTCAGGCAGGCGATGCCGGGCAGCTCGAGGCCTTCCAGGAACTCAAGGGAAGCGCCGCCGCCGGTGGAAATATGGGTCATCTTATCGGCGAAGCCGAGCTTTTCAACCGCAGCCGCGGAATCGCCACCGCCGATGATGGAAATCGCGCCGCTGTTTGCGACCGCCTTCGCAACCGCGATCGTGCCGGCGGCGAAGTTGTCCCATTCGGAAACGCCCATCGGTCCGTTCCACACGACGGTGCCGGAGCCCTGAATGGCCTCGGAGAACAGCGCGGAGGTTTTCGGACCGATGTCAAGGCCCATCCAGCCTTCTGGAATCTGGTCGGAATCGACGATCTTATGCTCGGCGTCGGGTTTGTATTCCGTGGCGACGACGTTGTCGATCGGGATCAGGAATTTAACGCCCTTTTCTTTTGCCTTCGCCATCATGTCCTTCGCGAGCTCGACCTTGTCGTTCTCGCAGATGGAAGTGCCGATGGCGTAGCCGAGCGCGTTCATAAAGGTGTAGGCCATGCCGCCGCCGATGATGAGGGTGTCGACCTTTTCCAGCAGGTTTGTGATCACGCCGATTTTGTCAGAAACCTTCGCGCCGCCTAAAATGGCGATGAACGGACGCTTCGGGTTGCTGAGCGCGCCGCCCATGATGGTGATTTCCTTCTGAATCAGATATCCGCAGACCGCGGGGAGATACGCCGCCACGCCCGCTGTGGAAGCGTGTGCCCTGTGCGCGGTGCCGAACGCGTCGTTGACGTAGATTTCCGCCAGAGAGGCGAGCTGCTTTGAAAATTCAGGATCGTTCTTTTCTTCTTCTTTATGGAAGCGGACGTTTTCGATCAGTTCCACTTCTCCGTCCTTCAAGGAGGCGGCTATGCTTTTTGCGCTCTCGCCGATGACGTCGGAAGCCATCTTTACTTCCTGGCCAAGGACCTTGGAAAGGTATCTGGCAACAGGCGCGAGGGAGTATTTCATGTTGAATTCGCCCTTCGGGCGGCCCAGATGGGAGCAGAGGATTACCTTTGCCTTGTGACCGATTAAATACCGAATGGTCTTCAGTGCCTCATCAATACGCTTCGGATCGGTGATATTGCCTTCCGCATCGAACGGTACATTGAAATCACAGCGGACCAGTACCCGTTTTCCGGAAACATCAATGTCCTCCACGGTTTTCTTGTTGAGATAATTCATGCATAGCACTCCTTTATATTATGATAACAGAAAATACGATTTACCTCCGTTATTATACAATAATCCGTCGATAAATTCAAGCATATTGCGGGCCGAATCGGCCTTTTCCGGAAACTTTGTTAAAAAAGTATCACCATTGATATTCCCTTAATTGCCCTTTGCACAAAAGTTCCGGATACCCCCATTGCCGGAGTACCTCGTAAACGCCCACCGCCACGGAATTGGACAGGTTCAGGCTGCGCGCGTCGGCGTTGTCGATCATCGGGATGCGGACGCAGCGGCCGGGGTTTTCATACAGCAGTTTTTCGGGCAGTCCGGCCGTTTCTTTGCCGAAAAAGAGGTAACTGTTGTCGGGGTACCGGATGTCCGAATGGATGTGTTGGGCTCTCGTTGAAAAGAAGTAGAAATTACCCGAATTTTTACTGAAAAAATCGGAAAGGCTATTGTAACAGGTGATATCCAGCAGGTGTCAGTAATCCAGCCCGGCGCGTTTGAGCTTTCTGTCGTCAATCTGAAAGCCCATCGGCCCGACAAGATGCAGTCTTGCTCCGGTTGCGGCGCAGGTGCGGGCAACGTTACCGGTGTTTTGCGGGATTTCCGGTTCGACCATAACAATGTTCAGTGTTGGCATGGGAGACTCCTTTATTCAAAAAATTTGGCATTAATTTTCAAATATAAACGGAAAGAAAGAGGGGATGATATTGAAAGGCCCAGGTTCTATATTTTCAGTCGGGAGGTTTTACGTTATGTATAAAGAGACGATGGGATTCGTCAGGGGCGTCGGCACCGGTATGGTCGCCGGCATCGCAGTTGCCTCTATGGGCAGCAAAATGATGAAAAACAACCGCAAGCTGAGACGCAACGCCAATAAAGCCATGCACGCGGTAAACGGCATGTTTGGCGACGTACAGGGCATGTTTAAACAGTAAACGGCGGTATTTTTACAAAACAGCAGATTTCCAAAGACATCGGCGGGGAATACCCCGCCGACAGTTGTTTGACCGGCTTTATCCGCCGGAGATGACGCTGTACATACTGAACATGGGAATAACGATGGAAATCACCACGGTGCCGACAATGACGGCGATGATGACCGTCATCGCCGGTTCCAGCGCGCTGGTCAGCCGTTTGGTGGCTTCGTCCGTCTCCTCTTCGTACATGGAAGCCATCTTGTCCAGCGTTTCAAACAGCATGCCGGATTCCTCTCCAACTTTGATCATGGAGACGAGAAGCGCGTCGAAAATCGGGAATTTCGCCATGGAGGCGTTGATGGCGGAGCCGAATTTCACCTCGGAAATGATCTGTGTCAGCTGCTCCTTCATAAAGCGGTTCGGAATCACGTCGCGCGAAATTTCAAGCGACTTTACGATATCCACCCCGGATTCCACCAGGGAAGACATGATGCGGCACAGCCGGGCGATATACGACTGGCGCAGCAGCGGCCCGACGGCCGGAATCCGCAGGATCAGCCGGTCCACCGCGGTGGAAAACGGAGCGGATTTCTTTTTCAATATTATAAAGCAAAATACGAGGACAAAAACCACCAGCAGGATCAGATACCATCTCGCCATTATAAACGAGGAAAAGGACATGACGAATCTCGTAATGGCCGGCAGGTCGGTATTGAATTCCTGAAAGATATTCGCGAAATTCGGAAGCACGAACACGTTCATCACAATCATCAGCAGCAGGGTGAGGCACAGAAGGAAAATCGGGTATCCGGTCGCGCCCTTCAGCTTGGCGGTCAGCTCGATTTCCTTGTCCAGAATTTTTGCGCAGCGTTCAAACGCGGTGTCCAGCCGCCCGTCCGTTTCGCCGGACTGGATGATGTTGGTGATGATTTTCGGGAAAGCCCTGAATTTCGACATGGCTTCGGAAATCGGAATACCGGTGTACAGGTCCCGGTTCATTTCCTCCAGAATCCGTTTGATCTTTTTATCCTTTTCCCCGCTGATCAGCACCTCCATGGCCATGGAAAGGGACACGCCGGCCTTCATCATAATTCCCATCTGGTTCATGATGGTGAGAAGCTTTTTCTTTTTGATTTTCGCCTTATGAATGTCGGAACCGGTGATTTCCATCTCCCAGATAGAGGTGGGTTCCGCTTCCGTTTTGCCCTCGCCGCCCGCCAGGGAAAGCGCGGTCAGGCCTTCGCTCTGCAGCCGGTCGATCGCGTCGGCTTTGCTGTCGGCGTTGAGAAAGCCGCGGGATTTTTTATTTCTATGGTCAACCGCCGTATATTGATACCGCAATAAAATCCCCTCTTACGTCATGAATTTCGCGTGACGGCGTCAAAGCCGAATTCCCCGGCGGTGCCGCCCGTGATGATTCCCCGCCGCAGCAGGTCGTCGACGCTGCGTTCCAGCGGAATCATTCCCTGGCTGATCCCGGTCTGGATGGACTGGGAGATATTGGCCGTTCTGCCCTCGCGGATCAGGTTGCTGATCGCGGAGTTGATGAACATCATTTCAAAGGCTCCGACGCGGCCCCTGCCGTCGGCGGTGGGCAGCAGGCGCTGGGAAATGACGCTTTTCAGCACCAGGGAAAGCTGTGTGCGGATTTGCTGCTGCTGCTGGGGAGGAAACACGTCGATCAGACGGTCGATGGTTTTGGCGGCCCCGATCGTGTGCAGCGTGGAGAGCACCAGATGCCCGGTTTCCGCCGCGGTCACGGCAATCGAAATCGATTCAAGGTCGCGCATCTCGCCGACCAGAATGATGTCCGGGTCCTCGCGCAGGGCGGCTTTCAGCGCCCGCGCGTACGAAACGCTGTCCGCGCCGATCTCTCTCTGGTTGATGATGCTGTTTTTCGGGGTATGCAGATATTCGATCGGGTCCTCGATTGTAATAATGTGGCAGTGCCGGTTTTTGTTGAATTCGTTGATGATGGCCGCCAGCGTGGTCGATTTCCCGCTTCCGGTCGGGCCGGTCACCAGCACAAGGCCGTCCTGCAGCTCCAGGACCCGGCTGATGGAGGCCGGAAGGCGCAGCTCGGAAATTTCCGGCGTCGCGGCGCTGATAATGCGCATGACCAGCGTTTCGCCGCGGGTCTGACGGAACGCGTTGATACGGAACCGCCCGCACCCGCCGATTTCCGCGGAGGCGTCCATGTCGCCGGTTTTCCGGAATTCTTCGTATTTTTCATGGGAAAGGCACTGGCGGATCATGCCGTCCGCCTCTTCCGGCGTCAGCGCGGGAACGTCGAGAAAATGCATTCTGCCGTTGATGCGGTAAGCGGGACGGTTATTGGCGGACAGGTGGATGTCAGAGGCGTGTCTTGCAACGCCGCCCGAAACGATTTGTAAAAAATCCATACTTGCAAGCCTCACATTTGCAGGGAGTAAACTTCCAGCATTTCCTGTACGGAGGTTTTTCCCTCTATTACGATTCTCCTGATATTTTCGTCGAGCGTGATCATGCCCTCCTGAACGGCGGTCTCCCGGATCTGGTCCGTGCTTTTTCCATTGTTGATGCAGGCTTTGATTCCGGTGGAAACCGGCATGATTTCATGAATGGCGGTCCTGCCTCGGTAGCCCTTTCCGCTGCAGTAGCTGCAGCCCTTTGCCCGGTACAGCTTCAGCCGGGTATCCTTGGGCAGCCCCAGAAGCTCCAGCTCGTTTTCCTCCGCAAGGTATTCCTCTTTACAGTGGGGGCAGAGGGTGCGCACCAGCCGCTGCGCGATGACGCCCAGTACGGAGGAGGACACCATGTAGGGCTCCACGCCCATGTCGATCAGGCGGATAATGGAGCTCGGGGCGTCGTAGGTGTGCAGCGTGGAGAGAACCAGATGCCCGGTGATGGCGACGCTGCTGGCGATTTCCGCGGTCTCCGTGTCGCGGATTTCGCCGATCATGACGACGTCGGGGTCCTGGCGCAGAATCGAGCGCAGCACGGCGGAAAAGGTCAGGCCCGCCTTTGCGTTGATGTCCACCTGCGTGATGTTCGGGATAATCATTTCCACGGGATTTTCGACGGTGACAATGTTGATATCCTCGCGCATGATTTCTTTCAGCGCGGTGTAAAGGGTGGTGGATTTCCCGCTTCCGGTCGGTCCGGTCAGCAGGAGGATGCCGTGATTGTTTTTCAGCAGGGAGTTGAATTTTTCAAGATTCTCCGGCAGAAAGCCGATCTCCTCCTTCACAAGGGAGAAGCTGAGCGCGGTCGTGATACGGATGACCACTTTTTCGCCGAATACACAGGGCAGGACGGAAATTCTCATGTCAATATCCTTGCCGCCGATCCGGTAATTGATACGGCCGTCCTGCGGAATGCGCTTTTCGGCGATGTTCATGCCGCCGATGAACTTGATACGGGAAACCACCGAGGGAATCAGCTCGGCGCTGGTTTCCATATAAAGGCTGAGCCGTCCGTCCACCCGGAAGCGGATGCGCATGGACTTTTCCTCCGGTTCGATGTGGATGTCGCTTGCCTTGAGCAGGACGGCCTGTTCGATCATATTGTTGACAAAGCGGATGATCGGCTGGTCCGTCCCGGTCTGTCCCTCGAGCTGGTCCAGCGGGATGTCCGGCTGGGCGGTGGAAAGCTCCCGCGCGGCGGCAAACGCTTTCTGAGTGGTGTACAGCTCGCGGATTTTCGTTTCCAGCTTCTCGCGTTCCGCAATGACGGGATTCATCTTTAATTTGGTGTAGATTCCGATATCGTTGATCCCGTTGTAATCCAGCGGGTCCGCGACCGCCACGGTCAGAATGCTGCCCGAGCGGCTGATGGGGACAATCAGATTGGAGCGCGCCAGCTCCTCCGGCACCAGCGACGAAAGGGAAGGGTCCACGCTGACGGAGGAAAGGTCGAGGTAGGGAATGGAGAGCTGCTTTTCCAGCGAACGGATGATCTGCATTTCCGTCAGGAAGCGGTTGTCGATCAGAATCCTTCCTAAGCGCACATTGGTGCCCTTTTGCCGCTCCAAAGCCTGCTGGAGCTGTTCTTCGGTGAGCACCCCGGAATTGATCAAAATCTGTCCGAGCTTCAAATTCGTAATTTTCATGATAGGCTCCTTTACATATTCAGCAAAGACATGTACCAGACTGCGAAGGACTCAATCTGGCGGTGAAACGCCAGAAACAAAAGCAGGCTGAGGCACAGATACGGCCCGAGCGGAAGATAGAGGTTCCGTATCGGCCGCCTGCGCAGCAGCAAAGAAACAATGTAGAAAAACGCAAGGAAAACGGTCATCAAAAATACGAGAAAGAAAGAAGGGAACCCCGTCAGTATTCCTGCTGCGGCGAAAAGCTTGACGTCACCGAAGCCCATCGCCTCTTTTCTGCAGGCGATTCTGCCCGCGACGGCAAACAGAAGCATCAGGATCAGCCCGGCGGCCGCTCCGTAAAGAGGGGAAAACCAGCCCGTGTGGAACAGGCGGGTCCCGCTCAGAAGATCGTAGCCGGACACGGCGGTAAAGATTACAGCCAGCACCAGCGTAAACTGATCGGGAATAATAAAATATTTACTGTCTGCCGCCGCAACCATCGGGAGGACGACCGCTGCGGCGCAGAAGGCGAAAAAGAAAAAAAGATCGCCCTTATATTGTAGATAAATCAGGATGAACGACAGGGAAAGGGAGACCGTCATCCAGATGCCGTGCGGCTTGAAAAAGAGCCTTTTGCGGGAAAGATCCTCGCCCGGCTGCTCGTCGTAGTCGCAGAACCATCTCGCGGGCAGCGCGTTGAACAGCCCTACGCTGAGGTTTGCCAGCACCGCCGCGGCAGGGATGCAGAACAGACACACAACGGCGTCGTAAACGCGCCCGGCCTCAGCCCCATTCAGTGAGATCATTGTTTGGCACCTTCGGAAAAATAATACAGGGTCATGGTGAGCACCGCGTCGACTTTTCCGGCATCGTCCGGCCCCGCGTATTTCACGCGATTGACGAAATAGACCCCTTCGGACTCGTTTTCAAAAGAACCGATCAGCGCGGGCAACTGCACCTGGGTACACAGGACGTTCAGCTCGACGGATACCGTGTAAAGCTGTTTTCCGCTTGCGGCGGTTTTGCCCTTTTCGGCCTGCTCCGGGCCGACGTTGATGCTTTTCAGCGCGACTCCGGAGGAACCCACGATTTTTCCGATATCCTCGGCCACGTTTTTTCCTGTTACGGTCGTATCGGCCTTCTCTTCGTTCAGCTGTGTTTTGAGGCCGTCTATCTTCTGCTGCAGGTCGCTGGACCGGGCCGACTGCAGTTCATAGATCTGCAGCTGTTCCAGATTGCCGAGGTGCTCTCCGTTCAGATCGGAAACCTTCTGGTTCAGGGGGAGAAAGATATAGTTTACATAGAGCAAAAGCACCAGAGAAAAACCGAACAGATAAAGCAGGACGCCGGATACTTTTACACTTTTCATTGCTGTCCACCGTCCTTACCGCCCGATACCAAAGGGATGAAGTCCTTTACGCTGAGGGAAACGCTGCAGGCGCACAGGCCGTCGGAACCGACTTCGGCCCGGAACGGCACGGCAATTGCAAAATAGCCGTTGGACTCCACCTGACGCTTGACGGTCAGATAGTCGTTGTAATTTGCGGTCGTAAAGGTAAGGGAGACGGTGCCGGTCATATTGTCCAGCTCACAGCTGTCCACCGATTTTGCTTTTGCGGTGATCTGGCTGATCAGCCGGTCCGTGATTTCTTTCGCATTGCTTTTGCCGGAGGGAAGCAGCTTCTGGTCGCTTTTCAGTTTGGAAAGCTGCTGTTCCAGTTCGCTCTGCTCCTGTAAAAGGGCTTTTACCTCCGTATATTTCGGGTCGTTCAGGGCGCGCTTGTCCTGCGCCTGCTGTTTCAGCGCGGACAGGTAAACAATCGGTTCCAGCGCCATGACCCCGACGGCGAGCAGCGTGATGACGGCAAGCACGGCCACGTTTGCCGCCCGGGTGCCCGATATGGATTTTACCAGAAGCAGAAAATCGATATCCTCGGCCTTTTTGGCGGCCAGGATCCCCGCGGCGGTGAAGAAGGCGGCGGGCTGGAACCCGGCCCTTTTTGCAGCTGCGTTGACGGCAGGCAGGGGAACGGAAAGGGAAGCGATATTTTCAATCGGAATATCCAGTTCCAATCTTGCGCAGAATTCGTCAAATTTGGGCACAATGGAAAGGCCCCCGCACAGAATCAGCCGATTCAGTTCCAGACGCTCGCTGGAAAGAACCATGCGGATATTGCGGATGGCCTCGCTGACGCTGGCGTCCAGCAGATCGGAAATCTGCCGCGCCGCGGCTTCGTCGTTTTCCACGGTGAATCCGTAGGTGGTCACGCTTCTGACCGCGTCGGCAAAGGACACCGAGCGGTTTCGCATGATGATTTCGACAATGTCGTCGAAAACCGTTTCAAAGGTTCTCTGAAAAACGGGCATCCCGTTTTGAAAAAGGACAAGGCGTGTTTTTGCGTAGTCAAAATCGAGCAGGGCGATCGTCTGATCCCGATCAGCCGGAATCGATTTGCCCGCGTGTAATAATCCGCTGATGGGCGGAACGATCTTCATGACGTGAAGGCCGTATTTGGAAAAGGCTTTCCGAATGTCTCCGAGCAGCTTGGTTTTTACCGCGAAAAGGGAGCTTGTCAGCTTGCCGGTGAGCGGGTTCACACGGTTGTACTCGTAGTTCTGGATCATATAGCTGTCCACGCCGTCCTGAAGCACCGTTTCGGCTTCCAGCCCGGCCAGGGAAAGCAGGTCTTTCTTTTTGCACGGAAGGTGCTGGTACTCTTTGCTGACGACAGGATCGTCTTCCAGGCAGAAGATAATCTTATTGGTTCCCATGTTCACGGAGTTTGCGCATTCCCGCACATATTTCGCAAAAGCGGGGAGATCATCGCAGGTCTTTCCGCCGCGCATGCTTTCGGGCAGCTCAAAGCACTGCGGCAGCCCGAAAACCGGTTTTCGCGTATATTTTACCCACGTCAGGTAAAGCGCCCTGCGGGTCGTTTGCAGCAGAATCACGTTCAAAGCGGCTGACACCACACTTTACTGTTTCAATTTCGATACTATTATACATTATCCTGTTATTTGCGGCAATCGGTTTTTCATGTGTATGGAACAAGCCCCGGTTTCCCGGGGCTTGCAATCATGAATCTAAATTTTATGAAAATGAGCCAGGACCTTTACTCTTGTTATCTAAAACGGTTTTTACAGTAACAGTATCATAGTTGTCGTTATCAAATGTCTTACCATCATTATCACTCTTTGAAATGCTAATCTTTCCATTGATAGCACGGTAAGACCCATCGCCCTTTATCTGAGGAAGTTCAGAAATACCTTCATGGTCCAGAGCCTCTTGGACAGTTAAAGCATCTGCATCTGGTGCACCTTTCCATGTACCGGCAGTTGCTTCCGCATGAGCAGATTTGAGCGCCAGCTCCACCGTCTGCGCGTTGGCCTTGTCCACATTTTCATTGGCGGTTGAAATGACGTTGCTGACGGTCGGGATGGCAATGGCCGCTAAAATGGCGAGGATGGCGATGACAATGACGAGTTCTACAAGGGTAAAGCCTTTTTTATTTGTTTTTCGCAGGGTTTTTACCATATTCGTTCTACCTCTTTTTTGTTTAATTTTCAGTAAGAAAGGAAAAATAAGAACCGCTTCTATCTTTTATATTCTGATTATAAAGCCCATTGTTTTTTCTGTCAATAAACTCCGTGAATTTACAAAAAATGTTTTTTATTAAGGCATTTTCTCCCTGAAATATCAAAATTCGCCATCCGTTGAAAATTCTTGCGCTCTTCCCGCAATCAGGCTATAATCAAGATGATTCTGAAAGTGAGGTGCGGACGGATGAAGACGGGTTCCAAACGGGGTGCTGCCCTGGCATATGTCATCGTGGTTTCGGCGGCTCTGATGATTTTGGCGTCCGCTCTGGTTTTCAGCGCCAAATTCAACCTGGATTCCGCCACGAACAGCCTGGAAGGCCGTCAGGCCTACCTCGACGCAAAATCCGCTATAGAATACGGTCGCGCGTATGTGCTGCGGAATCCCGACACCGGCGACTTCACCGTTTTAAAGACCGCCGAAGGTCCGGGCTTTGAAATCGGTCCCACCGGGGAATCCAACGCGATCGCTTCTTACGACAACACAGATAAATTGATTACGGCCAGCGCAAAGTACCGTTCTTCCGACCGCGTCAGGAAGCTGGGCTACCAGTTTACGACGGAAGAGGATGAGGGGAGCGGGGGAAGCGGTTCTGTTGCCCATGATTTTCTTGTGGCCAGCAACGGATATGCAGGCAATGAAGTCTTTTATCCCTATAATCCGACGTTTTCGCCAAATTCCACGTCTGTTTACCCGGTGGTTTCACACCTGCCCCGGCAGACCTCCGGGAATAATGTGCTTACCGCGCCACAGATATATCTTTTGGGACAAAATAACGGGATTTCCATTACTATTTATGATGGAAATCAAGTGACGCTAAAATCCGATTTTATTTATATTGCGGGAGGCATCGATTGTTATAAAGAATCGCAGGGCCCTTATCGGCCGTTAAACCTGAAAACTTACTCAGATAAAAATCAGGGGATTATTTATTTTGGAGAAGATGTAAAGAAAGATGGAGATTTTATTGCTGAAGGAGGAAGATATTATTCCTTTAAGAACAATATCAACCTTTATGATCTCAAACCCGGTGATTTGGAAGAAATAGAAGACGGTACACTTCCGGACGGCATCAATCAGGATGACGTGGATTTTATTGTCGGCAACGAAGAGAACATGATTACAGGGGACAGCTGGGATAACAACCGGGGCTCCAACTGGTGCGGTCAGGGAATCATCACCGGCCTGTTAAAAAATCGTTATAACAGTGGGGTCGGATTTGTACCGCCGTTTGTTTCTTATAAAAAGCAGATAGAAGATACCAATATTAATCCGGGAGAATTATATCGTGCGAACCCAAATTCCAACCATTATAATGATGACGAACAAATTGTTTATTGGTATCTGAATGATGTCGGAAAATGGGGAAACGCTCTCTTGGGAAATAATAACCAAAACAGTGATGAATACTATCTGAATATTTCCAATATTTATTATGCAAAAGAAATCAATCTTCTCTATGTCAACGTCGGTACGAATTTTGAAATTCCGGAATATAAAACAGTGGCCTTTCAATCTGACAGCATTACGCTCAATGTCAGACACAGCGATACGGAAGCAGGCGGCGGGGACAGCCAGCCGAAAATCACGCATTCCGGAAGCGCCGCCCGGTTCATTTTGGAAGCGCAGGACCCCGGCGACGCTGTGCGGCTGCATATTCCGAACACCCTACAGGTTGAATATAAAGATCAGAATGGAATTGTCCGCAAATATCAGATCAAAGCCGGGTGGTATGAAGTACGGCAGCTGAATCTGTTCAGCGACGACGCGAAGGACTTTTTCAACGATACCGAACCTATAGACGACCCGTCCGGCGGTTCGGGCGGCGGCGGAGGAACGGAGATTACCGGAGGTGTTTATACCGATGGGGAATAGGATGTTTTTAAATTTCAGGAGCAGGAAAGGCACGACCATGGTGGAGGTCCTCGCCGCGGTCGTGATCCTGGCGCTGGTCGTTACGGCGGTGCTTTCGACGATCGGCTTTTCCCAGCGGACGATCCTTTCCAAAAGCACGGAAAGCGGCGCGGCGGCCCAGGCGCAGGAAATCGCGGACGCGCTTATTACGGAGCTGCACGGCGCGGACGCGGATTCGCTGAAAACCGCCGGGGTCCTCGGGGCGAAATATGTGGAAAACGCGGATTTCCCGGACCCGTCATCTCCAAACGATCAGCAGTTCACCTTTGTTTCCGTGGAAAAGGACGCGGACGGCATTGAGGGCTATCGGATCAAGGCCGCCGTCTATTTTACGGACGGCGGCGGCAGAAAATGCGTGCAGATGACAGCGTTTTCAGCAAAGGACGGCGGCGCGTCATGAGGAAATTGCGCGGTAAAAAGGGCATGACGCTGGTGGAGTTGATTATCGCGGTGGCCTTTACGGCGATCGTGATCGCGGCCGCGTGCGCCGTGCTGTTCCTCGGCGGCAATTTTTTTAAAAGCGGTACGGTAAGCGCCGCCAACCAGCAGAAGGCGGCTCTTGCGGAAACCTACATCCAGCGGTACGCGTCCACCGCTTTTCAGATTTCTTCGTCAAAGGGCTCGGATGCGGGCGTTGTGTTTACGCTTTCCGGCAATGTGCTGCGCGTCACGAAGCAACCGGCTGACGGCGCGTCTCCGGAGGAGCTCGCCTCCATTGACGGAATCGGGCGGGTGGAATTTCAGGTGGAGGGGACTCTTCTTTCCTATACGATTATATCGAAGGACGGGACCTATCGGCTGGCGGGCGGAACGGTACTGAATAATTGTACCGGCGGCGATGCGGCCGACCTGACCGGAAACAGGGAGGAATGCCTTTTTATGGATCTCACCGCTCCTACGTCTTCGGATTGATTCCGGAAATTTCGCAATTTCGGTAAATGAGTAAAGAATTTCTATTTCCCTGCCGGGGTGAATATGCTATAATATGGTAAATAATACCAAAAAATGATGATTTTAAAGGAAATTCATAGCATCATCGTAGGTTGGGAGCAGAAATATGAATGCGAAAAGCATGAAAAAGGCATTGCTGTTTAATGATTTTCTTACATCTCTTTCAGGGGAACCGCTTGGAATAAAGTATAAGCGTCTGGCGCGTATTTTCCACGTTTCGGAATCCACCGTTTCCAAGCTGAGGCACGCAAAGCTGAATAAGATGCCGTCCGCAATGCACCCCGATGTCATCGGCGCCGGTTTTGCTCAGGGGGTGGTACAGTCGTTCGCGCCCTCCGGCAGCACCGTCAGGCGCTTTTCGGCGTATGCGCGGATGATCTGCGACAGCTATCTGATTTCAGAAAAGCTGGAAAACGCGGCGTCAGCCCTGACCGGAGCCGGGCCGGTGGACGACGATGCCGCGAAAAAGCTGTGCACGGCTGAAATCCCCCGGTTTATCCGCTGCTGTTATGAAGAGGCCTACGCCAACTCGGAAATGGATTTTTCCGGCTGCATGGTCTCCCGGTGCCCGGTGCAGTCCGACATCCTTTATCAGAAAATATGCGATGTCATTAACCGAGACACCTTCGATGACGCGAAGCTCAGGCAGCTTTTAAATGTGGTGTACGCGGCGAATATCCGCCGCCAGATCAATACCGTCGTCGACGGAAGGTCCGTGGTGGACCTTGTTGACCGGTTTGTGCAGAATCAGGCGGGCGAACCGTTTTACAATTATGTTCACCGTACGGAAGTGATTTCCATTTCTGAGGACGCCGCACAAATGGTGCGCACAATCAAAGGGCGCCAGCAGATCGTGCTTCAGACGCTCAGGCCGCAGGAGGTCGTCCTGCGCCAGTCGCTCAATCATTATGTGGATATGCCCGAGGAAGCAATGATCCGAAGTACCTTTCAAAAGTTTAGCTGTACCGTGAACCATATTCCGATCGTGAAATATCTCAATCTGCATGAAAACGCGCGTTATACGGGCGCGGAGCAGCTTTTGACCGTCAGGCAGGCGCACGATCATATCGGCGGGACTACCAGTACCGAAGTGGATTTTCGGTTCCGTCTCTATCCGGGCGTGGCGGGGGAAGCCGTGAACATTTCTTATGAATACTGCTTTATTACGCCGTTTATTGAAAATATTTCCTGCAATTACAGCTTTTCTTTGTTTTATCCCTGCAAATTTTTGGAGCATGAATTTGCCCTTGACGAGAAAACAAAGAAAAAATGGGGTGTTCAGGTAAAGCTCTTTACCCCTATGACGACCAGCGCCTGCACCTCTGAATGCTCGGACGAACTCATCGTTCAGAGCGGGGGAACCAGCGACCTGAAAAGAATCACTTTTTATGACTGGGCCATGCCCGGAACCGGCTATTTCCGCAATCTTTACGAGCTGAAATATGCCGGCGGCAGAGAATGAAAAACAACCATGGCCAATTGCCCGGTACCTATTGCATGCGCCGTGCATTATCATATATAATAGAAACAACTGCATGAGGGGGAGGCTTTCGGATGTTTTATACGGTCTGTTACAGACGGTATGACGGCAGTGCCCAAAACAGTGCGGTTCTTACGGAAGTACGGCGCGGCTATCTGACGACCCGCAAAAGCAAATCGGGCAAAACCGGCGGCTGTTTGGCCGGAATGGAGTTCGCCGTCCGCTATAAAATCGGTCCCGGAAAGTTTTCGTGGAGGATGACAAGCGGAAAGACGGTTCTCCAGAAGGCGTATCGTCAGAAATACGGCTATTACATATTGACGCGCAACGGCGCGGGGGAAACCGTCGGCAAAGCCCGGTTCGGCAGGGACCACGCCTGGCTGCAGACCGCTTATTACTCGGGAAATACGGCCCGTCCGGAGGCGGTTTTAAAGCCGAACGAGGGGAATGACGGCCTCGTTTTGCTTCGCCTTGTTCCGGAAACGGGAAGATACGCGCGCGTGGAGCTTTTCCCAAGCGAAAGCTGCGGCGCGACCGCCCGGCAGAGCCTGGTGAACGCCATCGCGGGCGAGCCGGAAATCTACGCGGAAACGGACGGGGGAGGCTTTTTCTACTGCCCGTTAAAGGAAACGGAGCGCCGCATGGCGGTGATGAAGGACCTGAGCGCGGGAAAAGAAAGCGTGATTCCCGAATGGCCCGGCCCCGATGATAAGAAAGAAGAAGCGGTTCCTTTTGTCTATATTGAAAACGACCGCCCCGCGCCGGAAAAACCGGCGGAGGAGGTTGCGGCTGTGCCGTTTCCGGCTGCGTCGGTTCCGGCTGAACCGGATTATGCCGCGGACCATGAACTCTACAGCACGGAGGAACTGCCGGCACTGCCCGCGCCGCCGGTTCGTTATACGGTCGCCGGGAAAGGGCTGAACGGGGGACCGCGGGTCAGCGATGATCTTCCCCTGCGTGTGGAGCGCGGTACGAAACGCATCGTCATCAGCGCGGAGGAAAGCTATACCTATTTCGGCAAGGTGATCGACGGGCTTCGGCAGGGGCGGGGGCGTACCCAGATGCAGAACGGCTGTACCGCCTATGAAGGGAATTACCTGAACGACAAGCGCGACGGCTTCGGCGCGTATTATTATAAGTCCGGCAAAATCTGTTATGTGGGCGGCTGGAAAGCCAACAAACGCGACGGGGTAGGGGTATCCTACAGCTCCAGGGACGGTTCTATTTTCGTAGGACGGTGGAAAGACAACATCCCCACCGGCAGCGGGGCGGCTTTCGACGCACAGGGACGGCTGATCTATACCGGGGAATGGAAAGACGGCCTGCGCCACGGTCACGGTACGGAATACAATCAGGATGGGGAAATCGTCTTTACGGGTGAATTCCGTGAGGACCGGTATTATTCGGGATATAAACGTATTTAGGGCGATTGCCTGGATGAGGGTGTGGAAATGCGGAGTGTGGAATTGCATCAAATGAACCGCGGCGAATGCGTCGTGCTGTGCGGGGCGGACAAAAACATTCTGATGGCGGACTGCGGGGAAACGGCTTTCGGCGGTGTTTCCGGCCTTATGAAGCGGTATGCGGGCATGACGTCCCGCAGCTTCCTGCTGACCCACTGGCATGACGACGGGCTGCGGGCGCTGGACTGGATTCTCCGGGTCAATCCGAACTATTTTCACAGGATTTATCTGCCGGTCTCTCCCTGCGATAAAAAGGGAAGGCCGCTGATGCTGGAATTTGCCCTGTTTGCGCATGTGTTCCAAAAACAGAAGGAAGGAACTTTTGACCTGAACACCGCCGTGCTGAGGCTTTTGCCGGTTCTCGCGGCGAAAACGGGGGCGGACCGTATTTTCCCTTTACAGGCGGACCGGAGTTTTCGCTTCGACAAAGTGGACTATGACGTGCTGTGGCCCGCCGCACAGGCATTCCCGTTTACAGACCTGTTTTCTTCGGCGGTGGAAAGTATGAACGTCTGCCTGTCCTCGCCGTTTCTGCCCGCGGCGGCACGGGAATTTCTGCGCCTGAAGGAGCGGTTTTGCGCCGCGTACGCGGCCTGCTGCCGCGTTTCACCGGTGGAACAGACAAACATCGGCCAAATGGCGGAGCTGTATGACAGGATCGAACAGCTCGCCCCTCAGCTGCGGGAGCTGCCCCCGGCGCAGGATATCGCGGAAATTCTCGGCCGCCCGACCACACGGGCCGCTTACGCGTTTGAATGCCGCGCGTCGGGCGTGATCTTCCATAACCGGCGCAAAAGCGAGGCCAGCACCGACGACATCCTGATGACCGGCGCGGCGGAACCGGAAAGCATGGACGCGGTGTCCCCCCGGCTTTACGACGGCTATTACATCTTAAAAGCGCCCCAGCACGGCGTTTCCCGCGCTTGGAGCCATATTTTCGGGGAAATCAGCGCCTCTCATATTTTAATGACCCACGGGAATCCTATGGAAAAGGAATCCATTGCAGGCGAATACCTCGATCTGCCCGCCATCCGTCACTGTACGGACTGTACCAGCTGCCCGTGGATGCGGGGCAGCGGGTGCTCCTGCAACCGGCTGAGCTGCTGCTACGAGCTGTCTCCCCCCGGACTGACGATCAAATGCCCCTGCTGCCGGGACCCGGAAGCTGTCGCTCCCTGCGGAATTCGGGTGATTTCTCCCAATCGGGCGCCTTCGTGCCTGTGCGACGGAAAACCGGCGAATATTAACTGATACTCCCCCGGCCCGGCGCGTCGGAAGGAGTTCGACCCAGCCGGCGCGGAACTCCCCCAGTCGGGCTATCGCCCGCCAGCCCCCTCCGGGAGGGGGCCTGAAGAGAACGAACCCCTGCCTCCCTCCGTGAGGGAGGTGGCGCGCCCGGCGCGACGGAGGGAGTCGGCAAGCACAATCTTCCTGAGAGAATCGCCGTAGGCGCGTGCCGACCGCATGGTCCGCCCGGCGCGGCGGAAGGAGTAAAATGGAAAATTCCGGTGCATCATTTTCCTGTTGTTCCAATGTTTTCCATCGTTTTGGGGAAAGATGGCTTGAATACTGGAAAATCTTAAGGAATTGTGCAAATTTTATTGAAAAATATGTCCATTATCTACTTGACATTGATTACCAAATATCTTATAATCCAATTAAACATATGAGCGGTAGTTGCGGCTGCGGCTATGCCAAACGCATCATTGGCAGAGTGTACCGCAAAATTGCTGCGAGTCAGGGGAGAAAATCTTAACACCCATGGCGAACATGTATGTTAAATTCTCATAGCACACGCAAATACGCAAAACGAACTATTTTAAGGAGGACAAAAAGGATGAAAAAAATCACAGGAAAAGTTGTCTCTCTTGTGCTTGCTTTAGCACTTGTAGTCACCAGCTTTTCGGCAAACTTCGCTTTCGCGGCTAATAAGACGCTAAGCGGAACCATTAGTGGTACTGAACATGACGAGATTTATCTTGTCAACAATGACGGCGATAATGATGATGTCACAGGCCTTAAGGCATGGATTACAGGCAATGACAACGAATTCAAGCTGGAAACAAAGGATCATGGTGAGGCAAGTGATCCTGACATCATTGCGGTTTCCCATGTTTCCGGTGACAAGCTGGTTTCTGTGGACGTTGATGATGGCGATGCCACATTGAAGCTCAAAAACAAGTCCGGCACGGAAGTCCTTTCCGTTTTGTTTGCCGGCGACTACACTGACCCGGACGACGAAGACGATACCGAATACACCGTAAAAGGCAGAACAACCTTCACGGTTTATGCCTATGATCAGGGCGACATCGTTTTCGGCGAAGCAAAGCCTGGTGATTATGCAGCTGGCGAAGGACTCGACGAGTTCAAGACCTTTGCAAAGAACAAAAACGCTGAGAAGACAATCGGTATTTATAAGGCTGTTCAGGACAGCGGTTCCCCGTTAGCCGACTTTGATGAGGTACAGTTGGTTGACGCTAAAGACAACATTACTCTTAATTCGGGTGTCGATGATGGTGATGTTTACTCCTATGAAATGACCAGCGGTGAGGATGATGTGCATTTTAAAGATAGTGGCCTTCCGGCACCAGATTCCGACGGAAATACGGTTGCGGACGGAACGCCAAACTCTGAGTTGGATGTCATAGTCGGTAGAGGAACAGTCACTGGTGGCAAATATGAGGATGACGCTAAGACCGGCAGTGTTACGATTAACGTAAAGAAGCTGGAATATGATGATGACGATGATGTATACAAGGCTTCTAAGGAATCCGAGGACAAATACACCTTAAAAACCAAGATCGATAAGAAAGTCGATGTACAGTATATTGATGGATATGTTCAGGGTGCTCAAGTCAATATCAGCATTAAAAAGGGTTCCGGCTCCACAACAGTTCTCTCTGATGCCGGCAGTACTTTGACAGAGACAAATGTGAAAGATTGTGAAGTCATCTTCCCGGACAACTATGCAAAAGATGTTAGTGTTGGCGAGAAAACCGATGTTGCCAAAATTTCTGGTGAACTCGGGACTTTGAAAATTTCCGACGGTAAAGTCAGCGAAGTTGATCTGGACAAAGGTGATGTCGACATAACCGGCGGTACGGTCGGAAATGTTACCACAGATGATGGTACAGTTACTGTCAATGGTGACGAGGCTGTTGTCGGCAATATTGACAACACAGACGCTTCCAACAAGGACGTAGAAGTCAAGGCTGGCACAGTAGGCGACATTGATTCTGACAGCGCAGTTATTGTTACTTCCGATGATGAGGATGTTGCTGTTTCTGTTGGTACGATCACCGCTCCTTATGCAACCATTACTTCCGACGACGCAAAACTGACCGTAAAAGGCCTTGTAATCAGCGCAGACGCTGGCAAGACCGTTATCAAGGGCGAAAGTAAGCTGTCCGTTGGCACGATTGATGCGGATTATTATGAGACAGAATTCGCTTTCGGCGATGATTCCGATGATGCTTTTGTAGGCACAGTTCCTGCGCCGAAGAACGCAAAGAAAGCAACGGTTTCCACTGAAAATGAGGATACTGTTCTGACCGTAACCGGTGATCTCGCTGCAGATACTGTTTCGATTGATAGCGATACAAGCGCAACATTCACTGGTTCTGTCAATGTCAAGAATATTGACGGCGACGGCACACTGAAGATCGCGGCAGGCAAATTGTATGTCAGCGAAAGTGCTTCCAACGTAACGCTGAAGCTTTCCGACGCGACTCTGGCTCCCGGAACAACCGTTTTCAAGGCCGATAAAGACGCGGTCGACGTTGACGATATGGATACTTTCGGATTTACGCTCGATGTATCTTCCGGCAACGATGTTGATACCTTCAAGATCAAGACGATTGCTTTTGCTGGTATCGCGATTAACAAGACTTCTTCCAAGATCGCGAAAGGCTATTCCGAAACCTTTACCGCTTCCGCTTATCCGACCGGAACATCTCTCCCGGCTGGCGCAACCATTAAGTGGGAACTTGACGGCGGCAGCGAAGATGTCTTCACATTGACCACCACTGGCAACACTGCCAAGGTTGACGTTGTAAGCATTGATAAGGACTTTGAGTCTGAGAACAAGACAACTTTGACCGCTACCCTCTATGACGAGGATGGCGAAGAAATCGAAGATTATGATGCGGCTACTTGCGACATTACTGCTCTTGCTGTACCGGAAGCTACTTCCGACACAAATGATGACTTCTCCGTTGCGAAGGGTTCCACCTATCAGTTCAAGATTACTTCCGCAAGTACTCCGACCTTCACAACCGGTACTGCCGGTGTCTTCAAGGTAGAACTTGCTTCCAAGAACGGCAACGACTACTTCTACAAGATTACTGCAATCGGCAACGTTGGCGCTGCAACGGGTATCTACCTCAACGGCAATAAGCTCCTTGTTGCTACTGTAAAAGCTCCTGCTTTCACAACAGACACAACCAAGGATCTGACCGTTAAGGGCGCGTACACTGTTAAGGTTACTGCCGCTGCAACACCGAGCTTTGCTGTCGGCACCGCGGGCGTTTTCAAAGCGGAGTTCGTTTCCAAGAATGGTAACGATTATCTCTACAAGATCACTTCTGTCGGCAAAGTTGGCGCAAAAGCTGGCATCTATGTAAACGGTGTTAAGACCTTTGTTGCTACTGTTGGCTAAGTAATCGATTGCACAGACTCTTTTAATCAAATTATTACTATCTCAACAAAATAAGTATAGTTGTATTTGCGTAGCGGCGGTTTGGGCGAAAGCCCAGGCCGCCGCTTTGTGCTGCTCTTTTAAAAAGTAAGCGTACCGTCTGCATGTTGGCGGCGCAAGGATACGATACTTTACAAGGATTGTTTTCTTACTGTCACTTGAAAAAACAGGCGGGATAACGTAAAATAGAGATATTATACAAACGCAGGGGAACGGTAAAATGATATTCAGCAGCTTGTTTTTTATTTTTGTTTTCTTACCGGTGGTTCTAATTACTTATTTTCTTGTACCGCGCAAGTTTAAAAACTTGTGTTTGTTTCTTTTCAGCCTGATTTTTTACGCGTGGGGGGAACCTGTCTACGTTTTCCTGATGCTCTTCACTACGGTTTTCGATTACATTGCCGGGTATTTTATCAGCAAATACCGTGATGAAAAGGCAAAAGCCCGCGTTTTTTTAATCATCAGTATTTGTGTCAATTTAGGATTGCTTGGCTTTTTCAAATATTCCGGGCTGCTGGTGGAAACTTTCAACTCGGTTTCCGGTTTTTCTGTGCCGCTGCCCGCGGTTGCGCTGCCGATCGGCATCTCCTTTTATACGTTTGAATCGCTTTCCTACTCCATTGATATTTATCGCGGAGAAGCGCCGGCGCAGCGCAATATCATTGATTTCGGCGCGTATATTTCTTTTTTCCCGCATCTGGTCGCCGGCCCGATCGTGCGTTATGAAGATTTGGCGGAGCAGCTGCAGAACCGGCAGGAAACGCTGGAAAAATTCACCTCCGGCGGCAGGCGGTTTCTGGTCGGTCTCTTTAAAAAGGTGCTGCTGGCAAACAACCTCGCGATGCTTGCCGACAAAGTGCAGTATCTGGGAAATCCCAGTACGCTGACCGCGTGGCTCGGCGCTCTGGCCTTCACTTTCCAGATCTATCTTGATTTTTCCGGTTATTCGGATATGGCGATCGGCCTTGCCGGGATGTTCGGCTTTCAGATTCCCGAAAATTTTCGGTATCCGTATATTTCCCGCAGCGTTTCGGAATTTTGGCGTCGCTGGCATATTACACTGGGAACCTGGTTCCGCGAATATGTTTACATCCCCCTCGGCGGCAACCGCTGCTCCACGATGAAAAATGTCCGCAACCTTGCGATCGTCTGGGTGCTCACCGGAATCTGGCACGGCGCCAGCTGGAATTTTGCGATGTGGGGCGCCTATTACGCGGTTCTGATCATCTGTGAAAAGCTGTTCCTTCAAAAATGGCTGGACAGGATTCCGGCGTTCTTTCAGTGGTTATACAGCTTTTTAGCCGCGGTGATCGGATGGGTATTCTTTTCGTATCTCGACATTCGGAAAGCCTTTGGGGTGCTTGGGGCGATGTTTGGATTCGCACCCGGCGCGGACAAATTGGGCGTCTATTCTTTGGTTACCTGTGCGCCCTTGCTGATCATTGCGGCGCTCTGCAGCTCAACATTGGTCGCTGATTGGACGGAAAGGCTTCGCAAAAGCGGAACGCCGGGAAAAATTGTCTGGAGCCTTGGTTTTCTCTGCCTTTTCGTGATGTCAATGACCTTTTTGATCGATAATTCTTACAATCCGTTCCTGTATTTCCGCTTTTAGTGAGGATTCCATTTTCTGTTCCGTCAGCCGGACAGAAAGCTGATTTCCGCGATATCGTGATAAGAATCACATCGGTGTTTTAAGGGGATAACATGAAATTATTTCTGAATATAAAAGAAAATAGTAAGAAATGTGAGATAGAAGCCGTCGTTGTCACGATGGTTCTGCTAATGACGATCCTAATCGGAGCAATGTACCTGATCTTTGCACCGAAACAGGACTTTTCAGAGGATGAAAACCGTGTGCTGGAGTCAGCCCCGAAAGTGACGCTGGCTTCCCTTGCGAACGGTTCCTTTATGGATTCCATAGAGAGCTACGTCGGCGACCATTTTATGTTTCGCAAGGCGTCGATTGCGCTCAATACCCGTATACAGCTGACGATGGGGAAGCGGGATCTCGGCTCCAACTACGGCCGGACCCCTGCGGAAGGCGGCGTGTATTTCGGAAAAGACGGCCATCTTTATGAAGTGCTTTTGCCAAACCACACCGATACTTTTACACGCAATGTGGCGGCGATCCGTCTCTTCGCGAAAAAAACGGGCCTCCCGTTCTATTTTATGCCCGTGCCTTCCGGTGCGCAGGAGCAGCAGGACAGGCTTCCTTTTTCCGCGCCAAGCCACGACCAGCGTGAGGAATTCAACGCCATTCAGGCCGGTGCGGGGGAGAATACAAAGGTGATCGATCTTTTTGATACGCTGAGCGACCGGACAGGGAACGATTACTATTATAAGACAGATCATCATTGGAACACTTTCGGCGCCTATAAGGGCTACGAGGCGCTTGTAAAGGCTATGGATATCCGGCCGACTCCGCAGGAAGATTTTGATTTTGAAGCGGTTTCGGACTCCTTTCTGGGAACACTGTATTCCAAAGCGATTTTGACCACACAGGCGCCCGACGTGCTGTATCTGCCGTTATATAAAAAGACGGCTGTACTGACACAGCAGACCGGAAAGCAGCAAAGGGACAGCCTTTACTGGAAAGAATACCTGGAAAAGAAAGATAAATACTCCGTATTTCTCGGCGGAAACCACAGTGTTGACGTCGTAAAGAGCTCCACGGTAAGCAATGGCAGGAAGCTGCTGATGATCAAGGATTCTTATGCAAACAGCATGGTGCCCTTTTTGGCGACAAATTTTCAGGAAATTCATATTATCGATCCAAGATATTACAATCAGGATATTTATGACTATATTCAACAAAATGCAATCACTGATACGGCTGCGGTCTACAGTATTAAGCAGCTTTGTGATGTATTAGTGGCGAATAAGTTGAGCCCACGGTAAAAACAGTGATTGACAAATCACGAAAAATTGATACAATATTTTTAGTCATATTTACAAAATAGAAAATCTGATTATTAGGAATATTAAAAATAAATTTTAAGAAAGGTTTGGTTAGTGTGCAGGCGTTCCAACATATTGTAAAGGATGAGGTGGGGCTTCATGCAAGACCGGCGGGGCTCCTTGTGAAATTGGCGTCTTCCTGTTCATCGGACATCAGCATTACGTTTCATTCCAAGAAAGTAAGCGCAAAGAAATTATTTGCCGTCATGGGCCTTTGCGTAAAGAAGGACGATGAAATCACCGTTACGGTTGAGGGTGAAAATGAGGAGGCGGACTGCCTGAAAATCAAAGAATTCTGTGAACAAAATCTGTAAGGCTGGTGGTAAGATGAAAAAAATACACGGAGTCGCTGCATCAAAGGGTTACGCAATTGGAAAACTGACCCTTTGTGTCAATATTGACGATCATATTCAAAAAAAGAGCATTACGGACGTTTCTGCGGAACTGTCCCGGCTTGACTCTGCCAAAGACGCGGCGGTAGAGGCACTCAACGCAATCTACAAGAAAGCGCTCAAGCGTGTTGGAGAAGCAAATTCCATGATTTTTCAGATACATATCATGATGCTTCAGGACGAGGACTATTTCAACACGATTCAGGACGCGATCAAGAATGACAAAGTGAACGCCGAATACGCCGTATGGCAGGCGGGCAGGCAATTTTCCGAGATGTTCGCGCAGATGGACGACGAATATATGCGCGGCCGCGCGGCGGACGTTGTCGATATCTCCAAGAGGCTGATCCGCAATCTTGACGAGACCCTTGCCAATGGACTGGACTGCCTGACCGACCGGTCGATTGTCGGCGCGGTTGACCTGATGCCCAGCGAGACCGTACAGATGGATAAGGACCTGGTCCTTGCCTTTGTCACGCGCGAAGGCTCCAAAAGCTCCCATTCGGCCATTCTGGCCAGGACGATGGGAATTCCCGCCGTGGTTGGGCTTGCGGGCGGATACGGCGAGCTGACGGACGGAGCCTCCATTATTGTAGACGGCGCCGCGGGAGACGTTATCCTTGAGCCGGATGAGCAGATGCTTGAGGAGTACCGGAAGAAGCAGCAGGAGTTTGAAAATTATCAGCATGAGTTAAATCTGCTGAAAGGAACCAAAGCCGTTACAAAGAACGGAACGGTCATTGAAATCAACGCGAACATCGGCCATCCGGAAGATGTCTCCATGGTATTGGAAAACGATGCGGACGGCATCGGCCTTTTCCGCAGTGAATTCCTGTATATGGAAAGCAAGAACTTCCCCAGCGAGGAAGATCAGTTCAAGGCCTATAAAAGGGTGCTGGAAAAAATGGGCGGAAAGCGCGTGATTATCCGTACGCTGGATTTGGGCGCGGATAAACAGGTGCCTTATCTTGACATCCCGCACGAGGAAAACCCTGCGATGGGCTACCGCGCGATCCGTATCTGCCTGGATCGTCAGGAGCTTTTCGTTACCCAGCTCAGAGCGCTGATCCGGGCTTCCGCTTTTGGAAAGCTGGCCATTATGTTCCCGATGATTATTTCGGTTGACGAGGTAAAACAGATCAAGAAAATTGTGGAGAAGGTCAAAAAGGATCTGACCGCGGAGAAGATCGCGTTCGCTCCGGATATTGAGATGGGAATTATGATCGAAACGCCTGCTTCGGTCATGCTGAGCGATCTGCTTGCGAAGGAAGTCGATTTCTTCAGCATCGGCACCAACGACCTGACGCAGTACACGCTGGCCGTCGACCGTATGAACCATACCATTTCCAAGATGTTTGATTCGCGCCATCCCGCAGTGCTGCGCATGATTGAGAAGACGGCGGAGAGCGCAAAGAATGCCGGTATCTGGGTGGGCATCTGCGGGGAATCCGCCGCGGATACTACGCTGACGGAATTCTACGTCAAAATCGGAATCAGCGAGCTTTCAGTTACTCCGTCCGCAGTGCTTGAGCTGCGCAAGGCGGTCCAGCAAGTCGAGTTATAAGATCAAATAAAAGAACAGCCTTCCGTTCAGCTTGAACGGAAGGCTGTTTTGTCATTTTGACAATAGGAAGTTGTACAATTAACGGAATTTCAAAATCCTTGTCGCGTTGATAACGGAAATGATGCAGACGCCCATGTCCGCGAATACGGCCATCCACATGGAGGAGTAGCCGAGAGCGGCGAGGACAAGCACCAGTGCTTTGCAGGCAAGCGCAAAGGCAATATTGAAGCGGATGATCCCCATCGCGCGGCGCGCGATCCGGATGGCGGGCGCCAGTTTGGAGGGTTTATCCAGCGTAAGTACAACGTCGGAGGCTTCGATCGCCGCGTCGGTGCCAAGCCCCATGGCGACCCCGCAGTCGGACGCGGCCAGTACCGGGGCGTCGTTGATGCCGTCGCCGACGAAGATGGTCTTTCCGGTCTCTGTGCGGATGCTTTCCATAATGGATACTTTATTTTCCGGAAGCAGTCCGGCGTGGTACTCCGTAATTCCGCAATCCCCCGCGGCCGCGGCCGCGGAGCTTTCGTTGTCCCCGGTCAGCATGACGATCCGCTTCAGGCCGATTTTTTTCAGCAGCCCGATTCCCTCTGCGGAATCGGGTTTCACGGTGTCGCTCAGCTCTATGCTGCCTTCTACGACGCCGTCAACCGCAATAAAAATGGAGGCGGGGGAGAAGTTTTCCATATTCAGTCCATTCTCTTCCAAAAGATTTCTGCGGCCGCAGATAACTTTTTTACCGTCCATCACCGCGATAACGCCGTTGCCGGGAATTTCTTCAGCCTGCTCGGCGGGCAGAAGCTCCGCGCCGGCAGCAGCCTTTATCACCGCTTTCGCGGCGGGGTGGGAGCTGTACTGCTCAGCGGAGGCCGCGATCCGCAGAAGTTCGGCTTTGTCCAGACTGCCCAGAGCGTTCACCTTGCTCAGCTTCAGTTCGCCGCTGGTCAGAGTTCCTGTTTTATCGAATACAACCGCGTCGGCCAGTGCAAGAGCCTCTAAAAACCTGCCGCCTTTGATTAAGACGCCGTTTTTGCTTTCGGCGCCGATCCCGGCGTAGAACCCGAGCGGAACCGAGATGACCAGCGCGCATGGGCAGGAGGCTACCAGAAAGACCAGCGCGCGGTAAAGCCAGACACGAAACTCTCCCAGTCCAAACAGAGGGGGAAGAACCATCAGCAGGACGGCCAGCACCATCACCAGCGGGGTGTAGATTTCCGCAAAGCGGGTGATCAGCTTTTCCGCCCTGCCCTTTCGTGCGGCGGCGGATTCCACCATGGCAATGATCCGGGAGGCGGCGGAATTCTGAAGGTCGTGCGTTACTTCAACTGTCAGGGGGCCCTGTTCGTTCATCATGCCCGACAGGACCTCGGAACCGGCGGAGGCGTCGATAGGAATACTCTCTCCCGTCAGCGCGGAAGCGTTCAGTGTGGAGGTCCCCGAAAGGACGGTGCCGTCCAGCGGGACCCGCTCGAAGGGATAGACCGCGATGGTGTCCCCGACCTGCACCTCCTGCGCGGGAACAATCGCTTCTTTTCCGTCCCGGATTCTCCGCGCAGTATCCGCACGGATTTCTGCGAGTTTGCCGATGCTTTCGCGGGAATTATCGATCGCCTTGTCTTCAATCATTTCTCCCAGCTGATACAGGATGGCGACCATTGCCGCCTCCAGGTACTGCCCGAGGCAGAAGGCGGCGATCACCGCGACCGCCATCAGCGTGGTTTCATCCATTCTGAGCTTCAAAAGGGAACGCCAGCCGCTTCTGAATACGCGCCAGCCGGATAAAACAACTGACAGACCGAACAGGATTCCCTGGATCAGCGGCGGAGCCTGAAAAATATGTTCCGAAAGAAAGCCCGCCGCAAAGAACAGCAGAGAAGATATGATTTCTATTTTAAATCGGTTCGAGTTTTCTTCTTCTTCGTTTTCTTCTCTTTCACAGTGGCTGCATCCGCATCCGCAGGAGGCTAAAGGAGGCTGGGCTTTTTGATCGCCGTGGCTGTCATGGTCGTGTTCCTGCTCATGACACTCCTCGTGTTCATGGTGTTCGTGTGCACAGCAGGAGCACAGGGGCTCCCGTTGTTCATTCTCGTATTCATGCATGCGGGTTTTCCTCCTTTACGTGGTTTAAGCCCTGTTCAAACAGCAGACGGACATGGTCGTCGTCAAGGGAGTAGAAAGAGGACTTTCCTTCGCGTCTTACCCGCACAAGGTGGGCATTGCGCAGAAGGCGGAGCTGATGGGAAATGGCGGACTGGCCCATGCCCAATACTTCCGCGATATCGCAGACACACAGCTCGTTTTCAAACAGCGCGCAGATGATGCGGACTCTGGTGGTATCGCCAAAGACCTTAAACAATTCCGCAAGGGCGAACAGTGTATCCAGATCGGGCATGCTGTGGAGTGTATTTTCAACAAGATTGGGGTGAATGCATTTTTCTTCGCATAAGTCGGTTATTTCTTCCATTATAATCACTCCTGTTCATATGAACATATATTCATTTGTTTGTTCTATTATATTCCGATTCAACGGTTTATGCAATAGATTTTTAAAAATAAAAAATATTTGCAAATACCCGCCGGGTTTCCTGAAATTTCCGGCCTTACGTATTCCTTGTCGGTGGCCTGTTCCGTATATTTTTTACAAACTCCGCTTTCCATGATCTTTTCTACGCTCCGGGGAATCTATGTACAAAACGCGCATGCAGGCGCAATCTGCCGTATACCGGTCGTTTTGATGCGGTAAGCTCCTGATTTTACGGATAAGGGCCGATCAAGAATAAAATTCCAAATTATGGGAGAAGAGAAGCTGTGCCGCAGCGACCGATCCATTTCCACCGGCCTGTTTTTTGAATATCCGGAAAAAAAATATGCAAAAAATCAGAATATTTAAGACTATTCCACATAATTAACTTGTATTCTGAATCAAAAATTGATATAATAACAAAATAAGATATGGCATGTAGGGCACATCCGGACAAGGGTGTGTCCTACATAGGCGTATGAAGGTAAATGATAGACTGTGTTGAATTAAGGGCATATTTGTGATATAATTCCGTATTGTATTCCTTTTAGGATACCCGGTCATATTCATTATGATGCATGAAATATGACATTGCCTTCTGCAAACAGGAATTTTAAGGAGTGGCTGTAGTGACAAACTATGTGATAAAGCGTATCGCCTATGCGCTTTTGACGATTTTTCTGATTTCCGTCATCACCTTTGCATTAATGAACATGATACCCGGGGGCCCGTTTTTAAGTGAGAAAGCGGTTTCGCCGGCGACGACACAGGCGATGAAGGTCAAGTACGGACTGGACAAACCACTGTATGTGCAATATGGGAACTATATGAACAATCTGCTGCACGGGGACTTCGGTATTTCTCTGAAGCAGAAAGGCCGGACGGCTAACGACATTATTTTATCGACTTTTCCCGTTTCCGCCCGGCTTGGCGGAATTTCGATCCTTGTCGCGCTGTTTTTAGGGCTTGTCATGGGTTCCGTGGCCGCTCTGAACAGGGGCAAATGGGCTGACAGCCTTCTGATGGTTATTTCAACGCTCGGTATCGCGGTGCCCTCCTTTGTGGTTGCCACGTTTCTGATGATGACCTTCGGCGTAAACCTGCATTGGCTGCCGACCATGGGGCTGAAAACTCCTCTGCATTATATTCTGCCGGTCACCACGCTGGCGTTTTATCCCATGGCGTATATTACGCGCCTGATGCGTTCCAGTATGCTGGACGCGCTCAATCAGGACTACATACGCACGGCGAAGGCGAAAGGCGTAAGCAAATTCTCCATGCTGTTCAAGCATGCTCTGAGAAACGCGATTATCCCGATTATCACTTATGTGGGTCCGCTGCTTGCCTATACTGTTTCGGGCAGCTTTGTTGTTGAAAAAATCTTCAATATTCCCGGCCTTGGCCGCGAATTTATCAACTGCATCAGCGGGCGCGACTACCCCATGGTTATGAGTACGACTATTTTTCTTGCGGTGCTGCTGGTTTTAATGAATGTCGTCGTAGACATTTGTTACAAACTGGTCGATCCCAGAATTAAGTTAAAGTAAGAAAGGCGGGAAAGCACAGCAATGGAAGAAATAAAAATGAAGAAGAATCCTTTCAGCTTGCAGCTCAATGCGGAAGATTTTCTGCCTGCCAGCTCTGAAGAGAAAGCGCAGCTCGATGTCATGCGCGAAAGCACAACTTACTGGAAAGACGCGATACAGCGCTTTCGTAAAAATAAAGTGGCCATGGCCGCAATGGTTGTTATTTTGATCGTTCTGGTCTTTGCGTTTATTGTTCCTAATTTTTACCCGTATCAGTATGACCAGCAGATCCGCGGGAGCGAAGATTTGACGCCGATGCAGTATTCCCAGAGCGAGATCCAGAGAATGGACGCCGGCGAAAAAGTATTCCCCCACATTTTCGGCACCGATAAATTCGGCCGTGATCTGGGAATCCGCGTAATGGTCGGCGCCAGAATCTCTCTTCTGGTCGGCTTGATTGCCAGCGCGCTGGTCCTTTTGATCGGCAGCATCTACGGCGCGGTCGCCGGATTCTTCGGCGGCAAGGTCGATTTAATTATGATGAGAATTGTGGATATTATATATTCGATACCGGATATTCTGATTATCATTCTGCTTCAGGTTTCGCTGAAAGAGCCGCTGAATATGCTGTTTGCAACCAATCCCGCTTTCGCGGGCCTGCAGAAAGTCGGCGTCGGGCTGATCAGTATTTTTATTACCTTCAGCCTGCTGTACTGGGTCGGCATGGCCCGTATCGTGCGCGGACAGGTCATGTCGCTGAAGGAACAGGAATTTGTTACGGCGGCCAAGGCGCTGGGCGCCTCAAACGGAAGAATTATCCGCAGGCACCTGATCCCCAACTGTATCGGTACTTTGATCGTTACGACGACCCTCCAGATCCCTTCCGCGATTTTCACGGAAGCGTTCCTGAGCTTTTTGGGACTGGGTGTTGCCGCGCCGATGGCGAGTCTTGGTTCGCTGGCTTCATCCGCCATTGACGGAATCACGTCTTATGCCTATCGTCTGATCGTCCCGGCAGTTGCAATCAGTTTGATTATTCTGTCCTTCAATCTCTTCGGTGACGGCCTGAGAGATGCGTTTGATCCGAAGCTTAAGAGATAGGAGATTTGAAAATGAGTTCAAATTGTTTGCTTGATATAGAAAATCTTCAAGTTTCCTTTTTTACCCCCGCCGGAGAGGTAAAGGCCGTCAGCGGCGTATCCTATACGCTTGACCACGGCGAGGTGCTTGGAATCGTTGGAGAGTCCGGAAGCGGAAAAAGCGTTTCCGCCTACACCCTGATGGGAATCATTGCCGAGCCCGGCAAAGTCGTGGGCGGCACCGTCGAGTTCAACGGACACCATATTGAAAAAATGAAAGAGAAAGAGTTCCGGAAAATGCGCGGCAGTGAAGTCAGCATCATTTTCCAGGACCCGATGACCTCTCTGAACCCGGTCTATACCATTGGAAGCCAGCTTACCGAAATGCTTCGTCTGCACACCGACAAAAACAGGGCGGAGTGCAAGGCGAGGGCTATCGAACTTTTGAGTCTGGTCGGTATGAACGAGCCGGAAAAACGCATGAAGCAGTATCCGCACGAATTTTCGGGCGGTATGCGCCAGAGGGTGATGATCGCCATGGCGCTGGCGTGCGAGCCGAAGCTGCTGATTGCCGACGAACCCACCACGGCGCTTGACGTTACCATTCAGGCGCAGATTCTGGAACTGATGGTGGAACTGAAAAAGAAAATAAACATGTCGATTATCCTGATTACACACGATTTGGGCGTCGTTTCCGACGTTTGTGACCGTATTGCGGTCATGTACGCCGGCAAGATCGTTGAAATCGGCAGTACGGACGATATTTTTTATAATCCAAAGCACTGCTATACGGTCGGCCTTTTGAACTCCGTCCCGAAGATCCACGAGCAGGGACACGAAAGGCTGATTCCGATCGAGGGAACCACCATTGACCTTCTGAACCCGCCGGACGGATGCCCGTTTGCCTCCCGCTGCAGCCGGTGCATGAAAATCTGCCTCAGGCAGATGCCGGAGTTTACCGAGATTTCTCCGGGCCACAAAAGTGCCTGCTGGCTCTTGCAGAAAGAGCAGTTTGAAAAAGCCGGGGAGGGAAACACAAAATGAGCGAAAAGCTGTTGGAAGTTCAGCATCTTCAGCAATATTTTCCGGTAAGCGGAGGTATATTCAAGACAAATTATGTGCAGGCTGTTGATGATGTCAGCTTTTATATCAATAAGGGAGAGACCTTAGGGCTGGTTGGAGAAAGCGGCTGCGGAAAGACAACGACCGGCAGAACCATATTGCGGCTGTATGAGCCGACCGGGGGAAAAATCATCTATAACGGGGAGGATGTCACACATGTGGACTTTGCCCCTTACCGTAAAAAGATGCAGATCGTTTTTCAGGACCCTTACGCGTCTCTGGACGCCCGCATGACGGTCGGCGACATTGTCGGCGAGCCGATCGATATCCACAATCTGGCTTCCAGCCGCAAGGAGCGTAACGACAGAATCCTTTCCCTGCTGGAGAGGGTGGGTCTGAATTCCGAGCACGCAAACCGCTATCCCCATGAATTTTCCGGCGGTCAGCGCCAGAGAATCGGGATTGCGCGCGCGCTGGCGGTGAATCCGGAATTTATTGTTTGCGACGAACCGATTTCCGCGCTGGATGTTTCCATACAGGCGCAGGTCGTCAATATGTTTGAGGATTTACAGCAGGAGCTTGGCCTGACCTATCTGTTTATTGCCCACGATCTTGCGATTGTAAAGCATATCAGCAACCGGATCGGGGTCATGTATCTGGGAAAGCTCGTCGAGCTTGCGGATAGCGATTCGCTCTATGACCACCCGATCCATCCTTACACGCAAAGCCTTCTTTCCGCGATTCCGATTCCGGACCCGGAGATGAGCCGCGCGAAAAAAAGAATTGTGCTGGAGGGCGACGTGCCCAGCCCGCTGAATCCTCCTTCCGGCTGCCGCTTCAGAACCCGCTGCCCGTACGCGACGGAACAGTGCGCGGCTGAGGTGCCGGAATTCAAGGAATATGAAACGGGCCATTTTGCGGCCTGCCATCGTATCGGGGAGTTTTAACAGGTTTTAATTTGCGTTGCAAATTGAAATAATATTTATTGAAGAGAAAATAAGAAAGAAATTGGAGGGATTTTTAATGAAAAAGAAAATTGTTGCTCTCGTTCTTGCGATGGCGATGATGGTTTCCGCTTTTGCCGGCTGCGGCGGAGGCGGGGAAGCATCCGGAACGGAGTCAACGCCCGCCAGCAACGGCGGCGCAGAAGCAAAAACCCTTACGGTATGCATCGGGCCGGAACCGGCGACGATCGACCCTGTCCATAACCAGACGGTAGACGGCGGTACCCTGATCCTCCATGCTTTTGAAGGTTTGACAAAGCATGACAAGGACGGAAAGATTGTCAACGGACAGGCAAAGGACATTAAGGTAAGCGACGACCACCTCACCTATACGGTTACCCTGCGCGACGACATCAAGTGGTCCGACGGCAAAGCCGTAACGGCGGGTGATTTCGTTTACGCGTGGCAGAGAGGCGTGGATCCGAAAACAGCTTCTGAATACGTCAGCATTTTTGATCCGATCAAAAACGCCACCAAGATCAGCAGCGGCGAGAAGAAAGCGGACGGTTCCGTTTACGCTCCTTCCGACCTGGGCATTGTAGCCAAGGACGACAAGACGCTGGAAATCACTTTGGAAGCACCCTGCGCATATATTATGGAGCTGTTCACCTTCCCGACCTACATGCCTGTCAGAAAAGACATCATTGAGGCCAAGGGCGACCAGTGGACACAGGATCCCGCAACCTATGTCAGCAACGGTTCCTACATGCTCAAGGACTGGAGCCACAAAGAGAGCATGACGTATGTCAAGAACCCGAATTACTATGATAAAGACAGCATTACGAACGATACGCTGAAGTTTGTCCTGATTGAGGACGACGCCGCACAGCTGGCCGCCTATCAGAACAATGAAATCCAGTTCGCTTATCAGTTCCCTGTGGATGAGATCGCCGCATGGAAGGATAAGCCCGATTATCACACCATCAACCAGCTGGGCACCTATCTGGTTTGTTATAATACTCAGAAAGCTCCTTTTGACAACCCGAAGGTGAGAAAAGCCCTTTCTCTCGCCATTGACCGCAACTACCTTGTGGAAAAGGTTACAAAGGGCGGCGAAATCCCTGCCGACGCCATGGTTTCCACCGGCGTAACGGATCAGGATGAATCCAAGCAGTTCCACGATGTGGGCGGCGGATACTATTCCGTAAAGCCCGAAGATTATGAAAAGAATGTAGCCGAAGCCAAGAAGCTGCTGGCGGAAGCCGGTTATCCGGACGGAAAAGGTTTCCCGACTTTCGAATATATCTTCAATACTTCTTCCAAGCACCAGTCCGTTGCCGAGGCCCTGCAGAATATGTGGAAAACGGAGCTTGGCATCAACGCGACCCTGTCCGCTCAGGAATGGTCTGTCTTTGTAGATACCCGTAATAAAGGTAATTTCAGCATTGCCCGTCACGGCTGGCTCGCCGACTACAACGATCCGATTTCCTACCTGACGCTGTGGGTTACCGGCGATGCTAACAACAGCGGTAAATACAGCAACAAACAGTATGACGAACTGATTAAGAAGGCGCTGTCCACCGACGACAACTCTGTCAGAATGCCCGCTCTGCACGATGCGGAAAAGATTCTGATGGATGATATGGGCATTGCTCCGCTGTTCTTCTACACGCATCCGTATCTGATAAACGAAAACCTGAAGAACTTCTACGAGTCTCCGCTCGGTTTCGACTTCTTCATGTACACGACGGCAGAATAATTTTTCAAAAACAGAATCAAACAAAAGGCGCTTTCCGCTTGGGAAGCGCCTTTTTTATACAATTTTATTCGGATATGAATGAAGCGGGTATGCTTCACTGCACCAAAACAAAATTTTACTGGTTTAAAGCGATAGTTAGCCAATGGATTTGCAATATTAGTAATTCGATATTTCATTTATATACGACGGAAGTTTAAAAAGCAAATAAAAACTGTTAATTTTTACGATTTTATAAAATAAAACGAATAATTGTAAATATGCAGTTGCAAATATGTTTCATCAGTAGTATAATCAAAAACATTAGAATATTAAGGTCAGGGCATAAAGCGGGGTTGTTTCGGCAGCTCGGCTTGTAGTATAAAAATGCGAAGAGACTATTTTACTTGGGAGGTAAAACATGATGAAAAAGCGTTTATTGGCAGCTGTTTTGGCAGCTGTAATGCTTTCTGCTTCTGCAACAGGCTGTGCTCAGGGAGGCGGGAACACGGATTCTGCGGCTGCGGGCAGTGCCGCTGCGGCTGGTGAGACAATTAAAATCGGCGGACTTGCACCGCTGACCGGGAACGTATCCGTTTACGGTATTGCCACAAATAACGGCGTTAAGCTGGCTGTAGATAAGATCAATAAAGCCGGCGGCGTTCTTGGAAAGCAGATTGAATACATCTCCTACGATGAAAAGGGCGATGCAATCGAGGCTGTCAATGCTTACAACAAGCTTGTACAGGACGATAAGGTTGTCGCGCTGGTTGGCGACGTTACCTCTAAACCGACCATTGCCGTTGCGCAGAAGGCTGTAAAAGACGGCCTGCCGATGATTACGGCTACCGGCACCGCGGCGGACATTACAAAGGCCGGCGACAATATCTTCCGCGCCTGCTTTATCGATCCGTTCCAGGGTGAACTGATGGCTGCCTATGCGGCTCAGAAGCTCGGCGCAAAAACCGCCGCCATCATCTATGATAACGGCGACGACTATTCCACCGGCGTTGCAAATGCTTTTGAAGCTGCTGCGAAAGAAGCCGGCATGACCATTACCAACAAAGAAGCCTATCAGAGCGGCAGCGTTGATTTCAAATCACAGCTTACAAAGATTAAGGCCGGAAACCCCGATGTCGTTATGGTTCCGGTTTATTATTCCGACGTAGCGCTGATCGCCGTACAGGCGAAGGATATCGGCCTGAGCGCAAAACTCCTTGGCGCGGACGGCTGGGACGGCGTTCTCGAGAAGATTGACAAGAGCAACCTCGACGCTGTGAAGGACTGCTATTTCTGCAGCCAGTACTCCGCTGAAAGCTCCGATCCCGATCTGCAGGCTTTCCTGAAAACCTACAAGGAGTCCTACGGCGCGGATGCAAACATGTTTGCCGTTCTGGGCTATGATGCCATGGGCATGATGGCCGCCGCGATCGAAAAGGCCGGTTCCACGGATTCCGACAAGATTGTCGAAGCGCTCAAGGGCATTGAGTACAAGGGCCTTACCGGCAACACCACATTTGACGAAAACCGCAACCCGGTCAGAGAAGCTGTCATTACGACCATTGCGGACGGAAAATACAAATTTGTAGAGAACTTTAAAAAGTAAGTTTACCCCATTCTATTTTAGGAATCAAAAGGGGAAAAGAGGGTGAAGAAATTCGCCCTCTTTTCGGGTTTTCTGCGGACAATATCAGTGTTTCAATTAAATGCAGGAGGGTGCGGTTTATGGATTTCTTTTCGCAAATCATCAATGGCCTGGGCATCGGCAGTATTTACGCGCTGGTCGCTCTGGGCTACAGTATGGTTTATGGTATCGTACAGCTGATCAACTTTGCGCACGGCGATATCATTATGGTAGGCGCTTATGTCGTATTTGTTATCTTGATTATGATGAATCTTCCCCTGTGGCTTGCGGTGCTGGGTTCGATTCTTTTCTGCGGGCTTATCGGCGTCGTGATTGAGCGCGTAGCATACCACAGGCTTCTGGTCCGGGACGCACCCAGAATTTCTCTGCTGATTACGGCGATTGGCGTCAGCATCTTTCTGCAGAACCTTTTCCAGCTGCTGTTTGGTTCGGACGCGAAATCAATGCCGAAAATGTTTTCCTTCAGCCCGCTGCAGATCGGCGAACTGCAGATTACCTCGTCCACGGTCCTGAACATTCTGGTATCCGTCGTCATGATGGCGGGGCTGCAGCTTATGGTCAGCAAGATGAAGATCGGCAAGGCGATGCGCGCGACCTCTGAAGACGCGGGCGCCGCTAAGCTGATGGGCATCAACACAAACACCACCATTGCCTTTACATTTGGCATCGGCTCGGCTTTGGCTTCCGCGGGCGCGGTGCTCTACTGCAACACATATCCGCAGATTAAGCCGATTATGGGCGGTCTGCTGGGCCTGAAGGCGTTTGTCGCCGCCGTGCTCGGCGGAATCGGCAGCATCCCCGGCGCCATGCTGGGCGGCTACCTGCTGGGCGTCGCCGAAAGCCTGACGAACGCCTATATCAGCAGCAACCTGACGGATGCCGTGGTATTCGGAATCCTGATTATCGTCCTGCTGGTAAAGCCCGCGGGTCTGCTCGGCAAAAATACAAGGGAGAAGGTGTAACGAATGTTGGGTATTTCAAGAAGAAAAAAGATTTCTTACGTTGTGAATCTGGCAATCGTTATTCTTCTGTATGTGGTCTTTACCATGCTGATCCGCCAGGGCGTTGTGAACAGCTATTATTCCGATATTATCAACATGATGTGCATCAACATCATTATGGCCGTCAGCCTGAACCTTGTGACCGGCCTGCTGGGCCAGCTGGTTCTGGGCCACGCGGGATTCATGCTGGTGGGCGCGTACGCCGCGGGCCTGTTCACCCTTCACTCCGGGCTTCCGCTTCCAGTCGCGTTCCCTATCGCGCTGGTGCTGGGCGGACTGGTCGCGGCGCTTTTCGGTGTCATCATCGGCGTGCCGGCCCTGCGCCTGAAAGGCGACTATCTGGCGATTATCACCCTGGGCTTTGGGGAAATCATACGCGTGATCGCCAACAATCTTACCATTACCAACGGAGCGAAGGGCCTTTACGGCATCGACTCCCTGAACTCTCGCCATAACCTGACGGCGATGTTTACCTATATGTTCTTCATCGCCGTCCTGACCATCTTTATCAGCTTTACTTTCGGGACTTCCCGCCACGGCCGCGCCGTCATTTCCATTCGCGAGGATGAAATTGCCGCGGAGGCCTCGGGCATCAACACCACCTATTACAAGCTGCTTGCGTTTATTCTGGCGGCGTTCTTTGCCGGTGTGGCGGGCGGCCTTTACGCGCACCAGATCGGTCTGATCGACCCGTCGAAGTTCGACTTCAACCGTTCGGTGGAAATTCTCGTAATGGTTGTGCTGGGCGGTATGGGCTCGATTACGGGCTCCATTATTTCCGCGGGCGTGCTTACCGTTCTGCCGGAGGCGCTGCGCGGGTTTGCCAGCTACCGTATGCTGCTTTACTCCGTCGTGCTGATCTGCGTGATGCTGTTCCGTCCTACCGGTCTGCTGGGCCGCAGCGAATTTTCGCTGATGAAAACAGCGGATAAAATCAAAGGCGCCGTAAAAGGGAAAAAGCAGGACCCGGCTTCGAATAAGGAGGGCTAACCGATGTCTGTACTGGAAACCAAAAATCTTGGAATTGCTTTCGGCGGCCTTCAGGCCCTTGAGGATGTGCATTTCTCCATCAACGAAGGGGAAATTATCGGCCTGATCGGACCGAACGGAGCGGGAAAAACCACCGTTTTCAACCTGCTGACCGACGTTTATATGCCGACGGAGGGCGTGATTGAGCTTGACGGAAACAACATCGTCGGCAAAAAGACCTATCAGATCACTCAGAACGGGATTGCGAGAACTTTTCAGAATATCCGCTTGTTCAAGGATGCCACCGTGATTGACAACGTAAAGATCGCGATGAACAGCCAGATGAAGTACTCCGTTCTGGCGGGGATGTTCCGCCTCCCCTCCTACCGTAAGGAGGAGAAGGCGGTTTCCAAACGCGCGCACGAGCTTTTACAGGTCTTCAGCCTCGACGAGCATGCGCACGATCTGGCGAAAAACCTTCCCTACGGCAAGCAGCGCAAGCTGGAAATTGCCCGCGCGCTCGCGACCAATCCGAAGGTCCTGCTCCTTGACGAGCCCGCGGCCGGCATGAACCCGACCGAGACCATGGAGCTGATGGAAACCATCATGCTGATCCGTGATAAATTCAACGTTGCGATCCTGCTGATTGAGCACGACATGAACTTCGTCATGGGAATCTGCGAACATATTGTGGTTCTGGACTACGGCAGGATCATCGCGGAAGGTACCGCGGAAACGGTGCGCAACGATCCGAAAGTGATCGCCGCGTATCTTGGAGGTGAGTGATATGGGAGTTATGCTGTCGGTAAAAAATCTGGACGTTTTCTACGGGTCCATCCATGCCATTAAAAATATTTCGTTTGAAGTGCAGGAGGGGGAAATCGTTACCCTGATCGGCGCGAACGGCGCCGGAAAAACCACGACGCTTCATTCCATTTCCGGACTTATCAAGCCGAAGAACGGCGAGATCACCTTTATGGGCAACGATCTGCGTACGACGGAGCCCCATAAGATTATTAAGCTCGGGCTGGCTCAGGTTCCGGAGGGAAGACGTATTTTTTCCAAAATGACCGTGCTTGAAAATCTGGAGATGGGCGCGTATATCCGCAATGACGGCGATAAAATCGAGGACGACTTTGAAAAGCTGTTTGAGCGCCTGCCCCGGCTGAAAGAACGCCGCAGACAGATCGCCGGTACCCTCAGCGGCGGGGAACAGCAGATGCTCGCGATCGGGCGCGCGCTGATGTGCAATCCGAAAATGCTTCTGCTGGACGAACCGTCCATGGGCCTTTCCCCGCTTCTGGTGAACGAGATATTCAGCATTATCCGGGACGTAAACCAGTCGGGCGTCACCGTCCTGCTGGTCGAGCAAAACGCGAAGAAGGCGCTGGAAATCGCCAACCGCGCCTACGTTCTGGAAACGGGCGCGATCGCCATGGAAGGCGACGCGGATGAGCTTGCGAATGATGAGAAGGTCCGCAAGGCTTATCTGGGCGGCTGATGTAAAAAAGGGGCTGCCGCGGCAGCCCCTTTTTGTACGCGGAAATCGGGAATTGGACAAATGCGGGTTTTTCCATGCTCATTATGCAGCGGTCGCCGTAAGCGAGGTGGTGGGATAATACCACGCCAGAATCTGTTTGTAGGTCAATCCCTGCGAAGCCATGTAATCCGCGCCCACCTGGCTCATCCCGACGCCGTGTCCGTATCCTTTTACCACAAAGGTAAAAACATTGTCCTTGCAGGTAAGGGTGAAGTTTGCCGAACGCAGCCCGAACGCGTTGCGCGCGTCGTTTCCCGTTACGGAGACCCCGCCGATTTGTATGGTTTTCACGGAACCCGCGGCGGTGCGGCTGACGGCGCCGACCCATTTGGCCGCGTCCGTTCCAAAGCTCGCCTTCGGCGCGGCTTTCAGGGCCGCCGCTTTGAACTGGTCGGCACTGAGCGTGACCGTGGTCTGGTACCCGCCGGCGAATACATCCCCGGGGCTTGCGACGGAGACCAGATAGCTGCGCTTCCCGCCCCAGATGTCCTCGGAGGTTTCCGTCCTGCCGGAAGAAATGGCGTAGTAGGTCGCGTCGGCAAGATCATTCCCGCTTTTGAGCACCTGCCCGTATACGGCGTTTACCACCTGCGTAAGCTTGTTGTAGTATTCGTCGAACTTGGTTCCCCAGCGCTCCTGCATCTGCGCTTTGCTGACGTAAATCTGCCACCCCTGTGTGTCCGCGGAGAAATCCGCGCCCTTCAGCGCGGCCGTGGGGTTGGCCCTTTCCTGTGTACGCAGACGGCTGTAATAGGTATACGCGGCGACGCCCTGCGCTTTCAGCGCTTCCGGCTGGGATTCGGGGGACATTTCGGTGACGATCGCGCCGTAGAGGAAATCCCGGTCGTTCACCGTCAGAACCTGATTGCTCTTGGTATCGAGTATCTTAAACTGGGCCGTATTCCGGGCTGCGGGCGCGCTGCTTTGCGGTGTCTGGGATACGGGCTGGGACTGCGGTTTTGCCTGCGGCTGCTGGCCGGACTGTACGGCGGACGAGGAACTCCTGGAGCTCGGCTTGTCTGTCTTGTCCGGAATTTTCGCACCTACGGATAAAAACGGGATCAGGAACATTATCAGAAAAAGCAGAAGTCCCAGTAAGGTTTTGCCTTTCATTTTCAACCACCATTCCTCCGTGCAGTATCCAATCGGCTGATAAGCGGCTGAATTTTGCACGGGAAAGCTCAGCGGCCTATCACGGTTTGGCTGGTCCGTTTTCTGAACAGGAAAGCTACCGTATTACATTTTACATGAGCATATTAAAGATTATTCATAAAATTATAAATATATTTCATTGAAGGCGGAATTTGACATAAAAATGAAATTCTTAAATATTTTTGCTGCAAAATCAGTGATTCTGCAATGCGAGGTTACTTGACTTTGATTTCGCGGTGATATATATTATATACGAAAGTGTTGATAGGAGATATTGGCGTCGCCGTCGGTTCTTCCATGCGGAGCGGGACGGCTTTTTTTATTGAATTTGCGTGGGGAAATGGTGTGCTGATATGGCAGAAATTGTACTTGAACAGGACAATCCGGGCCTGAAGAGCCTGTGTGACGAGTTCAGGGCAAATAATAAAATTCCGCAGGACAAATTTGAATTATATCAGGTCAAGCGCGGCCTGCGCAACCCGGACGGCACGGGCGTCATGGCGGGCCTTACCACGATCTGTAACGTACACGGCTATTTAATTGCGGACGGCGAGCGCATCCCGGACGAGGGCAAGCTTACCTACCGCGGGATCGACCTTCGGGAGATCGTGGAAGGATGCCTTGCGGAAAAGCGTTTCGGGTATGAGGAAGTCGCTTGGCTTCTGCTTTTCGGCGAGCTGCCGAACGCGCAGCAGCTGCAGACCTTCTGTAAAACCCTGAACAGCTACCGCGAGCTTCCGGAATATTTTGCGGAAGATATGATTATCAAGGCGCCGTCCAAGAATATTATGAATAAGCTGGCGCGTTCCGTGCTGGCCCTGTATTCCTACGACGACAATCCGGACGACACCTCCCTCCAGAATAACATGCGCCAGGCCATCCAGCTGATTGCGCGGATGCCCACCATCATGACGTATGCCTATCAGGTGAAGCGCCGTCATTTTGACAAGCAGAGCATGTACTTCCATCCCATTGACCCTTCCCATTCCACGGCGCAGGCCATCTTAAACGCGATCCGTCCCGACCGCATGTTCACCGATGAGGAGGCAAAGCTGCTCGACCTGTGCCTGATTCTCCACGCGGAGCACGGCGGCGGCAACAACTCCACCTTTACCGCGCGCGTGCTTTCCTCCACCGGCACGGATATTTATTCCGCCATCGCGGCCGCGATCGGTTCCCTGAAAGGCCCCAAGCACGGCGGCGCCAACCACAGGGTCATGATGATGATGAACGAGATCATGGAGAATGTGCGTAACTGGGAGGACGAAACGGAGCTCGGAAATTACCTTGAGAAAATCGTCCGCGGGGAAGCCTGCGACCACTCCGGCCTGATTTACGGCATGGGGCACGCGGTTTATACGCTTTCCGACCCGCGCGCGGTCATCCTGAAGACAAAAGCCCGCAAAATGGCCGAGGAAAGGGATATGCTTCAGAAATTCGAGCTGTTCGAGCGGGTGGAAAAGCTCGCGCCGGCGGCTTTTGCGAAGGTCAAGGGGGAGATGAAGGTCATCTCCGCCAATGTCGACTTCTATTCCGGGCTGGTTTACGAGATGCTTGGGATTCCGAGCGACCTGTTTACGCCGCTTTTTGCGATTTCCCGCATTGCGGGCTGGTGCGCCCACCGCATAGAGGAGATGGAGACCTGCGGCAGGATCATGCGCCCGGCGTATCGTTCCCTGTCGAAGAGCAAACCGTACATATCCCTTGACAAACGAAACGCAAAGTAAGATTGGAAGGACAGAACATCATGAATATTAAGAATGCCTGGATTGTGTTCGCAGTTGCCCTGCTGATTACGATGCCGACCAGAATTTATCAGATCCTGTTTCTGATGGATCAGGATACCGGCTTTTATATCGACGGCATGAAGACGACCGCGTTTGTTTCCGCCGGTCTTGCGGCGGGGGTCCTTCTGCTGGTCCTGATGTGCTTCCTGGATAAGGAGAAAAAGCCGAAGTACAGCCCGATCAGAAGCCTTCCGGCGGCGGTATTCGGCACCCTGGCCGGACTGGGGATCATCCTGCAGTACGCCGTCGGCATTTTCACCTCGGCCGAATCTGAAAATCCCGTTCCTTCCGTTCTTCTCGCGCTGATCGGTATTTGCGCGGGAGGGGTGATCATCCTGACCGCCTATCAGTTCGCGACGGGCGGCAACACCTTTGAACGCCACCCGCTTCTGGCGCTGCTTCCGTCCGTATGGGGCTGTGCCAGCCTTGTTTCGCTGTTTATCACCTATGTGGCGGTGGTCAATGTCTCGGAGAATATCTACGACACGTTCGCGGTAATCTTTCTGCTTTTGTTCCTGTTCGCCCAGGCAAAAATGTTCGCGCGCATAGAAGATGAAAAAAGTGGGAAAATGGTCTATGTATTCGGCCTTCCGGCGGCGCTGCTTTTGCTGGCCACCGGAATTCCGGGCACGGTAATGCTCCTTTTTAATCTCCGCGGCGCCGGTACTTTCCCGGCCGGGCTGTATCCGGTGAATGTTTTGTTAGCGCTGTATGTGGTGCTGTTCCTGATCCGGTACGCTAAGATCGGGGAGGACAAGCCCCAGCCTGACGATGAGCTTCCGGCGGAGGAACCCCGGACCGGCGCGGCCGTAAGCGAAGCGGCGGACAATGCGGAGGACGAACCCTCCGGCGGCGTCCTGAAAGAAGAAAGCTGCCTGGAATTTCTGGCGAAAGCGTACCACAGTCAGGAGCAGTTCCGTGAAAGGATGAAAAGTCCTTTTCTTGGGAATTAAGATGAAAAAAGTTAGTTAAAATTATGTCAGATGACTTGTAAAATATCTTAAAATGCTATAAAATAGGAATAAGAAAGATTAAATTTCAGGAGGTATATTTTTATGTCTGTTAAGATTGGCATCAACGGGTTTGGCCGTATCGGCCGCCTGGTCTTCCGCGCAGCCGTCGCTCAGCCGGAAACATTTGAAATTGTCGGTATCAATGATCCGTTTATTGACGTTGACTACATGGTTTACATGGTGAAATACGACACCATGCACGGCCACTTCCAGGGTGACATTTCCGCCGAAGACGGTAAGCTTGTTGTAAACGGCAGAAAGATCAGCGTCTTTGCCGAAAAGGATCCCACCCAGATTCCGTGGGGCAAAGTGGAAGCCGAGTATGTTGTAGAGTCCACCGGTGTGTTCTGCACAACCGAGAAGGCTTCCGCCCATATTACAGCTGGCGCAAAGAAGGTTGTTATTTCCGCTCCCGCAAAGGATAAGGAAACACCGACTTTTGTCTGCGGCGTTAACCTCGACACCTACACAAAGGACATGAAGGTCGTTTCCAACGCATCCTGTACCACCAACTGTCTTGCTCCTTTGACAAAAGTGATCAACGACAAGTTCGGTATTGTGGAAGGCCTTATGACGACCGTCCATTCCACCACCGCCACCCAGAAGACCGTTGACGGTCCTTCCAGCAAAGACTGGAGAGGCGGCCGCGCCGCGGCCGGCAACATCATTCCTTCCTCCACCGGCGCCGCAAAAGCATGCGCGCTTGTTATTCCTGCAGTCAAGGGCAAACTGACCGGTATGTCCATGCGTGTTCCCACACTGGATGTTTCCGTTGTCGACCTGACCGTCAGCCTTGCAAAACCGACCACCTATGAAGAGATCTGCGCAGCCGTTAAAGAGGCTTCCGAGAACGAAATGAAGGGCATCCTCGGCTACACTGAGGACGCGGTCGTTTCTTCCGACTTCCTCGGCGATCCCCGCACTTCCATCTTTGATAAGAATGCCGGCATCATGCTGAACGACCACTTCGTCAAGCTCGTATCCTGGTACGACAATGAGTGGGGCTACAGCAACAAGGTTCTGGACCTCATCAAGCACATGAATGTCGTCGACCATAAATAATTTACCTCAGGGCTGAAATCTTTTGAATGCTCAGCACCCCACAGCGGGCAACCGTCCGCCGTGGGGTGCTTTCTTTATCCGGCGGCCATCCGGCTGTTACCCGTACAGGGAGATTTTCAGCTTTGCCCGGGGCTTTCTGCAAACAAAAAAGGAATGTCCGCTGACCGCGACATCCCTTTTATTTTCCAGATTGACAGGAGGCCGGCTTCACTGCTTGCTGAAGCTCATGACGACCGATTTGCCGCCGGAAACATTGCCTTGCCCGCATTCGAGATTTTTGACCGCGTCAAGATTGGTGATGATACAGGGAGAAATCGTGCTATAGCCCTTTTCCGCGATTGCCTGAATATCCATATCCATTACTTTTTCCCCTGCGGCGACATGCTGACCGACCTCTACATGGCAGGTGAAGCCTTCGCCGTTCAGTTTTACGGTGTCGATTCCAAGATGAACCAACACTTCGACCCCATCGTCGCTTTCTATTCCGATTGCGTGGAGCGTATGCGCAATTTGTACGATTGTTCCGGACACGGGCGAATAAACCCCGTTTTTCGAAGGAAGGATGGCAATTCCGTCGCCTAATATTTTATCGGCAAATACAGGGTCCGGTACTTCGGTTATTAAAATGGCTTTTCCGGTTTGTTGAGCTAAAATGGTCTGTTTCTTATTTCTGCCGAATAATTGCATGATAGACCTCCGATGTTGATTTCAACGAATTAAGATCATAAAGATCGTTTCCCTCCCCCGAAATGGGGGAGGGAAACGAAAGGGAGAAATGAATCAGGCCGTCGCGTGGTCGTGGCCGGGGAGGTATTTCTTCATTGCGTCGACCAAAAGCTCGGCTTTTGTGCCGACGATGACTTGGGTAACCTGGGTGCCTGCTTTCATGACGCCGGAAGCGCCGAGGGCTTTGAAATCTTTTTCGTTCAGTTCCTTGTTGCTGACAAGGGTCAGGCGGATGCGGGTGATGCAGGAATCGATCTCCTTAATATTCTCTGCTCCGCCGAGCGCCGCTATGTATTGCTTCGCAATATTATCGAAGCCCTGATCTTCAACCAGCGCGGAGAAGCTGTTGGTTTCCTCGTCGTCTTCACGGCCCGGTGTTTTCAGGTTGAATTTTTTAATAAAGAACACGAACAGGAAGAAGTAAACAACAGCGAATACAAGGCCGATCGGGATAATCATCCAGCCGTTTGCCGCCTTGGTCCAGTTGATGAGGTAATCGAAAAGACCCGCCGAGAAGGTAAAGCTGTCGCGGATGCCGAACATGTTGCAAACCACCAGGGAAAGACCTGTCAGGACGGCATGCAGGACAAAGAGGACGGGCGCGAGGAACATGAACATAAATTCGATCGGCTCTGTTACGCCGGTCAGGAACGCGGTCAGCGCAACGGAGAAAAGAGCGCCGCCGACGATTGCTTTATTTTCCTTCCTGGCGCATACATACATGGCCAGGGCAGCCGCGGGAAGCGCAAACATCATGATCGGGAAGAAACCGGCGGTAAATACGCCGCCGTGGGGGTCGCCCGCAAAGAATCTCCACAGGTCGCCGGAAACGGTTTTGCCGTCCGCGCCCGTGTAGGTGCCGAAGTTAAACCATACGGCCGTGTTCACAACGTGATGCAGCCCGAAGGGCAGGAGCAGTCTGTTCAGCGTGCCGTAGATGAATTCGCCGAGTCCGCCGCTGCCGGTCATCCAGTTTGCGGCCGCGTCCAGACCCTTTTGGAAGGTCGGCCATACGGTACCGAGCAAGCCGCCGATCACAAGGGAGAAACCGCCCGTGACGATCGGAACGAAGCGTCTGCCGCCGAAGAACGCAAGCCAGTCGGGCAGCTTGGCGCTGTGGAACCGGTTGTAGCACAGACCGGCGATGACACCGGCGATGATTCCGCCGAAATGCGCCATGTTGATTTCAGTGATTCCTTCGGGAAGGCCCGCCGCCGGCATGAAAATGCTGCCGACCTGCAGGGCGTGGTTGACGGCCTGGCCGGCCGCGTTGAGTACGAAGTAGGCGACCGCTCCGGCCAGGCCCGCAGCGCCGTTATTGTCTTTTGCAAGTCCTACCGCAATACCGATTGCGAACAAGAGGGGAAGGTTGCTGAACAGGGCGTTGCCGGAATCCGCCAGAAGGGGGATATTGAGCATGTCGCTCTGCCCCAGCCTGAGAAGAAGACCCGCGATTGGCAGCGATGCGATAGGCAGCATCAATGCCTTGCCAAGTTTTTGAAGTGCCGCTAAAACTTTTTGCATTGTTTTTCCTCCTAAGAAATATTTTGAATCGAGTTCCCTCGAATGGGTCACAACTGTTTCAGCTTTTCAATATCGACCGCAATAAAAGCGACCGCGTCCTCGCTGAGCTGGACGTCCATCTCCCCGTAAATCATTTTCGCGACCTGCAGCGCCGTCCGGTAGGAATCGAGCATGCTCAGCTTGACTTGCTGGTTCAGCTTCATGACAATCGGATTGCGGTTGACGGTCAGCGTAACCAGACAGTGCAGGGAAAGCAGAAAGCTTTTTGCGGGCGCGTGGGTGTTGTCAAGCTTTTTGTCGATGGCGTTTCCCACCATGCTGAGTATTTCGCTGTAGACGCGGGTGCTCTTCATGGCGGAACGGATGTGCCGGTTTTCTCTGGCGGAGTAGAGGTGGAGCGCAATAAAGCCTGTCTCACCGTCCCCGATTTCCACGCCGATACGCTCTTTGATGATCTCGGCTGCGATCTGTGCGGTTTCGTATTCCCTGCTGTAAAGGATCGCGATTTCGCCGCAGAACGGATTGTCGATCGGCAAACCCATATGTAAGCATTCTACCGCGAAGGTGATATGATCCAATAAAGCGCCGTAAAGCTTGCTGTTGTCAATGTGAAGCCTCTCGCGCGCCACCTCTACAATTTCTCTGGTGACCTCCTCCACCTGCTGGACCTGGGAGTCGATCTGTTTCAATTTTGCGGAATTGACGCTGTCGTCGTGGATATAAAATATTTTCCGGTCTTCCGCGTTGTCCTGAATTTTTTCTCCTACTCTTTTGCCAAAGCCGATTCCTTTGCTCATGAGGACAACCTGATTTTCTTCTTCGTCCTGAGCCAGGACCGCGTTGCTGTTCAAAACCTTAGCTATCCTATAGTTCATTTGCATCCCCTCAATTTGAATTTTGATTGAAACGGCGGCCCGCTCCGGACAGACGCCGCAAGTCTGTCTGAATACGCCGAATGGGAAGAGGAGCCGCGGGCCGGATTTCGTCAGAATTCTCACAGAAAAACAAAAAGCATAAACTACCATGAAAATTAAAATTCCATGAAAGTTTATGCCTGATCGAATCAGTTACACACTCTTAATATTCTTTTAACAATTTCTATTATACCGATCACAAAAGATTTGTCAATATAAAATTTAAATTAAATACATAAATCTTATTTTCAAACCTATATTCATTGTTGAATTTGACTACTTTTTTGCAGAATTTTTAATTCTTATGCACAATCATTCATTGGGGAAACCGTTCGGAAAATGCAGGCTGAAACTTTGGCAGCTCATTTCGTTGTTACAACTGAAAACAGGGCAGTTTTATAACAAAATAACTAAAATTATCAAATAGATACCATGTTTATTACCAATAATTTACTAAAGTATTGATATTTTGGGAAATTGTGATATGATAAATTCAAGCATAAAAGGAACGATGAAACCCAGAAGGGAGTTGTTTAAAATGCAAAAGGAAACTGCATCAAATAACGGGAATCTGCCGCTTTATTTGTTCCATCAGGGAACCAACATAAAAGCTTATGAATTTCTGGGAGTACATAAAGCAGAAAAAGACGGAAAAGAGGGCATGGTCTGCCGCGTTTGGGCTCCGAATGCCGAAGAAGTTTCCGTAGCCGGGGACTTCAACGGCTGGCAGCCGGAGGATTATCCCATGGAAAAGATCAGCGGCGGCGTCTGGGAGTGTTTCCTGCCGTTTGTCATGCGGCAGTATCAGGCCTACAAATTCTGTGTGACCGGCGCCGACGGAAAACAGACCTTCAAAAGCGACCCCTATGCCTATCATTTTGAAACGCGTCCGGGCAACGCCTCCAAATACTATGATATTGAGGGCTACAACTGGAACGATACCGCGTGGATGAAGCACAAGGCGGTGAAAAAGCATTACGGCCAGCCGGTGAATGTCTATGAGCTTCACATCGGTTCCTGGAGGAGATATCCGGACGGCAACGCGTTTTCTTACGATAAGCTTGCCGACGAACTGGTTCCCTATGTAAAAAGCATGGGCTATACGCATATTGAGCTGATGCCGGTTACGGAGCATCCGTTCGACGGCTCCTGGGGGTACCAGGTCACAGGGTATTTCGCCCCGACCTCGCGGTACGGGGAACCGAAGGAATTTATGAGCTTTGTGGAAAAGTGCCACAGGGCGGGAATCGGCGTGATCATGGACTGGGTGCCGGCCCATTTCCCCAAGGACGAGTCCGGCCTGGCCCGGTTCGACGGTACGCCCTGCTACGAGTACGGCGACCCTCGCAAGGGCGAGCACAAGGAGTGGGGGACGCTGGTTTTTGATTACGGGCGCAGCGAGGTGATCAGCTTCCTGATTTCCAGCGCGGTGTTCTGGCTCGAAAAGTATCACATCGACGGAATCCGCGTTGACGCGGTCGCATCCATGCTGTATCTTGATTACAGCCGTAAGGACGGGGAATGGATTCCGAACAAGAACGGCGGCAAGGAAAATCTGGAGGCGGTCGCTTTTCTTCAGAAGCTGAACGAGTCCGTGTTCGGCCTTTTCCCGGACGTGATGATGATCGCGGAGGAATCCACCTCCTGGCCGATGGTATCCAAGCCGACGTACTGCGGGGGCCTGGGTTTCAATTACAAATGGAATATGGGATGGATGAACGACATGCTTCATTATATGTCGCTTGACCCGGTCTACCGCAAATTCAATCACGACAATATAACCTTTTCGTTCTTTTATGCGTTTTCGGAAAACTTTATTCTGCCGATTTCCCATGATGAGGTCGTTTATGGGAAGCGGTCCCTGATTGAAAAAATGCCGGGTGACGAAGCGCAGAAATTCGCGGGCGTGCGGGCGTTTATGTGCTATATGATGGCGCATCCCGGGAAAAAGCTGATCTTTATGGGGACCGAGTTCGGCCAGCGCAACGAATGGAATTACGAGCAGGGCCTCGACTGGCTTCTGCTGAACAAGCCCGAGCATCAGGTGCTGAACGATTTCTTCAAAAGCCTGAACCATTTCTATCTGGAAACCGCGGCCTTGTGGGAGGTCGATTTTTCCTGGGAAGGCTTCTCATGGATTTCCAACGACGATTACACCCAGAGCGTCATCGCGTTCCGCCGCATTGACAAGTCGGGAAATGAGGTGATTGCCGTCTGTAATTTCCTGCCCGTAGAGCGCACCCCCTATTCCGTCGGGGTGCCGTTTGAAGGAATCTATACGGAAATCTTCTCTTCCGACCGGCCTGAATTCGGCGGGAGCGGAATCACGAACGGCAGCAGCATCCATTCCAGCGCAAAACCGATGCACGGGTTCGAGCAGTCCGTTGAGCTGACGCTTCCCCCGCTTTCGGTTCTCTTTCTGAAATGCCGCCGCAAGGCAAGAAAAACCGCAAAACCCGAGGCGCTTACACAAAAAATAAAAACGACACGCAAAGCAGAAAAAAAATAAAATCATAACCAGGGAGGAGCATAAAATGTTGCCAAAACAAGAGGTAGTCGCCATGCTGCTTGCCGGCGGTCAGGGCAGCAGGCTGGGCGTACTGACAAAATACCTTGCAAAACCGGCGGTGCCCTACGGGGGCAAATACCGCATTATTGATTTTCCGCTTTCCAACTGCGTAAACTCCGGAATCGAAACGGTGGGCGTGCTGACGCAGTACCAGCCGCTTGTGCTGAACGAATATATCGGAAGCGGCCAGCCGTGGGATCTGGACAGCATCAACGCCGGGGTGCGCGTTCTTCCCCCTTACCAGCGCGGCAGAAAATCGGACTGGTACAAGGGTACGGCGAACGCGATCTATCAGAATATCCCTTACATAGAGCGATATCATCCCGAATACGTCGTGGTGCTTTCCGGCGATCATATTTATAAGATGGATTATTCGAAAATGGTCGCCTACCACAAGGAAAAGGAAGCCGACTGCACCATTGCCGTCATTGAGGTCCCTCTGGAGGAGGCGTCCCGGTTCGGCATCCTCAACACGCGTGAGGACGCTTCGATCTACCAGTTCGACGAAAAGCCGAAGGTGCCGAAGAGCAATCAGGCCTCCATGGGCATTTATGTGTTTACCTGGAGCAAGCTGCGCAAATACCTGGAGGCGGACGAGGCAAACCCGAAATCTTCCAACGACTTTGGAAAAGACGTTCTGCCCGCCATGCTGAACGCCGGCGAGCGGATGTTCGCGTACCGCTTCGAGGGGTACTGGAAGGACGTTGGGACGATCGACAGCCTGTGGGAATCCAACATGGATCTGCTGAACCCGAAAATTCCCCTCGACCTGAGCGAGGAAAACTGGAAAATCTATTCCCGCAACCCGGTCATGCCCCCGCACTATGTCGCCAGCGGTGCGACAGTGCAGAATTCGCTTGTCGCGGAGGGCTGCAACGTGTACGGTGAAATCGACTTTGCCGTGCTGTTTGCGGGCGTCTACATCGCTCCGGGCGCGGTGGTGAAGGACTCCATCATCATGCCGGGTTCCCGGGTGGAGGAAAACGCCATTGTCCAGTACGCGATCGTATCCGAAAACGCCGTGATCGGCAAGGGCGCCGTTGTGGGCGCGCGGCCGGAGGACATTGAAAACAAGGATGAGTGGGGCGTCGCCGTCGTGGGCGACGGCTGTGTCATTGCCCCCGGCACGACCGTGCCGCCGAAAGCGATGATCGACGCCGACACGCTGGCAGGGGAGGCGGAAAAATAATGCGCGGGAACAATGTGCTTGGACTGATTTTTTCAAATGTGCATGAGGAGCGGGTCCGGGAGCTGACCGAAAAACGGACCATGGGTTCGGTGCCGTTCGGCGGCAGATACCGCCTGATTGATTTCCCGCTTTCCAACATGGTGAATTCGGGAATCAACAAAGTCGGCGTGATTACCAAGAGCAACTACCAGTCCCTGATGGATCATCTCGGTTCCGGAAAGGCGTGGGACTTATCCCGCAAAAGGGAGGGGCTGTTTATTCTGCCACCGTTCAGCGGGGAGTGCAGCGTGTCCAACAGCCGGATAGAATCCCTTTCCTCCATCAGTACTTTCCTTTCCAATTCAAGGGAAGAGTTTGTGATCGTCTCCGACAGCGACGTGGTCTGCAATATCGATTTTACCGACGTGATGTCCTCCCACCTCAAGCATAACGCGGATATTACGGTCGTTTACCGTTCGGGGAAGCTGCCGGAAAAAATCTGCGACCCCACGGTCTACACCATCGACCCGGACAACCGCGTACGCGACATGCTCATCAACCCGCGCGCCGACGGCGAGTGCAACTACGGCCTGAGCATGCTGTTGATGAAGCGCGAAACCCTGATGAAGATCGTCGCGGACTGCGTCAGCCGCAACCTGTATAATTTCAAGCGCGACTTTCTCCAGCGCAATATTTCCAATTACAGGATTTTCGCCTATGAATTCAAGGGCTTTACCCAGACGATCTGTTCCATGAATTCCTACTTCGACGCCAACATGTCCCTGATGCTGCCGAAGGTACGGTCGGAGCTGTTCAACGCCGACCGGCCGATTTTCACGAAGGTGCGCGACGATATGCCCGCGCGTTACGGGCTGGGCTCCATTGTCACCAATTCCCTGATTGCCGACGGCTGCGTGATTGACGGCACGGTGGAAAACTGCGTGCTGTTCCGCGGCGTCTGCGTCGGCAAGGGGACAAAGCTCGAAAACTGCGTGGTCATGCAGGACAGCGTCATCGGCCCGAACTGCAGGCTCAACTATGTCGTCATGGATAAGGACGTCGTCATTAAAAACGACCGTTCGCTCCTCGGCTTCCAGTCCTATCCCGTTTTTATCAGCAAGGGCAGCGTGGTCTGATGTGATCGGAACCGACATTTCAGTTAGGGAGGCTTAAAAATGAAAGTATTATACTGCACCAGTGAAGCAAGACCCTTTGCAGCCACCGGCGGGCTGGGGGAGGTGGCGGGTTCCCTGCCGCAGGCGCTCCGGCTCCGGCTGATCGGCTGCCGCGTGGTGATGCCGCTTTACGAGGATATTCCGCAGGAGCTGCGGGAAAACATGAAATTTATCACGAGCCTTTCCGTGCCGGTCGCCTGGCGCCGCCAGTACTGCGGCGTGTTTGAGGCAAAGGTCGGCGGGGTGATCTACTATCTGATCGACAACCAGTACTATTTTAAGCGCCACGGCCTGTACGGCCATTACGACGACGCGGAGCGCTTTGCGTTCCTGTCGCGCGCGGCTCTTGAAATGCTTCCGTATATTGATTTCAGACCCGACATCATTCACTGCAACGACTGGCAGTCGGCGCTGGTACCGATCTATTTCAGCATCTTTTATGCAAATAATGACTGGTACAAGGGCATAAAAACGATTCTGACGATCCACAATATTCAGTATCAGGGCAAATACGGCAAGGAGCTGGTGGAGGACGTGCTGGGGATTCCCAAATCGGATATGCCGGTTCTGGAGTACGACGACTGCATCAATATGCTCAAAGGCGCGATCGAGAGCGCAAACCGCGTCACCACGGTCAGCCCGACCTATGCGCAGGAAATCCTCGATCCGTGGTTTTCCCACGGCCTGGACAGTATCTTGAAGGCGCGCGAGTGGAAGATTTCCGGCATCCTGAACGGGATCGACACGGTCAGCTACGACCCCGCCAACGATCCCGAACTCTACGCACCCTATTCGGCGGAGGACCTTTCCGGAAAGGCGGAGAACAAGAGAAAGCTGCAGGAAAGGCTCAGCCTGAATCAGGAGCCGCAGACGCCGCTCATCGGCATGGTAACGAGAATGGTTTCCCACAAAGGACTGGACCTTGTCAAGGAAGCGCTCGACCAGCTGATGCGGGAAACGAACACGCAGTTTGTGATTCTGGGTTCCGGCGACTGGGAATACGAGAATTTCTTCCGTGAAATGCAGAACCGGTACCCCGGCAGGCTCTGCGCCTGTTTCGGTTTCATACCCGAGCTTTCGCGCAAGATTTACGCCGGCTCCGATATTTTCCTGATGCCGAGCAGGAGCGAGCCCTGCGGGCTTGCCCAGATGATTGCCCTGCGCTACGGTTCCGTCCCGGTCGTCCGCGAAACGGGCGGGCTGAAGGATTCCATCAGGGACAGCGGCGACGGGGAAGGCAACGGCTTTACCTTCCAGACCTATGACTCCGACGATATGCGGTGCGCAATCAACCGCGCGCTGGAGGGCTACGCCAATCCGGAGGGATGGAGCATTCTGGTGGAACGCGCCATGAAATGCGATTTCAGCTGGGGACGTTCCGCAAACGAATACATTCGTCTGTACCGGGAACTGATGAAAGAAAATCAATCCTGACCGCTCCGCCGGCTGCCGGCATCGGCGGGTCGGACTGATGGGGAACAAAGATGAAACAGACAGGATATCAAAAGAACAGGAAAATCCTTTTTACAGCAGCGGGAGTCGTTCTGGCTCTCGCTGCAGTGTTTTGGGTTTACACACAGGGAAATCCTTTTCTGCCGGGCGCTTCGTCCGGGGAAAAGACCTCCTCTGCGGCCGGTTCCGCGGGGGAACCCTCCGGTCCGTCAAACCCGGCCACGGGCAGCTCAGCTGTTCCGGCGTCAAGCAGCCCGGCCGTGTCGCCGCTTGACGGGATTTTCGCCGATTACGGCGTACCCGCCCAAAAGAAGCTTATGTCCATGAGCCTGAAGGAAAAGGTTGGGCAGGTGTTTGTTTTCCGCTGTCCCCAGACGGGAGCGGCCAAAGCCGCCGCCGACTATCAGCCGGGCGGGTACTGCCTGATGGCTTCGGATTTCAGCGGTAAAACCACGACGCAGGTGCAGGCTGCGCTCAAATCCTATCAGGACGCAAGCAAAGTCGGGATGATTCTCTGCACGGACGAGGAGGGAGGCACGGTCGTCCGTATCAGCAGGTATCCGGCGCTCAGGAAAACCGCGTTCCGGTCCCCGCAGCAGGTGTTCCGGCTTTCCGGCCTGAACGGGATTTATGACGACACCGTGCAGAAGGCCCAGCTTCTGAAAAAGCTCGGACTGAATCTGAATCTCGCGCCCGTATGTGATGTTTCCACCGATCCTTCCGATTTTATTTACAGCAGGACGTTTGGCAAAAACGCCTCCAAAACGGCGGACTTTGTCAGGGTATCGGTCAGTGCGTACAACAGCCAGAACCTGTCCTGTACGCTCAAGCATTTCCCCGGTTACGGAAACAATCGGGACACCCATACCGGGATCGCCTACGACAAGCGCGATTACAGCGTGTTCCAGAAGCAGGACTTTGTTCCGTTTCAGGCGGGAATCGACGCGGGCGCGCAGTGCGTAATGGTTTCGCACAATATTGTGAACTGCATGGACCCGTCCCGTCCGTCCTCCCTTTCGCTGAAGGCGCACGAGATTCTGCGCGGCGAGCTGGGCTTTACGGGGGTCATTATGACCGACGACCTTTCCATGGGCGCCATCACCGATTTTACAGCGGGGAAAAGCCCTTCCGTCGCCGCCTTTACAGCGGGAAACGATATTGTGCTGTCCTCCGACATGGCGCGGGATTTCAACGCGCTGTGCGCCGCGGTGCGGGACGGGACCGTCAGCGAACAGCGGCTTGACGAAAGTGTGCTCCGTATCCTTGCGTGGAAGTATAAAATGGGTATAATATAAAAGAGAGTATTACGGAAGGATCTGATCAATTGAACTTAACGGAAGAAGAAAAAAATATCCTGACGGAGATCAGGGATTCACAAAGATATCCGATTGTGCGTTTGGAGCTGCACAATTCCGAAAATGAGGAACTGGTTTCCATTGCGCTCAATTATGTGAGGATTACCGACGAAGAGGATTCCATGGAGACGGTCAAGGCGCGTTCCGCCGCGCTGAAAAGCCTGATGGAAAAGGGCCTCGTTTTTATCGACTATACGGTGCGCGTATGGGTTTCGGGCGATTATGACGTTTATTACAAGAGCAAAATCTACGAGCTTTTGTGCCGGACCGTGCTGGAGGGCGCAAAGCAGCCCGGTGCGGTCTTTAACCTGCCGTATATGAGAAAGGGCTACGCTACCCTTACCTTCAAAGGAATAAAGGAAGCCCGGAAGAAGTAAAAAAAACCGACCCGCCAATGCCTGGCGGGCCGGTTGCAATTTAAGTCGGATATGATATAATTTATTTAACAGGCTTTTTCGCGCCCATCAGCGCTTCGGCGTTTTGAATCAGATTAAACAGCGAGCTGGAAAACAGCGGGTACTCTTCGGAGATTTTTTCCGGTGAAAGCACGGGCAGATTGGTTTTTCCCAGCCCTTCCATCCCGTCGGCGTTTTCCCCGCTCGCCAGACAGGCCGCGTTGGAATACGCGATTTCCATCGCCGCGCCGGAACGCCCGTCGCTCAGCTTCTGCGGAACGGAAAAAAGGCCCTGCGGATTTTTCGGGTTGGCGGAATACAAAAGCCGGAAGCTCCTGTAAACGGAAATATTGAGGTATGTCGACACTTCCGAGGTCAGCGACTTGTTTTGGCACTTTTGCAGCGTGCTGAAAATAATATTCATTGAATTCGCAAGCAGCTTTTTGTTCAAAACGGGCAGCAGGCTGCCTTTCAGAATATTCTCCTTGCCGATGGCGTCCGGCTCCGGAATATCGTCCACCTTGATGGTGGCCCCGCTGCGGTGCGGAGTCCTTCCAAGGAGATAATCGCAGGAAACGTCATAAAACTCAGCGGCCTTTACCACAAAGTCCAGCCCGCATTCACGGATTCCCTTTTCGTAATGCGAAAGCAGGGCCTGAGAAACCTCCAGTTCCTCGGCCGCCTTTTTCTGGCTTAATCCGCGCTCTTTACGCAGCAAAGTAATAATTCTTGGGAAACTGCTATTCATTGAACTATCCCCTGTGTCGAAATATGGAAAAATTAACGCCTTGTAAAGTATATAACAAATATAACGCTTTGTAAAGCCGCTATATATCGTGCCTTTTCGCTCTGCGCCTACATGTATCTGGGAATTTTGCGTTTGTCAAGACCAAAGTCAGAAAAATCTTAAGGAGCCGAAAAATGAAATCTTACACTATCCATTTAATCCGTCACGGAATTACGGCGGGAAATCTTCTGGGCCAGTATGTGGGGCGTACCGATTTGCCCCTTGCCCCGGAGGGGATCGCGCAGCTTGAGGACCTGAAACGGCACAGCTCCTATCCGCCCGCTCAGGTGTTTTACTGCAGCCCCCTTCAGCGTTGCCTGCAGACCCTGCAGATCCTCTACCCCGGTGCGCAGCCGACGGTGGTCGACGGCCTGCGCGAATGCGATTTCGGCGACTGGGAGGGAAAAACCGCGAAGGAAATTGCGGCGGAGGATGAAAGCTTTACCCATTGGGTGGGGAGCGGAGAGATCGTAACCCCTCCGAACGGAGAATCCGGCGGCGTTTTCATGCAGCGGGTCTGCTCCGCGTTTGAGTCGATCGTACAGGAAATGATGCGTTCCGGAACGAGCAGCGCCGCGTTGGTCGCCCACGGGGGCAGTATAATGTGCATCCTTTCCGCCTACGGCTTGCCGCGCGCCAATTTTTACGACTGGATGACCGACAACGGCTGCGGGTATTCCCTGCGGATTACGCCGGGCCTGTGGATGCGTTCCATGGTGGCCGAGGTATATGAAACGATTCCTCCGCGGAAAAAGTCCGCGCAGAGCAGCGAACGGCTGGTCATCGACCTTGCGCGCGAGGCTGCCGACCGCGCGTTTGGAAAAAAGGAGCAGGAATAAAATTTAATCCTTGACAAAGGGACCCGCATAAAATATAATAGTAAATAATTTAATATGCAAAAGCGATGAAGGGAAAAAGACATCGGCAGAAGCATTGCAGAGAACCGGCGGTTGGTGCGAGCCGGCGCGGAGGCCTATGTGTATAGCTCATCCCGGAGCCGCCGTCTTCGATGTGAAAACGGAGAAGCGGACGCAGTGGCAGCGTTAAAGGCCGGAGCCTTGTTAGAGGTTTGCCGAGGGTTTCCGCTTTGCGGAGCCGAATTTGGGTGGTACCGCGGATTTGTTTATTCGCCCCGAACACAGAATTCTGTGTTCGGGGCTTTTTTTATTTATTTCACCGATCAACTGATCAATTGACAAAGGAGTGTTGGATGATGTTTGAAGGCTGCAAAAAGTATATTCCGTTTCAGCCGATCAGCCTGCCGGACCGCCAATGGCCCGACAAAGTCATTACGAAAGCGCCGGTCTGGTGCAGCGTGGATATGCGGGACGGCAATCAGGCCCTGATTGACCCGATGAATCTCGAGGAAAAGCTGCTGTATTTCCAGACCCTTGTGGATGTCGGGTTCAAGGAGATTGAAATCGGTTTTCCGGCCGCGTCGGAGACGGAGTACGAAATCCTCCGCGCGCTGATTGAGCAAAACCGGATTCCGGACGACGTGACCATCCAGGTGCTGGTCCAGGCAAGGCCGCATTTGATTTATAAGACCTTTGAAGCGATCAAGGGCGCGAAGAACGTCATCGTCCATTTTTATAATTCCACCTCCACTTTGCAGCGCAAGGTGGTTTTCCGCACCGACATGCAGGGCGTTATCGATATTGCCGTGGAGGGCGCCAAGCTGATCAAGGAACTCACCGACGAGGAAATCGGGAAGAGCGGCGCGAATATCCGCTATGAATATTCCCCGGAAAGCTTCTCGGGGACCGAGATCGACAATTCCGTGCTGATCTGCGAAAAGGTGATGGAGGTGCTCGGCTCCACGCCGGAGAACAGGCTGATTCTGAACCTGCCCAATACGGTCGAGATGAGCACCCCGAACTGCTACGCCGACCAGATCGAATATTTCTGCCGGCATCTGAAAAACCGCGAAAGTGTCGTTATCAGTCTGCACCCTCACAACGACCGCGGCACCGCCACGGCGGCGACCGAGCTGGGCCTGATGGCGGGCGCGGAAAGGGTGGAGGGCACCCTTTTCGGCAACGGAGAACGCACCGGGAACGCGGATGTGATGGTGGTCGCCATGAACATGTACTCCCAGGGAGTGGACCCCGGACTCGATTTCTCCAACATGCGCGCCGTTCAGGAGGTCTTTGAAAAATGCACCAAGATGAAGATCCACGAACGCCATCCCTATGTGGGCGATCTGGTGTTCACGGCGTTTTCCGGCTCCCATCAGGACGCGATCAAAAAGGGCGTCGAGTATATGGCGAAAAACGGCGGCGGCTACTGGGAAGTGCCGTATCTGCCGATCGACCCCGCCGACGTCGGCCGCGAGTACGAGCCGATCATTCGCATCAACAGCCAGTCCGGCAAGGGCGGCGCCGCGTTTGTGATGCAGCAGAGCTTCGGCTACGAGCTGCCCAAAGCGATGCATCCCGAATTCGGTACGATGGTCAAGGCCGCCTGCGACGAAGCGGGCCGCGAGCTTCAGCCCGATGAGATTTTCGGCATTTTCCGCAGGGAATTTCTCGAAGTCAATGCCCCGTACAATCTCAAGCAGTATAAGCTTTACGAGGAAAACGATATCAGCGGGGACACACAGGTCCATTTCGACGGAGTGATCCGATTCCGGCACGAGGACCATGCCATCAGCGCCAGCGGAAACGGGCCCGTCAGCGCATTCTTTAACGCGCTCAAATCCGTCGGCATCACCGACTACCAGTTCGTTTCCTACCGTGAGCACGCCATTTCCAGCGGCGCGGACAGCAAGGCGGTTTCCTATATTCAGCTGACCGCGCCGGACGGCAGCCCGGCCTTCGGCGTAGGCGTCGACAACAATATCAGCCTTGCTTCCATCAAAGGCATCATCTGCGCGATCAACCGCACAAAGAATGCCGCCGTAAAAGAATCTTAAAGGGGGAACCACAATGAAAAGCTATCAAATCGTCCTGCTGAAAGGCGACGGGATCGGCCCGGAGATCGTAACCCAGGCCGTGAAGGTGTTGAACCGCGCCGCCGGCCGGTTCGGATTTACCGTTTCCTATGACGAAGCGCTTCTGGGCGGCTGTGCGATCGACGCGGCCGGGGTGCCGCTTCCGCCGGAAACGATTGAAAAATGCAAAGCCGCCGATTCCACGCTGCTCGGCGCGGTCGGCGGCCCCAAATGGGACACGGTGCCAGGCAATCTGAGGCCGGAGGCGGGCTTGCTGGGCATTCGCGGCGCGCTTGGGCTTTTCGCCAATCTGCGCCCCGCCAGGATTTTTGAACAGCTGCGCGGGGCATCCCCCCTGAAAGCGGAGATCATCGGCGACGATCTGGATATCATGGTGGTGCGGGAGCTGACCGGGGGCATTTATTTCGGCGAGCGGGGCCGCAGGACGGTCAATGGCTTCGAGGCCGCGTACGACACCGAAATGTACTCCGTTCCGGAAATTGAGCGTATTGCGCGCGTGGCCTTCCGCATGGCGCAAAAGCGCGGCGGCAGGCTTTGTAGCGTAGACAAGGCCAATGTGCTGGAATCCTCCAGATTGTGGCGCGCAACGGTTGAAAGAATCGGGAAAGAAGAGTATCCTGATATAGAGCTGTCCAATCTGTATGTGGACAACTGCGCCATGCAGCTTGTCCGCAACCCGAAGCAGTTCGATGTGATCGTCACTTCCAACATCTTCGGCGATATCCTTTCCGACGAAGCGTCCATGATCAGCGGCTCCATCGGGATGCTGGCCTCCGCCAGCCTGAGCGAAGGAAAATCCGGCCTGTATGAGCCCATCCACGGCTCCGCGCCGGACATTGCCGGGACGGGAAAGGCCAACCCGCTGGCGACCATTCTTTCCGCCGCAATGATGCTTCGCTATTCGCTGGACGAACCGCAGGCGGCGCAGGCAATCGAGGACGCCGTGTCCGAAGTGCTGAAAACGGCCCGTACGCCGGACATCTATACGGAAGGGATGCGGCAGGTCACCTGTGAGGAAATGGGCGATCTGGTCTGCGGGCTGCTGTAAAATAAGAGATTCTCTCCTATGTCAACGGCGGAAAGAATTCCTTTGGTTTTTCTAAAAATTGTTATCGTATGGGAGCATGGAAATGCACGGAACAGAGGCTTTGACATTTAAAAAGGGCCTGAAAGACGGACTGCCGATCTGCCTGGGGTATATCAGCGTTTCCTTTACGTTTGGAATGATGGCGACGCAGGGCGGGCTGCCGCTTTGGGCGGTGATGCTGATTACCATGAGCAACATGACCAGCGCGGGGCAGTTTGCCGGGACCGAGCTGATTTTGTCGGGAGGGCATTACATAGAGCTTGTCGTAACCACTTTTGTCATCAACATCCGCTATATGCTGATGTCCCTTTCCCTTTCCCAAAAAGTGGACGGTGCCATGACCTCTTTGCAGCGGCTGGTCCTTTCCTTCGGCGTAACCGATGAAATTTTCGCCGTCGCCATGAAGCAGGACGGAAGTATCGGCGCGCGGTATCTTCTGGGGCTGATTCTGACTCCTTACACCGGCTGGACGCTGGGGACCCTGCTCGGCGGCACCGCTACCGGCCTGCTGCCGGTCAGCGTCCGCACCGCGCTGGGCATCGCGATCTACGGGATGTTCATCGCCATTATCATTCCGCCCGCAAAGCATACGCGCCCCATTTCCTTAGCCATCGCCATCGCGGTGGTTTTAAGCTGCCTTTTCCGGTGGACGCCCTTCCTGAACCGGATTTCCGGAGGATGGGTCATCATCCTCTGCGCGGTGATCGCGTCGGCCTATGCCGCGCTGCGTTACCCTGTGGACGACCCGGAGGTGCAGGAATGAATTACCCGAGAATTTTGATCTGTACCTTCCTGATGGCGCTGGTCACCTATATCATCCGCATGCTTCCGCTGGCGATCTTCAGGAAGAAGATTCACAACCGTTTTATCCGGTCGTTTCTGGCTTATGTGCCTTACGCCGTGCTTGCGGCCATGACCTTCCCCGAAATTCTGTACTCCACGGGGAATCCGTATTCCGCGGTGTTCGGCCTTGCCGCGGCCCTCGTCCTTGCGTATAAGGGAAAAGGCCTTCTTACCGTTGCGCTTGGCTCCACCGCCGTTGTTTTTGTTGTGGAACAGATCATGAACTTCTTTACATAAAAAATGCCGCTGCGACATTGCAGCGGCATTTTATTATGGTATCAGTATCCAAATTTCCCGCTCAGGGATTCGTCGTTGTCCACCCATTCCTGCACATAAACGGAGGAGAAGGTGTTTTTCGTGTTCCGCGCAACCACGCGCGTGATGCCGGCATTGATAATCAGCCTTTTGCACATGGAACAGGGGGAAGCGTTTTCCACGTATCCGCCCGTCTTGGCGTCCTTTCCCACCAGATACAGCGTGCTGCCGATCATATCGCGGCGGGAGGCGCTGATAATGGCGTTGGCCTCCGCATGGACGGAGCGGCAAAGCTCGTAGCGTTCCCCGCGCGGAACCCCCAGCGTTTCGCGCACACAGACGCCGGTATCGATACAGTTGCGGCGGCCGCGGGGCGCCCCCGTGTATCCGGACGATACGATCTCGTCATGCTGGACGATAATCGCGCCGAAATTCCGGCGCAGACAGGTACCGCGCTCCGACACGGTTTCAGCAATATCAAGGTAATAATTTTCTTTGTCCGTACGGTTCATTTTCATGCCTCCCAGTCCTTTATGATAGCAATTCCATTTCAGTTTGCGAACCAAAACACGTTCCTCCCCCGCCGAAGGCGGGGGAGGAACGCAACCTTGTTGCAGAATCAACTGGAAATGTTATAGTAATCCTATCATATTGTATTTTCGACAGATAATCAATGGAAATGTGGGAATTTGTATGATATAATCAAGAAATAAAAGAGTAAGCAGAAAAGATATGGGGACAGGAAATGGATTTATCGGATATCAGAGTCATTAAAAATATACTGGCGCGTCACGGCTTCCACTTTTCCAAATCGCTGGGGCAGAATTTTCTGATCAACCCGGAAATTTGCCCGCGCATGGCGGCCGAGTGCGGCGCGCAAAAGGGAGTCGGCGTGCTGGAAATCGGGCCGGGCGTGGGGGTGCTGACCGCGGAGCTCGCCAAGCGGGCGGACAAGGTGGTTTCCGTAGAGCTGGACAAAAGACTGCTGCCGGTTCTGGACGACACGCTTTCCGGGTACCGCAATATCAAAATCGTGAATGAAGATATTTTAAAGGCCGATCTCAGGAAGCTGATCGAAACCGAGTTCCCCGTCGGGGAAACGGCCGTTTGCGCCAATTTGCCTTACTATATCACTTCGCCGGTCATTATGCGGCTTCTGGAAGAACGGCTGCCGATCCGCTCCGTGACGGTCATGGTGCAGAAGGAAGCGGCGGAACGCCTCTGCGCCCTGCCGGGAACCCGTTCCTGCGGCGCGGTGAGCGCGGCGGTGCGTTACTTTGCCGAGCCGGAGGTCCTTTTTGAAGTGAACCGGGACAACTTTTTTCCGCCGCCAAACGTCGATTCGGCGGTCATCCATCTGAAAATCCGCAAAGAGCCGCCGGTAAAAATCAACAGGGAAAAGGACTTCTTCGCCCTTGTCAAGGCGGCTTTCGGCCAGCGGCGCAAAACGGTGCTCAATTCCGTCGCCGCCGGGCTTTCGCTGGACAGGGCAGTGGTAGTCGCGGCGCTGGAAAGGGCGGGAATTGTCCCGAACGCGCGCGCGGAACAGCTTTCCATGGAGCAGCTCGCGGCGCTGTCCAACGAAGTATTTTTGTAAAATAAGGGAGGGCTTTTTATGAGCGACGGAAAACTTGCGGTTCTGTTTTTTGAAGCCGGCATCGTATTGACGCTGATTTCCATGGTGCTCGGTCCGTTTGAAATTACCGGATGGGCGCTCGCCTGTGCTTCCGTGGCCTGTTTTGTCGCGCTGGCCGGAATGTATCTTGCTTTCTGCAGCTGGAACGAGCCCGATGAGGAAGACGAACCGCCGCCGGAAGAGCCTCATGACACAGAGGCGCATGAAAAATAAAATTTCAAGATAAAAAACCGGAAGCGTTGCGCTTCCGGTTTTCTGATATTTTTAATAAACAATCGCGCCGTATTTCGCCGCGAGCGGCTCGATCAGGTCGGTTTCAATCGGGCAGGCAGAATCGACGATCAGCCGGCCCTGAAAATACCGGAGCGCCGCGTCGAGCACCGGCAGGCTGTCACAGTACACGGCAATGGGCAGGCGCGTCATCGTGCTGTTTTCGCTCAGCAGCATCGCGTCGTCCAGACTGCTGACCATCACTAACGCCGCGGTAACCTGCTCGTCGTCCAGATCGATCAGGTCTTCGCCGAGCGAGCTGGTACAGGCGATCGGTTCGCTGAATACGATGTCGTCCCCCAGAAAAAACGCTTCCCGTTCATTTGCGGCGGCGTAGCAGTCCGGTTCTTCCGGAATTTCCGGCGGGCCGAACTCCTTTGCCACCTGCGCCAATGCTTTCAGATGCTCCATGGTACAGCCGCAGCAGCCCCCGACAATCCTCGCTCCCGCATCCATCAGCCTGCGCATCCGGGCGGCGAATTCATCAGGGGAGAGGTTTCCGCTGTTTTCCGGAGAATTCCACATAGGTACCCCGGTGCTCGGCTTGGCGATGATCGGAACGCTGATATGCGGGGCAACCTGTTCCACATGCTCCAGCATGTGCTCCGGCCCAAAGGAGCAGTTCAGGCCGATGGCGTCCGCCCCCATGGCCTGAAGGGTGATCACCGCGGGCAGAAGACTTCCTCCCGTGAGGGTGTGTCCGCTTTCATCCACGGTGATGGTCACGAAAACCGGCAGATTGGTCGTTCTGGCGGCAAGCACCGCCGCGCGCATGTCGGCGAGCGAGGTCTGCGTTTCGATCGCGATAAAATCGACCCCCGCGTCGTCCAGCGCACGGATCTGTTCGCGGTAAATGTCATAGATGTCGTCAAAATCCGATTCGCCGAACGGCGGTACGAACAGGCCGGTGGGGCAGACGTTCCCGCCCACCAGCAACCCGGCGGGCTTCGCAACGCTTTGGGAAAGCGTTACCAGCTTCTGATTGATGTCCGCGACTTCCGCTTCCAGACCGTAGCTGCTCAGGCAGGCCCGGTTTGCGCCAAAGGTCGGCGCATAGACCGCCTGTGCGCCCGCTTCGATAAAGCCGCTTTGCAGCTTTGTGAGCCTTTCGGGATTTTCCAGAATCCATTTTTCCACACAAACGCCGCCCGGCATTCCGGCGGCGGCCAGATTCGTGGCCGTAGCGCCATCCAGCAGCAGGGGAAGATGAAAAGGGAAACTCATTTGTTCTTCATTGCTCCTAACATGTTCAGCCTGCTTACATGCTCTCCGGCGCCGAAATCTTAAACATGGAAAGCACGTTGCAGATCACAGTGGAAACCGCGCCGCACAGGTACATCCTGGCGGCGGTCAGACCTTCGTTTTCGCCTTTTACACGGCATGCGTTATAGAATTTATGGAAGAGTGTAGCCAGCGTAATGACGTACCGGGTGATTCTGGCGGGATCGTAGTCCTGCGCCGCCGCCACAATTTCCCCGGTGAAGGAGGAAAGATGCCGGATCAGCTCAATTTCCTCGGGTTCGGTCAAAAGCGCGAGCTCCTCGTCGGTGCAGCCGCGCGGAAGGATTCCCTCGGCGGCGAGCGCCTTGAAGATACTGCAGATTCTCGCCCTGGCGTACTGCACGTAATAAACCGGGTTCTGCGCGTCCTGCTGAACGGCCAGATCAAGGTCGAAATCCATCTGGGAATTGGCTTCCCTCATGTTGAAATAGAACCTTGCGGCGTCCACCGGCACCTCGTCGAGCAGATCGGCCAGCTGAATCGCTTTGCCGGTACGCTTGCTCATGCGCACGACTTCCCCGCCCTTTACGAGTCTTACCAGCTGAATCAGCACGACGTTTAGCTTGCTTCCGTCCAGCCCGACCGCGTCCATGGCTCCCTTCATTCTCGCCACGTGGCCGTGGTGGTCGGCGCCCCAGACGTCGATGCAGCGGTCAAAGCCGCGCTTTGCGAATTTGTTTCTATGATAGGCGATATCCGCCGCGAAATAGGTTGGATTTCCGTTCTGCCGGACCAGAACCTCGTCCTTTTCCACGCCGAAATTCGTCGCGCGGTACCAGAGGGCGCCGTCCTTATCGTAGGTCAGGCCCTTTTCCTTCAGAATCTGAATCGTTTCCTCCAGCTCGCCGTCGTTGTGCAGGCGGCTTTCCAGGAACCACTCGTCGTAAACGATCCCGTATTTTTTCAGGTCGGCCTGCATCTTGGCGATATTTTTCGGAAGCGCAAAATCCACCAGAGCCTTTTTCAGCTCCTTGGGGCCGGCGCCAACATAGCTGTCGCCGTGCTCTTTCGCGAATTCGGCGGCCCTTTCGCGGATGTCGTCTCCGTGGTATCCGTCCTCCGGAAATTCGACGGCGTCCTCGCCCTGAAAAAGCTGCAGGTAGCGCGCGGCAAGGGAAGCGCCGAATTTTTCGATCTGGTTTCCCGCGTCGTTTACGTAGAATTCGCGCCATACGTCGTAGCCGGCGGCGTCGAGGACCGCCGCAAGGCAGTCGCCCAGCGCGCCGCCGCGCGCATTGCCCATATGCATGGGGCCGGTCGGATTCGCGGAAACGAACTCGACCATGATTTTTTCCTTTTTGCCAAAATCGCTGCGGCCGTAAGAAGCGCCGCTCTGCGTAATATCCTTCAGAACCTCCGAATAAAAGCGCTGATTCAGAAAGAAATTGATAAATCCGGGACCCGCGATTTCAAAACGGTCAAAAAATGTGCCGTCCAGCGCGATATGCTCCGTGATCAGCTGCGCGATTTTCCTCGGGGCCAAACGGAACGCCTTGGCGGACACCATGGCCGCGTTGGTCGCCCAGTCGCCGTGGCTGCGGTCGGCGGGCACCTCAATGGAAAAAGGGGGCGTTTCCCCCTGGGGCAGACCGCCGGCGGCCTGTGCCTTTTCCACCGCGCGGAGAATGGCGCTTTTCAGTTCACTGGTCGCCTGCAACACTATTTTTGACATCTTTTTTATTTGCCTCCTTGACCGTAATGAAGAGTTCGTTTAAGCTCGATAAATTGGAATTGATATCCAGCGTATAGTTGACTTCCAGATTTCCGCCCAATTCTCCGAGACTGGATTTTACCCTGCTGGTGAAAACACCCACCATCATATTTCCAAAGCCCGTGTCGTACTGGCAGAGGTGCCGCTTCCCGCTTTCCAGAATCAGGCGGGTGCTGTCGGTTCCGCCGCGCATCAGGGTTACTTTTGAGCTGCCGTCCACCTTCAGAACGGAGGTTTGCACCGCGTTGTTGTTGTCCGCGTCGTATTCCTTATACACGATATATTGGCTGTTGCCCTTTTTTACATACGAACCAAGGGTGGTCAGTTCGACTTCGCCGGTTTCGTTGTCTATTTTCTGCCGGCCTTTAATGGAAATCAGGTAATTTTCCAGCATTTGTTTACTCCTTGCAATTTATTCGGTTCATTTCAAATTAATAGAGATCAATATCCACATGGCTGACCTCGCGTTTGATATCTTTCCCGAGAAAGATACCCGCGATCTGGGAAAAGCCTTCCATCCGGTCGCTGACGTAGAACGAGCAGTCGCCGTCCGCGCTTCTGTCGCAGAGAAGCCCCTGTTTCCTCAGCAGGGCGGAGCAGTAAGCGGCGGTTTCCCGTCCGCTGTCTATCAGGGTCACGCCGCTGCCCATGACTTCGGAAATGATATGCCGGATAATCGGATAATGCGTACAGCCCATAATCAGGGTGTCGATTCCGGCTTCCCTCAGCGGGGTCAGGTAGCGCTGCGCGACCAGACGCGTAACCTGCTCGTCTTCGGCGATCCACCCGCTTTCCACCAGCGGGACGAACAACGGGCAGTCGCGGTCGAAAACTTCGATTTCGGGGTTGATGGCCGCAAGCTCGCGGCGGTACGAACCGCTGCGGATGGTCGCCGTGGTGGCGATGACGCCGACCTTCCCATTTCTGGTGGCTTTCCCGGCCGCGGCCGCGGCCGGTTTCAGCACGCCGGTGTAGGGAAGGGTCAGCTTTTCGCCGATTCCGGGTGCAACCGAACTGACGGTGCCGCATGCGGCGACAATCATTTTCACATTTTTGGATTCCAGAAACGCCATATCCTGTCCGGCGTATTTCATAATCGTTTCGCGGCTTCGCGATCCGTAGGGAACGCGGCCGGTGTCGCCGAAATAAATAATGTTTTCGTGCGGCATGATGTGCAAGAGCTCTTTTACGGCGGTCAGCCCGCCCAGCCCGGAGTCAAAGACGCCGATCGGTCTGTTGTCCATTCTATTCCATCGCTCCAAAATGATTTATTAATATTGTGTCCGGATTTCAAAGGAAAGAGACACCAGCCTGTCGAGCAGCTCGCCGTAAGGGACGCCGGAAGCCTCCCACAGCTTCGGGTACATGCTGATGGAAGTGAAGCCCGGCAGGGTGTTCAGTTCGTTCAGAATGACCTCTTTGCCGTCTCGTACGAAAAAGTCCACGCGGGAAAGGCCGGTGCAGCCCAGCATATAGTAAGCCCTGCGGGCGGTGGAACGGATTTCTTCCATCACCGCCTCGTCGAGATGCGCGGGGATATAGAGCTGGGACGTTCCGGATTTATATTTGTCGTCGTAGTCGTAAAATTCAGCGGAAGCCGCGATTTCACCGACAACGGAAGCCTCCGGCTCCGCGTTGCCCAGTACCGCGCACTCGACCTCCTGGCCCACAATGGCCTCTTCCACAACGATCTTGTCGTCCTCGCGCGCCGCTTTTTTCACCGCTTCGTCAAGCCCGGCCTCGCTGCTTACCTTGCTGACTCCCACGGAGGAACCCGCGTTTGCCGGTTTCACGAAGATGGGATATCCAAGCCTTGCGTCGATCTTCCGCTTGATTTTCTCAGCGCCGGTTTTGTATTTGTCCGTATAGAACCAAAGATATTTTGCCTGATGGATGCCCGCCGCGGTTAGCAGCGTGTGGGTGACCGCCTTATCCATGCACACGGCGGAAGCAAGCGCGCGGCAGCCGACGAACGGAATCCCGCTCAGCTGCAGAAGCCCCTGTATGGTGCCGTCCTCTCCGTTTTTGCCGTGCAGGACGGGGAACACGCAGTCCACCTTGATCACGTCAAACCCCATTTTCCCGTCTACCACGATTCCGCGGATGCTTCTGTCGGGGGCGATAAACGCGGGTTGGTTGAGCGGGTCGCGCTCCCAGCGCCCGTCGGCGATTTCCTCCGGGGAGCCGCTGAACAGATACCAGCGTCCGTCCTTCGTAATGCCCAGACAGACGATTTCATATTTCTCTTTCGGCAGGTTGTTGATGACCGATGCCGCAGAAATGCAAGATACTTCGTGTTCGGATGAGCTGCCGCCGAAAATGACGGCGATCCTCTTTTTATTCATAATTATCCTCCAAAGCTCTGCTCTTTTCCTAATTTATATCATAATATATAATCCTACAAATACATATCATACCACAAGGCTTTTAGCGGTGCAATCGGAATTTTATTAAATTGTATGGTGACAAAAAAATGTTTATGTAGTATAATTTATAAATATCGTGAGCCATACTATCTTTGGTTGAATATAGAAGAAAAATACAGGTGCATACCGGGGTCCCGCCAGTGCGGACAAGCGGTGTGCGGAAATACAGATTCAGGAGTGATTTGTTTGGAGCAGAAGGCATTTGACCTGATTGCTGAAAAAGTCGGCGCGGTTTTAAACGGACAGGGATTCGTAAAGGCCGGTGAGGAACAGGAAGGCAGCGGCCGTTCGGTGCTGTTTAAAGGGGAGAATACCGCCTACAGTATTCTTTATCATCAGGACAAAAAGCGCTTTGAGCTTCGAACCTGCGATGCCGAGGACGGGGAGCCGGACTTAAAGTGGAAGTCCATTTCCATCTGGCTTTTTGACCCCGAGACGGACAGCCTGACCGAGGCCGACAGCATTGTGAACGACTTTATAGAGACCATTGAAGGGCCGAAGCGCGTGGCGGCGGCCAAAACGAAAAAAAAGCGCAAGAAAGACGACGAAAACAATGCCGACCCGGTGTTTTTCTTCAACCGCTTCGTCGGTATTTTCCCGGAGCTGAAAGAGGAGCTCAACGGCGAAAGAAATCAGTACGAGGAAGTGCGCGCGATTCATTTCGCAAAGGAGCGTCTGGTGCCGAAAATTGACGCGCTCTGCGCCCAGGGAACAAAAACGGACAGCATCAAGCGCTGCTGCGACCTTCTGAACGACATGTACGCCAACGGCGACATGGACGTGCGCTCCATTATTACGATCGTGGTATTGAACGGCGTGAGCGACCGGGCGGCGGAAAATATGAAGCCGATGTTCAGCGACGATCTGAAAAAAGGCTATGCCGCGGGGCTGAAATTCAAGGGGAAAGTGGTAAAGCCCGAAAAGAAAAAGAAAGAAAAGAGATTTGTCGCGGCCAATCTGAACGACATGAAATAAAGACGGGAAATCGGGGCGGGCAAAATCCGCTCCGTTTCGTAAAAAAAACTTGACAGATTCCACACGAGATGCTATGATGTTTATACCTCATAAAGGGGTTATTTTTTTGCACCCTTTTAAGAGGGAGGCTGAGGCCTTAAAAAAGGCCTAAATATTTTTCCGTATAACGGGAGGTGCCGTCATGAGAGTTAAAATCACATTAGCCTGCACTGAGTGCAAACAGCGCAACTACAACACGATGAAAAACAAGAAGAATGATCCGGACAGGCTTGAGATGAACAAGTACTGCAGATTCTGTAAGAAGCACACTCTTCACAGAGAGACGAAGTAAGCCGGACGGAGGGACGAAGAATGGCAGATACATCCAAAAAAGAAAACTTTTTTGCGAGAACGGGCAAGAATGCTTCCAAGTTTTTCCGCGACTGCAAAAATGAGGTAAAAAAGATTGTATGGCCCACACCGCAGGCGGTATTTAGGAATACCGGCGTCGTTTTGGCAACAATATTTCTGATCGGCCTGTTTATCTTTGGACTCGACACGTTGCTCATGAACCTGCTTGGGTTGATTATGAATGTTGCAAAGTAGGATAAGCGGAGGAAATTACGATGCCTGAAGACGCAAAATGGTATGTTGTTCATACCTATTCCGGGTATGAGAACAAGGTAGCCTCTAATCTTGAAAAGACTGTGGAAAACCGTCAGCTCCATGATTTGATTCAGGAAATCCGTGTGCCGACGGAAACTGTTACGGAAATCAAAGATAACAAAAGGCGCGATGTCGAGCGCAAGATTTTCCCCGGTTATGTTTTGGTGAAGATGCTCCTAACCGATGAGTCATGGTATGTTGTCCGCAATATCAGGGGCTGTACGGGCTTTGTCGGCCCGTCGTCCAAGCCCATTCCGCTCACGGATGAAGAAGTGGCGAAGCTGGGCGTTGAACAGAAGGAAATCGAGGTTTCTTACAGCGTCGGCGATTCCGTACACATTATCGACGGCCCGTTGGAGGGTTTTGTCGGTACTGTCGAAGAAGTCGACGTCGACAAAAACCGCGTCCGCGTAACAGTATCCATGTTCGGGCGCGAAACACCGGTTGAGCTTGAACTGAATCAGGCTGAAGCGATGGAATAATATTTCACGATAATTTGCGGGAGACCGCTGATTATGAGGGGCATTGCCCCTGTGGGAGGAACGGATAAACTCAAAGCATCCGCTCCGCCATCTACCACGAATTTTGGAGGTGCAAACAAATGGCTCAAAAGGTTACGGGCTTGATTAAGCTCCAGATACCTGCTGGCAAGGCTACCCCGGCGCCGCCTGTAGGACCGGCTCTCGGTCAGCACGGCGTCAACATCATGGCGTTTACAAAGGAATTCAACGAGCGCACGAAAAATGACGTAGGACTGATTATTCCTGTTGTCATCACCGTTTATGCGGATCGTTCGTTTACCTTTATCACCAAGACCCCGCCTGCTGCCGTCCTGATTAAAAAGGCCTGCGGTATTGAGAGCGGTTCCGGTGAACCGAACAAGAAAAAGGTAGCAAAGATCACACGCGAGCAGGTCAGAAAGATAGCTGAGACAAAGATGCCCGATTTAAATGCGGCTTCCGTTGAGACAGCCATGAGCATGGTTGCCGGCACAGCACGCAGCATGGGCATTGAAGTCGTAGATTGACACCCGGGTGGGAGGAACTTTTCTACTCCGATTTTACCACTCAATAGGGAGGAAAACCAATGAAACACGGTAAAAAATACGTTGAAGGCATGAAGCTGATCGACCGTACAAAGCTTTATGATGCAAACGAGGCTCTTGACCTCTGCGTCAAGACCGGGACATCCAAGTTTGACGAGACCGTTGAGGTCCATGTCAAGCTGGGCGTAGACAGCCGCCACGCTGACCAGCAGGTCCGCGGCGCGATCGTACTGCCGAACGGAACCGGTAAAAAGGTCCGCGTACTGGCGATCTGCAAAGGCGACGCCGCCAAAGAAGCCGAGGCTGCCGGTGCCGAGTTCGTCGGCGCCGAAGAAATGGTACAGAAAATCCAGTCCGAAAACTGGATGGATTTCGATATTTTGATCACGACTCCGGACATGATGGGCCTTGTCGGCCGTTTAGGTAAGGTTCTGGGCCCCCGCGGCCTGATGCCGAACCCGAAAGCCGGTACGGTTACCCGCGAGATTGGCAAGGCAATTGCCGACGCCAAAGCCGGTAAGATCGAGTACCGGCTTGACAAAACCAACATTATCCACTGCACAATCGGCAAAGTTTCCTTCGGCGGTCAGAAGCTGCTCGAAAACTTTGACGCCTTGCTCGGCGCAATCGTAAAGGCAAAGCCGGCCGCTTCCAAGGGCCAGTATATCAAGAGCTGCGTCGTGGCTTCCACAATGGGCCCCGGCGTCAGAATCAACCCGAACAAGGTTGGCGTCTGATTCCGAAAGGCTTGACAGGCCGCACGGTCTGTGATAGTATAATATTCGCTGTTCTTTATTCCAAAGACAGCAGGCGCATTTGCTTAATGGGTTTTGCCCAGCCTGCCGAGGATAGAGGCCGATACGCATTGTTATGATGATGTATTTATGCCCTTTCCGCGGTCATGCGGGAAGGGCTTTTTCATTTTCCTGCGCGCCGCATTCCAACTGACGGAGGTGAATACATTTGCCAAGTGAGAAGATTTTAGAGCAAAAAAAGCAGGCGGTTGCCGCTTTGACCGAGAACCTGAAGGGCGCATGCACCGGTGTCATCGTCGACTATAAGGGCATCACGGTCGCTCAGGACACAAAGCTCCGCAAAGAGCTGCGTGAAGCGGGCAGCGACTACATGGTCGTCAAGAACACCCTGCTGCGTCTTGCGTTGAAGGACGCCGGGATCGATGGCCTCGACCATGTTCTTGAAGGCACGACCGCTCTGGCAATCAGCAAGGACGATTATGTTTCCAGCGCAAAGATCCTCGCTAAATTTGCTGAAACCAGCAAAACATTTGAACTCAAGGCCGGATTTGTCGACGGCGGCGCCATTGACGCCGACGGAGTCAAAGAACTGGCTGCCCTGCCTTCCAAAGAGGTTTTGGTTGCAAAAGCTCTGGGCGGCTTGAACGCTCCTATTGCGGGCTTCGTTACTGTGCTGAGCGGCACAATGAAAGGCTTGGTCGTCGCTTTGAACGCAATCGCGGAAAAGCAGGCTGCCAACGCATAAGGTTTCCTAAAAATAAAAATTTTGGAGGTAATTCACAATGTCTGATAAAGTTGTAAAATTAATTGAAGATGTAAAATCCCTTACTGTTCTTGAGCTTTCCGAGCTCGTAAAGGCTCTGGAAGAGGAGTTCGGCGTATCCGCTGCCGCTCCGGTTGCCGTTGCCGCCGCCGCTGCTCCGGCTGCCGCCGCCGCTGAAGAGAAGACGGAGTTCGACGTCGTCCTGAAGGCTGTCGGTCCCAACAAGATCCAGGTCATCAAGGCTGTCCGCGAGATCACGGGTCTTGGCCTGAAAGAAGCAAAAGAGCTTGTTGACGGCGCACCGAAGGCTGTTAAAGAGGGCGCTTCCAAGGACGATGCAGAAGCCATCAAAGCAAAGCTTGCCGAGGCTGGCGCAGAAGTCGAAGTTAAATAATTCCATTTCCAATACAAAAAGCCCTGCTGTTTTAACAGCAGGGCTTTTTTCTGTAATTCCATAAAAAGCCCCCGGCAACGCCGGGGGCTCAGCTTTGCTCTGATCACATTTTCCTGTATTTCTTTACTCTGCGCAGGTTCTTCTTTTTGCGGTTGTAGATCAGCGCAAGGACAATGTAGATGATGACCAGCAGAACGATCACCGCCGCGATGACGACGAACCAGACGGAAGTGAAAATGGCCTTGACGGTATTGGCGGAATGCAGCAGTTCGCTGCGCTCAACGCTTTCCGCGGCCACCAGATTGACGGTCGTCAGCTTCTGATTGGCATAGCTGAGGGTCGCCGTTCCGATGACCTGCCCCCTTTTGACGGGCGCAGTGACGGCGTCGGGGACGTTCTTGGTGACGATGACGCTGCTTGCCGACACATTCATCGGCAGCATCGCGGAATAATCCTTCTCAGCCACGAGCAGCAGCTTATCCTTGTTCCAGGCGTCCTTCAGCTTGACCTCGCCGATGGACTCCTCGCTGTTCAGTATATTTTTCAGCTCCAGATTTTTAAACGCCCACTGGTAAAGCTTCTTTGTATCGACCAGTTCACCCCGTGTCTTGATCTGTTTGCCGTTCGCGTCTACGGACGGCGCGCCGAGCGCGACGCACAGATAGCTGTAGCCCTCCGCGGTGGCGGAAGAAACAAGACAGTAGCCGGACTCGTCGGTGTGGCCCGTTTTAATGCCGCGCGCGTACTGGTAATAATACTGGCTTCCCGTGTTTTTATCGATCAGCAGGTTGGTGGTGGAAAGGGTACGCAGGGTCCCCGCCCCCGGACCGCCCACCGGTTTGTAGGAAGCGCGCGCCTGTGAGGTGATCTCGGTAAAATGCGGCAGGGTCATCGCGTATTTCGTCATCAGGTAAAGGTCGTGCGCCGTCGTGTAGTGGTTCTCGTCGTGAAGGCCGTGCGGGTTGGTGAAGTGCGTACCGGTACAGCCCAGCTCCTTTGCCTTCGCGTTCATCATATCGACAAAGGCGTCGATATCTCCTTTTCCCACATAGTCCGCCAGAAACAGCGCCGCGTCGTTTCCGCTCGGCACCAGCATGCAGTTCATCAGCTGAAGGGCGGTCAGCTCGTCGCCGACCTTGATATTGGACATGGAGCTGCCCGTCCCGAGAAGCGTGTCCATGACTTCTTTGGTAATCGTTATTTTCGTCCCTTCGAGGTCCTTAATATGTTCGCTGGCAACGATAAAGGTCATAATTTTGGTAGTGGAAGCGGGTTCCCGGCGTTCATTTGCGTTTTTCTGATAAACGACGGTGTCCGTGTCCAGATTGACCAGTTCAATGGCGGCGCAGTTCGGTTCAAAATCAATATTGAAGGTGGCCGCGGCCGCCCTGACGGGCGAAAACAGAACCAGAATCAGAAGGATGGAAACAGACAGGAATTGGCGCGTTTTTTTCATGGAACTTTTTCCTCCGATGTGATATTATATGTGTAAAGTTTGATATTATCAGGGGCGTACAGACCTGTAGATTAGTATAACAGCATTTCTGCGAAAGATAAAGGGCAGTTTGGAAATGTAATTAAATTGTAAGATTTGATGGGGGAATCACAGTGATTTACATAACAGGGGATACTCACGGCGAAATATGTCGTTTTGACTCGGGTCAGGCCAAGAAGCTGAAGAAGGGGGACACGCTGATTGTATGCGGTGATTTCGGCTTCCTCTGGGACGGCGGCCCGAAAGAGGAAAAGAATCTGAAAAGGCTGGGCAAGAAAAAATACAACCTTCTTTTTCTTGACGGGACCCATGAAAATTTTGATTTGCTGGAGCAGTATCCCGTGACGGAGTGGAACGGCGGCCGGGTGCAGAACATCAGCGGCAACCTGTATCACCTCATGCGCGGACAGGTCTATACCATAGAAGGGAAGAAGCTGTTCGTGTTCGGCGGCGGGGAAAGCACGGAAAAGCAGATGCGCATCGCCGCGGGAAAATGGTGGGAGCGCGAAATGCCGAGCATGGAGGAAATGCGCGAGGGCGTCAGGAACCTTTCCGCGGTTGATATGGCGGTGGACTATATTCTGACCCACGAACCGGCCCCGAAGGTGATGTCCCATACGGTGAATCCCAAGGAAAGCACCAATCAGCTGGAGGCATATTTCGAGCAGCTGGTCAAGCAGGTCAAATTCGAGAAATGGTTTTTCGGCTCCATCCATATCGACCGGAAAATCACCACCAAAAATTATGCGGTGTTCAATGACATTATCCCGGTGGAGCCTCCGCAATACAAGAGATTCCGATCATAGCGGCTGGCAGGACAGATTTGCGGCGGAAAATGATATACAAAGAGACGATCTCAGCAAAGTGCGCCTTGAAACGGATTCACCGATCAAGGCGCATTTTTATGCAATATTTTTGCTGGAGCCATTTTTCAACAGCCGCAGCCGGCGGATGCTTAATCCGCCCTGTTTTCAAACAGCTGTTTTACTTCCGCACGCAGGCCCCGGTGCTGCGGGGACTCCAGCTCGGCGTCCATGCTCAGAATTTCCCGCGCAACGGACTGGGCTTCTTTCAGCAGGTCCATATCGTGGACCATGTCGGCGATCTTCAGCTCCGGCAGTCCGTGCTGCCTGTGGCCGAAGAAATCGCCGGGGCCGCGCAGCTTCAGGTCCTGCTCCGCAATCTGAAAGCCGTCGTTGGTCGCGCACATGGTTTTCAGCCGCGCGACGGTTTCTTCGTTCTGAGCGTCCGATATTAAAATGCAGGTGGACTTGTATTTTCCGCGCCCTACGCGCCCGCGCAGCTGGTGCAGCTGGGAAAGGCCGTACCGCTCCGCGTTTTCGATCAGCATCACAACCGCGTTGGGCACGTCCACCCCGACCTCCACAACGGTCGTGGAAATCAGCACCGCGATGTTTCCCCGCGCAAAATCCGTCATAATGGCTTCTTTTTCCCTGGGCTTCATTTTTCCGTGAAGCACGCCGACCGGATAATCGGGAAGCCACCGGGTCCTTACTTTTTCAGCGTATTCGTTCACGCTCGCCATATCGTTCTGCCCTTCGTCGATCATCGGGCAGATGATGTAGCACTGTCTGCCTTCGTCGATATGCTTCCGGATAAAACGGAACGCCCTCAGGCGTTTATCGCCCGTAATGGCGTAGGTGTCTATTTTCTGCCGGCCGGGCGGAAGCTCGTCCAGAATCGAAATATCGAGGTCGCCGTAGATCATCAGCGCGAGCGTGCGCGGGATGGGGGTGGCGCTCATGACAAGCATATGCGGATGGTCGCCCTTGGAGGCGAGAGCCGCGCGCTGCGCCACGCCGAAACGGTGCTGCTCGTCCGTGATCACCAGGCCGAGGCGTCGGAACGCGACGTCTTCGGAAAGGAGGGCGTGCGTGCCGATGACAAGCTGGATCTCTCCGTCCAGCAGTCCCTGCAGAATCTCCCGCTTCTTTGCGGCCGGCATCGAGCCGGTCAGCAGCGCGACGCGCGTATCCCGCAGCAGGGCGGACAGGGAAGCGTAGTGCTGCTGCGCCAGTATTTCCGTGGGCGCCATCAGCGCCGCCTGCATCCCGTTTTCAACGGCGCAGCAGCAAAGCGCCGCAGCGACCGCGGTTTTTCCGGAGCCGACGTCTCCCTGGATCAGCCGATTCATCGGGAATCCGCTCATCATATCCGCTACGGCTTCTTTTACGGCCCTTCGCTGGGCCTGTGTGGGCTCAAAGGGGAGTAAGCCGTAAAAACGTTCGGAACAGTCGCAATCGAGCCTCAGAGGGCTTACAGAGCGGCTGCGGCCCTTCAGCCGGAGAAGACCCAGCTGCAGAATGAGCAGCTCTTCAAAAATCAGGCGTTTCCGGGCGGTTTCCACCGCCTCCATATCCTGCGGCAGGTGGATGTTTTCCAGCGCGAACCGCAGCGGGCAAAGCCCGTACTTTTCCCGGATTGCTTCCGGAATCGGGTCGCGTATCCTGTCCGGAAGCAGATCGAGGGCGCTTTTGACCGCGTTTTCGATCATCCGGCTGGTCAGCCCCAGCGTCTGATGATAAACGGGCCGGATAGGGGGACAGACCGCCGCGCGCACAAATTCCGGCGTGGTCATTTCCCGTTTCAGGAAATTGGCGGTTACCTTTCCGTAAAATACGTATTCCTCGTCCGCCTTCAGCATGGAAGGAATATAGGGATTGTTGAAATAGGTCAGCTCCATATCGCTTTCGCCGTCGGTGACCGTTACCTTGCAGATCATCATTCCGGCGCGGATTCTCGTTTCCTTCGGCCGTTTCAGAACGGTCGCCCGTACGGCGCAGGGCTCGTTCAGCGGAGCCAGGCGGATCGGATAGGGGCGGCTCAGGTCCTCGTAGGTACGGGGGTACAGACGCAGCAGAGCGCCGACGGTCGGCGCGCCGAGCCTTTCAAACAGCTTGGCACGCTTTTCGCCGACGCCCTTCAGGTCGCGGATATTTCTTTCAAATAAAGAACGCATCATTCAATAGAAACAATAAAATAATACACCGGCTGGCCGCCGTTGACGAGCGTAACCTCGGTTTCGTTGCCGACCCTGGCCTTAATCCGGTTGTAAGCCTCGTTTGCCTGTTCCTCCGTAACGTCCGCCCCGTAAATAATAGTAATGAACGAAGTGCCGCGGGTAATCATGGAGCGCGTCAGTTTGCTGCAGGTATGGACAATATCTTTTTCAATCAGTTCCAGCTTGCCGTTGTTCAGGCCCAGAATGTCGCCCGCCTTGATTTTGTGGCCGCCGAATTCGGAGTCGCGCGCGGCGAAGGTGACGGAAGCGGTCGAGACGTTGGAAGCGGCCTCCATCATCGCGACGGTATTTACTTCCGTGCTTGCGTCCGGATCGTAGGCGAGCATGGCGGAAAGGCCCTGCGGGATCGTGCGGGTGGGCAGGACGATTACCTTGCGGTCGTTCACAAGCGGGATGGTCTGTTCGGCCGCCATAATGATATTCTTGTTGTTCGGCAGAACCAGAACGGTTTTTGCGGGAGTCGCCAGAATCGCGGCCAGAAGGTCGTTTGTGCTGGGATTCATGGTCTGCCCGCCGCTGACGACGTGCGTGCAGCCCAGGTCGGTAAAAAGGGTTTTCAGGCCTTCTCCGGCGGCAACCGAGACAAACCCGACCTCATCGGCTGGCTCCGCAGGTTCCAGGGAAGCCACGGCCTTTGCCTTTGCCTCTTCGTTTGCCTCCGCGGCCTTCCGGTGCTGTTCCTTCATGTTTTCTATTTTCACGGTCAGCAGCTGGCCGAATACCAGAGCCGACTGCAGCGCGTTGCCCGGTTCTTCCGTATGCACATGCACTTTGATAATGTCGTCGTCGTCCACCAGAACCACGCTGTCACCGATGCTTTCCAGGTAGCCGCGAAGCTCCTGCGGGTCTTTCTTGCATTCAAGGTCGCGTCCCACGATAAATTCGGTGCAATAGGTAAAGTTGATGACCTGATCGAATTCCGCGGCGGCGTTTCTGAAAAAGTCGGTTTCAGCCGCCTGCTCCTCGGGGGAGTCCGCTTCATTCATAATGATGGTACCGTCCTTAAAGACGCTCAGCATTCCGTCCAAAATATAACAGAGTCCTCTTCCTCCGGCATCGATTACTCCCGCCTTTTTCAGTACGGGCAGCAGCTCCGGTGTTTTTTCCAGCGCTTCGGCAGCGCCCTTGCAGATCGCGCTCCACACATAAACGGCGTCGTCGTCAATGGCCGCGGCCGCCTTGCCCTTTTCGCTGGCAACGCGGGAAACGGTCAGGATGGTTCCTTCCGTCGGCTTCATCACGGCCTTATAGGCGGCCTCCACGCCAATGCCCAAAGCGTTGGCAAGATCGGTGCCGCTGACCTCCTCCATTCCCTCAATGCCCTTGGAGAACCCGCGGAACAGGATGGAAAGGATGACCCCGGAGTTGCCCCTTGCGCCGTGGAGCATGGCGGAAGCTGCGGTGTGCGCGACTTCGCCCGCGTTACTGCTGGTATTTTTTGAGAGCTCGCGGGAAGCGGAGCTCATTGTCATGGACATGTTGGTCCCCGTATCTCCGTCGGGAACAGGGAAGATGTTCAACTCATCGACCGATGTTTTATGCTTTACGATATTGTTAGCGCCTGATATTATAGCGTTTCTCAGGTCAATTCCATTTATCACCATTCAGCACTCCCTAAATTTCACTTATTGCATTACCTTATTTTTCATCTTAATATTATATCATAGTGCACAGGCAGATTCAATCTTAATTTCTCACGGCCTTCCGGCGCGGTGAAAAAAGGGCATAAGGAGCCATAAAAAATATCCTCACATCATGTGAGGATATCAATACGGGTCGGTACTATCTGGGTTCAACAATCAATTTGATCGCCGTGCGTTCTTCATTGTCAATCACTACGCTGGCAAAGGCTGGGATGCAGACGACGTCGATTCCGGACGGGGCAAGGTATCCGCGTGCGATCGCAATGGCCTTAATTGCCTGATTGGCGGCGCCGGCGCCGACAGCCTGCAGCTCGACAGACCCTGTTTCGCGAATCACTCCTGCGACTGCGCCCGCAACGGAATTTGGCGCTGACTTTGACGATACTTTCAATATTTCCATAGGCCATCCTCCAGACTATGCAAAATCATAGTATCATCATAAAACGAAACACAAAGTTTTGCAAGTAGTATTTACCAAAAACACGTAAATTATGAAAAAAAAACTGTAAAAACCAACGAATTGCTGTTATTGGATCTGAATCCGCTCCACAGAGACGGTTTTTCCGCTTTTTTCATCGACCTGAAACAGGGCGCATTCCATTTTACAGTTGCCCTCGGCCAGCGCAAAACGGACTGGCATTTTCGTCCTCATTTTCTCTATGACCAGCTCGGGCTTTACGCCGAGCACGGACTGGATGGGTCCCGTCATGCCCAGATCCGTGATATACCCGGTTCCCTGCGGAAGCACACATTCATCCGCGGTCTGAACGTGGGTGTGCGTGCCGAAAACCGCCGAAACGCGCCCGTCCAGATAATAGCCGAAGGAACGTTTTTCCCCGGTCGCCTCCGCGTGAAAGTCCACCAGCGTGATTTTGGGCATGTCCGCAAGCAGGCGGTCGGCCGTGTCGAACGGGGAGTCCAGGCTCTCCATGTAAATCGTCCCCATCAGATTGATGACGCCTATCTGGATCCGTCCCATGTCCACAATGCAGGCGCCCCTGCCGGGGACCGAGGACGGAAAATTCGCGGGACGAATCAGATATTCGCTGGAATCAAACAGCTCGTAGCTTTCTTTGCGGCGGAAGCTGTGGTTGCCGGCGGTGATCACATCCACGCCGCTGTCATACAGGAACTGGACGGAAACGGGCGTCAGGCCGTTGCCGTCGGCGGAATTTTCACCGTTTGCAATGACCAGATCGATCCCTTTCATTTTTTTGAATACCGGGAGATGCTGGCGAAGAAAGCGGCAGCCGATGCTGCCGACAACGTCGCCGATTGCAAGAATATTCATTCGAAAGCCTACCTTCTGTATGGATGCCCCCAGTGTTCCTGCGGGCTCTTCTGTAATAATTCATTGTAATTGTAACAGTTTATTTTTATCAAGTAAATCCCTAAATACGCATTGACGCCGGTCCGGTTGACGTCAAAAACAGGCCAAAGCGGTGAGAATTCCCAGTAACAGAAGGGCGCGGAAGAAATGAATATGGGGAACAGCTTTCGCTGTTCCCCAAAAACTTCTCCCCAATGCGCCGAAGCGCCCTATATTACGCTCCGCCGCTTATGCGCCATTCAGTACGTTCCGCCCAGTTACTTCGCGTACTCAATCGCGCGGCTTTCACGGATTATGTTTACCTTGATCTGTCCCGGATATTCCAGCTCGTTCTCAATCTTGTTGCAGATGTCGCGGGCCAGAAGCACCATTTTGTCGTCGCTGATCATTTCGGGCTTTACGATGACCCGGATCTCTCTGCCGGCCTGAATCGCAAAGCAGCGTTCCACACCGTCAAAGGAAGAGGCGACTTCCTCCAGCTTTTCAAGCCGTTTGATATAATTTTCAAGGTTTTCACGCCTTGCGCCCGGCCTGGCGGCTGAAATTGCGTCTGCCGCCTGTACTATGCAGGCGATGACTGTTTTAGGCTCCACATCGTTGTGATGCGCGTGAATTGCGTGGATAACGGTTTCGCTTTCCTTGTATTTGCGAGCCACGTCGACGCCGATGTCGACATGGGAACCTTCAATTTCATGGTCGAGCGATTTGCCGATATCATGCAGCAAACCGGCTCTGCGTGCGATTGTAGGATCCAAACCAAGTTCGGAAGCCATCACACCGGATAAAAAAGCAACTTCCAGCGAATGATTCAAAACATTTTGTCCGTAGCTGGTGCGGTAACGCAACCGTCCCAGCAGTTTGATCAGCTCGGGGTGGATTCCGTTCACTCCGGCCTCGATCACGGCACGCTCGCCTTCCTGTTTGATGGTGGCATCCACCTCGCGGCGCGCCTTCTCTATCATTTCCTCTATTCTTGCGGGATGGATTCTGCCGTCCGCAATCAGACGCTCCAGCGCAATGCGGGCTACCTCGCGGCGAACAGGCTCAAAGCTGGAAAGGGTAATCGCTTCCGGAGTATCGTCAATAATCAGATCGACACCGGTCAGAGTTTCAATCGCCCGGATATTTCTTCCCTCACGTCCAATAATACGGCCCTTCATTTCATCATTTGGCAGCGGAACAACAGAAATGGTGGCCTCCGCCACATGATCCGCCGCACAGCGCTGAATTGCCATCGAAATGATTTCCCGCGCGGATTTGTCGGCGTCTTCCTTGGTCTGCTGTTCAAATTCCATCAGCTTGACGGCCTTTTCATGGGTGAGCTCGTCTTCCAGATTCTTCAGCAGATAATCCTTCGCCTGGTCCACGGTGAATCCGGAAATCCGCTCCAGCATATCAAACTGGCTTTTCTTTACGGCTTCCGCTTCGGCAAGCCTTTCATCCGCCTGTTTGTTTTTATTGGTCAGGATTTCGTCTTTCGCTTCCAGACTTTCCATTTTTTTATCCAGGGTTTCTTCCTTCTGCTGGATGCGGCGTTCCTGACGCTGTACTTCTTTTCTGCGTTCATTCAGCTCGCGTTCCGACTCGTTTCTCAAACGGTGGATTTCGTCCTTGCCCTCTAAAACAGCTTCTTTCTTTTTGGCTTCGGATGATTTAATCGCGTCGCTGATGATTCTTTTGGCTTCCAGCTCAGCGGAACCGATGGTAAACTCGGCCTGCTTTTTCCGGTGGGCGATTCCGCCTAAGAAAGCAATCACGCCTGCAATCACCGCGCAGACCAGCGCGATGATAATACATGTTAGCAAACTAACAGTGGCTGTGGTCAATTGTTGGCACCTCCTTGTCTTTCTTACTTTTTCAATATTCTTAGTTTAAAATTAATTAAGATGGGTGCGTTAAGCCCATGAATGCATATATGTGCATCTTATTCATAATTGTATTACTTCTGGTACCCTAATGTCAAGAAATATCGCTTGCAATCGATACAAACTGTTCATATTATTTAAGGACGATTGTTGTTTCAGTCACATGATCCGAAAAAAATCTGTATCATATTAACAAATCGCCCGGCCGTCCGTTGACAAATTCCGCAGACGGTGCTAATATAAACGATATATAAGAATATGTAAAAAATGTTGACGAGGAAGCCTTTCCACCGTGCAATTGCATCAGAGAGCGCATGCAGCAGCTGAAAGCGTGCGCGCAGTTTGGCCGAAAGGACACCGCCTCCGAGTGCGTGCCGAACGCAGGTTGCCAAAGGCACGCCGGACAGCACCGTTACCTGCTGCAATGAGAGCGGATGATTTGTCCGCTGAAATTGGGTGGAACCGCGAGCGACAGCCTTGCCCCTTTTTGGGGTAAGGCTTTTTTTATTTGAAGGAGTGAAAGATATGGTAAAAGTAAAACTGAAAGAGGATGTCAGGGAGTTTGAAAACGGCATCACGGTGGCTGAAATTGCAAAGTCGATCGGCATGGGCCTGTACAAGGCCGCCTGTGTCGGTAAAATAGATGGAAAGGCAGTGGACCTGCGAACGCCCGTAACCGGCGACTGTAAGCTGGAAATCCTCACTTTTGACAGTGAAGAGGGCAAGAAGGCTTACTGGCATACCACCTCGCACATTATGGCGCAGGCGGTGAAAAGGCTGTTCCCCGGCGCCGGCTTCGCCATCGGCCCGGCAGTGGACAACGGCTTCTATTATGATATTGATCTGGAACGCTCCCTGACCCCGGAAGATCTTCCGAAAATTGAAGCGGAAATGAAAAAGATCATCAAGGAAAATATCCCGATCGAGCGCTTTGAGCTTGACCCCGCTGAAGCGGTTGAGCTGATGAAGAAGGAAAACCAGAAATACAAGGTGGAACTGATCGAGGAGCATTCCGGCAAGGGGGAAAAGATCAGCTTTTACCGTCAGGGAGACTACACCGACCTTTGCGCCGGACCTCATCTGATGAGCACCGGCTGCGTAAAAGCCGTTAAGCTGACCGCAAATACGGCGGCCTATTGGCGCGGCGATTCCAAAAATAAGATGCTGCAGCGCATTTACGGCATTTCCTTCCCGAAGAGCAGCGAGCTTGAGGAATATCTGGCGAAGGTGGAAGAGGCGAAAAAGCGCGACCATAATATTCTGGGCCGTCAGCTCGGCTACTTCACCACCAGCGACCTGATCGGGCAGGGCCTGCCGATCTTGCTTCCGAACGGCGCGCGCGTGATTCAGCTTCTGCAGCGCTTTGTGGAAGACGAGGAACAAAGCCGGGGCTGGCTGCTGACAAAGACGCCTTTTATGGCGAAAAGCGACCTTTATAAGCTTTCCGGGCACTGGGATCATTATAAGGACGGCATGTTTGTCCTCGGCGACGAGGAAAAGGACGACGAGGTTTTTGCCCTGCGTCCGATGACCTGTCCGTTCCAGTATCAGGCTTACCTGAACAAGAAGCGTTCCTACCGTGACCTGCCGCTGCGCTACAATGAGACATCGACGCTGTTCCGCAACGAGGCTTCCGGAGAAATGCACGGCCTGATCCGGGTGCGGCAGTTTACGATTTCCGAAGGGCATCTGATGTGTACGCCCGCCCAGCTGGAAGACGAATTCAAGGCCTGCCTGGAGCTTGCCATATTCATGCTGAAGACGCTCGGTCTTTACGAGGACGTTTCCTACCGGTTCTCCATGTGGGACCCAAACGACCGCGAAAAATATATCGGGACGCCGGAGCAGTGGGACGAAGCGCAGGGCGTCATGCGCAAGATTCTGAACCATCTTGAGATTCCCTATGTGGAGGGCGTCGGCGAAGCCGCTTTCTATGGCCCGAAACTCGATATCCAGATCAAAAACGTGTTCGGCAAAGAAGATACGCTCATCACCATCCAGATCGACCAGATGCTGGCCGAAAAGTTCGGCATGGAATACACGGACGCGGACGGGAAGCAGAAGAATCCCTATATTATCCACCGTACCTCCATCGGCTGCTACGAGCGCACGCTGGCCCTGCTGATTGAAAAATACGCCGGCGCGCTGCCCATGTGGCTGATGCCCGAGCAGGTCAGGGTGCTGCCGATCAGCGACCGCCTGCAGCCGGAAGCCGACAAGGTAGTCGCAAAGCTGAAGGCATCCGGTCTGAGAGCGGCCTGCGACACCAGAAGCGAAAAAATCGGATATAAGATCCGCGAAGCGCAGCTTCAGAAAATTCCCTATATGCTCATTATCGGAGATAAAGAGGCGCAGGAGGGTACCGTTTCCGTGCGCAGCCGCAAGGATGGCGATATTGGTTCTATGGCTGTTGATGCATTTGTTGCAAAAGCGGTCGCTCAGGTTGCTGAAAAATCAAAAGACTGATTTCCTTTTTGTTCGGGGCCGGATGTATCATCATCCGGCCTTTTCCTTTTGCGGGTCGGCCAACATAATCGGTTTTTATGTCAACCTGTGAAACTTTCTATTATTCCACCATATTCTTTCCACCGTTTATTTGATAAGTTGAAAAATAGGGAAAAATCCGGTTCCTGTAAGGTTAATATGTTGAAAACTCAGTTGAAAGTGTGGAAGAAATCATTTATTATTATATTTTAGAAATATTATGCTGCGATTTATGTAAAGTCAGACGATCGTGGGACGTTTTCTTCCGCTTGTACAAAAATATTTTGGAGTTTCCATAAAATGCTGTTATATTTTGAAAAAATTCCCATATGAAATTAAGTCGTTTCGGTCATGCGTTAAAATACACAATAATAGCAGTGGGGTGGGGGCGAGAAATTGAGCAGAATAGTTTTGAGCCGGAAGGGATGGAAAATATTCTCCGTAGCCTTGCTGCTGGTTGCTTTCGCTATTTTTGGAGGCTCCTTTTTTTGGGCTAAAAATGTGAAAGAAAATTCGGTGGGGCTTTCTCCCTCCAGTATTACCGCGGAAATTATCAGTGAAATGCATTATTCCGATATGATTGAGGTCAGCCGGAAGCAGCTGTCCAAGCATTACAGTATTCCCGACGGGATTATTGCCGACAGCTCGCTGTACATGAGTAAATCGTCCGACAGCGCTTCGGAAATCGCCTGTTTTTTGCTGACGGATAAATCAAAGTTTCCCGAATTGAAAGCCGCCGCCGCCAACCATATCAATTCCAAGGCCGCGGGTTTTAAAAGCCTGAATCCTGAACAGTACAATTTGCTGAAGAATTTTGTAATTGTGCAGCAGGGAAGATATGTTCTTGTCACTGTCGGCAATAAAGCTTCCACGAATGAAAAATTGTTCACCGAAATTGTGAAATGAATTTTTCACTTGATTCTTTAAAATTTTTATGATAAAATAATGCACATGCGGAAGTGGTTCAATGGTAGAACATCAGCTTCCCAAGCTGATGACGGGGGTTCGATTCCCCTCTCCCGCTCCAAAAAAGCAGCCCGGCCGGATAGGCCGGGCTGTTTTTTTCGGAAGATGGTGGAATCGAACCCCGGCGCAAGTGCGGAGAAAAAGAGAGGCGGCCTGAGCACCGGGAAAAAAGCAGGGACTCGCGGAACGCGGGCAAATGCACGGCCACCCGATTCCCCTCTCCCGCTCCATGGTTATCAGACTAAGTTATAGATACAATTTTGTATCTATACTTAGTCTGATTTTCTGTTATACTTATAAAGGCATATTTCAACTTCAAATCGTTTATAAAACACGAAGATAAACACGAACTTGATGACTTGTGGAGAAATTTTATGAAAAGAGAGGATGAGGTAAAATAAATGAATATTCAATTTGACCCAAATAACAATATTATAAAACTATGTCTGAGCGGTATGGGCATGGAAGACAATGGCAAACCCAACGATGCAAGTATGCTGTTTCTTAAAGCCTGGAGTGAAGCAACAAATGACTTTGAGAGATTTATTTCATCTTATTATGTAGCCCGACATCAAGATAGTATTTCAGCCGAATTAAGATGGTTGGAAACATCTTTGCAGTTTGCATTAAAACTAAATGATGATAGTGTTAAGAGTGCTTTCCCATCGTTATATTTTAACATTGCCAAATGCCATGAGGAGTTACGCGATCCAGACAAGGCAAAAATGAATTACGAATTATCAAATTCGTATAAGGTTATGCCTTCTGATAAAGGTCCCTTTTATCATGGGACAAAAGCAGATTTGCAGGTGGGTGATTTGCTGACAACAGGAGGGATTTCGAATTACAAACCTGAGCTCAAAATGAACCACATTTATTTCACGGCCAGTATTAATGGAGCAGGACTTGCGGCGGCATTAGCAAGAGGAGATGGAAGAGAACGAATTTATATTGTGGAACCCACAGGGGAATTTGAAAACGACCCAAATGTAACTGACAAGAAATTTCCAGGCAATTTGACACGATCATATCGCTCTCAGGAGCCTTAAAAAATTATTGGAGAGGAAACAGCGTGGCTGAAACAGATGCCTGAGGAACTTCGCCGTTGGCGTGATAAGATGGCCAATAACAAAGGAGAAATTATAAACTAAGACATACACCAGATTAACAGGAATTTGATCCTATTGAGAAGAGAGAAAATGAGTAAGAAGTTGCTATGCATAAAACTGATTCATACAATCATTTGGGCGTTTTTTGTCTTAGTGATTTTCTATATTCTGTTCACAGGTATATTTGACAGGATCAATATCCATACCTTTATCGCAATTGGGCTGGTCTTGATAGAAGGATTGATTCTCATTCTGTTTGGTTGGAGATGTCCGTTAACGGTTGTGGGGGAAAAATATACAGATGATCATGAGATAGGCTTTGATATCTTCCTTCCAAAATGGCTTGCCAAGAATAATAAAGCCATTTTGGGAACGCTTTTTGGGATTGGTACAGTTATAGTGATTTTAAGGTTGCTTGATATTTTCTGAAGTATTCCAATTTATTGGTGAGCTACGAATATTAAGATGGCTAAGGAAATTGATTAGGTTTGGATCTAATTGAGGGAGGGGAAAGGGATGGCTGTAGAGAAGCGATATGCATCAGATGTGGAAGCGATATTGTCCCATAGGCATGATAATGGAGCTGACCTCTGGACTACGCCAGATAAGCGTCTGATAAAAGGTGCGCCGTTCTCAACTTTAGAGAGCGTAATGTACCTATTGGAATTGGGTATGGAGCCTACAGAACCTTTGCTGAAAGAAGCCTCCGAATTGATATTTAGCACTTGGCAGGAGGACGGACGTTTTAAGCTGTATCCTCAAGGCGCTGTCTACCCATGCCAAACCATCCACGCCGCCAATGTGCTTTGCCACATGGGGTATGTTTCTGATGTCAGACTGCAAAAAACCTTGCAGCATCTATTAGATATACAGTATACAGACGGCGGCTGGCGCTGCGATAAATTCAGCTTTGGCCGAGGGCCGGAAACGGAGTATTCAAACCCTTTCCCCACGCTTAACGCTCTCAACACGTTCCGCTTCACCGAATATCTTAACAAAGAACCCGCACTTGACAAGGCCGTGAATTTTTTGCTGGAGCATTGGACAATCAGAAAGCCTATTGGCCCGTGTCACTATGGAATTGGCACATTATTCATGCAAGTTGAATACCCTTTCCGAAACTACAACCTTTTTATATACGCCTACGTCTTGTCCTTTTACAACCGAGCTAAGGAGGATAGACGGTTTCTTGAAGCCTTAGAAACTTTGAAATCCAAAATTGTAGATGGACAGATTGTGGTCGAGCGTGTTGTTCCGAAGCTGGCCGGGCTTTCTTTCTGTAAAAAGGGTAAAACAAGCGAAATGGCAACAATACGCTATCATGAAATTTTGCGGAATCTTCAAACAAAGAAATAGTCTATATTCCCATTATGAGCATAACGTGAAGCTTATGAAACATGTCCTGCTGATAATAATCGGACACCTTGTCTCTATAGAATGATGGGGAATCGAACCCTGGCGCAGGTACGAAGATTTGCTTTTTTCTTAAATGTGTGTTATACTAATAAAAATCGAATAAAAAAGAACCGTCTTTAAGAAGGGCTTTTGGTATTGCGCTGATTGGCGTACTATAAAAAGCCCTTCTTTTTTTACAAGACACCAAAAAAATTTTTAGTAGGAGGAGCTAAGATGAATACCATTTTGGCGCAGAAGCGCGACCCGGCCGCAAAGGCCAAACAACTGAGGCGTTCAGGAATTGTGCCGTGCGTTATCTATGGCGCAGGATTGAAGGAATCGCTCTCCGTCCAGATCGATCAGAGGACGGCAAGGCAACTCCAGCGAACCAAGCGCAACGGAAGCAAGGTGAATATTCAGGTAGATGGGAAAGCCTATCCGACGCTCATTAAGGATTTGGAATATAACAGTATGAACGACGAAATAGTCCATGTCAGCTTCCAGGTATTGGCTGCGGGAAAAAAGTTCAACAGCGTTGCTGATATTGTGCTTATAAACAAGGAAAAAGTGACAGGGGTTCTGGAGCAGATGCAGATGCAGGTTCCTCACGCCGCCGAACCGGAATATCTGCTCGATACCGTTACGGTCAATCTTGAAAATATGCCGATCGGGACGACGCTTACGATCGGTGATATCCCGGAATTTCAAAGCGATAAAATCGAACTGCAGGCCGATGCGGGTAATATTGTTCTGCGCATCAGCGAAAAAAAACGAGCCGATGTGAGAACGGAGCAATAATCTTTTATCCATCGCATTTTTGAAAAGAGCTTCCATCTCTTGTTGTCGGGGTGAGAAGTTCTTTTTCACACCTTAGAAAGGAGAAAAATGGATATTAACGGTCAGGCAATTAGGCATAAGACATTCGGATTCGGTGTTGTTACGGCTTTAACTGCCAATACAATAACGGTGTGCTTCTCTGGAGGCGAAAAAAAGTTTATCTATCCGGATGCATTCAGAGAGTATTTGGTCTTGAAAGATAAGAATATGCAGCGGCATATCACAGCACAAATTGCTAAAAAAGAAGCTGAATTAAACCGGCAGCGTCAGGCGGAGCAGGCAGAACAGGAGCGCAGGCAAAAATTGCTCAATTTCCCCATAACAGCCAACTCGCACGCCGCTTTTGACATTATGCCGGAACATGCGGAACAGATATTCAAGACCTGTATCGTTTCGACGGGACGGTATTTAAGCGGGTATTCAAAGGGACAGCCGCGAATTGCAGAGAGACTGAAGCCAAATTCGGTGTGCCTGCTGACTGAACGCCAGAGAGGGCAGCCAGAGCAGGAACGGCGAATGATAGGTGCGTTCATGGTCAGAGAGGATTTTTTTGGCAAGGATGTGCATGACGGGCTGATCGAGGGACACCCGAAGTATCAAATGCGCGTCCCGTCTGAGAATATTCTGCTGTTTTGGGAGTATTTCGATCAGAATGCAGCGCCGCGTTGGGGAAACACGGCATTTAAGTATTGTTCCGGCACGGTAATGAATCACATACTGTCCGAAATGACACGGCTGCTTGAAAACACGGAACAGAAGGAATCGGCACTTGCGTTTTACCAGTATTTTTGTAAAATAAATCGTCTGCGCCCTCTTATGGAAATCAGCATGATAGAAGATGCGTCAAAAGCGAAGCAGTGACTGCCTTCCGGTGTGCTTTTTATTTTTATACAGAAAAAACCGGTATAAACTTGAAAAGCATGAGAGCAAAGAATATAATTGAAATTATTAATAATGAGATCCTTCCTATTACAGAATACAAAAAGTAAGTGAGCATGACGAGTTTATGGGTTTTACAAACTAATTTATAAGGGTGCAGATAAATGAATGAATTGATATGTCAGGTTACAGACTCTTCAGGGGGATTAGCGCGGGATTTTATTGAGCAAAATCAGATTAAAGAAGTGCCCTTTTATTTGAAGTTTGAAGACACCGATTACTGCAGGGAAAACCTTGATTATCGCTTAGCTGATTTCTATAGGCATATGGACGAATACCCGGATGATGTTCCCAAAACTTCGGCCCCCAATATGAACGATTGGTTGGCAGTATTTGAAGAAGGACATGCCAAGGGGTTTACAAATTATGTTGTCACAACAATCTCTTCTAAGTTGTCCTCCAGCTTTCAGGACGCCATTATGGCAAAAAACTTTTTTATGGAAAAAAACAGAGACGTACAGATCGAAGTCATTGATTCCAATACTTGTGCCTGTGGACAAGCCGCATTAGAAATTGCAATTGCTAAAATTATTAAAAGCGGTCGAAGTTTCCAGGAAATTATCGATCTCATTCATAAGATCGTCGAGAAAACAAATACGCTTTTTGTAGTGAACAGTTTAAAATATATGCAGTCAGGCGGAAGAATTGGAGGAGCCGCCGTTTTTGTCGGTAAACTCGTCCAGATCAAGCCAGTGTGTGAATTTATCAGCGGCGTGGTGCACCCGGTGAAGGTCGTAATAGGAAGAAAACATTCTTTGAAAACCATGGTGGACATTGCGGTTTCACGAATTACCAATATCAATAAAATGATTATTACTTTTCAAAATGCAGAATTCCAGGAAGATATTGATTATGCCGTTCATTATTTTAGAAAAATAACAAATTTTTCGGGGTCCATCTATCACAGTGAACTTGGGGCTGTTGTGGGGGCGCATTCCGGCCCCGGTGCGGCAGGAATTGGGTTCATTGAAGATCCGCTTTCTTAGGGCCTGAACCCCGGCGTAAATACGGAGAAAAAACAGTCCGGCCTTTTGGCCGGACTGTTTTTTGCGGATGGTGGAAGAGTACCCCCAACGCAGGTACAGAGAAAAAGAAGGATAGCCCGCGTACCGGGAAAGTGGGAGAGATTATTGCAAAATGAAATTTAAAAAAACTTATTGATACTGCTATTCACTTCCACTTTTGAAAAAACAATGGATGTCTTCGTCAGAGCATACGGGGATATGGCATTTATAAACTGTTCGATATCCTCTAAAGAAGCGACTGACAATTTAACGATAAAGCACGCAGCCCCCGCAATTCTGTAGCACCATTCACTGTGCTTATAATCCTTAATAAAACTTTTAAATTTCTCGTATTGTCCATCTCTCATTGTGACTTCAATGATACAATCGATTGCAAAGCCAAGGTTCTTTTTGTTTAAACGGATGGTATATCCCTCAATAATGTTATGATCCTCAAGTTTTCTCACCCTCTCGGTAACAGAAGGCGGTGAAAGATTGATTCGTTTAGATAACTCCCTTATGGAAATCCGGCTGTCTGCCTGCAACTCATGCAAAATCTGCACATCGATTTCGTCTATTTTCATTTAAAACACTCTTTTCAAATATATATATCAATAGAAATATAAATATGGTAATATCATATCGTATAAAATACAGTTTTTATTATATTCCTGCTATAATTGATTTGTCAATGGAACACATCATGAAGGAGGAAAAATTATGGCAATCATTTCTTTTTCACAAAACGGGCTTACACCGTTTCAGCAGCTGTTGGGGCATAATAAAGCCATATTGGAGAAATGGGCTTCTCTGGAAGAATGTATTTTTTCCAGCGATACGTTTCCCGCAGAATTAAAAGAGGAAGTCCGGCGCACCCTGGCTTTTCATAACGGCTGTGAATACTGTAAGGCCAAGGGGGCTCCGTCAAAAACGGAAATGGATGCGCGGACGCGGCTGGCTGTCCATATCGCAGATCTGTCCGGCAGAACAACACATATCAGTGACGAAGAATCCGGCGTGCTGAAAGAGACGTTTACAGACGACGAGATTTCGGAGCTTTTGGCGCTTATTTGCTTTATCACGGCTTGCCAAAGATTCGGAGCCTTACTGGACTTAGGGCCAAGCTGTCAAATTTGAGTGGTTTACACATTGCCGTATAAAACGAAAAACGGGGTCTGCGCCGCGGCACAGACTCCGTTTTTGTTATACTGAAACTCTTTTATCCAAACCGCCCCTCTCCTGACGGGCACTGTAAAAGGCACGTTCCCCTTTATAGGTGCTCGGCAAGCTTGTTGATAATCAGATCGATGCAAATGTAAAAGATGGCCTGAGAGTCCAGAAACAGTTTGTTTTTATCGGTTTCCAGAGAAGGAATGATCAAAAGGCTGTCATACCGGTTCGCATATTTTGCTTTGCTGTTCTGCGTAATCATGGCGGTTTTCGCCTTTTGGAGGAACGACGTGCCCGCCGCCTCGATGACGCATGCCGTCATACCGGAAACAGAGATAAAGATATTCAGATCCCGCGCGCCGGAAAAACTGGCTTTTTCATTAAAAACTCCCGGCAGCGTGATCGTTTCCGCGTCAATCCCAAGGGAGGCAAGCCGGAAAGCAAAATAGCTGGCGGAGAGCCCGCTTTCATGAACGCCGTATATTTTGATTTTATCGGCATGAACGATCAGGCTGCAGAGTTCCTTAATTTTTCCGTCCGAAATATGGGATGGGATATGGCTGATACAGGAAAGATAAATATTGACGATATCGTCGCTGCCGTTGACGGCGTTCGGGTCCTTGAAGGAACCGGAGAGCAGATGCTTCGACACCTCGTATTTAAATTCCGAAAAACCGGTATAGCCCAGCTTCTGGCAAAAGCGGAGCAGGGCGGATTTTGAAACGTCGGCTTTATTCGCAATTTCAATAATGGGGTAGGAAGCAATCACATCCAGATGCTCCAGGACGTATTGCGCAATTTTCTGGTCGGAACGCGTAAACTGCGGTTCGCAGAGCTTGATTTGTTCAATTGGATTCATTTTCATTCTCCTCTTTTTCGTATTATATCATAAAACATGCACAAAAGGAAAAAGTTTTGAGAGAATTCGGTCGTTAATATGCCAGATTTGGGAAACCTCGCAGAATTTTAAGAAATTTCCCAAAACTTTTGGTAAATGTATTGATTTCGCCTTTCGGTTCCGCTATACTATGGTTAGAAAACCGGCCGGTTTTTCTCGTGAGGTACATACATGAAAAAAACAAACGCTTAAGGAGGAGATCAGTTATGGGGGAACAGACAAAAAAAAGCGGGCTTCTCGACCGTGTGACAAATCTTATTGAAGAAAAGGTGGCGCCGCCGCTGCTGAGACTTTCACAGGTCCGGTATCTGGAGGCTCTTCAGCGCACATTCGTCACGCTGATGCCGTACATGATTCTGGGGGCGACGGCGACCCTGATCCTGAATCTGGCCGGCTTATTCGGAAAAGACGGCGGTCTGAACCTTCCCGGTGTCGCAGACGCGATCAGCGCGGTTGTGGAACCCTGTCGGCCGTGGCTGCTGCAGGTGGTTTTTGTGACCATTAATCTGCTTGCCCTGATTACGACCGTGCTGAACGGATATTTTCTCGGAGATTATTATCACAAGAAGGACGAAAATGTCAGCCCGATTGCGGCGGCGGTCGTATCCTTTGTGGCATTCCTGTGCTTTATCAATTTTACCAAGCTCAGTGAAAATTTTGACTGGCCCGCCTATATCCTGGGCTCTCCCAGCCTTTTCGGCGGCATCCTGATCAGCATTCTTGCCATAGAGGTATATCGTTTCCTGATCGGCAAAAACATCACCATCAAGATGCCGGAAGCCGTTCCGCCGATGATTGCGGCGGCCTTCACCAGCATGATTCCGGTGTCCGTGGTCGTTGTTATTTGCGCCATCATCGGTCAGGGCTTTGCAGGCTTTGATTTTCTGGCTCTGCTCAATAAGCTCTGCGCTTACCTTGTGGTTGGCGGCAGCGGACCCGTTGCACAGTTTGCAGGCTTCTTCCTCGACCGTATCCTGTGGTTTGTCGGTCTGCACGGTTCCAACATCGTCTCTTCCGTCATGCAGCCGATCTGGACGACCATGATTACGGACAACATCAATGCTTTTGCGGCGCATCAGGCGATTCCGTATATGTTTACGGAACAGTGGATCAACTTCTACGTGCGCTGCTCCGTTTTCCCGCTTGCGCTGCTCTGCACCATGAGCAAGGCCGAGCGCTTCAAGGTCCTGGGCAAGCTTTCCCTGCCGGGCACGATTTTCAACATTGCCGAGCCGGTGATGTACGGCCTGCCGGTTGTGCTCAATCCGCTGATGTTCGTGCCATGGGTATTGGGCTTCAGCGTGCTGTTTATTCTCAATGCCATTCTGGGCGTTCTGGGAATCACGCCGCCGATGGTATCCATGGTTGTATGGACAATGCCTGCTCCGCTTGCGTCCTTCATCGGCAGCGGTTTTAAGCTGCAGTCCATGGTGATTACCCTGGTCAATATGGTCATTATTTTCTTTATGTTCCTGCCGTTCTTCAAAGTCATGGAAAAACAGGAACTCGCGGCGGAAAAAGAATACAAAAAACAAAAGGAAGATAGTAAGAATGTCTGAAATAGAAATACACCCTTATCGGCAGGAATACATCGATGAGATTGTTTCCGGCTGGAACGCTTCCCTGTTCTATGATACGATTACCCGGGAGCGTTTTATCCAGGAGGTTCTTCTTGACGAGAACTTCGACCCCGAACTGGCTCTGGTTGCCGTCGCCGACGGACATGTGGCCGGCTTCAGTCTGGGAATCAGAAGAAAATATCCTTATCTGACGCGGGGGCTGGAGGAGCAGCGGGGCTGGATCAGCAGCTTCTTTATCCTTCCGGAATACCGGCGACGGGGAATCGGGCAAAGGCTTCTGGAGGAGGAGGAAGCAAGGCTGAAAGCCGCGGGAACACAGGAAATCACCCTGTGCGCATACAGCCCCAATTACTTTGCTCCCGGCGTTGACCTGCAATATCCGGGCGGCGTGCCCTTCTTCGACAAGAACGGGTACGCGCGGGGGACGGACGCCGTCAGTATGCAGCGGGACCTCTTTACCTATACTCTCCCCGAAAAAACGGCAAAGCATATCGAAGAGCTGGCGGAAAAGGGGATTACCTTTCATCCCTTTTCCATGCCGTATATGGAAAAGCTTCTGAACTTTGTGAGCCGGGAATTCGACGCCGGCTGGGTCCGCAACATTCTGCTGGCCCTGCGCAATCGGGAGGCGGAGGATACGATTCTGCTTGCGGCGGACCGGGAAGATCACGTCATCGGCTACTGTATGCGCAAGATCGACGGGAATGACGCGCGGTTCGGTCCGATCGGTGTGGCGGAGGCCCTGCGGTCGGAGGGGCTCGGCGGCGTTCTGATCGACCTTCAAATGTTGGAAATGAGGAAACGCGGCATCTATTATCTTTATTTCCTCTGGACCCACGGGGCCGCCATGCGCTTTTATGAGCGCCACGGCCTGAAGGTGTACCGTACCTATCAGCTGTACCGCAAAAAGATTTAATTGGGAGATGACGGAATATGGGAGACTATAAGCGGGTAATCTGTATCGGGGCGCATCCCCTGGACGCGGAGATCATGGGGGGGCCGATGCTGCTGCGCTACGCGGCGCGCCATGCGCACTGCACGCTGGTCCATGTGACAAAGGGAAGGCTGACCGACCCGAAGGCAACGGAAGAACAGAAGGAGGAATACGATCTCGCGCTGCACCGCGAGATCGCCGCCGCCGCCGCCGCGCTGGACTGCGACTGCTATGCGATGGACTATCTTTCCGGCGAGCTGCCGGAGACGGGAAAGTTTATTTCCCTTCTCGCGGACTATCTGCGGGAGCAGAAAGCGGACTGTGTCATCACTCATGCCCGCGGCACCCTGCACCCCAGGCATTATTACACATATGAGGCCGTGACGGAGGCCGTGCGCCTGCTGCGGCGGGAGGGACGGAAGATCCAGCTGTTCTACGGCGAAAACTGCGAAGACCTGGCGGGCTTTACCCCGACGGTATATCTTTCCATGACCCGGGAGGAACTGGATCAATGGTTTGCGGGACTCAGAAAATATCGTATCTTCAACGGCGGGGTCAACGACATGCCGTATTTCGAATACTATCATTCCATGGCCCTGATCCGGTCCGTGGAGGCCGGGGAGCACGGCTTTGCCAAGGCGTATATGCACGGCGCGCTGATCGATAGCGAATAAATATATTTTCAGAAACGAGGGATGACGATGAAAAAGATTGTTTTACTGTGTGTGGCGGGGATGTCTACCAGCCTGCTGGTTTCCAGAATGCAGAATGCCGCGAAGGAAACCGATTTTCCCTGCGAGATTCAGGCTTACGGCGTAGCGGAGGCCCCGAATGTGATCCCCGGTGCGGATGTCGTTTTACTGGGGCCTCAGGTGCGTTATATGCTGTCAAAATTAAAAAAAGAATATCCTGACAAAAAGATCGAAGCCGTTGATATGCGGATCTATGGAATGGTGGACGGCAAACAGGCCCTTATGCAAGCCAGAAAAATTATGGAGTGTTGAAAATATGCAGGAAATGGATATAGAATCTACCCTTTTTGAAATCATAACGGAAGTGGGAAGCGCCCGGAGCTTATATATTGAGGCGATACAGGCGGCGCGCGAAAAGGAGATCGATAAGGCAAAGGAGCTGATCCGCGAGGGACAGGGCGCCTTTAACAAGGGGCACCATATTCACGCGGACCTGATCCGGGAAGTGTCCGGGGAAGATCATGTCCCCGTTTTTCAGAAAGATGAACGGATCATGCTTTTGACGCACGCCGAAGACCAATTGATGAGCGCGGAGGCTTTCGGCATTCTGGCGGAAGAATTTCTGGCGCTGTATCAGGCCATGAGTGACAAAGGAGTTTTATAATGACGGATCTTTCCCACTTTACTACCGAAGCAAGAAACCCGGAAACGAGGGATCTGGACTGCATGTCCGCCATGGAAATTGTCTCTGTGATGAATCGCGAGGATGAAAAGGTGATTGCGGGTGTGCGCGCCGTTCTGCCGCAGGTTGCAAAGACGGTCGAATATACCGTGGCCAGCCTGCGGTCCGGCGGAAGAATTATTTATATGGGTGCGGGAACCTCCGGAAGGCTTGGCGTTCTGGACGCTTCCGAGTGCCCGCCGACGTTCGGCGTCTCCATGGACACTGTCGTCGGATTGATCGCCGGCGGGAAGGGCGCTCTGATTGAGGCCGTTGAAGGCGCGGAGGACAGTTGTACGCTGGGCAGGGAGGATCTGGAGCGGATCGGGCTGAAGCCGTGCGATACCGTGATCGGGCTGGCCGCCAGCGGCCGTACTCCCTATGTACTGTACGGCCTGCGCTACGCGAGGCAGCTGGGGTGCCGTACGGCGGCAATCGCCTGCAACCGGGACTCCGCCATCGGAAAAGAGGCGGATGTGGCGATAGAGCCGAATGTCGGCCCGGAAGTGCTGACGGGGTCGACACGGCTCAAGTCGGGCACAGCGCAGAAGATGATCCTGAATATGATTTCCACCGCGAGTATGGTGAAAATCGGACACGCGTATGAGAATCTCATGGTAAATATGCAGGCCAGCAACGAAAAGCTGACCGTACGCGCACAGAACATGGTGATGGCGGCAGCCAAGTGCGACAGGGAGACCGCCGAAACCGCGCTGCGCGAGGCGGGCGGCAGGGTCAAAACCGCGATCGTGCTGCTGCTGCTGAACGTTTCCGCAGAGAGGGGAGAGCAGGTGCTGGCCCACGCGCACGGCAGGGTCCGCGAAGCACTTGCCGGAAAACTGCGATGAATACGGGAGTTTGCTTATATTGCAGCACTGCGGAGGAAAAAAACGCGGAGATCATCGCACGCGCGGCGGATGCGGAGATTCGATGCGCGTTTACTTCCCTGCAGATTCCGGAAGAAAGCCGGGACGGCCTCCGGTCTTCCGCGAAGAAGCTGCTTTCCTCCTGTAAAAAATACGGGATGGACCTGGTGATGGATGTGGGGCCGGACACGGCGGAGCGTCTCGGCTGCCGTTCCCTGTACGACCTTCAGGACTGGGGCGTCACACATATCCGTCTGGACGACGGCTATTCCCCGCAGCAGGCGGCGGAGCTTTCCCATACCTTTCAGATTGTATTTAACGCTTCTACGGTTTCCTTTGCGGAGATCACCGGCTGGCGGAAAGCGGGAGCGGACCTGACCCGCTTTACCGCCTGCCATAATTATTACCCGAAGCCCTGGACGGGGCTGCCCCTGGCGGATGTCGCACAGGTTAACCGGCAGCTCAAGACATACGGATTCCGGACGATGGCTTTCATTCCGGGCGACGGAATGCTGCGCGGGCCGCTGTATGAGGGGCTGCCGACCGTTGAGGCGCACCGCCGCCGCGCGGATATTATCCAAAACGCGCTGGAACTTTTTATTGACGCGGCGTGCGATACGGTGCTGGTCGGGGACGTGAGCCTTTCGGAAAAATCCTGGGACGCCTGGGCGGGTCTCAGCCGGGGGTTTGTCAGTTTGCCGGTGGAACTGGACCGGCGCTATCGTTATCTTGCGGAAACGATCCATCACGACAGACGGGATTCCAGCGACTGTGTTTTCCGGTCGGTAGAGTCGCGCAGAATTCCCGTCCCGGACCGCGGGCTGCTTCAGCCTGCAAAAGAGACCGCATGCAGCGCGGGGGATATTTTGCTGTCCAACACCGGTTTCCTGCGTTATGAGGGAGAGTTGGAAATTGCGCGCGTTCCGTTGCCGTCCGATCCCAGAATCAATGTGATCGGGCGCGTGAAAGAGGAAGCGCTGCCGTATCTGCCTTATCTCAGGAACGGCCTGGGAATCCGGTTTGCTGTCGGCCCGGAAGGATAACGGAATTTCAGTGAGGGCCGCCGGAAAAAGAATATCTGTTCCGGCGGCTGTAAGGAAGGGAATCAACCATGAAAAGTATTACCTATGTCATTCGTGACGAGATCGGCGTACACGCCAGACCGGCCGGCATGCTGGTCAAGCAGGCAAAGAGCTTTCAGTCTGCCTGTATGATCCACGCGGGAGGAAAAAGCGCGGACCTGACCAGACTGTTCCAGGTGATCGGGATGGGAATCGAGCAGGGGACGGAAGTCAGGGTCACGGCGGAAGGGCCGGACGAAGACGCGGCAATCGCCGCGCTGGGGAAGGTATTGAAAGAAAATTTATAAGATAACCAGCTTTCAGGCTGTCGATAAAATCGTGCAACTGCAAAATTGCGGGTTTTATAAAATTGATTTTGTGAAAAACTCCCAGCCGCTGTGACACTGCAGCAGGGAGCGGACCGCAGAATGAAAAAACAGGAACTGTACCGTTTAACGGGCAGTTCCTGTTTTTTTCTATTAGGGGTGTTTATTGTTATCCGATGAAACGTTTTGATTTTGCCACCGTTTCCTCAGGGAAAGGATCGCGCAGACTGCAATCATCCCCGCGACTGCCCCTGCAATGGCTACCGGTCTGACGGACCGTTCTCCGGTAGCGGGGCTGGCTTTTGGAACGGTTTCCTGTGCCACGGTCACTGTTTCCTCGGGGGTTGTTCCGACCGTCGGGACACTTTCCGCGCCGATGATCTCCGTGGGCGTAGTGACGTTGGCCGCTGCTCCGCCACCCCCGCCTCCGCCTCCGCCTCCGCCACCCCCGCTGCTGGTCGTATAGGTGGTGGTAAAGACCCATTTTACTTGCATGGAAGCGCCCTGATACTGGTTTCCGGTTCCCTGACCGGGCAGGTCGACGTTAAAATCCAGCGTCTTGCTCGCGCCCGGACCCATTTTGCCCACCAGAACGGAATCGTCGTCGGCCGTGCGGAAAAGCTTTCCCTGTGTCAGGTAAGTGCCGCCGTCTTTGACGGTCAGCGTCATCCCGTCCGCCAAAGAACCGCCGTTCGGCGCGGATTCCGATTCGATCAGCATTTTCATGTATACTGTCAGCGTATACCCACCGGTGTTTTTCAGCAGCAGGCGGGAGGACTTTGTGTCGCCAGGGTTCAGGTTGCCGACATCGGCCGCGGGGTCCGGGGCGGTAATGCTCAGACCGCTGCTTTGGCCGTCGTTCTGGTACCCCGTCGCAATACTCTGCGCCTGCGCGTGAACCATCCCGGGGACAAGGAGGGCGGCAGCCAGAAGCGCCATGAAAAATTTTACTGTTTTCGGAGCTTTCAGCATGGTCGGTTTCCCTCCTTTTCCCGTACCTTGCCGGTACGATTTTTTAAAGCGCTGTACGTTGAAATTCGCTTAATTCGCAGTCCTTAAGCTGCCGGAGCTATCGCCGGGGGGACAGTTCCAGTTGCCGGCCAAGCCGCGCTGTTGGTCGCCTGAATGACTTCGACGGAAGAGTCGCCAAGGGTGAATTTTGCTCCTTGATATTGGTTGTCGGTTTCTGCGCCGTTGAAAAGTCCATCCAGACTGAAATGAATGGTTCTTGCGGCTTCAGCAGCAGCGCCAAAGTATTTTGTTGTTCCATTGTCATCGTCTTTAATACCGGGAAGAATACCGTCAGTAAGAGTATGCTCTATCCCATCTGTACCTGTATAAGTAGTCGAGCCGATATAATAGATATAATCTCCATCTCTACGCCAATTTGATTTAATAGCGTCCCAGCCATAGTCGACGTTATCCGTGGACAATGCAGTTTCTCCATCTGCAGCCAGCCAAGAAATTTCAGGAACTTTAATTCTAAGCTTTACGGGTTTTGTTCCTGTGTAAACGATGTTTAGACTGGCATTAAATCCATCGCCGGGGTTGATGTTTTCCTTATCGAACCCGCTGATAACAAGTTTGCCGGAATCTTCACTGAGCGTTACCGTACCTGCCTGGAACGTAGCGCCCTTGACTTCTTTAGAGTCTGTGAACCACGCCATTGTGGAGCCGCCGATCAATGCCACAGTCAGCCCGACTGCAAGAACACTCGTCAAAACTTTTGTCTTAAAATTCATTTTTCTTTCCTCCATATAAATTATTTTATTAAGATTACTTGTCATCCGCGTTCCGCGGGGATTTGGTTCCGCTCCTGCGCGTGATCGGGAGCGGGCGTCATGAACTGCGTTTACGGTTTGGAAACAATGTTGTACTCCGTATCAAATTTTTCCCAATCCCAGCCGTCGCTGTGAGAATGCTGAATCGCCTGGAAGGTGGGGGTCAGAACATACTTCGCGTTTTGATACTCGTTGCCGGCATCTTCGCTGAGCTTAACGGTCAGATCAAGCACGGCGATCGTATCAGTCGCGCTTGGAGATTCGCCGCCGTAGGTGCCTTTCAGTCCGCCTTTATCATTGCTGGAGCAATAATAAAAACCGTCGGCAGCATTTTTCGTCCAGTTCGTACCGTTCGTGACGACGGTGTCGATCACGTCGTTTGTAAGGCTCTCATCCTTCTGCCACTTATCATTCCGGAATGTCTCCCAATGGCCTTCCAGCTTTACCCGCACGTCAATGTCCTTGGTTCCGGAATTGGTGACGTAGAACGCGAGCTTGTTTGTGTCGCCCGGGTTCCAGTTGGCTTCGTCGATGATGTTTCTGCCGCAGATGTAATCGATGTCAAAGCCGTCGTCGCTCTGGTTGTCTCCTCCATTCGACAATGTTTTTGGAGTGGCGTCCACCAGCTTGACATAGCAAGCCGTATCGATCGGGTTGGGCACCATGCTCTTATGGTAGTCGCCTTTTGAATTTGTTTGGTTGGAAACCGTTCCCGCGTAAGTCCAATCGTTGTTGTCGTCGCTTACATAAACCTTGGCGGTTTCAACATAGTTTGACGCGCTGTTTCCCCACGTACCTTCTATTACCAGCACGTCGCCTTTCCGGAGCGGTTTATCATTGTCAAACTGAACGACGATCTCCCCGCCGTAGCCCATGCTGTAAATCTCGGAGTCAGCTTTCTTTTCCGCTTTTATCAAAACTTTATCCGGGTCATTCCGGTTGCTGGGGCCTGGTTTCGGAAGAGGATCGCCGTTTTTATAGGTTCCTCTTTTTACACTGACAACACTTACCGGCGCCACGTCTTCGTAGTAAAGAGGTTTGCCCGATTCGTCGGTATCCTCCACTACGGACTGGCCCGCCTGGATTTCCACCGTGCCCGCGGTGAATTTGGAGCCCTCGACTTCCTTTTTGTCAGTAAACCAGGCCATGGTCCCGCCGCCGACCAGGGCGACGGCCGTTACGATGCCGACTATTCCCGTCAGAAGTTTCACTCTTGATTTTGTCATACAATGATCCACCCTTCTTGTATTTTGTCTAAGCTTTGTGGAATTTGTTTTAACCCCTTGTTCATTAAGTGCTTTCATCCGCTTCCATCGTGGAATGGCCTGCGTTTCTTATCACTTGAGTAGCCGTGACATTCAGGCTGAGATTCAGTTTGTAATTTTTTAAAGAAGCTGCATTGCCTTTTACCTGAAATACCAAATAAAAGGTCGCTTTCGATCCGGGCTCTACGACAATGTCGCGCGATTTTCTATTTTTGTAAGATCTGTAATAATAGGTAGCTTTTTTAGAAGAATAAGACCATTTGCTGATTGGTTCAGGGTCTATTTTCGGTTGTGAGGGACGTTGCCATCCCTTTTCCACGGTTTCCGTGTCTTTTGTTTTTGAGCCGACAAACAGCCACTTTTCAGAAAGCTTTGCCTGCAGGGTAACCGGAGTCGTTCCTGTATTGGTAATGGTCCATTCAACGTAATACTTTTGATCGTCATCATCGTCGCAATCGGGTTCACACTGAATCTGGGAATCGGATTGCTTCTCCTCGAATTTGCCTTTGTGGCCGCCATCTTTTTCTTTGCTTCCCTGATCTGTCACCTCAACTGTGATGGCTGCATTGCCGGTGTTGATTTCAGCCGGGGGAACCTGAGCATCCGTAAAATAGGCGTTGGTCGACCCTCCCAGCATGCCGACCGTCAGAATGACAAGGAGAACGCTGATAAAAACAGATTTTCTGATCATCGTTCCTCCTTTCCAACGGCTTGCGCGGGGATTTCCTGAGAACTGCTTTCTTCCTTTACCTGCTTTTTAGAATTCGAATAAGCTTGATATAAACTGTGGCACTCGAAGAAAAGCAGCAGCGCTCCGGGAACGATAATCAGCAGCAGCAGCCCGTTCCTGGTCTGGGCAAAATTCATGAAATAACCCAGATAGGGGAGGGTGAAACTGACTCTGCCAATCAGGTCTTCTCCCGGTATGGGGTCGGGGTCGTTGGCGTGGTTTGCGTCGCCTTTGGTCAGAAATTCCGGGCCGTTTGACTTTTGGTTGATTCCAACTACCCTGTGCGTCGTCATTTGATCGCTTCCCGCGAAACCCTTGAAGGTAATAATATCGCCCTTTTTGATCTCCGCGGCGTCCACCGGATTGACGAAGGCAACACTGCCGGTGTCAAACTGAGGAGCCATACTGCCGCTGAGCACGACCAGCATATAATGCCCCGCGATCTTCGGCGCGCCGCCGGTCATTTTGCTGCGTACCATGCAGAACAGCATAAAAGCGATCAGGATCATCAATAAGGCAAAAAGCACATTTCCGACTGCCTTAAATATTTTTCGGAAAATTTTAGGAGAGTCCTTTTGGGGCTCCGATCTCTCAACCGTTCCTGTTTCCGTCTCCATAATTACCTCCCGGGCGTATGCCCGCTTTTAAGATTCTGCTCCGCTCTGAGCGGAATGCCCGGTTTCCGTTACGTTGCCGGGAGCGTCTGCGTTTGTACTCTCCGTTTTCGCTGTATCCCCGTCCTGTGCCGGAGTGCTTTGTATTTCGGAGTGGGACTCCGTTTCGGACTGCGGTGCCGTGCTTTCCGCGGTACTTTCCGCCGTGCTTGCGGCTGAGCTTTGGACGGTGCTTTCCGCGTTACTTTCGGCTTTGCTTTCCGCAGCGCCCGGTTTGGCGGCTGCGGAGGAGCTTTCCCCGGGCTGAGCCTCCGGCGCGGCCTCTAAATTCAGGCGGGGTCCTCTGCCTCCCGAGGTAAAATCAAAGGTGGCTGAGGCACTGCCGGAAGCAGTAAAACGGGCGCCGGTTTGCATATGGGGGATTGTATAAAACAGAAAAGCCATACAGAGAACGGCCAGCAACAGAATTTCCCCAATCCGTTTTGCAGCCGTTTCATCCGGTTTCCACGTTTTTCGCCGATTGCTCCATGAATGCCCTGCTCTGCGCATTCGCGCTTCCTCCTCGCACTGTTTTGTCATTTTACCCTATGATCTTCTTTTGGGGATAGTCCTCTTCCCGACTTTCCCCCCAAGAATCCCACGATCTTAACTGCGCCAGCTCTTCGCGGCTCTGACAGATTCCGGCTTCAAGCAGATGAAAAAGCTCCAGGCTGCTCCGGAACGGAACATATTTATCTTTTTCCAGCCAGCGGATATAACCCTGTATGCTGTAATGGTCGGAACGTACCACCTTGATTAAAAAAGTGGGGGAAGTATCGGATGCCGTTCGCACCATACTCTTCCCTGAACAAGCTTTCATGATATATCCTCCGTATTCTCTCTGCTTTTGTGATTTGTTCCCATTATAGCAGGCGCCGATTTCATTATGAGGTTGAATGGATTTCATTTCCCGCACACAGGAATTTATTTCCAGTTATATTTCAGGCACAGTTCAATTACAGAAACAAAAAAACACCCTGTTAAAGGATAAAATCCTCACAGAGTGTTGTTATTTGTCGAATAAAATTGAATTTTATCGGTTGATTTGCTCCAGATAATGCGACGGCACATCGCTGAACGGTGTGAATTCCATGACGACTGTCAGGGAACCTTTGCCGACCTGCTTTTCAAACCGCTTCTGGATTCTGGAACCGACCAGAATCAGCCCTTCCTGCTTGGTGTCCGTCAGCAGCAGGATCATCTGGTACTGGTTCCACTGTGTAAAGACGTCTCCCCTGCGCAGGGAGTCTTCCAGAATCCGTTTCAAGCCTTTGCAGGCCATTTCCATCCGGGCGGGGAAAAGATCGTTTCCCGCGCCGGAAATGGTCGCAAGGCCGAGAAAGGTGTTTCTGCTCCCGCGCATCCGGCGGCGTTCTTCAAGGTTATAGATAATACGGAAATACTCCAGATCGCAGTACAGTGCGCCGTCCGGATCGTCGCACTGGGAGAAATTCCTGCTCAGGTCCGACAGATCGGCCCGATGGACGTTTTGTTCCCCTGCGGTGATTCGTCTGTAAATGCTTTTCATGGCCGCGGAAGGTCTCACGGCAAGCTCCCGGGACATCCGTTCGGTAATATAATTGTAGTGGCTCAGCGCCACGCTGTATTCGTTCAGGGCCAGAAGGGCTTCCAGGAAGCAAAGATGCAAAGATTCTTCCAGCGGTTCATGGCAGACGGCCTGCTCGAAATACTCCACGATTTCAGAGTGGCGGCCCTGTCCCTTCAGCAGCTTAAAAAGCCGGAGCAAAGACTGTACATAGAGCCGGGAATAATGAGTGTGCAGGGGGAAGGTCCATTCGCAGTTGGGAATTTCCGCCAGATAGGCTCCCTTATACAGCCGGACGGCCCGCTCATAGTGGCCGATCGCCAGATTTGGGTCACCGTGCTGCTTTGCGTCGGCCTCGCGGATTTCCTTCTCAAAAAGGTCCGTATCCACCGTGCAGCCTTTTCCAAGGGTAAAAATATAAAAGCCGCCGTCACAGACGAGGTTGAAAGGCGAATCGTCATTTCCGCTTTTTCCAAGCAGCTCTTCCTCCTGCAGCATCTGGCGCAGACGGAAAATCTGAGTCCGAAGAGTGTTTTTGGAATCGACAAGATCCGCGTCGTCCCATAGATTCTCCACAATGCTGTCGGGAGAAAGGCGCTTCCCCCTGTTCGCCACAAAATATTTCAGCAGTTCCAGACTCTTATGGGACCTCCTGCTTCCGGTAAAAAGAGACCTGCCGTCCTTCTGTAAGTCCCAGCCTCCCAAAGTAAATACTTCCACCGACATTTGATTTCCTCCATCCTTTGGCCACCTGCCCGATTGCGTCCCTGCATCCGTGTCCGTTTTGAGGGCCGGAACCGAAGGAACCAGCCGAGAATATTTAAACGACCATATTCCAAAGAACAGTTTTTCTGACATGATAATTCTTTAAATTAATTCAAATAAATAATAATCAAAAACTTTTGAAATAACAAATGCTTTTGCGCGAATGGTTGATAATGAAGAGCGGACGGTAGATTTTTACGAAATATTTTCGGCTATTTTTCCTATAGACAACAATCTGATACGGTGATATGCTGGGAAAGAAAAAATTGCATTTTGCCGGAAAAGGGATCCGGATGTGCAAATCGGAGGGAAAAAAAGAGGATGGTTTACCATATTGCCGTCTGTGAAAACGACCCGGACTGCGCCGCACAGCTGCAGAAAATGATTGAAGAAATCCTGGCCGGCCGGCGTACGGCCTTTTCCTGTGACAGATACACCGCCTGCGAACAGCTGGAGTCGGCGGTCGCGAGCCCCGGAACGAAGTATCACATCCTTTTTCTGGATACCGTGCTGGATGGAAAGGACGGCGTGGCGTTTGCCGGAAAACTGCGGGATTCCGGGCTGCTTTCCCCGATCGTTTTTATCTCCTCCGACGCAAAGTCCGCTCTGGCCGCCTATGCCGCCGCGCCCGTTCATTATTTGCTCAGGCCCGTGCGGAAGCAGGAACTGCATACCGCGCTCTGCCGGGCGTTCAGGCAGTATGAAGACAGTTCTGTCTGTATGATGGAGACCGCCGGAAGGGAGATCACCGTGCTGGCGGCTTGCGATATCTTTTACCTTGAGGTATTTAACAAAATGATTCTGGTGCATTGCAGAGACGGCGGCACTCTGACCGCCGCCGGGCCGCTGACCGATTTTTTCAGGCGTCTTCCGGCGGGGCGGTTCTATGCCTGCCACCGCTGTTATGTCGTCAATTTTTCCTGCGTGAGGCGTTTGCGCAGAAATGAATTCGTGCTCGAGGACGGCGGCGTGATTCCGGTTGCGCGCCGGAGATATCGGGACGCGCTGTGCGCGTGGAAAAACTATCTGGAAGAAGAAAAGATGATTTAAAAAGGGGATAAGAAACGGTGCTCTCTTTCTTTAAGAGAGCACCGTTTCTTTTGCATAGATCGTCTTTGTTCCGGGGATTATTTGAATATTGCCTTGATTGCGGCCATACTCATCTGCGCCGCTTCGTAGCCCGCGTCCATGCACTGCTCCATCTGCTCAAACGTCAGCAGCCCCGATTCCTTTGGCAGCTGTGGCTTCAGCAGCAATTTTTCCCCGTGGGAGCTCAACTCCTTTAAACGGGTGCTCATGATGGACAGGGAATGCGTTGTAATATCGATGATATTCATTCTGGCGGGCACCTCGTACTCCTTGGTGACGTCGACCGCCAAAACGTTGGATTCGCCCGCCGCAATTAAAAGATCCACCGGCAGGGTGTTGGTCACGCCGCCGTCGACCAGGCACATGTCGCCGATCAGCTTCGGCCGGAAAACCGCGGGCACCGCCATGCTCGCGCGGATCGCCTGACAGATGGGGATATCCGTTTTCCACGTTACCCCTTCCACCGCGGCGACATTCCGCAGGGAGCTTGTGTAAACAATAGTTTCACCCGAATTGATATCCACCGCCGGAATAATGGTTCTGATATTGGCGTCCATAATATTTTTATTATCCGTCTGCGCACAAAGAAACTTTTCCAGACGGTTTCCCTTGAACAGCCCGGTAATGTCGATCTTATGGCGGAACAAAAGCTGCGGCACCGCCTTTAAAAGGTTTACAAAATCCGCATCACACAGGGATATCCCTGTTTTGGACAGATCCGTAACCATCTGTTTCAGCGCCGGCGCATTCGTCCCTGTGGCGTAAAGCCCGGCCACGATAGCCCCGGCGCTGGTTCCGGCAATGGAGGAGGGACGCATCCCGGCTTCTTCCAGCGCAAGCAGGACCCCTACGTGAGCAGCCCCTTTTGTTCCTCCTCCTGAAAGTGCAAGCCCAAATGACATCTTTTTTCACCGACTCTCTAAAAATTCAGACCTTCCTGATAAAAGTATATTAGAGACTCGGCAAAACGGTTCGGGTTTCCGCCGGTTATCAGAGTTAAAAAAAGAGAAAATCAGTCTTTTTTCGCAAATCCCAGAGAGCATAAAACGGTCACGGCCGCACCGCAGGCGGTGATGACAATGCCCAGAATGAAGCCCGCTACAGACACTCCTTTTTTCAACGATATCACCTCATCTGCGATTATACTCCAAATGGCGGGAGAAGGGAAGAGCGCAAAAGCAATGGCGCCCGCTGTCACAGCAGGCGCCACACGTTCGCGGTTACTTTAAGGAGGCAGAAATTACGGAATCAGAAACAGCCACGGCAGCGGCGCCAGCGCCATCTGCGCCGACGCCAGCGCCAGCAAGAGTTGCAACACATTTTTAACCCTCAACTCCTTTCGACGGTTCTGTCATATACTATGAAAACAGCAAACAGCTTGTCAATATGAAGTTAAGGAATGCCCGGCTATGAAAATACCGGAGGTATCCGATGAGTTTCGGAAGGCCCCCGGTACGGGATATTTTTATCGTCTGCCTGTGTGCTTTTCTCAGAACCGGGGCGTGCCGCTTGGTTTCTCCGGCTCGGCTTCCCGGATCAGATTTTCGGCGATTTTGCGCAGATCCTCTTCCGAACGCACGTCGGGGCTGGTCTGTTTGATGCTTTCCTGCACAAATTTCGGCAGCGAGAGAAAATACTGATTGTTTTCCAGATTTTTCGCAAATTTATTATCAGACATAATTTACCTCCGCAAGTTATCGATATTTCACAGCGTTTGAACGAATTCCCTGATGCTTTCCAGTTCCCCAGTCAGCGGTACGCCGATCACCTTTGACAGGGCCTGGTTCAGCTCTTCGTACTGATCGCCGGTGGTGATCATCCGCTCGGACTGGTGTTCCTTCAGCAATGCAATCCGGCGGTCGAGTTCGTTGATTACCGCCTTTTTGATGTCTTTGCTCATGAAAGCACTTCCTTTCGCGGTTAGTATGTGTTTCCGGGACGGAGAGTATGCGCGCCGTTCCGGTATCGGACCCATGAAGGGAATGCATTCCGGGGATCATTAGACTATTGGGCAAAGTTGTGCTATAATTTTAAAAATTGAAAATATAGAACATGGTAGTGGAAAACAGAAAAGCGCCAGGTTATCTATAAATATGAAATTAGGAGTAAATATGGATTTTAAAGACCTTAACCTCAGTCACAGAATTTTGGATGCACTTGAAAAAGAAAACTATGCCGTACCGACGCCCATTCAGGAGCAGGCAATTCCGCTTGTGCTCGCCGGCAGGGACCTTCTCGGGTGCGCACAGACCGGCACCGGCAAAACGGCGGCTTTCGCGGTGCCGATTTTGCAGCTTTTAAGCGGCCGCCCGGCGGATCAAAAAGAGCCGCGGAAAATCCGTTCCCTGGTTCTGACTCCCACAAGGGAGCTTGCCCTTCAGATCTATGAGAGCTTTCGTTCCTACGGCCGCTACACCCGGCTGCATACCTGTGTGGTGTTCGGCGGCGTATCCCAGAAAATGCAGGTGGAGAAGCTGCGCCGCGGCGTGGATATTCTGGTTGCGACGCCCGGCAGGCTGAACGACCTGATGAATCAGGGATATATTCAGCTGAAAAATGTGGAAATCCTCGTTCTGGACGAAGCCGACCGCATGCTCGATATGGGCTTTATCGCGGACGTAAAAAAAATCATTGCCAAAATCCCGCAGAAGCGGCAGACGCTTCTGTTTTCGGCGACCATGCCCAAAGAGATCGAAGAAATGGTTGACACCCTGTTGACCAATCCGGCAAAGGTGGAAATTACGCCCCCGGCGACAACGGTCGACAGGATCGACCAATCCCTGTATTTTGTGGACAAGGATAATAAACGGAAGCTTCTGGTCTCCCTTCTGGAGGATGAGTCCATCCGCTCCGCGCTGGTGTTTACCAGAACGAAGCACGGCGCCGACAGGGTGGTAAGAGAGCTGGAAAAGGCCCATATCAACGCGCAGGCCATTCACGGGAACAAATCGCAGAATGCCCGCCAGACGGCGCTGAGCAGCTTTAAAAACGGCAGCATCCGCGTGCTTGTGGCCACGGATATCGCGGCGAGGGGGATCGATATTGAGGAATTGTCCTGCGTGTTCAACTACGATCTCCCCGAGATTCCCGAAACTTATGTGCACCGCATCGGCCGGACCGGCAGGGCGGGAATGAGCGGCACGGCCGTTTCCTTCTGCTGTATCGACGAAAAGCCGGACCTGCACAATATTCAGAAGCTGATCGGGAAAACCATTCCGGTGGTGCAGGACAATCCCTACCCCATGCTGATCACCACCCCGACCCCGAAGTCGGAGCTCCGCCGCCGCCGTACCATGGCGCCCGGCGCCGGACAGGGAAAGAGGGTCTCCGCCAAAAAAGAGGCAGCCGGAAAAAGCGGCTTTGCCGAAAGTGCGAAAGGCAAGCCGCCCGCCAAAAAATATACGGAGAAACCGAAATGGAAGAAAACGTATCCCCGCAAGGGATAGTGCTTGTCCGCTTCGGTTTCCACTCCGAAAAACGGCCCAAATTTCCGGGCCGGTCAGGAGGCAGGATTTTTCCTGCCTCCTTCATTTTTTGTGTTTCCGGTAAAAACACAGCATCTCAGCATATTCGCACACCCGCTGTTGGTCTGCGGGATGCATAGACCGTAACGTACCGGACAACGCGCTGAAACAGCCGCTTTCCGTCGGTACGCCCAAAAGATAGTCTGCCGAAACTTGGTAAAACACACAGATGTTCACCAGGGTTTCAAAGTCTGGATTACGTTTGCCCTGCTCATAATTGCCGTAAACAGACTGGGAAATCCCGAGTTTCTCGGCTACATCCGACTGTTTTAAATCCAAATCCGTTCGCAGTGCCTTTATTTTTGCTCCAAAAGACGCCTCCTTCAAATTCTACACCATCCTATATTTTGATAAACACATTATAAAATCAGAAAGGAATCGTCCTGCTATATCATGCAAAATGTTGATTTTTACACTTGAATACTGCAATTTGCAGTATTATAATGAAAATATGCTCAAAGGGAAATTCTGGCAGAAAATCAAAAAATCAAGGCAGGCGCATGTCGGAAAAAGGGGTGAGTGATTCTATTCAATAAATGCGTCAAAATAAAGTAAAGAAGGGATTAAACAATGAAGATTCAAAAAAGGGCGCTTTCCCTGGTTTTAGCGCTCAGCATGGCCGTTACGGCTTTTTCCGGTACCGCGGCGTTTGCAACGGAAGATTCCGGGGAACCGTATTTCACGGTGGGCAACGTCCCGGAAACCGTATTAACGGAAGAAAAGTTCGCAGAGGACGAAAATGGGCAAATTTCCTCTTTCAATCCGGAAGGCAGGACGCCTGTCTCTGTTAGCATCAAGAAGGGCGATTCGGATTTTACCAAAGTGAGAGTGATCGTTCAGTGCACTGATAAGGACGGGGAAGAAACCGATGACGTTCAGCTCATAGCAAAGGATACCGATGACTGTTGGTGGAACATTGCCAAGTCCGGATGGGGACCACCGGCAGGTTTCCAACTGGCTGATGCGACCACGGATGTGTATTTGGTAGCCAGCCAGCCCGGCGATTATACGGCAACCATTCAACTGGTTAACGTAACAGTTGATAATGAGGTACTGGCGGAGACAGAAGTGAGCGTGACCGCACCGGAGAGCGCGGTGTTCCCTGCTGAGGAAGACTGGGAAGGCCCGGCGGGGGATCCTGAGACGCCGCTGACCGCTAAAACGGAGCAATCTTTTGTTTTTCCGTTCAAAACAACGGGCGGTATCTACCTTTCCGAACTGCAGCTCGATATTTATCTGGGTGACAAGGCAGGCGAAGGACGCGATGCTGAAGGGAAAGCATACAATGAAGCGGTGCAGCTGAATCTTTTTGCGGATGCGTCGGTGTCCGCAAATTTCACGGTGGAGAGTTTAAATGAGCTGCTCGGACAGATTCCTGAGGACAAGGAAAACGAGAAAGAAAATACAATCAAGCTTCTGAAAGCCGCGGGCGCTGAGTTTAATGATCAGGGAACCGTTACCTCTGTCGAAGCGCTCGGGGAAAACATTGCTTATGAATATGATGAAGAAAGCGGCACAGGAACATGGACGATCAAGCTCGACACCACAAAGCTGGGTGAAAGCAAGATTGAGTTCCTCACCATGGTACGCGCCGGTGACGAAGCGGTGTGGGGCAATAACAACTATGTTTCGTACGGTGATGAAACCAAGGCGTATTGCTATACCATTACCGCACCGGAAGAACCCGACAAAACCATTGTTCGCTTTGCCGGCTCCGACAAAACACTAACACTTCCGAAGGGAACCGAGGAGCAGAAGATTCCTTTCTCAGATACGTTAACGGTCTACTATTCCGACAAAACACATGAAACCCTCAAAGACATCAAATGGGAATGCAAGGATGGATTTACACCGGATAAAGAAGGCAATTATCTCTTTACGCCGGTGCTCGACGGTTATAAAGTGGAAGACGGAATACACATTCCGACTGTTACAGTCTCCATTTATTCACAGGAAGTCAAACCGGTAACAGGAATATATGGACTGCCCACCCGGATCACTTATTGGGGTGCGCTGCCCGCCACACGCCAGTTGAGTGTGAAGTTTAGGCCTTCCGATGCCACAAACAAAAAAGTGACATGGGAAAGTTCCGATTCTGCGGTTGCCACGATTGACGAAAACGGTCTGATGACCTATCAACAACTTGGAAAGACAACGATCACCGTCACCACTGAGGATGGCGGGTATACTGCTTCCTGCGCGGTAACCGTCCAGAGTCAGCAAGAGCATGATGAAGAACAGGCAAAGTATGACGAGGATGTTAAGAAAGCGGCAGATGCTGTTAAAGCGCTTCCGAAAGCCTCCGAAGCAGATGTTAACGATTCGGATACGTCGGCGGCCATCAAAGACGCGGTGTCCAACGTTCAGGGTTACGGCGAGGACGTTACGAAAAAACTGGACGCCGCCGCAATCGATAACCTTGAATCCCTGCTTGCGAAGCTGACGGACGGCGTTGTCACAAAGACGGTATCTGTGAACAGTGGAAGCATTAAGGACAGCGGCAAAAAAATAACAGAGCAGCCGTCCGTATCCGGGCTTTTGCTCGCTTCCGGAATCACGGGAGATGAGGACGATGCCCAGGTCACATTGGAAATGAATCAGGTTATTCCCACGGCGGAGAACGCGCTTCTCGCGTTTAATCTGAACCTCTCCGTTGACGGAGATGAAACGCACGAGCTTTTCATCCCTGTAACGGTTACGTTCAAGCTTCCCGCTTCCTTTGTCTATGACCCATCCAAAACCTACCAAATCCAGCACATGATCGACGAGGACGAGGATGAGACGGAAATGCTGCCCCTTACCTTCAGTCCGGACTACAAGTCCGCCTCCTTTACGACGTCCTCTTTCTCAGCCTTTACCTTAATTTCAACTCCTAAAAATTCAGATTCGGACTCTGATTCGGACCATCATCATTCCAGCTCCGGTTCCAACTCCGATACTCCCGCGACTCCATCCGCTCCGAGCTTTCTCAGCGACACGACGATGGATTTCAGCGTGAACGGCGCCTATCAGTTCAAGATCACCAGTACGAACGGCGCGGTTCCGTCCCTTGTCGTCGGTACGGCCGGTGTATTTGAAACACAGCTGGTCAGCATTTCCGGCAGCGATTATTACTTCAAGCTGACGGCTGTCGGCAAACCCGGCGATCAGGCTGGCGTTTATGTGAATGGGGTCAAGCTGCTGGTTGCCACAGTGGGGGCCGCGGCTTCCTCTGTAAAGTGCGATACCACAAAGCCGATTCAGGTTTCCCGGGGAAAAACGTATGTTTTCAAACTGACGGCTGATGAAAAACCGGCCTTTGTTTCGGGAAATTCTCAGGTGTTTCAGGTGAAATTTGTAAAGCAATCCGGCAAGGATTATTTCTATCAGGTCACGGCAGTCGGTAAATCCGGGCAGGCGGCGGGGTTCTATATCAATTCCGACAAAGCGCCCGTTACGGTCGCCACTGTCGCTTAATCCGTTCCAATCGGTTCCCGAAAGTGTAAAAAAAGAAAGCCGGCGTCTGACATGGCGCCGGCTTTCCGTATGTATCGGGCTTTTTCCTACAGCTTGAATTCCTCCGCGCTGTGCGGTTTGAGCGCAGGCATGCTCACAGGGGTGCGCTTTAAGGGGTCGTAGACAAAACGGCTGCAGCCGCCGTCGGGGTCGAGGTATCTTCCGAGCCTGCACACGCTTGCGCCGTCGAAATCGGAGCCGTTTGCACAGTGCCTGCAGTCCGTCTCTATGTGATTGCCGAAAAGCTTTGCTTTCTTTTTCCCAAACATTTTGATTCTCCTATAGGATTTCCCGCCCGCCGTAAGCGGGAGATTTTTTTATTCCTGCATTTTCCATGAAAAATTTGGCAATATTATTATAACATTATTCTTCCTCCATTTCCAGCTTTTCGCGCGGCAGGCTGAAAATCAGCGCCGCGCAGAGCGCAATCAGCGCGGCGGCGGCGGGAACGGAGCCGGAAAAGTTACCCGCGAGCTGCTGGGACGTTGTGCTGAACACTTCCACATCCTCCGGAAAGATGCACAGCAGAGCCCAGGTGAGCGCCGCGGCGGTAATGCCGTGGAGCAGGCGGAACAGCATAAAACGGGGCAGGTTCACACGGATATTGGAAACGGCGGACAGAACCTGGAAATGGACGCAGATGCCGCCCCAGCCGATTGCGAGCGAAACCGCCCACAGCGGCGCCCGGAGCTTCGCCAGGTCGGAGCAGCCGCCCGTTACCTCCAGCAGGGCCGAAAGCGCCGCGGCGGCGCGCGGCCCCGCCGCCCACTGGCGCAGCAGATTCAGGAAAGCCGCGAACAGGATGACAAAGCAGCACATGTTGATCATGGCGCGCGCCGCGTCCGCGGCGGACAGAATCAGGGCGTCCGCCGCCCGGCCCCTGACGCGCTTTTTCCCCGCCCGGGGTGCGGGAGCTTCGTTTTCCGCGCCGATGCCGCACACCAGCGCCAGAATCAGGGAGGCGGCAAGCTGTGAAATCAGCAGAATGACCCCTGAGCGCTCGTCGTGCAGGAATCCGGCTCCAACGGCGGTAATCACGAACGCGGGGCCGGAATTGACGCAGAAGCAGAGCATGCGCGAAGCCTGCTTTTCGCTGACGGAGCCGTTTTCATAAAGCGCCGCGATGCCGCGCGCCCCGGTCGGGTATCCGCCGACCGCGCTCATCAGAATGGTCGCGGCACAACTGCCCGGCAGCTTCAGAACGGTGCGGCACGGAACCTCAAACACCCGTCCGATTTTTTCCGACAGCCCGCTTTTGACCACAAAAACGGAAAGCACCATAAACGGATACAGCGAGGGAACAAGAATCTGCAGGCAGTATCCGATTCCGTTTTTAGCACCCGCCGCCGCCGCCGCAGGAAAAATCAGCAGCGCGCAGGCGGCCAGAAATGTCGCAGTCAGCAGCAGGCCCTGTTTTATTCTCATGACGATCCACCCTTTCATCATTTTATATATATGTCGCCTCGCGGATATTTACGCCGCCCGCCGCATAGGCTTTACAGGATAAATTCGATGTAGGGCGGGGATTCAATTGGAGAAAAAAATCAATATCCGCAAGCTGACGTCAACGATGCAGATGCCCACTCATATGGAGATAAACGGAAATCAGGAAGTGATTGTCGACGGCTGCAGCGGCGTGCTGGAATACGGCACCGAAGCGGTCAGGATCAAGACGGGAAAACTGATTGTGCGCTTCACGGGGCGCGGCCTGGTCATCAAATGCCTGACGGCGGATTCCCTGGTGGTAACGGGATTCCTGACCGGAATAGAGTTTCTTGTGTGAGGTGGCGGGATGATTTCTTTACATTTGACGCGCTGGCTCCTCGGCTACGCCCGGTTTGCCGTTGTCGGCGGCAGCAAGGAACGCTTTCTGAACAACTGTGCCCGCGCCGGGATCTATCTTTGGGATATCGCGGCGGGAAAAGAGGGAGGAGCCTGTGTTGCCGTAAAAAACTACCGCGCGCTGCGGCCCTGCGCGCGAAAAGCGAACGCAAAGCTGAAAGTCCGCGAGCGGCACGGCTTTCCGTTCGCTACGAAGGGAATCCGCAGGCGCAGGGGGATTCTGGCGGGCGCCGTTCTGTTTATGGTGATCGTCCATCTGCTGTCGCTCCATGTCTGGAGCATCGAGGTAAAAGGGAACACCTCCATCCCGACCGAACAGATCGAGGCGGAGCTGGCGCGCCTGGGCGTCACGTCCGGCACGCTGAAATCAAACGTACAGCCCCAGCTGCTGCAGCAGAAGCTCATGCTGAAATTTCCCCGGATCGGGTGGCTCTCGGTCAACACCAGAGGATGCTCCGCGGAGGTCCGTCTGGAGGAAAAGGTCGACCGGCCGCTGATTGTCGGCGACAAGCGCGAAACGATCTGCAATATCAAGGCGGCCCGTACGGGCCAGATCCTTTCCATGGACGTTTATACCGGCACCGCGCAGGTCAGCGAGGGCGATGCCGTTGTGGAGGGGCAGCTGCTGATCAGCTGTGTTGTCGAGGATAACCTCGGCTACTCCACACTCAGGCACGCTGCGGGGAAAATCATTGCCGAAACCTCCCGCACCCTTTCGACCGAAGTCGATTTAAAGCGCAGCGAGGTGAGGCCAACGGGGAAAACGCTTACGCGCAGATGCCTGTGCCTTTTCGGCGCGCGCGTGCCGCTCACCTTTGCGGGAAAGCCGCGGGGAAACTACCGGACACAGGGCGTCCGTACCGACCTGAAGCTGATGAATTCCGTTTTGCCCCTGGGTTTTTACGAGGAGAAATGGACGGAGGAAAGAACGGAAACTATCACGCTGACAAAAGAGCAGGCGCTTGCCGAGGCGAAGAAGCAGATGGAACAGAAAAAGAAGGAGGAACTGAAGGACGCGAAGATCGTTTCCGCCAGCGAGGACGCCAGATTTACCGATTCCGGGCTGATTTACACAATCCAAGCAAAATGTGAGGAAAATATTGCCCGGGAATCGGAAATATTAATAAAATAATGATATTTTTGTCATGAATCATGGTGACTTAATAGGCTTACTGTGTTATAATGAACCTAATTTATCTGAGGGAAGGTTTTCCACCGCTGGGCAAATCTTCAAAAGGAGATAGAATGTTTGAACAAAGGATCAATATTGACCGCATGGAACAGGCGGTCGCTCTTTTCGGCAACTTTGATGAAAATATCAGGCTGATCGAAAAAGAGTACCATGTGGGCATTGTCGGACGCGGAAGTGAAATCAAGGTTTCCGGCGATCCGGAAGACGTCGCGCCGGCCGTCCGCGCAATCGACAGCCTGCTGTCCCTCGTCAACCGGGGAGAGGCTTTAAGCGAACAGAACGTCCGCTACTGTATTTCCCTTGTAAATGAAGGCAGCGAAGATAAAATTGAAACACTTGCAGGGGACTGCATTTGTATAACGTCCAAAGGGAAGCCGGTCAAGGCAAAAACACTCGGGCAGAAAAAGTACTGTACGTCGATTAAAAACCACACGATCACCATCGGGGTCGGCCCCGCGGGAACCGGAAAGACCTATTTGGCCGTGGCCCTTGCCGTTACGGCGTTCCGCGCGCAGGAGGTCAACCGCATTATTCTGACCCGTCCCGCCGTGGAGGCGGGGGAAAAGCTGGGCTTTCTTCCGGGCGACCTGCAGCAGAAGGTGGACCCGTACCTGCGCCCGCTGTACGACGCGCTGTTCGATATGCTGGGCGCGGAAACGTACCAGAAGTATGTGGAGCGCGGCAATATTGAAGTAGCCCCGCTGGCGTATATGCGCGGCAGAACGCTTGACGACAGCTTTATTATTCTGGACGAGGCGCAGAACACGACCCCCGAGCAGATGAAGATGTTTCTCACCCGTTTGGGATTCAATTCCAAAATGGTGATCACCGGGGATATTACCCAGATAGACCTTCCGGACGGGCGCAGGTCCGGCCTGAAGGACGTCATGAAAATCCTGCGCGACATTGACGATATCGCACAGGTACGGTTCAATGAAAAAGATGTCGTTCGCCATAAACTGGTGCAGGACATTATCAAAGCATATGAGAAAAACGAGGAGGCCGGGCATTAAAGACCATGGAAAAAGTGAGAGTTATCATTGAAAATAAGCAGAAAGAGGTTAAAATTCCTACGGGTTTGCGCATGCTGGTTCGGCGCTGCTGCAACGCTGTGCTGCGTATGGAAAAATTCGGATCGCCCGCAGAAATCAGCGTCACCTTTGTAAATAACGAGCAGATTCATGAATTGAACAGGCAGTACCGCGGAAAGGACGTCCCGACCGATGTGCTTTCCTTCCCCATGGGGGAAAACGGCGTGTACGACATCAACCATTCCACCGGTGCGAAAATTCTGGGCGACATCGTCATTTCCATGGAAAAGGCGGTGGAACAGGCGGAACGCTACGGCCACAGCCTTGAGCGCGAGGTGGGCTACCTTTCCGTGCACTCCATGCTGCATCTGCTTGGATACGACCATGAAAACGGCGGAATCCAGCGGGTCCATATGCGTGAGAAGGAAGAGCTGGTCATGACCCAGCTGGGCCTTCCCAGCACAAGCAGCTATGTATTGGACGAGGATGAGGAATAAGCTTGCGGTTTTTTAAAAGCTTTCGGTATGCTTTTCGCGGAATCATCTACTGCATCAATAATGAACGGAATATGCGGATACATACGGTGGCTGCACTGTATGTATTTGTCTTTTCGTTCTTTTTTGAAATGTCACGGACAAGCTATGCCGCCGTTATGATTGTAACCGCCATGGTGATGACCGCCGAACTGTTCAACACCGTCGCGGAGGAGCTCTGCGACCTGACGGCGGCGAGCTTTCACCCCGTGGTGCGCATTATCAAGGATATGGCGGCGGGCGCGGTTCTGGTCTGTGCCGTTTTCGCGGCTGCGGTGGGCGTGTGCGTTTTCTGGCAGCCCGAGGCCTTCGGAAGGATCCTCCGGTATTTTGCCTCCAGCCCGCCCATGCTTTTGCTGCTTGCTGCGGTGACGGCGGCAAGCATTGTTTATATCGTTATGGGACCCACCGGCATCCGCGATTATATCAGAAAAAAACGAGAGAAATAAGGAGAAGAGTCCATGGTGGATCAGAAACAGGAGAAATCCGCTTTTATTGCGATAGTAGGCCGCCCGAATGTGGGAAAATCGTCCCTTTTGAACGCGATGATCGGACAGAAGGTCGCTATCGTTTCCAATAAACCGCAGACGACGCGCACCCGTATCATGGGCGTTCTGACCAGGGGGGAATACCAGCTGGTCTTTATTGATACGCCCGGTCTTTTGAAACCGCATAATCAGCTTGGGGAGTACATGGTGCGCTCCGTCACGGAGTCCGTTTCCGGGGTGGACGCCTGCCTTCTGGTAGTGGAAGCGGGCAAAAAAATCTCGCCGGCGGACCAGGAACTGATCGAACGGTTCAAGTCGATCGAAATCCCGGCGGTGCTGGCGATCAACAAAATCGACCTGCTGCAGGACAAGAGCGTTTTGATGGCGCAGATCTCCGAACTGTCCGCGCTTTACGACTTCGAGGCCGTGGTCCCCGTTTCGGCGATGGACGGCAACGGGGTGGGGGACCTTACCGGCGAGCTGGAAAAGCTTGCGATGCCAGGCGGGCATTTTTTTGAGGAGGATACGCTGACCGACCAGCCCGAGCGCGTGCTGGCCGCGGAAATCATCCGGGAAAAGCTGCTGCGCCTGTGCAGCAAAGAGGTCCCGCACGGCATTGCCGTTCTGGTGGAAAGCATGCACGAGCGCGGGGACAAAAGCGGCATCACCGATATGGAGGCTACGGTTTTCTGCGAAAAGGAAAGCCATAAGGGAATTATCATCGGCAGGGACGGGGCGATGCTGAAAAAAGTCGGCACGCTGGCCCGTGCCGATATGGAACGTTTTTTTGACTGTAAAATCAATCTGAAGCTCTGGGTAAAGGTAAAAGAGGACTGGCGCAACCGCACCGCGGTTCTGCGCAGCCTTGGGTTTGACAGCAATTCCTTCAACGGTTAGACAAAGCACATTTTTGCAGTGAAATTTGTCTGATTATGGGTTTAATTCATTTATTTACCGCTCATATAAGCTGAATTAAGGCAAATACTTAAATCAGAAAATGAAAAGGGAGCGGAAAATATGGATGAACAAACAGCTTGGAATTGTTTTCAACATACCGGAAATATCAGCGATTATCTGATCTACAGCCAATGCAAACACAGTAATGAAGAAAGGCAGATGCGGGAGGGCGCGGATGCAGATAGAGACCAAAGGCCTGATCATCAGGGAGAATTCCGTGGGTGAAAGCGACCGCCTTGTCACCGTACTTACAAGCGGGGAAGGGGTTGTGCGCGCTTTTGCGCAGCAGGCTAAAAAGTTAAAAAACAGCAAACTTTCCGCGACGCAGCTTTTCAGTTATTCCCGCCTTACGATTTTCAAGGGGCGGGATAAATACATAATTGACGACGCGCAGCCCATTGAAGTTTTTTTTGACCTTCGCAGGGATATTGAGCGTCTTTCCCTTGCCCAATATTTTTGTGAGCTGGCGGGTGCGCTGGCGCCGCAGGAAGCCGAGGCCGGGGATTTTTTGCGTTTAATGCTCAATTCCCTTCACTTTCTGTGCAAGGGCTTAAGGCCGAACGCACAGATCAAGGCGATCGTGGAAATGAAAATGCTCTCGCTCGCAGGGTATATGCCCAATCTGATCTGCTGTTCCGGCTGTACGTGCTATGAGGCGGAGGAGATGTTCTTCCTTCCCCGCAAGGGACTGATTGATTGCAGGGACTGCTTTGCGGATTCTGCGGAACCCGCCGTCCGGCTGAGCCGCGGCGCGCTGACCGGCCTGCGGCATATTATTTACGCCGATTTTGAGAAGCTTTTTTCCTTCAGCCTGTCGAAGCAGGGGCTGAAGGAGCTTTCCGCGGCGAGCGAGCAGTATGTTTTATCCACCTTGGAGCGCAGCTTCAATACGCTGGAATTTTACAGACAGATGAAAACAGAGGACGAATCAACGAACGGTTAGAATGATTGGGGGAAAACTTTTTGAAGCATAAAAACGCGCTGCGCGCGGCTTTTCCGCACACCATTCCGGTGATGCTCGGTTATCTTTTCTTAGGCGCCGCCTTCGGAATCCTGCTGAACAGCAAAGGATACGGCTGGGGCTGGGCGGTGCTGATGAGCGTGTTTATCTACGCGGGCTCCATGCAGTTTGTGGCAATCGGACTTTTGTCCGGCCCGTTTCTGCCGCTGCAGGCGGCGCTGATGACCCTGATGGTCAACGCCCGACATACCTTTTACGGAATTCCCATGCTGGAGAGGTTCAGGAGCATGGGAAAGAAAAAGCCTTACATGATTTTTTCGCTGACGGATGAAACCTTTTCCCTGCTGTGCAGCGCCCGCGCGCCGGAAGGCGTCGACGAGAACCGGTTTCTGTTCTGGGTTTCCCTTCTGGACCAGCTTTACTGGGTCGCCGGTGCGGCGGCGGGCGGCCTGATCGGCTCTCTGGTCTCCTTCAATACAAAGGGCATTGATTTTGTAATGACGGCGCTTTTTACGGTTATCTTTGTGGATCAGTGGGAAAATAACAGGAACCATTTTCCCGCCGTTGTCGGGCTGGGCGGTTCCGTTTTGTGCCTTGCCGTGTTCGGGCCGGGGAATTTTATCCTGCCCTCCATGGCGCTGATCGCTGCCGTCCTCAGCCTTTTCGGGAAAGCCGCTGAAAGGGAGGAAACCGTATGACGCTGACATCCGGTCAGGCTCTGATCCTGATTTTCGTGATCGCGCTGATCACGCTGTTTACCCGCGCCCTGCCGTTTCTCCTGTTCCCGCAGGGGAGGGAGACGCCGGCGTTTGTCCGCTATCTGGGCAGTGTGCTTCCCTGCGCGGTGATGGGGATGCTGATCGTCTACTGTCTGAAGGGGATCTCCGTTTTTGCGGCGCCGTTCGGCGCACCGGAGCTGATTTCCGTGGCGGCGGTGGTCTTTCTGCACAAATGGAAACATAATACGCTTTTGAGCATCGGGGGAGGAACGCTCCTTTACATGTTTTTCACTCAGTTTATTTTTGTGTAGCAAAACCGCCGGCGATGCCGGTGAGACCAGAGCGCTTTCTCTTCGAGTGTTTTCCCCCACCCCTGCCCCCTCCCCTTTTTATAAAAGCGCAAATAGGCAGTTTTCCTGAAATGGGAGGGGGCAGGGGGAGAGGATGTTTCGGCGGCCTTTATATCATGGATAAAGAAGACTTCATTTTCATAGAAATAGGTAGAGGTAACTTATGGAAGATACGATGCAAAGACATTACAGGGCTTTGGAGCTTGATAAAATACGAAAGCTGCTGGCGGCCGAAACGGCGTGCGAGGACGCGGCGGAGCTCGCTTTGCGGCTTACCCCGTCCGTTTCCCTTTCCGAGGTACAGCGGCTTCTGGCCGATACGGACGAGGCCTTTACGCTGATGGCCCGCTTCGGCGCGCCGTCCTTCGGCGGGCTGTACAACATGACCAATTCCCTGCGCCGCGCGGAGGCGGGCGGCACGCTCAACATGGCCGAGCTGCTGCGCATCGCGGGCGTTCTGCGCACGCTGCGCGGGATCGTGGACTGGCGCGCGAAAAGCGCGGGGGTAAAAAGCTGTCTGGACTGGCGGTTCGATTCCCTGATGCCCAACAAATATCTGGAGGACCGGATTTACGGCGCGATCGTTTCCGAAGAGGAAATGTCGGACAACGCGTCCGTTCAGCTCGCGTCCATCCGCCGCAAAATCCGTTCCGCGTCCTCCCGCGTCCGGGAACAGCTCGATAAAATGATTCGTTCCCCGCTCTATCAGAAATATCTGCAGGACCCGATCGTCACCCTGCGCGGCGGCCGGTTCGTCGTGCCGGTCAAGGCGGAGTTCCGGGGGGAAATCGCCGGACTGGTGCACGATACCTCCGCAAGCGGCGCGACCGTGTTTGTGGAGCCGATGGGGGTCGTCGAGGCCAACAATGAGGTGCGGGTGCTGCAGTCGCAGGAGCAGGCGGAAATAGAGCGGATCCTCGCCGAGCTTTCGGCGGAGACCGGAAACTTTTCCAGCGGGATCATCAGCGGGTACCGCGCCGCGGTGGAACTGAATTTGATTTTCGCCAAGGCGAGCCTGGGCTATAAGATGAAGGCCAGCCTTCCCGCGGTGAACGACAAGGGGAAAATCCTGCTGAAAAAAGCGCGCCATCCGCTGATTGACAAGAACCGGGTCGTCCCCACGGACATTGAACTCGGCGTTCATTTTGACACCTTGGTGATTACCGGCCCCAACACGGGAGGAAAAACGGTGTCGCTGAAAACGGTGGGTCTGCTTACGCTGATGGCCATGTGCGGGCTGATGCTGCCGGTGGCGGAAAACAGCGAGATTTCCGTTTTTCATCAGGTGCTGGCCGACATCGGCGACGAGCAGAGCATCGAACAGTCTCTGTCCACTTTTTCGGCGCATATGACGAATATCATCCGGATCATCGGTCAGGCGGATGAGAACAGCCTGATTCTGCTGGATGAGCTGGGGGCGGGGACCGACCCGGTCGAGGGCGCGGCGCTCGCGATGGCGATTTTGGAGGCTCTGCGCAAAAAGGGCGCGCGGGTGGCCGCTACGACCCACTACGCGGAGCTGAAAGCCTATGCGCTGCAGACAGACGGCGTGGAAAACGCGTGCTGCGAGTTCGACGTACAAACGCTGCGGCCGACCTACCGTCTTCTGATCGGCGTACCGGGCCGCTCCAACGCGTTTGCCATCTCTTTGCGCCTTGGTATGGAAGAAGAAATTGTGGAACGCGCGAAAGAGCTGGTATCCAGTGAAAATACACGGTTTGAGGACGTGGTCCAAAGCCTGGAAACCAGCCGCCAGAAGCTGGAGGGCGAACGCACCAAAGCGGAGCAGGCGCATCTGGAAGCCGTCCGGGCGCAGAAGGAGGCGCAGGAAATCCGCAGCGGCATCCAGGCCGAGGCGGACAAAGAGATCGGGAAGGCGCGCCAGCAGGCTTCCGAACTGGTTTCCCGTACCCGCGGGCAGATCGACGCCCTTCTGAACGAAATGGAAGAACTGAAAAAACAGCAGAACAAAACGCTCTCCGCAGAGCAGAAGGCAAGGCTGAAAGCCGGGCTGCGCGTTCTGGAGGAAACGGCCGATCCCATTCACGGCAGAAAGGACGAGGGCCCGTATGTGCTGCCGCGTCCGCTGCAGGTGGGGGATACCGTCCTGCTTTACGATATTGACAAGCAGGGAACGGTGCTGCAGCTGCCGGAGGGAAACAACCGGAACGTTCTGGTGCAGGCGGGCATCATCCAGACGAGGGTGCCGCTTTCCAATCTGCGGCTGGTGCAGGAGAAAAAAGGGAAGGAAAAGCGCAGGACGGTTACCAGAAATGTCACGGGCAGGGCGCAGGCAAAGGTGACGACCGAACTGGACCTGCGCGGGCAGACGACGGAAGAAGCCATTATGAATGTCGACCGGTTTATCGATTCGGCGCTGCTCAGCGGTATTGAGCAGCTCACCGTCATCCACGGCAAAGGAACGGGGGCCCTGCGCGCGGCCGTGCAGCAGCACCTGAAAAGGCACCCGAACGTGCGCAGCTACCGGCTGGGCGTGTTCGGAGAGGGAGAAGCCGGCGTTACCATTGTGGAATTAAAATAATGATCGGAGATGAGGCGGCGTGATGTGGGTTGTTTACGCAGTTGGGTCCGCGCTGTTTGCGGCTTTGACGTCGATTCTGGCAAAGATCGGTATCGAGAATGTCAATTCCAATCTCGCCACAGCGGTCAGAACCGTTGTGGTGCTGGTTCTTGCGTGGGGAATCGTCTTTTTTACCGGAGCGAATACCGGAATCAAAAACATTACACAGAGAAGCCTGCTGTTTTTGGTCCTGTCCGGCATCACAACGGGCCTTTCCTGGCTTTTTTATTACAAGGCGATCCAGATCGGCCCGGTTTCCAAGGTCGCTCCGATCGATAAATTCAGCGTGGTCATCACAATTGTCCTCGCGTTTCTGTTCCTGCATGAAAAGATAGACATGAAGACCATTCTCGGGGGAATTCTGATTACTGCCGGTACGTTCGTCCTGATTCTGTAAAGAGGGGGAGATTGTTCTGAAAACGACGCAAACCCGAAAAAAAGGGTCTCTGATCATTCTTGTGTCCGTGCCTGTTCTGCTGCTCGCGGTCGTCGGGATCCTGTTTGCGCTGGCTCTGAACGACCCCAACGCACCCCTTGCGCCAGGCGGGGAAACGGATTCTTCCGCGGTGACCGCAAAGCTCCTTGTCGCCGCCGGCACCGGAAAGCCGGCCGAGCTGACCGGAGAAGAGGTCGGTGCGCTGATGACCCAAAAGCTTGCGCAGAACGGACAGCGCGCCGTTTCCGGAGTGCGGCTTACCGTCAACAGCGACAACACCGTTGACGCCTATCTGCCCGTTTCCTACAAAGGGATGAAGCTGGGCGTCAGCGCCAACCTGACGGTCGGCTGGGACAGCGCGAAAAAGGAGATCCGCGCCGCGGTCAACTCCGTGAAAATCGGCCGTTTGCCGGTCGATCCCGCGTGGGCGCTTTCCCATGCCATGGATTCCCTTCCGAAAGGTGCCGGGCGGGAGGGCAATATCCTGTACCTGCCGCCGCCGATGTTCGGCACCTATGAAATGCCGAACGACGCCCCGGGCAGCATCAGCGGGCTGGAGGTCCGCTACAGGAAATTCCTGCTGAATTTTTCCGTGGATATGGCTAAACTGGAGGATTACCTGAAAGAGCAGCTGAAATCGATTCTGTAATCAATCCCGGTGAAAAATAAAAAGCGCGGCGCTTCGGCCTTTTTTCCTATTGACAAGCGCCGCGTTTTATTGTATAATTCGTAACTGTAAAGTTAATTACTTTACAGGCTGAATGGAGGGGTATCGGATGTCGAAAAATCTGGAAATATCGTTATTGCTTGATTTTTACGGGGATATGCTGACCGACAAACAGCGCGAGGTAATCGAATATTACTACAACGAGGATTTATCGCTTTCCGAAATCGCGGACAACCAGGGCATTACCCGCCAGGGGGTACGCGATTCCATCAAGCGCGCCGAATTTCAGCTGCTGGACATGGAGGAGCGCCTGGGCCTGGCCCGCCGTTTCCGTGAGATGAGAAGCGGTCTGGAGCACATCAGCTCCGCTGCCGAACAGATTAAAGAATACAACGATCATTACATATATTCCAATGAGCTTGAAAACAACGCGAAGCTGATTCTTGATATTTCCCAAAAGCTCTGCGAATAGGAAGGAGGGCCCCTGTTGGCATTTGAAGGTCTTGCCGATAAGCTGTCGGCCGCATTTAAACGGCTGAAATCAAAAGGAAAACTGAATGAGGCCGACGTAAAGGAAGCAATGCGCGAAGTCCGCCTTGCCCTTTTGGAAGCCGACGTAAACTATAAGGTCGCCAAAGACTTTACCAATACCGTGAGCGCGCGTGCCGTCGGCACCGAGGTGATGGAAAGCCTGACCCCGGCGCAGATGGTGATTAAAATTGTAAACGAGGAACTGACCGCTCTGATGGGCGGAAGCGACGCGAAGCTCGCCAGCCCTCCGTCCCCCCCGACCATTATCATGCTCTGCGGCCTGCAGGGCGCCGGTAAAACCACCCACGCCGGAAAGCTGGGGCTGATGCTGAAAAACAAGGGCCACAGGCCCCTTCTGGTCGCGTGCGACATTTACCGTCCCGCCGCCATCAAACAGCTGCAGGTCGTCGGCGAAAACGCCGGTGTTCCCGTTTTTGAAATGGGGCGGGAAGACCCCGTGAAAATCTGCAGGGCCGCCGTCAGGCACGCCAGAGACTACGGCAACGACATGGTCCTGATCGATACCGCCGGCCGTCTTCAGATCGACGAAGTCCTGATGAACGAGCTGAAAAACATCAAAAACGAGATCGGCCCGCACGAGATTCTGCTTGTGGTGGACTCCATGACCGGCCAGGAAGCCGTCAATGTCGCGAAAACCTTTGACGAGCTGCTGAACATCACCGGCGTGATCCTGACAAAGCTGGACGGCGACACCCGCGGCGGCGCGGCGCTTTCCGTGCGCGCGGTGACGGGCAAGCCGATCAAATTCGCCGGTACCGGCGAAAAGCTGCAGGACCTTGAAGTTTTCCACCCGGACCGCATGGCCTCGCGTATCCTCGGCATGGGCGACGTGCTCACCCTCATTGAGGACGCGCAGAGCAGGCTTGACCGCAATGCCGCGGAAAAGACCGCCCAGAAGCTGATGCAGAACAAGCTGGATTTCAACGACCTGCTCGACCAGCTGGTGCAGGTAAGGAAAATGGGGCCGCTCAAGAATGTGCTTTCCAAAATGCCCGGAATGGATAAACAGCTCAAGGACGTGGACATCGACGACCGTCAGATGGACCGTGTGGCGGCGATTATTCTTTCCATGACCCCCGAGGAGCGGAGCAAGCCGTCCGTCATCAACCCCTCGCGCAAGCGGCGCATGGCCGCGGGCAGCGGGATGAAGGTGGAGGACGTCAACCGTCTGATCAAGCAGTTGGAGCAGATGCAGAAGCTGGTGAAGCAGATGAAAGGCCGCGGAAAGCGGCGCTTTTCCGGCATGGGGATGCCGTTTTAATTGAATTCATCCAAGAAGGAATTCCCTTTTGGTGAAGATATTGATCAATTTGTGGAGGTGAAACATCATGTCAGTAAAGATTAGATTACGCAGAATGGGTGCAAAAAAAGCTCCTTTCTATCGTATAGTTGTTGCAGATTCCCGCTTTCCGCGCGACGGCCGTTTCATTGAAGAAATCGGCTATTACAATCCGCTCGAGGAGCCGTCCGTCGTGAAGGTGGATGCTGAAAAGGCCAAGAAATGGATTGCTAACGGCGCACAGCCGACAGACACCGTGAAATCTCTGTTCAAGAAACACGGCGTACTGTAATCGCGGAGGATAAAACAATGAAAGAACTGCTGATTGCGATTGCACAGGGACTTGTCGAAGACCCGTCCGCCGTTCGCGTGGACGTTGACGAGCCCAACGAGGAAGGAACCGTTGTTTATCACCTGCACGTTGCCGAAGACGACATGGGCAGGGTGATCGGCAAGCAGGGCCGCATTGCCAAAGCGATTCGCATTGTCATGCGCGCCGCCGCTACCCGCAGCAACGGGAAAGTATCCGTTGAGATTGACTAAGCGTTCAGGCAGGGCTGCAACAGTGCTGTTGCGGCCCTGCTTTGTAGAAACGCGCCGCCCCGGGTAACGGGGCAAACAGAAAACAATTATGGCAGAGTAGAATTTTGTGCGTTAAGTGCCGCCTGAACGGGGAGTTGTCAGGCGGACGAAAAGGAAACTTGCGGTACAAAATTCGCATCCCGCTGCTGCATACTCTGAGGATTCCCTCTTTTATGTAGCAGATGAATACACAACATAAAGGAGGAAATTTCTTTGAGTTTTTCTTTTCAGTCTGTTAAATCATCCGTTCAGGAGCTGAGGAACGTAACAACCATTGCAATGTGCGGGCTGTTGATCGCCTTAAATGCCGTTCTGGGCATTTTTACCGTACCCGTTTCCGACATTTTGCAGATACGGTTTTCCTTTCTGACCATCGCAACGTCGGGCTTTTTGTACGGCCCGGTTGTCGGCGGCATTGTGGGGGCCATCGGGGACGTGGTAAATTACGTGCTTCGCCCGGCGGGTCCGTTTTTTCCCGGCTTTACCCTGAACGCCTTTCTTTCCGGGTTCGTTTACGGACTCATTCTTTACAAAAAACCGGTGACGGTATGGAGGGTTTTGGCCGCCAATACCATTGTGATGGTTCTGGTGAACTTCCTTCTGAACTCCCTGTGGCTTTCCATCATGTATGGCAAGGCCTTTCTTGTGGTTCTCTCCGTACGCGTCGTGACAAATCTGCTTTTACTCCCGGTGAATGTGGCCATGCTTTATACGCTGCTGAAATTCGTTCAGAAAATCCCCGTCCTGCGCCTGAGAAAAACGCATTAGGCGTTTCAGGCAGCCGGTCAGGCAAAGCAACTTCTTTTTGGCTCCCTCTGTGAGGGAGCCGGCAGGCAAAGCCTGACTGAGGGAGTCTAATAAACCGGGGAGTTCTCGCTTTCGGGACGCCTGCGGCGATGCTCTCAGACAGTTACGCCGAATGGGCAGGTGTAGAAAAGCCGCCGCGGGGAATCCTATTGATTCATGGAGGATATTATGGTCAATCAGTTTTTGGAGGCGGGCAAAATTGTGGGGACACACGGCCTTCAGGGGGAACTGCGCGTGGATCCCTGGTGCGATTCGGCCGAGTTCCTGGCCCAGTTCAAAACGCTCTATTGGGACAAAGGCGCTCAAAAGCTGGAAGTCACTTCTTCGCGCGTCCACAAAACGCAGCTGCTTTTAAAGCTGAAGGGGATTTCCACCATTGAGCAGGGGGACGCGCTGCGCGGCAAAATTCTCTACATCAGCCGCGACGACGTGAAGCTGGACAAGGGCCGGTATTTTATGCAGGACTTGATCGGACTGGAGGTTTTTGACGCCGATACCTGCATCTACTACGGGACCCTGACGGAAATTATGCGCACCGGTGCAAACGACGTTTATCAGATTACGTCGGAAAATAAGAAGAACTATTTGATTCCGGCAATACCGGCAGTAATTATAGATATTAATATTACGAATGGTAAAATGCAGATACGGCCGCTTGGGGGGATTTTCGATGATGCGGATTGATTTTCTCACCCTTTTCCCCGACATGTGCGAGGCGGTCATGTCCGAAAGTATCATCGGGCGGGCGCGCAAAAAAGGCGCGATCGAGGTGTACTGCCACCAAATCCGTGATTATGCATATGATAAACATAACAGGGTCGACGACTGCCCGTTCGGCGGCGGCATGGGCATGCTGCTCATGGCGGAGCCGATTGCCCTGTGTATTGACGATTTAATTGAAAAGCTGGGAAAAAAGCCCCATCTGGTGTACCTGTCCCCACAGGGGAAAACCCTGACCCAGCAGCGTGTGAAGGAGCTGGCGCAGCTCCCGAATCTTGCGCTGCTGTGCGGCCATTACGAGGGAATCGACGAGCGCGTGATCGACCGGTACGTGGACGAGGAAATCTCCATCGGGGACTATGTCCTCACCGGTGGCGAGCTTCCTGCGCTGGTGCTGGCGGATTCGGTCTGCCGGATGGTCGGCGGGGTTCTTTCCAGCGAGGAATGCTTTCAGGAGGAAAGCCATTTTCATTCCCTTCTGGAGTATCCGCAGTACACCCGCCCGGCGGTGTGGCGCGGGGTCAGGGTCCCGGACGAACTGATGACGGGCCATCATGAAAATGTGAGAAAATGGCGTAGGCAGCAGTCGATTCTGCGCACTTTGCGGAAAAGGCCGGAGCTGCTGAAAAAGGCCGATTTGACAAAAGAGGATACGGAGTTTTTATCCAAACTGCTTTCCGAGACGAAAAAAACCGAAACGGAAAACGAAAACGAAGCATGAACCGAAAGAAAAATGGGAACAGTACAGCAGAGAAAACAAAAGTTTTCAACAATTATGGCACATTGCACAAAGCAATGCCGAACATAATCCACTCGATTCGGTCATCAATCCAAAGTTTTTTTATTTAGTTGACGGTATGCTGAATTGTGATATAATAACTGTGAATCATAGAAAAATAATAATGAAACTGATATTTTTTATTTATTAATGATGATGCGGAAACGACTTTCTGTTTAGGAGTGAATGAAGTAATGTGTGTTAAAGAAGTACTGGTTCAGAATCAAGTGGGCCTTCACGCGCGCCCCGCTACATTTTTTATTCAAAAGGCGAATGAATACAAATCCTCTATCTGGGTGGAAAAAGAAGAAAGACGCGTGAACGCGAAAAGCCTTCTGGGCGTTTTGTCCCTTGGTATTGTCGGAGGGACCACCATCCGCATTATTGCGGACGGCACGGATGAAGAAGAGGCGGTAAACAGCCTTGTGGAATTGGTTCAGTCCGGTTTTACCGAGTAATTTATTCTGCCAAACAGCACCGCTTAACCGGCGGTGCTTTTTTGTATTTACAACCCGTGCTGATCGGGTTGCGCAGCAGAGGAGGGTATCATGACAGACCATGAAAAACATATCAGGGAGCTCCGAAGCCGCGCCATGCGCCTTCCGCTCAGTCCCGGCGTCTACATCATGCACGACAAGTCGGGCAGGATCATTTATATCGGCAAGGCCAAGGCGCTGAAAAACCGCGTCAGCCAGTATTTCGGCTCCGAAAAGAACCACGACGAGAAAGTGCGCCGCATGGTCGCCAACGTGGAGTATTTTGAGTATATTCTGACGGACAGCGAATTCGAGGCCCTGGTGCTGGAGTGCAGCCTGATCAAGCAGCACACCCCGAAATACAACATCCTGTTAAAGGACGACAAGGGCTATCATTATATCAAGATTACCTCCGGGCCGTGGCCAAGGATTTCACAGGCGAAGCAGATCCTTGACGACGGCGCGAATTACATCGGCCCTTACGTCAGCTCGTGGGCGACCAAGGAAGCCATCGACGAGGCGCTGAAAATTTTCCGGCTGCCGTCCTGCTCGCGCAGGTTCCCGCAGGATATCGGCAAAGCGAGGCCGTGCCTGAATTATTATATCAAGCAGTGCTGCGCGCCGTGCCGCGGGAGGATCGGCGAGGAGGAGTACAACGAGTACGTGGAGGAAGCCATCGATTTCCTGCGCGGCGGCAGTGCCAAAAGCATGCGCCAGCTGGAAAAAAAGATGAACGACGCCGCCGAGACGCTGGAATTTGAACGAGCCGCGCGCATCCGCGACCGTCTGACGGCCATCAGGCGCATGAGCGACCGGCAGAAGGTGGTGGCCGCGCGCGTGCCGGAGCAGGATGTTATCGCGCTGGCGCAGGGCGCCGAAACAAGCTGCTTTGAAGTTTTCCGTTTTCTCAACGGCCGCCTCTGCGACCGCGAAACTTTTTTAATGGGGGAAACCGGAAATCCCAAGGTTGCCCGCGGGGAATTTATAGAGCGCTATTACACCATGCGCGACCGGATTCCGCCGCGCGTCTGTCTGGACGGCCCCGCGGAAAACACGGAGCTTCTGGGGGAATGGCTGACGCAGAAGGCGGGAAAAAAAGTGACCGTTACCGTTCCGCAGAAGGGAGAGCAGGCCCGGCTTGTGGAAATGTGCCGCAACAACGCGGCGGAGCAGGTGGCTCAGGCCACGGGCCGGACCGTGCGGGAGGCCTCCGCTCTGGACGAGCTCGGCCGGCTTCTGGGGCTGGAACAGCCTCCTCTCTATATTGAATCCTACGATATCTCGAACCTTGCCGGCAGCGAGAACGTGGCGGGCATGATCGTGTTTGAAAACGGAAGGCCGCTGAAATCCGCCTACCGGAAATTCAAAATCAAATCGGTGGAGGGGCAGGACGACTACGCTTCCATGCAGGAAGTAATTGAACGCCGCTTTCATGAATATTTCGACGCACAGGGAAAAAATATTACCGACGGCTTCGGACGTCTGCCGGACCTGATTCTGCTGGACGGCGGCAAGGGGCATGTCGGCGCGGTCCGGCCCGTGCTGGAAGCCGCGGGGCTGAAAATCCCGCTTTTCGGTATGGTCAAGGACGATAAGCACCGCACCCGGGCCATTGCGTCCGACGGGGGAGAAATCGCCATCAATTCCAACCGCAAGGCTTTTACGCTGGTTTCTTCCATTCAGGACGAGGTGCACCGTTTTGCCATTGGATACCACAGGCAGGCGCGCAAAAAGACGGCCATTTCCTCCGAGCTGACCTCCATCGGGGGCGTGGGACAGGCCCGCGCCAAAGCGCTTTTAAAGCACTTCAAGACCATCCGGGCGATCCGGAATGCCGATCTGGCGGAACTGTCCGCCGCGCCGGGCATGACGAAGCCGGCCGCGCAGAATCTGTTCCGTTATTTTCATCCGGAAGAGGAAAAAAGTTGACACGGCGCCTTTATAATGGGATAATAACGTTTATAGGATTATTTTGTAATTTTTAAGGAGATCCATATATGAGAGTAATCACCGGGTCTGCCCGCGGTTCGCGGCTGACCACACTGGAGGGCGAAAGCGTCCGCCCTACGCCGGAAAGGGTCAAGGAGGCGCTGTTCAGCGCCATTCAGTTCCAGATTGAGGGCAGACGGGTGCTGGACCTTTTTGCCGGCTCCGGCCAGCTTGGGATCGAAGCGCTGAGCCGCGGCGCAAAGCAGACGGTTTTTGTCGATGCGAGCAGGAATTCCATTGCTGTCGTGGAGAAAAATCTGGAGCATACCGGCCTTGCCGAAAACGCGGTGATCAGAACCATGGATTTCGCCGCTTTTCTGCTGCAGAACCGTGAGCGCTTTGACCTTGCGTTTCTGGACCCGCCCTACCGTACCGGGCTGCTTCAGCGGGCGCTGCCGATGACCGCACAGGTGATGAACACGGGCGGGACCATGATCTGCGAGCATCCCCGCGACGAGGAACTGCCGGAAACAGCGGGCGATTTTATCCGCGCCCGCAGCTACCGCCACGGCAAAATCCAGCTTACCCTATACAGACATAAGGACGTGACCGAATCATGAAAATTGCAATTTGCCCGGGCAGCTTCGACCCGGTTACCTTAGGCCATCTGGACATTATCAACCGGTCACGCAAGGTTTTTGACAAGACCATTGTCGCCGTTCTGGTAAATCCGGAAAAGCACACACTGTTCACGGTGGAAGAAAGAATCGAGCTTCTGAAACGCTGTACCTGTGAGATGAAGGATGTGGAAGTGGTCGGCTTCGACGGGCTGCTTGCCGATTACGCCCGCGAGCGCGGTGTGACGGCAATTGTCAAGGGACTGCGGGCCCTGTCGGACTTTGAATATGAATTTCAGCAGGCGCTTACCAATAAAAAGCTGAATCCCAATCTGGAAACCATGTTCCTGACCACAAGCGCCGAAAATATGTTTTTAAGCTCCAGCATTGTCAAACAGATCGCCCGTTTCGGCGGGGACGTTTCCAATTTCGTGCCGGAGTGTATTTTGAGCGACATCAAAGAAAGATTAAATGCAGGGGAGGAATCGCATGATGAGTGAGTTAAACACCGAAGATTTAATCGACGAACTGTACGATATGGTAGAGAAGGCCTGGAGTCTTCCCCTTAGCCGCGGACGCGCGGTGCTGGACGGCGACGAGGTAAAACAGATTCTTGATGAAATCCGCGAAAGCCTTCCGCAGGAAATCCGGCAGGCAAAGGCGATCTGCGCGGACCGCGCGCAGATCATCAGCGACGCGAAGCGCGAGGCCGAGACCGTCGTCCGCGTGGCGGAAGAACGCGCCAAGGCCATGGTAAACCAGGATGAAATCGTCAAACAGGCGCAGCAGAAGGCCAACGACCTGCTCAGTCAGGCGCAGGCGAAATTCCGGGAAATGCGCAAGGCCTCCAACGATTACATAGACGATCTGATGAAACGCACGGACGACGGTCTCGCCGCCAACCTTGCGGAGCTTCGCCAGACCAGGCAGAATATTAAAGCGTCCCAGCGCTCCGGTCAAAATTAAACAAAATTTTCCAATTTTTTAAAAACCACGGTACAAGATATTGTATCGTGGTTTTTTTACTGCACCAATATAGGATTTTATATGCAAAAACAAGGGAATTTGGTTGACATAATCAAAAAAATAACAGTTGCATTTTAAAAATAAATACGCTATAATCAAAACACAAGTGGTGAAAGGTGGGGGTAAGTAGCACAAAGTGGTTTTCAAGACGTGCTTTTACCCGAAAAGTGGCTTGCAATGTTGATCGGCGAGTACCAACATAATATAGACACGAAAGGCCGTGTGATCGTTCCGGCCAGATTCCGTGAGGATCTGGGCGAGCATTTTTACATCACAAAGGGGCTGGACGGCTGCCTGTTTGTGCTTTCACCCGAGGAGTGGACAAGGCTTCAGGACAAGGTAAAGGCAATGCCGATTTCCAAAGCGAGAGGCCTTCAGCGCTTTTTCTTTTCCGGCGCGGCGGAAGTCGAACCGGACAAGCAGGGGCGTATCCTCATTCCGCAGGTCCTGCGCGACCACGCGCAGCTTACAAAGGACGTGACCTTCATCGGTACGTCCAGCCGGGCGGAAATTTGGGACAGCAAACGCTGGAATGACTTCAATTCCAACTTGACAGAGGAAAGCATAGCCGAGGCAATGGATATGCTTGAGCTTTAAGCGGGCGGTATCAGTATGGAATTTCTTCATAAGCCGGTTTTGTTCGATGAAACCATTGAAAGCCTCGATATTCATCCGGACGGCGTTTATATTGACGGGACCGCGGGCGGCGGAGGGCATTCGCAGGCCATTGCGGACCGGCTGACTACGGGCAGGCTCCTTTCCATCGATCAGGACCCCGACGCGGTCAAAGCCGTGACCGAAAGGCTGAAAGCCTACCGCTGTTCCACTGTTTATCAGGCGAATTTCTCCGAAATGGCCGAAGTGGCGGCAAGCCTGAAGCTTGTCCCCGCCGACGGCGTTTTACTCGATATAGGGGTGTCCTCCTATCAGCTGGACAACCCGGAGCGCGGGTTCTCCTACCATTCGGACGCGCCCCTTGACATGCGCATGAGCCAAACGGGCGTTTCCGCCGCGGATCTGGTCAACAGCCTCTCGTGGCAGGAGCTTGCGCAGATCATCAGCCGTTACGGCGAAGACAGGAATGCGCGCGGCATTGCGAAGGGAATCGTAAAGGCCCGGGAACAGAAACCGATTCAGACGACCCTTGCGCTTGCGGAGATCATCAAGGAATCCGTCCCCGCGGCGGTCCGCCGCGAACAGGGGCATCCCGCGAGGAAAACCTTTCAGGCGCTCAGAATCGCGGTCAACGGGGAACTGGACAGGCTGTCCGAAGGACTGGACGCCGCGTTTTCCATCTTAAAGCCCGGCGGAAGACTCGCGGTCATTACGTTCCATTCGCTGGAGGACAGAATCGTAAAGCAGCGCATGGCTTCCTGGTGTACGGGCTGTACCTGCCCGCCGGATTTTCCGGTCTGTGTGTGCGGCAAAAAGCCGAAAGCAGAGCTGCTCTACAAAAAAGGGCTTGCACCGGGTGAGGCGGAGCTGAAAGAAAATCCCCGCAGCCGCAGCGCAAGGCTCCGCGTCTGCATTAAATTGTAAAAAATCCATTTAAAATAAATTTTATGACAGGAAGTGAAAATATGGCTTCTCCAAACAGCAACGAAGCGTATGATTTTGCATTGTTTGAACCCAAACGACAGCAGCAGGGACCCGCCAGAAAAAGCAATATTATAGAACTTCCCAAGGAAAAACTGGAGCAAAACAGAAGGACAAAGATCGGCTTCTTCCGCGCCGTATCCACTTTCCTGACCTTTGCCATTATGGTCGGCATTGTGGGAACCATGGTTTACGGACAGGTACAGCTGACCGAGCTGACCGAGGACCTGAACGCCGCGACAAAAACGCTCAACGAAAGCGAAAGCGTCTATACGCAGCTTCAAATGAAATCCGACTCCCAGCTTTCCCTGCAGACCGTGGAAAACTATGCGACCAATCAGCTCGGCCTGAAAAAAATTGAACAGAATCAGGTGGAGCCGATCTCTCTTTCCAAGGGGGATAAAACGCAGGTTGTCCAGAAGAGCGGGGATGAAAACTGGCTCACTTCGCTTTGGAACTCTATCCTGCAATTATTGTCATAAAAAAAATAATTGATAAATAAGTATTACTACCCAAATTTGTTGAGATGTTTGGTTTGGTATGCAAAAAAAGGAGAGTTGAGAGCGAATCTTGACTCTCATTTTTGTAACATAGTCTTTTTGGAGGAACAGCAATGGCAAAAGGGACGACAATCAGAATGTGGCGCCGTACGATCTTTGTGCTGGTCGTGCTGATCGCCGTCGGCTTCGGCGCGATTATTTTCAGTCTTGCCAGACTGCAGCTGGTGGAGGGGGAGAGCCTTCAGACCCGCGCGGTCGACCAGCAGCTGAAGGATACCTCCATCAGCGCCCAGCGCGGTACGATCTATGACTGCAATATGAAGCCGCTCGCCCAGAGCGCCACCGTGTGGAAGGTAGTGCTGGAGCCCGCGTTTATCACGGATAAGAACCGGGAAAAAATCGCGGACGGCCTGGCGAAGATTCTGGACATGGACAAAAACGAAATCATCGAGCGCAGCAAGAAAAAAACATATTACGACGAGCTCAAGCGCAAGGTGGAAACGGATGTAAAGGATGAGGTCCTCAAGTTCAAGGCGGACAATGACATCGGCAGCGGAATCCGGCTGATCGAGGACTATAAAAGATATTACCCGTACGGAGCGTTCGCGGCTTCCGTTCTGGGCTTTACCGGTACGGACAGCCAGGGCCTTTACGGCATTGAAAAGCAGTACGACAGCTATCTGACCGGCGTGCCGGGAAAGCTGGTCACCGCGAAAAACGCCATCGGTACGGATATGCCCTTTCAGTATGAGCAGAAGGTGGAAGCCCAGAACGGTTCCAGCCTTGTGTTGACTATCGACGAGGTGGTCCAGCACTTCCTTGAAAAAAATCTGGAGGAAGGCGTTATCACCAACAAGGTCGGCAACCGCGCCTGCGCGATCGTCATGAATGTGAAGACCGGCGCGATTTTGGGGATGGCGGTCAAAGGGGATTTCGACCCGAACAATCCGTTTGTCGTGGCCGACCAGACAGAGGCCGCCCAGATTGCCGCGATGCCCGAGGGAAAAGAGAAAACCGTCGCGCTGAAAGCCGCGCAGGAAAAGCAGTGGAGAAACAAGTCGGTCAGCGATACCTATTATCCGGGCTCCGTTTTCAAAATGGTGACGGGTTCCTCCGCGATGGAAGAGGGCGTGGTCAATGAAAACTCGACCTTCTTCTGCAGCGGCTCCATCAAGGTGTCGGACAGAACGATTCACTGCTGGAGGTCGTACGGCCACGGCAGCGAAACCTTTGTGCAGGGACTCTGCAATTCCTGCAATCCGGTTTTCGTACAGCTCGGCGAAAGGCTGGGCCCCGACAATTTCTTTAAGTACTTTACCGCGTTCGGCCTGACGGCCAAGACGGGCATTGATCTGCCCGGCGAGTCGCGCAGCATCTATTATACCGCCGCCCAGCTGAACCCCGTGGAGCTTGCCACGGAATCCTTCGGGCAGAACTTCAGTATTACGCCTATTCAGATGATTACCGCGGCCTCTGCGGTCGCCAACGGCGGCTATATGGTGCAGCCCCATGTGGTCAGCCAGATTATCGACGCCGACGGCAATATCGTGAAATCCGCCGATACAACGCCGAAGCGTCAGGTGATTTCCACCGACATTTCCCAGCGCATGTGCAAAATCCTGCAGACCAACGCCACCATCGGCACGGCGAAAAACGGCTATCTGCCCGGCTACCGTGTCGGCGGAAAGACCGGTACGTCCCAGAAGATGGATGTGTTCCAGAAGACCGGAACCATGCAGTACATCGCGTCCTATCTGGGCTTTGCCCCCGCGGACGATCCGCAGGTAGCCATGCTGGTGTTCTTTGACGAACCGCACGGCGACAGCTACTACGGCGCCGCCGTAGCCGGCCCTGTTTTCTCCAGAACGATGGAGGAAATCCTGCCGTACCTCGGCGTGGAACGCAAATATACCGATTCGGAGCTGGCGAAGCTTGACGTAAACGCTCCGGATGTTGTGGGAAAGACCATTACAGAGGCCAAAGCGGATCTTGCCAAGATGAAGCTAACGCCGAAGGTTTACGGAAGCGGGGACAAAATTGTTTCTCAGGTTCCGGAACCGGGCAAAACCATTCCGCAGAACGGTACGGTGGTGCTGTTTACGGACGATTCGGGTTCCAGCAAGACGGTCACGGTGCCGAAACTGACCGGGCTTTCCCTTTCCGCCGCCAACAAGAAGGCCGCGGACGCGGGAATCAATATCAGTATCTCCGGTGCGGCGCTGACCAACGGGACCAACCCGGTATCCAATTCTCAAAGTATTGCCGAGGGCACCAAGGTGGCACCCGGAACAGTGGTAACCGTCGGATTTATAGAGCCGAATCAGGTGGAGTAATCATTTAGAGCAGGGGGATGACAATTTTGGCAAACTTTCATTCAGCGAAAAAGCTGATTGCTGTAAGCGATAAAAAGGGGCATACTATTTCGGTGCTGAACGATATTCTGGCTTTCTGCGGCCACGAAAATTATTTGCTCGCGCCGGCGGGGGAAAGTGTTCCGGAAGATGTGCAGCCTGCGGTTCTGCTCCTCTGCGACGCCCAGCGCCCGGCTGCCGACGGATTTGCGGTCTGCGTGGCGGACTACGCCTTTTCCGCCATGCCTGAAATCGCCGCCCTGAAGCCGCTTACTTATTCCACGGTCAGCGACAGCGCGGACTTTACGGCGAGAAATATCCGGAAGCTTCCGGAAGGGTTTGCCGCCTTTGAAATGATCGGGGTCGGCGTGATCGGCCGGGTCAGGCTCGCGGCCGACAGCCTGGACTGGGTCGGTCCCGCGCTGGCCGCCGCCGCGGCGGCGATTGCCTGCGGGATTTCGTTTGCCGAGGTGCTCGACGCGCTGAACAGCCTTCAAATCGGGGATTAAAAAAACAAAAGAATTATGGTATAATAAAATGCTTGTACTTTGCGTGCGGGCGACAACGATAAAAAGGTGGAGTCAGAACATATGAACTCGGTTTGGATCATTTCCACGGTTATTCTTTCCTTTGGAATCACCGCTCTGCTCGGCAGATGGATGGTACCTTTTCTGCATAAGATCAATTTCGGCCAGACGATCCGTGAGGTCGGTCCCAGGTGGCACCAGAAGAAAAACGGTACCCCGACGATGGGCGGCTTTATGTTTATGATCGGGATTGTCGCCGCCGTTCTGGTCTGTGTGCCGCTTTATTACAGCGTGACCGAAAAGAATTCCTTGGAAATGATGATGAGGACGAAAGTTTTCGGCGGCCTGCTGATGGCAATCGGCTTTGGGGCGGTCGGATTTTTCGACGATTATATCAAGGTTGTCAAAAAGCGCAATCTGGGACTGAACGTGCGGCAGAAGCTCGTTCTGCAGTTTATCATCGCGGCCGCCTATCTCTATTCGCTGCGCCTGGCCGGAAGCACCTCCGCCACGCTGATTCCGTTTGTGGGCAGCGTCGATCTGGGCGTCTGGTACTGGGTCATCGCGCTGCTCGGCATTGTCGGAATGGTGAACGCCGTCAATTTCACGGACGGCATCGACGGGCTGAACGCTACGGTTACTTTTTTCGTAAGCCTTTTTTTCATGCTGATTGCCGGCATGATCGGCATTCACGGGATCAGTATTTTTGCCGCCGCCGCCGCGGGCGGGTGCCTCGGCTTCCTGATCTGGAACATGAACCCGGCGAAGGTCTTTATGGGGGACACCGGCTCGCTTTTTCTGGGCGGAATCGTGTGCGCTCTCGGCTTCGGGCTGAATCTTCCGATTTTGATTTTGCCGCTCGGTATTATTTATATCTGCGAAATTCTTTCCGTTGTGCTTCAGGTGTCTTATTTTAAGGCAACGCACGGAAAGCGGCTCTTTAAAATGAGCCCGATTCATCATCACTTTGAAATGTGCGGATGGGGAGAGCTGAAAATCTGCCGCGTGTTCGGTCTGGTGACGGTGCTGTTCGGCATCGGCTCCGCCCTTCTCGTATATTATGGATTTTGACCGAATATTTTCGCCGTGTGTGCGCAGTATTTAATTGTGACAAATATTTTATTTCCCATATGCTTAAATAGACAGGAATGCATGCCCTGAGATGGAAAAAGGGGGATACCATGACGAGAACAAAAGAAAAAGACCATACCGCCCCCCGCGGTTCCCGGAAAAAAGAAGAGGACACCAGGGAGTCGGTACCAAACGGAATCCGGAAAAAGTTCCGGATCTTTTCCGTGCGTTCAGGCATGGATATGCCCTTTTTGTTTTTGATTCTCACCCTGCTTGTCATCGGTTTGGTGATGCTCTTTTCGGCGAGCTATGCCAACGCGTACTACCGCCATGGAAGCAGCTACTTCTTTATCAGCCGCCAGGCTGTCTTTGCGGTTCTGGGCGTTACCGCCATGATTTTTATCTCGTATTTCGATTACCACCATCTGCACAAGTTCGCCATTCCCTTTCTCCTTTTATCCTTTATGATGCTGGCCCTTGTGCTTTTTATGCCGCGTATCAACGGCGTTCACCGCTGGATCGATCTGGGGCCGTTAGGGCAGTTCCAGCCGTCCGAACTCTCCAAATTCGCGGTGATACTGGTGTTTTCCCACCTGATTTCCCTCAATTTCAAACGGATGGATACCTTTCGGTACGGCGTTCTGCCGTATATTTTGATTCTTGGCGCCACAGTCGGCCTGCTGGTGCTGGAACCCCATATTTCCGCCACCGTCATTATGGTGCTTCTGGCCGGGGTGATGCTGTTTATCGGCGGGGTCCGCCTGCGCTGGTTCGGGCTTGCGTTCGGCGGCGCCGGCGCGGCGGTCGCTTACCTGGTTCTGTTTACGCAGAAGTTCAGCTATGCCAATGACCGTATTGTCGCCTGGCTGGACCCTTTTTCCACGGCGAGCAAGGCGATTATGGAGGACACCTGGCAGACGCGGCAGTCGCTTTACGCAATCGGCTCCGGCGGCCTGCTCGGGCTGGGGCTCGGCCAGTCGAGGCAGAAATATCTGTATCTTCCCGAACCGCAGAACGATTTCATTTTTGCGATCGTCTGTGAGGAGCTGGGCTTCATCGGCGCGCTGATCATCATCATCCTGTTTGCCATGCTGGTCTGGCGCGGCATCACCATTTCGCTCAAGGCCAAGGACAAATTCGGCATGCTGCTCGGGATCGGGCTGGTCGTTCAGGTCGGGCTTCAGGTGGTCCTGAATATCGCCGTTGTGACCAACACCATTCCGAACACCGGTATCAGCCTGCCGTTTTTCAGCTACGGGGGCACGTCGCTGGTCATCCTGCTGGCGGAGATGGGAATCGTGCTCTCCATCTCGCGAACGTCGGCGATTGAAAAAACTTAGCACCCGCCATTGGCGGTCAATATAAAAGGGGTATTGCCATGAAAGTTCTATTTGCCGGCGGCGGCACCGCGGGACATATCAACCCGGCGCTTGCCATTGCCGGGTATCTTCGTGAAAAGGAGCCGGACGCACAGATCCTTTACGTCGGCGCGAAGGGCGGGATGGAGGAACGGCTGGTTCCCGCCGCGGGTTTCGACTTTGAGAGTATCACCATTTCCGGCTTTCAGCGTAAGCTGAACTGGAAAAATATCAAAAAAAATGTAAAGACCGTGGTCCATGTTTTCACTTCGAGCCGGGAGGCCCGCAAAATCATTCGGGAGTTTCAGCCCGATCTCTGTGTGGGTACCGGCGGCTATGTGGCCGGGCCGGTCCTGCGCGAAGCGATGAAGATGAAAATTCCGTCGGTCATCCACGAGCAGAATGCGTTTCCGGGCGTGACCAATAAAATGCTCTCCAAACACGCGGACAGAACGATGCTTGCGGTATTGGACGCTCAGAAATATCTCGACCCGGCGGCCAGATGCGTCCTTACCGGCAACCCGGTGAGACAGGCCGTCATCCGCGCGAACCGGGAGGAATCCCGTAAAGCGCTGCATCTGGACGAGCGTCCGGTGATCCTTTCGTTCGGCGGAAGCCTCGGCGCCCGTAAAATCAACGAGGCCGCTGCCGACCTGCTCGTCAAAAGCGCCCGGACGGACCGTTTCCAGCATATTCACGGCTACGGCCAGTGGGGCGGATGGTTTCCCGACCTGCTGAAAGAAAAGGGGCTGAATCTGTCGGAGCATCCCCATATCGATGTCCGGGAATATATCAACAATATGCCCGAATGCCTTGCCGCCGCGGACCTTGTGATCTGCCGTGCGGGAGCAATCTCTCTCAGCGAGCTGCAGGCGCAGGGGAAGGCGGCTATTCTGATTCCGTCGCCCAATGTGGCGGAAAATCATCAGTATCACAACGCCATGGCCATGGTCAGCCGCAAGGCGGCCGCCATTTTAGAGGAAAAAGATCTTTCCGGCCCGGCCCTGTGCAAAATGGTGGACGACCTTTTCCGGCAGCCAGAAACCATCCGGTCGCTGGGGGAAAACGCGCACAGTATGGCGATTCTTGATACCAATGAACGAATTTACAAAATCATGAAAGAGGTATTGGCAGGCACCTGAGAAAGCAATTCACAGCAGAACAAAAGACCGCATAGTATGTGATTAGACTATGTGGGGGTGTTGTTATGTCAGAGCTTTTAATACAGGGACCGAATAAATTACAGGGTGAAATCCATATCCACGGCGCAAAAAACAGCACATTGCCTCTTATGGCGGCTTCTTTACTCTGTAGTGGCCAATGCATACTACATAATTGTCCTATTTTGTCGGATGTGGACACATCCTTAAAGATTTTGCGGTATCTCGGCTGCCATGTGGAACGCTCCGGCAGCGACGTGACCATTGACCCGAGCAGTGCAAACGAATATGAGATACCGGACCTTCTGATGCGTGAAATGCGCTCCTCCATTATTTTTTTGGGAGCGATCGTCAGCCGGATGGGCAAAGCGGAGCTTTCCTTCCCCGGCGGCTGTGAGCTTGGCCCAAGACCCATTGACCTGCACCTTCTGGCGCTGCGGAAAATGGGAGTCATCATTAACGAAGACCACGGCTGTCTGAAATGCAGCGCGCCGAACGGGATTCAGGGGGCCTGTATCAATCTGTCGTTCCCAAGCGTGGGGGCTACGGAAAACATCATCATCGCGGCCAGCCGCGCAAAGGGGACTACGGTCATCACCAACGCGGCGCGCGAACCCGAAATCTGGGATCTGGCCGATTTTCTGAATTCCTGCGGCGCGAAAATCCAGGGAGCCGGAGAAAGCACCGTCGTCATTGAAGGAGTCGCAGGCCTGACCGGGTGTGAACACAGCGTGATTCCCGACCGCATCGCGGCGGCAACCTATTTAACGGCGGCCGCGATCACCGGCAGCACGCTCACGGTTGCCAGCGTGATCCCCGAACATATTTCACCCGTTATCCCCGCTTTTGAAGAGTGCGGGTGCCAGATCGATATTCTGGGCCGCAACATTAAAATAACGGCGCCGAAACGGCTGGGAAGAGTCAAAAGCATCCGGACGATGCCCTACCCCGGGTTCCCGACCGACGCGCAGGCGCCGGTGATGGCAATGACCACGCTGGCGGACGGCACCAGTATTTTTGTTGAAAATATTTTTGAAAGCCGCTATAAGCATGTCGGAGAGCTGATGCGCCTGGGAGCCAACATCAAGGTGGAGGGGCGCGTCGCGATCGTCGAGGGGGTCAGCCGGCTGTCCGGCGCGCCGGTGGAGGCCGCGGACCTGCGCGGCGGAGCCGCCTTAGTGGTAGCAGGGCTTGCGGCGCAGGGCACCACGCTGATTTCCGGTTTAAAGCATCTGGACCGCGGCTACGAGAGCATTGAAAAGAGCCTGGCTATGCTGGGAGCGGACATTAAAAGAATTTAATCCCACTACCGGAGGAATTACAAATGGACAGGAACCGAAGAAACAGCAAGGATGCCATCCCGCGCGTTTACGACAAGAAAAGCGGGGAATACCGTCCTGTCTCCGAATGGGAAGAACAGGGCGCGGGCGCGCGCGTCGGCGCAAAATACGCTTCGCCGAAGCGCAGGGCAGATAACCGGAAAAGGCGCAGGCGAAGGTTCCTTCTGCTGTTTTACGTTTTCCTGTTTCTCACGGTGATTGTGGGGGCGGTGGTCGTTTCCCTGACCGTCCTGTTTAAAATAGAGACCATAGAGGTTTCCGGGACCTCCCGCTATCCGGCGCAGGAGATTGTGCAGGCGGGAGGAATCCGGAAAGGGGAAAATCTTTTCCTTGCCCATACCAAAAGCGCGGCGGCCGCCATCCAGCAAAAGCTGCCGTATATCGGCACGGCGAAGGTTTCCCGGCGCCTTCCTGCCAAGATTGTGATCGAGGTAACGGAGGAAGCCGTTTCCGGCGCGATCGAGTACAAGGGAAAATACGCGGTGGTCAGCGCAAACGGCAAGGTGCTTGAGCTGGCGGAAAAGATGCCGGAAAACTGCACCTCCATCAAAGGGCTTTCGCTTTCCAAAGCCGAGGCCGGGAAAGCTGTCGTTTACGCGGACGCTTCTCAGAAAGAGACCTTTCAGAGCCTCAGCGCCGCGATCAGCGCCAACAAGTTTGAAAAGATTACGGAGATGGATTTCAGCAATCCATACAAAATCCAGGTTGTCTACGACGGACGCATTATTATGAACCTTGGCCTGCCGTCCGATCTGGATTATAAACTCCGCTTTGCAAAACGTATTTTTGATGAGGGAAGAATCAAGGAGAACGAACGGGGCACGCTGAATCTTTCCGTAGTAGTGGAAGACAACAACGCCTTCTTTGATCCCAACTATTCGGTTTCCTCTCCCGCGTCTTCTTCCGCGTCTTCTTCTGCGTCCTCTTCCAAGGCGAGTCAGCCTTCACAAAATAGCAGTGGATAGTTCTTTTTATGAATATTAATATCCGCGAATTATACTATACTGAATAAGATAGAATTTTATTGAAATTGTGACCGATAAGTGTTAAATTAATATTATATAAAAAATATAATGTTTGCAGCCGCGGCAGCCCGCCGGGCGCGAATGATTACGTATATTAAGGGGGATGCAGCACATGTCTTTCGAGATTGACAATGACTTTGACAACATTGTGCAGATTAAAGTAATCGGTGTGGGCGGCGGCGGCGGAAACGCGATTGACCGCATGGTCACTATGGGTGTCCAGGGCGTTGAGTTTATCAGTGTAAATACGGACAAACAGGCGCTTTACCGTTCCAAGGCCACACAGAAAATACAGATCGGAGAAAAAGTCACGCACGGAAAGGGCGCGGGCTCCAAGCCGGAAATGGGGCAGAAGGCCGCGGATGAAAGCCGCGAAGCCATCGCGGCCGCCATCAGGGGCAGCGACATGGTTTTCATCACCGCCGGTATGGGCGGCGGGACAGGCACCGGCGCCGCACCGATTGTCGCGGAGATTGCGCGCGACATGGGCGTTCTGACCGTTGGAATTGTGACCAAGCCCTTTGATTTTGAAGGCCGGCGCCGTATGGAGCAGGCCGAAAGCGGAATTACCGCCCTGCGCGAGCATGTGGACTCCCTTGTTGTCATCCCGAATGAAAGACTGAAGCTGGTCAGCGAACAGCGCATCACCCTTATCAACGCCTTCTCCATTGCCGACGATGTTCTCCGTCAGGGCGTACAGAGCATTTCGGATCTGATCAAGCTGCCCGGCCTTGTCAACCTGGACTTTGCAGACGTCACCGCGGTCATGAAGGACGCCGGCTACGCGCACATGGGCGTGGGCAGGGCTTCCGGCAAGGATAAAGCGGAAACCGCCGCCAATATGGCGATTTCCAGCCCGCTTCTCGAAACCGCCATCAACGGTGCCAAGGGCGTCATTATCAATATTACCTCTTCGCCGGACATCGGTCTGGATGAAATCGAGACAGCCTCTTCCATGATTGCTGAACAGGCGCATCAGGATGCCAACATTATCTGGGGCGCGGCGTTCGATGAGAACATGGACGACGAAATGAGTGTTACGGTCATCGCCACGGGCTTCGCCACCACCAACGGAACGGTTTTCTCTTCGGACAAGCCGGAGCAGGACGCCAAACGGGACGAGCCCGCAAAGCCGGTCAGCAAGCCCAACCCGATCGACGACGAGGACTTCACCGACATCATGTCGATTTTTAACCGCAAATAAGTGAAACAGTACATAGCGGCCTTTCGGCGGATACGGGAACGTATCCGCCGTTTTTTGCTTTCTATCAAAATGCACGATAAAATCCGGTTAGAATTTGCCTAATTCATTCAAAATGAGCCATGTAGAGCATTTTAGAACAGATTTGAACAAATATTGCTCAAAATACCCCGATTGCTCTTGTAATCTCCTGATATTGTGTTATAATAGCTTTTGGAATAAAGACATCCAAATTTGAACATACTGGGGGTGGCATTGTGAAACCTGACCCTTTAAGTCGACACTTCATTCAATTTCATAAAGGAGATGAGCGCAATGCTATCCTATTACAAGACGATCAACGGTCACATCTCGCCGATTCCTTCCTGTGAACCCGGGTGCTGGATCAACTGCGTGGCGCCGGACGACGAGGAAATCAACAGCCTGATTGCCGACTTTCAGATTGAACCGGATTTCTTCCGCGCGGCCATGGACGAAGAGGAATCCTCCCATATCGACAAGGAAGACGAGAGCACGCTGATCATCATCGATATCCCGGTGATTGAAAAGGCCGGTAAAAATATTACGTATACCACCACGCCGGTCGGCATTATTCTGACGGAAAAAAACGTGATCACCGTTTCCACCAAGGAAAACCCGATTATCAATGAATTTTCTGAGGACGTTGTCAAGGGCGTTCAGACCAACATGAAAACCCGCTTTGTCCTTCTTTTTATGCTGCGTGTCGCGTCACGGTATCTGCAATACTTAAAACAGATCGATAAGATCAGCAACTTTGTGGAGCGCGAGCTCCGCAAATCCATGAAGAATTCCGAGCTGATCCAGCTTCTGGATATTGAAAAATCCCTGGTGTACTTTTCTTCTTCGCTCAAAGCAAATGAAATTACCATTGAAAAAATCATGCGCGGCCGCGTCGTCAAGCTTTACGACGACGATCAGGATCTGGTCGAGGATGTGCTGATAGAAGTAAAACAGGCAATCGAAATGTCGAATATCCACCTCAACATTCTGTCCGGTACCATGGACGCGTTTGCTTCCGTGATCTCGAACAACCTGAACATCGTCATGAAGGTTCTGGCTTCCCTTACCCTCCTGATTTCCATCCCGACTGTTATTTCGGGCGTTTACGGCATGAATGTGAGCGGGATTCCGCTGACGAATTTCTGGTTCCCGGTATCGCTTTCCCTGGTTTGTATGGGGATTGCCTATTTGATACTGAGAAAGAAAAATATGTTTTAATTGATTCCGGTATATGCTATAATAAATGAGAATAAAATAAATTGATAGGGAACTGTAATACAGTTCCCTATTCTGATAGTTGTGAGGTTAGCATGGACAGACTGCAAATTCATACGAACGATATGGCACAGGCCGCCAAAACGCTGCGCGCGGGCGACAGGATTCTGCTGAGCGGCACGGTCTACACGGCGCGCGACGCCGCGCATAAGCGGCTGTTCGCCATGCTTGACAAGGGGGAGCCGCTCCCGTTCGGGCTGAAAAAAGCCGCGATTTATTACGCCGGACCGACACCCGCGCCGGATCACCTGCCGATCGGCGCGTGCGGGCCGACCACTTCCTCGCGCATGGATGTGTTTGCGCCCCGCCTGCTGGATCTGGGCCTGAAATGCATGATCGGCAAGGGCGGACGCTCTTCAGAGGTAGTAGACGCTATCCGGCGCAACCAGGCGGTGTATCTGTGCGCGATCGGGGGCGCGGGGGCGCTTGCGGCGAAATGCGTCCGTTCCGTCAAGGTCCTTGCGTTTGAGGACCTTGGCTGTGAATCCGTGAAAGAGCTGCAGATAGAGGATTTTCCGCTGTTTACGGCAATCGACTGCTGTGGAGGCAGCCTTTTTGAGGTGTAGCTATGTTTCAGTTTTTAATTCGCTTGTTTGTGAAGGATTATCAGAAAACGGATGACAGCAAGGTGCGGGAACGCTACGGGAAATTTTCCGGCGCGGTCGGGATTGTGACGAATATCCTGCTGTTTCTCATGAAGATCACAACGGGGATTCTTTTTCACAGCATCGCGATCACCGCGGACGCCATCAACAACCTGTCGGATTCCGGCTCGGCCATCGTTACTCTGGTCGGCTTTAAGATGGCGGGAAAGCCCGCCGACGAGGAGCATCCGTACGGCCACGCGCGCATTGAATATCTTTCCGGCCTGATTGTGTCGTTTGCCATTCTGATGGTCGGCTTTCAGCTGGTTCAGAGTTCCTTCGATAAAATTCTGAACCCGGAGGACGCCGAATTCAGTCTGGTTTCCATCGGCGTGCTGGTTCTGTCGGCTTTGATCAAGCTGTGGCAGTGCCTGTTCTATAAAAAGGTCGGCGGCACCATCGGCTCCACCACCGTTTCCGCCAACGCGGCGGACAGCCTGAACGACGTGTTTTCCACCCTGTCCGTGCTGGCCGGTATCCTCATCACCTATTTTACGGGCTTTAACCTTGACGGATACATGGGTGTGATCGTCGCCCTGCTCATCATGATTACGGGCGTCCGGCTGATTGTCGAAACCAGCAATCCGCTTCTGGGGATGGCCCCTACCAAGGAACTGGTGGATGAAATCTACGCCAAAATCATGAGCTACAACGGGATTCTGGGGATTCACGACCTGAATGTCCACAATTACGGCCCCATGCGCTGCTTTGCCTCCGTTCACTGCGAGGTCTCCGCCGAACAGGATATCATGGTGAGCCATGATATCATCGACAATATCGAACGGGATTTTCTCAGCGAAAAGGGAATCCACCTCGTGATCCACCTTGACCCGATTGTGACGGACGACGAGCGCACCAACCAACTGAAAAAGCAGGTTATGGAGATCATCAAAGGGATTTCTCCGGAAATCAGCATGCATGATTTCCGTGTGGTGTGGGGCACCACCCACTCCAACCTGATTTTTGACGTCTGCGTTTCCTTCGCGTTCCCCCTGAGCGACAGCGAGCTGACCCGGCGGATTACGGAGGAGATCAGTAAGCTCGACCCGACCTATTTTGTGGTCCTTACCGTCGACCACAGCTATGTTCCGGAGCCATAACGCGCCGCCCGCAACAAAAAATTAACAATTCACCTACTTGCATTTTTTAGGGGCTTGTATTAAAATACTTTTAGCACTTAAAACAAGAGAGTGCTAAAATTGATGGACAGAGGTAGGTTGATTATGGCAGTAAAACAATTTAAAGCGGAATCCAAACGCCTTTTGGATTTGATGATCCATTCCATTTATACCCATCGCGAAATTTTTATGCGCGAGCTGATTTCCAATGCCAGCGACGCCATTGACAAGCTTTATTACCGGACGCTGAGCGACGGCGACACCGGACTGAACCGGGATGATTTCTGCATTCAGATTATTCCGGATAAAGAAAACCGCACGCTGACCATTACCGACAACGGCTGCGGCATGACGAAAGAGGAACTGGAAAACAACCTCGGCACCATTGCCAAGAGCGGCTCTCTGAATTTTAAAAAAGAAAACGAGCAGAAGGAAGATATTGAAATCATCGGCCAATTCGGGGTGGGCTTCTATTCCGCGTTCATGGTCAGCGAAAAGGTAACCGTCGTCAGCAAGCCGTACGGCGGGGAAGAGGCTTACCGCTGGGAAAGCAGCGGCACTGCGGGTTACACGATGGAGCCCTGCGAAAAGGAAGGCCACGGCACCGAAATCATTCTGAAGATCATGCCGAATACGGACGACAACAATTACGACGAGTATCTCGATTCCTATACCATCCGGAACCTTGTCAAGAAATATTCCGATTACATCCGCTACCCCATTAAGATGGACGTAGAAAAAAGCCGTCTGAAAGAGGGCAGCAAGGATGAATACGAAACCTATACCGAAAACGAAACGCTGAACAGCATGGTCCCCATCTGGCGGAAAAATAAAAATGAGATCACCGAAGACGAGTACAATGAATTTTACAAGAGCAAATTCATGGACTACGTCAATCCGATCAGGGTGATTCATTCCAGCACCGAGGGCACCGCAACCTATAACGCCCTGATGTTCATTCCCGCCAAGGCGCCGATGAATTTCTACACCCGCGATTATGAAAAGGGCCTTCAGCTTTACTCCAACGGGGTGCTGATTATGGACAGGTGCGCGGACCTGCTGCCGGATTATTTCAGCTTTGTACGCGGCCTTGTCGACTCTCAGGACCTTTCGCTGAATATTTCCCGCGAAATGCTGCAGCATGACCGCCAGCTGAAAATCATCGCCGGACGTCTGGAAAAGAAAATCAAGTCCGAACTGGAAACGATGCTGGAAAACGAGCGCGAAAAATATGAGGAATTCTTCAAGAATTTCGGCCTGCAGCTGAAGTACGGTATTTATCAGGATTACGGCATGCATAAGGATGTCCTGCAGGACCTGCTGCTGTTCTACTCCTCCGGCGAAAAGAAGCTGGTCACGCTCAAGGAATACGTTTCCCGTATGAAGGAGGACCAGAAATATATTTATTACGCCTGCGGCGAAACCACGGATAAGGTGGATATGCTCCCGCAGACCGAGGCTTTGAAGGACAAGGGCTATGAAATCCTTTATCTGACCGACAATGTGGACGAGTTCGCCCTGCGGATGCTGATAAAGTACGATGACAAGGAGTTCCGTTCCGTTTCCGCCGACGACCTGGGGCTGGAAACCGAGGAGGAAAAGAAGGAAGCCGCAAAGCAGGTGGAGGAGAACAAGGACCTGCTGACCTTTATGAAGGATGCTCTTGACGGCAAGGTCAAACAGGTGATCCTGTCGCAGAAGCTGAAAACGCATCCGGTATGCCTGTCCACCGACGGCGCGATCTCCATCGAGATGGAAAAGGTGCTCAACGCCATGCCGACGGATGAAAAGGTCACGGCGCAGCGGGTGCTGGAAATCAACGCGAACCATCCGGTTTTCGCGAAGCTCCGCGAGCTTTACGAGAATGATAAAGATACCTTAAAGGAATACGCCTCCCTGCTGTATACGCAGGCCCTGCTGATCGAGGGCGTCAGCATCGACGACCCGGTCGCGTTTTCCAATCAGATCTGCGGCCTGATGACGAAATAAACACCGACTAATATCATCACAAAAATAGCTACAGCAATTCCATATCAGATTGCGGGACAAAACACGTTTCTCTCCCGCCGAAGGCGGGGGAGAAACGTAATCTTGTTGCAGAATCAACTGGAAATGCTGTAGTTATTATTTTACAAGCGAAAGCACCGGGAGCGGAATATCCATCCAATCCCGGTGCTTTTTGACCGTTTTGCGCGGCTAAATTAAATTGTCCAGGTACTTGAATGCGAAGCGCTTTGCCCTCGGCAGTCGTCCATAGCATTCGCGTGCCGTTTGTTCCGCATAGTCCGTCATCCTTTTTCGTTCCTTCTCCGTGATTCCCTGACGGCTGAACCGGGCTTTCAGCGCGAGACCGCCGATTTCCTCACTGATTTCTCCGCCGTATTCCGTGAGTTTTGTGAGATAGGCATAGACCGCGATTGCGGCCCTGTTGACGTCTGTGTGCTCAAATAATTTCAAACGGTGTGCTAATGCGATTCTGCGCTTTAACGCCGTACAGGCAGGCAAAAGGGCAATCAAAGCAATGATAAGGACAAGCGGCAAAGTGGAATTGCTCAGATCCGGGTTTTCCTGCGGCCCCGCGCCGGGGGCGGAGCTCGCGGATGGAGACGATTCGGTTTGCGCGGGCTGGGAGGAAGCGGTTTCCGGCTCGCTCTGCACGGCGCTTTCCGCGGATGGATTGCCGGATTCCGCGCTAAGAACCGGGGGCTGATTCACCGGATTGTTGTCCTGCGTCAGATTCCGGGCCGGATTGAAACCGGGCGTGACGTCGAACGGCTGCCAGCCCAGCCCGGGGGAATAAAGCTCCACCCAGGCGTGCGCCCGGCTGTCGGGGATATCCGCCCAGCCGTCGCTTCCCGCGTTCAAATAGTCCCCGGTCGTGACGATATAGCCCTCCGCATAGCGGGCCGGAACACCCATGGCCCGCAGCATGACGGCGGCGGCGGTGGCAAAATGGACGCAGTAGCCCTCGTGGCTTTCCGACAGGAAATAGTCGGCGAAGTCCCTGCCCTTCGGCGGTTTTTTCGGCGAAAGGGTATAGTAGCAGTGGTCGCTCAGATAGCGCTTGACTGCGTTGGCAATGCTGTCTACGGACGAATAAGAGTAGGAACTCGCTAAGTCCTGTACAAAGAATCCGTTCAGCCGCTCGTCCTGCTTCATCAGGCTCAATATTTCTTCTCTTGTACCCTGCGGCAGCTGCGTATATTTGTCGTACAGAAACAGGCGGTACTCCTGCTCTTTGCTGACAAAGGTTTTGGTTTCCCCATCCAGTCTGTTCAGAAGTTGGTCGGGGAGCGTGCTTTTGTAATAATCCGCAATATTAGTGGAATTCAGACTGTCCAGTCTGCTCTGCGCGTTTAAATAATCTGCCGCGCCCCTTGTCCGGAGCAGGGAATTCGGGGCCAGCGATAAAAGGATACTCCACGGAGTGGACCGGGTCGCCTCTTCCGACAGGGCGTATGCGTAAAAATTGTATTGACCGGTGCCGAAAAGAGCGCCGGAGCGGATAAACGCATCGTTGATAAACCGCACGCCCGAAATCTGCTGCGGGGTAGTGGTCAGGTTGTACGGCGCGTAAATGCATTGCTTTGCCGCCGCGACATTTTGAACCTGAATCCCAAACGGCTGAAAGTCCGGGGTATTCCCGCGGCGGGACAGGGAGGCGTACGCCCCGGATAGGTTCTGAACGTTCAAGCCGTCCAGCTTTTGGTTGATATCGGTGTAGTCGGAATCCGGCAGCAGCTCCCAGCTTGAGCCGGTATAGACGCTTCCGGCAAAGCTTTTCAGGTAGAGGGGATACGGCCGGTCCGTCTTGACGCGCAGGGCGGTTTTTCCGGTGAATTCCACTTTCCCGGCGCCGGACAGGTCCACATGGGAAACGTTTCCGGCAAAGGCTTTGCCGCCGTTCAAAAAGGTACCGTCCGTCGCGGTGTCGATCAGCTCCGTGCGCAGCTTTTCCGCCCCCTCGGGATGCCGGTAGCTCTGCGGGGGAAACGTGCTCATAATCAGCGCGAAGCTCAGCAGGACCGCCGGAATCATCAGCAGGCCGCTTCGGGATGATACCGCGTCGTTTCTGACGGAAAAGCCCTTCGCCTTGGCGGAGCCCTTCTTTTTTTCTGCAGACAGGCGCGTCAGAATCAGCAGCGTCCAGCAGAGAAACAGCAGAAGCACGGCGGGGAAATACGGCGTGATCGTAAAGGCCAGCGCCGCAAGCAAAAAGGGAAAAGTGGACAGAAAGGCCAGCCAGAAGCTCTTCCGTTTGATGACGGCGTTGCTCATCAGGCCCGTGACGGGGAACAGCACAAACAGCACAAACAGCGTGCATAGTTGGGAATACTGCGCCGCCGGGGCCAAAACAAGGTAGATGGGGAATTCAAAGTCGGAATGCTCCGCGTAGGCGGTCATCATCCGGTTGATGGTGATGAGGAAGCCCTGAAAGATCAATTGGCGCAGGTACCAGACCGCCGCGCAGTACGCCAGACAAAAGATTAGCAGCAACAGGGGCTGAAAGCGTTTAAAGGAATCAATCAGCGCAAATACGGCGGTAAACAGCAGGGTGTAGGATAAAACCGTCAGGGGAAGCACGGGGAGCGCAAAGGCGGAAATAAAACACCAGCCCGCGCCGAAAACGCCGGACAGGATCAGAATCAGCCGGAACACCGTGTTCCTTACGGGCGACGGCGTCTGTCCGCTCAGGCGGGGCGGGGAGATTTTCAGGCCGGGGGAATCCGGCAGATGATTTTCAGTATTCATGCGGCTCACCTGTTCCTTTATAGAATCAGGCCGGAAAGGCACTGCTGGATTTTTTCAGGATGGACCGTTGCCACTTCCGCGTTCATCGCGCGCAGCGCGTCCGCCAGCCGGAGCTGTTCGTCGTCCGTTTCTCCTCCGACAAAAAGCACGGTGATCTTTTCTCCGTTCGGCCGGTCACAAAGCTCCGTAAGCGCTTCGGTCAGTTTTCCCGTGATATAAACGGCGTGGGAAAAGCTTCCGGCGTCCTGCTCCGTCTTGCTGCGGGACTTCAGGACATACGGTTCCTCGCGGTAGGACTGCGCGGAAAGCAGGCTGTTCAGCAGAGAGGCCAGATCCTCGTCGCTTTGAATCAGCGACGTGTACAGCCGGTCCTCTTCTTTTCCGTACCATTCGATTCGGTGGATGATCCGGTTTTCCGTAAAGAAATGCGATAAAGAGGCGGCTGTTTCCATCAGTGCGTCCAGCGTCTCCATATCTGGCGCGAGCAGCTCCAACAGCACCCGAATGCCGCTGTCGACCGGAAGGCTGAATTCCTTTACCATCAGCTCGTCCAGCTTGGAACTGAGCTTCCAGTGGATGCTGCGCAGGCGGTCGCCGCTGCGGAACGCGCGCACGTCGAAAATTTCAGACGGGTCGTCCCCCGGCTTTTCTTCCGAGTAGGTATTGCTTTCCGTGCCCGCGGCCGCCGTCATATCGATGGAAGAATCGACCGGATGCACCCGGGGAGCGATAAAGCATTCGGCCCGAAGGTCCGGTTTCCGGCTGATCTGAAATATTCCGAGGGGGTCGTAGTACTGAAGCTGCGTCAGCTTTACCGTGATACGGCCGCAGTAGCGGGACTGCATCCGGTATTCCGCGGTCTGCTCCGAGCGGGCGTTCACCGGCGTGAACAGGGTTTGCTCCTGCCTTTCGCCGCTGAGCGAGTTTACACAGGAGAAGTGCAGCTTTGCGCGGAGCAGGGGAAAGGCGGACGCGCTCTTCAGGGTAATATACAGAGAAAATTCCTGATTTTTGTACGGGGTGACATTCTGCGCCGCAAGCTCCGCGGTTGTTTTGCGTACGGCGAGCACCAGAAACAGCCACGAGAAGAACGGCAGGATGAGAATCAGCACCAGCGTAAAAAAGGCCAGATATTCTTTAAAAAAGATAAAGAAGAGAATTGCGGCGGCAAGCACGGCGCAGTAGGCGGCACGACAGCGGAACATGGCGCGCCCCTATTTCTGCGCGACGGCGGGCGCGGGGACGTCCCTCAAAATGTCCCTGAGCAGGCCGGCTGCGGTCACGTTGCCTATTTTCGCCTGGGGCTTCAGAATCATACGGTGCTCCACCACGTCGGTGAAGACGGACTGCACGTCCTTCGGGACCACATAGTCCCTGCCGGAAAGGTAGGCGTTCGCCTGCGCCATTTTGACGAGCGCGATGGAGCCGCGCGGGCTCGCGCCCAGCCGGATCAGGCTGTTTTCGCGGGTCGCGCTCACCAAATGGGCGATGTATGCGTACAGATCGTCTGAGAGATAGACGGTGTCCGTCTCGTTCTGCATGGTGATGATTTCCCGCGCGTCGGCGGCTTTCTGGACCGATTCCAGCGGGTCCTCGCCCTGCTTGCGCTTCAAAATTTCCACTTCGTCGCGCAGCTCGGGGTACCCCATGGTCAGCCGGACCATAAAGCGGTCGAGCTGGGAATCCGGCAGCATCTGCGTGCCCACCGAACCGATGGGGTTCTGGGTCGCAATCACGATATAGGGCTTCGGGGTGGGGTGGGCGATTCCGTCAACCGTGATGCTGCCTTCCTCCATGACCTCCAGAAGCGCGGACTGCGTCTTGCTGGAGGTGCGGTTGATCTCGTCGGCCAGAAACAGGTTGCACAGCGCCGCGCCGGGCTTGTACTCCAATAAACCGGTCGCCTTGTTGTAGATGGAAAATCCCGTTACGTCGGTCGGCATTACGTCCGGCGTGAACTGGACCCGCTTGTAATCAAGGGACATCGCCTTGGAAAAGGCAAGGGCCAGCGTCGTTTTTCCAACGCCGGGGATGTCCTCCAGAAGGATGTGCCCCTGCGCCAGAATCACCATCAGCACTTTCCGGACAATCACGTCTTTTCCGACCACTGCTTTTTTTACCTCGTTGATGATTCGCAAAGCCTTTTCCTGCATTTTCAAAGCCACCGCCCCGTTTTTTTATTCCGTATTATTATAGTCGAAATCAATCCGTTATGCAAACCGGGTATTTTATTCCGGAAGAATTTTCTCTTGAAAAATTGCCGCCACAGGCGCAAAATAGAAGAAGCAAGAATGGAGGCTGTGTAATGGAACAGAATATTGAAAAGCTGCAGAGCATGATTGACGAGAGCAAACGCATTGTGTTTTTCGGGGGAGCCGGTGTTTCCACCGAAAGCGGAATCCCGGATTTCCGCAGCGTGGACGGGCTTTACCACCAGCATTACCGCTATCCGCCCGAAACGATGCTGAGCCACAGTTTTTATGAAACGCATACGGAAGAATTCTACGACTTTTACCGGGCCAAGATGCTTTGCCTGACCGCAAAGCCGAACGCCGCCCACAGAAAGCTTGCCGAGCTGGAGCGGGCGGGAAAACTGACCGCGGTGGTCACGCAGAATATCGACGGCCTGCACCAGATGGCGGGGAGCAAAACGGTCTACGAGCTGCACGGCTCCGTTCACCGCAACTACTGCCGGCGCTGCCATAAGCTTTACGACGCGGAATTCATCCTGAACAGCACGGGAATTCCGACCTGCACCTGCGGCGGCACCGTTAAGCCGGATGTGGTGCTGTACGAGGAGGGCCTCAATCAGCGCACGCTCTACGGCGCGGTGGAGGCGATTGAGCGCGCGGACATGCTGATCATCGGCGGGACCTCCCTTGCGGTTTATCCGGCAGCAAGCCTGATCGACTACTACGGCGGGGACCGGCTGGTCCTGATCAACCGCACCAGTACCCCGCAGGACCGCAACGCCAATCTGGTGATTCAGGGCAGCATCGGCGAGGTGCTTGACAAAATCAAAGTGTGACCTTGAAAGGTTGCAGATGGAAAATCGAACTTTCTTCTCTATTGGCTTTTAATCGCCTTAGTGCAGTTTCCCGCCACCTGACAAGTTTTTTGATACTCTCCGGCTCCCTTATGGACCGCAATATTTTAGCGGAAAGGTGAACCCGCAAAACTTTTCTGAAAGCAGAAGGAAAGCCCGGAAGAACGTGATTTTTTTCGTTCCTCCGGGCTTTTGTACCATTTCCTGCAAAAGCCGCCGCTCGGCTGTTTAGCCCTTGACCGCGGCGTCGTATATCTTATTCAGCTCCTCGTACTGGGGCGAGACAATCATGCTGACGTAATTTCCGTTCTGGTTGACGCCGCATTTTTTCAGCATCGCGTATTCCTCCGGCAGATAGTCCTTCATTTCGGTTTCCTTCTGCTGGTAGCGGGCGTCCAGCTTTTCCTTGATCCGCTTGGCCGCGTCGGCGTCCTTTCCCTCCAGGAAGATGATCTCGTCGCCCTTGATGCCGGTCGAATCAACGTAGGCGGCGAACTGCTTGACGTCCGCAGTGTCAATTCCGTAATTCGGCATCAGGTCCTCGGCGGACAAATCCATCATTTCCTTATTGGAAACGGCCGTCTTCATATCCGCCATCACCTTAGAAAGGTCGGCCTGTTTTGTTCCGCCGCCGCACGCGGCCAGAGAACAGAGCATTGCCGCGGCGAGCAGCAATGATAGAAGCTTTTTCATCGGTATTCTCCCTTATTTTACAGTGTGTGTCAAAATGTAATCAATCCATACCTGACAGGCTTTGTCCGTAAAATGAATTCCGAGGTCGTTGGGGTCGCTGCAGTATTCGGGAATCAGGTTCCCCTCGCTGTCCCGCATGACCGACGCAACGTCAATGTAATAATATCCGTTCTTTTTGCACATTTCCGCCAGCTTCGCGTCGTAAGCGGAAAGATTCGGATTGTTCAGGGTCGTCATCTGCTGCTCCTTGATGATGGGGGTCGCGGATTGAACGAATAGTTTGGCGTCCGGGGATTTTTCCTGAATCTTCGCAAGAAGCTTGGACATGTTTTCTACGGAGCCGTCGATGCCGTACAGGGCCAGGTCGTTCGCTCCCAGCATAATGTAGACCCTTTTCGCGCCCATCGCCGCAACGTTGTCTTCCAGAAGCGCCTTCTTTCCGTTATAGGCCGGGTGGATGGAAGAAGTGCCAAGGGGTTTCAGCGCGTTGCCGCTGCCCATGCTGCCGGCGGCCAGAAATTGTGCCTTTCCAAAGAAGCCCGCCTCTGTTTTGCGCTTTGCGGTGACGTAGTTTTTCAGCTTCAGGGATACGGAATCCCCAATAAATACCGCGTCATCAAGGTAGCTTGCGTCCGCCTTGGCGCTTTCCTGCACCGCGGCGGAATTTTCCGGCTGAGAGGAAGAAGGCGGCGTCTGTGAGGAGGAAGCCTCCTGTGAACTTACCGCGGAAGAAACCGCGCTTTGTATTGCGGAACTCGCGGGGGCGGCGCTGGAAGAAGCTTGCTTATTTCCGCCGCAGCCGGATAAAAGCAGCAGACCGGCCGTCAGAAGGACCAGTCCTCTCCTGCTGTAATTTTTATTATGATTCATCTTAGCACCTTCTAATCAACAAGTAAAATTAACACAAACAGTATAGCATATGTAGGACCGTATCACAACAATTGTTACAAAATATGACAGGAAGATATCCCCATCAATTCCAGACATAGAAAATGGGCGGCGCCCTGTGGCGCCGCCCATCCTGTCTGTTGTTATGGGGATTTCCGAAATCCTATCTGTTTTCAAAGCTGGCACATGCCGTTGCGGACTGTGAGTGCGGTTGGGCGTTTCCGGACTGGACGCTGATTTCATTCGCGCCGCACCGCTCGTTTGAGTTAAACCGGCAGTTTTTCGCTTCACAGTAGATGTCCAGCGCCGTATTGGGAAGGGAACAGCCAACGGAGTTCTGCGCGCCTTCCGTCGCATCGAGAAAAGAAGAACAGCAGGTTTCCTCGCTGTCCCGGGCCTGACGGCCGCTGACCTGAATTTCGGGTCTGCAGCAAAAGTTGTCCCTGTTGTTGGCACAGGTCATTACGTCACAATGTAAATTTGTCATGGTCGGCACCTCTTTATTAAAAATTTCTTTTAATATTCTGTACCGACTGGGGACTTTTATACAGATGGCAGATTTCCCTTTAATTTGCCTTGCTTTCCGTTTTACCGGCAGGAGGGTTTTTGACCACGGTGATCTCTACTCTGCGGTTTTTGGCTCTGCCTTCCTCGGTCAGGTTGGAAGCAATCGGCGAAAAATGGGCGAAGCCCTGTATCGACAGCTTGTCCTGCTTCATTCCGTAGCTGACAAAGCTGTTCATCACCGTGATGGCGCGCTCCGTGGACAGCCTCCAGGAAACCTGGTCGCTCGCGACGGTATGTTCGCCGACGTCCGCGGTATGCCCGCTGATGGTAATGTAATCAATGCGGTCGTATACCTGCGACAGGGCGCCTTCGATCTCGTGAAGCACCGGTTCGCTGGAGGGCAGCATTTTGGGGCTGTCCGGAACAAACATCAGCGTGTCCTTCAGATGGATCTTTACATAGGTGTCCGAATTGACCAGCCCGACCGAATTTTGCAGACTGTTTTTCTGAACATAGTTTTCCAGCACGTCGTAAACCTGATCCAGCGCGTCGGGATTTACCGCGGATCCGCCAAAACCTGTGCCCGTACCGGTTCCCGTCCCTGTTCCGGTTCCCGTCCCTGTGCCAGTCCCCGTCCCTGTTCCGGTTCCGGTGCCTGTCCCTGTTCCGGTTCCCGCCCCGTTGGCGCTTGTGGAGTAACTGTTGCCCATCGCCATGCCGAAATTCTCAGCCATTTTTGCGACCTTTTTCGCGTCGACGGTACTCATGGAATAGAGAATAATAAATAAAGCGAGCAGAAGGGTAATCATATCGGAATAGGTCAGAAGCCATCTCTCGCTGTTTTCTTCTTCTTCATGCTCTGAAGCAACATGCTTTTTAATAGCCATATGTTTCCCCCTGATTTATTTCTCGATACCTTCCTTATACTTCTTATCGCCGTGCGGAAACAGCTGGTAATAAACGGAAAGCTTATTTTCGATGCTGCGGGAAGATTCTCCGCGCGCGATCATGCAGATTCCTTCCGTCATCATTTCCCTTAAAATCTGCTGCCGCTTCAGAACGCTTTTCAGGCGGCTGGCAAAGGGCAGGTACACAAGGTTCGCCAGCACGACGCCGTACAGCGTAGCGACGAAAGCGACGCCGATGGAAGCTGTGAGCGCCGCCGCGTCGGTCATGTTCGACAGCACCTGGATCAGTCCCATGACGGTGCCGATTACGCCCATGGTGGGAGAGAAGCCCGCGGCGCTGGTAAATACGGATATTTCCATCTGCTTCTGCGCCGTATAGGCGCGGATGTTGGATTCCAGGGCGTACTGGATTTCCTCGTCGGACTTCATGTCCAGCGCCAGCACCATGCCGGATTTTAAAACCAGAAATTCGTTGCTGTCCAGCTCGGAGTCGTTGATCAGCTCCTGCAGCTTCAGGATTCCTCCCTGACGGCAGGCGTCGGCCATAAAGGTGATTTTTTCAATGACCTTGGTTGGATCTCCCGACGATTTGTTGGAAAACGTACCCACCAGGGACTTAAACGCCGACAGAATATCGGTCAGCTTGTAAGAAAGTACGACGGCGCCCATGGTACCGCCAAAAACAATGACGAAGGGGCTCAGCAGAAAAAGGGAACTCAACACTCCGTGCTCCAAGGTGTATCCCAGAATCAAAGCACCAAACGAAATCACAATTCCCAAAACAACTGAAATATCCAAACGAAATTCCTCCGATATCTTAAAATGCATGCCGAACAAAATTACAGAAAGAAGCTCATTTCCAATTCGGAATAATTCTTTTATCGTATTATCCGACAGAGATGAAACCTCTTCTATACTAAATATCGACAGGATTATTTAAATATGTAGTCCCTGCGAAAGGAATGTTTTTTCTTTATATAATCTTTATATCGGCCGGAATCCTCTTGACTTTACAGGAAAATCGCTTACAATTTGAATAGCTTTCGGATACATTCCGGGAATCTTTCATGATACTAAGGAGGAGGGGCTGCGGTATGCTGACAAAACGCGCGCTGATTGAATTTTGCCTGACATTTCCCGGCGCATATGAGGATTATCCGTTTGACGACGATCCCGGATCGGCGCAGGCGTGGGCCGTTCTGCGGCACCGGGCCAACAAAAAAGCCTTTGCCTTTATTTATGAGCGCGGCGGGGCCGTCAATATCAATCTGAAGTGCGACCCGATGTTTGCCGATTTGCTGCGCGGCGCTTATTCCGCGGTGACGCCCGCCTATCATATGAACAAGGTGCACTGGAATACCGTAAAGGTGGACGGTTCTGTTCCGGAGCAGGAAATTTACACGTGGATCGGCCAGAGCTACGATCTCATCAGGCCCAGGACCGCGAAAAGAAAAAATAGTGCTTGACAAGTTTCCGTGTTTTGCATATAATAGCTGTCAAAGAGAATAAAAACCATAAACCGATGATTAAGAGTAGTAGGCAGGCAGATCGCTCGCGCAGAGAGCCGCAGATGGTGGGATTGCGGAGGAGTGAGGCAGGCTGAATGGACTTATGAGGGCAAAATGAAAAGCGGAGCAGCCGGCTCTGCCTATTAGCTTTTGACGGGAACTTCGCCCGTTACCAAGGAAGCATACATCATGGAAAGTCGTGTATGGAAAAAGCGGGCGGTTTAACCGTCAATTTGGGTGGTACCACAGGAGCGAATGCTCTTGTCCCTGTTTTCAGGGGCAAGGGTTTTTTTATTTCTAAGGGAATCCAGGTTAAGGAGTGACGGAAATGGCAATGTATGGGATACGATGGCGAGGCTGTGTCAATCAACCGCGGCAAAAACGAAACAACTTAACTTTCAGGAGGAAACGACAATGAAAAACAGATTTCATTATACAATAAAAAGGATCATGGCGGGGATTCTTGCGGCAGCGCTTGCGGCTTCCTTTACGGCATGTTCATCCGGTACGGCGGCCAGCTCCGCGGCAAGCGCTGCCGGTTCGGAAGCACAGAGCCAGGGCGCGGCGAAAAATTTCAAGATCGGCGTCATTCAGTACGCGACGCATCCCTCGCTCGACAACTGCTACACCGGGTTTAAAGCGGGTCTGGAAGAAGCCGGACTCAAAGACGGGGACAATATCACCATTGATTTTCAAAACGCGCAGGGCGATAACGCGAACGGCGACCTGATCGCGAAAAACATGGTTTCCAAGAAATATGACATGATGATGGGAATCGCAACTCCGGCGGCCATGTCCGCGTACAGCGCGGCGAAAAGCACCGATATCCCCGTTGTGTTCACCGCCGTTTCCGACGCGGTCGCCGCGGGAATCGTCAAGTCCAACGAAAAGCCGGAAGTTAACTGCACGGGTTCGTCCGACGTGCTTCCGCTTGAGCAGCAGATCAAAATGATCCGCGCGTTCCTGCCGGATGCGAAAAAAATCGGCATCCTCTACACCACCAGCGAGCCGAATTCCGTGTCCCAGCTCGCGCAGTTCACGGAGCTTGCCCCGAAATACAACTTTGAAGTCGTCGACGTCGGCGTGACCAACGCCTCCGAGGTTGCCGCCGCGGCTGCGACGGCCGTTTCCAAGGGCGTTGACTGCATCAATAATTTTACCGATAATAATGTCGTCGACAATCTTTCCTCCGTCCTTCAGGCGGCCGGAAAGGCAAACATCCCCGTTTTCGGCTCGGAAGAGGAACAGGTGAAAAACGGCTGCCTCGCATCCCAGAGCATCGACTATGTCGCCCTGGGCAAGGAAACCGGGAAGATGGCGGCGAAAATCCTGAAAGGGGAAGCGAAGGCTTCCGAAACGCCGGTTTATATGGTCAAGGACTGCACCCCCGTCTACAACAAAGCGGTCATGGATCAGCTCGGCCTGACCCTGCCGGCGGAATACTCCGGCGCCACGGCGGTAACAAAATAACAGAAAGCTGGTAAACTCTCCATGGATATCATTCTGGGCCTGGCTGTCAATGTGCTGGAAGAGGGATTCATTTACGGGATCATGGCCGTCGGCGTATACATCACCTACCGCGTTCTGGGGTTCCCGGACCTTTCGGTCGACGGGACGTTCCCGCTCGGGGCGTGTGTGACGGCGGCACTGATTACCGTCGGAACCGACCCCTGGCTGGCGTGCCTGGCGGCCTTTGTCTGCGGCGCCGCCGCGGGCTGCCTGACGGGCCTGCTGCACGTGAAGCTCGGAATTACCGACCTTCTTTCCGGTATTCTCGTGATGACCGGGCTTTGGAGTGTGAACCTTGTCGTTACCAAAGGCAGCGCGGTGATGCCGTTTTACGACAAAAGCACCATTTTCAATTCCGGGTTTTCCGGCCTGCTGGCAGGCGGCCTTCCGGAAAATTACCGGGTGGTGGTCATCGCGGCGGTTTCCTGCGTCATTGTGAAGCTCTTGCTGGACGGGTACCTGAAGACCAAATCCGGCCTGCTGCTCCGCGCTTCGGGGGACAACGCGCAGTATGTTACCTCTCTCGGCAGGAACCCCGGGACCATGAAGGTCGTCGGCCTTGCCATCGGCAACGGCTGTACGGCTTTGGCGGGCAGCATTTTAAGCCAGCAGACGGAATCCGCCAGCGTGGCCAGCGGAACGGGCATGGTGGTAATGGCGCTTGCCTCGGTGATTATCGGCACGAACCTGTTCCGGAAAATCAGGCTGATGAAAGCCACCACGGCGGCGATCCTGGGCGCCGTTATTTATAAGGCGTGCCTCGTGATCGCCATGCAGCTCGGACTGCCGACCAATTATCTGAAGCTGCTGATGGCGGTCCTTTTCACCGTCGCGCTGATATCCAACAATATGTTCATGGGGAGGGGGAAAAAGCAAAATGTCAATCCAACCCAAATCTGAGACGGGCGAAAGCTTCGTCAGCATGAAGCATATTTATAAAACCTTCAACCCCGGTTCGGTCAACGAGGTGGTGCTGTTCACCGATTTCAATCTGGAAATTGAAAAGGAACAGTTTGTTTCCGTCATCGGCAGCAACGGCTCCGGAAAGACCACCATCCTCAACATCCTCTGCGGGAGCATCGCCGTCGACAGCGGCAGCGTTTCCGTGAACCGTCAGGAAATCAGCCGGCTGAAAGAGTACCAGCATTCCAAATTCATCGGCCGTGTTTTTCAGGACCCGTCGAAAGGGACCTGTCCCGAGCTGACCATTCTGGAAAATATGGCGCTTGCGGACAATAAGGGCGGTTCCTTCGGGCTGCAGCCCGGGGTGAATAAAAGGAAAATCGATTTTTACCGTTCGCAGCTGGAGCTGTTAAAGCTCGGCCTGGAAGAGAAGCTCGATCTGCCGGTCGCCAGCCTTTCCGGCGGCCAGCGTCAGGCGCTGGCGCTGCTCATTTCCACCATGACGCCGATTGATCTTCTGATCCTCGACGAACACACCGCGGCGCTCGACCCGCGCTCCAGCGAAAACGTCATGGAGCTCACGGAACGGTTTGTCCGTGAAAAGAAGCTGACGACGCTGATGGTTACGCACAATCTGAAATTCGCCGTCAATTACGGCGACCGGCTGGTGATGATGCACCGCGGCGGGATTGTGGTCGATGCCGCCGGAGAGCGGAAAAACGAGCTGGCCATCAAGGACCTGACGGATAAATTCAACGAAATCAGCATTGAGGTCGGGAATTGACTGTGACGCAGATTTAAATAAAAATAAAGAAAAGGAACGCTCCGCCGAACTGGTTTCAGTCCACGGGCGTTCCTTCTTTTTTACAGACGGATATTACAGTTCCGAGCAGTCCGCGGAAAGCTGCCGGGCTTCAATATCCTTGAGCACATCTTCGAGCGTGGTGCCGGTCAGAACCTCGTCCACGCTGCGGTCAATCATATCCCAGACGTTGCGGTTCAGAAAGCTGCGGATGCTGGTTCTTTCTCCCAGATTGTCGTAAACCGACATGTCGCCCTCCAGCACGGTCATAATGTCCCGCAGGGTGATCTCCTTTGCCGGTTTGGCCAGCACATAGCCGCCCTGTGCGCCCGCGATTCCGATGACGATCCCCGCGCGCTTCAGGGAAGCGAAAATACTTTCCAGATAATTGAGGGACAGGTCCTGCCTCCGGGAAATTCCGGAGAGGGAGACACAGCCCTCTTCGCTGTTCATGGCAAGATCGATCAGGGCGCGCAGCCCGTACCTTCCTTTTGTCGAGATTTTCATGAGCGCCCTCCGTTTTCCGCGATATATTTTTCTTTCAGCTCCTGCAGGGTCAGGCTGTCGGCCGTGTCGGATATTGCCGCGGAAATCCGTATCCATACGTTCCGGCTGATACAGCTTGAACGCACCTTGCTTTTGCAGGCGGACAGGCTGCTCACGCACTCGACGGGCACCATATCGCCTTCCGTCGCGCGGATGATTTTGCCGACGGTGATCCCGTCCTCCGGCTGGTTCAGAAGAAAGCCGCCCTTCGCGCCGCGTATAGTGGACACCAGCCCGGCTTTTTTCAGACTGAAAAAGATCTGCTCCATATATGCTGCCGAAACCTGAATCCCCGAGGACAATTCCCTGATGCTCAGCAGTTTTTCATTGCCGAAGACCGCCAGATACAGCATTCCTTCCAGCGCGTAACGGCTTTTTGTGGAAAGTTTCATAGGCCACTCCTTATTTTTTTATCCCTTATAAAACATGATACTATGTTTTCATAATCGTTGCAATAAAAAATATTACTTTTCCTATTGACATTATCATATATGAGTTCTATAATAAAGTCAAATCGAATACATTACTAAATAGATATGTTTAATATTGATTGGGGGAATGTTGGTGAACCGGCTGTTCTTTCTCAGAGCGGGGCGCAATATTTATTGTCCCAGCTTGCCAAATAGGTGGATGCCCCAAAAAAATTTGTTACCTTTAATATCATAAATTAAGGAGAGATGATTATGTCTATCGCTAAGAATTTAACTGAACTGATCGGAAACACTCCGCTTTTGGAACTGACGAATTATGAAAAGGAAAAGGGCTTGGAAGCAACCGTTGCGGCAAAACTGGAATATTTCAATCCGCTTTCTTCCGTTAAGGACAGAATCGGCTATGCGCTGATCAAGGATGCGGAGGACAAAGGGCTTATCAATAAAGATACCACCATCATCGAGCCGACAAGCGGCAACACCGGCGTCGGCCTTGCCTTTGTCGCGGCGGCAAAGGGCTACCGGCTGATCCTTGCCATGCCGGAAACCATGAGCATCGAGCGCCGCAGGCTGGTTGCCGCTTTGGGAGCCGAGCTGGTTCTTACCGAGGGCGCCAAGGGTATGAAGGGCGCGATCGCGAAAGCGGATGAACTTGCGAAGGAAATTCCGAATTCCTATATTCCCGGCCAGTTTGTGAACCCGGCGAACCCGAAAATTCACCGTGAGACGACCGGACCCGAAGTCTGGCGCGATACCGACGGAAAAGTCGATATTTTCGTTGCCGGTATCGGAACGGGCGGCACCATTACCGGTGTCGGCGAATACCTGAAATCCCAGAATCCGAACGTGAAGATCGTCGGCGTGGAGCCCGCTTCTTCCCCGGTCATCAGCGAAGGGAAATCCGGACCGCACAAGATTCAGGGAATCGGCGCGGGCTTTGTTCCGGATATTCTGAACACGGACATTCTGGATGAAGTGCTTACCGTCGCCAATGAGGACGCTTTTGCAACCACCAAGCACCTCGCTTCCAGCGAAGGACTGCTCGTCGGCATTTCCTCCGGCGCCGCCGCGTTTGCAGCGACCCAGCTTGCGAAACGCCCGGAAAACAAGGGGAAACTGATTGTGGCGCTGCTGCCGGATACCGGCGAACGCTACCTCTCCACAGGCGTTTTTGACTGATTCATACCTCCAAGTATTCATATACATTTCCAAAGAAGCTGCGGCAGATTTCATTCGTCTGCCGCAGCTTCTTTGCCTCCGGTTTCCAGAAACGGGGCGTGCATCATGATCGTGCGCTTTTTGGGGAATAATTGATTTGCGGGAGCGTATGGATTTTTCATCTTCATACCCCATCCATCTTATCATTATAATTTCATTATTGCATAAAAACACTGTTCCTGCAAGCATGATCTGTGGTACAATAAAGCCATCCCGTTCCGCGGGGGATTGTATCAAACAATCGTTGAACGGTCACAAAGTCTTCACAATGATCTTTTATAATGATGATGTATAAATTGAAGGAAAAAGCGGAGGCGGACAGCTTGTATCATATTTTGGTAGTGGACGACGAGGAAAAGATCCGGGAACTGATTAAAAAATACGCCACGTTTGAGGGGCATACCGTCACCGAGGCCGGGGACGGTATGGAGGCGGTTTCCATCTGCCGCAGCCACCCCAACGATTTCGACATCATTCTGATGGACGTCATGATGCCGGAGCTGGACGGGTTTTCCGCCGTACGGGAAATCCGCAAATACAGCGCCACGCCCGTCCTGATGCTCAGCGCGCGGGGCGAAGAGTACGACAAAATCCACGGGTTTGAGCTGGGGATCGACGACTATGTCGTCAAGCCGTTTTCCCCGAAGGAGCTGATGCTGCGGATTCACGCGATCATCAAGCGCGCCAGCCCGGAAAGCGCCGCGGCTCAGAAGGAGGTACAGCGGTTTGAGGGCCTGACCGTCGACTTTACGGGGCGGATCGTCACCGTGGACGGGGAAAAGGTTGACCTGTCTCCCAAGGAGTACGACCTTCTTTTCTATCTTGTCAACAATAAGAACATCGCTTTGACGCGGGAAAAGCTGATTACCAATGTGTGGGGCTATGATTTTTACGGGGACGACCGCACGCTGGATACCCATATCAAGCTGCTTCGCCGCAGCCTGAAGCAATACAGCAAGTTCATTGTCACGTTACGAGGGGTGGGGTACCGCTTTGAAGTTGAAAGAACACTTTGAGCGCATCGGTATTAAATGGCGCATTTTTGCCTCTTTCGCCGGTTTTACGGCAGTGATCCTGGTCCTGCTGTGGGTGTTTCAGGTGGTCTTTCTGAACAGCTTCTACAAAGCCATTAAAACCCGGGAAATCAGGACGTCCGCCCAGACGATCGCAAAAAACATCGATTCCGGCGACCTGTCCGCAACGGTACAGAGCCTTTCGCAGAGAAACCAGATGTGCATTATTGTTTCCGACCAGAACGGAGTGATCTACTATAAGGAAGATTCCCTGCCGAACAGCGTTATCAGCCGCCTGAGCCTTTTCAATCTTGCACAGGTCTACGCCGTGACGAAAGCGCAGGGCGGTACTTATTTTGAGCGGTTGACGCGCGATTTCAGCGTGGAAAATTATCAGCGCAGGCTTGAGCCGCCGCGCGCGGAAAGCATTATCTACGCGCAGATTGTGGAGAAAAAGGACGGCACCCGCCAAATGGTGCTGCTCAATTCCACGATTTCGCCGATCGATTCCACCGTAAACACCCTGCGGATCCAGCTTGTCTGCATCACCGTCGTCATGCTGATCCTGTCCCTTTTGCTTGCGCTGTTCCTGTCCAAAAAAATTTCTACGCCGATCATCAAAATCAACGAGGCGGCAAAGGTCCTCGGTACCGGGAAATACGACGTATCCTTCGACGAGACGGGTTACAGGGAGATATCGGAGCTGGGCCAGACCCTGAACTACGCGGCGAAGGAGCTTTCCAAAACGGAAGCGCTGCGCCGGGACCTGATCGCGAATATTTCCCACGACCTGCGCACGCCGCTGACCATGATTACCGGCTACAGCGAGGTTATGCGCGATCTGCCCGGGGAAAATACCCCGGAAAACGTACAGATCATCATCGACGAAGCCACGCGCCTGACCACGCTGGTCAACGACGTTCTCGATATTTCCAAGCTGCAGTCCGGCACCCAGCCGCTCAGCAAAGCCGATTTCAATCTGACGCAGAGCATCCGGACGATTCTGCAGCGCTATTCCAAGCTGACGGATTACAACATTACCTTTCACGCCGACGAGGACGTGACGGTCAACGCCGACGAGCTGAAAATTTCCCAGGTTGTCTACAATCTGGTAAACAACGCCATCACCTACACCGGGAACGATAAGGTTGTTGAAATTACGCAGCTGGTGCGGGACGGCAGAGTGAAAATTTCCGTCCGCGACACCGGCGAAGGGATTCCGGAGGACAAACTCAACGATATCTGGGACCGTTACTATAAGGTAGACAAGGCGCATAAGCGCGCACAGATCGGCACGGGGCTGGGGCTTTCCATTGTAAAGGCCATTCTCGATATGCACGGCGGCGCGTACGGCGTGCAGAGCCGGGAGGGCAGCGGAAGCGTGTTCTGGTTTGAGCTGGAAATTCTTTGAGACGGACTCCGGGAGGAATTGCTGTAAAAAGCCGGGCAGTATGGTATCATAAAAAAAGGAGGCGATGGAATGGATATATCGGTCGTCGGCTGCGGAAGATGGGGCAGCTTCCTGGCGTGGTATCTTGACAGATTGAATCATCGTATTACCCTCTATGGGCGCGCGGGCTCTCAGAAGATGAGGACGCTTCTCGAGACGCGCACCAATGGACTGGTTACATTGAATAAAGGGATCGTTCTTTCGGAAAATCTCGCCGAAACGGTGGGCACTGCGGAGATCCTGGTGGTTTCCATCGGGGCGCAGAGCTTTCGCTCGCTGATGCGGGAGCTGTCCGCTCTCAGCCTGGGCGGCAAAACGATTGTGCTGTGCATGAAGGGGCTGGAAGCGGAAACGGGCAGGCGGCTGACGCAGATTGCAGAGGAATACGCGCCGAAGGTGCCCTGCGCCATTTGGGTCGGGCCGGGACACGTGCAGAATTTCGTAAGGGGAATCCCCAACTGTATGGTCATTGACAGCCACAGCATGGAGATCAAGGAATATCTGGTCAAGGCGTTTTCAAGCGATTTGATCCGCTTTTATTACGGGACCGACCTGCTGGGCAACGAGGTGGGCGCGGCCGCCAAAAATGTCATCGGCATTGCGGGCGGAATGCTGGACGGGCTGAACCGCACCGCGCTGAAGGGCGCCCTGATGTCCCGAGGGACAAGGGAGATCGCGCGCCTGATCCAGGCGATGGGCGGCAATGAAATTACCGCTTACGGCCTCAGCCACCTGGGCGATTGCGAGGCGACCGTCTTTTCCGAGTTCAGCCATAACCGCAGGTTCGGCGAGCTGTTCGTCAGGGGAGAAAATTACGGCGAGCTGGCCGAGGGGGTGGCGACCACCACAGCACTTTTGAGGCTGGGGGAAGAGTACCGGGTGGAACTGCCGATCTGCCGCGCGGTGGACGTGGTGATCAACGGGAAGAAGGAGCCGAAAACAGTGCTTTCGGATTTGTTCCTGCGCAGTCTGAAAATGGAGTTCTGACTGCCTTTTCCAAACGATACCCTTGTAAAAAATATTTCCTTTTGGATATTTTCCGCCGCGGCGGGAATCTTTAAAAACAGGCTGCTGTGTCGGCCTGTTTTTTAAATATTTCAGGGATAAAGTTGACAAATTTAGTATATAATTTTACAATATATCTGTTCTATGGATCGGATTCTGCGGCAAGCCGCAGATCGTATTTTGAAATGAAGGATGATTATCATGAGCGAAGAAAATTGTACGCATAACTGCGATTCCTGCGGCGAGGACTGCCCTTCCCGCGCCGCCGGCCCGGCCGATTTTCTGGAAGCCCCAAACGCAATGAGTAAAATCAATAAAGTGATCGGCGTAGTCAGCGGCAAAGGCGGCGTAGGCAAAAGCATGGTGACCTCCATGCTGGCCGTCCTTCTCAACCGCCGCGGCAGCCACACCGCCATCCTCGATGCGGATGTCACCGGCCCCTCCATCCCCAAAGCATTCGGTCTTCACCAAAAGGCTATGGGAAGCGAACTCGGCCTGCTTCCGGTCAAAAGCAAGACCGGTATCGACGTTATGTCCGTCAATCTTTTGCTGGATGAGGAAACGGCTCCGGTCGTCTGGCGCGGCCCGATCATCGCAAATACCGTCAAGCAGTTCTGGACGGACGTGATCTGGACGGACGTGGACTACATGTTTGTCGATATGCCTCCGGGGACCGGCGACGTGCCGCTGACCGTGTTCCAGTCCATTCCGCTGGACGGCATCATCATTGTCACCTCCCCGCAGGAGCTTGTTTCCATGATTGTGGCCAAAGCGGTGAACATGGCGAAAATGATGAATGTGCCGATTGTCGGTATTGTGGAAAATATGAGCTATGTCAAGTGCCCGGACTGCGGCAGGATCATCAAGCCCTTCGGCGAGAGCCATGTGGAAGAGATCGCCGCAAAATTCGGTCTGAAGGTCCTGGGCAAGTGCCCGCTTGACCCCGAGGTTGCAAAAAACTGCGATTCCGGTTTGGTCGAGCTGATCAACGCGCAGTGGCTGGAAGCCGCCGCCGACGCGGTCGAGCAGCAGCCGGCAAAATCTTAATCATCGCATATAAAATCTGCCCTTCTCAACTGATTTTACAGCAGTTGTTCATACAGAGAAATTCGTTTCGTTGCCTCCTCCTGCTTTCGGCGGGGGGAGGCAACGTTCTTTTTCGCCTTTTTTCAAGCTGTTGCCGGTTTTGAGCGGGGCGTTTTTTATGCGTCATAACTTGCCAGAATCCGGTAAATATATGGATAGTCTGTAAACAATGCGTTAAAAGTGAAAAAAGGGTCTTGATTTATGAAAAAGATTGCGTATAATAATGTTTCATGTAGTTAACTATTAAGGTACTTAATATTCGTAAACAGAACAAAGGAGAGGGAATGTATGGACCAGGCGGAAAAGGAGAAACTGATTCAGGCAATGCACAACCTGAAAAGGGCTCATGCGTGGGGACCGTCGATGGAGGGCGTATCCCGGGGCGAGTATTTTACGCTGCATACGATTCGGCGGCTGACACAGGAAGCGGGCGAAAGCAGTCCCGGAGCGAAGGTTACCGACCTGAGTAGGGCGGCGCAAATGAGCAGGCCCGCCGTTTCCCAAATGCTGAACGCCCTTGAAAACAAGCAGCTGGTGGAACGGATCATGGCGAAAAGCGACCGGCGGGTCGTTTATGTGAAATTATCGGAAAAGGGAGCGGAACAGCTTGAAAAGACCCATCGGCAGTTCCATTATTGGTTCGACAGAGTGATGGAAGAGCTGGGGCCGGAGGATACCGCGGAGCTTACCCGGCTTGTCAATAAGCTGCACGGTATTATGGAAAATCTCCGGGCGGACCAGATGAAAGGATTATAACAAAATATGAAGAAACTGGCGAAATACTTAAAGCCTTATACACTCATGATTTTGATATCGATTGCCCTGCTGTTCGGGCAGGCGATGGCGGATTTGAATCTGCCCAATTACATGTCCGAGATCGTCAATATCGGCATTCAGCAAAGCGGCATCGAAGACGCCGCTCCGGAAGCGATCAGCGCCAAAGGGCTTACATTCGTAACCGGATTTATGACGGAGGAGCAGAAAAAGACCGTCGGGGACAGCTACACTCTGATTCCTTCCTCCGGTTCGGGTGACAGCCACGAAGATGCCGTCAGGCGGTATCCGCTGCTGAAAACAGAGGATATCTATGTGCGCGGCAGTGTGGACAGTGCGACCCTTACGCAGCTGGACCGGGCGTTCGGGGAATCAGCCTGGACCTTGATCAACACCATGAAGACCCTTGCGCAGCAGTCCGGCAAAAGCCTGACGGCCTCCGCGGGAGGAAAGACAGATGTTTCGGAAATGGACCTCAGTAAAGTTTACGCACTGGGGCCGGTACTGGAAAAGCTGCCCGCCGGCGTGATTGAGAATGCGCGCGGCGAAGCGCTGAAAAATTCCGAATCCATGCTGCTGCAGAGCGGCACGGCAATGTGCAGAAGCTTTTACCGGGAACTGGGGATGAATATCTCCGGCATCCAGACCGCTTATATCCTCAGAATGGGCCTTCTGATGCTTCTCATCGCGCTGGCGGGCGGCGCGGCGACCGTTATGGTCGGCTATTTCGCCGCAAAGCTCAGCGCCGGGGTGGCGCGCGACCTGCGCCGCGCGGTATTCAGAAAGGTAGAAAGCTTTTCCAACCGCGAGTTCGACGAATTTTCGACGGCCTCTCTGATTACGCGTACCACCAATGATGTCACGCAGGTGCAGATGCTGCTGATGATGGGTGTGCGCATGCTCTGCTACGCCCCCATTATGGGGGTCGGCGGGATTATTATGGCGGTGCACAAATCGGTGTCCATGAGCTGGATCATCGCACTGGCCTGCGTCGTGCTGGTCGGTATGATTGCGGTCGTGTTCAGCGTCGCCCTGCCCAAGTTCAAGATTGTGCAGCAGCTGGTCGACCGGCTCAATCTGGTTTCGCGTGAAAACCTGAACGGCCTGATGGTCATCCGCGCTTTTGGAACACAAAAATTTGAAGAGGAACGGTTTGATATCGCGAACCGCGACCTTACGAAGAATTCGCTGTTCGTCAACCGCATCATGGTGTTCATGATGCCGGTGATGATGCTGATCATGAACGCCTCCACGCTTTTGATTGTATGGGTGGGCGCGCATCAGATCGCGGCTTCCGCCATGCAGGTCGGCGACATGATGGCGTTCATGCAGTACGCGATGCAGATCATCATGAGCTTCCTGATGATTTCCATTATGTTCATTATGGTGCCCCGCGCGGCGGTGTCCGGCAACCGGATTGCCCAGGTGCTCGATGTGGAGCCTTCTATTGAGGACCCGGAGCATCCCGTATCCTTTGACGGGAATCAAACCGGCTATATCGATTTCAAAGACGTCTCCTTCCGGTACAGCGGCGCAAGCGAGGATGTGCTCCAGCATATCACCTTTACCGCCAAACCGGGACAGACGACCGCCTTTATCGGCTCGACGGGCTCGGGCAAAACGACTCTTGTGAACCTCATCCCCCGTTTTTACGACGTGACCGCCGGCGAAGTGCTGGTGAACGGCGTCAATGTAAAGAATGTCTCCCAGAAGGAGCTGAGGGATCAGATCGGCTATGTACCGCAGAAGGGAATCCTTCTGTCCGGCACCATCGATTCCAACCTGCGCTACGGCGACAAAGACGCGGCGGAGGAAGATGTCCGCACCGCGGCGGAAGTTGCCCAGGCAATGGAATTTATCTCCGAAAAACCGGAGGGGTTTCATTCGGAGATCGCGCAGGGCGGCGCAAACGTCTCCGGCGGACAGAAGCAGCGCCTTTCCATTGCGCGCGCACTGGTAAAAAAACCGCCTGTCTATATTTTTGACGACAGCTTTTCCGCACTCGATTATAAAACCGACGCGGCTCTGCGCTCTGCGCTGAAAAGGCACACGGGCGAGAGCACCGTCCTGATTGTGGCGCAGCGTGTCAGCACGATTATGAGCGCCGAGCAGATCATTGTACTGGACGAAGGGAAAATCGTAGGAATCGGTACGCATAAGGAGCTTTTAAAGTCCTGTCCGACTTATTATGAAATTGCGTCGTCACAGCTTTCAAAGGAGGAACTGGCATGAGTAAAACAACCTCCCAGCCGCGTAAGGCGATTCCGGGCCGCGGTCCTCACGGAATGATGATGCATGGGGAAAAAGCCAAAGACTTTAAGGGAACGTTCAAAAAACTGGTCCGCTACATGGGCAAATATAAATTTTCGCTGATTACCGTCCTCGTTTTCGCCGTGGCGTCCACCGTGTTTTCCATTGTGGGCCCGAAGATTCTGGGCAGCGCGACCAACGCGCTTTTTACCGGCATCATGAGCCAGATCACCGGTGCGGGGACCGGCATCGACTTCGGTTACATCGCGGGCATTATGCTGTGGCTGGTCGGCCTGTACCTGGTCAGCGCCCTGTTCTCCTATATCCAGAGTTACATTATGACCGGCATATCCATGAAGGTAACCTATCAGCTTCGGCGTGAAATCGCCGCCAAAATCCAGAAGCTGCCGTTTCAGTATTACGACACGACCAGCAACGGCGAAGTGCTTTCGCACATCACGAACGACGTCGACGCCATCAGCCAGAGCCTGAACCAGAGCGTCACGCAGATTATCACCTCTGTCACCACCATCATCGGGATCCTGATGATGATGCTGTCCATCAGCTGGCGGATGACGCTGGTTGCGCTCTGCATTATTCCCGCTTCCATGACCTTCATTCTGACCATTATCAAAAAATCACAGAAGCATTTTATGGTCCAGCAGACTTACCTTGGACATGTCAACGGCCATATTGAGGAAATGTACGCCAGTCATGTTGTGGTCAAAGCCTTTAACGGCGAGGCCGAGTCGACCAGAACCTTTGAGGATTACAACGATACGCTGTATTCCTCCGCGTGGAAAAGCCAGTTTATGTCCGGCATGATGATGCCCGTCATGAGCTTCATCGGCAATCTGGGCTATGTTGCGGTCTGCATTTTAGGCGGATATCTTGCCGCTAACGGCAGGATTTCCGTCGGCGATATTCAGGCGTTCATTCAGTACGTCCGCCAGTTTACGCAGCCGATGACGCAGGTTGCCAATATTTCCAACGTCCTGCAGCAGACCGCGGCCGCGGCGGAGCGTGTGTTCACGTTTCTGGAGCAGCCGGAGGAGGTGCCGGAAAGCAGCTTCCCGATCAGCGTCAACACCGGCAACGGTCCGGATACGGAGCTGAACGTACACATTCAGGGAAGCGTTCAGTTCGCGCACGTCCACTTCGGGTATCATCCGGATAAGATCATCATCAACGATTTCTCGGCGGATATCCAGCCGGGGCGGAAGGTCGCCATAGTCGGCCCGACGGGCGCCGGAAAAACCACGATGGTCAAACTCCTGATGCGTTTCTACGACGTGAACGAGGGCGCGATTCTGGTTGACGGCTACGATATCCGCGATTTCAAACGCAACGACCTGCGCTCCCTGTTCGGCATGGTCCTGCAGGATACCTGGCTTTACAACGCCAGCATTGCGGACAATATCCGTTACGGCAGGCTGGACGCCACGGACGAGGAAGTCATCGCCGCCGCAAAGGCCGCTCAGGTGGACCATTTTGTACGGACGCTGCCGGACGGCTACAACATGATTCTCAACGAAGATACCAGCAATGTGTCCCAGGGCCAGAAGCAGCTTCTGACCATCGCCCGCGTGATCCTCGCCGACCCCCAGATCCTGATTCTGGATGAGGCGACCAGCAGCGTGGACACCCGTACCGAGCTTCTGATCCAGAAAGCGATGGATCATCTGATGAAGGGCCGTACCAGCTTTGTCATCGCCCACCGCCTTTCCACCATCCGCGACGCCGATACGATTCTGGTCATGAAGGACGGCGATATTGTGGAGCAGGGAAACCACGAGGAATTGCTCGGCAGAAACGGATTTTACGCAAACCTGTACAACAGCCAGTTCGTCAGGCCGGAAGAGCTTGCGTAATTTGTCACGGCCCGCCGGATTGCTGTTGATTTTTGGGAAAAGATATTGTATACTAAAATAGTAGACAATAAATATACCGTCCGCCAACGGTTCAGGGAATACCGGACGGCTAAGGAGGACATAAAATGAAACTGGTTTTGGTCCGGCACGGGGAAAGCGAGTGGAATCAGAAAAATCTTTTTACGGGCTGGGCGGATGTCGGCCTTTCGGAAAACGGCAGGCGCGAGGCGGCGGAAGCCGGCGTTCTGCTGAAACAGGAGGGCTATGATTTTGACATATGCTATACTTCCTATTTAAAAAGGGCGATTCAGACTTTGAATCTGACGCTTGGGCAGCTTGACCGCGAATGGCTGCCGGTTGTAAAATCGTGGAAGCTCAACGAGCGGCATTACGGAGCGCTGCAGGGGCTGAACAAAGCGGAGACCGCCCAAAAGTACGGGGAGGACCAGGTGAAAATCTGGAGGCGTTCCTTCGACGTCCGGCCGCCGGCGCTCGCGGAGGACGATACGCGCAATCCGAAATTCGACCCGGCGTACAGAAACGAAATCAAACAGGAGCTTCCCCTCTGCGAAAGCCTGAAGGACACCATAGACAGGGTGCTTCCCTATTTTGAGGCTGCGGTCAAAAAGGATATGCGGGACGGTAAAAGGGTCCTGATCGCCGCGCACGGCAACTCCATCCGCGCGCTGGTCAAGCATTTTGACGGGCTGACCAAAGAAGAAATCATGGAAGTGAACATCCCGACGGGTGTCCCGCTCGTCTATGAGTTCGACAATGGGTTCCATGTCCTGCGCAAATACTATCTGGGCGATCAGGCCCTGCTGAAAGCCAAAATGGAGCGCGTGGCGAATCAGGGGAAATCTTCCCCTGTCAAATAAGTTCCAATCTTTTCCTGTAAAAAAAGACGCCTGTCCGGTTTTGTGCCGGGCGGGCGTTTTTCAGTCGTTCTATTCATTTATGCCTGTTTTTCCTTGTCTTTTTCCACGGCGTTCTCCAGCGTGTGCCAGCCCAGGACCGCGCATTTTACTCTCGCGGGCATGTGGGAAATATCACGGAAGGCGATCGCCTCGTCCAGCGCTTCCAACTGCTTTTCATCCGTGATTTCATTTTTGATCATCCCCAGAAACGTTTTGGCAAGCTTTAACGCTTCGTCGGCGGGCTCGCCCTTGATCAGGTCGATCATGATGGAGGCGGACGCCTGTGAGATCGCGCAGCCGACCCCGGTGAACGCGGCGTCCTCAATGATATTGTCCCTGATTCGCAGCTCCAGTTCAATTTCGTCGCCGCAGCTGGGATTGACTCCTTTCAGCACCGTTGTGGGGTTTTCAATATGGTGCTTGTTGCGGCTGGAATTGTTGTGTTCCGTAAGAATCTGTGTATAAAGCTCTTTAAGCTCCATAACCGAGCCACCCCCTGACCTTTTTCAGGCTTTCGAGAAAAATGTCGATATCCTCTTTCGTATTGTAGAAGTACAGGCTCAGCCTGCACGCGGCGTTGATGCCCAGGTACCGCATCAGCGGCTGGGCGCAGTGGTGGCCCGCACGGATTGCCACGCCGTCCTCATTCAGGATCGTGGCCACGTCGTGCGGATGCACCCCGTCCACGTTGAAGGAGATGACGCCGCAGCGGTCCCGGGTGCCGGACTTGTCTCCGTACACCGTCACATGCGGGATGGCCGCAAGTCCCTGAAGAGCATACGCAAGCAGTTCGGCCTCCGTCTTTTGAATCGTATCGTAACCGACCTTTTGCAGATAGCGGATCGCTTCCGCAAGGCCGACGGCGCCGCCGACGTTCGGGGTTCCGGCCTCGAATTTCTGCGGAAGCTGGGCGAAGGTCGCGTCCTGCTCGTATACATATTCAATCATTTCACCGCCGGTGAGGAAGGGCGGCATCTTTTCCAGAAGGGCCTTTTTGCCGTACAGGACGCCGATTCCCATCGGCGCAAGCATTTTATGACCGGAAAACGCGGCGAAATCCACATCGAGCTCCCCGACGTTCAGGGGGAAAATGGGGAACGCTCTGCGCGCAGTCCAGAACGACGACGGCGCCGGCCCGGTGCGCCGCGTCGATGATTTTCGCGGCCGGATTCACCGTCCCCAGAACATTGGAAACATACGTCACCGCGACCACACGGGTGTTCGGGGTGATCTTTTTTTCAATCTCTTCACCGGTCAGGCGCCCGGACGCGTCGGGATATAGGAAGTTCAATTTGACACCCTTCGCCTTGGCCACCATCTGCCACGGCACCAGATTGCTGTGATGCTCCAGAACGGAGAGGGTCACTTCGTCCCCTTCCTTCAGAAAGGGGAGGCCGTAGCTGTACGCCACAAGATTGAGGGACTCCGTGGCGTTGCGCGTGAAAATGATTTCGCTGTCGTCCCCGGCCCCGATCCATTCGGCGACCGTATGGCGCGCGTTTTCATACGCCTGCGTCGCCTGGACGCTCAGGCTATACAGCCCGCGGTACGGATTGGCGTTCTCGGAACGATAGTATTCCTCGACGGCTTTCAGAACGGAGAGAGGCTTTTGGGTGGTGGCGGCGTTATCCAGATAGACCAGGCGCCTGCCGTTTCCCTTTTTCTGCAGAATGGGAAAATCATTGAGATAAGGATTCAATTTTATTCAGCCTCTTTTCCACATAATCGGATACGGCGCGCCTGAGCGCATCGTCCGGAATTTTTTCGGTTGCCGGACGGAACTGCGCTTCGATCACCAGCTTTTTGGCGACGAGTTCGTCCAGCCCGCGCGACATCAGGTAAAACAGCTTGTTTTCGTCGATCTTTCCGGTCGTCGCGGCATGCTGCCCCTCGACATTTTCTTCCCCGCATAAAATCAGCGGCGCGGTGCGGCTGCGCACCTTCGGGCTGAACAGCAGGCTGTATTCGCTTTCGTGGCCGACCGCCTGCTTTGCGCCTCTCAGAAAGTCGATGGTGCCGCGGAAAATCTTGCTGCTTTCGTCCAGCAGCGCGCCGGAGGCGCTGATTTCACTGTTCGTCTTCGGGCCCGCGTGTTCCGCGACGACGTTCATATCGAGGGAACGGCCCTGATCGCCGAAGTAAATCGTGTTGTAGTCCATCCGGCTGTTTTTTCCGAGCAGGCGGGCTTTGCAGCCCGCGTACGAGCTCTTGGCGCCGAACTCCACCTGTACGATGTCGACCGCGCCGTTTTCCTGTGTCACCGCGCCGATATTGTCGAAATTCACGCAGGTGTCGCCGAGCAGCTGAACCTGCACCAGATGGATGACGGCGTTTTTTCCCGCAAACAGGCGTGTCAGCCCGCTGTGGAAACCGGAAACGCCTTCTTTGGAGAGATAGCTCATGACCACCGTGACCTCGCTTCCCTCCTCCGCCACCAACGTATTCCTGTCTACAATGGCCGGATTGCTTTCATCCATATGGTAGGAAAGGAAAATCGGCTGCTCCGGCCGGGTCCCCGCGGGAACGACGGCGGTGATGCCGCAATTCCAATGGCCCCGGACAAAATCTGCGGCATCCGCCCCCAATGCTGTTTCCAGCTCCGGGACGGGAAGCACGCCGCTGAAAAGTTTTACGCTGTCCGGGACCCGGACAATCTTATTTTCTTTTTTGCAGGGCGCGATTTCCGGTATTTCCGCCGGAACGTCCGTGCCGTTTACGCCAAGCCAGCCCCAGGTGGGAACGGGCAGGCTGTTTATTTTCTGAAAAGTTGTATTCATGGATGCCTCCTTTGCACCGGCGTCAGCCGATGGACCCCTCCATTTCCAGTCTGATCAGGTTGTTCATTTCCACCGCGTATTCCATCGGAAGCTCCTTTGCGATCGGTTCCGCAAAGCCGGTGACGATCATCGCCTTTGCGTCCTCTTCGGACAGCCCCCGGCTCATCAGGTAGAAGATCGCGTCGTCGCTGATGCGCCCGATCTTCGCCTCGTGCCCGATGTCGACATTGTCGTTCTGGATATCCGTCACCGGGATGGTGTCCGAGCGGGAGCGGTCGTCCAGCATCAGGGATTCGCACGAAACGGAGGATTTGCAGTCGTGCGCGTCCGGCAGAATTTTGACGGAGCTGCGGTAGGTGCAGTTCCCGCCGTCCTTGGAAATCGATTTGGTGCTGATATTGGAATAGGTGTAGGGCGCGGCGTGTACGACCTTCATGCCGGTGTCGAGCGACTGTCCCTTTCCGGCGAAGGTGATGCCCGTGAATTCCATGCGGGCTTTTTCACCCTTCAGGATGCTCATCGGGTACAGATAGGATACATGGGAGCCGAACGAGCCGGAAACCCATTCCATGCTGGCGCCTTTTCCGACCAGCGCGCGCTTGGTGTTCAGATTGTACATGTTCTTCGACCAGTTTTCCACGGTCGAGTAACGCAGATGCGCGTTTTCGCCCACGTACAACTCCACACAGCCCGCGTGCAGATTGGCCACGTTGTATTTGGGAGCCGAACAGCCTTCGATAAAATGGAGGCTTGCGCCCGCGCCCACGATAATCAGGGTATGCTCAAACTGCCCCGCGCCCGGCGCGTTCAGCCGGAAGTAGGACTGCAGCGGAATCTCCACATTGACTCCGGGCGGAACATATACGAACGACCCGCCGGACCAGACCGCCCCGTGCAGCGCCACAAATTTGTGGTCCTCGGGCGGAACCAGCTTCATAAAGTGCTTTTTCACCATCGGCCCGTACACCGGGTTGTGGATCGCGCTTTCCATATCGGTGTAAATCACGCCCTGGCGGCTGACTTCCTCGCGCAGGTTGTGATAAACCACCTCGGAATCGTACTGTGCGCCGACGCCGGAAAGATAATCCCGTTCCGCCTTCGGAATGCCGAGCCGTTCAAAGGTGTTTTTGATATCGTCGGGAACCTCCGTCCATTTGGCGCTCATCCCGGTATCCGGGCGGATATAGGTGATGATCTGATCCATATCCAGTCCGTCCAGCGGCGGGCCCCAGGAGGGCATGGGGAGGCGGTTGTAGACCTGAAGGGATTTCAGCCGGAAAAGCCGCATCCACTCCGGGTCGTTTTTCTTGATTGCAATTTCGTTGACGATCTTTGCGGTCAGTCCCTTTTCGACCTGAAAAGAGGCGTTGACCTTGTCTTTCACGTCGTAAATACTGCGGTCGATATCTTCCACATAGGTCTTTCTGACACCTGTATCTCTCAATTCGGTTTCCTCCTCCGTCAGCCCGCGGCGGCCGCGGCGAGCTGCTGAAAGCCGGCTTCGTTGATCTGGCCGATCAGCGAGCGGGGACCGGTTTTCACGATTTTTCCGTCCATCAGGACATGGACGTAATCCACGTTCAGGTATTCGAGAATTTTGGTATTGTGCGTAATCACAAGCAGGGAATTGTCCCTGTTCTTGAATTTCTCCACACCCTGTGAAACAATTTTTACCGCGTCCACGTCCAGCCCCGAATCCGTTTCGTCCAAAATGGCGAGCTTTGGGTTCAGCATCAGCATCTGCAGGATTTCGGACTTTTTCTTTTCGCCGCCGGAGAACCCCACGTTCAGGTAGCGCGAAGCGTATTCCCCGTCCATGCCGAGTTCCTCCATTTTTCCCTTCAGCTCCTTCTGATAGGAAAACAGCTTCACGGGTCTGCCGGTAATTGCCGTGCGTGAAGTCCTCATAAAGTTTTCCAGCGTGACCCCCGGAACCTCTTCCGGATTTTGGAACGATAAAAACAGCCCCGCCTTTGCGCGCTCATTCGTGGGTTCCCGGGTGATATCCTTGCCGTCGAACACGATCGAACCTTCGTCCACACGGTATTGGGGATGTCCCATAACCGTATTGACCAGCGTGGATTTTCCCCCGCCGTTGGGTCCCATCAGCACATGGATTTCCCCTTTGCCTACGGACAGGTTGATCCCTTTTAATATCGCTTTGTCATCTGCGCTGACGCGCAGATTTTTTATTTCCAACAGTGACACCGCATTACACCTCTTTTAAGCTTAATGTATACTAAATTAGTGTACATTATCATTATAACATCATTTTCTTGTTTTACAAGCGAAATAATCCATTAAATTCGGGAGTTTCACACGGCTGACTTTGGTTATATTGTTTCAAAGCTTAAAACAGGATCCGGCGGGTTGCTATGGAGTCGACAAACGAACTGTCGTGTTCCACAAACAGCATGGTCGGCCGGTATTTCAGAAGGAGCTCCTCGATCTGCATACGGGACAGAACGTCGATGAAATTGAGCGGTTCATCCCAAAGATACAGGTGCGCCTGCTCGCACAGGCTTTTCGCGATGAGCACCTTCTTTTTCTGGCCTTCGCTGAAATCCGCCATGTCCTTTTCAAACTGCACCCTCGAAAAGTCCAGCTTGCGCAGGATCGCCTTGAACAGGCTTTCGTCAATATGGCTTTCTTCCGCGTAGTCCTTTAAATTTCCCAGCAAAAGGGAGGTATCCTGGGGAACATAGGAAATGATCAGATTTTTTCCCATCTGCACTCTGCCGGTGAAATTGATTTCTTCCCCGGTCAGCAGTTTGAGGATACTGGATTTTCCGCAGCCGTTTTTGCCGCACAGCGCGATCCGGTCGCCCCGGCTGACCGTAAAGGAAAGATCGTCGAAGACCCTTTTGTCCCCGTAAAGCACGGAGAGGTTTTCAAGTTCGACCAGCCTGTTTTTGGGATATTCCAGCGGCTTGACGGACAGGGTTTCGGCTGTTTCGATATTTTTCAGGAGCTTTTCCTTTTCCTGCGCCGCCTTTTCCCTGCGCGCTTCAATCGCGCCCGCCCGCTTCATCATTTTGGCGGCCTTGTGGCCGATGTAGCCTTTATCCGGCTTCAAGCCGGAATTCAGGCTGCCGATTTTTGTCTTTTCCACTTTATCCGACCATCCGGCGGTTCTTTTCGCGGCGGCGGAAAGCTGGCCGATCTGTTTTTTCAGCTTTGCGTTTTCCTCGGTTTCAAATCGGTCCTGCATTTCCTTGTTATGCAGCCAGGAAGAAAAATTCCCTTTCTGGATTTCTATATTGGTTTTATTGATGGACAGGACGTGATCGATGCAGCGGTCCAGAAACGCACGGTCGTGGGAAATTAGAATAAAGCCCTTTTTTGCGTTCAGATAATCGCCGACGATTTTGCGGGCCTCCATGTCCAGATGGTTGGTCGGCTCGTCAATCAGCAGAAAATGATGGTCGTTCAGAAACAGCGCGGCAAGCAGAACCTTGGTCTGCTCCCCGCTGCTCAGTGTCTCGAAGGGGCGGTGCAGGACGTCCTGCGAAACGTCCAGCAGGGACAGCTCCCGGTTCAGCTGCCAGAGCTCCGCCTGAGGACAGATGCTGTTGACCACGTCAAGCGTGTCCTGTGTTTTGTCCGGAACGTCGAAGGGGAAATAATCGAACGGTACGGAAGACGAGATCGTTCCGGCATACTCGTGTTTTCCCATCAGAAGATTCAGAAACGTGGTTTTTCCCCGTCCGTTCCGGCCCGTAAATCCAAGCTTCCAGTCGGTGTCGATCTGGAAGGAGACGTTTTCAAATATGGGATCATAGCTTCCGTCATAGCAGAAGGTCAGGTTGCTGATCTGAATCAGCGACATAAGCATACACCTCCGATAAAAAATAAAAGGTCTGCAGGAAAGTCAATTCCTGCAGACCGAAAATACAGCCACTCCACGCACAAAGGCATGGAGATGTTCTGAACTTTATTCCGAATTCCGGGGTACGAGATTTGCAACTTTCCTGCTTACGCACAGCAAAATAAACAGCCCAAACACTGCTTCTTTTGGAGTACACTATTCAATTCATAGTCAGCAAGAAAAATTGCGCATCTTTTCAACTCCAATTCTTATTTTTATCGCTCTTACTATATCATGCCGGTTTTGCCGTGTCAAGTCAACAGGCAAAACCGGAACGGGGGATGTTCAGACAAACGGATAATACTTCAGGCAGTCGGTAAGTCGCGCAACCGCAAATTGTAAAACAATTTTGCTTACTGCGTTGGCAAATTACGGTCACATACAACCAGTATGCTCCCTTATTTGCGGTGCTTGCCAACCCTTTTGCCGCTTCGCGGCATTTCCCCTGATAGGGGAATCATGTCTTGCGCGATTTCTCGGCACCTGACAGTTTTTCGGAACTCTCAATATTTATGTATCAGCCAGACTATTTTGTAAAGCGCTTATACAAAGCGCCGAGCGACTTTTTCTCAATACGGGATACTGTTCGTATCGCCTATTGTAAGCGATTGGCTCTAAGAAAAGGCTTCCAGCTGACGAAAGCGAAAATGAATGATAATATGTTTGTCCTCGGTCAGTTCGACCCGCTCGATCAGGCTGACGAGCACCTCCCGGTTTGACCACGCGCCGTCGACAAAACGGTTCACCAGTTCGCGGGCCAGTTTCTTCTGCTTTTCCGGCTCATACGTGGGTGCCTCCAGACCGGACAGTTTCTGTTCCAACGCTGCCCGTTCCTGCTTGGCTCTCTGATAAATGCGTTCAAAGTCCTGCTCCTCCAGAATTCCGGACAGGCGATCCATATACATACGGTCAAGGTGCGCTGTCAGGCTCTCAATTTTTGCCTTGAGTGCCGCGGCCTCCTGCTCTTGACTGTTCGCCTGATTGGCTTCTTCTACTGCCTTTTCCGCCGTAGGAAGGAGCTCTTCAGTCCGCACATAGTTCTCGCAGACCTCCCGTACCTTTTCGATAACAGCTTGTGTGACAGTCTGTTCCTTGATGGAATGGCAGGTGCAAACATTGGCCTTCGTGAAGCGCTGGTAGGTGCGGCAAACAAAGTAAAGGCAGTCTTCGCCTCTTACGTTTGGACGGTTGATGACGGCCAGCGGATAACCGCATTCGTGGCAGTAGATGAGTCCCTTGAGCAAAAAATCGTAGGTCCGTGAACGGGTGGTCTTACGGCTTCCCAACAGCTGCTGCACCTTATCAAAGGGTTCCCGGTCGATCAAAGGCTCGTGAGTGCCCTCTACCACAATCCAGTTCTCCCGCGGCTGACGGACGCATTTCTTCGACTTGTAGTTGATCTTCTTGGATCGCCCCTGCACCATGTTACCAATATACGTCTCATTTTGGAGCATGTCGGAAATTCGCTCGCTGCTCCACATTCCGGCGTATGGTCCGGTACGCCCTTGACTCAGTCCGGCATAAGTTGCCGGCGTCGGCACTTTTTCCACATTGAGCCGGGCTGCAATTTGGCGGCAGGACAGCCCCTCCAGCGCCATGCCGAAGATGCGCCGCACCATGGGTGCCGCCTCTTCATCAATAACAATTTTATTCTTTTCCTCCGCCATTTTGTAACCGTAAAGCGGTTTCCCTCCGATAAAGAGTCCTTTGCGCTGTTTGTCATGCTTGACGCTCTTGATCTTTTTGGAGATGTCCTTGGCGTACATGTCGTTCATGATGGCGCGAAAAGGTGTGATGTCGTTTGCCGTGCTCTCAATTCCGGTGTCGATTCCATCAAGCAGGGAGATGTAGCGGACCCGGTTTTCCGGAAAATACCGCTCCATGTAATGGCCGGTCATGATATAATCGCGGCCTAGACGGGACAGGTCCTTGGTAATCACCATATTGACCTTTTTTGCTTCGATATCCGCAATCATACGCTGGAAGGCCGGACGATCGAAGTTTGTTCCGCTCCATCCGTCATCGATATAGGTATCAAACACGCACAGTTTGTGCTCTTTCGCAAAAGCGGTAAGAAGGGACAGCTGATTGGTTACGCTTTCGGATTGTCCTTCGCTTTCATCCTCCTTTGAAAGTCTGATGTACAGTCCCACATGATAGTCCATCGGGTTGCTTATTTCCAGGTACATGTCATACCTCCGAAAATAAGCGACCATTCATCATGGACATTATAGGCGGGCCGCTTTTGAGAAAGCAAGTCTGAAATTGTTATTTTTAAGCTCTCTTTCGAGAAAAAAGCGGAACGATTGGAACAGCAAAATCCGAAAGTCGTCCCCGTCCTGCGTATAACGGCAATCCACAGATATGTTATGGGCGCTCATGTCAAACACCTCCTCCAGAACTATGTTTTATAGATATGCGCGGGCGGAAATTTTTCTGCGTGTCCATAAAAGAAAAAGCACCGGACGTTGTGAATCCAAGTGCTTTTTAATAGCTGATATCACTTATTTAATTTGGTACCGTGTAAACGCTTTTTTTAATGTGCGGTTGCGCATGGGGCCAAGCTTACACAAATATGAATAAAAATTTAAGGCAGCTGGTATGTGGGAACGTGCTCGTTTGTTTTGCCTGCCGTTTGAATTGACAGTTTTTTCTTCCTGCTGTACAATTTAAGAAGAAAAATGTCGGAATATCAGAGAGCGTAAAAGACTCTGCTTGATTGCAGAGTTTTACTATAGGTTTAGAGAAAAGCATACCTCATTCTGCCCCATTCCAATGGTGAATCAGAAAGGTGGGATTCGAAGTGGCATTTCAGGCCGCACTTTTGGAGAGTATTTCTCAGACAAAGTATTTGTCTGCCGATAACTATATCCAATACAGGGCCATCATGCGCATATTCTATTTGGAATATCAAAAAATGCATTATCAGCTGGACAAGGAAACGATCTTGGTTCAGCTTCATGAAGACACCATTTTCGCCCAATATTCACCGGAACAGTTGACGGTGGATCTGGATCAGCTGGTCAATTGGAAAAATCTAACCCCAATTCAGGATCCGCATAAAGTCTATACGGTAGCCGATTTTAAGAACAGGCAATTTCAGTATATGATGTCCCAGATAGCCTTGGAAATCGAGCGGATGACCATTACCCTGGAGAACCTCCATACCCGGACAGCGGGTCTGTCTTTCAGTGCATTCCGGCGAATCCATGATGCGCTAAGTACGGCAACTCGTTTGGATGAATTGTCTCAAAAAGAAATCGCCGCATGGTGGCAGGATCTTCAGGAAGATTTTAGCCGTCTGAGTCAAAACCATCAGGATTATTTGCGGGAATTTTATGGACCCACTGCTGAAAAAAGCATGAAGTCCACCTCCTTCATCACTCACAAGCAACGCTTGATTCGCTATTTGGAAGAGTTTATTCAGGATTTGCAGAGCAGCTCTGCCCAGATAGCGGCCCAGCTGGAAGCTATTCCGCCAGAACAGGCAGAGCATATTGTGAGGCTTGTGCATCAAAGCCAATTGGATCTGCCACGGCCGCAATCAGAACAAAGCCCCGACTGGAAAACAGATCTTCTAAAACAGGACAAGGGTGTATGGCAGTCTTTGGTTCATTGGTTTGTTGGAGAAAATTCCACTGCCAATCAAGTTATGGAGGTTACGAACGAGATCATCCGCAGGATTGTGCAAAACGCGGCTCTTTTGGTACAGATGCAAAATATGGGCGTCAGCAAAAAAGCGGAAATTCGTCGGCTGCTTTCCCTCTTTGGCCAATGTAAGGATCTTAAAGAAGCACACAGGCTTTCTTCTCAGGTGTTTGGAGCCCAGGAAGTCAGACATTTTTGCGTCAACGCACCGCGCGATACCGAGCGAATTGACATTAGCACCTATGACGAACCTCCGATGGAATATGCTGTTCAACCTCGCGTGCGTACGTACAAGCCCAGGATAGACAAAAGCAGTTTTTCCGACAAATCGGAGGATAAGAAGCTGCAGCGCCAGCTGATTCTTGAAGAACAGCACAGGCTGCGCCGGCTTGTGGAAGGTTATATCAAAGACGGGGTTTTGGATTTCAGCGCGATGAAAACTCCCCTCACACCAGATATCAGAAATATTTTTCTGTCCTGGGTAGCTGCAGCCAATCTCAGTCAGGATCATCGGGGACGAACGGAGTATGGGCAAACTTTCTCATTGAAGCGAAGAGGGGACGGGAACTGCCGACTTCCCTGTACGGATGGGATATTGACGATGCCGGACTATGTCCTGGTTTTTGAGGGTAAAGCGTATGGATGAACTGCGTTCTCTTCTGGATCGGTTTTGGATTATCAAGAGTCAGGACAAACAGCTTTATTTTGATGTGAAACGTGCTCTGCCGCAGTACCGCCGTTTCGTTAATGAGCTTTTGGGCTGGAATCTCATTGTCAATGAATCCGTCATTAAATTGGAAAAGGTGCCGCCCCGGTCGATGCCATGGATGGGGATAGAGAGCTTTACCGACACCATGGATTATTGTTTGCTTTGCGCATTGCTTCTCTATTTGGAGGATCTGGATGACGGAGAGCAGTTTTTGCTTTCGTCTCTGACCGAAGCCATTGAAACCTATATGACCGGGTTCTGCCCAGTGGACTGGACGAAATATGTCCATCGGAAGTCTCTGGTTCGGGTTCTTTTGTATGTGCAGAGCATGGGACTGCTTGTGGTCTATGATGGAAACAGCGAAGGCTTTGGGAACAAGCAGGACCAGGAAGTGCTCTATGAAAACACTGGGCTTTCTCGGCATTTTCCCGTTCACTTTGGCCGGGACATCTCGGATTGCCTGACCGTTGAAGATTTCGAGGCTTTTTCTTGGGGTGAGGACGGCGAACGGGGGCGGCAGCGGATTAACCGCGTCTATCGCCAGCTGACCTTGGCTCCCGCGCTTTACTGGTCGGAGGGGGATCGGGCTGATTACGAGTATGTCAAAAATCAGCGGCAGTGGCTGGAGAAAAATCTGGACAATGCTCTGGGTGGAGAATTGCATATCCACAAAAACGGGGTCTTTTTTGTGTTCAATGAAGATTCTCCTTTTGGCGTTTGCCATCCCAGGGATTTAGCCCTTTCAGATGTGGCCCTTCTTTTATGCTCGCTCATCCGTGAACGGGTAACGCGCGGAGAGATTGATCGGCGTGAGGATGATATGATTGTTCTGACGCATCGCGAATTCCGACACCTGGTGAATACATGCAAAGAAAGCAACGGATGCGGCTGGGGCAAGCAGCTTCGCGAGCTTTCTCCAGACAAGCTCTATCAGGAGCTGCTTACATACATGGAAAGTTGGATGCTTGCTGAAGACCATGGTGATTATCTGTTGATTTGTCCCGCGGCCGGTAAGTGGACTGGCAACTTTATAAAAGGTTTCAGCGGGAATCGGAAAGGGGCGCAAGAGGATGGATCGATGGAAAATGCATAGGCTTGGATTCGTGAATTTCTGGCTCTATGACGTAGAAGAATTTGACCTTGAAGATGGGCATATTTTACTGCGCGGCGCCAATGCTTCTGGCAAGTCTATCACAACTCAGAGCTTTATCCCATTTTTGCTGGACGGTAATAAAAGTCCTGAACGGTTGGATCCGTTTGGGTCACGAGACAGGCGAATGGATTTTTACTTGCTGGGAGACGGTGAGCGGGAGGAATCCACTGGCTACCTATACTTGGAATTCAAGAAAAAAGGGTTGGAAGAATATCTTACCATCGGTGTTGGGATGCGGGCACAAAAAGGGAAAAATATTGATTTCTGGGGCTTTTGCCTGTGCGATGGAAGAAGGATCATTCCGTCGCAAGTTCAGCTTTATCAAACTGTTGGTAGCATAAACGGTTTGCCGGTTAAGCAAACGCCATAGGAATTTCACCTCTCCGTGGTTCTCACCGAGCCGTCCCCATTGCTTGAGTCTGTGGCTGGACGGAAGTAGCGTTAGCACTGTCCGTTTCATTGCGAAACAGCCCACCACGGGCTGTTTTATAACCGGGCCTTGCCGCTCGTCGCCTTCGATGCCATCGGTTCGACGGATGTCTGTCACCCATCCGCAGGTAGTCTTGGCGCGCCCGTTATTGTCGCTGCCGCTCATCACGGCCGGACAGATCATGTATTTATGCTGCCGGATATGAAATTTTCAAGGAGCAACGAGGGAATAGAAAAACCCCCTCACTTATTTCCACGTTGAGCGAGGGGGTTGAGCGGAAATTTTTTTACTTTTCCATAAATTTTTTCAATTTCTCCAGGATTCTTATCTTCCGGCCGTGAATGGATCGCTGCGGAACGCCGATTTCTCTGGACACCTGCCGCTCACTTTTGCCTTTGAAAAACAGAGCAGAGATCAACTCCTGTTCCTCCGTGCTGAGATGCTTGAGGTGGGTCAGCATTTTTTCGATCATCACAGCCTTAATTGCCTTTGTCATTCATGGAAAAACTCCTTTCTATTTGTTATAATTTAGTTTGTTTAGCAGGAGAAATTAACAAGAAATTGATATGTTATCAATATTGACAGTTAGGTCAGTTTACAAGGAACTACACACAAACCGCAAAATGGACTGCTGAAAACAAAGCGGCGATATGCTCCCGGAGAGGGTGACATATCGCCGCTTTGTTGTTGGTGATTCCAAGGGTGATTGCCCCTTGGACCACGACTTTTCGAAGCAAAGTTGTGCTATACGCTCTGTCAGCGTCGCCGCTTCAGTGCTCATTACCGTCGTGGAAAACAAGGGTATTTGAAGCGACAGGAAAACGAACAGGGCATAGATGGAGACTCCCGTCTTTTGTTCAACCTCAACCTCGGCCAACTTGGCCTGAAATTCAATCGGACAATAAGAAACATTCAATCCAGCAAAAAATTAGATAGGTACCTTGACATATCCGGCGAATCGTGTATAATGTGTTATAGATAGGTACCTAACCATAATAAGAGGAGAATCATAATGGACGATAACAATAGCAAACAGAAGGATGAATGTTTCATCATTTCCCCAGATGAACTACTGTTTATTCTGAGCCAGTTCATCAGGCTGTACCAGAAAAAAATGTACCGTGCAAGGCTTCCTTATGTGCCTTATCGGGGCCAGAACCGGGTGTTGCACATCATCGCGGATAATGATGGCCTGAACCAGAAGGAGCTTGCAGAGCTTCTTGACATCCGTTCCGCATCCATGTCCGAGCTTTTGAACAAGCTTGAGAAATCAAATCTGATCACACGGGAAAAGGATGAGATGGATAAACGGGTCACACGGGTCTTTTTATCGACCGCAGGGCGCGAACTTGTAAATGGTTCACAAGATCAGGGAAATTTTGCGGAAATGCTTTTTGAAGGATTGTCTGACGAAGAAAAATACACATTTTACACCATCTTGAAGAAGCTTTGCGCCATATTTGAAGCGCAGGCGTTGCTTGTGGGTGAAGATGATGACGAATCCCTGCCCCCGCATTTAAGGGGAGATCACATGCCGCCTCCACCGCCGGAAGAAGGGCCTGTTCCTCCTCATTTACGGAGAGACCCGCCCGGTCCGCCGAAAAATGGGCCGCTTCCGCCTCATCTGAGAAGATAACCAATTAATCCGTACCATCAGAACCAATTGGAAACTGAACCGTTCGAGTGATTCCATAAAAATACAGTTTGGAAATTGCAGTTCATATTATCTTTTTTCGGCTATATTCCGTATAGCCTGGTAATTTGTACGCCTTTTTCAGCAATCATAAAATTCCACAGGAGGTAGAACATTTGAAAACTTGCATGAAAACAAGCGATCCCAAACAGTCGGCCGGTTCAAAAGAGGTGTCTGCCGTCCATCCGGAAAGGGCCGCTTTTACTCGCTTATCTTTGATCCAGATTCCCATCCGGAGCCTTTTCGTGCGGATATGGAGAACGATTCATCATGAGTTTACAGAGCATACACTCTTTTCCGTTTCCCTGATTGTTGCAGCTATCACCTCTTGTTTCAGCAAGCCCCAATGGGGCTATATTGACGTGAAAGTGCTTGTCTGCCTATTCGAGCTGATGTTGATCGTAAAGGCGTTGGAGGAGTATGGACTTCTTGGACACATCGCCGTAAACATCGTGAATCGCTGCCGGGACGAAAGGCGGTTGACAATAGGTCTGTGTGTAATTTCATTTCTGCTCTCAATGTTCACTACGAACGACGTCGCGATTCTGACGGTTATCCCCATTCTGATCATCATCGCGCAAACATGCGGTTTTTCCGCCGCCGTTTCCTGCGTACTGGTTACCGCCGCGGCCAGTCTGGGAAGCAGCACGACCCCGATCGGCAATCCACAGAACCTTTACATCTTTTCGTTTTACAGGATGAGTCCGACATCCTTTTTCAGAGATTCCTTACCCTTATGTTTTATAAGTCTGCTTCTGCTGACGGTGTCATGTCTGCTTATCCGGCCCCAAAAAATCCAGACTAAGCTTGACGGCATTCCTGTTACCGAAAAGAAAAAGGTGACGGCGTTCCTCTTGCTGGCGGTTCCGGTGATTGCCGGTGTTTTGAACCTGATCCCTTATGAGTTTACTCTTTTGCTCGTGTTGGTGATCGCCATTATTTTAGACAGGGCTTTGATACGCAAGCTGGATTACCGGCTTCTGCTGACTTTTTTATTCCTGTTCGTTGCAGTGGGCAATATTTCTCATATGCCCGAATTGAAAGGACAATTAGCGGCACTTACAGCCACTCCATTCAAAACGTATGTATCCGCGCTTTTTCTGAGTCAAATCATCAGCAATGTCCCCAGTACAGTCATGCTTGCGCCGTTTACTACCCATATGCGTGAATTGTTTTACGGTGTCAATATTGGCGGGCTTGGTACTCCTATTGCCTCACTCGCCAGCATCATCGCATATTCATTGTTCTGCCGAACTTTTGCACAAAAGAAGCTTCAATTCATTCGTGCCTTCCTGATTTACAATTTTATCTTGCTCATTGTTCTGGGCGCCGTGTTTGCTGTTGTTATTATCGCCAAAATGTAATTACGTCCATGTGTTAAGCCATAAAGTTGGTCAAACAAATTGTCCAAGTACATCGGAGAAAAATCAACTTTACCAACGCTGATCCGTATGGCCTGACCGAAACAATTGAACTGCCAGTTCATAAGAGAATACAGCCCTCTTAATTTCGGTTCCCCTTCGCCTTTCTGCAGCGAGGGGGAGCCGGGAACTTCATTCATTCATAAGTCTTTTTAATTTCGCCAGGATTTTTATCTTCCGGTCGTGAATGGTTCGTTGGGCGATACCTGTTTCTCTCGACATCTGATGCTCACTTTTATCATCGAAAAAAAAAGTAGTGATCAATTTTTGTTCCTCCGGGCTGAGATGATTGAGGCAGGTTAGCATTTTTTCGATCATCACGGCCTTAATCACGGCATCGTCCACATCCTCGTCAGCAACGGCGAATTGCCTGTTTTCCTCCAGAAGCCGTTCATAGGAATCCTCTCGGCTGGGGATATATGTAACGGTGCCGCTGACAGAATCGATCCGGCATCGCTCAACTTTGATGTCATACTGCAAGTATTCCATCTGACGGTCGCTTTTTTCTAAAACCTCGATGATCTCTCTGCTTACATCAGGATACTTCTCCTGGTAATTTGTCTTTTTCTGATATTTTGTCATAAGGCTTGTCCTCCATTTCGTGATTGTTGAAATCCGGAAATGAAGAACGAGCGGCGGTGAACGGCAACAAGGCTTTTTTATCTCGCGGATAAAGGACGCAAAAATAGACTCGAAATTTAAATTTATTGCATTCTTTTTAAGACTTTGTGTCGAAAATAAAAAATCAGCACTCTGCCCATATAAACAGAGTGCTGATTTTTTATTTACCGCAACAATATATTTAGTCGGGGAGATGTCTTTATTTTGACCTCCCCAAATTACCAGAGCAGACCATAAAGACTCCTTTCACCGAAGGCATGGCGAAAGACGCACAATTTTTAAAGACTTAATGTGGCAAGCTCGGTAAATAACAAAAGACTGCCCTCATAATTAAGAGGGCAGCCCTATTATAGAGCTTCCGGCAGCCAGGCTATCATAGTGTGTTAATGCACCTTAGATCCTGCGGCTTTGCGTCCCCACCTTTGGGTGGGTTTGCCCTTGGCTTTATTTATTTTCTGTTGTGCTTTTGCATATCCCATTGCTTATTTGAATAAAAAGGATTGCTTCTCGTAAGTTCTTTGCGGTTTTCAATCACTTCCTTTAAAGCAGGCACATTTGGCCATCACAAATGGATTTCATATCTTTTTCACTAATTTGTACCCCTTGCGGTAATACACCAAATAAAAGGGGAGAGTTTGGGTCATGGTCCGCAATATGCCTTCGGACGTTTTTCTCCGAAGAAGTTGCGTAGCAATAGCGGCATTCATGTGGGCAGCAGTCGTAAGAACCGATGTCGACACTCTCCACACACCCACAGCCAGGCCTCTGGTTGGAATCTTTCCGAACATGGATTGGACAACCAAGAATTTTTTCAATCATGCCGGCGTCGATGCAGGATGCATGATTGATCCCGTACTGAGACAAATCTATCGGTTCACAACAGGTAAATAGCTGCAGACAGTGTCTTCGGGCGATTTCCGAGAATGCCTCTGCCAGCTGATACATATCTGCCTTTTGCATTTCAATGGCACCCATTTTTTGCAGAGTTCCTCTCACTTTGGGGTAAAAATCAAGGAAACTGAAAATACAACGGTGTGTCATACCATCCAGCGCCGCCGCCATCTGTTCAAAACAGCGCGCGTGATATTCAACCGGCATTTCACGCGAAAGGATTACCGGGTCGTACCGCCACACCACTTGATCCGGCCCCAATATTTGACTTAGGCTGCAAAAAGTGCGAATCAGTTCAGTTTTTGGCGGCAGGTTCCGCTCAATTTCCTTCCCATAGGGGGTCAGGGTAAATTGGAAATAGAACGGATACCCCAACTCGGAAATCTTCCCGAGTTTTGGCAGCATTGTTTTCGGGTTCTTTGTCCAGAACACGAGGCAGTCCACCGCGCTCCGGTTCAACGCCACCTTGCTGAACCGAAGCGGATTTCGTGGGTTCGGGACCAATACATAACCCGCTTTCAGTCGATTCAGCAGCCATTCGGAGTAAAAGGCCGGAATATCGGTGCGGCGGCTTGCACTGACGATCATCGGTTATCACTCCCGTGTGCGGACGATTCCCGGTATTCCATCGGGGAAACTCCAGTGACACGCCGAAACTGTGTGTAAAAGGTGGAGAGGCTCTCGAAACCACTTTGTAGCGCAATCTGTAAAACGTTGTCTTGCGTCTCAGCCAGCAGTTGTTTTGCTTCGGATATGCGCAGTTCGTTCCAGTATTCCGTCAGACTCTTTCCATACTGTGCCTGAAACACTTGAGCAACACGGTTTCGGCTGAGGCCCAGTTGTTTCAACTCCGCCTTAAATCTGGGATGATCCGCATACCAGTGGTCGCAGACGGCTTTGATTTTCTCGGCGGCCTCTTTCTGCGGCTGGAACTCCAACAAGTCAGGACGACAGCGCTTACAGGGGCGAAGCCCGCTTTTTCGGGCTTCCTCCGCCGTATCAAAAAAGACAACGTTTTCCCTTTTCGGACTTTTTGACCGACAGGAAGGACGGCAGAAGATTCCCGTCGTCTTCACACCGTAGAAAAATCTGCCATCACAAGCAGTGTCACAGGCCAAAGACGCCTGCCACTTTTCTTCGTCCGTCATCTCTTGTCGCTCCTTTCGGGTTTGTCTTTCCATTACTTTAGTTTGTCCACAGGAACTTTCTCCAACTGTAACAGCCGAATTTTCTTTTCTATGCCGCCCGCATATCCGGTGAGGCTGCCGTCAGAACCAATCACTCGGTGGCAAGGGATCAGGATAGAGATCGGATTGTGTCCGACCGCGCCGCCTACGGCCCGCGCGGAGGTATGGACGCCGATTACGTTTAGCCGCCTGACAATACTTCCGTATGTGATCACCGTACCGTATGGAACGTCTTGTAGAATTTTCCATACGGACTGCCGGAATTCGCTTCCCTTCGGTTCAAGCGGAATAGAAAAATTCGGCTCTTTTCCGCTGAAATAGATTGCCAGCCATTCCTGCACCCGGTCGAAAAGCGGGAGGTTTTTCTCCCCGGCATGTACGTCTAGTGTAGCGGCGTAGCATTTTTGTCCTTCCAGCCAGAGGCCTGTGATGGACCGATCGTTTCCCGAAACGGTCAGCTGGCCTAATGGGGAAGGAATGCGGCAGATTGCGTCCATCAAAAATCTCTCCTTCAAACTTTTCGTTTCATTGCACGAATCCGGCTTTTTGTTTCCTTATTTACCTGCAGGGATTCCGTGATTTTCTGCAAGGCTTTATTATAAGTGACGTCATCCAGATGATTGTCGGACAAATAGGTCATCGTCTCTTTCGGAAAACGGACAAAACAGATGGATACCGCCCACGCGACAGCCATTTTTACATAATAACCGTCATTCTGCACCGCGTCCAGTATGCGAAAAACATCCGAAAGCCGACTTTCGTCAATAAAATAGAAAAGCAGCATCACAACAGCAAAACGGACTTCAAACTCCTTTTTTGATGTCAAATACGGCTGCAGAAAAATCCACGTTTGTTCGCGGTATTTCTTCACAAATTTCAGTCCCGAGCAAAAGCTGTCGCAAACCGACCAGTTGTCAATTTTGGGGACAAAAGTCTGAATCAGCCGAAACCGCTCCTCGGGCTCACAATCCGCATAACCAATCACCATGCCCTGCAGCATGATTTCTTCAAAAGAATCTTCCTCTGCCGTACGGAGAAATCCGCGCCAGTCCTCTTTTGTCAGCCGTAGTGCAAGCCTGCGCAACTGCGGCAGGCGGACGCCAAGCACATGATCTGTTTTTGGAAGGAGACCGGATGAAAAGATACGGTATTTTTCATCCGACAGTTGTTCAAGCTCCTGTCTAATTTTATTTTGCATGAGTTGCCTCCTTCCACCTTCGGATCACTAAAAATTTATGTATCGATATTTGGTATTTGGTTGCGACTTTTTTCTTTCCGACTAATATGATTCGATAGGATCAGTCCCAGAATAGCAATAGCGCATCCGACCCACTGTGCGGCGGAAAGCTGCTCTTTTAGTAAAGCCCAGGCTGTGATGAGGCCAAACACCGGTACAAGAAGAGATAAAGGCGCAACTTTTCCAGCCGGATATCTGGACAACAGGGAACTCCAAACGCCATATCCGAACAGCGTGGCCAGTAAGGAAAGATAAAGTATGGAGAATACTGTGAACGGCGTAATGGTATAGAGTGCCTGCCAGATTTTCGTCGGTGAATCTGCCAGAAACGCGGCGGCTAACATTGGGAGCGGGGGCACCAGGCTGGACCATACAACCAAACTGAACATATTCAGATTTTTTCCCTGCCTGTGGGCCTCATCGGAGGCACGGCGCACAACAATATTGGAAATTCCCCAGAAAAAAGCCGCCAACAGGGTAAGAGCAAGTGCACTGGATGGAATGGTAGAGACGCCTCCGACACAGATTCCCCCACTGATGAGGACTAAACCTATGGCAGCCACGAATAATCCTACCGCCTGGTTTGCCCGGATGCGCTCCCGAAAAAAAACACCTGCCAGCAAAATCGTGAAAAGCGCCTGAGACTGCAACATAACCGATGCCACACCGGCCGGCATTCCGATATGTTCCGCATAAAACAGGCAGGAAAACTGCCCCACTCCGACAGTCAGGCCATAAGCGACGAGATATTTCCAACTGATATCCGGACGCTTGACGAAAAAGACAGCGGGAACCGCCGCAAAAATATAGCGTAAAGCCACAAGCAGCATAGGGGGGAGCGAACTCACGCCGAATTTAATAACCGTAAAATTGATTCCCCACAGCACGACTACAAGAAGAGCAAGAAATTTGTCACGCGGTTTCATCGGCTGCATCCTTCTTCCTCTGCAGCCAACGACCGACTTGAGAAGCTTTGTGCGCGTTTGCCGCGCTTGACTGTCAACTCCAGTTTTTTAAGTTCCTCATATGCTTGTCTCACTGTCTCCCGAATAGCCTCCGCTTTGGCTTCTGGAATCTGCTTTTGAAAAACCTCGGCTGCCGCTGAGGCATAGTCCGCCCTGTGTTTTGCATTTAGACATCTCCAGTTAATTCCTCGAAAACACCCGGCGATTTCCGGGTTCATTGGAAGCTTTCCCTGCAGCATCAACACTGCCAGAATCGGGTAGCCCGGATACCCCTGCCAGTAGGTCGCGTTGTCACCGGAAGAATAAGTGTTCCCTTGCCAGACGACCTTATAGGCTTTGGAGCCGTCCGATGAGACGACTTCGGCTTCTCCCTCCCGCAGACTCACGCGTCCGTCTGCGATTGCACTGTAAGCTTCATATAATTTTTCTATTGGCGGCAGTTTTCCCGTCATACAACCACTCCTATTTTCGTTGTGCAATGCAGAACCTTTCCCATCGGCTGCCGCATTCTACCGGTGGGCAGATTGTTTCTCCGGTAAAAGAAACGACTTTTGAGCACCCGCTTCCAGACGGTCAGTGGGCTTCAGGCGGCCGATCAGCAGAGGAGACATGGGATCGTGAAGACGATAATTTTCTAAAGGAAGCTGTGAATTTTTGTTCGCGTAACAGTATTTACAGCCGTTAGGACAGCTATTGAGCGCTCCGAGATCCCGACTTTCTATGCAGTGACACCCTTCACGAAATCCGCGGTGCTTGAGTTTACGGAACTGAATGCCATTTGCGCGTCCTAAGATGTCTAGGGTAACGCAACCGGAAGTTTCAATCCCATACCCGGCATAATTTTCTTCCGGGCCGCAGGTCTGGATGGGAATGCCGTATTTCGCCGCGATTGCACCAAGGCCCCGGGCCAGCGCATCCTTGTCCTCTTCCCGCAGCGGGACCAGTTCCGGAAAATTCACCTCGTGCTTTTTATACATCTCTACAAAGCTGAAAATACAGCGGTCCACATGGCCCGCCAGCCGTTTCGCCATCGACTCAAAGGTTTCGAGGTGGCGGGCGACAGTATATTTTTTTGTGAGAAGCACAGGGTCATACCGCCACGCAATGCGTTTGGCTCCGACAATTTCAGCAAGTCGCAGCAGGGTGGCAATGCTTGTGTCAATATCCGGGACTCCGGGTTCGACATCCCGGCCGTAGGCGGTAATCGTATAATAAAAATAAGTATGGAACCGTTCCGTGATCGTATGGATACGGTCTAAAACAGGCGCAAAATTTTTTGACCCGAAAATGACGCAGTCCACCTGATCCGGCGTTAGTTCGTAGCGACGCACCGAGTTGGGAAAAAGAGAGTTCCGCGAAAAGGCGTAGCCTTCTTCAAACCGGCGGAACATCCAGTCCGAATAGTGGTTTACAATGTCGGTTCGTCCGCTGATATTGATGATCATCCGCCCGCCTCCTTGCTTTTTTGCGAGTTCTTCCACGCGGCGTACTCTTTCGGCATACAGACCGCGCAGGGACGGTACCCAGCCGCAACAGCCGTTTTTTCGTCCGCAAAAAACACACGGCTTTTTACATACTGCCCTTTTGCAATCGCGCGCAGAGCGGAAGGGCAGTCCAACCGTCCGTAAATTTTATTTTTACGGTGCCCGCCCAGGGTCCCTTTTTCTTCGCTCAGATAGGGCTTTCCATCCGTACCGATCAGCGTGTATTCTTTCTTACATTCCATATCTTTTGCTCCTAGAAAGGAAATTTTCCACAGATAGATGGAAGCCACCGAGCCGTATGGTGAATACCGTGACCGGCACAGATCGAATTGCTTTCGTGTCAGCTTCGGAAAACCATACAGCTTTTCCATGCCGCGGCGGATGGCAACGTCACCCCAGCTGACAACGTCGGGCCGCTCCATACAGTTGAGAAGCAGCATCTCCGCGGTCCACGGTCCGACACCCCGAATTCGCGTCAGGCGGTGAACCACCTCCGCGTCCGAAAGATTCCGCAAATCATCCAGCCGGATACTTCCATAACAAATGTTTTCAGCCAGTTCCGAAATGCAAACCGCTTTTTTCATGGTCATACCGCAATGCTGAATATCGTCTGCCGAAACAGAGGACAGGTTCTTCGGTGAAATGTCGCTGAACCTGTCCTGCATGCGGCCCCAGATCGTGTTTGCGGAACGGACGGAGACCAGCTGACCGATCACGGCATAAACGAGCGCCGCGAATACATCCGGAATGACTACACGTTCCACCCGTCCGAGCCGCGCGATGGCCGAGCCGAGAACCGCGTCTGAGGCAGAAAGGTATGCTACTTCTTTAGACCCATAATCGAAATATTTGGTTTTAACGGTTCGCATGAGTCCGTTCCAGCTTCAGAAGCTGTTCTTTTCGTTCCAGCCCGCCCGCGTAGCCGACCAGCCCGCCGTCGGAACCAACGACTCGATGGCACGGCGTTAAGATCAAAATCGGATTTTTATTGTTCGCCATGCCTACGGCACGCGACGCCGACGGGCGACCGATGCTTTTCGCAACCTGCCCGTAGCTCCGGGTCTCTCCGTACGGAATGCTCCGCAGCGCCGCCCAAACGGTTTTTTGAAACTCCGTCCCCTCCGCTCTGAGCGGCAAGTCAAAGGCCTTGCGGATTCCGGAAAAATATTCCGAAAGCTGGCGCTCCGCTTCCTTCAACAAGGGCGTTTTCGGCGTAACGGCAGTCTCCGGCGGATCGTCCGTGAAGGACAGACCCGTAATGGTGTCGTTCGCGGCAGTGATCAAAACCAGACCCAGTGGGGTTGAAATTTTTGCCGTATCTTTCATTTGTATCGCCTCCTGATATACTCCTATATTACCCGTCTTTTATCCGCATGTCTTCCGATTTTGCACTATCTAATTTTCAGCATCTCGTTACGGTATGAATGAGCCCCTTTGTTATATCAACGACTAATCGTTAGGACACTCTAAAGGAAAAACTATTGTTTGTCGCTTTCACTTTTTCGGTACTGCGTGGGGGACATTCCATAGCTGCCTTTAAACGTGCTATAGAAATTTGACATGCTGCTAAACCCGGAAGAAAGGGCAATGTCCAAAATATTCATATCCGTGTGTTCCAACAACTGTACTGCTTTTTCAAGCCTTTTTTCCTGAATATAGGCGTGGGGTGTCGCGTCATACTGTATCTTAAAAACTTTGATCAGATGTTTCGGTTCCACAGATAGATGAATCGAACACTGCTCAAGCACCTCTTTTTCACAAAAATGCTCATCCAAATAATCCCGTATCTGCTCCGCGAGTCTCCGGTTTGGGTTGTAAGAAAGGATATCCGGTCTACATCGTTTACAGATGCGATAACCTGCCTGGAGCGCTTCCTGAGGAGAATCAAAATATTCGATATTTTCCCTGCGAGCGAGCCTGGATTTGCAGGACGGGACGCAGAATATTCCGGTACTTTTTACACCGTACCAAAACACTCCGTCGTAGGTCGCGTCCCTGTTGCAAATCGCTTCCCATTTATCCTCTTCCGAAATAGCGCCGTGCGCCATATTCGACGGCACGATATCGCAGCGAATCACTCGGTCAGAGCAAAAGTTTTTCAGCTTTTCGGGAGCTATAATTCTAATAAAACCCCGTTCTTTCGCGATCACATGAGCATTTACAAGGAAAGAAAGATATTTACTGAGGTTGGTTCGGTTCAGCCCCACAAACGATTGAAGGTCGCGAGTGGAGATTTCAAAAAGCTCATGCCCGGTATTTTCAAAATAGGTGTATAAAAAAGTGGCCACCCGCTCCAGTCCGGAATCCAAAGTCTGGCTTTCCACTTCGTGCGTCAGCAGATGAATCAGCCGCCACGCCGACAAATAAACTTCATTGCGAAGTTTCGTGTTTTTCGCAAGAAGTTCTTCAAAATCCTGTCGGCTGACTTGCAGAACGGTCACATCTGTAACCGCCGTAAATTGAATTAAATGCGAGATACAAATCTCGGCAGGAACGTAATAAGGAATTAAATATCCTTCTCCATAAAACGCAAGCAGTTTTTCCCTTTCATTCTGTACAATGGAAATTTTAACTTTTCCGGAGTTCAGATACATCATGCTGTCCCACTCCGTATGTGGTTCATATATGATATTACCGGCTTTGTAATGTAATGTGCGGTAAGACTGTTCCAGAAACAGAGCTCGATAGGGTATAAAATTACCTTCCAGATAATAAAGTGGGGCCGACATGTTATCCTCCTTTCCAATCCCTGATAGAAGGAAGCCCCCGGCAGGCTGCCGAGGGCTTTGTACGATTTAGAAGTTTACGTCGGTACCGTAATAGCAACAGGTGAGAACTTTTTTCATATTATCGAATTTCGTTTCGCGCGGATTAAACAGTGTGCAGGGATCACCGCACGCTGCCTCGGCAAGTACGTCGACGGTATCCAGGAATGTTTTTTCATTCACTCCCGCTTCCTTATAGGAAAGAGGGATACCTAATTTTCCGTTCAGGTTCTTCACGGCTTCCACCAACGAGTTGGTCAGCTGCTTATTCGTTGCGCCGTCCAGACCGAGCGCACGGGCAATGTCCGCAAAGCGGTCTTCCGACACCGTGCTGTTGTACTCAATGACATACGGGAGCATGATGGCGTTACAGCGTCCGTGTGTGACGTCATAAGTAACGCCGACTTTATGAGCCAGAGAGTGGACGATTCCGAGCAGGGCGTTGGAGAAGGCCATGCCGGCCAGATCCTGTCCAACGTGAAGCTTTCTTCTTGCAGCGCTGCTTTCATTGTAAGAATCGACAAGATTTTCAAAAACCAGCTGAGCTGCTTTAATTGCCAGGCAGTCGGTAAGATCCGTGTGAGCCGTGGCGACGTATGCTTCCACTGCGTGGGTCAGCGCGTCCATACCGGAATCGGCGGTCAGCGTCTTCGACATGGAGAGCGGAATTTCCGTATCCACGATGGCAATGTCCGGCGTAATTTCAAAGTCGGCGATCGGATACTTGATTTTTGTGTCATCGTCCGTAATGACGGAGAAGGACGTTACTTCCGTTCCGGTGCCGGATGTCGTGCCGACCGCGGCAAAAATGGCCTTTCTGCGCATTTTGGGCAGGCTGAACGGTGTTTTGATATCATCGAATTTGAGCTCTGGGTTTTCATAAAACACCCACATTGCCTTCGCGGCGTCAACGGGAGAACCGCCGCCGAGCGCTACAATGACATCCGGCTCGTAGTTTCTCATGACCTCGGCTCCGCGGTATACTGTGGAAATTCTAGGATTGCTTTCCACCTTGTCGAACACCTGCACCTGCATCCCGTTTTCTTTCAGGATACCTGTGAGCTTTTCAAGACTTCCGTTTTCAATCATGAAATTGGTGCCCGTTACAACGATGGCCTTTTTATGTCCCTTAAGAGCTTTCAGCTCCTCCATGGCATTCGGACCGTAATAGACGTCGCGGGGAATGGTAAATCGTGCCATTCAAAAACCTTCTTTCTTTTGCCGCTCTTATTGTACGGGGTACAAAACAGGGACGGCAAGACTGTAAAAAGCAGAAACGCTGCCTTGCAGGCGAAATTTGCAAACGCATCGCAAATCAGTATATCCGCTCTTTTCTTCCACAGTATAACTCGTGGGAGAAATGAAAGCGTCCGATATTATCTCTTTTAATTCTAACTCTTGAGTACAGATACTTAGAATGTCCCATGGTCAAAGGAGATCCGAAAAGCCGCCCCGGTCTTGGATTCCTTGGATTCCATGGCGCCGCGCGGCGTACCGCTGTATAAAATCCGCCCGCCGTACCGTCCCGCGTCGGGGCCGAGGTCAATCAGCCAGTCCGCCTGACTGATCACCGCCAAATTGTGTTCGATAATAATCAGCGTATTGCCGTTTTCCACCAACTGGTTAAACAGAACGATCAGCCGCTCCGTATCCTGCCGGTGCAGACCGGCGGTCGGCTCGTCCAGCAGATAAACGGTTCCTTTTCTGCCAAGCTCAAAGGCCAGCTTTAAGCGCTGCAGTTCCCCCCCGGAAAGTGTTGTCATCGGCTGATCCAGCGTCAGATATCCCAGACCGACCTTTTTTAGGTTTTCCAATGGCTTGTTGATTTCCGGCCGGTCGGAAAAAAAGTCCCGCGCCTGTGAGACCGGCATCCCAATCACCTCGGCAATATTTTTTTCCCGGTACCGGTAGGACAGCGCTTCCGCATTATACCGCCTCCCGCCACACAGCTCACAGATCTGAACAACGGGGTCCATGAAGGCCATGTTGGTAATGGTAACCCCTTTCCCGGCACAGCGGGGGCAGGCACCCTTTCCATTGTAGCTGAAAAGCCCGGTGGAAACATGATTTTCCAAACCGAACAGACGACGGATTTCATCCAGAATATTCAGATAGGTAGCGGGCGTGGAACGGATATTGATTCCGACCGGAACCTGAGAGAGATCGATATAATCCTGTTGCAGCTGACGTTTTATGGCGTGAACCAGCGAGCTTTTTCCGGAGCCCGCCACACCGGAGATTACCGTCAGGATTCCCAGCGGAATATCCACCGAAATATCTTTCAGGTTGTTGTCACAAACATGGCGCAGGGGCAGACTGCCGGAAGCTTTTCGTTCTTCGCGGAAGGCAATCGGGCGGCTCAGCCATTTTCCTGTAAGAGTGTCCGAGCGGAGAAGCTCCGGGTAGGTTCCCGTAAAGGTTACCGTTCCGCCGCTGCGCCCCGCACCGGGTCCCATTTCCACAATGTAATCCGCGAATGCGATCAGCTCCGGGTTGTGCTCCACAATCATAATGGTGTTTCCCCGGTCCTTTAGCTTGGACAGAGCCTTTTGCATCAGCCGGATGTCATGCGGATGCAGGCCGACGCTGGGCTCGTCCAGTACGTAGACCATGTCGGAAAGCATGCTCGTCAGGTATTTGGCCACTTTGATACGCTGAGCTTCCCCACCGGAGAGCGTGTCTGTGCTTCGGTTGAGCGTCAGATAACCGAGGCCGATATCCGCAAGCGACCGGATTTTGGTTTTCAGCTCCCGCACCGCGTCGGCGGCCAGCGGTTCCGTGACGCCGTCCAAAAAAGCCAGCACGTGGAGCAAATCCATCGCGCAGATGTCCGCAATGTTCCGCCCCGCGATTTTGTTCGTCAGGACTTCCGGCTTCAGCCGCGTCCCGCGGCAGGCGGGGCAGACTTTCCGGGTTACTACCTCCGCCAGGGCCGCCTGATGGTGCTTTCCCTCCTCGCTGTTGAGGATGGAACGGCGGATACGCGGGACAAGCCCCTCGTACTTGGCCGTGCGCGGCCAGTCTGAAGGAGGGTTTTTCAAAGTCTGCTGCGGCGCGTGCATCAACAGCTCATATTCCTGTTCCGTGTAGTCACGAACCGGTTTGTCAAGATCAAACAGCCCGCTCAGGGCGTACCGGTCCCAGCGCCAAGTATGAGGGCCGAAGCTTACGAAAGTAATCGCCCCCTCGTTCAGGGATTTTTCCGGGTCAATCAGCTTTGATTCGTCCATTTCGTCCACGTAGCCGAGTCCCTGACAGCGCGGACACATCCCCTGCGGAAGGTTGAAGGAAAAGTTGTCCGAATATCCGATAAACGGCTTCCCGATACGGGAGAACAGCAGCCGCAGAAGCGAGTAGATCCCTGTGTAGGTCGCCAATGTGGAACGCGCGTTCTGGCCAATCCGCTTCTGTTGAATGACGATGGCAACCGGCAGATGGTCGATCTCTCCGACGTGCGGCTGGCCGTACTTTGGCAGATACTGCTGCGTAAAGCTGGGGAAAGTCTCATTCAGCTCCCGGCGGGAAGCAGCAGCAATCGTGTCGAAGACGAGGGACGATTTTCCCGACCCGGAAAGTCCCACGAATACAGTGGTTTTATATTTGGGGATTCGGATGCTGATATGCTGTAAATTGTTCTGATAGGCATCCTTGATTTCAATGTATCCCTGCTGAAAAATGTTATCCATATATTCTTTGAAACGCGCTCCGATCTATGTTTTGTTATGATTCAACAATAATAAAATATTGTGAATTTTATGCTTGCCGTTTGGCTCATATATTTCCTTTTCATTAGTATACTTCCCCTTCCCGTGAATGTCTTCCTGTTTTACATCATGTAATTTTATTGTGCGTAAGGTCCGCATACGTCTTCATTCAGGTCGTTTTCTAATTCAGATTTTGTATTGAAAAGTACAAGTCCAACTCTTGATAATTGTAAATTGTATTTGAAACATTAAAAATATCTCCGCTTTTCAAATAGTTTATTTCGTTGATAATCAATCCCGGCTGACCTTCGTCGAGGTTTAATAAAGCACATTCATTTTTATCGAGACATTTGGCAGAGACGAATTCATCCGAAAACCCAATTTTTAACATGAGTTCGTCCCTGATGAAATAAAATATTGATCGGCTCGCGATTTCTTCATTCAGATAAATCACAAACCTTTTGTTATAATATGCGTTTTCTATCCCGATAGGAATATCGTCAATAAATCTAAGCCGGCGCACAAAATAGAGCGGGGTTCCGACGGAACAGTTAAACCTCGCGCTTAGTTTCTCATCTGAAGAAAGAATGGACAGCTCCAGAACTTTGGACTTAATCTGCTGCCCGGGGAAGCTGCCGGTCAGCCCTCTTTTTAAGGATATATTCAGCGTTTTTTTCTCACTGTTAACATTTTTATTGATGTAATAGCCGCTGCCTTGAACCTTGTGTATTTCTCCCTGCTGTACAAGAATATCAAGCGCGCTGCGCACAGTGTTTCGTCCCGCCTGATATTCACAGACAAAATCATTTATTGTTGGCAACTTAATGGAATAAGTACCATTTTTTATTTTTTCATGAATGTCTTTTGCTAATGATTTGTATTTAGGCATCTTCTAAACAATCCTTTCAAATTTCATTATATTCATAATATCACAAATCTTCTGTAATAATCAATATGTTATGTATAACATATATAAATTGGCAGTTGACAAATTGATACCACACAATTATAATGTACTCAAACAAATCTTTACGAATAGGAGTGTTTGGAATGGGATGTAAATCATTTGGAAAAAACTTTTTGTGGGGGGCGTCAACTTCTGCTTATCAGTTTGAGGGGGCCTGGAATGAAGATGGAAAAGGTTGTTCTGTTATTGACCAAGGAAACCATCCCCCTGAATTAAGTGACTTTAAAGTCACCAGCGATCACTATCACCGTTACAAAGAGGATATTGCGCTTATGAGCGAAATGGGCCTAAAATCCTATCGCTTCTCCATCGCTTGGACAAGAATCCTTCCGAACGGAGTCGGAGAGATCAATCAGAAGGGAGTAGATTTCTACAACAGGCTGCTCGACGAACTGGCCAAATATAATATTGAACCCATTGTGACGATGTACCATTTCGATTTGCCGGCTGCGCTGGATAAAAAGGGTGGGTGGCTCAACAGGGATACCATTGACGCTTTTGAAAATTATGCGAGATTGTTGTTCCGGTTGTATGGGGACCGGGTTAAATACTGGTTGACTATCAACGAACAGAATACGATGATTTTGAACAGTCAGTGGCTTGGTGTAAAGATTTTGAGCGAAAAAGAGCTTTATCAGCAAAATCACAACATGATGGTAGCTCATGCAAAAGTAACTCTTGCCTGCCGCGAGATTCTGCCGAATGCAAAAATTGGCCCTGCCCCCAATATTGTCGCTATTTACCCGGCCACATGTCACCCCGACGATATCCTTGCCGCCGGCAATTACAGCGCACTGCGCAATTGGCTTGTCCTCGACATGGCTTGCTTTGGCCGCTATAACCATGTGGTATGGGATTATTTTGTGAAACACGGGCTTGAACCTGAAATATTGGATCATGACCTGGAATTGTGCAAAAAAGCGAAGCCGGATTTTATCGGGTTTAATTATTATTTCAGTGAAACAGTAGAGAAATATGGCAAAAACGGGAATGTTAGCGGAAAGGCCGATTTTTACGCTAAAACGCGAAATGCGAATCTCCCCTTGACAGAATTTGGGTGGGAAGTGGACCCCGTAGGATTTCACGTTACTTTGCGGGAAATATATGACAGGTACCGGCTCCCCGTGATTGTGACGGAAAACGGACTTGGCGGCTACGATACGCGGGATAAAAACGGAGAAATTATCGATGATTATCGTATTGAATATCTTCGGGAACATATCCGGCAGATGAAAGCGGCCGCGGACGAAGGTGTAGAAATCTGGGGGTTCCACCCATGGTCCGCCATAGATTTGGTAAGCACCCACGAAGGGTTCGGCAAAAGATACGGGTTTGTTTATGTTAACCGCGATGAAAAAGATTTGAAAGATCTGGCAAGATACAAGAAGAAAAGCTTTTATTGGTATAAGGACGTAATTCAGTCAAACGGTGAAAAGCTGTAACCGATAGAATAAAAAGGAGGAAATGTAAATTGAAAAAAGTTTTATTAGTATGTGGGGGAGGAGCCTCGAGCGGATTTCTGGCAGCCAATATTCGCAAGGCAATTTCAAAGCGGGGCGTCAACGTGGAGGTGGAAGCACTGAGCGAATCGGCTATTGACAGTATGCTTCCGTCCATAGACTGTCTGATGCTGGCACCGCACCTGAAATACCTTTTAAGCGAGGTAGAACCCAAATGCAAGGCCGCCGGTGTCAAGGTTGCCTTGCTGGACGAGTCTTATTACGGAACACTGAACGGGGAACGTGCGTTAGATCATATCCTTTATATATTAAAAGATTAGAGAGGAAATTCATATGAAAAAGATAATGAGCTGGCTGTCCGAAGTATTTGCTCCGAAAATGGAAAAAGTTAGTAAAAACATCTGGGTGCAGTCTCTTCAAACTTCTATCGTACAAACGATGCCGCTGATTTTTGTGGGTTCCCTGGCTACTGTTTTTTATGTAGTTAAAATCTATCTCAAATGGTTTCCTGATTTTAGCGTTGTCAACAATTATACGTTCGGTTTGATGGCGCTGATTATTTCCTTTATGCTGCCTTATAATGTAATGGAGAAAAAGGGCTACAATAAAATGAAAATCGTAGCCCTTTTTGCGGGGCTTGGCCTTTACCTGCTGGTTTTAAAGCCACAGGTGGTAAAGGACGGATCTGTTTTCAATACTGCTTTGTTTGGCGCTCAGGGAATGTTTATTGCTTTAATTACCGGCTTTTTCACCGCCATTATTATGGGGCTGTTCGCAAACTTTACGTTTTTTAAAAAAGATACAACCATTCCCGATTTTATTGTCGCCTGGTTCGACTCGATTATCCCAGTAACGATTGTCATCGCCACCGGATGGATACTGGCCTATGTGGTCGGGATCGATATTGTGAATGTAATTCTGAATGTCTTCAAACCGATCATGGCATTTGCCCAAACCTATTTTGGCTTTGTCCTCCTGGCGACGTTCGGCGCGCTGGTTTATTCCATGGGAATCTCTCCTTGGGTCGTTTTCGCCTTTTTATCCCCCATTCAGTATCAGGCTATCGCGGCAAACGCCGCCAATGTTTCAGCGGGAAAAGCGCCTGAATTTATCAACACTTTTGAAGTAATGCACTCCGGCTGGGTTTGCATCGGCGGGACGGGCTCGACATTCGCTCTGGTAGTCTTTATGGCATTTTTAGCAAAATCAGCAAAATTCAAAGCGGTCGGAAAAGCGTCTTTGGTGCCCAGCATCATGAATATCAATGAACCGGCGGTGTTTGGCTCAATTGCCTGGAATCCGCTGCTCATGATTCCGATGGTTTTATCGGCCTTTTTCACCTCCCTTGTTACATATTTCGCCCTTAGCACCGGATTGGCTAATATTCCGGCCGAAGTGATGCAGCTTTGGTATCTGCCGTTTCCGATTTCGACATGGCTGATGACGCAGGACGTAAGAGGGTTAATCCTGATGGTTGTCTGCGTTGCAATCACCTGCATTATTTATTATCCATTCTTTAAAGTAGCCGACGGCGTAGAATTGAAAAACGAACAGAATCGCGTCGGCGAAAAGACCGAATGGTAAACGAAAGGAGTTCCTATTTTATGGAAAAAAACGAAGAGAATATACCCGACGAACTGGCTGAAATTTCAATGAAAATTATCATGAGCGCCGGGGACGCAAGGCTATATGTGACGGAATCGTTGAAGGCCGTGGAACAATTCGACTTTACTCTGGCGGAAGAAAAGCTGACGCAGTCAAAAAAGAAAATTGCCGAAGCGCACAACGCGCAGACAGAAATTCTGCAAAAAGAAATCAGCGGTGATAAAATTGGGTACTCCGTCCTTTTTTCACACGCTCAGGATACCCTGATGACCGTTAACAGTGAATATATTCTTGCGAAAGAACTGGTTAAGGTGTTCGCGTCCTTTTACAAAAAATTTGACGCGTGACAAATAAGATCGCACGTCGCCCCTATTAAACTAATATGAAGAGGTACATTTATGTCCGGTTTTGAGTATAAAATCAAGGAAGAACTGGGAGTTCATGCAAGACCAGCTGGCCTGTTGGTACAGGCCGCGAAAAATCATCCCCAAAGCCATATCCAAATTCTGAAAGGCAATCATACGGCCGACGTAACGAAGCTGTTCGCGGTCATGAGCCTGTGTATAAAGTGCGGCGATACGATCAAAGTCACTGCCGACGGGGAGGATGCCGACAGCGCTTTGGCTGAAATGCGCGAGATTTGTACGAAATATTTATAATACAAATCAAAGCTTTCGCGGGAACCGGCAGCAATCCCGAATTTAAAAAGGCGCTTTAAAAAAGCCCGCGAACAGAGCCCCATTTGTTTTCAGTATATTGAAAACAAATGGGGTGTTCTTTAAATGCGTCAAAGGAAGGATTAGGAAAGCGGTACACGGGCAAAACCCGCGGTATGTGTTCCTTCCTTATAACAACCACGCCTGACGCAGCGCGCGAATCCCCTCCCGTATGCTTTGCTCGTCCAGCAGGCTGTAGCCCACGAAAACTAAATTTTCAGGACAGTTTTCCGGATGAAACCAGAACGGCTGAACCGGGTAGACGTGGACGCCGGCCTCCTCCGCCCGCTGAATCAGCCGGCTTGAATCCGCGCCCTTCGGGAATTCCAGAATCAAATGAAGCCCTGCCCCCCGGCCGTGGATTACAACCCGCTCTCCGAACTGCCGCGAAATCTCCTGCGTCAGAACGTCGTGCCTTTTTCGGTAGGCCGCGCACATTCTCCGCACATTCCGGGTGTATTCGCCGGAGGCAACGTATCGGGCAAGTGCCTCCTGCGTCAGCCACGACGCGGGGCTGCTGTAGGAAGAGAACAGCCGAAGATATTGAGGCAGCAGGCGCTTTGGGAGTACCATATAATTGACCCGCAGTGCCGGGGAAAACGACTTCGAGAACGTGCCGATATACGCGACCCTGTCGTCCTGATCCAGCGACTGCAGAGAAGGCACGGGGTTCGCGTCATATCGGTATTCACTGTCATAGTCGTCTTCTATGAGAAAAGCGCCATGGTCACGGGCCCATTTCAGCAGTTCTTTTCTTCTGCCGACAGAGAGGACCGACCCCATCGGAAATTGATGGGAAGGCGTAACGTATGCGGCACAAACATCGGCGTCTTTCAGACTGGCCGGATCGATCCCGGCGGCTCCGACAGAAATAGGAAACAGGGAAAAGCCGTTGTTTTGGAAAACTTCTCGTGCACCGTTGTATCCCGGCTCCTCCATCGCAATTTTTTTCCGGTCTGCGAAAAGCTTACAAAGAATATCGAGTGAGGAATGCAAGCCGCAGCCGACGACGATCTGATCCTCTTCACAAACGACGCCGCGTGATTGATTCAGATAACTCCGCAATTCGCGCCTCAAAGAAAGATTTCCTTGCTTTTCATGATACTGTGTCATTCCGAACGAAGAGAGAGCCTTGGAAATTGCTTTCTTCCACGCGGCGCTGGGAAAACAGTCAGGTGGAAAGTTGCCGTACTGAAAATCATATTTTATTGTTTCGGTTTTTCGGAGATGTTCCGGCGCCGCAATCTGTGAAGGCGGGAAACAGCCGCACCCGCTCTTTGAAACAAAAATACTTTTGTTTGAATTCACTGCAAAACCGGAGCCTTTCCGTGAGGAGATATACCCTTCAACCGCAAGCTGTGTATAGGCCTTGTCTACGGTATTCCGCGCAACTCCCAGTGTTTGGGAGAGCGTTCGAATTCCGGGCAGAAGCGTCCCTGCTTTGACGGTTCCGGATTCAATATCCCTTTTCATTTGCTGATAGATTTGCTCATAAAGAGGTAGCTTCGATTCCTTTTCCAGATAGATCACGGCCGGTTCCCCCTTTTCGAGTGTACCCATCTATAATGTTAAAAGTGTCACTTTTAACAGGATCAGTATTATTGTATAATAAAAAAAATAAAATTGCAAGCAACTCGATAAGCGAAAAAACAAACATTACAAACTATAAACCGGAGGAATCACCATGCAGTACAGAATGAAGCATTTCCAACTGACACAGGAACAAATCAACGACCTTCTTCAGAAAGCGGAAGCCGGCCGTTTGGGAACAATCCGTGATAACGGGTACCCTTATGTGATCGCCATGCATTTCGTTTACTACAAAGGAAATATCTATATGCACGGACTTCCAAGAGGCCAGAAGATCGATAACGTCAACCACAGCCCCAAGGCGTGCTTCGAAGTGGACGAACTCCTCGGGCTGCAGCCCGGAGTCAAGGTAGCCTGCGACACCGAGGCGGTTTACAACAGCGTGGTGCTGACCGGTTCCGCGCGGGTATTGGATGATTTGGAATACAAGCGGGAGGTGCTGAACAAGCTCGTAGAAAAATACACGCCGCAGCTTGTTGGAATGGAACTGCCGGAAAATATGATCAAGGGCACTGCCGTTATAGAACTTCAGGTTGAAGAATGCACCGGCAAATATCACAAGTAAAAATTTGGAGATGGAACAGAGGGCGCATTTTGCGGAGAATCGGTTTTTGTTCTTTTTTACTGATCGGACTGTTTCATCCCATTGTGGTGAAAGCGGAATACTATTTTACCAAGCGCGTTTTCCCGGTGTTTCTTATCGTTGGCATCGCTTGTCTGGCCGCGGCCTTTTTCATTCGGAATCAGCTTGCCTCCGCACTGTTTGGAGTGTCAAAAACTTTTTGAACAGGAAAAAAAGTTCAAAAGGGCTGGTTCCCCAAAAATCCAAAGCGGATACAGCTTTTCGGGAACTCAATTTTCTGGGGAGAGGATAAATCAGATATGTTTCATCTTGATCAGAAGTTAAAAGAGCCGCTTTATCAACAGCTCTATTCCATGTTTGTTAAGCAGATCACTTTGGGGCAATTCTCTCCGGGAGAACAATTGCCTTCTACCAGAAGTCTTGCCAAAGACCTGTGTATTTCCGTGAATACCGTAAAAACAGCATATTTTCAGCTGGCCCTGGAAGGGTATGTGAAATCCGCCCCCGGCTCCGGCTATTACGTCATGGACATTCCGTCGGAGCGTCTGCCGTTCACCGCGGCCGAACCGGTTCCGGCGGCACGGATTCCACGGGACTCCCCGCGCTTTTACCAATACGATCTTCAGTACGGCAATTTACCCCAAGGCACCTTTCCCAGCGAAGTCTGGCTGCGCTATGCCAGGGACATTCTTTATTCGCAGGAATCCGAACAGCTCAATCAATACGGAGATCCGCAGGGCGACATTGAGCTTCGCGGCGAAATTGCTCATTATCTGCGCAAAACCCGCGGAGTGAACTGCCTGCCAGAGCAAGTGGTGATGACCTGCGGCGCACAGTATTCGGTCGGGATTATCGCGCATCTGCTTGAAAATGGCAGCATTGCCTTTGAAGACCCCGGCTACGATGTTACACGCAGAGAGTTCTTAAATCATCGCCTTGTCGTGCATCCCGTCCCGGTTCATGAAGACGGTATCGATATCGAGACGCTGAAAGAGAGCGGCGCGGAGCTGGTGTACATTACGCCCTCCCACCAGTTTCCACTGGGCTCCGTCCTTCCCATAGCGAAACGGATTCAGATTCTCTCGTGGGCGGAACAACAGGACGCCTACATTCTAGAGGACGACTATGACTGCGAGCTGCGTTATCATCTGCAGCCCGTTCCCGCTTTACAGGGAGTCAGCGACGGCAGCCGGGTGATCTATATGGGTACTTTCTCAAAGCTTCTTTCCCCATCCCTGAGAATGAGCTACCTTGTTCTGCCTCCCGCTCTGCTGGAACGTTACCGCACGGTATTCCGGGATACCTTCTGCCAATGCTCCTGGCTGCAGCAACGAGTGTTGGCGCATTATATGGAAGACGGACATTGGGATCGGCAAATCCGCCGTATGGTGACAGGAAACTGTAAAAAACACGACTTGCTTTTAGCGGGCTTAAAGCAGATATTGCCGCCTTCCGTGCAAATTTACGGAATGAACGCGGGAACCCATTTTGTGCTGGAAATACCGAAGCCGGGGAATGCAAACCTGTTTATAGAAAAAGCCGCCGCGTGCGGTGTAAGAGTGTATCCCGCTCTGGAATACTGGATGGACAAGAAAGCAGTTCCCCCCAGCATGCTTCTTCTGGGATACACCGGCTTGACCGCCGAAGATATTCCGAACGTGCTTCTTCTGCTTGCGCAGGCATGGAACACGCCGCAACCGTGTCCATGAAAATCTCTACAACTGGAGCTTTAACGAGCCTCAGTTAATTGATATAATAATGACGATCTTATCTTGAAGGGAGTTGTTCTGATGAAGTATCCAACAATGTTTACTCCGATGCAGATCGGAAACCTTACGATTAAAAATCGTGTGGTAATGGGAGCCGTGGGCCACGGGCAGGCAGCGCCGGAGTGCGAATTTTCAAAAGCCGCCGAGGATTTTTACGCTCTGCGCGCAAAAGGCGGAGTCGGGTTGATTCTGACGGGAATCACGGAACCGGACTTCGAAGTGGACAAATTTCCGAACGGCGGGGTCGCCGGGTATGTAAATCCGAATTACAATCCGAAGGTTTTCGTGGAGCACTGCAGTGAGATGACGGAACGAGTACACAGTCACGGCGCCAAAATCTTTATCCAAATTACCGCGGGATTTGGGAGGGCGCTCCATAATAACAGCTGCTCTTCGGAAAACACACTTTGGGGAGATCCCACAAAACAGGCGCACGGTCTGACAAAAGACGAAATCAAGCGAAAAATAGAGTTGGTTGCTTCCGCGGCTGTGGTTGCGCAGAACGCCGGTTTCGACGGAGTGGATCTTTCCGCACTGCATGAAGGATGTCTGATGGAAGAATTCGCGACTCCTTTTTTCAACAGAAGGACGGATGAATACGGCGGAAGCTTCGAAAACCGGATGCGGTTCACACGGGAACTTGTGGAAGCCATTAAAAATGCCTGTGGCAAGGATTTTCCCATCAGTATTCGCATGGCGGCTAAAAATTATCTGAAGGGATTCAACTGTCCCTCTTTGGACGGCGGGGAAGAAGTTGGCAGAACCTTAGAGGACAGCATCGAAATCGCACGCTATCTGGAGAAAATCGGCGTCGATGCTTTGCTCATTGATGCGGGATGCTTCGATTCCATGTACCATCTGTACCAGCCGATGTATGTGGAAAAAGGAAGCAATTTTGTATACTCGGAAGCCATCAAAAAAGCGGTGAGCATTCCGGTGATCTGCACCGGGCGTTTGGACGAGCCTCATATTATTGAGGACGGTCTTGCAAAAGGGCGCGCTGACGGAGTCAGCATTTCGCGCGGCCTTCTGGCGGATGCTGATTTTGTAAACAAGGCCATGCTCGGGCAGGATGAAAAAATCCGCCCGTGCCTCGGCTGCGACGTCGGCTGCCTCCACCGTGTGTTTACCGGCCGCAGATATTGCTGCGCCGTAAACCCGCAGGCCATGCGTGAAACGACTTATAGCTTAACGGCTGCGTTGCAGCCGAAAAAAATACTGATTGTCGGCGGCGGAGTGGCTGGTATGGAAGCGGCCCGCGCGGTAAAGTTGAGGGGGCATGCGCCCACTCTTTGGGAAAAAAGCGACCGTTTGGGCGGACATCTGATTCCGGGAGGCGTTCCCCACTTTAAAGAAGACGAAAGACGTCTGATCCACTGGTACGAGCAGGAGTTGGTATCGCTGAAAGTACCGGTTGAAAAAAACAAAACAGCCACGGAAGAAAATATTCTTGCCTTCGGTGCGGAAATCGTCATTGTGGCAACCGGTTCGGAAGCGGTTATCCCCAGAAGCCTGAAAGGCGCCGAAAGGGCGATTACCAGCACGGACGCTCTGCTGCAGAAGAAGCCTGTGGGGCAAAATGTGGTAATTGTCGGCGGCGGACTCGTGGGCAGCGAATTGGCGCTGCATCTGCAGGAGCAGGGCAAAACGGTAACCATTGTTGAAATGATGCCGGAAATCCTCAGCAGCGGGAAAACCGTGCCGTTGATGAATAAAATGATGCTCTTCGACCTGATTCAGGCCAGCCCGATCGCTGTAAAGACAAGCAGCAGGTTGTTGTCAATCGAGGACGGCGGAGCAATCGTAGAAAGCGACGGAAACCAGGAATGCCTTGCGGCGGATACGGTCATCATGGCCGCGGGTTTCCGCCCGGAGGATACTTTGTATCGCCAGCTAGCCGGTAAAACTGAGGTTTACCAGATCGGTGATTGCCGCTCTGTGGAAAATATCAAAAACGCCATTTGGGATGCCTATGAGTTAGCGCGTCTGCTTTAATTGAATTGAGGCAGGCCGACAGGAATCGCCTGTTTGCCTGCCTTTACTGGAAAGGAAAACACAGGGAAGATATGAAACGTGTTAAAATTACTGTTTTAGAAACAAATTATAATGAAAAACTGGTTAGCGAATATGCTGTGAAAGGACTTACCCGTTGCCCGGTACATCAGGTCGGGCAGGTTTTCTATGCTGACTATCGCAAGCCAGAGGGCCTTTGCGACGAAGCGTGGAAGGTGATGCAGCACTACGCCTTTGCGCTGTCTAACGGAATGGACGGGAAATTCTTCGACGGTGTTGATCCGTGGATTCGGCACGACAATGTGGCAATTCTGAATTGCACCGACGGGATGCGTCCTGTGGTTTTCAAACTGGAACGCACCGATGAGGATGTGACAGAACAGTGTGGCGATTGATTCCGTATCCTGCCCTCTGAAATGATGTGCTGTTTTTTAACACAAACTGGCGCTAAAACCGGCGGCGTCGTCCAAAAGATTTCAATCTTTCGGACGACGCCGTTTTTTTCAAGGGAATATTAAATTGCCGGATGGTATGTTTCAAATGATCTCTGCGCCAACTAAAATAAGTCCGGCGGATTTTCAGTTTTTTCGGTTGCTTACCGGAACGCATTGGCATGGCGGCGGATCCGTGTATTCGTACCCTGTCGGTCGCAGACTCTATATGAATACGACAGGTTACCCCCTCTGGATGGAAAGGCCGCCATGCGCCCTGATTTTTTTGATCCATTCATCCACCTGCTCCTGCTGTGGAATCTGTACCTGTTCCACATACAACCCGGAGCCTATTTTTTTCGCCTTTCCCGTCCCCATGTTGTGGTAAGGGAGAATCTCCGTTCTGACAATATTCTTCAACCGGCTGAGCTTCGCAATGGCCTGAAGGTGCTCCTCACTCAGGTTGTATCCCGGAATTATGGGGCATCTCAAAATCAGCTGAGCGCCCTCATCCAACAGGTTGTACATGTTTTCCAAAATAATCCGGTTGCTTACGCCGGTCAGTTTTCTGTGCAGGCTGTCGCCCGTCGCTTTGCAGTCATACAGAAACAGATCGATATACGGTCGTATCTCCGAATAATCCTGCCTTTTCCCGAAGCCGCTTGTTTCCATGCAAACGTGCAGGCCTTCCCGTTTACAAGCCTTTGCCAGAGCCAGGGAAAACGCGGGTTGCGCCATAGGTTCACCCCCGCTGATGGTCACGCCGCCGCCGGATTCCTCGTAGTATTTCCTGTCTTTTAAGACGGTTTCAACAATTTGCTCTACCGACGTTTCTTTTCCGTAAATGCTCAACGCCTGCTGCGGACACACCCGTACACATTTCTCGCACGCCGTACATCTACTGAAATCCACATGGTGAACGCCGTTTTCAATCCGATGCACGGAGCATGGACAGGCCTCCTGACATTTTCCGCACAAAACGCATTTTGACGGATCGTAGGCAAGCTGCCTGCAAAAAGCATTCGATTCCGGATTATGACACCATCTGCACGCCAGAGGGCATCCCTTCAGAAATACGGTCGTACGGATTCCGGGGCCGTCATTCAGGCAAAATCGCTGGATGTCAAAAATTATTCCCACAACTTCACCTAATTCAGAGTTCGGGATATAACTTCACGCTGAACATCTTTCTCCAGCTCCACAAATCTGGCGCTGAATCCTCCTACCCTGACAAGGAGATTCGGATATTTTTCAGGATTCTGATACGCGTCTTCCAGTTCCCCGCGACTAACGACAGAAATCATGATCTGGCCCCCGCCGTTTTTAAAGTAAGTACGCAGCAGCGCTTTGACCTTCTCTCCCTGCGTTTGGCACATGTAACGGTTAAATTTCATGTTCTGTACGGAACCCGCATGAATATCGGTTTTGAGCCTCACAAGGCTGTTCAGCATCGCCGTTGGCCCGTTTTTGTCCGCTCCGCCCTGCGGATTGTTGCCGTTGTTCATATAGACGCCCTTCAGGCGGCCGTCCGCCGAAGCCGACGTGGCGCGTCCCCACTCCGTATTGACCTGGTTGTTGATAACCACCGCGTTATAGGAGTAGAAGCCAAACGCTTTCGCCTGCTCTTCAATTTTTCCACAGGTAAACTGGTGCAGGGCGACCGCAATATCGTCCGCGTACGGGTCGTCATTGCCGTACTTGGGAGCGTTCACAAGATCTCTGCGCAGCTCCGGATCATGTTCGAAATTATCATTCATGGCCTCAACCACTCTGCTGAGCGTGTATTTCTTTTTGTCGTACACCCAGTATTTAATCGCGGTGAGAGAATCGCTCGCGTTGATGTTTCCGTACGTTTCATTCGTGCCGCCCAGATATCGTGCGCCTCCGTTCAAAACGGCCCTTCCCCTCGCAATGCAGTCGTCCACCAGCATGGAAGTGAACAAAAAGCTCACCTGTGACTTCATCACTTCGTAGGAATGCCGGTGAGCCCCGGCGGTCTGGACAATGTAATACTCCAAAAGCCTTTCGTACTGTGAGCGAACATCGTCAAAGGTCTTCATCCGATCCGGCGTCTCCAGCGCCAGCCCTCCGCTTTTATCCTTGCCGTCCCACGGATCAATTCCACCGTTCAGAGAAATATTCAGGATTTTTAAAAGGTTGATACAGGCGTTTGGGGTTCCGACGCTCTGCCCGGAAATGACGATCTCCCCGCACCCGAACGGAACATACTGCAAGGCAGTCTCATGACTGACACGTAAAGCGCGCTCGACCGAAGGAATATTTACGTCGTCGTTATAGAGTACAGGATAGGTGCATCCGGTCGCGATCGCCTGCAGTGCGAGCTCATAGATTTCAGGATTCATCCCGGAATAGATCCTGAGCGTAAACTGCGGTTCAATGTCCTTATTTGCCATGACGGCCTGAATCGCAATTTTGCAGAAAACATCGGCTGTTTCGGGATTGCGACGTCCTTTACCGCCGATTACCACGCGCCCGTTTACGTTGGAGCGACGCGCCTCAATCAGCTTGAAGAAGGACTTAATATAAGCGAGAGCCTGCCGCTCGTCATAGAGGCCTGCCTGCAGGTCGTGGACCAACAGTTCTCCGAGATAGTCATCCATTCTTCCGTAATTGACCACACTGGAAAGCAGACTGTATAGCCAACTCAGTTCAATCCCTTCCAAAAGCGTTTCCGGTTTTCTTTTCAAAATGTTTCCGAGCGCTTCCATAATATTTTCCAATTGCTTTTTCCGCGTTGTGCCGGCCGTTTGCATCAGTTGCTTTTTGCACAAATTCACATGATAGAGAATGGTGGTTTTAAGCAACTGCAGACACTCCAGAAGATTTTTGTAAAAATCGACCTTGTCCGCCTCTTGCTCTTTTTCTAGGCAACCGGTGATCAATGCTTCCAAGCCGGGAATACCGAGATCGATCAGCTTCGGATAATCCAGATACATCCCGCTCAGACGGGCCGTCAAGATAGCCGGGTACTTTGCGTCAACGAACTTTCCCATTGTGGTTTCCGTCAGGGAATCGTTGAAAAAAATGCTCCTTGTATCGTGATTGTCCCAATATGCTTCCAGAGCGTTCAGTCTTTCAACCAATTCGGGGGTGCCGGCTGCTTTCTGCCTTAACTTCGCCAGCTTACTGAACACGCAATAATGCCCTACCCCGCCGACAGACGTGACGCACCCAAAACCAATGGGCAGCGCGTCCAGCCTGCCGACCACCAGATCCTGATCCTCAATGTGGCGAAACAGTCGCGGATATAATACTTTCAGACATTCCACTTCTCTTCTGGAAACGGAACATTCGCTATGCACCCGATGACACTCTGTATATTCCTCCATAATCTGAATCTGTTCTTCCAGCGGTTTTTCACATTCTATTTTTTTACTGATTTCAACTGTTTCCGCTACACTTTTATCATTCATGATAATTCCATTGACTTCCTTTCCAAAATTTATCTTTGTTTTGCGGTACTCCTGCTTTTCAGAAATGTCAGCATAAGCGCCGTTACAAGGGAGCCCGCCAACAGAGCAATCAGAAATCCGAGTACATTCGTGACTACGTTGGGGATGAACAGAAGGAAAATTCCTCCGTGCGGCGCTTTTACACCTACGTGCAGAAGCATGGAAACGATTGCGCCGACCGCAGAGCCCAGCATACAGGAGGGTAGAACCATTAGCGGCTTTTCAGCGGCGAACGGAATCGCGCCCTCGGTAATATAGCTCAGTCCGAGAAACACAGCCGCTTTTCCCGCCTCGCGCTGATGAACGTCCCAAAGCTTCGGACGCAGGAAGGTCGCAATCGCAATGCCGATCGGCGGAACCATTCCGCACACCATAACGGCTGCCATCGGCTCGTAAACTCCGTTGGCCAGGACGCCGATTGCAAACGCGTACAGAACCTTTGAGAACGGTCCGCCCAAATCAAAGTATAACAGGCCGAAGATAATACCGAGAAGCACCGCGCTTACACCGCTCATATTTGTTAAAAACTGTGTGATTACTCCGGAAAGCCCCTTGATAGGTGTGCCGACCAGATAGAGCATCAGTAAGCCGGTAATCAGGGTGGAGAAAATCGGCAAAATCAGGATGTCCTTAATTCCCGCAAAGGTTTTTGGCACTTTCACGTATTTGCTGATCAGCAGAGCAACATAACCGGCCATCAGACCGGAAAGCAGGCCGCCAAGGAATCCGGCACCGATGTTGTTCGCCAGAATACCGCCGATTAAACCTGCGGCGAAACCGCCTTTGTCCGCAATGGAATAGGCGATATAGGCCGACAGCACCGGAACCATAATACCAAGACCCGCGCCGCCGATTTGATATAGCGCCCAAGCGAAAGACCCCTCTTCCTTAAACGCATAAATACCGAACGCAAAGGATAAAGCAAGAATAATTCCGCCAGCGACAACCACCGGCAGCATGTAGGAAACACCGCTCATGATATGTTTGTAGAGGCTGCGTATTCCTGTGTCTGTTTCTGCCGCACTCTCGCCGGAGGAATTCTTTGATCCTTTTACCAGGACCGTTCCATTGTCTGCCAGTGCGTCCTCAATAGCAGTTTGCGCGTCCTTAATTGCTTTTGCCACCGGGATTTTTAACACTTTTCTTTCTGCAAAGCGGGATTCATCAATTCCTTTGTCAACGGCAAGAATAATCGCGTCCGCTTCCGCAACATCCTGTGCCGTCAGCGCGTTTTTTACTCCGGAAGCGCCCTGCGTCTCCACTTTTATTTCGTACCCTAGCTCCTTTGCTTTTTTCTCCAACGACTCGGCCGCCATATACGTGTGGGCGATTCCTGTCGGGCAAGATGTAATTGCTATGATTTTTTTCATTACTTTTCCTCCTGTATTAAATTGAGCATCCGGCAAAAAATGTGCGCACATTTTCATCAGGACCGCTCTTGACCCCCTAACTCAGATTTTTGACCCTTTTGCGAAGGAAAAACCTCATTCGCAAAAATTACGACTGCTTTTTTATTTTTGTTTATGCTCATTTACTCTCGTTTATGAGTACATTTTATGATAGAAAATTTCGTTTGTCAATACAGTTTCAATATAATTTTGGTGATAATATGTAAATTTATCCATAATACCTTTTAATTTTAAAAGAAAATACAGCTCTTTGCAGCAAAACGTTCACCGATAACCTAGTTATGCTCATTTTGCCATTTGTAAGAGAATTTGTGCGCGAATTTAAATACAACGATTCAAATCCATGCATGTTTATGCTATAATTGCTATTATAAAATGCAGTTAGTGAGGCGATAACATGTTTGAAGAAGAAAGAAGAATCTCAATTCTAAATAAAATCAACATTGACCACCGTATTACCACGGATGAGTTGGCGGAAAAATATAGCGTCTCTCAGTCCACGATCCGAAGGGATCTTGCTTCTCTTGAAAAGTCAGGGCTACTGAAACGGACGCACGGCGGGGCGATTCTGGCAGAGCCGCTTTCTCACGAATATGATTATAACGCCAAGCGCGACATTAACCGTCAGCAAAAATTCTCAATTGCCAAACACGCCGCCTCATTGGTGAAAAACGGCAGCACCATTGCTTTAGGCACCAGTACACTGACCCATCTGATGGCTCAGGAGCTGACTGCGTCAGGGCTGACGATCGTTACGAATTCCATAGACGTCGTTAATGTTCTGGTCCAGCGGCCGGACTATAACCTCGTTATCCTTGGGGGTAATTACATTCACAGCGCCCGGACGATTGAAGGAATGATGGCAATCGATCAAATTCAGCAGATTCATTTCGATCAGGCATTTTTAGGCGCGAACGGCATTGATTACAATTTTGGGCTTTCCACGACCAGCGCCATTGAAGCCAACAGTAAAAAAGCCTTCTGCCAGAACAGTAAACAGATTTTTTTCCTGTGCGATCACCCGAAATTCGGTCGAATCTCCTCTTACAAGATTATCGACATGGATAAAGCTTCGTGTATCATTACCGATCGGGAAGTGGATGCCAGTTTGTTGGCACTTTACAGGAAAAAGTGTAATATTACCGTCTGTGACTAGATTGGCGCCAGTTCCCGGTTTTTCATTTTTTTCTCCAAACAGAGACCTCGACCTCGCGTCATCCGTTTTTTCAGCTTTAGCGGGTATTCCAACCATCTTGGTGATAGGAATACACAGAACCGCCCGCTCTGTGTATTGTTCAATAGAAATTAGACAGAAAAAGCAAGAATTTTTTATATACTCTTGTCCAAATGAAATTGAACAGGGGGGATTTGTAATACAATTTTGAAACACATCTTAATCTCGCAATTCTGAGTGGAATTGCTGTAATAACTGACAAGATATTTCGGATTGCTTGAAATGAGAATCAAGATTCCCTTGCCCAATGACAGATCAGAGATTTGCCCGCTCCTAATTCTCTTGAAAATTTTCCGTTGCTCTCACCGTCATTATTCCTCCTTACGACGGAAAGATTATATCCCCATTTGATCGTTTATGATTGACTGCGCTCATAAATGCGTGTATTATAAGTACAATAACTTTTATTCGGGGAAACAGAACAATCCTAATATAACGATATTGGAGACTGAAGGAAATGATTTACACCGTAACTTTTAATCCCTCCCTTGACTACATCGTAGAAGTAGATTCTTTTCAAGCCGGCAAGGTAAACCGTACCGTTTCAGAAAAAATTTTTCCCGGCGGGAAAGGGATTAATGTTTCCATTGTACTCAAAAATCTGGGAATTGAAAGTGTTGCTTTGGGGTTTATTGCAGGCTTTACCGGGGACCAGATTGAACAAAGGGTGAAGGAGCATGGCTGCAAAACTGATTTCATCCGAATCCAAGACGGCATGTCCAGAATCAACGTAAAACTAAAATCGGAGGAAGAAAGCGAAATAAATGGCCGGGGCCCGCAGATTGGCGCGCAGACGCTGCAGGTACTGTATGACAAACTTAATTTGCTGGAAAACGGGGACATTCTGGTCTTGGCGGGAAGCATCTCAAACACGATTCCGGAAAATATTTATGAAATCATCTGCGGCCGCATGGCGGAGAAAAATGTCAGGGTGGTTGTGGATGCGACGCGTAACTTGCTTTTGAATGTGCTGAAATTCCACCCGTTTTTAATTAAACCAAACCACCACGAACTGGGCGAACTCTTTAACAGGAAGCTGGAGGACAAAGACGATATCGTTTTTTATGCCAAAGAGCTTCAAAAAATCGGCGCACGAAACGTGTTGGTTTCCATGGCGGGAAACGGCGCTGTTTTTGTGGGGGAGAACGGCAAGACATTCAGAAACCCGGCACCGAAAGGCGTAGTCGTCAATTCTGTAGGAGCGGGTGACTCCATGGTTGCAGGATTTCTGGCCGGATATCTTCATGACGGAAATTATGAAGAAGCGTTCCGACTGGGCTTGGCTGCCGGAAGCGCCAGTGCATTCAGTGCGGAGTTGGCGACAGAAGAGAAAATCCATGAATTGCTAAAACTAATATAAGCAAGGAGAATGAACATGCGAATTACCGATTTGTTAAGTGAACCCGGCATTAACCTGAACGCAAGCCCGCACTCAAAAGCGGATGCAATTGACGAGCTGGTGGAGTTGATGGATGCTACAGGCAAACTGAAAAACAAAGCAAAATACAAAAAATGTGTGCTGAAACGGGAAAAGGAAGGAACGACCGGGATTGGCGAAGGCGTAGCCATTCCGCATGCCAAGACAAAAGTCGTTACGAATGCGGGGCTGAGTGCCATGGTGGCTAAAGAGGGTGTTGAGTATGAATCGCTGGACGGCTCCCCCGCGAAACTGCTGTTTATGATTGCAGCTCCGGATACAAGCGAGAATATTCATCTGGATGTTCTGGCCCGGCTGTCCGTCCTTTTAATGGATGATGATTTTCGCCGAAACTTGATTGAGGCGAAAAGCAAATCGGAGTTTCTTTCTCTAATCGACAAGGCGGAAACAGCAAGATTCGGCGAAGAGCAAATTTAGAAGCATAAAAAATGGATGGAAAGAGGAAATAATCATGAAAGAATTTAGCTACGTCGTTACCGACCTGGAAGGAATCCACGCAAGGCCGGCAGGAATGTTGACCAAAGAGGCCGGAAAATTTGCAAGCACCATTAAAATTACGAAAGGGGACAAAATAAGCGATGCGAAAAAGATTTTCGCGGTAATGGGCCTTGGTGTGAAAAAGGGAGAAAGTGTTAAGATCAGCGCCGAAGGAGCCGATGAGTCGGCCGCCATTGGGGCACTACAGGACTTTTTCAAGCGGAATCTGTAACGGATACCCGTGGGGACAGCTATCCTATTACCGTCATTCTTGAACTCCTATATGTGAAATGCGGCGACATCCAAGGAACCCTTTTCCGACCTATCAAAAACAAAGAGAACTATATAAGTGACAATGTACAGGAAATGAAACCGCACTTTACAGCATCTTCAGTTAAGTTGTAGAGTTCGTTCATGTTTACCCCCCGGCTTTGGTGGTGATAAACACATTAGAGATCGCGGGTCCGTGTTCCTCCGGGCGTACCAAAAAGAAGGACAAGGCAAAAACCTTGTCCTTCTTTTTGGTTTGCTAGGAGCGAAAGCCCCGCTTGCGCGGCAGATTTTCCTTACGGGCAATCCAGCCGCCGCGTGGATTCCCTCAAGATCAGCTTTGTGGAAAAAATGATCTCCTGTTTTACCTGTTTGCTACCCTCCAGGATATTCCGTATGAGAAGATCCGCCGCCGCTTCGCCCATCTCGCGGATTGGCATCGCAGCGGTGGTGAGCCTCGGCTTGAGTATGTTGGATGATGCGAGATTGTCGAATGCTGTGACCGAGATGTCCTGTGGGATTCGAAGCCCATATTCATTAATGGCGAGATAGGTGCCTACAGCCAGATGTTCGTTCATGCAGTGGATTGCTGTGGGTGGGTTCGGTAACTCCAAAAGCCGTTGCGTCATGGTGTATCCCGAATTGCCTGTCCCTTCACCCTCGATCACATATTCCGGTCTGATGGGGATAGAGTGTTCCTCCATCGCCCGCTGATATCCCGTGAATCGTTGTTGTAGGCCGCTCAGTGAAAACCGATACCCGATGAATGCGATATCTTTATGCCCATATTCGATGAGGTGGTTAATCACATCGTAAGTGCCTTTTTCATTGGTCACGCTGATCTTGTCCACATCTTCAATATCTGCTTCCACCGAAACGATCTCCATTGATTTCTTCACCTTTTTAATGAGGTCGTGGTCTTTAATGTTGGTGCTCAGCATCACTAAGCCGTTTGTCCTTCTTCGGAGCATTTCATTGATGTAATATTTTTCTTTTTCTTCCTTGGCATCGGTGATGCAGAGAAAAAGCGAAAAGCCTTGGCTTGAAACAAATTTTTCAATGCTTTCGATAAGTTCCACGTAGTAGGGATTAAGCAAATTGGGTATCAGCAACCCGATCGTTTTGCTTGTCTTCGTTACCAGGCCGCGCGCCAGCTCGCTCGGCGTATAGTCATATTCCTTGATCAGCTTCAGTATTTTCTTTTTAGTCGTTTTGCTGACCTCGGTGCTGTTATTCAGCACCCTTGAAACTGTACTGACAGAGACGCCGGCCAATTTAGCAATATCTGCAATCGTCGTCTGCTGCCGCGTCTGTTTGTTTGAGTTTTTATCTTCCACTCCCTGCACTCCTCGTTTTGCTATCTCGTATTTTTTCAACGCTGTCCCAATTTTCTCGTTTGATAATATCATCTAAATAATATGATATTTATTATAATACACAGGATGCTTTTTTTCAATCTTACGGGCAAAGATAAAAGCCGCAAGGTTTGAGTTTTGGCTGACACCTATTCAAAAAGTCCTCAGCTTACGGACGGCTTTTGGCTTCGGAACCCTTTTCAGCAAAGGATTTGAAATTTACCGATATCGTTACCGTAAAATATAAAATTCATAATAATATTTTTTTAAAATCACTTGAAATTTAGATAAATAGTGTTATAATAATAAAGAAATTAAGATAATATATGCAAAAATATAGTATATATGTCTATTTTAAGTTAACGGTATCGATACCGTTAACTTTCCCTAAAAGCCTTCTGGAAAAACTTTGATTGTGTGGAGGAAAGTCTATGTATTTTGAACACAGAACCCCGAATTATGAAAAATTTCCGATCATCCGCGTGGAGGGACACGACAGGGAGTCCTGGGGCAGCTATCAGGATTTCGCGGAGGAGCTGAAACGCCGAATTAAACAGCTCGGTAAGCGGAAGCAGGTTTTGGTGGCCGATTTCTATCACGGTGTCCGCCATGGGGAAGTTCTTTCCCAACTGCTTTCCCCGTTGGGGGCAAAGGAGACGATCCTGTGCGAATCCGCAAAGCTGGCGGAGACGGAAATCAGCCAAAAGCTGAAACGGAACATTACGGATGACCGCGTTTTCGGCGTCCTGTCCACACACAAAATCGAGGAGTTTTATGATGCCGAAAAGCTGAAAGAGCTAAGAAAACGGGTGGACGCGGTCGAAGAAGGGCTTGTTGTCGTCTACGGCATCGGCGCTTCGCTTGTTACGAAGGGCGATCTTCTGGTTTACGCCGACATGCCGCGTTGGGAGATTCAGCAGCGGTTCAGAAGTCATGAGTTGGACAACTGGGGAGTAGGAAATTTTCAGGAGGACACGCTTCGAAAGTATAAAAGGGCGTTTTTTATCGAGTGGCGCGTGCTAGACCGGCATAAGCGGTCTCTCTATCAGGACATGGATTATGTGTTGGATACGACAGCCAAAGGCTGCGGAAAGGCGATCACCGGGGAAGCGTTCCGCAACGGCATAGAGCAGGCGGCGAGAAAGCCGTTTCGGCTGATGCCTTATTTTGACGAGGGGGTATGGGGCGGCAGATGGATGGAAGAGGTCTGCGACCTGGCCCACGGAGAAAATAACATGGCGTGGTGCTTCGACGGCGTGCCTGAGGAGAATTCCGTGCTTTTGCGGGTGGGAGACGTGACCGCCGAGGTCCCATCGATAAATATCGTGTTTATGCGTCCGGACGAATTGCTCGGCCCGAAAGTCCACGCGCGGTTCGGGTTGGAATTTCCAATCCGGTTCGACTTTCTGGACACGATGGGCGGCGGTAACCTCAGCTTGCAGGTGCATCCGCTTACGGAATACATTCAGGAAAATTTCGGAATGCATTACACACAGGATGAAAGCTATTATATTCTTGACGCGGGACCGGATGCCTGTGCTTACCTTGGCCTGAAGGATGGCGTGGTTCCGGAGGAACTGATTGGCGATCTGAAAAATGCGCAAGGTAGGGGCGAAACCTTTGACGACTCAAAATACATTAACAAATTTCCAATCAAAAAGCATGACCACGTCCTGATCCCGGCGGGGACAATCCACTGCTCCGGCAAAAACGCGATGGTGCTTGAAATCAGCGCGACTCCCTACATTTTCACCTTCAAGCTGTGGGATTGGGGACGCGTGGGGCTGGACGGAATTCCCAGACCGGTTCATGTTGACCACGGCAGCAGGGTAATTCAGTATAACCGTACGACGGAGTGGGTCGAGACGAATCTGCTCCACCGCGAAAAAGAGGTCGCGCAGGGCGACGGCTGGAGGGAAGAGCAAACGGGGTTGCATGAACTGGAATTCATCGAGACCAGAAGGCACTGGTTCACAAAGCCCGTCACCCACAATACAAACGGCTCGGTCAACGTGCTGAACCTGATCGAGGGTGAAGAGGCGTTAGTGGAATCCCCGACCTGCGCATTCGAGCCCTACGTGGTGCATTACGCAGAGACTTTCATCGTACCCGCTGCGGTCGGCACTTACACGATCCGGCCGTACGGAAAGTCGGAGGGCAAAGAGATTGCAACAATTAAGGCGTCCGTGCGCATTTAATTGAAAAACGGAAAGGAAGATGGAGATGTTTTATCCCGGATTTGACGTTAAACCGGATATAGGAAGCTTGGATTTCAGTTACGGAGAGGGTGTGTTCGGGCCTGTGACCGAAAAAAGACGGCTGGATGACATCCGTCGGAGCCTCAGCGACCCGAGTGCCAGCGGGCCAGAAGTTGTCTATTCGGTCGCCATGGACGTCGGAAAGACACGGGATCAGGACGACCTTCGTGCGCGCAACTTGCTATACGGCGCGATGATCTACGCGAAGGGCAGGGTGGGCGACGAGCCAGTCAGGAGCCAGGGACATGTGCACGCGGTTTCCCCGTCGTGCGGAAGCTCGACACCGGAGGTATATGAGATCTGGAGCGGAGAAGCAGTCATCTTTATGCAGGAGTCCGACGGCGACGACGCGGGCGAATGCTATGCGGTCCGCGCCGGCGAGGGCGAAGTGGTCATCGTGCCGGAGGGTTGGGTGCACTGCACCGTCAATGCCGACCCGACGCGCGAAATGACTTTCGGCGCGTGGTGCGTCCGAGACTACGGCTTCGACTATGAACATCTGGATTGTCACCTTGTCCGCCACCATCGGGTCGGTGGCTGGGGCAATCGTCCTTTACGGTGTCGGACGGCTGCTTCCGGCCGAGAAAATGGACAGGTTCATCGGGAAATGGGGACATGTCCTCGGGCTGAAAAAAGGGGATGTGGAACGGGCGGAAGGCTGGTTTAATCGGCGCGGTGCCTCCACCGTCTTTTTTTGCCGGTTTATTCCATTAGTCCGAAGCCTCATCTCCATCCCCGCGGGGATGGCGCGGATGCGCAGAGGCAGGTTCCTTTTGTACACCACCCTCGGCTCCGCAATTTGGAATGTGGTTCTGGTGGCGCTGGGTGCTTTTGCCGGAGCCGGCTGGGAACGCGTCAGCCAATCCATGAATCTCTATACCTACATTACTCTCGCCGTGATGGCGGTCGGCGGGGTTGGTTTTGTTGTTTGGATTTCTAAAAAAAGGAAAAAGAAAAAATAGGTTTTCTCTCAGGATCCGCCATAAAATTCATGATGGGAATCTTATCTTTTTGTTTTTAATCACTTGACGCGAGTAAATGAATATGATAGAATATCTTTCATCTCTTTGCGCTGCATTTGATCTACAGTACAAACTGAGCAGGCGATAAACCCGATATGGGTTTATGGGGCTGGGCCTCGCGGCAACAGGTTGATCAGAACCTGTGGGACAGTATGTTGTCTCACAGGTATTTTTGTACCCTTTTGAGACTGCAGCTGTATCTTTGCAATGCCATGGAGCTGTCGCATAAATGCTTAAGAAGCATTATGGAGGTAACTTTTATGACAGAACGAAAGAACACCACAAATCCAACCGGCCTGACGACGGCGGAAGCCGTGCAACGTCAAAAGCGATTCGGCAGGAACGAATTGATTCCGAAAAAGAAGAAGAATGTTCTTCAAGAGATTTTGAAAGCCTTGTCGGAACCTATGTTTTTGCTGCTCATCGTGACGGCGGTCATCTATTTTTTGCTGGGTGAGCCGCGCGACGGAGTTGTTATGCTGATCTTTGTATCGGGTATGATCAGTATCGATGTGATCCAGGGCTGGAAAACCGACAAGACCCTGAACGCCTTAAAGGATCTCGCGGCACCGCGCATTACGGTGCTGCGGGACGGAGCGGAGCAGCGGATCGACAGCGCTGATCTTGTCCCGGGAGATATCATGCTGATTGCCGAAGGCGACAAGATCCCGGCGGACGGGGAGATCCTTCAGGCAAACGATCTGTGCGTCGACGAGTCGTCCATGACGGGCGAAGCGGAAGGCGTTTGGAAGGTCGCGCTCGGGACCGCCGATACAGACGGCGGGCACTGGCGGTGCGACCACTGCTACGCGGGGACTCTTGTGACGCAGGGAAGCGCGCTGGTCCGCGTGGATCAAATCGGCAAAGCCACCGAGTTCGGGAAAATCGGTACAAATGTCGTCGGCGCGCCGGAAGCCCCGTCGCCGCTTCAGAGGCAGACCCGCGGGCTCGTGAAGCTTTGCGCGGTTATTGCGGCGGTCCTGTTTGTATTGGTAGGCTGCTTCACTTGGCTGAATATCCCGGACCACCAATTTACCGACAGGCTGATCGAAAGCATCCTTTCCGGCGTCACGCTCGCCATGGCCATGATCCCGGAAGAGTTCCCGGTTATTTTGACAGTCTTCCTTTCCATGGGCGCATGGCGGCTTGCAAAAAGGCATTCGCTTATGCGCAGGCTGGCTTCCGTAGAAACGCTCGGCGCCGTGTCGGTTCTTTGCGTTGATAAGACCGGCACCATTACGATGAATCAGATGACCGTATGCGATACGTGGACGGAGGAAAACAAAGAGCGGGACCTCTGCGCGGTCATGGGGATGGCCTGTGAACCGGACGCATATGACCCTATGGAAAAGGCCATGATTTCGTATTGTGAAGGCAGGGGCCTGTCCAAGGAGTTCCTTTTCGGCGGCGAACTGATTCAGGAATATTCGTTTACCCATGAAGCGAAAATGATGGGCCACGTCTGGCGGCGCGGCAACCAAATTCTGATCGCCGCGAAAGGCTCTCCGGAAAAGATCCTCGCTTTATGTAATCTCAATTCGGACGAACGGGACAAAGTACAGGAAAAAGCCGCCGATATGGCGGCACGCGGGCTCCGTGTGATTGCGGTTGGCAGAATGGACGTTGGAACGGCGGACGAAGTTCCCGCTTCTTTGGCCCAGTGCCGCCTTCAGTTCTGTGGGTTGGTTGGCCTTGCGGATCCTCCGAGGGAATCCGTAAAAGCGGATATTCTCCGCTGCAGGAAGGCAGGCGTCCGCGTTGTGATGATTACGGGCGACAACGGCATCACGGCAAGCGCGATCGCGAAGCAGATCGGCATGCCATGCGGGGAATCCGTCACCGGCGACGAGATCGACCGGATGACGGATGAGGAACTTCAGAAACGGGTCCGTTCCGTCAGCATTTTTTCCCGCGTCGTCCCGGAGCATAAGATGCGCATCGTGAAAGCTTTCAAGGCAAACGGCGAGATCGTGGCAATGACGGGCGACGGGGTCAACGACGCCCCCGCGCTCAAATATGCCGATATCGGCATCGCGATGGGAAAGCGCGGTTCGGAGGTGTCCCGCGAAGCCGCCGATCTCATCCTGCTTGACGATAATTTTTCGACGATTGTGGATACCATCAGGGACGGCAGGCGGATTTACGACAACATCAAAAAAGCGGTCGGATATGTGTTCACGATTCACATTCCAATCGCGTTTTCCTGTCTGTTGGCCCCTCTCCTAAAAGTAAATCCGGCGAATCTTATGTTACTGCCCATCCATGTCGTCCTTTTGGAACTGATTATCGACCCGACCTGTTCCATCATTTTTGAACGGCAGCCCGCGGAACAGAATGTGATGGAACGCGATCCCCGTGATCCGGAAGAAAAACTGATGAGAGCGAAAGGTCTCTTCAGAAGCATCCTGCAGGGGCTGACGGTTTTTGCCTCTTCTTTTGGAACCTATTATACGGTTCTTATGGCGGATCCGGCCATAAACGCCCCGGTTGCCCGTGCAATGGGCCTTTCCATTATTTTTCTAAGCAATATACTTTTGGTTCTGGTCAACAGTTCACAAACGGATTTTGCATTCCAGTCATTCCGCCGTCTGATCAAAGACAAGGTGATGTGGGCGGCTTTTGCGGGAACTATTTTCATGCTTGTCCTGCTCTTATACACTCCGCTTTCAGCCTTTGTGAAGCTGGCTCCGCTGACCGGACCGGAAGCGATCGCCGTAATTGTGATGTCGGCGGCGTCGGTACTTTGGGTCGAAATCGTAAAACTTGTAAAACATCTGAGAAAGAATTAACAGTAAAATCAGAACGGCTGTGACATCCCCAATGGATTTCACGGCCGTTCAAGTCGTCGGTTTCCTGAGATACCCGGAATCAGACCAATTCATCATACGGATCGACGTCATATTTCAGCAATAGCCTGGTAAGATGCTCCGCGTGCCCTTTTTCGTCATCAATCACGGCCTGCAAGGTGGTGCGGATATCCCGGTATGGATATCTTGGCAGCTGCGCTTCATACAGAACCACGGCCTCGAGTTCTCCCTTGATATCGTCCCGGATATCGTTCAGAATGGCTGCACCGCCGGACTGGGAATGGGAGAGCGACACCGGTGTCTGGGGCCCGGGGTTGTCGCCCTTATGAGCTAAAAACTGTTTGTACTGCTCCGGATCATATTTGCGGAGCAGCTTCAGCACCCAGCCGTAATGCTGCTTTTCGTCGAGCATAATACTGTGCCAGGCATCGTTTATTTCAGGAATGTCCGAGTTGGCGATGTGGGTTTGGTAACCGTTAATCGCGATGATTTCACTGATCAGGATTTCTCTGAGTTTATCCGTAAACTTCTGTGCCGTGCCCTGCGGCTGTCCGTTCGGATGCGTATAGCTCATTAATCCTCCGCCTTTCATATAAATCTGCCTGCAGCCGCTGAGAGCCCCTCCCTTTTAGCCTCAAAATTGGACAGGCAGGAATAGCGTACAGTAGGCTGATCCTGCCTTAGTCATCTGTTCAAATCTTTTTCTGCATCATTATTCCAATGGGACTTGGGCCCGAATTCAAATACTCTAAAGCGCTGATGATACCGTTATTTTATGTCCCTGTTGCTATTGCGTCGTCTTTTGTTTTGTGAACGGTTCCCCAGGGATGTTGGGGAGGTGCATAAATCGAATATACTTTTAAGGGTACGGTGCCTACATTGATGACGTTATGCCATGTCCCGGCTGGTATGACAATGGCATCGCTTGGCCCGACTCGCTTTTGAAAATTCATATTGTCTCTCCGGTTTCCGAACTTCGCAAGCCCTTCGCCCTGCTCGATGCGGATAAACTGGTCAACATCAGGGTGCATTTCCAAGCCGATATCATCGTTCACACGAATGCTCATCAGCGTAAGCTGCAGATGATTCCCTGTCCATAAAGCGGTACGGAAGGTATTGTTTTGCTCCGTAACCGCTTCAATATTCACTACTATTGGTATGGGACCATAGTCTCTTAATTCTTCATCAGGCATATCTTCCGATCCTCTCCCGTTGATTTTAACCCATAATATGAATTATCTGCCTGAAAAGTGCTTTTCAAAACGATACGGGTTTCGAGCGTTGTTCCATGTTATTGCCGCGCGATTGGCTCAGTTCGCTTCAATCTGTTCCGCTGAAGGGAACGGAAACCTTGCTTAGACCGGATTTGCCGGACATTCAGGGGCAATGAAAACTTAGCGCGACACCAATTGATTCTGTCAAGGTGACGGCGTTTTTGACGCTTACTTAAAAACAGTTGTTATCCCCGCTGCAATGAATACTGGTGAACCGCTCCGGCTCCGTTCTGGCGGTTTACAAAGAACAGATGCTCGTTTTTGTGGAATCTGCCGCTCATCTCATTACATATGCCAGAGAAAAGAACAAGGAAATTATTCTGATTGACCCGGATACAGCGGAGGTTACTCCCATACCGGTGAAAGAAAGGAAGAAAGAAAAAATAAACCTTTCCGCTTGTCTTTTCTCTGATTTAGATCTGCTTAGAGTAGGAGGTTCGCTTTCATGGTTCAACATGAACCGTTCCACGGTTCACCTGTAGACAGACTTTCTCCCTGGCGGAAGTGATGCCTTTTTCAGCGTTATTTGATGTGATACAGGTTGGAGGATTTTCCGCCGTTTTCGCGCCACCTCGGCTCTTTGCAGAGACGACCGCTTTTTTCAAGGTCGGAAATTGCCCGCTTGACCGTGCTTTTGGACAGCTTCAGTTCCCGTGCGATGGTACCGATCGCCGGGTAGCATTTGCCGTCTTTATCGGCGCGGTCGTGCAGGTACATATACACGGCAACCGCGCGGTGAGGAAGCTCAGAAGCGTAAAGGGATGTAAAATACCCCATGATATATCATGAACCGCATCCCGTCAAGAGGACAATGAAAAACTATAAAAATTTTCTGGACAGTGGCGTAAGCTGCTGTCCACTTTTTATGCAGCAAGATAACGTTCGTATTTCTCCATCGGTGTGAGGACACCCAGATTACGTTGAACACGCCGGGTATTGTAATAGCGGATATAATCCTCAATCATCTGGATAAGAGCCTGTTTGCTGGTGAACCGTTTGCCGTAATAGCGTTCACGCTTCAGAATGCCCCAGAAGCCTTCCATTGGACCGTTGTCAATGCAGTGTGCCACGCGGGACATGCTTTGTGTCATACCGGCTTTGTCAATTTTGTGATGAAAAGTACGGTTCGTGTACTGGTATCCCCGGTCACTGTGAAACAGGGGATGTGCGTCCGGATTTTTCCCGACAGCTTTGTCAAAGGTCTTGAATACGAGAGGATTGTCATTACGCTCACTAATTACGAAAGCTACGATGCGCCTGTCATAGAGATCTAAAACAGCACTGAGGTAAACCTTGTGTACTTCAAGACCTTCGTACCACTTAAATTCAGTAACGTCGGTGAGCCACTTCTCATTCGGCTGAGAGGCGAAAAACTGGCGGTCAAGAAGGTTTTCGGCAAGATACTGCGGATTCTTTGCCTGCCTTGTGCAACCGTGGTTGTTGTACTTGATGGTGGATTTTATGTTCTTTGCCCGACAGATGCGAAGTACCCTCTTGTCATTGATGTGGATATCGTGGTCGTGTCGCAAATCATCGTTGATACGGCGGTAGCCTTTGTCTGGGCTTTCCATATGGATTTTCTCGATCTTTTCCGCAAGCCACTCGTTTTCGGCAATCCTGCGGCTTTGGTTCCCCGACGCCCATTTATTGTAGGCGGAACGGGCGACATGAAGTAGCTTACAGGCAGTCTCGATGGGATATCCCGCTTCCGCACGGCATTCTTTTATGGATGTGTAAATATGGCCTTGCCTTACTTGCGAGAGGCATCCCTCCTCTCCACCTCGTCCAATTTTTTTAGCAGGGCATTCTCCATTTCCGCCAGATACAGCTTGTGTTTAAGTTGTTCGATCTCAATTTGTGCCTGCTCCAACTCTGTGCGTGGTGCCTGATCTTTTTTTCGCTGCCCACGCCTATCCTGCAGACCAGCTTCACCCATTTTCTCAAAGTTCAGCGTCCAGGTGCGTGCCTGCTGGTAGCTTACATTATATTTAAGCGCCATCTCGCCGTAATTTTTACCGGATGCAATACAATCTTTCACGATTCGAATACGTTCATCTGGCGTTGTGCTGCGTGCTTTTCTCATGTAGCTTCCTCCTCCGGAATGCTTGACGGAGTTGAATTCTCCATGATTATTATACTTCTTTATCCAACATCGAAGTTGTTTTCTTGACCGGATTTTGTATTTCTCGCATATGGCGTGCTGACTACATCCGCCTGATAAATATTCCAGCACCGCTTGCTTTTTGAGCTCTTGGCTGTAGACGTGATTCTTTTTTCCTGACGCAAAGCCCAGAACTCCCTCTTGGCGATAAATCCGTGCCCAATCTGTTATGACATCAGGTGCGACTTCCGCCCGTTTCGCGGCTTCTTCCCTTGAGATATTTCCAGTTATATATTCCCGGGTGATTCTTACCTTTTTCGCAATTGCTATTTTTGACTTACTTGACATCAAAATGCTCCCTTCATGATCAACAGTGTTTTTCTTTTTCACTGTCTCTCATAAAGGGAGCATATCATCACTCCTATTCGATGCGAACGGGATCTTTTCTTCGCGGAAAATTGCTTATCTCCTGCGCAGGCGCATGCTCGATCCCACCGTGTGTACTGGGTTTACCTTCAGCTATGTCCGGGTCAACCGTATAAGCCGCATTCCTGCGGATGAGTTCTTCCTCCAGCTCGAACCGGTCGGCGTACTCCACCTTCCGGGCCGACTTTTCCTCAACCTCATAAGGCTTGCCGAAGGTGATACCCCAATCCTTAAACAGCTTGAGCCGGGTGCGCATTGGATAAGCGCCGGTTTTCGTCACAACGAATCTGCCCTTGGACATGGATTTGAGTTCGTCCGGCGAAAGGAGCGGACGCTCGATCATTTCGAGGTTCTGCGAGCCGTCGCTTTTGCCCCGGTTAACGGTCCCGCTCATCACCGTTCGGGTTCCCAGCGATTTGGACAGGGTTTCTGCCGACTCGCTGTTAGGCGCGAAACCTCCGAAAATCGTGTCCTGGCAGTTATCCACGATGATGGCGGCGCCTTCTTTTCCGTAATTTTTCTCCAACTGAGCAAGGCTCTGGATGATGGCTGTTATGGACACCCTGCGCGAGCGGCTGGACGAGAACATCATCTCGGCCGACTCTATTTTGGGAATGGTCCCTATCTCATCAAGGTACATCATGACACGGTTGGGCAGTTTGCCGCCGTGTTCGTCGGCCACGGCAAGGATTTCGCGGTAGAGCTGCTGGACGATCAGGCTGATGATGAAGTATTTGGTGGAATCCTCTTCAGGCATCACCAAAAATATCGCGGACTTAGTGTTGCAGAACTTTTCCGCGTCGATCGCAGTGTCAAAACACAGGACCTGCTCCAGTTCGGAATCCAGGAATGCGTTGAGCCTGGAAAGTGCCGTGGAAAGGACGCTCTGCATCGCCATATCCGCGCTGTTGAGTGCCGCGCCCGCGAACCATTTTGTCTTGTGGTCGTCCGGAAGATGCGCCATCAGCAGCTGGAACAGAGTCCTGCCCTTCACGCCGCTCGGTGCGAGCAGGTCTTGAATCAGCTTGAAGACGGAGACGATATGGCGCTTCTCCGGAGGGCAGAATTCCGCGAGCAGAAGGATGACCGAGGTTAAGCTGAAATCCTCCATTGCCAGGCTGGTATGCATTCTGTTCCCAGAGTTGGAAAAGCTGGTGCCGTCACTCCATATGGCCTCTGTCTACGCTTTGTTGGCTGAGTTTCCGGGGGCCAAGCAGGTTGCCGAAGCGCACCTTACACGGTTGAAAGCTCTCCTGCTTGAAGCGTCCAAAGGGCGTTACAAGCGGGATGTAGCTGTGGAAATCCGTGAGGCTGCCAAAGCGTCGATTGGTTCCGTACTGCCGGCAAAGTCGCTGGAGCTTCGGCATACCATCCACCTCATTCGGGAACTGGACGCTGAGATTGAAGAAGTTGAAACCGCAATCCAGACCATTATGGATGAAATTTCCTCACCCATTGTCACCATACCCGGCATTGGTACTCAAATGGGGGCCATGATACTTGCCGAGGTGGGCGACTTCTCCCGTTTCGATTCCCCCGACAAAGTGCTGGCCTATGCCGGACTGTCGCCATCCACATACCAATCCGGGCAGCTCACAAACTGCTATGCCCATATGGAGAAGCGCGGCTCCAGGTACCTGCGATTTGCCATTTTCAATGCCACCAAGTATGTTTGCCACTGGGATCCGACCTTTGCTGCTTATCTCGCTAAAAAACGCGCCGAGGGCAAGCACTACAATGTTGCCATCTCTCACGCCGCCAAGAAACTGGTGCGGCTCATTTACGCCTTGGAGAAATCCGGAGAGCCTTACCATCTGGCAGCATAATTTTCTCTCAATAGCCTGCATGGCGGCTTGACGGACGTCTGCTTTGCTATATCCTTTTTGAACTATCTGGCCTTTTTGCATCCCTCCTCATTTTGGGACTTGACTTTTAATAGTTAGTCTTTATTTCGCGTGGAAACACAATAAGCAATGTGCCGGTTTCTACGGTGATTATGCTTTCTTTTCCGATAAACTCGTTACTCACGCCAATGGGGGAGGTGTTTGTCAAAGTAGCATTATCAAGCTCATATTTCAGCCCTTTGAGAAATACCCCCGTCGAATTTTCCGAATGTGAGAACACGGAAACGTAGCCGGTAGGGTGCTGGTGGAATTTCATGCTGCTATTCGTAATCGCGGTGATGATTCTGTCCTGATCAAATAGGAAGCCTTTCCTGTTGCTCTGCGCCAGATATGCCAGCAACTGCATATTGGCAACCGTATGCTCCAGCCTACCGCCCGTCCCGCAATAAATGTGGAAAATGCGGTAGCCCCTTTTAATCCCTTTACGCGCGGCGGCAAATGTATCCGTATCGTCTTTTTCAGTGTTCATGGTAATTACGTTTCCGCTGCGGATACTTCGCCATAGGGCCTGTCCTTCATTACGTAATTGTTGAAATCCAGAAATGAAGAACAAGCGGCGGAGCCCGACAGCGTGGTATAGCCGCAAACAATAAAACAGAATCGTACCTGTGAGCATGGTTGTCCACAGATATACCCCTGTAAATTATTTTATATTTTACCTGTAGTTGTAGTTGGCGTCGTTGCCCATAAGAAGCATAGGCCTTTTTGACGAACTACAGTAGAGAATACCTTGTGCATAATTGCTTACAAGTTTGTAAAAAGATGGTATTAATCAAAAAGGAACATCTTTATATTGACAAAACTTGATTTGACGCATATACTAATAACATATCAAATAATTTTGATATGAGGCGATAATTTGGCAACCATTTATGAAGAACAAGCAAAAGTGTTCAAAGCATTTTGCGACGAAAAACGCCTTAGAATACTTGAGCTTTTGCGCGAAGGGGAAAAATGCGCTTGCGTTCTGTTGGAACAGTTAGACTTGGGGCAGTCGGGGCTTTCCTATCACATGAAGATTCTGGTTGAATCGGGTATTGTGGAGAGTCGGCAGGAAGGCAAGTGGACGCATTACAAAATTAGTGAAAAAGGCAGCGCCTATGCCGGTACTCTACTCAAAAAACTGACAAAGCCGAACGCAGTTACAGAAGAAAAAATCTGTTGCGCATCGAAAAAGCCATCCTGACGATGGCTTTTTAAGAACTGAATACATCAAAATAATTTGATGTGATTGTCCTTTTATCGAAAGTGAGGTTTTTATCCAGTGCAAATGCTAAAAGCAATTTGGGATTTCTTCCAGTATCAGATCCTTGCCATGAAGTGGCTGGATGGGCTGATTGGAAGAGGCCTATCCGCTATTGGACTTGATACGTCGGCACGGCTGGGCGGGAGCATTGAATTTTTCTTGTACGATGTTATTAAAATTACGATACTTCTGTGCTCGCTGATTTTTCTCATCAGTTATATCCAAAGTTACTTCCCACCGGAGCGCAGTAAACGGATTCTCGGTCGTTTCCATGGTGTTTGGGCAAACTGCATTTCGGCGCTCCTTGGTACGGTAACACCATTCTGCTCTTGTTCCTCTATACCGCTGTTCATTGGGTTTACATCCGCAGGGCTTCCGGTTGGGGTAACGTTTTCGTTCCTGATATCTTCCCCAATGGTGGATCTCGGATCGCTGCTTCTGCTGATGAGCATTTTCGGCGCAAAGGTAGCAATTATTTATGTAATTGTTGGTCTAATCGTCGCAGTCGTCGGAGGCACGATTATTGAGAAGCTGCATATGGAACGGTATGTTGAGAGCTTTATCCTGTCAGCGGGCAGCGTGGACATTGAATCGCCGGACCTGACCAAAAAAGACCGGTTGGTTTATGCTAAGGAGCAGATGTTGTCCACCTTCAAAAAGGTGTTTCCCTATATTTTAATAGGCGTGGGCATCGGTGCAATTATCCACAACTGGATTCCTGAAGAATGGGTTTCACTTGTTCTGGGAAGCAAAAATCCCTTTGGCGTTGTTCTGGCAACCCTGATCGGTGTTCCAATGTACGCCGACATCTTTGGCACCATTCCGATTGCGGAGGCACTGTTATACAAAGGGGCGCAGCTTGGCACGATACTTTCATTTATGATGGCCGTTACCACGCTGTCACTGCCGTCCATGATCATGCTCCGCAAAGCAGTCAAGCCGAAGCTGCTGGCGCTGTTCATCGGTATCTGTACCATAGGCATTATTCTTGTAGGCTACTTCTTTAACACGATTCAGGCATTTATCATATAGGGAGGAAAGTATTATGGCAAAGACATGGTATCCAGTTATTGATTATCTCACCTGCGCGGAGTGCGGCACCTGTAGTGCAACGTGTCCTCACGGTGTCTATGATCCCTCAAAGGCTCCGTCACCCGTCATAAAAAATCCGGAGGCCTGCATTGACCATTGTCACGGCTGCGGGAACAGCTGTCCGGTTGGTGCGATTACCTTTGTTGGCGACGATACCGGCTGGACACCGCCGAACGGCGCACAGGAATCTGAGGGAGACGGCTGTTCCTGCGGATGCGACACATCTTCTGAAAAGAAGATTGTCGTTGAGTATCTCTATCTTGATTTGCATACCTGTAACCGCTGCATCGGAACGGACACTGTGCTTGATGAAGTAATGGAGACGCTTACCCCCGCGCTGCGGCTTGCCGGTTTTGATATTGAGTATAACAAGATCGAGATGAAGACGGCGGAGTTTGCCGAACGGTTTAGGTTTCTTTCCTCTCCGACGATCCGTGTAAACGGTCAGGATATTTGCGGGTTTGTGAAAGAGAACAGTTGCGGATGCTGCAGCGAAATCAGCGGAACTGATGTTGACTGCCGAATATTTGAATACAATAGGGAAAGTTATGAAGTGCCTCCCAAAGAGATGCTTGCCGAGGCAATTCTGAAAACCATATTTGGAACAACAGGTGATTGTTCCTGCGGCGACTATAAACTGCCGGACAATCTGAAAACTTTTTATGAGGGGAAAGCCAGTAAATCAGCATGTTCCTGCGGGAGCAATTGCTGCTAACCAGTAACATCAATTGATAAAGGAGCGTAATGAATATGTCACTGTTTGGAAAGAAAAAGGAAGAAACGTCCTCTTGCTGCTGCGGAGGAAACTGCGATGCGGAAAGCATGACAAAGGCTGAAAACGCTAAAACCGAGGGTGCGAGCGTGAAGGTACTTGGAAGCGGATGCGCAAAATGCAACCAGCTTGAAGCGGCTACCAAAGCAGCGCTGGAGCAACTCGGCATGGATACGACGATTGACCATGTGACCGATTTCTCACAGATCGCAGCCTATGGCGTAATGTCAACACCCGCCCTTGTGATAGACGAAAAGGTAGTTTCTTACGGCAAGGTATTAAAGACCGAGGAAGTTGTGAAGATTCTGCAAAAAGTCAGATGAATTTTAGTAGGACGGTTTTAGATGAGTAAATCAAAGGTAGCCTTTATCTGCGTCCATAACTCTTGTCGAAGTCAGATCGCCGAGGCACTGGGAAAGCACCTTGCCGCCGATATCTTTGAAAGCTATTCCGCTGGCACGGAACTTAAAGACCGCATAAACCCCGATGCGGTTCGCCTTATGAAGCAACTCTATGGAATTGATATGGAACAAAATCAGCGTCCGAAGCTGCTTAAGGCACTCCCTCCCGTGGATGTGGTTGTTACAATGGGCTGCAGTGTGGAATGTCCGTATCTGCCGTGTAAGCGCCGTGAGGATTGGGGACTGCCCGATCCGACAGGGAAAAGTGATGAAGAATTTCTTTCTGAAATTCAGTCAATTGAAACTAAGATTTTGAAATTAGCCGAATCGTTAGAATAGAGATAGAATTAGAAGGTCGACAGCTTATAAAGAACTGTCGACCTTTTGATTGTGGCTTCAGCGCATAAAACCACCTGCTTTGCTGGTGAAACCAAACGCTTACAGTATTTTCGTTATTTCGTATCGAAACGGAGAAACTGACAATCACATTACTTGCGTAGGAATAGGACTCGCGAAGGTTGCCCGTTAATCGGCTGTAAGACGTGTAATGAGGTTGACAGTCGTTCGACGTCTTGAGACGATGCTAGTACTATGCCTTTTCAGGGCTTGTGCATACCACGCATCATGGTTTTTACTGTTATTCTTTCTACACTTCTCCATGTAAGCGTAATGTGCATTGCATGAATTCTGAATTCTGCCGCCCGCTTCAAAATTTTCGTCCTTATTGTTGACATATGCCCGAAACTGGTTATAATAGTTTTGTAAGCGACATATGTCCGAAACTATAAGGAGGTGAACAAAATGCCAGGAAGAAACGGAACCGGCCCTATGGGTGCCGGCGCAATGACCGGAAGGGGCCTTGGCCTCTGCTCCGGGGCTGGAAATCTCGCCCGAGGTGCCAGACTTGGTCTTGGACTCGGTATGGCCTGCAGGAGAGGCTTTGGCCGCGGCTTTCGGATGTTTTCTGCCGATGAGGAAATGACGGCGAATCATCGCAAAGAACTTCTTCAGTTGCAGAAGAACACGCTAAAGAACCGTCTTGCGGACATTGACAGGCAGCTGGAAAGTCTGTAAGGCAAGCAGAAACAACCGGGGGACGCTCCGGTCATTTCTGCTTTGAAACGAGGTGAAACGATGCCAAGACCAAGAAAGTGGAGAAAGGTCTGCTGCCTCCCTGAAAGCAGCCGGTTTGGTCCGTTGGACGTTCCGTCGAACGATACCGTTATTATGACGGTCGATGAATTTGAGTCTATACGGCTGATTGATGTGGACGGATTTACGCAGGAGCAATGCGCGGTGCAGATGGATATTTCCCGCACCACGGTGCAGGGAATTTACGACAGCGCCCGGAAAAAGCTGGCACAGTCGCTGGTAAATGGCAAGGTGCTGTTGATCGAAGGCGGCGAATACCGCCTTTGCGACGGGCAGGGGCGCGGCTGCGGCGGAACCGGGTGTCGCCGTCACCGGTGCGGCAGGCACTTTGCAGATATGAAAAACGAAATGGAGGACACTCATGAAAATCACGATTCCCATGAATGAGCAGAAACTGGAATCCGGCGTATGTCCGTCTTTTGGACGCGCGCCGTATTTCCTGCTCTATGATACAAATACGAATGAGAGCAAATGGATTGCCAACAGCGCGGCGGAAAGCTCTGGTGGGGCGGGGATTGCCGCGGCTCAGCTTCTGGCGGACAGTGGCGCGGATACTTTAATCACGCCCCGGTGCGGGGAAAACGCGGAAAAGGTACTAAGCAGCGCAAATATAAAAGTTTACCGCTCCGTGGACGGAACGGCGAAGAAAAATATTGATGCACTGATTGAGGGAAAGCTTTCGCCGCTTTCGGAGTTCCACGCGGGCTTTCACGGTCATGGCGGATAAGCCTCTGACCGTCGCGGTGCTCAGCGGTAAGGGCGGCACGGGAAAAACGCTGGTGTCGGTCAACCTCGCGGCGGCGGCCGGTGAAGCGGTGTATCTAGACTGCGACGTGGAAGAACCCAACGGCCATCTGTTTTTTAAGCCCGAGAAGCCGGGGGAAGAAACTGTTGCGGTCAAAATTCCCCAAATTGATACGGACCTTTGCACCGGCTGCCGGAAATGCGTGGAGTTCTGCGCGTTTCACGCGCTGGCCTTTGCAGACAATCATCCGATGCTGTTTGACGAGGTATGCCATTCCTGCGGCGGGTGCGCCCTGCTCTGTCCCGCCGGGGCGATCCGGGAGATGGACAAGGCGGTGGGAACGGTTTCCTCTGGCAGATCGGGCCATGTAGACGTGTTTACCGGGCGGCTGAACATTGGGGAAGCCTCCGGCATTCCGGTAATTAAGCACCTGCTGGGGAAAATTCCAAGCGGCGGAGAACGCCCCGTTTTCATCGACTGCCCGCCCGGTAGCGCCTGCGCCGTGATGGAAAGCATTAAGGACGCGGATTTCTGTGTTCTGGTGGCGGAGCCTACCGTATTCGGCGCGCACAATCTGGCCATGGTTTATGAGCTGGTGACGTTGTTCCGTAAGCCCTTCGGCGCGGTGCTGAACAAATGTCAGGAAGGCGAAAATCCTTCGGAGGCATTCTGTCTGGAGCATCAAGTTCCCATTCTCGGTCGCATCCCGTTTGATCCCGAGCTGGGCGCGCTGAACTCGGAAGGAAACATTGCCGCGCGGGAAAACCAACGGTACCGGGAACTCTTTGGCTCCCTGCTTGAGCGGATCGGAAAGGAGGCACAGCATGAAGCAGCTTCTGATTCTTAGCGGTAAGGGCGGCACGGGGAAAACCACCGTCGCCGGGGCATTTATTTCTCTTTCAAAGGCAAAAGCCTATGCCGACTGCGATGTGGACGCGCCGAACCTGCATCTGATTTCCCATTGGAGCAGTGCCCCCCAGCGATCCGACTACTTTGGAATGCCCAAAGCCCGTATTAATACCGCCAAATGTATCGGCTGCGGCGAGTGCCTTTCACATTGCCGTTTTGACGCGATCAAAGCCGGAACCCCGTTTCGGGTGAAACCCTTTGCTTGCGAGGGCTGCGGGGTCTGCGCGGCGGTCTGTCCGGCAGGCGCTGTTTTCATGGAGCCTGCCATAGCGGGAGAACTGGCACTGTACAGGGGTGATATGCATGTTTTCTCTACGGCGAAGCTAAGTATAGGCAGCGGCACCTCGGGAAAGCTGGTCACCGAGGTGAAGCGCCGGATGGGTTCTGCCACCGAAGACGTGGAGCTGGCGGTGATCGACGGCTCCCCCGGCATCGGCTGCCCGGTGATCGCCTCCATCAGCGGCGTAGACATGGTGCTGATCGTGGCGGAGCCGTCCCTCTCCGGCATCAGTGATATGGAGCGCATTGTGAAAACGGCGGAGTCCTTTCACGTAATAACAGCGGTGTGCGTCAACAAGGCCGATGTCAATCCTGCTAAAACGGAGGAGATACTCTCATTTTGCCGGGCAAGGGGGATTCCCTTTGCCGGGGTAATCCCCTTTGACGCAGAGGCGGTGAAAGCGATTAACAGCGGCAAAAGCATCGCGGAGCTGGACATTCCCTCCGGCCGGGCGGTAAGAAAGGTCTATGAAAATGTGATGGAACTGCTTTGGAAGGAGGCGAAACAGCATGATCATAAAAGTGCTGTCGGAGAACACGGCGGCATCGGATGAATTCGGATGTGAGCATGGCTTGAGTCTGTATGTGGAAACGGGAAAGCACCGTCTGCTGTTTGATACCGGAGCCAGTGGCCTGTTTGCGGAAAATGCTGCCCGGCTGGGCGTGAAGCTTTCGGTGGTGGACACTGCCGTTTTATCCCACGGGCACTATGACCACGGCGGGGGGCTGAAAACCTTTTTGGATAAAAACAGCCGTGCCAAGGTGTACGTACGGGAACAGGCCTTTGAGCCGCATTATGCTGACCGACCGGACGGAAACAAGGCATATATCGGCCTTGATACAGCGCTCCTGCCCAATGAACGTTTCGTGTTCTGCGGGCAGCATCAAAAAATTGACGAGGAATTGGAGCTGTTCTCGGCGGTTCGGGAGGTGATGCCCGCACCCTCCGGCAATGCGGAGCTGTACCGGAAAGCGGGCGAAGACTTTTTACCGGACGATTTCTCCCATGAACACAATCTCGTGATCTGGCAAAACGGGCGCGCGCTTCTGATTGCAGGATGCGCCCATCGTGGGATTCTCAATATTGTCCGGCAGTTTGAATCGGATCACGGGCGCTTTCCCGACATTGTGGTCGGCGGTTTTCATCTTCACAGCCGCGGTTCCGGGAAAAGCGAAGCACCGGAGGCTGTGGACGTACTGGCGCGGGAGCTTCTGCAAACCGGCGCGCGGTACTACACCTGTCACTGTACCGGTCGGGAGGCTTATCTGCGGCTAAAGGCTGTGATGGGGAATCAGATCGGCTACTTAGCGGCAGGAAGCCGATTGGAAATTAATCTGTAAGAGGTGAAGAATATGAATGAAAATTGTGACAACAACTGCGGAAACTGCGGCGAGGACTGCGCTGACCGCAAGGAAGAAAAGCATGATTTTCGAGCGGCGCTTAATGAGCTGAGCCATGTCAAAAAAGTAATCGGCATTATCAGTGGAAAGGGCGGCGTCGGAAAATCCTCGGTCAGCGCGATGCTGGCGGTCACCATGCAGCGGTTGGGATACCGGGTAGGCGTACTGGACGCGGACGTGACAGGGCCGTCTATTCCCAAAGCCTTTGGCATCCGTGGAAAAGCCGAGGGAAGCGATTTAGGGCTGTACCCCAGGCAGAGCAAAACCGGCATTGCAATTATGTCCGTCAATCTGCTTTTGGATAACGACACCGATCCGGTAATCTGGCGCGGCCCGATTCTCGGCAATACCGTGAAACAGTTCTGGACAGATGTGATTTGGGGCGATTTGGATTTTCTCTTTATTGATATGCCACCCGGAACCGGCGACGTTCCCCTGACGGTTTTCCAGTCCATCCCCGTGGACGGCATTGTTATCGTAACCTCGCCGCAGGAGCTGGTGTCCATGATCGTCTCCAAAGCGCTGAAAATGGCGGAGATGATGAAAATTCCCGTGGTGGGGCTGGTAGAAAACATGTCCTATTTCCGGTGCCCGGATAACGGAAAGGACTACCATATTTTCGGTGAAAGTCATGTTGACGAGATTGCCGAAAAGCACAGCCTGAAAGTGCTGGCAAAGCTGCCAATCGACCCGAAAATCTCTGCCGCCTGTGACGCCGGAATGATCGAGCTGTTTGACGGAAGCTGGTTTGACGCCGCTGGCGAGCTGCTGGCCAGTATTTTAAAATGAGCCGTTTGAGAAAGGAGGTATCGTATGAAACTTGGAATCATCAGATGCATGCAAACTGAGGACTTTTGCCCCGGAACGACAGATTTTAAGTTTATTCGGGAAAAGAAAGGTGCATTTGAGAACACAGAAGAGGAACTTGAAATCATCGGCTTTATCAATTGTGGAGGATGTCCCGGAAAAAAAGCCGTTTTACGTGCACGGGAACTCGTAAAACGGGGTGCCGATACAATTGTGTTTGCCTCATGCATTCAGCGCGGCAACCCAATTGGCTATCCCTGCCCTTTCGCAAAAAAGATGAAAGATCTGATCCAAAAAGATCTACCTGAATCTATAAGGTATTTCGATTATACCCATTAGTATTTACAGAAGCGTTAAGACTTTACAATTATCTAAATTAAATGAATCGGAGGAAAAAATGATGATGAGAATTGCGGTTGCCGCCGAAGGCAAAAATGTGACGGAGCATTTCGGTCACTGTGTCAATTTTATGCTATATGATGTGGAAAACAACAAGATTACAAAAGAGGAATCCGTGGACAATCCCGGCCACAAGCCCGGTTTTCTGCCCAACTTCCTTGCAGATAAGGGCGTGAGGGTCATTATCAGCGGCGGTATGGGACAGGGTGCGGTGGATATTTTCAACGAGCGGGATGTCGAGGTTGTCACCGGCGCTTCCGGGGACGCGAGGACGGCGGCGGAGCGCTACCTGAAGGGTGATCTGAAATCCACCGGCAGCGTATGCCATGAACACCAGCACCATGACGAGTGCGGCGAGTAAAAAGCCATAATCAATTTCTTGTAAAAAGGGAAGCAGTACACAATGGTACTGCTTCCCTTTTTGCCTGTACGTCAATTCCCGCCGTTCGCATTTTCGCTATCGGCAGAATTGTTGATCTGACCTTCCAATTTATAAAGATCAGTACGTGCGAAACTGCTCAATCTTTCCTTGTCAGCCACTTTCCCGGACGCGCGTTTTGTCGACGCGATCAAGTCGCCCAAAACACAATTTACGTATCCACCATATCCGTCGGAGGAACGTAAAAACTCCAGCCGCTTTGTATATTGTTCCGCCTGCTTTTTTGTGTCAGCGCTTAAGGCGCATTCCACCAGGCGTGAAACTTCATCATAGGTATTCTGAGTAATTGCCGATTTCATATTGTTTTTATCACCTCGGTACTAACTGTCGGTTTTCACATCTTTTAAAACATCAATTGCCGACTCCAGATCCAGCTCATTATGCAAAAAAGCGCTGCGAAGCAGTTCTCCCGGAATCATGGCGTCGTATTTATCTACCTGTGGGATTTGATTCTCCGGCAAAACCATGTCCGGGTCGTCCATGTCAATGGACAGCTCCGCCATTCTCCGGAACAGTTCGGTCCCTGAAAAGCCGCTGGTGATCTGCAGGTAATGGTCGCCCCCAAAAACGGAGTAGATCTGAAGCGGCTCCTTGAGTCCGCAGTTGAGCAGGCACTTGATGGTTTTCATTGTCATTGAGCCTACCCATGGGCAGAAATAGAAGGAGTTTTCCCCGCACGGGAGAATGCTGCTTTCCAGCATCCCGGACTCTCTTGCCATAGAGCGGGCAGCTTCCAAAACCTTTTGCGCCCTGGGTGTCAGGTACGGATAGCAGACGTCTTCTTCCAAAACTTTTTTCATTCTCTGAACGATCTTGGTGTGGATATGCCCTCCGCTTCCGTTCCAGCTGGGAATCCGGTTATTTCTCACCGGGGTGACATATACGATTTTCCGCTCCATATCGACATCAAGCGTTTTCCAAGTTCGTCCGGCCAAAACGAAAACCTCTCCCGCTGTCGGGCAGCTGTCCAGAGTGCCGATTTCTCCTTCCTTGCTTTGCACATGGTAAGCCTGTTCATCCTGAAAAACAGCGTAGAATGAATAATGGTTGGTAATCCGCTCGCCACGGATACCTACGATAATTGCCCCGTTTTCCACACGCTGCAGGTAATCCTCAGCAATCATATAGCGAAGAATCAGCCTGTATTCCTCCTGGGTGATCGTCTTCTGGAAGGCGGGAAGAAGCAGGACGCGCCGGGCTAGTTCCGGCGGACTGAGCTCTCCGTAGGTCATCAGGGTGCTCAGCGTCTGATGCGCAAGAAGGCTGAACGGCTTTGGCTTCAGGGTGAACGGCTCCACCCAGCTTTCCTCAAGGTAAAGCTGGATGATGGCAATCGCCCGCAGAAGCGTCCATGGCAGCTGTTCAAAAATATTCCGTTCCGACGGTTCCAGCAGTTCCAGAAACATCATCTGCGACTTTCCGCTGCGCCGTCCGGAACGTCCCAGACGCTGGACAAAGCTGGTGCAGGAGTAAGGCGCGCCGATCTGTATGGTGGAATCCAAATCTCCGATGTCGATACCCAACTCCAGCGTCAGCGTGGCGGCGGCGACGGTCGGGCCCTCCCGGTCACGCAGGGCGGCTTCCGCTTCCTGCCGCAGCGCGGCGGAAACGCTGCCGTGATGCACAAAGAAAACGTCTTTTTTATGCTTTTTGCGCGCAATCTCCTTCATGTCGGCGATGACCTTTTCGGCGCTGCCCCTACTGTTCGTGAAAATCAGGCACTTTTTGTCATGGCAGTTATCATAGAGAAAAGAATTGTATTCCTCCATGACCTTTTCCGCTTCTTCCGGGTCGTGAGGCAAGAGGAAGCTATCGGCACAGAGGGAGATCGTGCGTCCATGATGTTTGATACCAACGGCTTGCGCATGGCGGTTCGTCCCAGCCGCCAGATACCGGAGCGCGGGTTCATAGTCGTTCAGCGTGGCGGACAGGCCGATGCGTCTCGGGTGGCAGCCCGCGATTTTCTCCAGTCTGGCCAGCAGACACAGCACCTGCAGTCCGCGATCCGTTCCCATAAAGGCGTGAATCTCATCGATGACAACAAAGCGCAGGTCCCCAAAAAGGCGGGCCGTCTCTGCCGGACGAAGCATAAGCAGGGCTTCCAGCGATTCCGGCGTAATCTGCAAGACGCCCTGTGCCTCTTTCAGTGCGCGCTGCTTCATGGACTGCGAAACATCCCCGTGCCACGGCCAGACCGGGATACCGCTGTCCTCCAATAGACCGCTCAGCCGCTCGAACTGGTCATTGATCAGGGCTTTCAGCGGCCCAATATACAAAACGCCAACGGAGTTCGACGGGTGATGGTACAGAGTGGTCAGGATGGGGAAAAAAGCAGCTTCCGTCTTGCCCGACGCCGTGCCGGAAGCAATAATAACGTGATCGTCCGTGTCAAGAATCGCGGAGCAGGCCTCCGTCTGTACCTCGCGCAGGTCCGTCCAGCGTTTCCGGTAGATGTATTCCTGAATAAACGGCGCGTAGCGCTCGAACGCGGTCCCGCTCATATGTCAAATTCCGCAAAAAGCTTGTCCTCTTTGTCCGGCACTTCTTCCGGGTTCTGCTCGGCGCTCTGGACGGAAAAGCCCTTCTCATTCACCAATGTATCGAAGCTCAGCTCCGGATTCTGATGGAGGATATTCAAAAGGCCGAGAAAGTCCCTTGTCACCTCACGGGGCGTCAGGAGCTGATCCGCTCCCATACGGGAAACGACCGCATTCAGAAACGTGGTAAGCTCCCGCTGCCCAAGCGGGCAGGTATAATTGTAATGGCAGCTGTGAAGCTCGCAAAGGCGTTCCAGCAGAAGATAGATTTCCTCGGGGGTCAGCTGGTTGAGCTTGATCACCGGTCCGGAATAATCGGTATAGCCGCTTGCACTGAACTGATTGTCCGCCAGGCGGGAACGCAGTGCTTCATAATTGAACAAGCCTCTGCGTTCGTCATAGACAAACTGCGGCGTTCCGCTCATGAAAACGCCAATGTACCGAGCTTTGCCTTGCATGGTGTCGTTGAAGATCGTCAGGATCTTTTCATAGTTGCTGTCTCTGGCCTGCTTATTGGTAATCTTATAGAGGTTGACGCCCTCGTCCAGAAAGACGAGCAGTCCCTGATAGCCCGCCTTTACCGCGAACAGTGCGAACAGCTTCAGAAAATCATACCAGCTCTGGTCGTCGATGATGCAGTCCACCGAGAGGTTCTGCCGCGCTTCCGTTTTTGTTGTGTACTCGCCTCTCAGCCAGCGGAGCGCCGACTGCTTCTGTTCCTCCTGCCCGGTTTTCATTCCGCGCCAGTAGGCTTCGATCACCGTGGAAAAAGCAAAGCCATAGGCCATTTCGGAAAGCTCTGCCATGACCGCCGCGATTTTGCCGCTGACGGCGTCAACCATTCCCGGATCGCCGGGATGCAAGCCGCTTTCCTGAATGACGGCCGCCTGCAGGGAACTGATCCATTTCTGCAGAATCGCCTCCAGCGCCCCGCCCTCCGGTCGTGTCAGAATCGAAAGATGCTGCATCAGCTCACGATAGGTTGCCAGGCCCTGTCCCTTCGTGCCGGTCAGCCTGCGTTCAGGGGAAAGATCCGCATCCGCGACAACGAAATTCCGTTCCATGGCATTATTTCGGATCATCTGAAGCAGAAAGCTTTTGCCGCTGCCGTACTGGCCAGTCACAAGGCGGAAAGACGCGCCTCCGTCTTCAATTGTGGATAAATCCTGTAAAAAAGCGCCTACCTCTTTCTGCCGTCCGACAGCGATGTGCCGAAGCCCGACGCGCGGCACGACTCCGGCAATCAGAGAATTGAGAAGCGCGCCGGATTCCCGGCGGCTGATCTTTACGGTCTGCATGATAACGTTCCCCCTAAGCAATTGATTTTTTCAAAGCCGGCGCGTATTCGTCCAGAATATGCGGCGATTCCTCGGCGGTATCAATCAGAATATCCCCCAGATATTGCATGGCCGCCGCATTAATGTCGTCCAGAAGAATCTGCGGCATGGTCAGCGCTTCCTCTGCGATTTTTTCCAGTTCCGGCTGCGAGTCAACGGACGCGGTCACAGCGAATAGAGCCTTTTCCTGCTCCGGCGAGAGCGCTTCCATAAAGTCACGGAATTCTTCCGGCAGGAGAGATGCGTCGAAGCACTTTGTCCGGGCTTCCTCCGCCGGTATCGCGGGCGGATTTTCATAAATGTAGGCAAGCTCGTCCCGGTAATCGTCCTCTGCGATAATATCGGCATTTTCCACGACCAGAAGCGCGCGCCCCAGATATCGTTCCGACTGCCGGTTGATCTCCTGAATCAAAGCTTCGTCCCCCGGCTGGGAAGGAGCCTCCCATGCGCTTTTCTGCAAGAGGTCCAGAAGGCCTCGCGTCTCAGGCGACAGCGCCAGATAAATCGAGGTGACCTCTTTCACATCGGTCAGTAAAGCCTTTTCTGCTTTGGATTCTGGTTCTTCCACTGAGAGTGCTTCCCGCACGGCATCCGATTCTTCCCGCAGCGTGTTAATATTTTCAAAATTCAAGACGACCTTCGTGGGCTTTTCCTCTGATAAATCGGTTCTCTGTCGATTGCCATACTCTTTTGTCAGGAAACTGTCGATCAGTTTTGAGGTTTCCGGGTCCAGCGTAATCCCGCGAAGACGGCCCCGGCATCCGCATAGGTTTCTCAGCGAGTTTTCGCCGTAGCGAACCAGCTCGTTGATGTAAGCGCGCAACTTTGGATAAGCGGAATAGCCCTTAACCGTGAAGGCTATTTTTTGATTTGCCTGGGGGCATACCGCGCTTGCAAACGCATAGTATTCCTGCTTTTTTGCTCGGGTCGGACCATAGGTATCCAAGATGCCCTTTCCCGTCTTCTTTTGAAGAGCGGCGTCGGCAAGAGCCACAACCCGAGGGATAGCCTCCCGCATCAGTTCCTGATTGCCGTCTTTATAGAACTTGCTGCTGACGATGGAATAGTCGCACAGCGCGTCAATGAGAGAAAAAGAGAGCTTCAATGGAACCTCGGACGCATGCCGGGCAATCATCAGATCCGTTTTAGCCGAGGGCGATGCGTGAGGGTTCTCCTGCTCTGAAAGGGAAAAGTCTGTAAGTTCATACTGTCGGGCGAAGTCAAATATCCAATCTCCCAGATAACGGTCCAGCGCGGGAAATCTCTCCCGGTAGGCGTTCCATACCCGCTTGAGCTTTTCATAGCCGTCCCGCGGGGATTCCCATCCGGTTCCGCTGAGCAGCTCATAAATCAGTACGAAAATGTACGACAGATCCGTGTCAATGTAATTTCTCTGGCGGACCTGAGAACGCCAGTAGAAGTACCATGCCTGCTGGCTTTTGTTCATACTGTCGTAAGTCGGCCAATAAGACATAAACGGCACAAATGGGACTTCTTTTCCATCCTTCTGTGCAAACCTTTTCATATCCGCAAAGAACTTTTCATGCGGATCATGGATCGAAACCCGGACTGTAGAAGCGGAATACTGCGGCCTTGCGGGAACGGCTTGTTTTTTCTCCGGCTCCCCCTGGAGCACCATGTCGGAAAAGCCGGGGGCCGTCGGTGATGGGGAATGGATATTGGCCTTTTCTTGCGGACTGGCGGAAGACACCCCGGCCGAAGCCATCCGCTTTCTGATGCTCCTGTAAGCAAAAATATACTGAACGATCCCGACAATCCAAAGGAACGGCGCTGTGGATGGGACCGCGAAGGTTACAACCGCATAAACAATCCCGCAGATAATATGCAGTGCGTTAGTATTCACGATTCCGATATAAAGTACGGAAAGCCAATTGATCCATGGAATAAAGGAGAGCACCCTGCAGAACTTTCCGGGCAGCTTAGGAGTTGTGCTTTTCATTCTCGGATTCCTCCTTTTCTGTGGATACTGGCTTGACCTCCATGATATCGGACACATCGCAATTTAACGCGTTGCAGATTTTTACGAGAATATCCGTATTGACATTTTCGCTTTTCCCCAGCTTGGCAAGCGAGGATGGGCTGATGCCGGCCGAAACACACAGATCTTTCTTTTTAATATCACGATCGATGAGCAGTTTCCATAATTTTTTATAGCTAACAGACATAGACATCCCCCTAAATTTGGATATTCACATTATACAACGTAACTGTCGAATTCTCAAATATATTTGGGAGAAATCAAAGAAAAATCCGAGATGATGTCACAGTCAGTATTCATATGAGCCTATGGAATTGTGGAGATGTCCCCCTCACTCATTTCTATGTTGAGCAAGGGGGACAAGCAGAAAATTTTTTTTACTTTTCCATAAGTTTTTTTAACTTCGCCAGAATTTTTATCTTCCGGTCATGAATGGTTCGTTGGGCGATGCCGATTTCTCTGGACACCTGATGCTCACTTTTGCCTTTGAAAAACAGAGCAGTGATCAATTTCTGTTCCTCCGTGCTGAGCTGCTTGAGGCAGGTCAGCATTTTTTCGATCATCACGGTCTTGATTGCGGCATCGTCCACGCCCTCGCCAGCGGCGATAAACTGCTTGTTTTCCTCCAGAAGCCGTTCATAGGAGTCCTCCCTGCTGGGGAGATATGTAACGGCGCCGCTCACAGAATCGATCCGGCATCGCTCGACTTTGATGTCATACTGCAAATATTCCATCTGTCGGTCGCTTTTCTCCAAGACCTCAATGATTTCTTTGCTCACACCGGGATATTTCGCATGGTAATCCGTTCTTTTCTGATACTTTGCCATAAGGCTTGTCCTCCATTTCGTGATTGTTGAAATCCGGAAATGAAGAACAAGCGGCGGAGCCCGGCAGCGCGGTATAGCTGCAAACAACAAAACAGGAGCGTACTTGTGAGCATGGTTGCCCACAGGTTCGCCCCTGTAAATTATTTCATATTCTACCTGCTCTGGTGGTTCGTATTGCTGCCCGCGTTGCTCCCTTGAAAAGCACAGGCTTTTTTTGACAAGCTACCGGTTAGAAAAGCGATGTGCAGCAGATTGTAGTCCGCTACATCACGCTCGGCCGCTGTTACCGAGCGGCCGCCTGAAGTTCAGAGCATATCGAATGCGCATAGAAAAGCCCTCCAAACCTGCAAGTCTGGAGGGTACGTGTTTATTCAGGCATAAGAATAGACCCGCCAAACTCACGTTTTTTTTGTTGGCGGGTAGCGCCATGTTCTTAATTTTTCCGTTCCAATGTACATTGCAAAGAATGCCCTGATCCTGTCAAAAGGACAGACTCAGGACATTCTTTGCAACCAGGCTGTCATAGCGTTATTTAAACGCTTTAGATCCTTGGCTTTGCGTCCCAGTCTTTCGACAAGTTTGCCCTTATCATTATTTTGTTACTGAATATCACCGGCTTGCCCCGGTACATTCTAGTACATGGAGCGCTGCCTTTACATCACCTACCAGTAAACTTCTGGATAGTGCCCTTATGATTTTCAGTTTCCTCATAACTTTTAAATTCCTTTTCAGCGTTCTGCATGCCAATTAAAGCAGCCCCGATTGCACCGTTGAACTGTGGATAATTTGCCTTGTAAATATCGCACATCAGTTCATCTTCCAGAGCTGATCGAAGAGCGTCATTGTTAGCGCCGCCTCCGGTCATCAACACATCACCGTCCGATTTATATTTGCGTGCCAGTTTGGCAATACGGTTTGCCATGGAGATGTGCATACCGGCAAGGATGTCATTCCGGCTCTTCTTTTGAGCAAGGAGAGAGATCACTTCCGTCTGGGCAAAAACGGCGCAGGTGCTGTTGATTTGGCAGGGGTCAGTACTCTCTTTCGCAAGTGAAGCAATCTGATCGATTGTGGTTTCCAAAAGATCAGCCACAACCTCCAGAAATTTTCCTGTTCCAGCGGCGCATTTATCGTTCATTGTAAAATTCACGATATGTCCATCGAGACCAAGGCTGATGATCTTGCTGTCCTGGCCTCCGATATCAATAATCAGACGCGGGTGCACATTTTCGGGGGCCGTCAGCTGTACACCGCAGGCATGAGCGGTGATTTCTGAAATCGTAGCGTCCGCAAGGCCGATACTGCGCCTGCTGTATCCGGTTGCGGTGATTACGGCGATATTATCGCGTGTGATACCTTCATCCATATAGATTTTTTCAAGCAGCTTCGCCGCGGTTTCTTCGCAGTCGATGCCCGTCGGAAGGAGTTCCGCACCTAAAACACGGTTATCCTTTATTAATGCCGCTTTCAGGTAAGTTGAACCGGCATCCAGTCCCACATAATAGTTTCCCATGTATTTATCTCCTTTGCTCTATCAATTCAACAAACGCTTCCAGACGGATTTTCACCTGTTCGGCATCTTCGGCGGAAAAATCAGTTTCAACACGCAGAACCGGAATATTCAATTTTTCCGCCAGCTGTTCCACCATTGACAGCTCGAAATCGTAAGGCGTACAGCCGCGCAGGATATGATAGATAACGCCCTCCGCCTTCGTCTGACGCAACTTTTCTGTGAGACTGCTGAGACGGTCATCCGTCTGCTCGAATACCGGGCACGTACATGCGCAGACATATCGTGCCGTAAGCGCACGCAAGATACCATCCGTACTGTAATCGTCAGGAACAACCGGGTCATATAAAAGCCGCCCCGCCATACACGTCTCGTCTCCGACGATCTGCGCCCCCAGACTTTCCATCAAAAACGGCAGTTTATAGTTTGGAAATGTAATGGGAGAGCCCGCAATAAAGATACGCGGTTTTTTCCTCTTAAGCGGTTGCATTACAGCCGCTTTGTGAGAGAGTCCGGCATTCAGCATTTTCGCATGCTGCGTCCAGCTTTCCGGTGTATCATAGCAATAGCTGTTAAGCACAGCCATAACCTGTGAACCCATGACAGACGGATTGTCAGATGAGAGCAGAGCGTATAGTTTGTATGCTTCTTGCTGTGCCGCATTAATGCTTTTGCATGATTCGATCAGTTTTCGGTTGGAAAACCTGCGGCCCGTTTCTTTGGAAATACTTTTCATGAGCGCGTGCATGTTTTGCAAATTCTGCGCAAAACGATCCTCCGACTTATCCATCTCAAGCGGCAAAGGGATAACCGGAAGGTACTGCGACAAAAGCGCCGCGCTCTTTCGTTTGCCATCGCAGGTCATCGGCAGCACCGCAAACTTGCACTGCTGATAGATTGGCATGACGCGCATTGCGTGAAAACCGGCGGTTGCTTTCAAAACCGGGCAGGCGTCACGCGGGACAATCTCGTCTCCGATCATTGCCGCAACGCTGTGCCCAGCGCATAAGCGAAGCGGCCTGTAACCAAACGCGTATATCATTTCATCCGGCACCATCACGCAGTAGCTGCCAATGTACTCGTTGTCATCCTTCTCAAAATCGACAAATGTTTTTCTGAGGACATCAGTGAAATATCCAAGCCCCTCAGGAATATCCCGCGAGGATGTCAACTGTTTCAGGGAGCCTGCGGACACGCGCGAAATATTTCTCTTATAACGTTCCAATGTACGATCTTCCATTATTTCACCTGCTTTATATTCCGTTTGGATGACAATACCGTTTTCCCGAACAAGGTAAAGGAAAGCACATCCTGTTCCGGGCATGCCTCAATGCACTTCATACAGTAAATACAGTCTGAGTGAGTGATATCGGATTTGCTGCGTTCCTCATAAATGGAACGGATATCCATGGGGCAGCATTCAAGACAAGCACGGCAGTGTGTACACGCAGTGCTGTCTTTTTTTATTTTTCCGAAACTGATTTTATTGACAAAGCCTCGGAGTGTCCCTAACGGGCAGTATTTACAGAACGCCCGTTCTTTCAAAAAGCAAATTCCCGTCACGACGCCTACGATGATGATTTTATAAATACTCATATCCGCGCTGCTGAAGGAAAGGTCGGGCCGTATGTACATAACCGGGCGCATTCCAAAAAACAAAACACTAGCCAGAAAATACACAAGTATGATCCATTTCAGCGGACGCAAATAGGACTTTGCTTTTAATGACACATGGAATGTTGGGATATGCAGCCTTTTCCGAAGCATTGACAGCAGTTCCTGATAAAAGCCCAGCGGGCAGACATAGCCGCACCAGAGACGCCCAAAAACCAGAGCGCTGAAGATGCTGAGCAACAAAATAATAATCCGGTATCCGCTTCCCAGAAAAACGAGTGCGACAACGGCAATCAGTAGACACATGATACGGAAAGCCGTAATTTTACGCTGTTTCAATGTGTCTCCCCCTCACTCTGCAGTACCGGAAGCGGTTCAATGCGGTTTTTCTTTTTTTTGTAATAGATTATCATGCCTCCCGATGTCAATACAGCAATACCAAAAATAGAGGCAACATTTTCGATGCGCTTAAGTGTTTTTGCCTGCATAGCGGTTTCGGTTTGATTACCGCCGTTTGGCTGGGCCGCACTCCCGGCGTTTTGTGTTATATTGCTTGCGTGCGCTGAGGTTCCGACTGCCGGGCTCCGCGCAAGATTTGTTTTGACAGCGAAAAATACGATTGTGACAAGAGCGGCTGCTATCACGACGGTCATAATTCCGCGGTGCGCTTTTGCCGCTTTTTTCTTTTCCACAGTCTTTTGATGCAGTTCTTGTAAAAGAAAGCTGAATGACATAAGTTCCTCCTTGATCGTTTTGAGTTTTTAAGCTGATGAATATTCATTTTTATACTACCGCGGACAGTCTTCCGGTCTGCATCAGCAGTTCAGAAAACGCTTCCAGGCGAATTCTGATCTGTTCGGTATCGGCATTCGTATAATCCGTTTCAATGCAGACAAACGGAATCCCCGCTCTGATCGCGGCTTTTTCGATCCGCTCCGCTTCATAAGCATACATGAGCTGTCCCTTGAGAAGATGGTAGATTACGCCTCCAGTGTTTTGCAGGAAAGAGGTATCAGAACACAGCACGCGGGCAATATCGTTTCGTGCCGATCTGTAATGAATTTCATGTAGCTCCCTGAACATTGAATTCAGTGAGGAAGGATCACGCTTCATAAGCTCCGTATAATCCTCCGGATCGGGGATTCCGCAGAGATTCTCATAATCGCGGATACCAACATTATGTAGTACGGACGGAATTTTGGCATTAGGGAAAAAGATCGGCGATCCGATCAGAAGCAGACGAGACCGGTTTTCGGACATCGGTTTCAAATTTTCTTTGGCCAATCCATTCACGTGGTCAGTCCATTCATGAATGTCAGGAGCAAGATAATAGGTCTGATTGATAAAATCCTTTGCGATTTGCGGAATGTCCATAGCCTTCAGGCAACGGAGGGCATGATGCGCGCTGGTGATCTGCTTCGCGGCAGTTCGTATGCTCTTGGCGGTGACCGGCCGATGTGTGAGCTTTTGCAGCTCCATAACAAAATCCATTTGTGACGACTGAAACCGCAGGGTGGCTTTTGAATTCAGAAACGGCTCCTCCTCCACCACGATCACCGGATGCCCCAAATCCTTTAAATAAGGCAGGACTTTGCGCGTGTCGGCGTTGCTCACCGGCACGACCATGGCGATGATATCCCTCATGCGGGCAAGCTGCCCGGAAAAGAGAATGCTGCTTGCAGATTTCAATACAGGGTCCGAAATCTGCGGAAACACCTGTTCCGCATATTGATCCGTAAAGTAATTACCGCCAAGCAGAAATTGCGGGTTCGCACCGGCAGCTCGGATATATAATTCGGGAATACCGGTCCCCAATACCGCTATGGACGGCATTTCTGCCTTTTGTTCACCAAACCAGAATCCCTTCCAGATATCAAAAAAATAATCAAGCGGGATATCTGGTGCTTTTTCGCGCACGGCATCCATCGATTTCAGAATCTGATTCTCATATTTTTTATCCAAAACATTTAAGGCCCCTTTCATCTTTGATACTTATGTATTATAATCAAAAACAAAAGTGAAAGGAGTAACCACGGTTACTCCTTTGAAGAAAGGTGTGCTATTTTGGATAATTTATTTTCGATACTTGAAACGGTTGATCTGTTTAACTGCTTCTCTACTGATGAGTTGGATAAATTGTTTCAAAACAATCTTTACCATATCAGAACTTATTCCAAAGATTCCGTGGTACATCTTCAGAACGAAAAATGTGAAAACCTCGACATCATTTTAAATGGGGCTGTTTCGGTACAAAAAATTGATTCGAATGGGGATCTGCTCACGATTTGCAGTTTTTCTGCCGGCGAGGTTATGGGAGAAAACCTTTTGTTTTCACACAGGAATTTTTATCCCATGACAATCACCGCCAAATGTGACGCGGAAATTCTCCAGATCAAGAAAGAATTGATTTTAAAGCTATGCCAGGATAACAGTAAGTTTCTGAAGGGTTTTCTCCAGTCCGTATCCGACAAAACGCTTATTTTAACAGGCAAAATTAAAGTATTAACGTTAAAGACAATTCGACAATGCATTATTGAGTTTTTGCTTTACGAATACCACGCTCAAAAATCCGCAACAATTAAATTGAATATGACCAAAAAAGAACTGGCTGAAAAAATAGGGGTTCAAAGGCCATCTCTGTCAAGAGAACTGAATAAAATGAGGAAAGACGGCCTAATCACCTATGATCCCACACAGATTACAATCATTGATGTTGATTCGCTGAGCCAACTGCATATCGACTCATGACACAAAGAAGATAAGTTTTTTGACACACGTCAATTACTTCCCTGACAGGATCTGCTACGATTCAGACAGTTAGGAGGTAGATACACATGAGTAAATGGAATCGAAAACTGAATCAATTCCTTAAAAAGTATACGACACCTTTTACATTTGCAGCAGGCATACTGACAGTCTTAGGGTATCTGGCAGAACGACTGACAAATATGAGAACAGCCACAATCATTTGTTATCTCGTTGCCACAGTGCTAGCAGGATTGCCAATCTTCTTCCGGGCAATCACAGGACTGAGGATGAAAGCCATTGGCATTGAAGTTTTAGTGAGCATTGCAGTATTTGGCGCACTGTTTATCGGAGAGTACAGCGAAGCAGCTATCGTGACATTTCTTTTCCAATTCGGAACATACCTGGAACAGCGTACGTTGCAGAAGACCCGCAGTGCCATCCGGATGCTTACAGAGATGGCACCCGCCACTGCATGGAGATTGGAGAGCCAGACAGCTGAACCAGAGGAGATTGATGCAGATGAGGTGAAAGAGGATACCCTGCTGCTGGTCAAGACTGGTGGAAAGGTAGCCGTTGATGGTATCATCGAATTCGGAGAAGGGTATCTGAATGAGGCAAGCATCAACGGCGAATCCGTTCCAATTCATAAGGTGGTTGGAGATCAGGTCTATGCCGGAACCATCCTTGACAGTGGAATCTTACAGATGCGTGCAACCCGTGTGGGGGAGGATACCACCTTTTCCAAGATTATTGCACTGGTGGAGGAGGCACAGGATGCGAAATCCCCGGTGGAACGATTTATTGACAGGTTTGCCAAATGGTATACACCCGCAGTCGTTGTAATTGCAGCACTTGTTCTGCTCATTACCCGTAACCTGGATACAGCGATCACCGTTCTTGTCCTTGCATGTCCGGGAGCCCTGGTCATTGGGGCACCGGTAGCCAACGTGGCTGGTATCGGCCGCGGTGCGAGAGACAGTGTGTTGTTAAAAGGCGGTGACAGCGTGACAACCTTCGCCAAGGTGGATACCTTCCTGTTTGATAAGACAGGAACACTTACTACAGGTCATCCTGATGTGACAAATGTTTACAGCTACACAGAAGATATTCCAGGTGCTATGAAGTTGGCGGCAGCCTTAGAAAGTACAAGCGATCATCCGCTGGCAAAGGCAATTGTGAATTATGTAAAGAAGCAGGATGTTACAGTGGAAAAAGCGGTTGCCAGTGAGACATTGAAAGGATTTGGAGTTCGTGCTGACATAGATGGAAATGTCATAATAGCAGGCAGCAAACGGATGATGACGGAACAGGGAATCACCCTGACAAAGGAACAGCAGCGAGATTTACAAGAGGCACAAAGGAATGGCGCATCCACAGTTCTGATTTCTGAGAATGAAAAGATTTTATTATTGTTTGCTATTTCTGACAAGATTAAGGATGGCGCAGCAGAAACGATTGCAAATCTAAAGCGTCTGGGCATCAAAAAGACAGTGATGCTCACGGGAGATAATCGTAAGACAGCAGAAGCAGTTGCAGCAGAGATTGGAATAGATGAAGTGCAGGCAGAACTTCTGCCGGAGAACAAGCTTTCTGTAATACAGAAGATGCAAAGAGAAGGCAGAATCGTTGCATTCGTAGGGGACGGCGTTAATGACAGCCCGGCACTTGCTGCAGCTGACACAGGAATTGCCATGGGAGGCGGAACAGATGTGGCTGTGGAAACCTCGGATGTGGTTCTGATGCGCTCCAACCTTGAGAGCATCCCGGTGGCGATAAAGCTGGCAAAAAGAACAGTCAGTGTCCTGCAACAGAATATCGTGATTGCCGTCGGTACGGTGCTGTTGCTTTTAGCGGGACTTTTTGCCGGATATATCCGCATGGCAAGCGGCATGTTTATACATGAAGCAAGTATCCTGGTGGTCATCCTGAATGCTATGCGGCTTCTTCATAGAACAAAGAAATCATGAAGGGTTATGAGTCCATGGAAAAAGCGCAGTTTAAATCATGGATTGTAAAAAGTTGATCTGCATCAAGTATTTGATAAGCAACCCATGTTAAAATCATGATATCAATGAAAAAGGAGCGAATTTAATATGAAAAAATGTACCATGCAGTTGGGCGAACTGGTCTGTCCTATGTGTGCACAGAAAATCGAGGCCGTACTGAAGAATGCTCCGGGAGTGGATTCCGTGTCCATCTTGTTCAACTCCAGTAAAGCCAAGGTGCAGTACGATGAACAGACAACGGAACCTGAAAAGCTCGCCGAGGTTGTCAGAAGTATCGGCTATGAAGTATTGAAACTTTCATAAGAATAAAAGATAAGAGAGAGTTAGCTCGCTGTCGGAATACCGCAGCCGCATGTCTTCGGGAACAGAGATCCCGGTTCGAATGACAGATCGTTCTATCTGCCAGGCTTGGACAAGATCATCGGGCTGAACCATCTGAAGGACGGCGCCAAGCTTTTGCCGGTAGCCCTGATCCAATTCTACAAAGACGGCGCATAGATCATTGACGTCATGGAGGTTCTCGCCGCCCAGCAACGCAGTTAATTCCTTCGGTAGCTCGCTGTCGGAATACCGCAGCCGCATGTCTTCGGGAACAGAGATCCCGGTTCGAATGACAGATCGTTCTATCTGCCAGTCGTTTATAGGAAAGTGCAGCCAGGTGATCGGCGTGGCATCTTCAGAAAATCTGCGATCCGTCATCGCCACAGTCAGCACGGTATTGCCGCTGTACAGGTAGTCGGGATAGTACTGTCCATCGTAGAGTTGTTCCAGCTGCATGCCGTTGTCATAGACGACGCCGTAAGGCGTGACCTTACCGTCCTCGTTGAGCAGAAGGGACAGGGCCAGCTTTCGGGCGTCGACTGACTGCAGTTCTTCTGCCGTTGCGCCGCCATGGATGTCCAGATAATGCGCGCGGCCAATGGAGGCGAGGTCGGAAAAATTCTGCACCACCGTTGCGCTCTGACAACAAAAGGTCAGATTGATGAGATCGGTCATGTCAAAATAGCCGCGGCTGACAGCCACACCCTGAAACTGTGCGAGCTCGCGCCGGTCAAAGCTGTCCAGCCGTTTGACGAGATAGTCCAGCTCGTCGACGTTCACGGCAGTCTTTTCAAGACGCTTGAGGATCGGAACGTCACCGCCGACCGAAGCAGCATAACAGTCACGCTCCGTAGCGCTGCCGATACCAATGGACTCCAAATCCGCGTATACATTTTCCGTGATGGGGAAGCCGACTGTCACGGCAGGTGAGCCGGGCCGGTTTGAATTTGATAGGGTTGCATAGACCATGGAGCATTCCGCCTTTCTTTTCTGAATTTTATATCGGGGTATAAAAAAGAGCCATGCTCTCCAAATCGGAAAACATGGCTCTGTCCAAATTTATTTATGCTTGCGCTCACTTTATAAAAAAGCAAAGGCATCAGGAATTCCCCTCATGCCTTCGTTTTTATCGATCAAAGATCACTGATTTTCATTTTGAGAGAGAAGCTGCTTTACAAGTTCTTCGGGAGTTGTGCCGGCTTCTTTTACGGCATCCAGAAGTCGACGGATATCTTCCTGTTCTTTTGCCTCCAGCAGTTCTTTCTTTTTCGTCTGGAGTTCCTGAATCTTGGATTCAACATCCGCAATCTGTTCTTCAATGGGCTTTTTACGTGATCCGCGCGGCATTTTAATCACCCTTCTCTATAAAGTATAGGTTCAGTATAATTACTTTTTTCTGCCAAATCAAGTGCTTCCGCTTCTATACGTGAAGGGGGTAAGGATGATATGCAAAAAAGAGGCGCGGTCGTGTGCAGTAATGTGCAACGGCGTCTCTTTTTATGCTTTGCTCTTTATCAAGTGCCCGGTCTGATAGGTAAAACGAAAGCCACAAGGTTTTGGCCTTGTGGCTTATTGTTTTTGGTGGAGATAAGCGGGATCGAACCGCTGACCTCTTGAATGCCATTCAAGCGCTCTCCCAGCTGAGCTATACCCCCATGTGTTCGGAAACCCTTGATTTCACTGGATTTCCCGGCTATTCAGTTTTTTGCTTTTTCTCATTTTTGAGGGGTCGCATACCTGAGCGCTTGCGCTCCCAGCTGAGCTATACCCCCATGTTCAATTTTAACCCCAAAAATGGGGAGCGGCGGTTTTGTCATTGCGTAAGCGATGATAAAAGCGGCGCAAATTTTTTTAGTCTCTGAGGTGTTGCACAGCGGATACGTTGCGCTCCCGGACAAGCAATACCCCCTTATGAGACGAACTTGCTCAAATGAAGGCTATTAGGCTGTTGACTTCCATGCAAATCGAATAGCCGCGGAAAACATCAATACGCCGAATCAGATAGTTGACGATCATCTTCTTAACCTCTGGACTGCTTTTTTCATATAAATCCCCCCATTTGACCTTTTTAAAATGTTTCAAATCTGTATTAGCCCGATCTCTGGAGAGCTTTCGCTCTGATTTCAGAAGGTTCAGCTGCATTTCGGCACGCTGAACTTTTTCCTGAGCATCCCGGACCATATCGGATAAAAGTTCCACAGGGAATTTCCCTGCTCCTTTCAGCGTCTTTAAAATCTCCGGCTTTAAGAGTTCGTATTCCTCTTCGGCTTCTCTGAGCCTCTGCGATGCAAGCCGTATTTTTTCATTCAGCTGACGTTCGGACCTCAGATGAATATCGCTTAACAGACGCTTTTCATCCACAAATCCGAGTTGATCCAACAGTTCTCTGACAACCGAATCTACCAGTTCATCCAAAATATGCGAGGTATATCCGGTCTGTCCCTCACATTCGCAATTTTTTCGGGATTTGTTATGGCAGATATATCGGATTCTTTTGACTCCCTTTTTTTCTCCGCTGGCCAAATATACTGTTTTCCCATTCGTCGTCAACACCAGACGGCCGCCGCAATGTCCACAGAATACGTTTCCTGACAACAGTGCTCGACCCTTTGTATTCATGGGCACCGAGTGCTGTTCGCATTGACGGTCAAGAAGAATTTGTTGAGCATGATTAAAGATATTGCGATCAACAATAGCCAACTCTCCAAAAGGTGCCGATATCGTTTCTCCACTGTGCAACATTCCAATATAAGTCTGATTATGAAGAATATGCGCTATGGCCGCTTCCTTCCAGGTTTCACCCTTTCGATTTCGGAAGCCAAGCCGATTGAGTTCAATAGCGGTTCGAAGACGGCCAAATCCATGAGAAACGCAAAGTTCAAATATTTTACGGACTACGGCAGCTTCATTCTCGTCAATGATCAGCTTGGATATTTCCCGTTTTCGTTTGTTCAATTTTCCGGTAGGCTCAAGGCGGTAGCCATACGGCACCGTTCCACCCCGGTATCCGCCGCTAAGGACCAGCTGACGCATTCCTTCCTTCGTACGAACAGAGGTTTTTTGGCTTTCACCGTCTGCCTGCCAAAAGCGGATGTAGTTCAGCAGAGTGTCGACATGGCTGTCAAACCGCTGCTCTCCTTCCCGTACACTCCAGACCCGAATTCCGTTTCGGGCAACCATTCTACGACAAATGGTGTTTCATCGGCTTTTCTCCCGATACGGTCAAACATGAAAACCAGAAGCACATCAAATTCACCCTGAGCAGCACACTTCTTGATTAACTGCAGTTTATCGCGTTGGTCGGCGCTGACTTTGAAACCGGAGACTCCGGTCTCCTGCTCTTCATGGATAATGGACCACCCCATTCTATCCGCGAACGAATGGCAGGCATTTCGCTGCATGGGAAGATCCGGTTCGTTCGCATCGTTGAAATCTACTTGTTTTACTGTGGATACACGATACAGGCAGTAAACTCGTGTCTGCATATTTACACCTTCTCTCTTTCTTGGAGTACGCTGTCAACATACGAATTTGTAAGGATCGATTTGATCAGTTCACCCAGATTGTCGGATGTCGGATTCATCTGCTTTACAGCTACATTCTTCTGCTTGCCCTGAATGACATATCCATCTTTGGTCATCTCTTCCCAGGTTTTCATCATCGCCACCTCCTTTTAGCGGAATTGAGAGCGTGAATGGCTCTTTTAAATATATAGTATTGTAGCAAGAACGGTCCCCCCCATCTTATCGCTTGTATAAATGCAAATATTTTTCAAAAAGTCGTTTGATTTTTTGTAATCATGTGCTATACTAAGTTATGGAATGATATGAGGTGATACTGTATGTACCGTACTGCCATGGAAAACCTTCTGATCTGGAAGCGCAAGAAAAATAAAAAGCCCCTCATTATCCGAGGGGCGCGCCAAGTCGGCAAGACTTGGCTGATGAAGGAATTCGGAAAGACCGCCTACAAAGAGATGGTCTATATCAACTTTGACAATAACAGCCGGATGCAGACGCTTTTTGACGGTGACCTCAACGTTGAGCGGATCATTACCGGGCTTGAGCTCTATGCCGCTCATAAGATTGACGCTGAAAATACCCTGCTTATCTTTGATGAAATCCAGGAGGTACCTAAGGCACTGACCTCCCTGAAATATTTTAATGAAAACGCCCCGCAGTATCAGATCGTTTGTGCCGGCTCCATGCTTGGCGTGGCGCTGCATCAAGGAACATCGTTTCCCGTAGGAAAGGTGGAATTTCTCGATCTTTACCCCTTGTCCTTTTTCGAGTTCATGCAGGCTATGGGCAAAGAACAGTATGTGAAGCTCCTGCAAAATAGTGATTTTGAAATGGCTACGACATTTAAACAGGAGTATGTGGATCTGCTGAAGCATTACTATTATGTCGGCGGTATGCCGGAGGTCGTACTGAACTTTTCGGAGAACAAAGATTTTAATGAGGCCCGTGAAATTCAGCAACGCATTCTATCCGCCTATGAACAGGATTTTTCAAAACATGCTCCCAATGAAGTGGTTCCGCGTATCCGGATGCTGTGGAACAGCATTCCTGCCCAACTTGCCAAAGAAAATAAAAAGTTCATTTACGGTCTGATCAAAGAGGGTGCCAGAGCCAAGGAGTATGAACTTGCCATGCTCTGGCTGACCGATTGCGGGCTTGTCCACAAGGTGCAGCGGGTCATGACACCAAATTTGCCGTTGAAAGCTTATGAGGACTTGAAAGCCTTTAAGCTGTTTCTAGTAGATATAGGTCTTCTATCCTGTATGACGGGGTTACGCCAGCAAACGCTCTTAGACGGGAGCGATTTGTTCAAAGAATTCAAGGGCGCGTTGACAGAGCAGTATGTTCTTCAGCAGCTTAAGACATTGAAAGATGTCCAGACTTATTATTGGACCGCTGAGCGCGGTATGGCCGAAGTGGATTTCATCATTGACAACGGCAGCGACATCATTCCCATTGAAGTCAAGGCCGAGGCCAATCTTCAGGCCAAAAGCCTGAAGGTCTACCGAGAAAAGTTCCAACCCAAACTGTCAATTCGCACGTCCATGGCGGATTACAAGAAAGAAGACTGGCTGTTGAATTTGCCGCTGTGGGCGATCGAATCAGCTTTAATTGATTATAAAACTTGTCAGCAATAGGAGAATTAGTAATGGCCACAATTATCAAAACAATTGCAGAAGCCATATCTTATGATATTGATAAAATAGATTTTGATGAAAAATGGAATCTCAGTGATATTCCAGAACATAAGATTCATTCTATTCATGCATACCCAGCAAAATTTCCCGCATTTATAGCAGAAAAAGCGATTAATTATGCCAGGGATGAGGGAATAAATGTTACAAGAATATGTGATATTTTTTGCGGTTGTGGGACTGTAGCACTTGAAGCAAAACGATATGGTATTGATTTTTGGGGATGTGATATTAATCCTGTTGCAACATTGATTGCAAAAGTAAAAAGCGATGAATATATAATTGGAACACTTGAAAAATATTATCAGGCTATTATTAATCAATATGAGTCTATTAATATTAATTCAGAAATATATGAAACAGCCAATGAGCGGTTACAGTACTGGTTTGATCAAGAACATTACATTGATTTAAAAAAATTGCTTATGGCAATAAACTCTATGCCTAATAATAAATATAGGCGAGCTTTTTTATGCCTTTTTTCTTCTATTTTAAAGAGTACATCTCGGTGGCTTACAAAATCTATTAAACCTCAATTAGACCCAAATAAAAAGTCAATTGATACACGATGTGCGTTTGACATTCAATATAATAAATTCATAAAAATATTAAGGTCCGATAGTATACATTCAAATTCTTCTGTTCAAATTGTTACTGGCAGCTTTTTAACCAAAAAAAATATTCCTCCTGTCAATTTGATTATTACTAGCCCTCCCTATGTGACGTCTTACGAATATGCTGATCTTCACCAATTATCCTCCTTATGGTTGGGATATACAAAGGATTATAAAACATTACGGAAGGGAACAATTGGGAGCGTTTATAACTGCGAAAACTACTATTTTGAAATAATGGATCTTAATGAAACGGGTAAAAGTGTCATTGAAGCACTAAGAAATAATCATTCAATAGACAATAGTAAGATAAAATCTGTTGCCAGATATTTTATCGACATGCAACATACAGCGCAAAAATGCTATGATATATTATGTGAGGAAGGAATGGCATTCTTTGTTGTTGGAGATACAGAATACAAAGATATAAAAATTTGCAATTCAAGGCATCTTGTTGAATCATTAATAAGAAGTGGATTTCAGTCAGTTCGAGTTTCTAAAAGGAAAATATCTAAAAAGATATTAACGCCATATAGAGATGAAAAAGGTAAGTTTACCACCGATAAAAACAAACGCGAAGTATACCATGAGGAATTCGTAATAATTGGCATAAAACGGAAGGTAGGGATGGCAGATGATTAGCTTAGATAAGTATAAAGATGCTAAAAAAATTGATGATATTGAAGTAAGCATTAGTTATAAAATTATTGAGCTGTTTTCTGCAGGTTTGTATTCAAGCCCAAATAAAGCTTTTGAAGAATTAATATGTAACTCATATGATGCTTTGGCTAATACAGTTTCAGTTTATGTGTCCCCTGATCTAGCAGCCGATGGGGCATTCGTTTGGGTATGCGATAATGGGTTGGGCCTTAACTCGAAAGAGCTTAAAAACTTATGGAAAATAGGAGAATCCTCAAAGCGGTTAGTTCCTGATGAAGAAGAAACGCGATTGCAAATTGGGCAATTCGGTATTGGAAAACTTTCAACATATATTTTAGCTAGAAACCTTACCTATATTTCAAAAAAGGATAATCGTTATCTTCTCACTACGATGGATTATAACCGAATTCAGGGTGATACCCAAAGAATTTTTCTTGATGAAATTGAGATATCTGAAATGGATGCCAAAAGCTTAGTAGAGCAGTACACTATAGTAAGCGGTAAGGATATGGTATCCTTTAAAATGTTTGGCTGCGAGGCAAGCGATTCTTGGACGCTTTCAATTCTGACGGATTTAAAAGCAAAGGCAACTGAGATACAGGAAGGCCGTCTTAAGTGGATACTTCGAAGCGCTCTACCACTCAGCCCTGGATTCAATCTTTATTATAATCGTGAAAAAATTGAATCGTCTAAAATCAAAATACCTATTCTGAAAACATGGATTATAGGCAAAGATGATATAACTGCAGAATCATTAGAGTATGCGACTTGTGTCCACGATGAAGATACAGATACATATTCTGTTGATTTTGAGTTCTTAAAGGGAGTAAACGGAGCCTTTATTCTGTATGAAGATTCACTCTTGGGTGGAAAATCGTCGGGTTATGGGAGAAGCCACGGTATTTTTCTAAGCATAAGAGGTCGGCTTATAAATCTTGATGATCCCCTTCTGGGTATGGAAGCATTCTCACATGGTGCATTCAATCGCTGTAGAATTATAATAAATGCGGATGGACTTGATAGCAACCTTACATCTACACGGGAATCTGTTAAAGATTCTCGTCCATTCAACGAATTGAAAAATTATATAAAGAAGAAATTTAATAATGAGGTTCGAAAATACTATTTTGAGGTAGAAGAGCAGCAGGAAAAAAAGAAAAGTGTTGGCTACCGGCTTTCACAAACTGCATACACAACTTCTAAAAAGCCAATATACAAATTTATAGAAAAGTATTACGCAAATGAAATCTCTAATCCATTTCTAATTGAAAAGCCTCAGGATACATCGGCTGAAGAATTGCTCCCACAATATGATGACGAGGATCAAGAGGCAAAACAGGTAATCGAAACTATTGAGTGGGGAATACTAGGAGCGCAGTCTCCAATTGCCAAATTGAATTTGAAGACTAAAACCCTAACTATTAATTCATTACATCCTTATATTGCCAATTATAGTGACGCTTACAGAAATACATTGCCACTTGAAAGTTTAGTTATAACTGAAGTTTTAACAGAGGCTTTCCTTTATGAAATTGGGATCGATGAGACTGACATACATGCAATAATGAAAAAGCGCGATGACACTTTTAGGCAATTAGCATTATCTGATAGGGAGGGAGTTCCTGCTGTTGCTCAGCTATTGCATGATGCTGTGGCAAACCCCATGGGATTGGAAGATGCTGTATATAGAGCGTTTTTGGCATTAGGATTTGAAGCGCGAAGAATAGGTGGTAATGGTAAGCCTGATGGGTATGCGGAAGCGATTCTTGGTTATAACCCTGATGGGACAACAAAAAACTATTCGTTAACTTTTGATGCAAAGAGCACAGCCGGTGAACGTATTGCTGCCGGAACTGCTAAATTATCTGGTTTAAAAAGGCATCAAGCTGACTATCATGCTACATATGCCGTAGAAGTTGCAATTGGTTATGCAGGAGAAGATGATCCAGAAAGTGCAATTGCAAAAGAATCGCAGCAACAAGCTGTTACTGTTATGAAAGTTCAAGATCTTGCAAGGCTTTTACTTTTTGCTGCTCCAAAACAACTTGGCTTGGCAAAATTACAAAATCTTTTTGAAACATGTTATACACCATCACAAGTAACGGCTTGGATTGATGAATTAATCCAAGAAAAATCGGACCAGGGTCCGTATTTTGATATTATAGAAGTGGTCTATAATCTTCAGAAAACCGATCCAGAACCTCCTACGATTGAAGTCGTACGCATGAAAGTTAACGAAAAATTAAAAACGAGCTTTTCTACGGCGAAGATTAGAACGTATATTGAAGCTCTTAAAAACATTATTCCCGGACAGTTTCACCTCGATGACCGCTATGTTTCAGTAGACTGCTCCCCTGAAATCATAAAACGACATATTACAAATGCGATTAATTCTGAGGTGCCTGCTGCAATGAGAGATATATACAATGCCATGTTTTCAAAGTGATTGACTCATCGAAGAAGAAATATTTAATAGTTCAAATGCAATAGTGATTTGCTTTGCCGCTTGTATTGATTGAAGCATATCACTTGATATGACTTGCTGGTTTTTTATTTTCTCTTCAATAGCCTCTAAATCTGCAATGATTTGAGCCATGGATGGAATCTGAAGCATATATTTTCCTCCTGATCAATATATACTTATTTTTATTCAATATTTCTGCAATTATTCAGAGAATTGTTTCTCTTGGATTTTTGCATTTGACTGTCTGATTTTGTCATGAAAGCGGACTTCGACTGGGCATCGGTAATTTCGCGAAAGAAAAGAAAGAAGAATTTTTAAGATGGGATTTCTGGCTATCTAAGAAGAATTTTAGCATCCAGAGCGTGCACATCGGTACTTATGAAGACAAACCTACGATCATCTGAGCTATAGGTGATTTTGCATCTCTAAATTGTTACGCAATTGATCTTCCAGAAAACCGCTATCACCATGATGAATTTATATCTCAGTTAAAAGTGGGTTTTGTGCTAATCTAAAGCAAGATATTAGCACAAACCAAAATATCGAGGGCCTTGTTGCGAAATTGTATCTCATTTCAAAGGACTTATACTAATAGTAAACCGTTCCAGAATGGAACGGTTTACTCAGTATCTGGCTTATTCCCTTCAACAGCTGGGATGAATGGCCGCTTTTATTTTTGTGGCCTTATCGCTTACATTAAGCGCGCCCGGATACATACGAGCGGGAGATGCCCAGCTTCTGCGCCACTTCCCGCTGTGTCAGCGGACTGCGGCCGGTCAGACCGTACCGAAGCTCAATAATGGTCTGCTCCCGGGGGGACAGGACCTCGCGGATATACCGTTTAAGCTGCTCCGATTTGATTTTACAGTCAAGGTTGTCAATAATGTTGTCCTCCGTAGCCATCACGTCCATCAGCGTCAGTGCGTTTCCATCCTTGTCGGTGTCGATCGGCTCGTTGATGGAGATATCCTGCGCGGTTTTTTTGGAAGAGCGGAAGAACATCAGCACTTCATTTTCAATGCACCGGGCTGCGTAGCTGGAAAGGCGGATTCCCTTGCTGCTGTCAAACGTATTTACCGCTTTAATCAAACCGATGGTTCCAATGGAAATCAGGTCGTCCTGATCGTTTGAGTTGGCGTAGTATTTTTTGATGATATGGGCGACCAGGCGGAGGTTGTGTTCGATCAGTTCATTTTTGGCCTTCATGTCCCCGTTTTTCAGCCGCTCCAGACAGTCCCTCTCTTCCTGTGCCGTAAGCGGTCTGGGAAAGGACCCCGAGCCTGTGACGTGAAGAATAAAAAACAGCAGTCCGGAGAGCGCAAATCCAAGTACGGCACCAAGCATATAACCACTCCTTTATATTGTCGTTTGCCATTATATGCCGTCGGGCGCCTGTCCGTTGCAAGTCCGGCAGGTTTTACGATCCCTTTATTTCCGTAAACAGTGTTGAAAAGGGCCGAACGATCGTGTAAAATGGGGACGATATCGGTGAGTATCCTGACTATATAGGATAGGGCTTTATAAAAAAACGCTGAAAACTCTTTGATTATTTTATATGGTTATGTTAAAATAACCTTGGCTGATCCTCTGCATTGGATGCCGGCAGGCGGCTTCGTACTCCGGTTTACAGGAAGACGACTGGAGCGGAACAGAACATATTTGAAACACAGGTGATCAAGATGCAAAACGGGCAAAGGGGACAGGCTCCTGCCAACTCCCGAAGCATTATCTATCTGAATCCCATAAAAAATGAAACGCTGAGAGGGCATGTTTACAGTGAGCACTACAACAGGATCATGCCTTTTCGCAATGAATGCGAGCTTCTGCGCGGAATGGACGATCTGTTTGATAGCATTTCCTTTCCTCAGGCTTCTTTTCAGGAACGGGAATTTGAAGTAAAAAAGGCAAAGCCAAAAATAAAAAGGGTGGATGACGCTGTGGAAGAGACAATGAATAAAATCATAAATGAAACACCGACGACCTTTGTCGTAAACGTGCAGTACCGCAAGAATGCCACCTGGCAGGGTACGATTACCTGGGTTGAGCAGAATCAGACGCTTCATTTCCGCAGCGCCCTGGAAATGCTCAAGCTGATGGAGCAGGCTGCCATGAAGGGAGCCGCGCCGGTCGTCAACTGGGACGGAAAGAAATCCGAATCAAAATAAAAGGAAAAGAAACCCGGAACAGTCAATGAACTGTACCCGTGCTTTTTCATATTGAAAATGCCGCCCGAGTCAGTGATATGCTACCCCCAGATAGGACAGTGAAATAAAAAAGCACTGTTCTTCAGTCTGGGGGTAAAATTATGCCGAATAGGAAGAAGACAACAGCCGAAGAAAAGATCCGTATTGTAGAATTGTATTTGTCAGGCAAAATTGGATACAGCGAAGCAGGAAAACAGGCGGGAGTAGATTGCAAGACGATTGCGCGTTGGGTCAGTCGGTACAAGACGGAAGGGCCTGCGGGGTTTCTGACCCACGGACACGACCGGGCATACGGCAAGGAAACGAAACTATCGGCAGTTTTGGATTATCTTGCTGGGAAAGGTTCTCTTCAGGAAATCTGCGAAAAGTACGGAATCCGTGATACCCGGCAGCTCAGGGATTGGCTGAGGGTATATAATTGTCATGAAGACTTCAGGATACATACGGGAGGGAGTCGCATGACGAAGGGCCGGGATACAACCGCGAAAGAACGGATGGAGATCGTAAAAGCGTGTATCGTCAACGGGAATGATTACGGCGGTACAGCGCTTAAGTATCGAGTTTCTTACCAGCAGGTTTACACCTGGACGAGGAAATACCGAAATATGGGCAGGGCGGGGCTGGAGGACCGGCGGGGACACCGGGCCGGGACGCTTCCGAGCCGGACGCCGGAAGAAGAACTCAGAGACAAGGTTGCTCAGCTTGAACGGAAAAACTATGATCTGGAAATGGAGAACGCTCTGTTAAAAAAAGTGAAGGAATTGGAGAGGAGGCGACGTTGAGCTTCATCAGGCATCCGGCGGCTTACGGCGCGGTAAGCACGCTGTCTGCGGAACGGGTATTCCCTGTTTGGAAACTCTGCGGCTTTCTGCACATCACGCGCTCGGCGTATTACAGATGGCTGAAGCACCCGAAAAGCAGCCGCGAGTTGGAAAACGAACTCATCGCAGGCGAGGTCGAGAAAATCCATAGCCTGCATACGGATATGGGATACCGCAGAATACGGGATGAGTTGGACAGGCATCATGGCATTCATGTCAACGACAAGCGAGTACTCCGCATCGACCGTGCACTTCATATTCAGTCCAGCGTCAAATACCGTCGGCACGGGTGCACAAAAAGTGCGGCATCGCCGGAATACATTGCCAAAAACTATTTGAACCGCAAATTTTATGCGGACGCTCCGAACCGAAAATGGTTGACCGATGTAACGGAATTCAAGTATTTCATCGGCCCGGAAATCCGCAAGGTTTATCTGAGCGCTATTCTGGACTTGTACGACCGGCGCATCGTTGCCTATGCCGTAGGCGATCATAATGACAACAGGTTGGTATTCAATACGCTGGATGCTGCCGTGGCCGCTAATCCGGACGCACACCCGCTATTTCACAGTGACCGGGGGTACCAGTATACCAGCCGTTCTTTTCACTCGAAATTGCATGCCGCCAAGATGAAGCAAAGCATGTCCAGAGTGGCGCACTGTATTGACAATGGGCCGATGGAAGGCTTTTGGGGTATCCTCAAACGGGAAATGTACTATGGACGCAAATTCACCGACCGGAAACAGATCACGCAAGCCATTTCAGAGTATATTTACTTTTACAACTACCGGCGACTGCAGCGCCGATTGTCTGTTATGACACCCATGGAGTTCCATGCACAGTACGCAAAAGCTGCGTAAAAATTGCTGCCCGCCGGTTCCGGCGGACAGCAGTCCTAAAAATCTTTTTATTTTTTCATTGTCCTCTTGACGGGGTGCACACCATCAGCACCCGGACGGCATTTGTTGCCCGGGGGAAACTCCCGGCCCAGTGAAGTGGCCCAAGGGGGATCGGCTTGACAATCCCTATGATTGAGCCTATACTTTTTAATATTCGCACTACAGCAATTCTATTTCAGTTTACGAGACAAAACACGTTTCTCCCCCGCCGAAGGCGGGGGAGAAACGTAAACTTGTTGCAGAATCGACTGGAAATCTGTAATACAGATTCAGGGAAGATGCCATTTTAAGATAGAAGGGGAAATGAATCATGAACAGCGTAAATGAAAGGCTTGCCGCGCTGCGCCGCCAGATGAAGCAGAACGGCGTGCAGGCCTGTATTGTGCCTTCCGCCGACCCTCATATGAGCGAGTACCTGCCCGCTTACTGGGCGGCAAGAAGCTATTTTTCCGGCTTTACCGGTTCCGCGGGAACGCTGGTGGTTACGGAAACGCAAAGCGGGCTCTGGACGGACGGGCGGTATTTTATCCAGGCCGCGCATCAGCTGGAGGGCAGCGAAATCACCCTGTACCGCATGGCGGTCAAAGGGGTGCCGACCTATACCGAATTTTTAGCGGAGGAGCTGAACGAGGGTGAAACGGTCGGATTTGACGGCAAAATGCTTTCCGCTGCCGCCGTCGAGGAAATGCGTGAGAAATTCGCCGAAAAAAAGCTGAAAATCAAGGCGGTCGACCTCATTCAGGATATCTGGACGGACAGGCCGCAAATGCCCGCAAGCAAGGTGTTTGTTCACGACGTAAAGTACGCGGGCTATACCTGCGAAGAAAAGCTGGAACAGGTCCGCGCGGAGCTGAAAAAGCAGCATGCCGACGGGGAAATCTTTACCAAGCTGGACTGCGTCGCCTGGCTGATGAATATCCGCGCGGACGACATCGAATACAATCCGCTCGCGGTTTCCTACGCGATTGTTTATACCGATTCCGCTTACCTGTTTATCAATACCGGCCGCGTCCTGCCGGAAACACTTGCCTACCTGGAGGAAAACGGCGTTACGGTCAGGGAATACGAGGAAATCGACCGCGCGCTGGAAAAAATCAGCTCTGACAAGACGATTCTGGTCGACCCGGTCACCGTCAATTACGACCTGTATCAGCTGCTGAAGCAGAACCGGCATGTGACCGTCAAAGAGGGCGGCGATACCGTCATTGCCCTCAAGGGGGTCAAAAATGAAACGGAGATTAAAAATATCATAGAGGCGCATATCAAGGACGGCCGCGCGCTCGTGGAGTTCTGCGTCCAATTCGAGGATAGGATGAAGAACGGGGAGACTGTCACCGAATGCACCGTTTGCGATATGCTGCGGGAGTGCAGGGCAAAGCAGCCGAACAACAAGGGCGAAAGCTTCGGCACCATTGCGGCCTATGGCGCGAACGCCGCGATGATGCATTACAGCCCGAAGCCGGAAACCTGCAGCACCCTGAAAAATCGGGATTTCCTGCTGATCGATTCCGGCGGACAGTATCTGGAAGGGACCACCGATATCACCCGTACCTTCGCTTTGGGACCGCTCAGCCGGGAGGAAAAGGAGCATTACACCTATGTGCTGAAAGCCCATATCGCGCTGGCGACGGCCGTATTCCTGGAAGGCTGCACCGGCGGCAATATCGACATCCTCAGCCGCGAGCAGGTCTGGAAGCACGGAATCGACTACCGCTGCGGCACGGGCCACGGCGTGGGCATGTTCAGCGGGGTGCACGAGGGTCCGCAGAACATGAGGATCAGCAATAATGTTGCCTTTAAAAAGGGCATGACCATCACCAACGAACCGGGTATCTACGAAGAGGGAAAGCACGGGATCCGCACCGAAAATATCATGCTTGTCACTGATTTTGTCAATAACGAGTACGGACAGTTCTTAAAATTTGAACCCATTACTTATTTCCCGATCGATACCGCGGGAATCCTGACGGAGCTGATGACGGACGACGAGCTGGAGTGGCTGAACAACTACCATCATATGGTCTACGAGAAGCTTTCCCCGGGCCTTTCCGGAAAAGAGCTCCAGTGGCTGAAGGACCACACCCAGCCAGTCAAAAGGGTATAGAGCAAAGAAGCTGTTGAAAACAACGTCATAAAAAAATAATGCACAAAAAATGCGTCTTGGTTGGGCTTTCAAAGCCGTAGCAAGACGTATTTTTTCGTTTTGGGGCACGATTTTGATTTGTCACTGCTTATTTATTTTGCAGCGGTCTCTTTTAATTTTCATTGAAACGGGAAAGGAAGGCTTTGGTGCGGTCGTTCTGCGTATTGCCGAAAAGCTGTTCCGGATTTCCCTGCTCGACAATCGTTCCGTTGTCCATAAAGACCACGTAATCGGCCACGTCCCTGGCAAATTTCATTTCGTGGGTGACAACCACCATCGTCATATGCTCCGCCGCAAGCTCGCGGATGACCTTGAGAATTTCTCCCGTCAGCTCCGGATCGAGCGCGCTGGTCGGCTCGTCGAAAAACAGGATATCCGGATTCATTGCGAGCGCGCGGGCAATGGATACGCGCTGCTGCTGTCCGCCGGAAAGCTGGCAGGGGTAGGCATCCGCCTTGTCCGCCAGATCCATTTTCTTCAGAAGCTCCTTTGCGGAAGCTTCCGCCTCCGTCTTTGAACGGTGCAGTACGCGGATGGGCGCTTCCGTAATGTTCTGCATCACGGACAGGTGGGGGAAAAGATTGAAATTCTGGAAAACCAGCCCGATATGCAGCCCGATTTTGCTGCATGCGGCCTTGTCCGAATAGACGGCTTTGCCATTTTCGCCGTTTTTCACCAGTGTATCCCCACAGATGGTGATCTCGCCGGAATCTACCGTTTCCAGCTGGGTAACGCAGCGAAGCAGAGTGCTTTTTCCCGAGCCGGACGGCCCGATGACCGCAAGTACCTGCCCTTTGGTTACTTCTATTGAAATGCCGTTCAGCACTTTTGTGCTGTCGAAGCTTTTGCAGATGTCTTTGGCGGTTAAGATATGCATTTCCATCCTCCTAATGATAATAGTCCAGCCGGTTTTCGGCCATCGTAAAGAACCGGGTGACCACGCCGTTCATCACAAGATAGAACGCGCCGGCAATCACCAGTGGCGTCATGTTGACCGCCGAGGAAACCCAGTTGGAGGTTACCTTGAGCAGCTCGACGATGCCGATCACCTGCGCCAGGGAGGTGTCCTTTACGAGCGTGATGAACTCGTTGCCCATCGGCGGGATAATGTGCTTGACGACCTGTGGCAGAATGATGCGAAAGAAGGTCTGGCCGCGCGTAAAACCGAGCACCCTTGCCGCCTCGTGCTGGCCGCGGGGAATCCCCTCGATCCCCCCGCGGAAGATTTCCGCGAAATACGCCGCGTAGTTCAGGACAAAGGCGACCTCCGCCGCCAGAACGCGGTCCAGCTGAATCCCGAACAGGGGCTTCAGGGCATAAAAGAAGAACAGAAGCTGCAGCATCAGCGGTGTTCCGCGCATCAGCAGTATGTAAAGCCTGACCGGAAGATTGACGACCCTGACCTTCGTCATGCGTCCCTTGGCCACCAGCAGGCCGAGCGGCAGCGAAAAAATAAGCGTGACGAAAAAGATACGCAGTGACATAAGGGTTGCTTCCAGCATCTGTGTCAAAAGCGCCTGATAATTCATGAACGCGACCTCCATAAAATGATTGGGTAAAAAAGCCAAAGGCACAGAACCGGACAGAGTCCGGCTCTATGCCGCGCAGGGGAAAAATCTGAATCTGTCCTTCTGAGTGAAGAGAGTGTCCCAGACGACAGCTATAACATGGATTCTTCGGTTACAGTTATCCCTCAGAATGCAACGTGAAATCGTTTTATTTTTCTACGGTGGTAACATCCTCGCCGAACCATTTCTGGGAGATCGACGCCATGGTGCCGTCCGCCGCCATTTCCTTCAATACGCCGTTGATCTTTTCCGTCAGCGCGCTGTCCGCCTTGCGGAAGCCCACGACATAATCCTCGGTGGCGAGAGAAGCGTCCTTGCCGTCCTTGTCCTGAAGCACCTTATAGGCGTTCGGGTTGTTGGTCAGGTAGTAACGTGCAACCACTTCGTCAATGCTGATCGCGTCGATGGTGCCGTTCTGCAATTCCATGACCGCTTTGGAGTAGTCGTCGATCTGTACAACGGATTTTAAGGTTTTCTTGAAATCCTCATTCTCATTCAGGGCGACTTCCGCGGAAGAATCCGACTGTACGCCGATGGTCTTTCCGGCCAGGGACTCAAGCCCCTGATAGGAGGAATCCGTCTTGACAAGGATGATCTGCTCGTTTTTCATATAGGGAATGCTCAGACTGAATTCCTTTTCTCGCTCGTCGGTTTTGCTGAAACCGTTCCACAGGCAGTCGATGTTGCCGTTGTTCAGTTCGGCGGTTTTGCTGTCCCAGTCGATCGGCTGTGTTTTCAGCTCAATGTTGAGGCGCTTGCAGGCTTCCTTGGCAAGGTCGATATCAAAGCCGACCAGTTCGCCCGTTTTGGTGTCCACATACCCCATCGGGGGGAAGGCGTCGTCAAGGCCGAGCACCAGCTTGCCCGCTTTCTCAACCTTGGTCCAGGATTCGTCCGCGGCCGACGCGGTACCGGTACTGCCGGCAGCTGTGCCGCCGCAGGCGGCGCAGGAAAGGGCGATGCCCGCCGCTAATAATAAAGATAATATTTTTTTCATTTTAAATACCCCACTTCTCTTCTCATTGGACTCTCCAATATCAATATTTTACCTTATTAGCACGTTAAAGTAAAGGGGTATTTTAAAATTTGGGGATATTGTACGAAGGATAACCGGAAATTCCGCTTCCTTTCACCGCGATATGGACAAAACATACCGGTCGGAAAAGAAAAAAGGCACAGAGAGGGCGCGGCGGATTCTCCGCCGCGCCCAGGAACATCGAAAAACTGTCAGGTTTCGGAAAATCGTGCAAAAAACAAGCACAGACCGAATGAGCCTCCCTCTGTGAGGGAGGTGGCGCGCTCGGCGCGCCGGAGGGAGTACCCCGTCAGGTTTCTATGAAACTCCCTCAGTCAGGCGTTGCCTGCCAGCTCCCTCAAAGAGGGAGCCAAAAAAGCCTAAAACGCGGCGGGCTCTTAACTGGGGTTATGACAGAAGCATTCTGTCGTTGTCCATGGTGTCTCCGCTCACGGTCTCAAACTTTTCAAGCAGGTCTTTTACCTGCAGGTTTTTCTTTTCCTGGCCCTTGATATCGAAAATAATTCTGCCTTCATGCATCATAATCAGGCGGTTGCCCAGCCGGATGGCATCCTTCATATTGTGTGTGACCATCAGCGTGGTCAGGCTGTCCCGGCTGACCATTTCGTCGGTCAGCTCCAGCACCTTGCGCGCGGTTTTGGGGTCCAGCGCCGCGGTGTGCTCATCCAAAAGCAGAAGCTTCGGCTTTTGAAGCGTAGCCATCAGCAGGGTCAGCGCCTGACGCTGGCCGCCAGACAGCAGCCCCACCTTGCTGGAAAGCCTGGTTTCCAGCCCGAGCTCCAGCGTTTCCAGTTTTTCTTTATAGACGGCCCGTTCGCCTTTTTTGATTCCCCAGCCCAAACCGCGTTTTTTGCCTCTGCGATACGCCATGGCCAGATTTTCCTCAATGCCCATGTCCGCGGCGGTGCCCATCATCGGGTCCTGAAACACGCGGCCCAGAAGCTTTGCCCGGCGGTATTCGGGCTGCTTGGTCAGATCGATGTCGTCCAGTAAAATCTGCCCGCCGTCACAGGGGAAAACGCCCGCGATCAGGTTCAGCAGCGTGGATTTTCCGGCGCCGTTTCCGCCGATGACCGTAATGAAATCGCCGGTCTCAATGGTCAGATTCAAATCGATCAGCGCTTTTTTCTCGTTGATGGTGTTGGCATTGAAGGTTTTGCTTACATTTGTCAGTTGAATCATCTTGTTTCCCCTCCGTTCGCGGCAGATGCTTTTTTGCCTTTTCTGAAGCGGCTGAAGAAACTCTGCCATTTTTCCACCAGATTATTAAAGAAGGCGGGGAACTTCCGTTTCACAACCGGAATGGCCAGAGCCACCGCAACCATGATCGCTGTGAGAAGCTTCAGGTCCGTGGATTTCAGGCCGAACCACAGCACAAGGGCGATAATCACGCGATAGATCACGGAGCCGACGACTGCCGAAATCAGTTTGTAGGCGAATGAGAAGCGGTTGCCCATCAGGACCTCGCCAATGATGACGGACGCAAGGCCGATCATGATGGTGCCGGTGCCCATGCCGACGTCCGCGTACCCCTGGCTCTGCGCCACCGTCGCGCCGGACAGCGCGACAAGGCCGTTGCTCAATACCAGCCCCAGGATTTTTGTCTTATCGGTATTGACGCCCAGCGCGCGGACCATGTATTCGTTGTTGCCGGTTGCGCGGACCGAGCATCCGATTTCGGTACCGAAGAACCAGTACAGGAACAGGATTACCGCGGCGGTGAAAATCAGGCCGATCATGAGCGAGATCATGTTCACGCTGAGCACCGGATACAGCCCGGAAACCGTGGTGATGATGGTGGAGATGCCGAGAAGGGGAATGTTCGCCTGCCCCATGATGCGGATATTGATGGAGTAGAGGGCGATCATGGTCAGAATCCCCGCCAGAATCCCCGGAATCTCCAGTTTGGTGTGTAAAAAGCCGGTGATAAAGCCGCAGGCCATACCGGAGGCCAAAGCGAATAAAAGCGAGAGGAAAGGATTCATTCCGTGAGAAATTAAAATCGCCGTGACCGCGCCGCCGGTGGCAAAGCTGCCATCGACCGTCAGATCGGCAAAATCCAGTACCTTGAAGGTGATGTAAACGCCCAGCGTCATAATGCTCCATAAAACACCCTGCGCCGCCGCGCCCTGCATTGCCTGTAATAGACCCATTGTAAATTCTCCTTAACGCAACATGAGCGATAGGGGATTTCCCCCTATCGCCGTGCTGTTCTGTTTTTGGTGTTTATTTGCTGGCAGTGCTTGCGGC